>NZ_CAXBJJ010000008.1:0-294565 GCF_963976115.1 uncultured Thalassospira sp.
CTCCGTTTCCGGGTCGGGGGCTAGCCGGGTAGCCAGCCCCCTTTTGGGAAACGGGTAGAAGCAGCCAAAGTGATCATTGACCGCCGCCAATATTCAAAGCAGTGACAGTTAACTGTTGTCAACTGTCTTTTTTGGCAGCATTTTATTTTCTATGGAAAACGGAGATCACTATGCCAACGATTGACGAATATCTTGACCATGCAAAAGACAATCAGAAATTGAAATCTGATCGCCAGCTAGGTGCGCTTATAGGTATCAAAGGCTCACACGTTTCTGCATTCAGAACCAAGAAGGCTTGGCCCTCGGACGCGACAATGATCAGGATCGCAGAACTTGCCGGTGAAGATCAACATGAAGCCCTTTTAAATCTTAACATATGGCGCAACCTAGATTCACCAGTAGGCCCCGTGTATTCGCGTCTGATGGATAAACTAAAAGCCGCTGCAATGCTTGGTATTGCGCTGTTTTTTGTTATTGCAGCCATTAGCGGAACGGCTACCCCTGCCCGCGCCGATCAGTTGCACGTACTATCCTACAGTATATATTATGACAAATTTTTACCCATACACGTCGCAGAGCAACTGCCCATGTAACAATGGCGCGCTGCAAACAACGCTACCCGATGTTGTTAGTTCTTTGGGGTGTCGTGGTTCTTTTCTATGATTGCCTCATGATCAAGCAACGGGGCAACATCAATATCACCCGCATCCATCATGGTTGAAACCCGCTGAAGCGCGGCAACAAGAAAACTTTGTTCCCAGTCTTCCAGGTTGCTGAACTTTTCCGAAAAGCGATCATGCAGCGCCATGGGCGCACGCGCCAACACGCCATGCGCGGCCTCTGTCAGGCGGACATAAACCTTGCGCTTGTCCGAATGCCCGCGGGCACGCTGCACCAGCCCCATGGATTGAAGCTTATCGACCAGTGCCGTCGTTGATGCCTGGGCAAGGTTCACTTTGGCGGCAATTTCACCAACAGTCATTTCGCCAGAATCCTCTAGCGATTGTAACACCAGTAATTGCGATGTTTTCAGCCCTGCCAGCTTGCCTAAACGTTTGGCATGAATGTCGCTCGCACGTAAAATACGGCGAATAGAAATCAGGGCGTCGTGAAGTCTGTCCATGTGCGAATTCCGAAAGGGCGATCAACAATCATCTCTTATAACGCTCCAAAGCCCTGTCAGACAACGACTTTTCAGCATTTCCATCGAAAACAAAAATGAAATTGCATCGAATACTATATTTTCATGACAGATAATGTTCCCGAAAATAGATTTGTTCTGACATCTCGATCAAAATAAATTATCGTTTATAATCAATAATATATAAGAAAATACAGCAAATATGTCATCTGTCGACTTGATTAAAATGCATCGGTAATCTATGCTTCATCTCACTGAGCTAAATCGATTGACGAAACAATTAGGCAGATAGAACGATGAAAGTTGCCACAAGCGACGGCAGATCGACCCGCAAGACCAATCTGGACATTCGTAAACCAAAGTCCACTGACGGGGCTGCGGTGAACGAACTGATTGCTTCTTGCAAGCCGCTTGATGAGAACTCTGTTTACTGCAACCTGCTGCAATGCTCGCATTTTGCGCCGACCTGCGCGTTGGCAGAGCTTGACGGCGAAGTAGTCGGTTTTGTGTCCGGTTACCTTGTTCCGGAAACACCGGAACGGCTGTTTATCTGGCAAGTAGCGGTATCGCCCAAGGCGCGCGGCCTGAAACTGGGCAAGCGCATGATCCTGGATATTCTTGATCGCCGCGTATGCCACGATGTCAGCGAACTTCACACCACCATTACGACATCGAATGCACCGTCACAGGGTGTGTTCCGTTCGGTGGCCCGTGAACTTGAAACTAATGTGAACCGCAAGGTTCTGTTTGAACGTGAAACACATTTTGATGGCGCCGCTGCCAGTGAAATCCTTTGGCAGATTGGTCCGTTCGAACGCGTCGATGTCGAGCGCGTTGCAGCCTGAAGTTTCACATTAAATGATTTGTCACAAACGCCGAAATTCCGGGAACAAATCCGGGTCTTCGGCGTTTGATTTGACAGAACAAATTTCTATTTTCTCCCCAAATGAAAGAGAGAATTATGACTGTATTTGATCGCCTTGAATCGGAAGTTCAGAGCTACGCCCGCTCCTTCCCCGTGACCTTCAAAAAAGCAGAAGGCTCCTGGCTGACCGATACGGATGGCAATCGTTATCTGGACTTTCTTGCCGGTGCCGGCAGCTTGAATTATGGCCATAACAACCCCGTTTTGCAGGAACGCCTGATCGACTATATCAAGGAAAACGGCATTACCCACGGGCTTGATATGCATAGTTGCGCGAAGGAAGAATTCTTAAGCGCGATGGAAGACAAAATTTTTAAGCCGCGCGGCATGGAATACAAGATCCAGTTCACTGGACCGACCGGCACCAATGCGGTTGAAGCGGCCCTTAAACTGGCGCGCCGTGTCAAAGGTCGTGAAAACGTTATTTCGTTTACCAATGGTTTTCATGGTGTGACGCTGGGGTCGCTTGCCGTTACGGGCAATGAACATCACCGTGGCGCTGCCGGTGTATCGCTTGACAATGCTGTATCCGTGCCGTTTGACGGCTATATGGGCGACGGTGTTGACACAACCGATTATCTGGACCGCGTGCTGAGCGATAATTCCAGTGGTGTCGCCCTGCCCGCTGCGATTATTGTTGAAACCGTTCAGGGTGAAGGTGGTCTGAATGCCGCTGACTTTGGCTGGTTGAAAAAAGTCGAAGCCCTGTGCCGCAAACACGATATTTTGCTGATTGTTGATGACATTCAGGCCGGTTGTGGCCGGACCGGGACGTTCTTCAGTTTTGAACCTGCCGGTCTCAAACCCGATATCATCACCATGTCCAAGTCGCTGTCGGCCTATGGCCTGCCCTTTGCTGTTGTGCTGATCAAACCGGAATATGATGTTTGGCAACCGGGCGAGCATAATGGCACCTTCCGCGGCAATAACCATGCCTTTGTAACGGCGGCTGCCGCCCTGGAACATTTCTGGTCGGATGACAAATTTGCCAAAAGTGTTCAGGAAAAAGCAGTTTTCCTTGGCAACCGTCTGGAAGAAATTGCCACGCGTTATGGCGAAAAAGGCAGTATTTATCGCAAGGGTCGTGGTTTGATGCAGGGCATCTGCTTTGAAAACGGCGAAATTGCTGGCAAGGTTACGTCTGAATGCTTCGCCCATAACCTGATCATTGAAACCAGTGGTCCGGAAGATGAAGTTGTAAAATGCCTGGTTCCGCTGACCATTTCGATGGAAGATCTGGGGCATGGCCTGGATGTTCTTGAAATGGCGACGGCAAAGGTGATGGGCAAAAATGTCGTGACAGCCAAGGCTGCCGCTGAATAACTTATTTATTGCTCCGGCGGTTGCCATAGGGGTGCCGCCGGGCGAACCAAGCCAACAAAATACAAACAAATCAAAGAGTTAAAAATGATTGTTCGCACACTGAAAGAATGTGAAGAAACCGGTCGTCGTGTTGTTGCAGATAACTGGGAAAGCACCCGTTTGTCGCTGGCCGATGATGGCATGGGGTTTTCGTTTCACATCACGACCATCTATGCCGGTACCGAAACCGAAATTTGCTATGCGAACCATTTTGAAACGGTTTACTGCATTTCAGGTAACGGCGAAGTCGAAACCATTGAAGACGGTAAGAAATACAAAATCGTACCGGGCACTGTTTACATTTTAAACAAGCATGACCGTCATTATCTGCGGGGCGGCACAGAAGACATGGTTGTTGCCTGCGCGTTTAACCCGCCGCTCAATGGCCGTGAAACTCATGATGAAAACGGTGTCTATCCGCTGGATGCAGATGCCCTTGCCAGCTAACGATATATCGGGACAGGGCGCTGTGTCACATCGCCCTGCCCGCCTTATACGAGAAACTTTCAAGGAAACGGCCCCCAAAGGAGGCACCATGGTTTCAGCCCGTAAAAAAGCGGATGCCGGACATAGCGTTCACAAAATCGGCGGAACGTCCATGACACAGGTTCAGGCCGTGATGGACAATATTCTGGTGGGTGATCGCGACGAAAGCGACCTTTACAATCGTGTTTTTGTGGTTTCAGCCTATGGCGGGTTTACCGACATATTGCTTGAAAACAAGAAAACCGGTGAAGCAGGCGTTTATCAGCTTTATGCCGGTTCGGAAACCGATTGGGCCTGGGGGGATGCCCTGACCAAGGTCGCCGTGAAAATGTGTGCCCTGAACGAAGAAATTTTCCAGGATCAGTCTGAACTGAAACTGGCCAATTCCTTTGTGCAAGAACGTGTAGAAGGCACGCGCAGTTGCCTGATGGACCTGCATCGTCTGTGCAGCTTTGGTCATTTCAAGCTGGAAAAGCATTTGCTGACCGTGCGTGAAATGCTGAGCGCCATTGGCGAAGCCCATAGCGCGCACAACACCATGTTGCTGCTGCGCGGTAAAGGCGTAAATGCAGTATTTGCCGATCTGTCTGGCTGGCGCGAGCCTGAAGCATCAACCCTTGATGAACGCATTGACAGTGTGTTCACCAATATTGATGTCAAAACCCAGATGCCGATCGTCACCGGCTATGCCCAGTGCAGCGAAGGCCTGATGAGCCTTTATGGGCGCGGTTATAGCGAAGTCACATTTTCGCGCATTGCCTGCCTGACCGGTGCGCATGAGGCGATCATTCACAAAGAATTCCACCTCAGCAGTGCTGACCCGCGCATTGTTGGCGAAGACGCCGTCCGCCCGATTGGCCGGACCAGCTATGATGTGGCGGATCAGCTCTCGAATATGGGTATGGAAGCCATTCACCCACGTGCGGCCAAAGGGCTGCGTCAGAACGGCATTCCGTTGCGCATTGCCAACACGTTTGACCCCGAGCATCCCGGCACCGTCATTGACGATGACTGGCACCCGGAAGAAAGCCGTGTTGAGATCGTGACCGGCATTGCAACCGCATTCGAGATCGAGGTTTATAATCAGGACATGGTTGGTGTTCCCGGTGCCGAAGAAGAAGTTCTGCGCGTTCTGAAGCGCTATAAGGTGCCGACCGTTACCAAGAATCTGAATGCCAATACCATCACACATTATGTGTCTGCGCCGTTAAAGCAGATCCGTCGGTGTGTTGAGGAAATTGAATCCAATCAGCCAGAAGCAACGGTTAAAACCCGCAAGGTTGCGATCGTTTCCGTGATTGGGGCCAATATCGATCAGCCAGGCCTGTTTGCCCGTGCCGTTGGCATCCTTGATGATGCCGGTGTTGAACTGGTAGCAAGCCATTCGCCCAGCCGTCGGGTTGACTTGCAGTTTGTGGTAACAGAAAGCGATTTCAAAAAAGCAATCATTTCGCTGCATCGCGGTTTGGTCGAAGGCAAAAAGAACGAACAAGATACCAAACAGACGTCGAATGACGGCAACAATCTTGAGAATCACGCAAAACTCTCTGCCGCTTAATTCCAACGTCTTGTTTTAAAATCCTGACAAGCTCCGTCATTTTTTGGCGGGGCTTTCTTTTTGGCGTCTTGCGATGAAATTTACACCCCTGCTTGGCACTGTGAAAAGAAACGCTTCAGCTCTTCGCGCTGTCGCGCTTGAAAAATGACAGTCAGAAGAAGTTTTGGGCCGGTGCTAGCAGGCAGCTTCATATCCCTTTAAGATCCATGCAATTACGCAAACTGTTTAAAGCGTTAAAATATTACATCCTGCCCCAGGCTATCCCAGGTAATCGAGCGGCATATGACCAGCAACATGATGGGTTCCAAAGACCGTCCGAAAATCATGACGGCGAAATTCCCCTGCCCACAATGGTTAGAACGAGTCCCCCTTGATCTGATATTACCGGTGGTGCTTTTTTTCCTTGCCGTGGTCGCATTCGTCCCTGGTTTGTCGGGCGTCCCGCCGTTAGATCGTGACGAACCGCGATTTGCGCAAGCAAGCAAACAGATGCTTGAAGCACATCAATATATCGACATCCGGTTTCAGGATCAGTCTCGCTATAAAAAGCCAATCGGCATTTACTGGCTGCAAACCGCTGCTGTCACGCTGACCGGGCATGATGCCAAAGCGCCGCTTTGGGTTTACCGGTTACCTTCGTTTATCGGCGGTATTCTGGCTGTTTTGCTAACCTATTGGGTGGCCCGTGCGTTTTTCGACCCCAAAACCGCTTTTATTGCGGCTCTTTTGGTTGGTTCGACAATTATTCTGGGTGTTGAAGCACGGCTGGCAAAGACCGATGCCTCACTTCTGTGGACGGTCATTCTGGCGCAAGGAGCGCTAGCCCGTCTGTGGCTTGAAAAAAAGACCACCCCAAGCTGGGGGCTGGCATTCTGTTTCTGGACTTCCCTTGCTGTGGGCGTCCTGATCAAGGGGCCAATTTCCCTTATGGTCATCGGCCTTACGCTCGCGGGTCTTTTTGCTTTTGAGCGCGACATCAAGTGGTTTAAATCGGCGGTGCCGTTTTTCGGTTTTCTTTGGTTCCTTGCGCTGGTGCTGCCGTGGTTCCTTGTGATTGGCAAATTAACGAACTACGCCTTTTTTCAGGAAGCCCTCGGTCATGACTTGCTCGGAAAAGTGCTGGAAGGACAGGAAAGTCACGGCAAGCCTCCAGGGATGCATCTTGTGTTCATGGCGATCGTTTTCTGGCCCCTTCCTGGTTTCCTTATTCTGTCAATTCCCCGGATATGGCAGAAGCGTTCGGAAAAAATAACCCGATTTTGCGCCAGCTGGTTCCTGCCATCATGGATTGTCTTTGAATTGATGGGCACCAAATTACCCCATTACACCATGCCCCTTTTACCCGCTTTGGCAATTTGCGTTGCTGCGGCAATGTCGCGTGGCGACGATCACCACGCGCACACGTTCTTCAAATGGACAGGTGCCGTTTTTCTGGGGCTTCCGGCCTTACTTTTGACCATTGCAACAATATTTCTTCCCCTTCATCTTGGCATAAGCCCCTCTTTGCCGGGCATTGCTACCTCTGTTGTCGCGGCGTTGCTGGTGCTGTTTGCCGCCATGCGCCTTGTGGCCGGGCGCGCGGTACAGGCTGTTCCTGTCGCCATTGGCGGTGCATTCATCATGAGTGCGGGGTTTTGGGGATATGTCGCTCCCGCCTTAAAACCGATCTGGATCAGTTCTCGCCTGGTAACGGCAATTTCCGAGGTGGCGCCATGCCGCAACCCGGCCGTTGCGATAGCCGGGTTTGGGGAACCCAGTTTTGTTTTCCTCGAAGGTACAAATACCCGCATTACATCTGGCCAGCAGGCGGCCGATTTTCTCGTAAGCAATCAACCTGCCCCGCCGGCAGACGCCATGGCGGATAGTGCGACAGCGGCCTGTCGTGTTGTTGCAATAGAAAGCCGCCAGGAAAAAGCCTTCCTTACGGAAGCCCAAACAAAAAGCATAACACCAACGCCGATAAAACTGGTGCAGGGCCTGAACATTAATGGCGGCCACCATATGACGATAGGCCTTTACGCCAGCCCTTGAAACATAACGGATCAGTAATGGATATTGCTATGTGGTTTCGTGATCGTTTTCTAAAACTTTGCCAGTGCATCGGGGCGAATTTTGTGACGGCGCACCGTATTTTTAAAACACGCCAAAGTCGAACTTCCTCCTGTAACCCACGCGTCCTCTCTGTTTGTTATCCCCAAAACCTGGCCGCCCTTGCCCTGATTGGAACCGGGCTCTGTGTGATTTTTCTGGATTATCAAAGTCAGATTTGGCGAAAAGCGTTGCCAGCGGACTTTCTACACACATTTGGCTGGATGAATTCCCTGGGCAATTCGGCCTGGCTGTTAATTGCCAGTGGTGTTTTATGCCTTGTCATACTGTCACAAGACGCCCGAGACTATGGGCTGCGACTCAAGATGGCGATTAGCTCGGCCTTTATTTACAGTGCCTTTTTGTTCTATACCGTTGCCGCCAGCGGATTGCTTGTGATCTTAATAAAATGGCCTTTGGGTCGTGCCAGGCCCAAGCTGTTTGACGCGTTAGGCGCATTCCATTTCGATCCTTTGATTTTCAAAGCCGCCTATTCCAGCTTTCCGTCCGGGCATGCCACAACGGTTGGGGCAACTGTTGTGGCACTTGCCCTTATCTTTCCAACATGGCGCTGGTTTATTGCCGCCTGCGGGTTTTGGGTCGCCCTCAGCCGTGTGATATGGGGCGCGCATTATCCTTCCGATGCTTTTACCGGCGTTCTGCTTGGCGCGACATTTTCATATTACAGTGCACACGTTATGGCACGTCGCCGCATTGGATTCCGACTTTCCCAGGATGGGCGGATACACCGATTGCTGGGGGTTTCTTCTGCGCATCAATGCTGGCATGCTTTGCGTAATGCCGTGAAAAAAAGAAAACCTGATCAGACGAAACATTCTGCATCGGCCAAAAATTTTGTTACACAGCAACCTGAACCCTTACAATCAGGAAATTACAATGCCAGATAGCACCAACATGGCGATAAACGACCTGCTTGAGGTCATGTCTAAACTGCGCAATCGGGAAACGGGGTGTCCTTGGGATATTGAACAAACGTTCGCAACGATTGCCCCTTACACAATTGAAGAAGCATATGAAGTTGCCGATGCCATTGCCGCAAATGATATGCCTGAACTGCGTGAAGAACTGGGTGACCTGCTGTTGCAGGTTGTTTTTCATTCGCAAATGGCCGCAGAAGAACAGCTTTTCACCTTCGATGACGTGGCACGCAGCATCACCGATAAAATGATTGCACGCCACCCGCATGTTTTTGGCAATGTTGACGCCAAAACACCGGGCCATGTCAGCCAGAATTGGGAAAAGCTGAAGGCGGCCGAACGGTTGCGCAAGGCCAACGTTAAAGGCCGCGAACAAACCAGTGCGCTTGACGGGGTAGCATCGGCCCTGCCCGCCCTGATGCGCGCCGAAAAGCTGACCAAACGTGCGTCCCGCGTGGGGTTTGACTGGCCAGAGATTGAACAGGTCTTTGATAAACTAAACGAAGAAATTGGCGAACTTCGCGCCGAACTCACCGCAACACCCGATCACGACCGGTTGGAAGATGAATTGGGTGACATGCTGTTTGTGATGGCCAATCTGGCGCGAAAAATCAATGTCGACCCGGAAGTTGCTTTGCGACGGGCCAATTTGAAATTCACCCGCCGTTTTCAGTTCATTGAAAAAGAACTGGCCCGTAATGGCAAGAGTGCTGCCCAGTCCAACCTTGAAGAAATGGATGCTTTATGGAATGCCGCAAAACGGCATGAGCGCTGCGAAAAAACCGATTGATCCATTTATCTTCCAATGAGCTATCGCAACGAGTTTGCTGCACACTCAAAAGCCGTCAGGCCGTATTCCGAAAATGAATTGAAGCATCAAATTTTCATTGTAAGTTGTTGTTTAAGTTCACTAAACATCGACCACTGAACTTAACATGACAGAAGCGACTTTTATCACGGTTGGTGTGTTTAGGACGTTGGTCGACGTTTTTTATAGCCTGAAAAAACTTTAATTTTGAAATCAGCGCGCCCGTCAGGACGTCTTTTTGCCAAATACAGGCAACAGAAGCTCGTTTAATTCGTCCCACAATTCGAGTGTGGCCGCACAGATCAAAGCTGGGCCATTGCCTTCGGCACGATAGTCGTTAACCGAGCGGTCCGGGGAAATGTAGCGCGCAATCCCCCCGGCTTCACGCACCAGCAAGGTGCCTGGCGCATGGTCCCAGGGCTTTAAGGTGCGATAGGCACAAAAATCGTACTCGCCCTGGGCAATTTCCTGATATTCGGCACCACAGCACGAATAATGCGATACTTTTGCGAAAAAGTCGTGATGTCCATGGGCCTTTATCAACCTATCCCGGACATAGGATATTAAAAATCCCCGCGCCTTTTTGGCCTGGGTCGCATTTTTGCGTACACTTAGAGCCTGCCCGTTATGAAACGTGCCGCTGCCCTGTTCTGCCACGGTAACGTCGCCACTAATCGGATCAATGATCCAGGCTGCAACTGTTTTGCCATCGCGGTAAAGGGCCAGCATGGAACGAAACGGTTGGCGATGATGGGCGAAATTTTTGGTGCCATCAACCGGATCAATGATCCAGATGGGGGCGCTATTTGCAAATACGCGTTGCTGCAAGGCAGGATCGTGATGGGCAGCTTCTTCACCTAATGCCACACTGCCTGGCAACAAAGATGTCAGGCGTTGGGTCAAAACGCGCTCGGCCTCGGTATCGGCAATGGTTACAAGGTCGAGCGCATGTGTTTTGATGTTAATATCGGCAGCATCGAGTTGCCCGAAACGCGGCGCAATTTCTTCGGCGGCGACCTCGCGGATGATAGCGGTAACCTTGTCTATATCCGGTGTCATCACTCTAAAAATCCTGCATCGTTATCGGGTTATACGGAATAAAGGTCCAAACCGTTTTTCTGGCACCAGTCGTCGAACTTTCCAACGCGGGTTTCATCAAGCCGGATTTCTATGCTGATGCCGTCATCACCTTCAATGCGGTTCAACACTTCACCCTGTTGATAAAGCCCGGCAAGTGCCTTGCCATTGGCATAGGGAACAAGCACCTGAAACACCGGCATTTCTGCCGTAAGCCGGTTTTCGATCAGTTGCAACAAATCCTGGCAGTTCGCACCTGTCAGGGCGGAAACAACCATGGTGTTTTCGGTGCGGTTGCTCAGCTCTCGCACAGCCAGCGCATCTTCCTCGTTAAGCAGATCCGCCTTGTTCAGTGCCTCGACAAGCTCGGCCCCGTCAATCACCTGCTGAAGACCAAGTTCTTTCAGAACTTCCAGCACGTCTTGTTTTTGCGCATCGGTTTCGGGCGATGACACATCACGAACATGAACAATCAGGTCAGCTTCAAGCACTTCTTCAAGGGTCGCGCGAAAAGCTGCCACCAGATCATGTGGCAGATCGGAGACAAAACCGACCGTATCAGACAAAATCACCTTGCGTCCGCTGGGCAGTTCCAGTCCTCGCATGGTCGGATCAAGTGTCGCGAACAACATGTCCTCAACAAAAACATCTGACCGGGTGAGACGGTTAAACAGGGTTGATTTACCAGCGTTGGTATAGCCAACCAGGGCAACAATCGGGTATGGCACCCGACGGCGCGCCTTGCGATGCAAATCGCGGGTGCGCTTGACCTCTTCAAGTTCACGACGAAGTTTTGCCAGTTTGTCGCCAATCAGGCGACGGTCAATTTCGATCTGGCGTTCACCTGGACCGGCCAAAAAGCCCTTTCCGCCACGCTGGCGCTCAAGGTGGGTCCATGTCCGGACCAGTCTTGATCGCTGATAGCTCAGCAAAGCAAGCTGAACCTGCAAACTGCCCTCACGGGTTTGTGCCCGGTTGGCAAAAATTTCCAGGATCAGGCCGGTGCGGTCAATAACCTTCGCTTTCCAGGAACGTTCAAGGTTTCGCTGCTGGATTGGCGTTAGCTGTCCATTGACCATGACCAGGTCAGCTTCTTCGTCGCGAATCCACTCGCCGATTTTTTCGACGGTACCCGTACCAAAAAGAGTTGCCGGACGCGGCTTCGCAATCGAGACGATTTGCGCCCCGGCGACGTCGAAATCCAGCGCACCCGTTAAATTCACGGCCTCGTCCAGACGCGACTGTGCATCACGCCAGGCCGAAGCGGCATCCATACGTTTGGGATCCGGATGGATCACCAAGACGCGGGGGCGAGCGTCTTCGTCGTCCACCCCCGATGTCAGTGTTTCTTCAGCTATTTTCTTCGTCCGTTGCAGGCTGGCTTGGATCAAACAATTTAATTGGCGTCGTCGGCATTACCGTCGAAATCGCGTGTTTGTAAACAAGCTGTGTGTGGGCATCGCGCCGCAGCAAAACAGAAAAATTGTCAAACCAGGTAATGATCCCCTGCAATTTGACTCCGTTAACCAGAAATACGGTAACCGGCGTTTTGTTTTTACGGCAATAATTCAGGAATACGTCCTGAACATTTTGTGATTTTTCCGCCATTGGTTAGACCTAGCCTTCTTTTATGAGCGTTTTTTTGGTTTTGGGCGGCCAAGGAAAATATCGAACCGCTAGTTCTTTAATGAAATTTACGGTTCGCGTCCCACCTTTTTATGACCTAGTGAAACTATAAGGCTTTCCTTACGCGTTTTACAACCCCTGCAAGCTCTTCGCAATCAGTGAAATGCCAATCTGGGCAAAAAGCTGCGATTTCCGAGGCATCCGCGCCCCCTGTTACTTCGCCACCAACAATAATTGCAACCGCCCCGGCATTGCGCGCACACTGTATATCAACCACGCTATCGCCGACAAACCACAGAGTCCCACCTTGCATTGCAGCATTTTCGCCCAATGCCATATGGACCGGGTCAATTGCCGGCTTGTCGTTTGCGGCATCGGTGGCCCCAACCTGCTGGCCGAAAAAATGCCCCCATTCAAGATGGGCGACCTCGGCGCGCAAAAAATCACCATGTTTGTTACTGACAATTGCCGTGTAAATCCCGGCATCTTTTAGCGCCAGCAACAAATCATGCGCACCCTTTAACGGGCTTAGTTTTTCAAGATGGATGCGGTGAAAATGTTCGTAGAAACGATCTTTGGCTTTTTCCCAGTCATCCCCGAACAAAGCCGGAAAACTGTCGCGCAAAGACCTGGCAACGCGAACATGCGCTTCTTCCATCGTCCAGCGTTCCAGCCCATAATCGTCAAACGTCAAATTCAGGGCCACCAAAATGGGCCCCCAACTGTCAACAAGGGTGTTGTCCCAATCAAACAAGACAGCATCAGGACGCAGCAATACAACTTCTGACATCGGATCATTTTCAGTTCATTAGAATAAAAAGATAACTGTTTACATAAATGCGACCCATCACACTGCAGCAGTGTTTTGCACGCTGGGCCCGTTTAAAAATCAGCTTTTCGACCTGTTTTTGGCATCATCAGCCAACTGGTCCATCGCATCGAAATAGGCATTGCGCAAAGTATTTGCGACCGGCCCCATTTCTCCGTTGCTAATCGCAACATCGTCAATTTTCCAAATCGGCATCACAAAGGTGCTGGCACTTGATACAAATGCTTCGCGGGCATTTTGGGCTTCCGCAACGGTGAAGGCCCGTTCTTCGTATTTGAAACCATTTTCCCGAGCAAATTCCAGGATCGCCATCCGGGTAATGCCCCGCAAAATATTATGATCTGCCTCGCGGGTCACAATGACGTTGTCTTTTGTCACAATCCACGCATTCGAAGACGCCCCTTCGGTTACATAACCGTTTGCATCGACCTGCCATGCTTCAAAGGCCCCTGCTTCCCTGGCTTTTTGTTTTGCCAGCGTCGCGGGCAACAATGCGACCGATTTGATGTCACGACGTGCCCAGCGTTGGTCGGGGGTGGTAATGACGGTGGCGGCCTTTACATCGCGTCCGGGAAAGGCCTTATTACGTGCCGTAATGACAATTGTTGGCATGGCGGCATAGGGGAATGGAAAATCGCGCGGGGATACGCCGCGCGTAACCTGAAGATAAACCAGTCCTTCGCGCACCAGATTAAGCCGGACCATGCGGCGTAAAATCTGCGAAAGGGCGGCGCGCGCCAATGGCATGGCAATTCTAAGCGCATGCAGCGAACGTTCAAGGCGGTCCAGATGCCCCTTCTCGTCAATCAACTGGCCCTTATACACCGCGACAACTTCATAAACACCGTCGGCAAATTGAAAACCGCGATCTTCAACATGAACCGACGCATCCGCATGCGGAAGATACTGACCATTGACATAAGCAATACGCGACATTGTCCAACCTTTAAATTTTAGCGAGAAAAACAGATCCCCCCGGTAACAAGCGATCTGATCCGTTTATCTATCCGTCCAGGATTAAAAATACTCAAGCCGCACGGCAAACATCTTCTCAACTTTTTTGATCTGTTCCGAACCGGCAAAAACAACAATGCGGTCATTGGCTTCAATCACAGTATTTGCGCGTGGCATAACAACCTTGTCGTCGCGCAAAATCGCGCCAAATACCACCCCGGGCGGCATTGCAATATCCTTGATCGCCTTGCCGACGATGGGCGCTGTTTCCAGGGCTTCTGCCTCCAGAACCTCGCCAAAACCTTCCGACAGGCTGTGAACGGCCCGGATACGCCCCCGGCGCACATGTTGCAAAATCGTAGAAACCGTCGTCATACGCGGGCTGATCACCACATCAACACCCAGTTCCGAGACCAGGGATGTATAGGTGCTTTTATTGATCAGTGTTAACGCCCGCTGGCAGCCATACCGTTTTGCCAGCAAGGACGACAAAATATTGGTTTCGTCATCATTGGTCAGGGCCACCACGGCCTCGGCATTGGCAACATTGGCTTCTTCGAGCAATTCCGGGTCCAGAACGTCGCCACACAGAACGACACTTTTCTTGGGCAGTTTCTGGGCCACAAAGCGCGCGCGATCGGGATCGGATTCGATCAGCCGGGTGGTGACGCCGGGGAAGTTATTGTTGATTTCCTCAGCCAAGAACAAGGCAATGTTCCCGCCACCGAAAATCACGATCCGGCGGGCTTCGGGGTCTTCATGACCAAAGGCCGACATCGCGCGATCAACCTGATCACTCGATACCGCCAGATACACCAGATCACCGGCAAGCATCTGGTCTTCCCCCTTGGGGTAAACCGGCTTGTCATTGCGGATCATACCCAGGATTGAAATATTCAGATCGGGGAATAACTGGTGTAATTGCCGCAAGGGCGTATTGATGACCGGACAATCTTCGTTGCAACGCAAGCCGAGGATTTTAACTTTATCATCGGCAAACGGGATCATATCAAACGCACCAGGCGCACGCAGGCGCCGGGCAACTGCCCGCGCCACTTCCATTTCCGGTGAAATGACAACATCAATCGGCAATTTATCACGGCCAAACAACCCGGCCCATTCGGGCTGCAAATAGGTTTGGCTACGAATACGGGCAATTTTGGTGGGCACATTAAACAGTGAATGCGCCACCTGGCAGGCGGTCATATTGACTTCGTCAGCAAATGTCACCGCAATCAGCATGTCGGCTTCGTCGGCACCGGCCTGCTGCAAAATATCAGGGTGCGATCCAAAGCCGATAATGCCCTTGACCTCTAGCGTATCCGAAATCTTACGGATCAGTTCTTCAGACTGATCGATAACCGTTACATCGTTTTGTTCAGCAGCAAGGTATTTGGCAATGTGGAAACCCACCTGCCCCGCGCCACAAATGATGACTTTCATTTAGATCTTTCTCCTGATCAAAAACCTGTCGGCATCGATTGCGTGTCATTCCCCAACGCGATCACCAAAAATGCCAAGACTTTTGAGCTTTCTATGCAGGGCGGAACGTTCCATCCCGATAAAATTGGCAGTTTTGGAAATATTTCCGCCAAACCTGTCGACCTGAGTTTGAAGATATTCCTTTTCAAACAGTTCACGGGCTTCGCGCAATGGCAAGGCCATGATTTCGCTGGTTTTGTCAAATGCCAGCGATTCCGGCATGTCGGAAAAAAGTTCGCCGGGCAGCATTTTGCCACTGATCATTTGGCCGTTTTCACCCGGAGACATGATCATCAAACGTTCGATAACGTTTTTAAGCTGGCGGACATTGCCCGGCCAGTCATAGGCGTGCAGGGCGGCTACGGCTTCGGGCGACAATTTACGCCGTGGCAGGCCGGTTGCATCGGCATAGCGCGCTAAAAAATAGTCTGCCAGCTCTGGTATGTCGTCGCGGCGCGCATTCAGCGGCGGCACATCGAGCGGCACGACATTTAACCGGTAATAAAGATCCTGGCGGAATTTTTGTTCTTCAATCTTTTCCTCAAGATCGCGCGATGTTGTGGCGATAACGCGCACGTCAACACTCACCGGGGTTGATCCCCCAACGCGAATAAAGGTTTGATCTTGTAAAACGCGAACAATTTTTCCCTGCGTTTCCAATGGCATATCAGCCACTTCATCAAGCAGCAAAGTGCCGCCGTGGGCAATTTCCATCATGCCGGTTCGGGCATCGCGCACGGCATTGCCAACAGCACCAAACAGCGATTCTTCCATTGTTTCCGGAGAAATATTGGCGCAATTCAACACCACAAACGGCCCATTGGCCCGTGCAGAACTGCGATGAACCAGCCGGGCGACCACTTCCTTGCCGGTACCGGCAGGCCCTGCAATCAAAATACGGCTTCCGGTTCGGGCAACCCGTTCAATCGACTGGCGCAAATTGGAAATGACGGGTGTTTTGCCCACCAGTTCCACATCCCCGCCGGCACGCAATGTCAGTTCGCGGTTTTCACGGCGCAACCGGGCATCCTCGATTGCGCGTTCAACAACAAGCAGCAACCGTTCGGTATTAAACGGTTTTTCGATAAAATCGTAAGCCCCGTTGCGCGATGCTTCAAGGGCGGTTTCAATATTACCGTGCCCCGAAATCATCACGACAGGTACTTCGGGATGTTCGCGCTGAATAAGCTTTAAGGTTTCAATGCCATCATGCTCGCTGGCCTCCATCCAGATATCGAGAATGACAAGGGTCGGTCGCCGTGCGGCAACCTCGGACAATGCCTGCTGGCTGGAACCAGCCGCACGCGTCGTATAACCTTCGTCTTCCAGAATGCCTGCAATGAGTGACCGGATGTCTTCTTCATCGTCGACGATCAATATATCGTGCGCCATGTTTCGACAGTAACCTTGGTGTTTCTATTTTGTTATCGTGCGGGACCAGACTGACCTATGCCAATGGCGGCATCGTATCATTTCCCAAAGAATTTTCAGTTAACTTTGCCAGGTTTTGCGGAAAGGACAAAGTAATCCTCGCCCCGACCTCGGCTCCGTCGGCGAGTATAAGCTCTCCGCCGTGGTCTTCCATGATTTTCTTGACGATCGCCAATCCAAGGCCCGTTCCCTTGCTTCTGGTGGTCACATAGGGTTCGGTCAAGCGTTCACGATGTTCGGTTGGCAACCCTCTGCCATTGTCTTCAATCACGATATCGATCCGTTGATCTTGCGGGTCACGCTGCGAAATGTGGACCCGGATATGGCCCGGCGCAAGATCGCCCTTTGTTGAATTTCGTCCGGCAATTGCCTCGGCGGCATTTTTTAACGTATTGATCAGGCACTGATTAACCTGGCGCGCATCGCACTGGATTTTGGTTTTGACGTTCTCATCAACGTCAAAATCATAGGTGATCGAAGAATGCGCCTGCTGCTGCAAAAACAAGGCATTGCGCGACAGTTCCACCAGATCTTCCTCGCGCATTTTCGGGCTCGGCATTCGGGCAAAGGACGAAAATTCATCAACCATCCGCCCAATATCGCCAACCTGCCGGATAATGGTTTCGATGCAGGTTTTAAATACCTCGGTATCGCTTTGAATTTCCTTCAGATATTTTCGGCGTAACCGTTCGGCCGAAAGCTGGATCGGGGTTAGCGGATTTTTAATTTCATGGGCAATCCGACGTGCCACATCTGCCCAGGCAGCCATGCGTTGCGCATTTTGCAGTTCAGTCACGTCATCAAAAGTAACCACATACCCGAAAATTGACCGGTCCCCGGCCCGTTCAACAGTGACCCTGACCAGCAGCATCAAGTTAAGGCCATCACGCCGGATTTCAATTTGCCGGGGTTTTGACCGATCGCCTTCCTTGATCGCTTCATCAAACAGAACCGTAAATTCCGGGATAACTTCGCAAATGGCGTGACCGACATTTTCTTCCAGGTCCAGGCCCAGCAATTCGGATGCGCTGCGATTGGGCAAATTAATGCAACAATCGGCATTCAAACCAACAACACCCGCAGTTACGCCCCCCAGAATGGCCTCGGTAAAGCGCCGTCTTTCATCATTGAGCCGGTTTGCCGCGATCAATTCAGCCCGCTGGGTATCAAGCTGTGCTGTCATGCTGTTAAAGGCGCGGCTTAGGGCTTCAAGTTCATCCCCTTGCCCATCCAACGGTACCCGGAACGATAAATCACCGTCACGGACTTTTTCTGCCCCCTGAATCAGTTGTGAAATCGGCTCAACAATTCTGGTTGCCACGGTTAGTGCCAGCATCACGGCAGCCAGCAACAAAACAACCGCGATAATCACGAAGATCATCACGAATGTAATGACAATGCCCGATCGTTCACCTTCAAGGTTTTCATAGGCCTTTACCGCACGCCGGGCCTGTTCGATCCGGTCTAACACATTGCTGTCCACAAAACGGCCGACCAGCAAAAAGCCATCGATAAAATTATCAAGCCGAACAACCGCACGAATACGATCTTCGGTATCGCCCAGCATCAAAACAACGTCGTTAACCCGCGCGCGATCAAATACTTCGGGGGGGACCGGTGCGCCCTCGGGATCATAGGAAAAACTGTAATCGGACTGGGCAATAATCTTGCCACTGCCATCAATGATCAGGGCTTCGGGCAAACCTCGGGCATCAGCCTGGGCGGTAAGAATACGCGCCAGACGCCCCTGATCAGTTGCAAAAGATACGCCAAGCCGTTGCAGGTCGCTGGCGGTTGCCAGCGCATCTGCCCGGATCAGTTCCTGATGTTCCTGCAAATAAGCCTGGGCAATGACCATGCTTTCTTCAACCGCTGTCCGAATGCGGTCGCTAAACCAGCCCTGAATGCCAAAATGCAGAAAAAGTGCCGAAAAAACAGCCACAATAATGGCCGGTGTTACCGCGACAAGGCTGAACATCAAAACCAGCCGGGTATGCAATTTTGCCCCGGCAGTGCCCTTGCGCCGCTCAACCCATATTTGCACCAGCTTGCGCGCAACCAGCGTTGCCAGGGCCAGCAGCAACACCAGATCGACATTAAGTAAAATGATAATGGTGCGCGGATCTGGCCGCAATGGCGCGGTCCCGGTCATTGCCAAATAAGTAACCGTCGCCGAAACCAGGGCTGCAATAACCAGTCCGATGGCCAGCTTGCGAGACTGGGCAATACGACCAAGTGTTATAACAAAAGCCGATTGCTGCCAGGCCTTGCGACGTTGGCGCGCCGGAAAGCTCATTTGGCCCCCCGCACAACTTCCAGTCCCAGGTCGCGAATTTTCTTGCGCAGGGTATTGCGGTTCAGCCCCAATACCTCGGCTGCCTTAACCTGATTGCCGCGTGTGGCTTCCAGCGTCACGGTCAAAAGCGGACGCTCCATTTCGCGCAAAATGCGGTCATACAGACCGTTTGACGGCAAATCGTCATCATGGGCGTCATAATATTCGCGCACATGGCGTTCTATCGATTCGGCCAGAGACTGCGGCTCGCCCATTGGGGCTGCTTCAGCAACGCTGTTTTCAGCAAATTCCGTCTCGATAACATCAACACCGATAACGTCCTGCGAATACAAGGCCGTCAGGCGACGCACCATGTTTTCAAGTTCGCGGATATTACCGGGCCAGCGATGCGCCTTGAGCCGTGCCATCGCATCGGATGACAGGTTCTTGCGCGGCAGGCCCTGCTCGCTGGCCTGGGTCAGAAAATGATTTACCAGTTCAGGAATGTCTTCCAGGCGCTCGCGCAGGCTGGGCAAGCGGATCGGTACCACGTTTAAACGGTAAAACAGGTCTTCGCGAAAGCTGCCTTCGCGAATCAGTTTGCGCAAATCCCGGTGGGTGGCGGCAACAATGCGCACATTGACCCTGATCGGCGTGCGCCCGCCAACACGGGTATATTCGCCTTCCTGCAAAACGCGCAAAAGACGGGTTTGGGCTTCGAGCGGCATATCGCCGATTTCGTCAAGAAATAACGTTCCGCCCTCAGCCTGCTCAAACCGGCCAATCTTGCGTTCATTGGCGCCGGTGAAGGCTCCTTTTTCGTGACCAAAAAGCTCGCTTTCGATCAATTCACGCGGAATGGCAGCCATGTTAATCGCAACAAACGGCCCGTGACGGCGAGATCCGTATTCATGCAATGCGCGTGCGACCAGTTCCTTGCCGGTTCCGCTTTCGCCGGTAACCATTACAGTCAGGTCGGTATTCATCAGGCGTGCCAGCGACCGGTAAATTTCCTGCATCGCCGAGGAACGACCAATCAAAGGCAGACGGTCATCCCCTTCATCATTAGGTGATTTGGCGATTTCCTGATTAACCGGCGTTTCAAGTGCACGATCAACAATGCTTATCAACTCGTTTAAATCAAACGGTTTTGGCAAATATTCAAATGCGCCGCGCTGGGCGGCCTTTACGGCCGTCAACAAGGTGTTTTGCGCGCTCATCACAATCACGCGCAGATCCGGACGCAATTTGCGAATACGCGGCACCATGTCGAGGCCATTTTCATCGGGCATCATCACATCGGTGATGACAAGGTCACCTTCGCCATCGGCAATCCAGTCCCACAGGGTTTTACCGTGGCCGGTGCTGCGTACTTCGTGCCCCTGGCGCGACAGGGCCTGGGTCAAAACAGTACGAATGGCACGATCATCATCGGCGACAAGAATACGGGCTGGTTGCGCGCTCATAATGTTTCTTCCTTGATCCAGCTATCTTTCTGATTGATCTGCACATTCTCGGCTAAGGTGCGATTATAAATCGGCAACATGATTTGAAATTCTGCCCCGCCGCCAGGGACGTCCTTTAGCTCAATCACACCACCATGATCGCTGATGATTTTTGCAACCAGTGCCAGCCCCAACCCCGACCCGGTGGGTTTGGTGGTGACAAACGGGTCAAACAGGCTTTCGCGCATGTCTGGCGGAATGCCCGAACCGTTATCACGCACCGACACAACCAGCGGTAAATGCACACGGGTATCGCCCCCCGCAACGGCCAACCGCACCCCATGCTGGTATCGCGTCGAAATGGTGATCTGACCATCGTCAGAATGCACGGCTTCGGCCGCATTTTTGATCAGATTTAAAAACACCTGAATAAGCTGATCCCGATTGCCATAAACCGGCGGCAGGGATGGATCGTAAATTTCTTCGAAATGCAGTTTTTGCCCAAACCCGTTTTCCGCCAGACGACGCACATGCTCAAGCACGGTATGGATATTGACAGCCCCCCGCTCCAGCGGTTTGTCGGAAAAAATCTCCATCCGGTCGACCAGATTAACAATGCGATCTGCTTCGTCGCAAATCAGCCGGGTTAAAACCCGGTCATCTTCATTGGCCGTTTGCTCTAACAATTGGGCCGCCCCGCGAATGCCAGACAGCGGGTTTTTAATTTCATGTGCCAAAATGGCGGCCATCGCACTAACAGATCGTGCTGAATTGCGGCTTAATAATTGATTGTCAATTTTTTGGGCGATCGACCGGGGCTCAAAAGTTAAAACGGCTGACCCGTTTTCATCGGGCATCGAGCCCACCGTCAGATTAACGGCGTGACGTCCAATTTTCGGGCTTTCAATCAACAAATCATGGTCAGCAACCAGGGTCGCTTCGTCGATGGCCTGGCGAACTAACGAAAAAACAGGACTGTCCTCGGGAATGAAATCCTGAAGATTGCTACGGCACAACACAGCTGCGCTGGTATTAAACAGCTGTTCGGTTGCCTGGTTCACAAACCGGATTTTACCATCACGGTCCGCGACCACCACTGCGCTGGCAATTGCGTTTAAAACGCCGGCGGGATCCACATTGTGTCCCTTGCCAAAGCCAAGCCTCATCTTCGTCCCCCGATCGTCATCTGTGTTTCGGTCAATGTATATGTCGGCTCAGGCCGCACATTCCCGTAATTGGGTTTCAATTTTTGGTTCATAAAAGGCGCGAATGGCATCTTTTACCTGGACCGGATCATCGAGCACATTAACTGTGCGCCGAAAATCGGTCGCATCGCGCAAGCCATTGCAATACCACCCCAAATGCTTGCGCGCGATGCGGTATCCCGGCACATGACCGTGATGTTGGATAATCGCGTCATAATGGTTCAAAATGGTTTCAAGCTGTTTTTCCAGCGACGGGGCCGCCAGCTTTGATCCGGTTTTAAGATAATGCGACACCTGATGCAAAAACCATGGGCGCCCTTGGGCACCACGACCAATCATGACACCATCGGCACCGGAACGGCGCAGCAATTCGGCGGCGTCTTCCTCGCTTTGAATGTCGCCATTGCCGATAACCGGAATACGTACCGCTGCTTTAACATCGGCAATGGCATCCCAATCGGCTTCTCCCTTATAGAACTGGCACCGCGTGCGCCCGTGTATCGTCAACATCTGAATACCCAGATCCTCGGCGATACGGCCAAGATGTGGGGCATTACGATCCTCGTCGTCCCAGCCCAGTCGCATTTTCAAGGTTACCGGAACCTTCACTGCCTTAACTGTGGCTTCCATGATGGCGGCGGCCAGTTTCTCCTGCCGCATCAAGGCAGATCCGGCATAGCCCTTGGTAACCTTTTTGGCCGGGCACCCCATATTGATGTCAATAATCATCGCGCCGCGCGCTTCGTTCATCCGGGCGGCTTCGGCCATCTCAACCGGGTCCGTTCCGGCAAGCTGCACGGAAAGCGGGCTTTCGGCTGCACAATCGCCGTGCATTTTACGCACTTCTTTTTGATGGTGCTGAATGCGGGTCATGGCGTCTGACGCAATCATTTCCGAAACAACAAGATGATCGCCAAACCGGCGCACCTGCTGACGAAAAGGAAGGTCGGTAACACCCGACATCGGTGCCAGAATAACATTTTCCGACACACTGACAGACCCGATCTGCAACGACATGAAAATCTTCCGATTGCCTAAAACTTGGGCAGATTAATGAAACTGAACGCAGAGTGCAACAACTCTAAGCGATACAGTCTGAGGAATGCGGGTTAACACCGATAAAGAAAGGAAATTATCCCAGCAAATAGGCCGTCACAAAGCGCACACCGGGAAAGGCAAGCGTTAACAGCAACCACGCCCCAAGCACAAAGCGCACCGCCATCCTGCCGCGCAAACTTGACCGTTCATGAATCCAGATCAATGTGCAAATAACGGCAAAGCCCAACAGGGTCAGCAACATTTTGTGGTCAATTGTCCACAATGATGCGCCTTCCACCTGTCGCAGGGCAAACCCGGTCACAATACCGATGACTAAAACCCATGCCGACCATTTAAGATAGGTAACCAGCATTTGTTCGCTGTCACGCAGCGGCGGCAAACGGCGGCTCCAGCGGGTTGGGCGGCGGTTTTTCAAAGCATTTTCCTGCACCACATAGGCCATTGCCGCAATCGCCGCAATTGTCACCAGCGCATAAGTGACCAGAGACGTTCCGATATGCACCCACAGCCATGCCGAATATAAAAGCTGCTCTTCTACCTGTCCCGGTGCGGTGCCATTAATGGCCTCAAACACGCCGGCAACACCCCCAAACAGCAGTAAATATGCCCCGACATACCCCGCCAGACGCCAGACCTGCTGGCGGGTATCGCACCCTGTCATCCCGCCAAATGCAAATAGAACGGTCAGTTCCGACCAATGCAAGGCAGAGGCAAATCCGCGCGACTGCACGGCCTCGCCCGTCAGGCTTAAAACCGCAATTGTCCCGACAATACCCAATGCAATCGAGCCATATAGCCAGAGGTCACGTTGCGGTTCGCGCCGTAAGATCTGTGCTGTCAACGGCAGCAAGGAAAGGATGTGGATGGCAGTGGCGATCATACACAGACGTCCAGAATGGTTTAAACAGCCAATTTGCCGACTTGGCAAACCCGGCCCGGAAAGATAACTTTAGGCTCACTTCAGACATGTGAGCGCATATCGTTTATGAACAAAAAAATCTCGGTTGTCATCGTCGCTGCCGGTAGCGGTAGCAGATTTGGCGACCCGCTTCCAAAACAATATCATCAGATAGGTGACAAAACGCTTTTACGCCATTGCGTTGAAGCATTTATGTGTTTTTGTCCGCCCGGCCAAATTCAGGTTGTTTATAACCCTGATCATCAATCATATCTTGATGCGGCCCTTGGTGAACTTTTGTGCCTGCACGGTTTGCGCCCTGCCGTGACCGGCGGGCAAACCCGGCAGCAATCGGTTATAAACGGCCTTCGCGCACTTAAAGATGCCGCCCCCGATCATGTTCTTATTCATGATGCCGCCCGACCCGGGATTGATCCGGAGGTCATTACCCGTGTGCTTGCGGCCCTTGATAATTGCGACGGAGCCATACCGGGCATTACGGTTACGGATACGATCAAGCAATGCGACGGGGCTGGTCATATTATCCGGACCATTCCGCGCGAAACCCTGATGGCGGCGCAAACGCCACAGGGTTTTCGTTTCCAAACCATTCTTGCCGCACACGAAAAGTTCGCCGGTCAGGAAATGACCGATGATGCCAGCCTGCTTGAACAGCTTGGCGCTGCGGTCAAATGTGTGGCCGGAAGCCATCGCAATGACAAAGTTACCCGCCGTGACGATTTATCGCGCGTTGGCGCGCATTTTATTGATGAACCTGCCGCCCCCCAGGCCCGCCCTCATCCCGAAGACCAGGAGCTCTACAACATGCCCAGCATGACATCTGAAGAATTTCGTAGCGGCACCGGTTTTGACGTTCACCGCTTTGCACCGGGCGACGCCTGCATGTTATGTGGCATTTCGGTGCCGCATCATGCCCGCCTTGAAGGGCATTCAGATGCCGATGTCGGTTTGCACGCTTTAACAGACGCCATTCTTGGTGCCATTGCTGCCGGCGATATTGGTCAGCATTTCCCGCCCAGTGATCCGCAATGGAAAGGGGCCGCGTCCGATCAGTTTTTAAAACATGCTGCGGGGCTGGTGAAAAAACGTGGTGGCAGAATTGTAAATGTCGATGTGACACTGATTTGCGAGCGCCCGAAAATTGGCCCGCACACCATGGCCATGCGTCAGGCCGTTGCCGATATTCTGGCGATCGATATCGACCGGGTCAATGTCAAGGCCACAACGTCGGAACGGCTGGGTTTTACCGGCCGCGAAGAAGGCATTGCCGCACAGGCAAGTGCTAGTATCGCCCTGCCAGTACGATCATCCTGACAGATCTTCTGACCAATTGGCGGACCAAAGAAAAAGGCGAGACCGATGGCTCGCCTTGATGGTTTATAACTAAAAATCAAATATTATCAGGCTTCTGCGCCGTCTTCTTCAGGTAGTTGATATTTCAGGATCACCGGCACCTGGGCAAAGCCGAACAGCAGCGTAATCGGCGTAACGCCCCACACCTTAAAGGCCACCCAAAAATCGGTACCGAAATTACGCCAGACAATTTCGTTGGCAATTGCCAGGGCAATAAAAAACAATCCCCAGCGCCATGTCAGAATGCGCCATCCATCATCGGATGCCCGAAATGCGCTTTCCAACACCAGTTTCAAAAACAGCTTGCCTGTCGCAAGACCACCAAACAAAATGGCGGCGAACATCAGATTAACAATCGTCGGCTTGATCTTGATGAACAGGTCATCCTGCAAATACAGGGTCAGACCGCCAAACACGATCACAAACACCCCGCCGATCAATGGCATGACCGGTACGGTACGATTGATCAAAAAGGACACCGATAAAGCAACGATCGTTGCCACAACAAAAACCAGTGTTGCGCTCATCAGATCGTGGGTAATTGCGTTTACCGCAAAAAACAGGACCAGCGGGCCCATTTCCAGGACCAGTTTGGTTAAATGATTCATCGTGCCACTTCTTTTGCCAATTGGGCCCCCATCCTAGGGTGCGCGCGGGTTTAGTGCAACATCAGTGTTCGTTGCCTTGCTGTTCACAAACGTTCACTTCATTGTCGAAAACTCATCGAAGCTGCGCGCTCAACCAGGCTGCGTAACCATCATTGATACGGCCCACAGGCAGCTCCATGATGCAGGGGGTGTCGTATGGGTGCCGAACAGTAACATGATCCATCAGGGCGCCAACCTGCGCGTAACCGGTTTTTAACAGCAGCACGACCTCATTTTCCTCTTCGACCTGCCCTTCCCATTCATAAATGGCCGTCATGGCGGGTAAAATATTGGCGCATGCAGCTAGCTTGAGGCCGATTGCTGACCGGGCAATATCCTTGCCACAGTTAATATCGGGTAAAGTGACATACAGAATGACAAGTTTGTCATTACTGGCAGGCAAATGTGTCATGCCGGTTGCTCCTGTTTCAAATATCAGCGAAACTTTACATCAGAGATGCCTGCCAGATCGTATCCTTTGCCATCATGCAGAACAGGGAACGTTTATCATGCCCCCATCCAAGGCGGCGAAACCGACCGACACCCAATATAGCTGGCTGCAGCGCGGATTAACCCAGCCCGGCGGAAAATTACCGTTATTTGATGCAAACGGTCGTCAGATACCGGCAAAAACCGTACAGGCCTGCATTAAACATGGCTGGGCAGAACCGTGGTTTGCCAATCCGTTAAAACCCGACTGGCTGGTATGTAAGCTGACACCGAATGGGTGCAAGGCCGCCAAAGGTGAAAAGGAATAATACCAGGTTTTTATAAGAACAACTCATTTTGGAATAAGGTGCGGCGAACGACCTTGTGACAGGCTGTGTCGTACATGCTGCCTTATGTGCGCAAATAACAAAAAACCTGCACCAAATATTTCGGGCAGGTGATTGAAAGCAGATTAAAATTTTAAGAAGATATTGGTCGGAGCGAGAGGATTCGAACCTCCGACCCCCTGCACCCCATGCAGGTGCGCTACCAGGCTGCGCCACGCTCCGACCGATGTGCACCTTGCGGCGCGGACAGATACATAGCCCCGCTACGCCCAAGACGCAAATAGTTTTTATGGATTTTTTCCGACTTTTTCAAAGGCAGTCTGCAAAAGCGATTGAAGCTCTTCCAATTCACCCAGAAGGTTCGTCAAGGCATCTCGATCAATACCGGCATTGCCAGAATTTGAAGCAACATCAACACCATCCACCAATGGCGACGATTCTGCACCGGCAGAACCCTGAAGACGACGTTCGCCATCATCCTGACTGTCTTGCGCAAACGGAGACGACACGGCACCATCGGGCAGAGTTCCACCATTTTGCGCAATCAGTTTTTGCACACCTTTAATGGTGTAGCCCTGATCATGCAAAAGTGCGCGAATACCCTGCAGGAATTCGATATCATCGGGCCGGTAATAACGCCGTCCTCCCGCCCGCTTCATGGGCTTGATTTGCGGAAATTTCTGCTCCCAGAACCGTAATACGTGTTGTTGCAATCCCAATTCGGTTGCAGCCTCACTAATTGTGCGGAAGGCAGAGTCAGACTTTACGGTACGGCGATTTTTCGCCGTTTCCCCCAGTTCATTTTTCATTGATCGCGTTTATTCGTAATTATGCGTTAATGCGCGATTTAAGAACTTGTGATGGCCTGAAAACCAACACCTTCCGCGGCAATATTGGCACTTCTTCACCCGTTTTAGGGTTGCGACCAATTCGTTCCCCCTTACTCCGGACAGAAAAGCTGCCAAATGACGAAATTTTTACAACTTCATCACGAATCAACGCGCCAGAGATTTCATCAAGTACCGTTTCCAATAACTGGGCAGATTCGTTGCGCGAAAGGCCGACTTCCTGATAGACCGCTTCGGCTAGATCGGCGCGGGTAACCGTTGTTTCCGACATGCAGACCGCCTCCTTATAACAGGGCAATGAACACAAGATTATAGTTGGTGGCTAAACCAGTCAATATCAATAGGATACACGTGATTATGGCGGAAAGTTGCACTTTTTAGGCCAAATCATTGATTTTCAATAATTTTTAATAGAATAGCCTGTTTTTCGACCAAAAACCATCACCGTATCACCAGCGAATCAGTGACGCCCCCCAGGTGAAGCCGCCGCCCATCGCTTCAAGGACGATAATATCGCCGCGCTTGATGCGACCATCATGTACGGCTTCGCTAAGAGCAAGCGGGATCGACGCTGCCGACGTATTGGCATGGCGATCAACCGTCATCACAACGCGATCAGGTGAAATTCCGAACTTGCGTGCCGTTCCATCAAGGATGCGCTGATTGGCCTGATGAGGAACCAGCCAGTTGATCTGTTCTGCACTGATGCCGGTATCATCGAGAACTTCGCGAATAACAGCGGCCAGATTGGTTACTGCATGGCGAAATACTTCTCGGCCTTCCATTCGCAAATGACCAACAGTCTGGGTGGAAGACGGCCCGCCATCAACATGCAGCAATTCATATTTACTGCCATCCGAATGAAGCCGCGATGCCAGAATGCCCTGGTCCTCGATGGTACCGCGCCCTTCGTGCGCCTGAACAATAACAGCCCCTGCCCCGTCGCCAAACAACACACAGGTGCGGCGGTCTTCCCAATCCAGAATCCGCGAAAACGTTTCGGCACCGATAACCAGCGCCGTTTTGACCTGACCATTCCGAATATACATATCCGCCGTGGTCAGGGCATAGACAAACCCAGAACAGACCGCCTGCAGGTCAAAGGCGAAACCAACGACGCCCAGCCGTTGCTGAACCTTGGTCGCCGTTGCCGGAAAGGTATTATCTGGCGTCGCTGTGGCCACAATGATCATATCGATATCAGCAGCGCTCACATTGGCATGTTCCATGGCCTGCACGGCTGCATTATAGGCCAGATCGCTGGTCATTTCGCCGTCAGCAGCAATGTGGCGCTGGCGGATACCCGTTCGCGACACAATCCATTCGTCAGTCGTATCAACGCGTTTGGATAATTCTTCATTGGTCAGGATTGTCGAAGGAAGATAGGAACCGCAACCGATGATGCGTGAACGAACTGTCATGATGGGAAACTGCCAATATACGAAAGTTTAAACGAAAAAGTTATTATGCGGTGCCAGTTGGCAAGACAGCAGGATCGTCAGCTTGCGTCTTTGACATTTCAGCTTCGAACGACGCGATTTCGGCTTTGATCGTGTCATTCAATCGATTGGCAATCAAATCGTGACAAACACCGATGGCATTTGAAAAACCAAGCGCATCTGTTCCGCCATGGCTTTTCACGGCAATGCCATTCAGACCCAACAACATCGCGCCGTTATAACGGCGCGGGTCCATGCGTTCGCGAAAACGTTGCAAGGACCGGCGGGCCAAAAGATAACCGACCTTGGCCCAAAACGAACTGCGGAAGGTTTCACGCAAGAAATGAACCAGCAACCGCGCCGTCCCCTCGGCCGTCTTCAGGGCGACATTGCCAGTAAAACCATCGGTTACAATAACATCAACCGTCCCTTTGGCCAGGTCATCGCCTTCGACAAAACCGGCAAATTGAATGGGCAGGTTGATTTCCCGTAAAATCGATGCTGCCTTTTTTACCGATTCATTGCCCTTGAGTTCCTCGATCCCGACATTAAGCAAACCGACTGACGGCTTTTCAATACCAAACAGAACCCGGGCAAAAACTTCGCCCAGCAGAGCAAACTGCACAAGGTTATCTTCATTGCATTCGATGTTGGCACCGAGATCCAGCATGATGGTTTCGCCACGCTGGGTTGGCATATATGTTGCAATTGCCGGACGGTCGATTCCGGGCAAAGTTTTCAAAACAAACTTGGCCATTGCCATCAGTGCGCCCGTGTTTCCAGCCGACACAACTCCCTGTGCCTCGCCTTCCTTGACGGCATTGATAGCCAGCCGCATGCTGGAGTCCCGGCGCTGACGCAAAGCCACCGAGGGCTTGTCGTCCATCGTTACTTCCTGTGATGCATGGCGAATTTCGGTTACAGCTGCCAGTTCGGGGCAGTTGTCCAAAAGCGGTTTGATCCGCGTTTCATCGCCATACATTAAAAATTTTAAATGCGGCATACGTTTAAGCGCGATTTCTGCCCCCGCGACGACCATGTCGGGCGCGTGGTCTCCCCCCATCGCGTCAAGTGAAATGCGAACCTGTTCAGGCAATGTATTCTCTTGTCGTTGTTTTAAACATTTATACAGGAAAACGTAACCGCCGCAAAACCGGTCTGCGCCGCGGTTTGGCAGATACGCCCGGAAAGCCCGTAATTACCGGAAATTCCGGTTCGGCACAAGGTAAAGCGTTAGAATGATCAGTTCTTGTTTTCCAGCTTGTCTTTAAGACCGGCCAGTTTCGCAAACGGATTCGGCTTTTCCTCAGCTTCTTCTTCCTCGACGAATTCCTCGATATCAACACCTTCCTTGCGCGGATAGGGATCCATCGAAATGGCCAGAAACTGGGCAGCAACTTCGCCAAGATCGACAATACCATTGGTCAGTGGCTCGGGCTGATCAAGAAGTGCCATCAATTCGTCTTCGCTCAGACCTTCAAGGTCGTCTGCTGTTGATGGCAGGCTGTCTTCACTGACATGTGGCGAATACAGAACTTCAATCTCGTCATCAACAATTTCAGGCACCGGCTCCAGGGTAACAACGCAACGCTGGGTAATTTCCGCATGCAGCGGCCCACGAACCGTCACTTCGCCGTTGCCCGCCAGTTGCAAGGTCAGCTTTGCGGTCAGTTTTTCAATGCTGGCAAGATCAAAACGGTCTGCCAGTGCTGCCCGTTCTGCCGCACTGGCATCAATTTCAATGGTGGTCTTTTTTGCGGTCAGTTCCTGCACTTTGACAATGCGGGAAAATTCCGGCGTCAGATTATCAGACATGCGTAAGCTCTTTTGTTTTCGGTTTTTTACGATCCGGTCGCATCATATGTCGGCGCCGGAAATGAAACTTCACCCTGTATCAACGCAGCATCGTCCAAAGTGGCGAGGTGGTCGACCGTGGCATAAATATATGACGTCATGGCAGCTATTTGCCCGACCGTAACGTTGGTCTCTGCAAACAGGTTACGATCCAGTGCTGCCCCCAGTGCCGTATCCCCGGCGGCGATGCCTTCTTCATAGGCAACGATGCGGCCATGATAGGATTCCGACATTTTGCGGATGCGTTTCAGGATTCCAACATCACCGATCCCCATTTCGCGCATATTCTGGTCCAGGTCCGCAAACATCACGTCAAACACCTGCTGGGCAAGTTCTTTTTGTGCAGGGCTGGTTTTCAATCGGCGAAACAGCATAAAAGCATGCACTAAAATCAGGTCAAAACGGCCTTCTTTTGTGTCGGCAACGCCACCTTGTATGTAAAATGCAGGTTGACGCGCCTGACTTACCAAAGCTGTATATAAAGCAAAGGCTGCATCATGAATTTTGCCTTTTTTTGTTAACCAGCCAAACAAGTTATCACTCCTTCGTTGACATTCGCGCCATGGCAAGCAGAATGCCCTGAATTTCCCGGGGCGCTATGTCCCGTTCGTTGCCCGGCAATATCATGCGCTCAGCGCTGAAACTCAAGGCAATTCATTTACGACGTCAACAAGCGGATCGTTCCGGTGGGTTCAATGCATTCAAGAATAAAGCGCTTCACCTTTATCGTCATCGCCGGTTTTACCGCCGCCTGGCTGGCTGGCTGCAGCCCGCAAATTGCCAATCGCGGCAATTTGCCAGAACCAGAGGACCTGGATCAAATTAAAGTTGGTCAGTCGACCAAAGGCGATGTAACCGATATTCTTGGGACACCCTCAAGTATTGCAACGTTTGATCCGAATGTCTGGCTCTATATCTCGCGCCAGGTCGAAACGGTTGCTTTCTTCAAACCTGAAGTTGTCAAGCAGGAGGTGGTTGTCATCAGCTTTGACACAGCCAATCGTGTCGATCTGGTCAAACAGTATCATCTTGAAGATGGCAAACGGGTTGAACCAACGGATCGGGTAACGCCGACGGCGGGTCGCGAACTGACGATCCTACAACAGCTGTTTGGCAACCTTGGCCGCTTTAGCGATCAAGCAAAATAAACGGCGTATTCCAATCAACCTGATTAACAATCAGCTTTATCTTATTGAAAAATGGTCGAATCCACCTTTGGTGAGTTCGGCCATTTTTCCGTTCAGGTCCTGCATTAAAACCTCATTGATCCGATCGGTCACAGTGCCGATAACCGTAACATCCTGCCCCAAACGTTTTATATCCGTGGCAGAGCCGCACAACAGCAATTCATAATCATCACCGCCAGCAAGAATGGTTTGCCAATGTGACGGGTCAAGCTCAAGGGCTGCTTTGGCAGCATCAGAGAGCGGAATGTGACTTTGATGCAAAATCACGCCCACACCGGATGCCTTGGTCATTTTTCGAATATCGCCGGCCAACCCATCGGAAATATCCATTGCTGACAAACGTGTCCCCAGCGACGCGGCCTGCATGCCAAGTGCTAACCGCGGTTGCGGCAACCAATAACGGTCACATAAAAAATCATGATGAGCCGCATTTTTAAGATCCAGTCTGCCCTGCAAAACCGCAAGCCCCAATGCAGAATCACCAAGTGTACCTGACACGGCGACAACATCGCCCGGGCGCGCGCAATCGCGTCGCAACGCACGTCCCTGCGCAATCGCCCCCAATGCCGTCAAACTGAAAAAAGTCGGCCCGGGAGTCGATACGGTGTCGCCACCAAACAGATCCACATGCCAATGGGCGCAATCTTCGCCAAAAGCCTTGGCGAAGGCGATAATCCATTCTTCGGGAAGGTTGCGATTATAGCCAGCAGCCAGCACCACCCCCATCGGGCGGGCACCCATCGCCGCGATATCCGACAAATTGACCCGCAATACCTTGCGCGCGATTGTTGCCGGGTCATCTTCGGCCCGAAAATGGACATCAGCAACCAACGCATCGCAGGTGACAACGCTATCTTCACCTGGCGTCGATGAAAAAATGGCGGCATCGTCGGTTAACCCCAACGATGCCGCCGAACGACTGGCTATAGGCGTAAAATAGCGCGCGATCAGCTCAAATTCACTCGACCGCTCTGCCATATCAATCCTTGTTCGCCTCAAGCGGACGCAGTGACTTGCCAATACGATCCAAAACGGCATTGACCAGGCGCGGTTCATTTTCATCAAAAAATGAATGAGCGGCATCAACATATTCGGTAATCACAACACGCATCGGAACATCTTCACGCATCATCAATTCGTATGTTCCTGCCCGCATGATGCTGCGTAAAACGGATTCCAGACGTTTGACCGTCCAGCCCTTTTCAAGCGCGCCATCGATCAGCCCGTCAATATCAGGAAGGCGATTTTCAACGCCCTGCACCAGATCGGCAAAAAAACCGCGATCCGGATCGATCAGATTTTCGTTAGGCTCGTCCGCATCACGCTGGCCGAGACCATCAAGCCGGAATTCGGAATATTCCTGAACAACACGCCCGGCTGCAACCTGTGACACATCAGCCTGATAAAGCGCCTGAATGGCGGCAAAACGGGCGGCACTACGCCGTTGGGCGATTGAAGGTTTGGATTTGTCGGTCATTACTTGTGATGTATTCCAAAATGGTTTTGAACTTCGATCATACGCAAAACTGCCGTAGCAGCCTCTCCGCCCTTGTTCTTTTCATCCGCACGTGCGCGCGCCAGTGCCTGGGCCTCATTTTCAACGGTGAGAATACCGTTTCCAACCGCTAGGCAATTATCCATGCACAGCTGCATCAGCGCACGGTTGGCTTCGTTGCAGATATGTTCGTAATGTGTGGTTTCGCCCCGGATAACGCAACCAAGTGCCAGATACCCGTCATAGCGTGGCCCGGTGGCAAGCTCGTTCATTGACTGAACAGCATAACGAATGGCGATTGGCACTTCAAACGCGCCGCTAACCGACAAACGATCCCACGTTGCCCCACCCGCTTCAAGCGTGCTGGCAGCACCTTTGACCAGATCTTCAACGATATGGGTATAATATGGCGCATCAACAATCAGGATGTGCGGGGAACTACTGCTTTTCATTTTACCTCCGAGACGCAAAGCGGACGCTGATCAACCAGATTCAGACCAAATCCGTCAAGCCCTACGATGTGACGTTTGGTGTTTGACAGCAGAATCATGTCTCGCACCCCCAAATCATGCAAAATTTGCGCACCAATGCCGTAATCACGCAGATCGGGTTCTATCGAATCTGTAGCCGTTACGTTATCCCTTAGCGCCGAACCGTCACCGCCATGATGATCAATGATCCCGGCAATGGCGTTGGAAAGGCTGTTGGCCCGTGCTTCGCGAATAAGAACAATAACACCCCTGCCTTCTTCGGCAATGGCCTTCATTGCCGCATGCAATTCGCCGCCGCGCCCGGTTTGGCGGTCGCCTAAAACATCATCAAGAACATTCAGCGCGTGAACACGGGTTAAAACCGGCTTGCCGTCGTTAATATCGCCCTTGGTCAGGGCGATATGCTCGGCATAATTAAGGGTATTTACGAACAGGTGTAAATCAAACGCACCGCCATGAATACTGTCGATCCGGGTGTTTGCCTTGCGCTGAACAACCTTTTCATGCTTGCGCCGATAGCGGATCAAATCGGCAATCTGCGCAATTTTCAGATCATGCTTTTGCGCAAATTCAACCAGTTCAGGCAACCGGGCCATTTCACCCTTGTCATTCATGATCTCGCAAATCACGCCAGACGGGTTAAGGCCCGCCAGACGGGCGATATCAACCGATGCTTCGGTATGGCTCGCACGCACCAGAACACCGCCATTGCGCGCACGTAACGGAAAAACATGCCCAGGCGTCACAATTTCATGGCGATCAGCCGACGGATCAATCGCGACTGAAATGGTCCGCGCACGATCAGGGGCGGAAATACCGGTGGTAACCCCGGTTTTGGCCTCGATCGAAACAGTAAATGCCGTTTCGTGACGGGTGCCATTGCTGGTCGTCATCAGCGACAGGCCCAAATGGTCGCACCGCGCAGACTCCAGCGTCAGGCAAATCAGGCCGCGCCCGTGCGTCGCCATGAAATTGATGGCATCGGGTGTTGCCATTTGCGCAGGGATCACCAGATCACCTTCGTTTTCGCGGTCTTCGTCATCAACAAGAATAAACATCCGCCCGTTGCGGGCTTCCTCGATAACGTCTTCGATTGGTGACAAATAACGATGCGGCATAGGGGTCAGTCCTTTCCGACCATGCGCGCGACATAACGCGCCAGCATGTCAATTTCAAAATTGAACCGGTCACCTGCTTTGCGGCCGCCCAGTGTGGTGTTGTTTTGGGTATGTGAAATCACGTTAATGCCAAACGAATTGTCATCTACTTCATTCACTGTCAGGGATACGCCATCAAGGGTGATCGATCCCTTGCGCGCCACATAGCGACCAAATTCATCGGGCAATTCAAACGTCATCCGCACTGAATCGCCCTCGGGATGCAGGGCTGTTAAAATGGCAACACCGTCGACATGGCCAGAAACGATATGGCCACCCAGTTCGTCGCCCATGCGCAGGGATTGTTCCAGGTTAAGGCGTGCGCCAACAACCAGTTCCCCCAGTGTCGTCAGCGACAGGCTTTCGGTCGAGGCCTCGATGGCAAACCAGCCCTCGCCTTTTTCAACAACGGTCATGCAGGCACCATTGCACGCGATCGAGGCGCCAAGATCAATTTTGGCCGTATCAAAGGCTGTATTGAACTCGAACCGGGTATCGCCACGTTTTTCAATTTTCCGAACCGTACCGATGTCGGTAATGATACCTGTAAACATTGCAATTAATCCGTTATTTTTTCATAGCTTATCATTAAATCCTGACCGACATTCTTAACCAGGCACTGCTTAAAACGATACATCTGTATCAGATCATCCAGATGTAAATCCCCGATAATTCCCTTGCCATCGGCACCTATAATGCCGGGTGCCTGAAAATGAGCAACACGGTCAACCAACCCTTGTTGCAAAAGTGATGCCGCCAGCCTGCCTCCACTTTCAACAAGAATACGGGTAAGCCCTTGTTCAGCCAGAATATGCAATACATTATGTAAGTCGAAATGCCCGTCGACGCACCGGGCCGAGATCACTTTTACCGCTGTTTTTGCAAAAACTTTTTGTGCATCGGCCAAATTCTGCTTAGCCACCACCAGCCAGGTCGGCGTTTGGAATGCGGTTTGCGCCAAAACACATTCCGGCGACACCACAGCAGTCCGATCCAGTACGATCCGCACCGGCGAACTCTCCTCTCGTCCGGCGATCCGGCATCGCAAATCGGGGTTATCGGCAATGACGGTATTGGCGCCAACCATGATCGCGTCGTGATTGGCACGAAACCAGTGACCTTGTTCGCGTGCGCGGCTGCCGGTAATCCACTGGCTTTTGCCATTGCCAAGGGCGGATCGTCCATCGATGCTGCCAGCCAGCTTCAGGGTAACAAGCGGCACATTACGCGTAACCCGCGCCAAAAAACCGGCATTGTGATGATGTGCGACGTCTGTCATCAGACCGGTATCAACGACTATTCCCGCGTCTCGCAACATGTGGTGACCACGTCCTGAAACACGGGGGTCCGGGTCTTCAAGGGCACTTACAACGCGGGCGACACCCGCCTCAATCAGGCCCAGAGCACAGGGAGGGGATTTGCCAAAATGGCTACAGGGTTCAAGTGTGACATAGGCCGTTGCCCCCAATGCCTTTGCCCCGGCCTGATCCAACGCAACGCGTTCGGCGTGGGGCCGCCCGCCGGGCTTTGTCCAGCCGCGCCCGACAATTTCGCCATTCCTGGCCACCAGCACACAGCCAACTGCCGGGTTGGGCCATACATTTCCCAATCCGCGCTGCGAAAGACTTAAAGCGACCCGCATAAAATGCCGGTCATCATCGCCAAAGCTCGAACCGGTCATGGTCATTTATCCGGAGAATCGTCACTGTCTTGCATGTTTTCCACGAATTCCTCGAAATCACGAGCTTCGCAGAAATCTTTATAAACAGAAGCATAGCGCACATATGCGACCTGATCGAGGGCGTGCAATGCTTCCATAACGATTTCACCAATGGTGTCGGTGGTGATATCGCTTTCACCGCTGCTTTCCAGCCGACGCTGAATACCGTTCAGGGCCTTTTCGACCCTTTCATCTTCTATCGGGCGTTTGCGACATGCCAGAAAAATCGATCGTGCCAGCTTGTCGCGATCAAACAATTCGCGCTGCCCGTCTTTTTTCACCACCATTAATTCCCGCAATTGAACACGTTCAAAAGTGGTAAATCGTGATCCACAGGCCGGGCAAAACCGACGCCGGCGAATGGCGTGATTTTCCTCGGTCGGACGAGAGTCCTTAACCTGGGTATCGTCGTGACTACAAAACGGGCAGCGCATTATCTGTTCTCGCTATATTTCAGAGAAATCAGCTATAGATCGGGAATTTATTGCACAAATCCTGAACCTGCGCACGAACCAATGCTTCTATTTCGGCATCGCCTTCAGGCTGGTTAACCAGGGCATCAAGAACGTCGGCAATCAGCTTGCCGATCAGTTTGAATTCCTCGACACCAAAGCCACGGGTTGTTCCTGCCGGGGTTCCCAGACGGATACCCGACGTAACGGTCGGCTTTTCGGTATCAAACGGAATGCCGTTTTTGTTGCACGTGATCCCTGCCCGTTCCAGAGCCACATCCGCCACATTGCCCTTCAGGCTTTTGGGGCGCAGATCAACCAGCATCAGGTGCGTGTCGGTGCCGTTGGTGACAATGTTAAAACCGCGTGACTGCAAGACATCAGCCAGTGCCCGGGCATTATCAACAACCTGCTGCGCATAAACCTTGAATTCAGGCCGCAATGCTTCACCAAAAGCAACCGCTTTGGCGGCAATCACATGCATCAACGGGCCACCCTGCAAACCAGGGAACACGGCCGAGTTGATTTTCTTGCCAAGATCAAGGTTGTTCGACAAAATCATGCCGCCGCGCGGACCGCGCAGGGTTTTGTGCGTCGTTGTGGTAACAATGTCGGCATAAGGCAGCGGGCTCGGGTGGACGCCACCGGCGACCAGCCCTGCGAAATGCGCCATATCAACCATCAGATAGGCACCGACCTTGTCAGCAATTTCACGGAACCGCTTGAAATCGATCTGACGCGGAATGGCAGAACCACCAGCAATGATCAGTTTCGGGTTGTGTTCAACAGCCAGGGCTTCAACATCGTCATAATCGATCAGAAAGTCCTGCTCGCGCACACCATATTGAATGGCATTAAACCATTTTCCCGACAATGCCGGACGTGCGCCGTGCGTCAGATGTCCGCCAGCATCAAGCGACATGCCCAATACAGTATCACCTGGCTGCAACAGCGCCAGCATGACAGCCCCATTTGCCTGCGCACCCGAATGGGGCTGCACATTAACATATTCACACCCAAACAGTTCTTTGGCGCGATTGATGGCAAGCTCTTCTGCGACATCAACAAATTCGCACCCGCCATAATAACGGCGTGACGGATACCCTTCGGCGTATTTGTTGGTCAGAACAGATCCCTGTGCTTCCATGACGGCCTTGGAAACAATGTTTTCCGAAGCAATCAGTTCGATCTGATTTTTCTGACGATCAAGTTCGTCGGAAATGGATTTGAACAATGCCGGGTCAGCGTCAGCCAGACCGGTAGAGAAAAAGCCGTTAAAAGACATTCGAAAGCCTTTCGATAAAACGGGAAATAAAAGAGCCCGAAAGCCCTGGTTCATGCCAATTGGCAAATAGGGTTATTGCGGGGCCGAAAGTTTGTCGATACGCCCCTGATGACGGCCACCTTCAAATTCAGTCGACACAAATGCTTCCACGCAATCCTGCGCTGTCGCAACGCCCAAAAGGCGTGCGCCAAGACAAAGAACATTGGCGTTGTTGTGCTGACGGCAAAGCTCGGTTGACAGGCGATCATGAACCAGAGCGGCCCGGATTTCCGGGTACCGGTTGGCGGCAATGCTCATGCCAATGCCTGATCCGCAAACAAGAATACCGCTTTCTGCCGTTCCGTCGATAATGGTTTTGCAAACCGCATAGGCGAAATCGGGATAATCGACAGATGAGGCACCATCAGTGCCGAGATCCAGCACTTTGTATCCTTGCTTCGACAGTTGTTCGACGATTAATGCCTTAAGCTCAACACCGCCATGATCGGCAGCAATCGCAATGGTTTTGGCCGACATTTTCTGCGCCCTTTTCAAACTGCAATAAAATTTGAGCGCCTTTTAACACATCACTATCGTGCTGCCAACGCGCAGTCGCATCGATCACCGCGAGTTCTGCCATGCACTCTACGCTGCTCTCGAATTCGACTGTCAACAATACATCAACACCTTAATATCAAAAATAGTTGTATGACATCCCCGCATTGGAAAAATAAATACTGGGAAATGCACGTTGTTTTTTAATTGGCGAACAAAAAATCACTACAGAAAACGACATGTTAAACGCTTGGTTTCGCTTCAAAACTATACCATTGTACGTTTGTTTGCTCTGATGTTATTTGTTAAGTATAAAGATCGGTGTTTGCATCAAATTATTTTAACAATATTGAACAAACGCAAATGTTGACTATATGCCCCTTTGAGCTGCAATTCTCGTAGCTATTGGGAACAGGTTCAAGGACACAAGAAAAAATGACCGACGTAAACGACGATACCTTTGATCGCGACGAACTGCTGCAAATGACAGTAGATATCGTTTCGGCATATGTCAGTAACAATGCTCTGGCCGCAACGCAGCTTCCCGAACTGATCACAGCAACTTTCAGATCACTTGAAGATTTGCGTGGCCTTGAAGAAATCGAAGAAGAAGAACCGCTTAAACCTGCTGTCCCGATCAAAAAATCAATTGGCGATGATTACATCATTTGCCTTGAAGACGGCAAAAAACTCAAAATGCTGAAACGCCATCTTCGCACAACCTATAATATGACCCCGGAAGAATACCGGGCAAAATGGGGTTTGGCGGCAGACTACCCGATGGTCGCCCCGAATTATGCAAAGCAGCGTTCACAATTTGCCAAAAAGATTGGTCTTGGCCGCAAAGCCGACTAACGACAGCAAACGGATTGCTTTTTACTGCGATAGCTGTTGATAAAAAGGTGCCCCCGGTTCGGGAGGTACCTTTTTATTTGGGTTTTCAAAATTAAAACTGCATGCGGCAAAATTTCCGCAATCCCTGCACCCTCGCCCGGGCATCGAAACATCAATATAATCGAACAGGCCGGACACCGAAAAAAGCCCGGCACATTTCTGTACCGGGCCATGTCGCGATCAAAAAATCAGGACTGATTAATTCGCATAATCGTAGGTGCCATTTTCCCATTTGTAGAAAACGTAACCCGGAGCAGCGACGTCGCCTTTGGAGTCGAACGAGATCGAACCCAGGACCGTATCAAAGCTGTCACCGCTTTTGAGTTCTTTGGTAACAGGTTCAAAGTCGGTTGTACCAGCTTTGGTCGCAGCTTGTGCCCAAGCCTGGATCGCACCATAGGTATACAGGGTATAACCTTCAGGCTTGTAACCTTTACCTTCGAAGTATTTCACGAGATCCGCGTTGCGCGGATCTTTTTCAAGCGCCGGACCGGCCGTGAACATGGTACCGGCCCCGGCATCACCCGTGATGGACCAATATTCAAGGGTGTTGATGGCATCGCCGGACATCGCCAGAGTGTCCATTCCCTGGGCACGCATCTGACGCACGATCAAACCAAGTTCGGTATGATAGCCACCGTAATACAGCACATCAACATTTTCGGATTTCAGCTTGGTAACCAAAGCCGAATAGTCTTTTTCGCCCGGCGTGATGGCTTCATACAAGACTTCCTTGACACCAGCTTCATTCAGAAATTTCTTGGTTTCGTCAGCAAGGCCCTTAGAATAAGCCTGTTTGTCGTGAACGATGGCAATACGCTTGTCACCATAGTGTGCTGCCAGATATTTACCGGCAACTTCGCCCTGCTGGTCATCACGGCCACAAACGCGGAAAACGTTGTCGAGGCCACGCTCCGTCAATTGCGGGTTGGTTGAAGCCGGGGAAATCTGAATAACCCCTTCTTCGTTGTAGACTTCCGAGGCAGGGATCGAAGAACCCGAGCAGAAGTGACCTGCAACAAGAGCAACATCCTTGCTGATCAGCTGGTTAGCAACAGCAACAGCCTGCTTGGGATCGCAAGCATCATCGCCAACTTCCAGAACCAGCTTTTCTCCGTTCACACCGCCGGCAGCGTTGATATCTTCAACTGCCTTAACGGCACCCTGACGCATCTGTTCACCAAAAGCGGCGTAAGGACCAGTCATCGGACCAACAGTCGCAATGGTAATGTCAGCTTTTGCTGCCCCCATTGACAGGACAAGCGCCGATACAGTTGCCAGAAGGCCAAGCTTGGTTTTCGACATAAGAGAAGTCTCCCTGTTCCAAAGGTTGATTCCGACACCATGCCAGAACCATCTTTTAGGACCCGAAACCGGCCTGGTTTTTTCCCCATTTACCGGTTTCCGCTCCTCGTACTCTAGCATCCCGTTTAAGGTGTGCAATAGTACAAATCGTTTCTTCGCCAACAAACCGGTTCCCCGGCAGCATCGGCAAAAAGTAATGTTATTCAGCGCCTTCACGCGAACGATAGGCAAATGGGCCAACACGTTCATACAACCATGGATACTGTGACAGCATCTTGTTCACCCGGACAATCCGAAATGAAACCATGGCAATAGCCAGCAAAATAACAGTATCAAAAATGAAACCCGACAAAGACAGAAGCTCGCCATTAAACAGGGCAAACCCTAAAAACCGGTCCGTTAATCCCAACAAAATGGCATAGGGAACCATCTGGCTCATCGGGCGCCAGGTATTGGCAACCGCCTGCCCTGTCATCATCGCGCAAAACCCCATCAAAATGATGGTGATGCCAATGGTAACGCTGATGCTGGTGCCTGTAATTGCTTCCATAACGTTATCTCCTAGTGTCCGCCTTCAAGATACGCTGCGCGCACTTCAGGGTTTGCCAGCAATTCAGCACCACCGCCCGACATGGTAATGTTGCCATTGACCATGACATATCCACGATGCGCCAACTTCAACGCATGGAACGCATTTTGTTCAACCAGGAATACGGTAACCTTTTTTTCCAGATTGATCTTTTTGATGGTTTCAAAAATCTGCTTTACCACCAGCGGCGCAAGACCAAGCGAAGGCTCGTCAAGCAGCAAAAGGCGCGGTCGGCCCATCAGGGCACGGCCAATGGCCAGCATCTGCTGCTCGCCGCCCGACATGGTACCGGCACGCTGATTGATCCGTTCCTTCAGACGCGGAAACAAATCAAAGACCATTTCCAGATCTGAATCGAAATGCTTGGGGTCCTGGGTACAAGCCCCCATTTGCAGATTTTCAAAAACCGACATCCGCGGGAAAATACGCCGCCCCTCCGGGGATTGCTGAATTCCCAGCCGACAGATGTCATGGGTTGGCATCCGGCTGATGTCGGTACCTTCAAATAAAATACGGCCTTTGGAGGCCTGCGGCGACCCGCAGCATGTCATCAGAAGGGTTGTTTTACCAGCACCATTGGCCCCGATCAGGGTAACAATTTCCCCTTCATTGACTTCCATATCAATGCCCCTGAGGGCTTCGATATTACCGTAGAAGGTGTGAACACCTTCAATTTTCAACATGGTCATATCGATGTCTCCCTCACTTTGCCTTTGGGGAAAGATGAAGATCCCGGGCAACTTCCGGCGGAAGTTCATCGTCTTCATCTTCACCCAGATAGGCACGGATCACCGCGGGGTCGTTTTTAACGGCCTCGGGGTTTCCATCGGCAATTTTCTTGCCGTAATCAAGCACGATCACATGGTCAGAAATCTTCATCACGACACTCATATCGTGCTCGATCAACAACAGACCAATGCCCTGCTCGTCCCGGATGCTTTGCAACAGCAAATTCAACTCCCCGGACTCACGGGGGTTCAAACCGGCTGCCGGTTCATCAAGGCACAATAACGAGGGTTCAACACACATCGCCCGGGCAATTTCCAGACGCCGCTGGGCGCCATAGGCAAGGTTGCCGGCATTCCAGTCTGCAAATTCGTATAAACCGGTCTTGTTTAACCAGAATTTGGCACGCTCCAGTGCTTCTTTTTCCGCACTGGAATAACGCTTCAGATTGAATAGACCCGCCACCGAAAACAGAGACGCATCCATCAAGCGGTTATGCTGGGCAACGATCAGATTTTCCAGAACCGTCATGCCGGTAAACAGACGAATATTCTGGAAGGTTCGCGCAACGCCGTTATTGCGCGAAATGCGAAAACCTTCGGTCCGTTCCAATAATCGCGGGCCATCATTGGCATTCAGTGTCAACCGGCCCTCGGTCGGCACATAGAACCCCGTAAGACAGTTAAACACTGTGGTCTTACCCGCCCCGTTCGGGCCGATAATTGCCGTAATTTCCCGCTTCCTGGCCGTAAAAGACAAATTGTCAATTGCCACCAGACCACCGAAACGCATTGTCAGATGTTCAACTTCAAGCAATTTGTTGTCGGTCATGATTTTTCTCCGGCAACTTTTTCTTTCTTGCTCATACTCAGCAAGATTGTCGGATCACGGAAAGACAAAAGGCCACGCGGACGCCACAACATGATGGCAACCATCCCTGCCCCGAAAATCAGCATGCGGTATTCAGCCAGTTCACGGAACATTTCCGGGAAACCGATCATGACGATCGCGGCCAGCACCACCCCGATCTGGCTGCCCATACCGCCCATCACAACAATGGCCAGAATAACAGCAGACTCAAGGAAGGTGAAACTTTCCGGGCTGATAAAGCCCTGACGGGTGGCAAAAAATGCCCCGGCAAAACCGCCAAACATTGCGCCGATGGCAAAGGCCGACAGCTTGGTGTTGGTCGGGTTGATGCCAAGAGACCGACAGGCAATTTCATCTTCGCGCAAGGCTTCCCATGCCCGTCCGATTGGCAATTTGCGCAAACGCATGGTCACGAAATTGGTTACCAGCGCCAAAATCAGGATCAGATAGTACAGGAAGATCAAGCGGTGCATTGACGAATATTCAATGCCGAACATGTCGGAAAAACGCGTCACACCTTCTGGTACCCGGCGCGAAAATTCTGCCAGGCCAAAAAACGAGGGACGTTCAATTGATGCAATGCCGTCAGGACCGCCAGTTAAATTGTACCAGTTGATGAGAATCACACGAATGATTTCACCAAAGCCCAACGTCACAATGGCAAGGTAATCCCCGCGCAGGCGAAGAACCGGGAAGCCCAGCATGATACCAAAGCTGGCCGAGAACAAACCCGCCATGGGCAAGCACAGCCAGAAGCTGAGGCCGAAATGCTGGGACAGCAAAGCATAGGAATAAGCACCGACGGCATAGAAGGCGACATATCCAAGGTCCAGCAACCCGGCAAGACCCACCACAATGTTCAGCCCCCACCCCAGCATGATGTAAATCATCACCAGGGTCGCAAGGTCGATTGCAGAGCGGTTTTCGCCAAAAATGAACGGAAAAATAATGAAGAACGCAATCCCGAACATACCGATCTTTTTGGTGTTGGTCCGGTAAGCAAGCTGTAATTTGGCGGATATTTTCCTGGTACCGTCCTCGTCTCCCGTCGGACGGCCTTTGGATGCCGAAAAATAGGCAATCGCAAAAACAGCCGCAATCAAACAGATAAAGAAGATCGCGCGACCGACACTGTGTGTCGCCATATCAAAAATGACAGGTGATACCCAGCGATCATCCAGATCGCGGAAACGCACGAACATTTCGATCACCATCAGGGCCGAAACAACGATCAGACCGGCCTGCAATAATCGAGAAAGATGTTCACGACGCACAACCAGTCCAAGTCGGCCAATAACGGTGGCACCTATCGCAATAAGGACAAGGTCCCAGCGCAGGGCAAGTTCAAGACCGGTCGGACGGTCAACGGTTTCAACCCCCAGAATCATGATAGACATCATGAAGGCCAGAACAGCAAAGAACGCAAGTTCTTTGGCTATGTCTGCCGGTGTAACCCGCGAAGATGTAAGTAAAGACGACATCAGACTTTCTCCACCTCCGGCTTGCCCAGAAGACCCCACGGTCGGAAGATCAGCACCAGAACCAGAATGCTGAATGTAGCAACATCCTTGTATTCAATAGTGAGGTATCCCGACCAGAAGGATTCAATCAGGCCAATCAGCAATCCGCCAAGCATGGCGCCTGGCAGCGACCCGATACCGCCAAGAACGGCAGCGGTGAATGCCTTCACCCCGGCAAGGAAGCCGATATAGAAGTCGATAACACCATAATAGAGTGTCACCATCATACCGGCGACAGAGGCAAGAGCCGCCCCCATGACAAAGGTCGTCGAAATGGTGCGGTCCACATTGATGCCAAGCAAACCAGCCATCGTGCGGTCCTGTTCGCAGGCGCGTTGGGCGCGACCAAGCGATGTTTTCGCAATAAGTGTGGAAAACACAACCATCAGAACAAAGGTTAGAACGATGATGACCATCTGCATATAGCTAAGCTGAACATTGAAGTTCGGACTTTCCATCAACGTGACGCCACCCTTGATGAAGGGCTGCATCGCCTTGACCCGCGCACCCTGTGCAATCTGCACAAAGTTCTGCAAGAAGATCGACATGCCAATCGCAGAGATCAGTGCCGCCAAACGAAACGATCCGCGCAATGGCCGATAGGCTATGCGTTCAACGCCCCAGCCATAAACCGAAGTCATGACCATTGACACGACCAGCATCAAAAGAAGTGTTAACGGCAAAATGCCGCTAATTCCTGCCGCCTGACAAATCAGGAACGTAATCAGGGAATGAAAGGCACCCAGCATGTAAATTTCGCCATGCGCGAAGTTGATCATGCCGATAATGCCATAGACCATGGTGTAACCGATCGCGATGAGGCCATAAATGGCGCCAAGCGTCAGTCCATTGATCAATTGTTGTAAAAAATAAGCCCAATCCATTGCTCAACCTTAGATTTGGCACAGACAAACGCCGCCCTCGACAGCAAGGCTAAAGGAAAAGAACAAGGATATACAAATGTTGTCGGGAAAGAACCCATCTCCCCAATTGCCCCCTCGCAAACTTCCGAAGCCTCCGTCTTTTTGTTATCGGGTAACCCCGCTTTTAAGTTTCCGAACGCGATCATTCTTATGTGATTCTATATTCGGAAACGCGATTAACGATTGAAACCTTAGACACATGTGGTCAAAGGCTGCAAGCGTGTTCGAAAAATTGGTTGAATCTCCCGTTTTCTCGCCCTTGGATAGAATTTTTTACCACAACGGCTACTCAACCAACTGTTCTTATATTGTATACTTTATCCTTTATTGAGAACGTATTCAAGTTTTTGTACCGCTACGCGCTTTAACTGTTCCGGATTTCGCGAAACAGGACCTGCGACTGTCACCTCTTGTCCGCTAACGGAATCGATGGCAGTACATCGCAGATATTGCCCTACCTGCTTGAATTCTATGTATATTTCTCGGCCTTTGAATGAAGGTGATGCCATAATTTATCCCGGATCGCATTTTCGGCTGTAACGTGAAGCATCAGTATAACTTGGTATGGAAACAAGAATACTACCAAATGAGACGAATCTGGACATAAAAAATGCGGAGGACAAAAATCCCCCGCATTGTTCCAGTGGATTATGCTGCTTAATGGCACAACCGGCCTGTTTTACGACTGGATCACTCGCCATCCAGCATTTTAACAATCGCTGAAAAATCGCGCCCGCCATTGCCACCTGCACTATACATGGCATAAAGGCTTTCGGCCAAAGCCCCCATCGGAGTGGTCGCATTGGCACCGGCGGCGGCCTGCTGGGCAAGCTTCAGATCCTTCAGCATCATATCAACCGCAAAACCGGCCTGATAGTCACGGTTGGCTGGCGATGCCGGTACAGGCCCGGGAACCGGACAATAACTGGTCAGCGACCAGCACTGCCCGGATGCCTTGGATGAAATATCAAACAGTTTCTGGGCATCCACCCCCAGGCGCTTTGCCAGCATAAACGCCTCGGAAACGGCAATCATGCTCACACCCAGGATCATATTGTTGCAAATTTTTGCCGCCTGCCCTGCACCATTATCCCCGGCGTGAATAATATTGCTGCCCATTGCCTGTAAAATCGGCTCGGCCGATGCAAAGGCATCTTCACTGCCGCCGACCATAAAGGTCAGGGTGCCTGCTGTTGCGCCGCCAACGCCGCCTGAAATTGGTGCATCAACCGGGCGCATGTCGCGCGCTTTTGCCAGTTCAGCGGCTTTGCGCGCGGCATCCACATCGATGGTGGAGCTGTCAATCACCAAGGTATTGGTAGCGGCATGGGCCAAAATACCGTCAGGCCCATCATAGACGGCCAAAACATGCTTGCCAGCGGGCAATACCGTAACAATCGCCTCAACATCCGTTGCAACTTCCGCCAGCGACCCTGCCGCCGTTCCGCCAATTTCCACTGCCGCTTTTACAGCATCAGCCGACAGGTCAAACACCTTAACCTCATGTCCTGCACGAATAAGATTGGCCGCCATGGGGCCCCCCATATTGCCCAATCCGACAAAACCGATTTTCGCCATTTTTAACGTCTCCTCTGATGGTCCGGTCATTACCGGTTTTCATTGTTTGATAAATATATGGTCTTGCGGGTCCCTTACCCGTGCGAAATGGTTAGTTCCTTGTCATCTGGCAACGGGGCAAAAAAGCCATCCACGTCACGCGGGTCCACCTGCCCGACTTCCGCCTGCGCCCAGCGCGGTTTTTGGTCCTTATCGACGATAACGGCGCGAACACCTTCAAACAGGTCCGGCTTTTCAACCATGCGCTGACTAAGGCGGAATTCCATTATCAGATCAGAAGCCAGATCCAGCATCGCCCCTTCACGTATCTGTTTAAAAGTAACGGACAACGCCATAGGTGATTTTGTTTTTATCATTTTCAGCGTTTTAACAGCAAAATCTGAAAGTGATTGCTCAAGTTTCACCATCACCTCGCCGATAGTATCGGCTCCGAAAATGGTATCAATTTCGCCCCGGTTTTCTGCAATCGGCGCAGAACCGTGATCATGCGCATATTGTTTCAGGATGCTTTCAACCTGACGACAAACCGATTGCGGATCATCCCCTGACGCACCAAAATCGGCATCGGCCAAGGCCTGCTTGACGTTTGCGACATCGCTGCTGTGGGCACCATGCGTTGCAATACCGGCATAAAGACAGTCGGCGGCCCCCAACCGGGCGCCGGTCAACCCCAGATACATGCCGATTTCGCCGGGGCAACGCGGCAGAAAATAGCCGCCGCCAACATCGGGGAAAAAACCGATGCCGGTTTCGGGCATGGCAAACATCGTTTTTTCCGTCACCAGCCGATAGCGGCCATGAACGGAAACACCAACACCCCCGCCCATCGTAATACCATCAAGCAAGGCAATGCACGGCTTGGGATATTGCGACATATAATGGTTTAACAAATATTCGCGGCGGTAAAAGGCATCGAGCAATTCAGGTTGGTTATTCTGGTGCGCATCATAAAGCCCGCGAATATCGCCCCCGGCGCAAAATGCCTTTCCGCCCGTTCCTTCAATCGTCAGAACAGCAATTGCATCATCTCGTTCCCACAAACGCATCTGCTGATGAATGGCATCCACCATTGGCAATGTCAGGGCGTTCAAGGCTTTGGGGCGATCCAGATAGATTTCGCCCACCGCACCGTTCACCGCAAAATTGACACCGACATCACTCATATCAAGGCTCCTGGAGTTCCGATGATAACCATCATTTAGCCGCGCAACGCGCTCCGCGCGATGATAACCCGCATAATTTCGTTGGTTCCTTCAAGGATTTGATGCACACGCAGATCACGCAGCAACCGTTCGACAGGATATTCCCGAATGTAACCATACCCGCCATGCAATTGCAGGGCATCGTTGCAAACATCAAAGGCCGTATCGGTGGCAAAGCGTTTTGCCATCGCGCAAAATTGTGTGGCATCGGGCGCCTGTTCGTCAAGTTTACAGGCTGCTTTGTGCAGCAACAAACGGGCGGCTTCCAGCTCTGTTACCATATCGGCATATTTGAATTGCAATGCCTGAAAGGCTTCAAGCGGCTTGCCAAACTGTTTGCGAACCCGCATATGCTCGCGCGCAAGTGTCATCGCCGCGCGGGCCCCGCCAATGGAACATGCCGCAATGTTCAAGCGACCACCATCAAGGCCCTTCATGGCAAATTTAAAGCCATCCCCTTCCGCACCCAGCAAATTTTCAGCCGGAATTGTGCAATCACTGAAAATGACGGCGGATGTCGGCTGGCTGTTCCAGCCCATTTTTTCTTCCAGTTTGCCAAACGAAAGACCGGGTGCATCCTTTGGGACCAGAAAGGTTGATATGCCTGCGGTGGTTTCATCGCCGGTTCGCGCCATCACGACATAAATATCACTGCGCGACCCGCCGGAAATAAAGGCCTTTTCACCATTCAACACATATGTATTACCGGTGCGAACAGCGCGCGTCCGCAACGAACCTGCATCCGACCCGGCCCCTGGTTCGGTCAGGCAATAACTGGCGAAATGCGCCATACTTGTCAGCTTGGGCAAAAAGGCCTGTCGCTGTTGGTCATTACCGAAACGGTCAATCATCCAGCAGGCCATATTATGGATCGACAAATAGGCCGCTGTTGACGGGCACGCCGTTGCCAGCTCTTCAAAGATCACGGCGGCATCAAGCCTTCCCAAACCCGAGCCGCCGACATCGTCGCGGGTGTAAATTGCGGCAAAGCCCATTTCGGCGGCCTTGCGCAAGGTGTCCTCGGGGAAAATGTGCTCAGCATCCCACCGGGCCGCATGGGGCGCCATTTCACCGGCGGCAAAATCGCGGGCGGCCTGCTGAAATGCCTGTTGGTCTTCTGAAAGGGCGAACTCCATCGGATTTTCCTCACCAAGGCTGTTGTTTCCCTTTACGTAAACGGGAAAAAGCCGCAATGTCAAATAATTCGGCATAATCTTACCGAAATACGTCATTAGGCACATTCCCCAAAACAGCAACCCACATAAATCTGCCTCGCGGCACGTCTTGCCCAGGTTGGATTAATGTGGCTTACTGCGTGCAAATTTCTTCAAAAAACACCTTAAGGGGAATGGAAATGACAGATAGCAAAAACCCGGAAACCATTGTTCTTCATGCCGGTTACCGCGCCGACCCGACGACCGGGTCCGTCGCAGTGCCGATCTATCAAACCACCAGCTACCAGTTTCGCGACACCGAACATGCCGCCAATCTGTTTGCTTTAAAAGAACTGGGCAATATCTATACCCGGCTGACAAACCCGACCAACGATGTTCTTGAACAGCGCATTGCCGCCCTTGAAGGCGGTGTGGCAGCGGTGGCAGTGGCGTCGGGCCAGGCGGCAACAACCTTTGCCCTGCTTAACATTGCCCAGGCGGGCGACAATATTATCAGTTCAACCGACCTTTACGGCGGCACATGGAACCTGTTTGCCCATACTTTCCGGCAAATGGGAATCGAGGTGCGTTTTGCCGATCCGTCTGATCCGGAAAATTTCCGCAAGCTGGCCGATGACAAAACCCGCGCCTTCTATGCCGAAACCCTGCCCAATCCCAAATTGCAGGTTTTCCCGCTGCGCGAAGTTGCTTACATTGGCGACGCGCTGGGCATTCCGCTGGTTGTCGATAATACAGCCGCCCCGGTCCTGTGCCGACCGATCGAACATGGGGCCAGCGTGGTTATGTATTCAACCACCAAATTTATTGCCGGTCATGGCACATCCGTGGGCGGTGTCGTGGTTGATTCGGGCAAGTTTGACTGGGAAAAACACGCTGAACGCTTTCCGCTGTTAACCCAGCCCGACCCCAGCTATCACGGTGCAATCTGGACCGAAGCCGTTAAACCGATTGGCCCGGTGGCCTATGCGATCAAGCTGCGCTGCACCATGCTGCGCGATATTGGTGCCGCCGCCTCGCCGATGAGTTCCTTTCAGATCATTCAGGGGATGGAAACATTGCCCCTGCGCATGGAACGCCATTGCGAAAATGCCAACAAGGTTGCCGCATTTTTGCAAAAGCACCCCAAAATCGCCAAGGTTATTCACCCCAGCCTGCAACAAGGTGAAAGCCTGCGCCGGGCTGAGGCCTATCTAAGCGGTGGATATGGGTCGTTAATGGGGTTTGAGCTAAATGATGGCCGGGCTGCCGGTGAAAAATTCATCAATAGCCTGAAGCTGTTTTATCACGTTGCCAATATTGGCGATACGCGCTCGCTGGCGATCCATCCTGCGACGACAACACATTCGCAGATGACAGAATCCGAACTGGCCGCATCCGGTGTGAGCGAAAGTTACATTCGCCTGTCGATTGGTATTGAACATATTGACGATATCCTTGCCGACCTGGAACAGGCGTTAAACCTCGTTTGATCCCGCGCCTGCCTGAAACGCACGGTCCAGATAACCGGCCACGGGAAACCGCGGCCGGTTTTTATTGACGCCGATATGGTCGTACCGTAAAAGAAATTCAGGCAAAACATGCAAAATACGCAAAACAGGCAAAAACTTCATGTCCAGCGTGGAAAACAGGCAGCACGAAATTGCACGGCTTTTAAAACGATTTGGCACCGTTCACATCCATGATCTGGCAGAAAGGCTGCATACATCGATAGATACCATTCGCCGTGACTTGCGCCAGCTAGAGGGGAGCGGTCACTTGCGGCGTATTCACGGCGGCGCGGTTCTGCCCGCAACCGATGATGGAACTTATCAGGAACGCAGCCAGGAAAATCGCCCCGAACGTGCCGCCATTGCCCGCCACGTCGCCCTTCATATGATCCCGGACGACGCTATTGTCTTTTTCGATAGCGGCACCACCGTCCTTGAAGTTGTGCGACACCTTAAACCTTCCTTTCACGGGACGGCAATTGTGGTTAATCCGGCTGCTGCGGTGGTTTTGGCCGATCATGACACTGCCGATGTCATCATGATTGGCGGGAAAATCATCAAGGGGGATATGGTTGTATCGGGTGCACAAACAGTGACCGAAATTTGCCAGTTTCACGCTGATCTTTGCATTCTGGGAACGTGTGCCATTCATCCTGATCTGGGTGTTAGCACACGCAGAATAGAAGAAAGTGCCAACAAAGCCGCCATGATCGCCCACTCCGCTGACGTCATCGCCATTGCCACCGCCGACAAGCTGGAAACCCGGATGCCTTTCAAGGTCTGCGATGCCGATGCTGTGGGCACGCTGGTGACAGGGCGTAAACTTTCGCAAAGCTATCTTGCCAATTACCGCCGCCACGGCATTGACGTTGTTGTCGTATGATAAAGCAAAGGTGTCGTCGATGAATTCGCTATACACCGCGGCCCATAACCGGTGTCGCGGCATATTTTTTCTGCACGGTGCCGGTTTTGCCAGTTGGGTGCCGCACATCCCGCTGGTTCAGCAACGACTTGCACTTAGTCACGAAAATCTGGGGCTGGCATTGCTTGCGGCTGCGGTTGGTGTGGTGGCCGCCATGCCGCTGGCGGCACGGTGTTCAAACCGGTTCGGGTCCAACACTGTCGTTAAATTTTCCGGTGTGTTATTTTTTCCGGCCCTTGTTATCCCGTTATTTATGGCATCCCTGCCAACATTGGCAATTGCCCTTTTCGTCATGGGTTTTTGTGCGGCGATGATGGATATCGCCATGAATGCAAATGGCGTTAGCCTTGAACGCGCACGCGACAAAAGCATTTTATCGGGACTGCATGGTTTCTGGAGCCTGGGTGGATTTTGTGGTGCCGGATTTGCCACATTATGGTTCACCCTGCCCTTGTCAAAATCCCTGCATCTGCCAATCAGTGCCATTATCCTGCTTGCAGCCCACTGGTATTTGCAACGCGGGCTACTTTCCGATCTGGTGAAACCAGCCGACCACCATAAAGACATTGCCCATCAAACGATCCAAACTGGCAATCAAGCAATTCCCAATGGCGAACGCCCCATTTTCTGGCTGCTGCTGCCCTTTGGTATCTGCGCGTTTGTTGGTCAGTTTGGCGAAGGTGTGATTACCGATTGGGTCACTGTTTTAATGATCGAAACCCATGATAGCACAGCCAGCATTGCTGCGGCCGGGTTTGCCCTTTATTCGGCTGCAATGGCCATAACCCGCCTTTCCGGGGACTGGCTGGTGATGCGGCTGGGGCGGGCGCCTGTTCTTATCGCCAGTTGCGGTTTGGCAACAACAGGTTATCTGATCATTGCCCTGTCGCCACATTACCTGCTTTCGTGGCTTGGTTGTTTTATCACGGGGACGGGGCTGGCTGTTATCCTGCCGCTTCTCATCTCGACCGCAGCGGCCAGCACCGGCAAAAGCGGTGGCACCGTGGTCGCCACCATCGCTGCCACCGGCTATACCGCCTTAATGGCCGGACCACCTGTTATTGGTGCGGTGGCGGAACGTTATGGTCTGATAAATGCGTTTTTATTAACGTCGGGCTTTTTAAGCCTGATCATTCCGGTATATCTGACCAGCATGCGGCAGCGGTTAAAAACTGTCCGCAATAGTTGATCACTGCCGCGATCTGCCGCATAAAACTATTTCCAACGCCACCACCCCCTATTGCGTGAAAGAGATTGATCATGGCCCACCCCGTTAGTTATGGCACTTTCCCCCGCACCCGCCTGCGTCGCCCCCGCATGACCGACTGGTCCCGGCGGATGGTGGCAGAAACCCGGTTAAGTGTTGATGACCTGATTTTACCGGTTTTCGTTATTGCGGGCCGCAATCAGCGCGTCGCCATTCCCTCAATGCCCGGCGTTGAACGTCAAAGCATCGATATTCTGGTTGAAACAGCGCGCCACGCCGAAAAACTTGGCATCCCCGCACTGGCCCTGTTCCCCTATATCGACCCGGCCCTGAAAACCGAAGATGCCCGCGAAGCTTATAACCCGAACAATGTAATCTGCGACGCAACCAAAGCCATCAAGGATGCCTGCCCCAACCTTGGCATCATTACCGACGTTGCCCTTGACCCGTTTAATTCCAACGGCCAGGATGGTGTTGTTCTTGATGGTGAAATCCTGAATGACGAAACAACCGAAGCCCTGGTGCGCCAGGCGCTGGTTCAGGCCCAGGCTGGCTGTGACATTGTTGCCCCGTCCGATATGATGGATGGGCGCATTGCCGCCATTCGCGATGTTTTAGAAACTGAAAACCTGAAAAAGGTTCAGATCATGGCCTATGCGGCCAAATATGCATCTGCCTTTTACGGCCCGTTTCGTGATGCTATTGGCTCGGCCAGTGCGCTGGGCAAGGCCGATAAGAAAACCTATCAGCTTAACCCCGCCAACAGCGACGAATCCCTGCGCGAGGTCGCCTATGATCTTGATGAAGGGGCGGATTCAATCATCGTAAAGCCGGGCCTGCCCTATCTCGATATTGTGCGCCGTGTACACGACAATTTCGGCGTGCCGGTCTTTGCTTATCAGGTCTCGGGCGAGTATGCGATGTTGCGTGCCGCAGGTGACAATGGCTGGCTGGATTATACCGCCTGTGCCGTAGAAACGCTGGCTTGCTTTAAACGCGCCGGTGCCTCGGGCATTTTGACCTATAGCGCCATCGATGTTGCAGAATACATTGGCTAAACCGGGCTGATTGTTCAGCCCCAACATTGCGAAAAACAATAAAGGGGTGCCAGTTTTCCGGCACTCCTTTTTATTTTGGCATGTTATTTTATCATGCAATCCGGTTTCTATTCCAGCCCATTGCCTATGGCCGGGGCCATAAAATGCGGATGAATGCCTGAACGTTGATAAAGCCCGGCCAGATCCTGATACCCGTCAAGAAACCCGCCACGGGTGACCAGCAATGTTTTAATACCCACGGCAAGCCCGCCTAGAATATCGGTATGCAGGGTATCACCAACCATCAATATGCGATTGCGATCCACGGCTGGATGGCGTTGCAAAATATCGTCAAAGACTTCGCGATAAGGTTTGCCAACGCATTGGGGAACGCCGCCGCAAGCATCCGCTGCAAGATGCGCAAAATAACCCGATTCAACCGATAAAAAATCCCCCATCGGCGCACAGATATCGGGGTTTCCAACCAATATTGGCCGCGGATTTTTAGAAAGGCTGGTTTCCAGCATGTGCTGTCGTTGTCCATTCCATTCATCGGAATCAATCAGGACGAACCCTTCTACCGCATCATAAAAACTTTGTTCGTCCGCCAAAAAGCCCGCCTGACCCGGCAACCCGTCAATCGGCCAATGGCCTGGCGCCATGACACCCCACTGTGTCACATCAGAATGACGGTGCATCATCGGAACGATATATTGGGCACTGCTGACCAGTGACTCGACGGTAAAATCAAAACCCCGGTTTCTATGACGGGCAATAATCGTATCGGGCGTATTCGAGGCATCGTTGGTAACAACAGCCAACTCAATATTGCGGTCTCGCAACGCCGATACCGCCGATAACGCCCCCGGGATCGCATGCACGCCGGAATTAAGCACGCCAAACGCATCAAAGATAATGACATCGAACTGATCGGCAATGTCCAGAATATTGCGGACAACCTGTGTTTGCCCGGGCAAATCCACGCTGGCGATCTGCGGCATTCTGTCTGCATATTTCAAATAGGCCGCAATGGCGCTTTCCCGGTCAAGGGCAGGTCTGGCACCTGTCATTATATATAGGCCTTTCGCGATTAAAAATTGGCGTCATCGTCTAATTTACCTGCTCGAGTCTGTTGCCGTTTTGAAAACATCACCGCAAACCGACCCCGCCAGCTTCTTTCAGGCTTCATCAGTGCCTGTAAAAAGCCGGAAAATCAAGACAGCGAAAAAGACGGTATCTCGCAGGATTTGCCCTTATGAGTGGGAACAACCAATACACTAAAAGTTTGGGTAATTTTATTAGCCATGCACTCAGCGCATGAACGGAAAAAGGTCAGCACCTGTAATAAATACGTAAAATTGTCTATTTTTTGAGCAATTGATTAATTTCTGCGCTTTATCCAGCCCTGCTCTGCAAAAAACGCAATGGTTAAATGGCGTGTCAGGGCCTATCTTCTGCTTCAAGAAATAACGGCGACCCAAACGGACACGGTCACACACCCAGATGACATTGCCGCTCAGGTTGCCCATAGCAAACCGACACGTCGAGCCATTCAGCATGCCGTCGGGCATGACGCGGATCACTTGCCGGTTCCATGAATGTTGTTACCGGCGCTGTCCGGTTGGTTTGAAATAGGTGATAAAATGATCCTTACAAAAATTTTCGCATATCTGCGTGCCCTGCGTATCCAATACCAGACCCAGAATGCACTGAGCAAACTTGACCATCGCGAACTGGCTGACATCGGCCTGAACCGCGACCAGATTGATGATGTTGCACATCGTGTAGCCTTTGGTCACTAAGACCTGGTTGCCGATCCTGCCGGAATACCCAAAAAGCCCCGTTGCGATTAATGCGCCGGGGCTTTTTGCTGTTTATGCCAAACAGCATATCGACATTAAAAAACCGTGCTGAACTGATCCCGTAAAACGTTTTTCTGCACCTTTCCCATCGCATTTCGTGGCAATTCATCTACAAAAAACACCTGTTTTGGCACCTTGAAATTTGCCATCAATGTTTTGATATAATTTATTATTTCTTCGCCAGTTAAAGTGGATTCACCCTGCAAAACAACAATGGCCACGACGGCCTCGCCAAAATCAGGGTGCGGCACACCGATAACAGCACTTTCCAAAACCCCGGCCATCTTGTCGATCTCGGTTTCAATTTCCTTGGGATAAATATTAAACCCGCCCGAAATTACCAGATCCTTGGCCCGGCCCACAATATGCACATACCCCTTGTCATCAATAAGGGCGATATCGCCGGTGATGAAAAAGCCATCCTTGCGAAATTCCTCGCGGGTTTTTTTCGGCATTTTCCAATATCCGGCAAAGACATTTGGCCCGCGCACCTCAAGAACCCCCACTTCACCTTGCGCTAAAACCTGCCCCTGATCATCACATACCCGGACCTCAACATCGGGCAGTGCCGGGCCGACGGTGTGAATAATGCGTTCGCCATCCAGCGGGTTTGACGTGGCCATGCCCATTTCTGTCATGCCGTAACGTTCCAGCAAATAATGCCCGGTGCGCGCATGAAAGTTCGCAAAAGTTTCGGGCAGCAAGGGGGCGGACCCTGAAATAAACAGGCGCATATTCGAAACCAGGGCAGCATCAAAATCCTTGCCCGCCAGCAGACGGACATAAAAGGTGGGAACGCCCATCATGACGGTGGCGCGCGGCAAGGCTGCAATCACCTGCTCACGATCAAATTTGGGCAGAAAAATCATGCTCGCCCCGGAGATCATGACGCAATGGCACGCAATGAACAGGCCATGGGTATGAAAAATCGGCAAGGCATGCAGCAAGGTATCACCCGATGTGAAGCCCCATAAATCAACCAGGGTGCGCCCGTTTGACCACAGGTTCATCTGGGTCATCATGGCACCCTTGGGTTTGCCTGTGGTTCCTGATGTATAAAGAATGGCGGCCAGATCATCATCGGCGCACGGGACCGGCGCAAAATCGGTGCCATCTCTACTGGCGGCATCCTTTATGGTGCCCTGCCCGTCAGCCCCCAGCGAAAAGACCGTTGCCGCCACTGTGACACGGGCGATTTCGTCCATCTCGGCCTTTCGCTCCGGCTGGCAAACAATTACCACCGGCGATGCGTCTTCCAGGAAATAGGCAAGTTCTTGTGCCTGATAGGCCGTATTTAACGGCAAATAGACCAGCCCGGCACGAATGCAGCCCAAATATAAGAACAAGGCCGACGGGGATTTGTCGACCTGAACCGCCACCCGGTCTCCCTTGCGGGCACCTGCCGCATATAAGGCCGCCGCATAACGCGATGACCATTCATTGGCATCACGATAGCTAAACCGCACCCCGTCAGGCGTCTCAAGCAATGTCTTGTTCATATCGGCGGGAAAACAATCCCGGATGCGCATAAAAAGGCTGGTTGTCACTTTATTTCCCCCTGCATAACAGTGTTACGGACCACACCAAAGGTGCAGCCCGTTTTCACCAACTTAATACAGAGAAATTTTATTTGCAATTTGGTACCGCTTTACCACGTTTGACAAAGCACGATAAAACAACCCCTCGATCACCTGCTCAGACTAACCGACCTGGGGAAACTCCCCATCGATAAACGGAAATGTTTCGCCGACCGTTACCATCAATTCAGGGAAAAACCCGTTAAAATGCGTTGCCAGCGCATTGCTATACGCCCCGATGTGACCGAACTCAATCCAGTCGCCTTCCCGAATATCGGCAGGCAGGTTCACCGTTGCCGGTAGCACATCCATGTTATCGCAGGTTGGCCCATAGATGGTGAATTCCAGCGTTTCTTCCGGGTCAAAATCACCATCAATACGCATGGGTCGCACCGGAAAGCGCAAATTACCGGTCACAGCTTCTGAAAGACTGCCATACACACCATCATTGATAAAAAGCTGGTCTTCCTTACGCAACTGAATTTGCGTAACCAGCGACACACCACTTGAAACCAGGGCCCGGCCCGGCTCGCACATAAAGGTAAGATCGGGCATATCAAGCCAGCGAATACAGTCCTTGATTTCGTCCATAAACACATCAAGGCCCGGTCCACGCTGGTTCATATACTGGCCGGGAAAACCACCACCAACGTCAATGGAATGCACCTTAACCCCGGAAAAATCAATAACCTGTCGAATCAGTTCGATGGCAATACGATAGCCGTTCGGGCTGGTGCATTGCGACCCGACATGGAAGCACAAACCAGCCTTGTAGCCATAGCTGTCGACCTTTTTAATCAGCTCGGCGGCTGTCATTGGCCGGGCGCCGAACTTGGCCGATAAATTATAAGCCGCCCCCGCAGGCGGTGTTGCCAAACGTACATGGATCACCAGATCCGGGTCTTCGTCAGTTTCGGCGCGTATTTTATGAAGTTCGTCTTCGGTATCGATCACAAAATGGCGAATACCAAATACCCGGTGGGCACTGCGAATGGCATCGCGGCTTTTGACCGGGTGCATAAAATAGGCATCCATGCCTGGAAACTGCCGACGGACCAGAGAAATTTCGTCAAGCGATGCGGTATCAAAATACCGAACACCACCTTCATGCAAATAACGCATAATTTCGGGATGCGGATTACATTTCACCGCATACAGAACTTTGCCGGGAAACATGTCGACAAACCGTTTTGCGGCATCCCGCAAAATGTCCGGCCGCAAACAATAAACCGGATAAGACGGCTTAAGTTCCTTGACGACGTCATGGGTGGTATCAAAATGGCGTGGCATTGCAGGCTCCGAACATTCCAGAAAGTGAACATCTCATAAACGCCCCCACGGGCGGGCTGTTCCGGAAAAGGTTCCAGCGCACCCAACCCTAACAAGCAACGTTTTAAATGTCATGAACGATCACGCGCAAAGGGCTTGCAAAAGAACAGACGTCTCGTTAATTTGGTAAATCAATACCGAATAACCACTTAACCCGCTGCGCGGCGACTGCGCGCACAAGACGGGTAAAAATCCGGGAGGTTTCTGTGCCTGTTGAAATGGAACTTGATCCGTTCGTTCTGGCCAAATCATTGTCTGGCGTTCATTTGATTGATGGTGAATTTGTTGCCCCGATCAATGGTAAAACATTTGACGTTTTAAACCCGGCAACCAACAAATCCATTGGGCGCGCCGCCGAAGGTGATGCCGATGATGTTGAACATGCCGTTAAGGTTGCCAAAGCCGCCCAGAAAGACTGGGCCGAACGCCCGGCCCGCGAACGGGGCAAACTGGTTGCCGAATGTGGCCGTATTCTTAACCAGCATGTCGATGAACTGGGCAAACTGATTGCCCTTGAATCGGGCAAGGCCCTGCGCACCGAAAGCCGGGTTGAGGCGTCGGTTCTGGCCGACATGTTTGTATTTTTTGGGGGCCTGGCATCAGAACTTAAAGGCGAGACCATCCCCTTTAACCCCAACATGATGACCATGACCACGCGCGAACCAGTTGGTGTCGTTGGTGCGATCATTCCCTGGAACGTGCCATTACTGTTAATGGCGATCAAGGTGGCACCGGCCCTTGTTGCCGGTAACAGTGTCGTTGTGAAATCGGCCGAGGATACGCCGTTTACCGTCCTGCGCGTCTGCCAGATCATGCAGCAGATTTTGCCCAAAGGGGTTTTAAACATTCTTTCGGGTTTTGGTCCGGGTTGTGGTGGGCCGCTGGTTGCACATAAGGATGTGAAAAAAGTATCTTTTACCGGATCTGTTGAAACCGGGCGCATCGTTTATCGTGCTGCGGCCGAGAAACTGATCCCGGTCACGCTGGAACTGGGTGGCAAGTCCCCCATGATTGTGATGGGCGATGCCGATATTGAAAAGGCCGTTGCCGGTGCCATTGGTGGCATGCGCTTTACCCGCCAGGGACAAAGTTGCACGGCATCGTCGCGCATTCTGGTGCATGAAGACCTGCATGACGATTTTGTCGCGCGCCTGAAAGACAAGGTCAATAGCCTGAAAATGGGTAATCCGCTTGATGAGGCGACCGATATTGGCACCATCATCAACGCCAAACAACGCGCCAAAGTTTGCAATTATATTGAAATTGGCAGCAACGAAGGCGCGCAAAAACACGAATTAAGTGCGCTGCCCGACGACCCGGAACTGGCCGACGGGCAATTCGTTCGCCCGGTTATTTTTACCGATGTCAAACCCGACGCGCGCATTGCCCGCGAAGAAATTTTTGGTCCTGTCGCCTGCGTGTTCAAGTTTAAAACATTTGACGAAGCCATTGAACTTGCAAACGATAGTGATTTTGGCTTGGCGGCAACGGTCTGGACGACGGATCTGAAAACGGCCCTGGTTGCCACCAAACGCCTGGAAGCCGGGTTTGTGCAGGTGAACCAGAATTTGGTGGTTCAGCCCAACCTGTCTTATGGCGGGGTTAAACTTTCGGGGCTGGGACGTGAAGCATCGCTTGAAAGCATGCTGGAACATTTCACCCACAAAAAAACAATCATATTGAATATGGAATAAGGGAAGAACCGCCCGTTATTTTCCCACCGGGTTGCATTGCAAGATATGCAACCCGGCTTTTTCCTATGTTTGCTTGACCTCGACTGCCTGATCCGTAAAAGTGCCTGTGTCATCGGTTAAAGTTTCTGAAAGTATCTGGCACATGTCTGACGACACCGACACCTTTCTGTCGCCCTGTTTCCACTCCTGTTTTACAGGGGCGGCTGCCATGATGCGTATTATTACATGCCCCGTCTCTGTGCGGCGAATGTGAACCCTGTCATCTGCGGGTGACAGGCCTGTTTTATCCCCGATGAAATCCCCACATTCACACACGCGGTTCCTGCCTTGTCTGAAGGCAGAGCGCACAGGAGTCCGAGATGGCTGTTTCCTATCATGATATTGTTCGTGCATCCCGCCTGCTTGAGGGCATTGTCAGCAAAACACCCCTGGTAAAATCTCAAACCTTGTCAAAGATTTGCCAGGCCGATGTTTATCTGAAACTTGAAAACCTGCAATATACGGCATCGTTCAAGGAACGTGGTGCCTATATCAAACTGGCCAGTCTGACACCCGAAGAACGTGCTTGTGGTGTCATCGCCGTATCGGCGGGTAATCATGCCCAGGGCGTTGCCTATAACGCCAAACGTCTGGGTATTCCGGCAACTATTGTTATGCCCGAAAACACCCCCTACACCAAGGTTCGCCATACCCGCTCGCACGGCGCGGAAGTGGTGTTAAAGGGCTCTGTTCTTGCCGAATCCATGCAGGCCGCCCACGAATTGCAACAGGAACGCGGATTAACCTTTGTTCACCCGTTTGACGATGATCACATCATTGCCGGTCAGGGCACCGTCGGGTTGGAAATATTAAACGAAGGTGTCGATTTTGATACCATGATTGTGCCCATTGGTGGTGGTGGCCTGGCATCGGGTATCGCAACCGCCATCAAGGCGCGCCGCCCCGATATTGATGTTATCGGTGTTGAAACCAAACTTTATCCGTCAATGTATGAAGGCATTCATCAAAAGGAATTTACGGGCGGTGGTGTCACCATTGCGGAAGGTATTGCCGTTAAGCAGCCCGGTGGCAGAACACTCGATATCTGCAAGAAACTTCTCGATGATGTGGTGCTGGTTGAGGAATCGGCAATTGAACGTGCGATCCAGATGCTGATTGAAATCGAAAAAACGGTCGTCGAAGGGGCTGGTGCCGCCCCATTGGCTGCCTTGCTTGATCACCCGGAGCGCTTTGTCGGCAAAAAAGTTTGCCTGATCATTAGCGGTGGTAACATTGACAGCCGGTTATTGGCGCAGGTTTTGATGCGCGGCATGGCCCGCGAAGGGCGCCTGGTGCGTATTCGTATCGAAATCCCTGACATACCCGGCGCACTTGCCCGGATCAGCACCCTGATCGGCAACGCCGAAGCCAACATTATTGAAGTCTATCATCAACGCTATTTTTACGACATTCCGGCCAAACAAACCGATGTCGATATGGTACTTGAGGTGCGCGACACATCACACGCCCAGCAAGTAACCCAATATCTGAAAGAAAACGGATATGGTGGAAGATTACTTGGCAATACGTCGCTCGATTAACCCTGCCCCCAAAGAACAAGGCTGTCTGCAATCACGATAGGTTATTGCAGACAGCAACGGAGGGACCGAACCTGTTTTATGCGTCAGTCGCCTGATCACGCGCGAACCAGCCGTGCATATGCCCCCCCGTAATACAACAAGGGATCGCCCGTTTCGCCCGTTTCAACAGCAGTAACCTGACCGACAATAATACTGTGATCGCCGCCATCATGAACCGCATGCCGCACACAGGAAAATGTCGAAATATTGCCGATCAACACTGGCATGCTGTGGCCGTTATCTTTAAACCCGGTTTCTTCCCAACGATCTTCGATCGGAGAGGAAAACCGTTCCGCCAGGTATTTTTGGGAACTGCGCAGAACATTAATGCAAAAATGCGAAACATCGCCGACAAAAACATCGTGAGTCGCGGCATTTCGCGCAACCGAAAACAACACCAATGGCGGCTCAAGCGACACTGACGAAAACGAATTAATTGTAATCCCGACCTTCCGACCTTCCGTATCACGAGAGGTAACAACGGCCACACCAGTTGCAAACTGGCCTAGGCAATCCCGGAAATGACGTGACGAGAAGGACATGTTCAAATTACAGCTTTCATTGTTCTAAATGATCGGCGAAACCCACTCTGAGCCACAGGAACATGGCGATAAATTCAAAAACTGTCAAATCATGACATAAAATGATTTGTAAACATGATTTTAACAACAATTTGAACTAATTGTATCATCGCGAGTGGGACTTTTGTAAAAGAGCACCACATGACACATGGATGACAACTGCATCCATATCGACAAGTTGGCGCGTTTGCCAGCACAAGGGGTAATAAATGTTTCTGATCATTGGGTATGTTGTTGTGATCGGTGCGGTCCTGGGGGGCTATTTGCCACATGGTAAATTCAGCGTTCTGGTCCAGCCCTTTGAAGTCGTGATTATTTTTGGTGCAGCATTCGGTACGTTCCTGATCGCCAACCCGATCAGTGTCCTTAAGCGCAGCATTTCATTCACGATACGTGCCATGAAAGGTGCCAAAAAAAAATCTGCTTATCTGGAATTGCTTGTCTGTTTATACGCTGTTTTCCGGCTCGCGAAATCCAAAGGCGATCTTGCGCTTGAAAGCCACGTCGAAAATCCTGAGAGTTCGGCGCTGTTTAACAATTTCCCCGGTGTTACGGCCGATCATCATGCGCTGGAATTTTTATGCGACTATTTGCGCCTGCTGACTCTGGGCACAACAAACGCGTATGAACTTGAAGCAGTGATTGACCAGGAACTTGAAGCCCATCACGAAGAAGATGGTGCTGTTTCCGATGCCATTCAGACTGTTGGTGACGCCCTGCCTGGTCTTGGCATTGTGGCCGCCGTGCTCGGCATTATCAACACCATGGGGTCCGTCACAGAACCCCCTGAAATTCTTGGCGAAATGATCGGCGCGGCCCTTGTTGGTACGTTTTTGGGTATTCTGGCCTCCTATGGTTTTGTTGGCCCGACATCGGCCATCATCAAACGAACCGTTGAACTGGATTCGAAATTCTACGTCTGTATGAAGGCAGCCCTGATCGGCCATATGCAGGGTTATGCACCGCAGGTGTCAGTCGAGTTTGCCCGCAAGATTTTACCGCCAGAGATTCGTCCCAGTTTCAAGGAACTCGACGAAGCCATCCAAAACGCCCCGACGGTTTAAGAGACAGCAAATTGGAACAGTCGAGCGACGTTTTGACAGATGCGGTTTTTGCCAGGATATGACAGTCTGAAATGCCCGATATCATCATAAAAAAGGTCAAAAAAGGCGGACATGGCGGCCATCATGGCGGTTCATGGAAAGTAGCCTATGCCGACTTTGTGACCGCCATGATGGCATTTTTCCTGCTCTTGTGGCTTTTAAGCAGTTCAACAGATGAACAACTGCACGGCATTTCAAACTATTTTGCCCCAGAATCGATCTCGCAAAGCAACTCCGGTGCCGGTGGAATGTTGGCAGGCACAAAACTCGCCGATGCCGGCGCCATGCGCTCTGAAAACGGCGCGCCTGTCATCCAGATGGACATTCCCCCCAGCCCGGACGCAACCACGGTAGAAACGCAAAACAAAGCCCAAACCGCCGAACAAAAGGCTGAACAGGCCGCGAAAGCCCAGGAAAAGAAAGAGTTCGACAAAGTCGCAGAAGACCTGAAAGAAGCGATGGGGAAATCACCGGAACTGAAAGAACTGTCCAAGAACCTGCTGGTAGAACAGACAGATGAGGGATTACGTATTCAGATTATCGACAAGGATGACACATCCATGTTCCCCAGTGGCAGCGCGGATTTGCGTGATCAAACCAAATTGCTTCTAAAACAGGTCGCAATGGCAATAAAGAATATGCCGCAGAAAATAGCCATTGAAGGGCATACGGACTCAATCCCCTATTCCCATTCCAACGGAACCTACACCAACTGGGAGCTATCCGCTGACCGTGCCCTGGCGACACGTCGTGAATTGCAAGTTGATTCCTTGTCTTCTGATCGTTTTGGCAAGGTTTCCGGTGTTGCCGATACGGACCCCTTCATCAAAGACAATCCGAAGGACGAGCGCAACCGCCGTATCAGCATCACCTTGCTGCGCGGCACAGGTAAACAAGCACCTGCTGCGGACACCCCCAAGACAAATGACAGCACGGAACTAACCCCCAACCTGTTCGCGCCGCCATCCCGTCCGGATACAGATCCGAACGACAGGGTTAATCCCGACGCTCCCATTAGTCGTCCGACATTTTCTGTGCCATCGCGCAACTAAAGTAGCCTTTGAACCCACTGCCGGATGTTACGCGTACCTGACTGGCCTTATGCAGCTTTGGTCCTTCGATATGCTACCAAAGAAATTTGGGCTGCAAACAATGTGATCAAGCAACAGCCACTTTAAAGTTTGCGTCCCGATGCCTACACTAGTTAAATAAGATGAACTCCTCAGGCACGGATAACCATTAAACATGACGGTCAACCAACGTCGCCAGACACAGCACTACTTTCTCACCGCCCCCATGCCGTGCCCCTACTTGCCCGGCCGGTTCGAGCGTAAGCTGGTGACAGAACTGCGAGGGCCGGAAGCCAACAATATCCATGACCTTTTGTCACGAGCCGGATTTCGCCGTAGCCATTCAATCGCGTATCTTCCGGCCTGCGGAGAATGTGATGCATGTGTTCCAGTCAGGGTCTGCACGGCTGACTTCCAGGATAACCGGTCATTTCGCCGTAACCGTACCGCCAATGCCGATCTGCAACGCCAGATTTTTGCCCCGTCTGCAACCCAGGAACAATTCCGCCTGTTTTCCGACTATCAGGATGCCCGCCACGGCGATGGCGACATGGCACGGATGGATTCGCGCGACTATCGCGCCATGATGGAAGACACCACAGTTGAAACATCGATATTTGAATATCGGACAGCGGATGGCAAACTGATCGCGGTTGCGCTTGTTGATGCTCTTTCTGATGGTCTGTCAGCTGTTTACAGCTTCTTTGATCCCAAAGAAGATCGCCGGAGCCTTGGCACCTATATTGTCCTTGATCTGATTGCCGAGGCCGCCCGCATGAATCTTCCCTTCGTCTATCTGGGATACTGGGTGCGGGATTGCAGAAAAATGTCCTATAAAACGCGTTTTAAACCCATCGAAGCATTTCTTAAGGGCCAATGGACACGGTATGAGGCCGATGGTCAGGACTGATCTGCATCGAAAATAAAATCCCCGAGACTATTAAAGCACTATTCCTTTAATATATGCAATGCCCCAGGCATTGACAGGAACGCTGTTTGCACCTGCATAAACATACACACCAGAATTAGACAGAAGTTTAACCCTGGGTGTTCATAACCTGTTGCCACTTATCCTCAACGATTATAGTCTTTTTTCACGAAGCCGAGACAAGGCTTTGTCGAAAAATAATTTATCGACTGTTTGCTGGGAGGCTACAAACAATGAAACGTCGTCAATTCCTGAGTGGTGCTGCTTTGGCTGGTACCACTGCTGCCGTTGCATCCACATTTCCCAAACCCGCACTTGCCCAGAATGTTCGCGAATGGCGCATGGTAACAACCTGGCCAAAAAACTTTCCCGGCTTGGGCACCGGTGCCAACCTGCTGGCCGAATATATCAATAAGGCATCTGATGGCCGCATGAAAGTGTCGGTCTATGGTGCTGGCGAAATTGTTCCGGCATTTGAAGCAATTGATGCCGTGGGTAATGGCACCGTCGAAATGGGCCACGGCGCGCCTTATTACTGGAAAGGCAAGGTTGCTGCGGCCCAGTATCTTGCGGCTATGCCCTTTGGGCTAACCGCGCAGGAACAAAACGCCTGGTTCCAATATGGCGGCGGACAGGAAATTGCCGATAAGATTTATGCCAAGCTAAATTGCAAATTCTTCCCGTCTGGCAATACCGGTACCCAGATGGGCGGGTGGTTCAACAAGGAAATGAATAGCATTGATGATTTTAAAGGTCTGAAAATGCGCATTCCGGGCCTTGGTGGTGAAGTTATCCAGGCTGCTGGCGGCAATGTTGTCAACCTGCCTGGCGGCGAAATTCCGCCTGCGCTGCAATCTGGCGCCATTGATGCGACAGAATGGGTTGGCCCTTACAACGATCTGGCCTTTGGTCTCTATAAATCGGCAAAATATTACTATTATCCGGGCTGGCATGAACCGGCAACAACGCTGGAAAACTTCATCAATCTAAGCGCCTGGAACGACCTTCCCGACGACCTCAAAGCGATTGTCGAACAGGCAAACCGTGCAACCAACCAGATGGTGCTGTCTGAGTTTGTTGCACGTAACAATCAGGCACTGAAAACCCTGCGCGAAAAACACAATGTTGATGTTCGTCCGTTCTCCGACGAGATCCTGACCAATCTTGGTGCACTTTCCGGCAAGGTTCTGCGCGATCTTGTCGCGGCAGATCCGCTGTCCCAGGAAGTTTTCGATAGCCTGGTTTCTTTCCGGGAACAGTCCATCACCTGGGCGAAATATTCGGAAAGTGCCTTTATGCAAGCCCGTGTTCTGCCGTTTAAATACTGATCGGCAATCTGGCTTACCGACCCCATTCAATACCGAAGGGCTGGCATTTTTGCTGGCCCTTTTTTGTTACGAAATCTCTGGCCAGTCCAGCAAAAAGGGCCGGAAAAAACCGACCCTTTTCGTATCAATATACACTGCCGTGCCACGAATTAATTTAGCAGAACCGACGGCAACCATGTTGCCAGTTCCGGGAAAGCGGCCAGAAGAATCAGGGCAAATATCTGGATCAGAACAAACGGAATGATACCACGATAAATATCCCAGGTTTTCATCGAGGGCGGCGCAACCCCGCGCAGATAGAACAGCGCAAAACCAAAAGGTGGCGTCAGGAAGCTGGTCTGAAGATTGATCGCAATCATAATGCCGAGCCAGATCGGGCTGATATCCATTTTCAACAGGATCGGCCCCACAATCGGCACCACAACAAAGACGATTTCGATGAAATCCAGAAAGAACCCCATCACGAACATCAATGTCATGACAACCAGCATGGCCCCAAACAGACCACCGGGCATGTTATGCAGCAATTCTTCGACCAAGTGATCACCGCCAAGACCGCGGAACACCAGCGAAAAGATCGACGCCCCCAGCAGAATGATAAACACCATCGAGCTGATCTGAACCGTTTGGCTGGTAACATGGCGCAAAACAGCCAGATCCAAACGGCGATAACAAGCCGCAAGAACGGTGGCACCAACACTGCCAAATGCAGCAGATTCCGTCGGCGTCGCAATGCCGGTCAGGATCGAGCCCAGAACCGCAACGATCAGCAATGCAGGCGGTACAAGGGCGCGTAAAACATCGCCTAACAGACCTTCCGGGCGCTTGTCTTCAACCAGAGCCGGGGCGGATTTGGGATCGATGAAAGACTGAATGATCACCCAACCGATATAGAGCGCAACCAGCAACATGCCGGGAATAAAGGCCCCGACAAACAGATCAATGACCGAAACCGGTTCAGGTGCCCAGTTCCCCAAGGACCGTTGCGCTTCGGCATAGGCCCCTTGAAGGATGTCCCCCAACAGCACCAGAACAATTGACGGCGGAATGATCTGGCCCAACGTCCCGGATGCACAAATAACACCGGCGGAAAGGCGCGGGCTGTAACCGGCCTTTTGCATGGCTGGCAGGCTCAATAAACCCATGGTAACAACAGTTGCCCCGACAATGCCGGTTGAAGCCGCCAGCAACATACCAACGATCACGACCGAAATGCCAAGGCCGGCGCGATGCTTGCCAAACAGCATGCCCATGGTCATGAGCAATTTTTCGGCAATCCGTGCCCGTTCCAGCATCACGCCCATAAAAACGAACAATGGAATGGCGACATATAATTCGTTGCTCATCACGCCGAAATAACGTGACGGCAGCGAGCCGAGCAACGGCATGTCGAACACGCCCATCGAATGCCCCAAAAGGGCAAAAGCCAGACCGGTCCCCCCCAGTGAAAAGGCAACCGGAAACCCAAAAAGCAGCACCACACAGGCCACTGCAAACATGAGTAGACTTAATACTTCCCCCGACATCAGACGCCCTCGTGCTCTTCTTCATTGGTTTCGAATTCACGATGGCCTGCCAGTACCAGAATACTGCGTGCCGCCAGCGAAAGCCCCTGTAACCCCATCAGGACACAGAACACCAGAATTACTGATTTAAGCAGGAAAAGCCCGGGTAAACCGCCCGTTTCCTGCGATCCTTCAAGGCGCTTCCAACTGGTGATGACGTAAGGATAGCTGTAAATAAAAACCAGCGTCAGGACAGGCAGCAACAAAAACAAGGTGCCAAGCAGATCAACCCACGCCTTGTAGCGCGCCGATGCTGGACGATAAAAAACGTCAACCCGGACATGGCCGCCATGAAGCAGCGTATAGCCAGCCCCAACCATGAAAATAATGCCGTAAAGCCACATATAGCTTTCCTGCATTGATACCCAGCCAACCGAAAATCCGTATCGCAATATTGCCACCAAAAAGGTTACCAACACCAACGGAATGGTCAGCCACGCCACGCCACGTCCGATCGCGTCATTAAGACTGTCAATCAGCCGTACAAAACGTGCCAAAAAAAGCATTTTTCCTCCCACACCCGGAATTTTTGCCAGCTTCCAGTCTTGTTTGATCGCCAGCGGTGCAAAGTTACAAATATATGATCCAAAACACCATGTTTTTTGCGCTTTTGGCCGGTGCTATCTTTTTTAACGTGACGCCAAGAAAAACGCACAAAAAGCCAGCCCCCTCCTGAACACTAAAAACCAAGGCAATTTTCTGCCGTTTCAATTTGATGTTTATCTATCAAATACTCTGACAAGACATTGTTATTAAAATAAAACTATTCCATCCATTAAACAAAAAACCTGAAGCACCGCTCACCGGCGCTTCAGGTTTCAAGTCTCAGGCGATAAGGGTCACATTATTCGAAACGGTTTGAACGGGGAAAACCATTCGGGGGCAATCGCCCTGAACCGGCACGTTTCCCGATCCATTCGCCCAGTTCGGTGACGGTGCGTTTGCGCCCTTCACTGCCGCCCATGGTCCAGGTCAAACCATCTTCGATGTTAAACAAGGTTAAATCCGCAAGACCACCCTGTTTGTATTTCTGCAAAATCACACCCCGGCCGCGCGTCATTTCCGGAATTTCTTCCACCGGAAAAATCAGCAATTTGCGATTATCCCCCAAAACAGCCACATGGTTTTTATCAACCTGTTCAAAAATCAGGGCTGTTTCGCCTTTGCCCAAATTCAGAATTTGCTTGCCGTTTTTAGTTTGTGCAACCACATCACTTTCCGCAACCTGAAAGCCGCGCCCGGCAGACGATGCCACCAGCAACCGGCCATTTGGACGATGAATGGTCATGGAAACAATGTCATGTTCCTGGGGTAGGTCAATCGACAGACGAATAGGCTCGCCGTGCCCACGCCCGCCCGGCAGTTTGTCACAGCCCATTGTATAGCAACGCCCGGCGGAGCTCATAATAAGCAATTTATCCGTCGTGAAGGCCTTGATCGCAAAGCGGCTTTCATCACCGTCCTTGAATTTAAGGTCGGCGATTTCAGTGGTGTGCCCCTTGAGCGCGCGGATCCAGCCCATACGCGAGCAAATGACCATGATCGGTTCACGTTCAATCAAGGCCTCAAGCGGGACCTCAATTTCCTGCGGTGCATCGCCAATTTCAGTGCGACGTTTGCCAAGTTCGGTGTTTTTGCCAAACTTCTCGCGCGTTTGCTCAATCTCTTCACGAATACGGGTCCAACGCATTTCTTCGCTGGCCAGCAACGCTTCAAGTCCGGCTTTTTCTTCGCTGAGTTTGGAATGCTCGTTTTTGATTTCCATTTCTTCGAGTTTGCGCAAAGACCGCAAACGCATATTCAAAATGGCATCGGCCTGCACTTCGGTCAGATCGAAAACGCGCATCATCTCTTTGCGTGGTTCGTCTTCAAACCGGATAATGCGGATGACTTCGTCAAGGTTAAGATAGGCTATCAGGTAGCCTTCCAGCACTTCCAGCCGGTGGTTGATTTTTTCCAGCCGGTGCTGCGACCGCCGAACCAGAACAACCTGCCGGTGCGCCAAAAATGCACGCAGAACTTCGCGCAAATTCATGACGCGCGGGGTATTGTCGCCATCCAGAACGTTCATGTTCAACCCAAACCGGGTTTCAAGCTCGGTATTCTTGAACAGCATTTCCATCAGATGCTCGGGTTCAACCGCACGCGAACGAGGCTCAAACACCAAACGGATCAAATCCGTTGATTCATCTCGTACATCAGCAAGAAGCGGTAACTTCTTGGCAAACATCAAATCTGCGATGCGTTCAACCAGTTTGGCTTTCTGCACCTGATAGGGAATTTCGGTAATCACGATCTGATACAGACCGTGGGTCATCTTTTCGACTTCCCATTTTGCCCGCAGCCGGAACGACCCGCGACCGGTGGCATAGGATTCGAGAATATTCTCGCGCGGCTCAACCAGAACTCCGCCTGTCGGGAAATCCGGGCCAGGCACGCACCGGACCAGTTCGGCAATCGACGTTTCAGGATTATCGATCAGTTTGATCAGGCCCGTGCAAAGTTCGTCGGCATTGTGCGGCGGAATATTGGTCGCCATGCCCACGGCAATACCGGCAGCGCCATTTGCCAGCAAATTTGGAAATCCGGCAGGCATAACGATCGGCTCGTGGTCTTCGCCGTCATAGGTCGGGCGAAAATCAATGGCGTCTTCGTCCAACCCCTCCATCAACGAAGCGCCAACGGCGGTCATGCGGGCTTCGGTATAACGCATGGCAGCGGCATTATCGCCGTCGATATTGCCAAAGTTCCCCTGCCCGTCCACCAATGGATAGCGAACGGCAAAATCCTGTGCCAGCCGCACCAGGGCATCGTAAACCGACTGGTCGCCGTGCGGGTGATATTTACCAATCACGTCACCGACAACACGGGCGCACTTTTTAAAACCCTGTTCAGGATTTAGTTTCAATTGTCGCATTGCATAGAGCAACCGGCGATGAACCGGTTTAAGGCCGTCACGAACGTCAGGCAGCGAACGCGACATGATGGTCGACATTGCATAAGCCAGATACCGTTCACTCAGCGCGTCAGCAAGGCGGGTTTCCCGGATCTGCCCGGCGGCGGTACCCGGGTCGGAGGATTTCGTGCTCATGAACTGTTTTTCTTAATCCGGAACAGGTTGCATTAATAAAAAAGACGGTTGCCGGTCACCCCGACATCGTACCGTGCGGCACCATACTACTTTCAGGGCGGGTGCGGTCAACAGATGACAACAGCAAAATTGTGCATTTAATTTTTATCTTTCCCCCATCACGCCGTAATCTCTCCCAAAAATGGCGATACGGCACACCGATTGCGTGCATGAATATCCAACATTGCATCACTTCAGGCTCCCCCCTTGGCGTCCTGCCAAATCATCGAGGCCAGCCGGTCGCGTGCTGCAACAGGGCGAATGCCTTTGGAAACAAACAGGTCACGGTGAATAAAAAAACCTGCCAGTTTAACGGCCTGATTATACTGATTTTCCATCGGGGCTTCACGCGCCGCAGCCGAGGCTGCCGCCCCACTTAAAAACGCCGGTAACGGCAACAGCCGGTCAGCATAGGGTGTGCCTTCCGCCAGAGAAACCGCCCGCCCGCTTTTGGGCGATACAAAATGCAAATCCTGAGATTTACCCGTCACAGCGCAGCAAGATAAATCAAGACCATAGCCCAGTTCTTCCAGAAGGCCGATTTCCCAGCGCAGATATGCCGGTTTCCAAAACTCGGATTTCAATGCCTCAATCAGGCCCAGCGTACCCGTATAAAGCATTTTTTGCGGCACCCGTTCAGGCAAAGATACCTCAAGCAACGCGCAGGCAGAACTCAGTGCCAATAAAGGCCCAGGCAGCAATAAAAGATCAACCACATGGGAGCGCAACAATTCGCATTTAAACTGGCCCAAATGTTCCGATAACCGCGCGGACCAGCTTGTACGGATCAAGTTACCACATTCAAGCGTTCCACGAAGGGTTTTACCCGATGCACTGCGAACCATGCCGACATAACGACCATAATCACGCGTCAATACCGTCAGGCGGACGGAATTTTCACCCAGTTTCCGGGTAGACAGCACAATTGCATCATCTCGCCAATCCATGGCTGTCCCTGCTTTTTAGTAGCCAGAAGCCGTAAGAAGACGCATGACATGAACCGCCAAACCAAAAACCGTTGATCCCAAAACAATCACCGCCACCGTTAGCAGCAAATAGCGTCGCCAGCCCGTCAGTTCAGACAGGCTTTTTATCGGTTCGTCTTTGTCTGTATCGTGATTGGAATGCATCATGTCAGAATGGCCGTGTTGCGGGGTTGCGCCACAACAACCCCAAAATTAAGATCACAACGGCAATCACCAGCATCAACATGTTGAGCGGCTTTCTCAAAAACCGCTCTTCACGTTTCAGATCACTGCCATCATGGCGATAACGAAATGGTCGACGAGAGATCATAGCGACAATCAATGCCGTGGCGGCACCAACAACGATCAAGACCATGCCCCAGAACTGCCTGGTTTCCATATCGCGTTCCTATCTGGCCAGTTTCACAGATCAGGCGTTGTGGTCCAACCCCCAGATTGCCAGGCGATTGGGGTCGTCTCCCCAGTTTTCGCGCACTTTGACAAACAGGTACAAATGGACCCGACGTTCAAAAATCGCCTCAAGATCTTTACGGGCATCCGTACCCAGTGTTTTGATCCGCTTGCCACTTTTACCCAGAATGATTGCCTTTTGGCCTTCGCGCTCGACAAAAATGGTTTGTTCGAGCTTGACCGAACCATCCTTGCGTTCTTCCCACAATTCTGTTTCGACCGTTGCGGAATATGGCAATTCCTGCTGCAACTGATAATACAGCTTTTCGCGGGTAATTTCCGCCGCCAGCAGACGCAAGGGCATATCCGAAACGTCATCTTCGGGGAACATCCACGGTCCGTTTGGCATTTTCGCAGCCAGGAAATTGACAAAGTCCTGGGTTCCCGCACCTTTTCTGGCCGAAATCATAAAGACATCAGTGAAAATATCTTCGCCAAACAATTCCCCGGAAAGATGCAGCAATTTTTCCTTGTCGCGCACCTTGTCGATCTTGTTGAGCAAAAGGATCGCCTTACGTTGTTGCCTTTTGAGGTTGGCAACAATCATGCGAACATCATCGGTAATGCCCTGTAGCGCATCAATCACCAATACGATCAGATCGGCATCATCAGCGCCCCCCCAGGCGGCCTTGACCATTGCCCGGTCAAGACGGCGTTTGGGCTGAAAAATACCCGGGGTGTCAATAAAGACAATCTGTGCATCTTCGGCCATGACAATGCCACGAACACGCGCCCGCGTTGTTTGCACCTTGGGCGAAACAATCGATACTTTGGTGCCGACCAACTGATTAAGCAGCGTGGATTTACCCGCATTCGGGGCGCCGACAAGGGCGACAAATCCACAACGATGCTGCGGTTCAGACTGTTCAGGGATCGCGGCAGGAACCTCATTCATGGTTCAACTCATCCAACATTCGTTTTGCGGCAATCTGTTCGGCTTCGCGTTTGGATTTACCATCGGCGCGAACACAATGACCGTCGCTGGTTGTCAGCTCAATTGTAAAAACAGGCGCATGGGCAGGGCCTTCGCGGCCAACCATTTCATAAACAGGTAATGGCTTACCCTGCCCTTGCAAGGCTTCCTGCAACTGTGTCTTGGCATCCTGTGGTGGTTTGGGTGCTTCATCAAGCAACGGGCGCCATAATCTTTCGATAAAAATACGCGCTGGTTCCAACCCGCCATCAAGATAGAGTGCGGCAATCACCGCCTCTACGCAATCGGATAAAATAGCCGGGTTTGTATCGGCACCGGCCGCACGTTCCCCCTTGGCCATCGCAATATGGTTTCCAAGGTCAATATCAACGGCAATGCGGGCCAGAGTTTCGCGCCGGACCAGGGCAACAAACCGTTTCGCCATCGCCCCTTCGCGCTCACGACCGAACCGGGTATATAGCATTTCTGCAATAACCAGGCCCAAAACCCGGTCTCCCAGAAATTCCAGTCGTTCATTACCGCCACTTAGGGCGTCTTTGCCTTTGGCTGCACTGCGGTGCGTCAACGCAACCCGCAGCAGGTCCGGATTGGCAAATTCATGATCGATATGTCGCAACAATGGCGCCATGTCGGTCATCAGTTAACTCCCTTAAACAGTCTGTCGAAACGAATGCTGCCAAAATCATAAATCGGCTGGCTGCTGTCTTTCGAATAGAACAGGAATTCAGCCCGACCCACCAGGTTTTCAAACGGAACAAAGCGGAACCTTGGCGGAAAAGCCCGACTGTCAGCCGAATTATCGCGATTGTCGCCCATCATAAAATAATGGCCTGCTGGCACGGTAAAGGGATCCGTATTATCAGCCGGTCCCTGATCACCAAAGATTTCCAGGATACGATGAACTTTTCCGCCCGGCAATGTTTCAAGATATTGCGGCACGGCAATCGCCTGCCCCGTTCCGTCGGTCAAAATGTAATCTTCGATCCGCTCGCGTTCGACCATCTTGTTATTAATATAAAGACGACCCTGTTTGACTTGCACAGTATCGCCGGGCAAACCAATCACACGCTTGATGTAATCCTGGGTCGTATCTGCGGGCAGTTTGAACACAATAACATCGCCACGCTTGGGTTCGCTAGACAAAATACGCCCTGGAATTAACGGCAGGCTAAACGGCAGGCTGTGCTTGGAATATCCATAGGAATATTTGGAAACAAACAGGTAATCACCAACCAGCAAGGTCGGAATCATGGACCCGGACGGAATATTAAAAGGCTCATACGCAAAGGTTCGCACCAAAAGAGCAATCACAATCGCCCAGAAAACGGTTTTCAGGGTATCAAAAAGGCCACCCGGTTTCTTTTTTTGCACTAACTTTTCCATCCAGGGTTCAACCCTTTTTCAAATCAAAATTTAATCGGCAGAAATAACAACAACGGCATTTGCCATCGGATATTCATCTGTCAGGGTGACATGCACCGAGGCAAGTTTCCCTGCGGGTGTCAATTCATCAAGGCGACGTTTAGCCCCCTCAATCAGCATCATGTCCGGTTTGCCACTTGGCTGATGGGCCACCCCCATCGTCCTGTGGTACACGCCGCGCCGAAACCCCGTTCCCAATGCTTTGGAACAGGCTTCTTTCGCAGCAAAGGCCATTGCCAATGAAGACGCCATTCTTTCTGGCCGCCGCGCCGCCCGTGCTATCTCAATGTCTGTAAAGACACGGCGCACAAACCGGTCACCAAAACGGCCCAGAGTTTTCTCAATCCGCCGGATATCGCATAAATCCGTGCCGATGCCAATAATCATTGGCCTGCCCCGGAAATTGACCGTGCGACATTCATCAATCGCCGCATCTCGCGGATGCTGGCATCAAGGCCAATAAAAATGGCCTCGCCAATCAAAAAATGGCCGATATTAAGTTCGCGAATTTCGGGTAATTGTGCGATGGGCGACACCGTATCAAATGCCAGCCCATGCCCTGCGTGAATTTCAAGACCAAGTTCCGCCCCGTATTTAACCGCCTCGGTAATACGGGCCAGTTCATATGCACGCTGTTCACCAACTGCGTCGCAATAGGCCCCCGTGTGAATTTCAACAACCGGCGCGCCCAGCGATGCCGCAGCATCAAGCTGTTTTTTCGATGCTTCTATAAACAGGGAAACACGAATACCGGCATTGCCCAATTCTGAAACAAAGCGTTTTAAATGATTATGGCCCCCCGCGGCATCCAGCCCGCCTTCGGTGGTCCGTTCTTCGCGTTTTTCGGGCACAATACAGGCGGCGTGCGGTTTGGCATTTATGGCAATTGCCAGCATTTCGTCGGTCGCGGCCATTTCGAAATTCAACGGCAAATCAATTTCGGCACGCAACTGCGCAATATCGCGATCCGATATGTGCCGGCGATCTTCACGTAAATGAGCAGTAATGCCATCAGCCCCGGCAGCTGCGGCAATTTGTGCGGCGCGCAGCGGATCAGGATGCGCCCCACCCCGGGCATTACGGATGGTGGCAACATGATCAATATTCACACCCAAACGTAAATCAATGCTCATTTCAAATTATCCTGCTGCTGCGCATTATCGCTGCGCAAAGTACGTTTTGCCGTTTCTAAAACCGGCGTTAAAGCCCGTTTTTCATGAACTTTCATGCGACGTAGAATACGTTTATGACGATACATAACAACCGCACGATAGACAGGAAAGTAAAACAGCAACCAGACTGCAACGAATGTCGGGATGCAGCCAACAATCATCGGCCAGATAATATCAACGATGCTGGCCCATAGATGCGAAAGGTCGGCTTGCTTGGTCCCGTCCCAGATACCAAAAATCAAACCGCGACCGATATAGCTAATGCCTTCGACGGTGAAATCCCAAAGCACGGCCATATTGAAATGAACGCCCTGTATCGAGGGATCGCTGCCCAGAATCCACAGACCGCTATGATAAAGCCACAGCCATATAAACGGGAACGTCCAGGGATTGCCAACAATCGTGCCAAGCAGCGACGCCACAAGGTTGGCGCGCAGAATGAAACTGAGCAATGCCGACAGAACAAAGTGAAACCCGATAAACGGGGTAAACGACACAGCAGCCCCGATCGCGAAACCGGCAGCAATGCTGTAAGGCGTACCGGGCAGCCGGGCGACTCGATGGGCAAAATAGCGTGATGAACGGCGCCATCCGGCCCGCGGCCACAAAAAGCTGCGAATGCGTTCAAAAGAGCTTGGTTTTATGCGACGCTGGAACATACGGTGTCAGACAAACGACATGATAGGAGGGAACGGGAAAAATCCCGCGCCGCTATGGGTAAGTGCTGAAAGCCGCCTTGGCAAGAAAATAGCGTATTCACTCCATCATTTCTCATTATCCCCGTGCCCGCTCAACGGTATTGACCACAGGGGTTGCCCGCAAGGCGGCAATAATATTGGTCAGATGTTTGACATCCACCACATCAATATCAATCAGCATTTCGAAAAAATCCTGGGTTCGGCTGACAAAACGCAGATTGGTGATATTGCCATGATTCTTGGCAATAACACTGGTAATGGCCGAAAGTGCGCCCGATTCATGGGCAACCGTCAGGCCCAGACGGCCAACGAAATGTTCCGGTTCCCCGTCATTATCCCAGCCCACATCCAGCCAGCGTTCGGGCTGATCGGCAAACGTTTCCAGGGTATCGCAGTCAATCGTATGAATGGTCACCCCTTTGCCCGTGGTGACAATACCCACAATACGGTCGCCCGGTAACGGATGGCAACACCCGGCATAATGCACAGCCATGCCGGGAATAAGCCCTTTAAGCGGAATGGCATGGTCGCGCTTGCGATTGCTTTTGGCATCTGCAGGCACAAATTTGCGGGTCGTTTGATCGTCTTTGCTGCCCGGGAAGACCGCATTGGTTACCTCGCGCCCGGTAATGTGCCCGGCCCCGACCGCAGTAACCAGAGCCACTACCGTGGGCTGCTTGAATATCTTTAAGACCCCTTCCAGACCCTTTTCCGAATATTCATACCCGGCCTGACGGAAGGCCTTTTGCACGATGGCCTTGCCAAGGTCGCGATACTGGTCTTCCTGCTGCTGGCGAATGAAACGACGGATACGGGCCCGCGCCTTACCAGTAACAACAAACCGTTCCCATGTCGGGTTTGGGGTTTGTGCCTTGGAGGTCACAATCTCCACCTGGTCGCCATTGTTAAGCTGGGTCCGCAAGGGCACCATCGCCCCGTTGACCTTCGCCCCAACGCAGGTATCGCCAATGTGGGTATGGATCATATAAGCAAAATCGACCGGTGTTCCCCCCGCAGGAAGTGCAATCACGTCCCCCTTGGGCGAAAAGCAAAACACTTGGTCCTGGAACATGGCCAGCTTGGTATGCTCCAGGAATTCTTCAGGTTCTGTTGCATGTTCCATAATATCAAGAAGATCACGCAGCCAGCGATACTGCGTCCCTTCTTTTTCGCGTCCGCCACCCTGTTTGTAAGCCCAGTGCGCCGCAACACCGTTTTCGTTCACCTCGTGCATTTCGTGGGTCCGAATTTGCACTTCAATACGGTGGTTTTCCGGGCCGATTACTGTGGTATGGATAGACCGATAACCGTTGGGTTTTGGCGTGGAAATATAGTCCTTGAAGCGCCCCGGCACGACCTTGTATGCGGCATGCAGATAACCTAGCACCTCATAGCATTGCGGCATCGTATCAACCATGGCCCGAAACGCCATAATGTCAGACAGCTCGCCAAAGGTGATGTTTTTACGCTGCATTTTCTGCCAGATCGAATAAGGCCGCTTTTCACGACCATATATTTCAACGGCAGGGCCTTCCGTGCTGATAACTTTTTCAAGTTCCTTAACAATGCGCTCGACGACATTGTCGTCCTTTTTACGCAAAAATTCGAGCCGGGCGGTAATCGAATTGCGCGCATCCGGGTTAAGGTGTTGAAATGCCAGATCCTGCAATTCTTCCTTGATATCATGCATCCCGATGCGTTCTGCCAAAGGTGCATATATTTCAAGGGTTTCTGCTGCAATTCTTACCCGTTTTTCCGGCTTGGAAATATAATGCAGCGTGCGCATATTGTGCAAACGGTCGGCAAGCTTGACCAACAGAACACGGATATCTTCCGACATTGCCAACAGCAACTTGCGGAAGTTTTCGGCCTGCTTTGAATCTGCCGATTTAAGTTCAATCTGGGTTAACTTGGTAACGCCGTCCACCAGCTTTAAAATTTTGGGCCCGAACAACTTGTTGATTTCTTCGGGTGTGGCGTCGGTGTCTTCGATCGTGTCGTGCAACAGCGCGGTAATAATGGTGTCGCAATCGAGCTTATAGTTGGTCAGGATACCGGCAACTTCGATGGGATGCGAAAAATACGGGTCACCATTGGCCCGTTTTTGTGAACCATGTTTCTGGGTAGCATACACATAAGCCTTGTTGAGCAGTGCCTCGCGGGCATCTGCATCATAGGCCTTAACCCGTTCCACAAGTTCATATTGACGCATCATTCAGGAGCGGCTCCCATTCCAGCTTGCGATCTTTAAAAAGTACATAGATAGAAGATAGTACAAACGACACAAAAAAAAGCCACGGAATAAAAATCCGCAGCCCTTTTTTATTAATTCATTTTTATCAACACACTAGAGAAGATTATTCGTCTTCTTCAACAGGTGCAGTTGCCATAATCGGGGCAAATTCTTCAATTGCCTCTGCCATCAGCTTGGGACCGAATTCGTCTTCGATGTCATCGGGCTCTTCGGTTTCAACATGGCGTTGCAGGCCCTGAATCATACCGTTCCGAAGATCATCAAAATTAACGGTTACTTCGGCAATCTCACGCAGGGCAACGACGGGGTTTTTGTCATTGTCGCGGTCGATGGTCAATTCGGCCCCGGACGAAATGTTGCGTGCACGCTGAGCTGCCAGCATCACAAGCTCAAAGCGATTGGGAATCTTGTCAACGCAATCTTCGACGGTAACGCGCGCCATAAATTTCTCCAGCAAAAGAAGTAAGTATCCAGACCGATCACTATAAGGCTGTCATCGTTGCGTTGCAACACTTAACCGCGCGAATTTCGACGAAACTGCCGCAACTGCGGCTGTTGCAGCAAAAAAGCATTCCATCGCGGCGACCACCCGGATCAGGATGGCATTTGCCGAATCTCCTGCCCCTCTGGCAACGCGCCGACCAGGCTTGCAATCGATTGCTGCAGGACGGGATGAACCCAGTCACCTGCCACATCACGCACAGGCAGCAAGACAAATGCGCGTTCGTGCAAACGGGGATGTGGCACGATCAAGCCACTATCATCACCAAGGACTTGGCGGCCATAGGCAATAAGATCCAGGTCAAGAACCCGGGCTTCATTTCGCATCACCCGGACCCGGCCAAAATCGGCTTCAATTTCGTGAAGCCGCACCAGCAGGTCATGGGGTGAAAGCACTGTTTCCACCCGGATGACTGCATTCACATACCAGGGCTGGTCAGAAACAGGCACCGGGGCCGTTTCGTAAAAGGATGATATTTTTTCAACACAGATACCATCCGTGCCTGCCAAAACATCAATGGCGGCGCGCACCGTATCAGCGGGTGCGCCAAACCGCTCGGTCGGCAAATTCGCCCCAAGCGCAATCAAGATAGCATCATCGGATGCGGAACGATTATTTTCCAGGACAGATTGACACGTCACAGAGGGCAAACCTTCATATGCAAAACACAGCCACAAAGCAGGTGATATGTAAGGAAGGCTGTTCTGCCTGTCCATGACAATTTGGTTCTTTCTTTGCTGCCCCTTGCGATGTAAAACAGGCGATAGCATTTTTGCAAAGTACTAATTTTTAAACGCTATTTAAGGACATTTAAGAATGATTTTTTACCCGCAAGAACGTATCGGGTTGTTTATTGATGGCTCAAATCTGTACGCTGCGGCACGTGCTCTTGGTTTTGATATAGATTACAAACGGCTACTTGATCTTTTTGCACAAAAAGGTCAACTGATCCGGGCGTTTTATTACACAGCCCTGATTGAAGATCAGGAATACTCGCCTATACGCCCGCTTGTGGATTGGCTTGACTATAATGGCTATACCATGGTCACCAAACCGACCAAGGAATTTACCGACGCCGCCGGTCGCCGCAAAATTAAGGGCAACATGGATATCGAGCTGGCCATTGATGTCATGGAGATGGCCCAGCATCTTGATCATGTTGTGATTTTTTCCGGTGATGGCGATTTCCGCCGCCTGGTTGATGCCGTTCAGCGTAAAGGTGTGCGCGTTACTGTCGTCTCGACGGTAAAATCCAACCCGCCAATGGTCGCCGACGAATTGCGCCGCCAGGCAGATAATTTTATTGAACTCACCGAGCTTGAAGGCACCATTGCCCGCCGCGTCCAGCCACGCCGTGACGATGATCATCCCGATCTTGGTGATATCGACGATCACCCGGTTCACCCCAATCTCGACGAAATCGATTTCGATTAAGTTCCGCTGCGGCACAATCTTGATCCAATGTCAGGCCTGTTATGACCGAACTGATTGAACCGGCAAAAGATTGCCCGTTATGCCCCCGCCTTATGGAATTTCGCCAGGCAAACCAGGCGAAATTCCCCGCGTTTTACAATGGCCCTGTTCGCCCTTTTGGCCCGTTATCGGCCCGGCTTCTTATTGTTGGCCTGGCACCGGGGCTTAAGGGGGCGAATGCCACCGGTCGCCCCTTTACCGGTGATTATGCCGGTGATCTTCTTTACGCCACGCTGAAAAAATTCGGGTTGACAACCGGTACATATGATAAACGGCCTGATGACGGGCTGGAACTGGTTGATTGCCGCATTACCAACGCGGTCAAATGTGTTCCGCCCGAAAACAAGCCAACCGGGCCCGAAGCCAATACATGCCGCCCCTTCCTGATCAGTGAAATTGCCGCCATGAAAAACCTTAAGGGTATTTTGTGTCTTGGGCAGATCGCCCATCAGGCAATGCTGAAAACATTTGGCATGAAGCTGTCTGCCTATAAATTCGGGCATGGAGCACAACATCACCTGGAAAATGGTCTAACGCTGTTTGATAGTTATCACTGTTCGCGTTACAACACCCAGACTTACCGCCTGACGCCAGAGATGTTTGAAAACGTCTTTGCCGATATCTGCACATACCTGGAACGTTAAAATTGTCTGACCCTGTATTCTTTGCCGATAACGATCTTCTGACATCCTCCACGCCGCCTGCCATGCGCCCGCCGCTGGAGGTGCTAAAGGATGTGTTTGGCTATGACAGTTTCCGGGGGCCACAGGCAGAAATTATCGACCATGTCATTGCAGGCAAAGATGCCCTGGTATTGATGCCCACAGGGGGTGGCAAGTCGCTATGCTATCAAATTCCGGCGTTATGCCGGCCGGGAACGGCCATTGTTGTTTCGCCGCTGATTGCGCTTATGAAAGACCAGGTCGATGCTTTAACGCAACTTGGCATCAAGGCCGCCTTTATCAATTCCACACTCGCGCCGGATCATGCCCGCGAAATTGAAATGCGTGCCATTGAAGGGGACATCGATCTTCTGTATGTCGCCCCTGAGCGCTTTGCCACCGATCGTTTCTTAAACCTGCTTGACCGTATCCACCTGTCGCTTTTTGCCATTGACGAAGCCCATTGCGTATCACAATGGGGACATGATTTTCGGCCTGAATACCGGCGTCTGGACCTGCTGCCAACCCGGTTTCCACATGTGCCGCGCATCGCGCTGACCGCGACTGCCGACAGCCCGACCCGCAAAGACATCGCCGAAAACCTTCATCTGACCGATGCCCACTGTTTTCTAACCGGGTTTGACCGCCCCAACATCACCTATCGCATTGAGACCAAAGGCAACAGCAAACAACGCCTGCTGACATTTTTAAACCGTGAACACGCCGAAGATGCCGGTATTGTTTATTGCCTGTCGCGGCGCAAAACCGAAGACATCGCCCAGTGGCTAACCGATAACGGCCGACCTGCCCTGCCCTATCATGCAGGATTGCCGCAAGAAACACGGCAACTGCATCAAGACCGTTTTCTGCGTGAAGAAGGGTTGATCATTTGCGCAACCGTCGCCTTTGGCATGGGTATTGATAAACCAAATGTGCGTTTTGTGGCCCATTTGAACCTGCCCAAAAGCATGGAAGCCTATTATCAGGAAACCGGACGGGCCGGGCGCGATGGTTTACCGGCCAATGCGTGGATGAATTACGATTTATCCGACATCGTGTCCATTCGCGGCATGCTGGCATCGTCCGATGCACCCGACACACAAAAACGGATCGAACAGCGCAAACTTGATGCCCTGATTGGCCTTGCCGAAACCACGAAATGCCGCCGACAGGTTATTTTGTCGTATTTTGGCGAAGCCGACACCAAACCCTGCGGCAATTGCGATACCTGCCTTGAACCGGTCGACACATGGGATGCCACAGATGCATCGCGCAAGGCCCTTTCGGCGGTCTATCGCACCGGGCAGCGTTTCGGCCCAGCCCATGTCATCGAAGTGCTTATGGGCCGAAATACCGAGAAAATCCGCCAGACCGGGCACGATAAAACAACCGTTTATGCCCTTGGCAAGGACATAGCCCAACCACAGTGGCGCTCGGTATTTCGGCAATTGCTAGCGATGGGGTATTTGCAGGTTGACGAAGAAGGCCATGGTGGCGTTTATCTGACAGAATCCTCGCGCCCGGTGTTGCGCGGGGAAAAGGTCGTCGAAATGCGGCTTGACACCAGCGAGCGCAAACGCGCCACAACCCAGCGGCTGCGCGATTTTGATACCTTTTTTGAAAATGAAGACGACCGCAAAATGTGGGAAGCCCTGCGCGCCCTGCGTCGGGAGCTTGCCACCAGCCAGAATGTCCCGCCCTACGTCATTTTTAATGACCGGACATTGTCGGAAATGGTCCGCTTCAAACCGCGCAGTTTAAACGATATGGCAGAAATAAACGGTGTCGGCGCTAAAAAACTCGACCAATACGGGTTGGCCTTTCTTGATATTACCGATGGACGCACATAAGAACCCGCACATCCCGGCCCAGGCCAGGTCTTGGCGATAACTAGCGCGCCAACGCGTCAGTAATTGCCTTTTGCAATTTTTCATCATCGGGTTTGACGGCACTGGGGAAACTGGCCAAAAGCTGCCCGTCCGGACCGATCAGATATTTATGAAAGTTCCATTTCGGCGCCTGATCCGGCCCCAATTCATCCCGTGCCCATTTATAAAACGGGTGGGCTTTTTCGCCCCGCACCGATTGCCGGGTTGTCAGCGGGAAGTCGATGTTGAAACTGGTGGTGCAGAAATCACGAATTTCATTATTTTTTGCATATTCCTGATCGCCAAAATCGCCGGACGGCACCCCCAGAACAACCACACCCTCATCACGCCGCTGCTGCCATAATGCTTCCAGCCCATCATATTGTGGGGTAAATCCACAAAAGGATGCCGTATTAACAATCAGGACGGCTTTGCCTGCAAACGATTGTAACGGCAATGCCTTGCCATCGATCGTTTCAAATTCAAAATCATATGCGCTTGTCATTTCGCCTCCTGCGGCGGGTAAAAGGCCCAAAACCGTTACACCTGCTGCAACAATCATAATTCTTGCAAATGGCCACATTCGGGTTGCTCCTGTTCATGACCGGCAACGTTAATCGTATCGCTGCTCGGTCCATGGGTCTGCATTATTGTGATAGCCGCGTGTTTCCCAAAAGCCGGGTTTATCGGTTTTTGAAAAGGTAATCTCGCGAACCCATTTGGCACTTTTCCAAAAATACAGCTTTGGGATCACCACACGCACAGGCCCCCCATGTTCGTCTGTAATCGGTTGGTCCTGCCAATGGTGGGCAAGTAAAACATCGTCATCGAGAAACTGTTCGATCGTGACATTGGTGGTATAGCCATCATGTGCGGTAAACAGCACATGCCTGGCCGCGTCCGTCGGCTGCACCAAACGGGCCAGTTCCCGTGCCGAAACACCCTGCCAGTAATTTTCGTATCTGGACCAGGACGTTACACAATGAATATCGCTGCAATCATAAAAGGCAGGCAGGTCTAGCAGTTGGGTCATTGAAAGCGAAACCGGATTTGCCACCTCGCCCTTCACTGCCAATTGCCAGTCTGCTTCGTTTAAATGCGGCGTGATGCCCAGGTCCAGCACCGGCCAGTCTTTTACCTCGCGCTGCCCGGGCGGCAGCCTGTTTTCGTGATTTTCGTCATGAACGCCCGTTAACAGGCGGCCTTTTTCTGCCCATTGCTGCTTGGCTGCAATCAGTTTGTCACGAATATTGCCGGTAAAAGCACGGGTCACGTCTGCCTCCTTCTTCACACCCTGTATACGAAAAATGGCACAGACACGTTCACCATGTCTGTACCATTTTTCTCGACGATATGATTGTGCAATCAAACAACACGTGATGGCGACAACCAGTTTCCACTGTCGCCAAAACCGTGATTTGCTTAATGCTCGCGTAAAATACGGGCTTTATCGCGTTGCCAGTCACGGGCCTTGATGGCATCGCGCTTGTCCGATTTTCGCTTGCCTTCACCGATTGCCAGTTCAAGTTTCGCAATTCCGCGGTCATTAAAATAGACCTTAACCGGCACCAGCGTGGTGCCCTTCTTGTTTACGGCATCGGACATTTTGGCAATTTCACGCTTATGCAGCAGCAGTTTGCGTGGTCGGCGTTCTTCGTGCCCAAAGGGCATCTTGCTTTGATATTCGGGAATATAGGCGTTGATCAGCCAAATTTCCCCGTTCTTCGGTTCGGCATAGGATTCCTGAATGTTTCCTTTGCCTTCTCGAAGTGATTTCACCTCGGTGCCGCGCAAAGCCAGCCCCGCCTCGAATGTTTCCGTCAGGAAATAGTCAAAACGGGCCCGGCGATTTTGCGCCACCAACTTGCTATTGCTGTGTTCTTTTTTTGCAGCCATCTCAAAAACTTGTTGGCCGGTTCCTGAAGAATCAGGAAAGAAGACCGGCGGATTTCAGCGCTGCTTCAACACGCTGTTTGGAGTCGTCGGCAATTTCGACCATCGGCAGGCGCATATGCGCCGTGCACAGGCCCAGAAGCGATGCCGCATATTTAACGGGACCAGGGTTTGCTTCGCAGAACATGGCCTTATGAACCGGCATCAGACGATAGTTCAACTCCTGAACCTTGGCGATGTTCCCGTCACGCCATGCAGTTTGCAAATCGGCACACAGGCGCGGTGCAATATTTGCCGTCACAGAAATGCACCCATGCCCGCCCTGCGCCAGGAAAGGAACAATTGTGCCATCTTCACCAGAAAGCTGGCAAAAATCTGGTCCGGCAGCAATGCGCATCAAAGCCGGACGTTCCAGATCGCTGGTCGCATCCTTGACGCCGACAATACGCGGCAATTTTGCCAGTTCGGCCATTGTTGCAACGGTCATGTCAATCACGGAACGACCGGGAATGTTATAGATAACAATCGGAATATCGGTCGAATCGTGAATGGCCTTGTAATGTGCGAACAAACCGGCCTGGGTTGGCTTATTGTAATACGGTGTCACCACCAGAGCGGCGTCTGCACCGGCATTCTGCGCATGACGCGTCAGTGAAACGGCCTCGACCGTTGAATTTGAACCGGTTCCGGCAATAACAGGTACGCGCCCCTTGGCCACTTCCAGGGCCAATTCAACCACACGATGATGTTCTGCATGGCTAAGTGTCGGGGATTCGCCGGTGGTTCCGACCGGCACCACACCGGTCGTGCCCTGTTTTATCTGCCAATCCACAAAAGACTGGAACGCTTTTTCGTCGATCACCCCATTTGTGGTGAACGGCGTAATCAAAGCGGTAATCGAACCCTTAAACATCGATATCTCCAAATCATAATGCGGATTAAAAAGCGTCGCGAAAATAGCCTCAGTTCACGCCTACCGCAAGCACCAGAACGAATTGTTTCGGGACTGTTTGGCTTTTGTTCGTTTCGCTGCCATAATAGCAACTGTCTTTAGTGCAATTTTCGCCCTGAGGCATAAGGGGTTTTTCCGATGGCGAACGTTAATATCCGCCGGTTTTCTGCGTATGCAGCGACAATGGGCACAGCATGTTTTATTGCCACAGCCTGCTATTCAAACGCGGCGAATGCGGCCATGCCCGATCCGTCACCACTTGTTATGTCACCTCCCTCGCCGGCATTTTCGGCCATCAGCAGGGCGCGATTGAATGTTTTTCTTGATGCGCTTGAAAAAGGCGACACCAAAAACGTTTCGGAATTGCTGCCCGCTTTTGATGATCCGCTGCTTCAAAAAGCGGTTGAATGGATGTGGCTGACCAGCCCGAATTCCAATCGATCCTTTGCTGAAATCACGCAATTTATTGACGCCAACCCAAATTGGCCAAGTCAGGCATTGCTGCGTCAGCGCGCCGAAGAAGCCATGACCGACGCCGTGCCGGATTTTGAAATTCTGGCCTGGTTCAAGCGGTCCGCGCCGGTTACTGCCGATGGCGCAACCCGGCAAATTTCGGCCCTGCTGTCCGTTGGTGAAAAAGATGCCGCCATTGCCCTGATTCGCAACAGCTGGATCAACGCAAATTTCGGCACAGGCCAAGCAAACCGTTTTATCGACCGTTACGGCAAATATATCGACGAGGCCACCCACGAAGCGCGGCTGGACCGCCTGTTGTGGGAAGGGCGCACCCACCCCGCCAGCCGAATGATGAAGCATGTCAGTGCCGATTATCAAAAGCTGGCAGAAGCACGTCTTGCCCTGCGCGAACGCAAAGGCAATGTTGATGCCGCAATCAAAAATGTGCCTGCAAAATACCAGAAAAACCCGGGGCTGATGTATGAACGTGTCCGCTGGCGGCGCATCAATGATCAGGACAAGGACGCCCGCGACCTTTTGCTGCACCAGGCAAATGATCTGGCTTATATATCGATTCGCCCCGAATACTGGTGGACGGAAAAAGCCATTCTGGCACGTCGCGCCCTGCAAGAAGGGTATATCACCGACGCCTACCGCCTGGTTGCCAATCACGGGCAAACCGAACCTGCCGATATTGCTGGCGCCGAATGGCTGGCAGGCTGGATCGCACTTGAATTTCTGGGCGATTCGCAAATCGCCCTGCAACATTTCCAAAATCTGTATGATGTTGTTCAGTACCCCATCAGTCAGTCACGCGGGGCTTATTGGGCGGGGCGCGCCTGCAAGGCAATGGGCGACAAGGCCCGGGCCAGGAAGTGGTTCCTTCTGGCGGCTGACCATGCCCACACCTTTTACGGCCAGCTTGCCAATGACGAGCTCGGCGGCACAGTCCATTACCAGGTCGAGCAGGCCCACCCCACAAATGAACAAAGAAAACGTTTTGAAAACAATGAACTAACAAAAGTTTCTCGTGAACTGGGTGACATGGGACTGGGCAATATCATCCGCCCCTTTATCATGGCACTTGTCGATCAATCTGACAGCCCCGAAATGCTGGCCATGGCAACCGGGCTGGCGACGGAATACGGGCGTACGGACCTGGCCGTGATTGCCGCCAAGCGCGGGATTCGTTCAGGTGGTGGTTACCTTGATGCCGCCTACCCGGTCTATGATCTGGTCCCTGGCGGACAGAACCCGGATCCAGGGTTGGTCCATGCGATTATGCGTCAGGAAAGCCTGTTTAACCCGGCAGCGGTTTCTTATGCGGGTGCGCGTGGATTGATGCAATTAATGCCTGCGACGGCAGAACGCATGGCACATAACCTGGATTTGCCTTTTAACGTTCAACGCCTGACCGAGGATCCCGGCTTCAACATCCAGTTGGGGCGCCAATATTTGTCAAAACTGTTAAATCGCTGGAATGGTGCTGAAATTTTGACCATCGCGTCCTATAATGCCGGTCCGTCGCGGGTGAAGGAATGGATTTCCGAATATGGCGACCCGCGTGAACCCGATGTTGATCCCATCGACTGGATCGAAATGATTCCCTACAAGGAAACCCGGAACTATGTTCAGCGGGTGATGGAGGGAACCTATGTTTATCGACGGCGCTTTGCCCGTGATGAAATTGCGATGAGCCAGGAAAGCCCGGACGCAACCGAACCCGATAAAAAAACCACGCCCAAATAATCCGCACGCCTATCGCGCTAATTGCCAAATTGCGAGTCGCACGAGACCGGCACCAACGCCGTGTTTTCGGTGACAGAGACAGAAAACGAGGCTTGACCCAATGACCGAAATTTCCATTTCATCCTGCCGCGCATTTGTTTTTGACGCTTATGGAACGTTGTTTGACGTTGGATCGGTAAGCAAGCGGCTTCAGGAAAGCCTGGGGGATGACGCCGATAAACTGTCTGATTTGTGGCGCAGGAAGCAGCTTGAATATAGCTGGTTGCGCAGCTTGATGAACGATTTTACCGATTTCTGGAATGTGACCGGCGACGCCCTTGACTATGCGATGGCCGCCATCGGCAAAGACGACCCTGTTTTACGGTCGCGTCTGATGGAAGCCTATCTGTCGCTCGACACCTTCCCCGATGTTGTCGAGACACTTAAAACCCTGAAAAAAAGCGGCCACAAATTGGCAATCCTGTCAAACGGCGCCCGGCACATGCTGATTGCGACAGCAAAGTCATCCGGCATCCTGTCACTTTTCGACGAGATCCTGTGCGTGGACGATGTGCGCACCTACAAACCGCATCCGAGCGTGTACCAGCTGGCCTGCGACAAACTTGAACTTGAGCCCGGTGAAATTTCGTTTCAGTCGTCAAACGGCTGGGATGTAGCGGGTGCAGGGCAATTCGGCTTTAAAACCGTATGGATCAATCGCACCGCCCAACCGGCCGAGCGCCTGTCGCATAAGGCCGACATTGTTGTTGCCCGGCTAAATGAAATTTTACCTTTGGCCGGAATACCAAAAGCAGCGTAGTCGCTTATTGTAGAATTATTTTCAGTATTTTGACAAACAAACAGCCAGGTTGCGAAGCTACCTGGCTGTTTTAATAATGCATCTTTAACATGTAACTTCCGTCTTGTGCTCACCCATAAAGCTGAATGGCATTCAAGAAAAACCTTACTGTTCTTTCTTCACGTTTGACGCAACGATTTTGCCAGCCTGAATAACCGTCAGACCACCTTCCTCGACACTTTCGATACGCCGACAATGCCCCTCAAGATGGGCACCAGGCTCGATTGCCAGGGTTTGGTGCAAAATGTCGCCAATCATTTTGGCAGAATCAGCCAGGGAAACATCCTTGGCCCGGATCTGACCGGTGACTTTTCCGCAAACGCGGACGCGATCTGCGATAATTTCCCCACGCACTTCACCGTTCTGACCAATCGTCAGATTGCGTGTCCGTATGTCACCATCGACAAAACCGTCAACCTGGACGTCTGACTCAGAAATCAGGTCACCGGAAATACGAAGATCCGAATTAATAACCGATAGTCCACCCGCCTTGTTAGGTGAATGGTTAGTCTGGGTGTTATTTGTGCTCGCTTGTGTTTTGTGTGATCTTGAAAACATAATGTCCCGCCTTTATGAACTTGATGGGATCGACCTGTTTGCCATTTACCAGAACTTCATAGTGAACATGACTTCCTGTGCTACGGCCCGTGCTACCCATCAGTGCAACGATATCTTGATATTTCACCTTTTGACCCTTCTTTACGAGGACCTTCATCAGATGGCCATAGCGGGTTTTAAGGCCGTCTCCATGGTCAATCTCGACCATTTTGCCGTATCCGCCAGTCCATCCTGCATGCGACACCACACCAGGTGCAGTGGCATAGATTGGTGTTTTCATCGGGGCTGCCAAGTCGGCGCCGGAATGAAAAGACCATTTTCCATTAAAAGGATCCTTACGTTTGCCAAACTTGCTGGAAACGTAATAATTTTCAGTCGGCTCGCCAAAGGGCAAGCGATTAATCACCTTTTGCAGATTGGCCAACTGGTCCATCCGGTTGCCAACCGCCAAAGCAGCATTCATAAAAAGTTCGTCTTCAGGCGTTTCAGGTTCAAACTGTACAAATGGCCCGCCAACACCGGCATCAAGGACACGTTTAACATTGCTGGTCGTGCCCTCCTCGGTCAATTCATTGATCGGAACACCCGTCATTTTCAGGACCGATTTCAAATCGGAAATCGACGAGCCCGCATGTTCGGCAACCCGTTCAAGTGCTTGTTTTTGAACCGTATGCAAATCGGCTATCCGCTGATTTGCCATCACCAGTTCACCCTGCAACGACTTTGATCGTGAAATGGCCTGATCGCGTTCTCGCATCACGCGCGTCATCACTGTTTCAACGGTTTCCAGTTCGTCGCGAAGCGCAATATTGCGGTTGGTGATACCGTCTATCTGCTGCCCCAAAGCGTTCATCTGGTTATCCATCGAGGACCGCAACGATGATATCCTCGATTTTTCCTTCTCACTGTCGGCAAGTTTCAGGCTGAAATCCTGTACCCTCGCCTGCAATTTCAGATTCTTCTCGGCCATACTCAACAGATTATGATGGGTATCTTCCATCTGCGAGGTAATCTCGCTGAATTTTTTCTGGCTGTCTGTAACCCTGTTGATCAGTTCACTATAGGCCAGTTCGCTGCGAAAAAGCTGTTCTTCGCGCAAATTCAGCCGATGGCTAAAATAATAGCCAACCCCGGTTGAACCAACAGTCCAGACAATCAAAAAAATACCGGCAACACCAACTATTAACTGACGTCGACGTCCAAGATGAACCTGTGTGACAGAATCATTGGAGCGAACAAGAACTTCCCGATCCGGAAACCACTTTTCAATTATATTATTAATGCGCCCCACCAAAGACATCTGTCCGGCTATGTCCTTTTTATCCATGTTCATTTTTTAGCATCAAAGCCGGGCCCCCCGATTGATGCCAACGTTTGTCCCATTACTGTTTCGATAGTCACGCTACCTGCAAGAGAGCAGCGTGGCAAGCGCGTTAACACTACATTAACCTCAAAAAAACCTCGCGCCACAGCCTATTGGCTATGATAAGTCAGATATCTATACCCATTAGACATATGCGAAAGTGTTATGCGCCTTAACCAAATCATCATTACCGCATCTGCCACCTGGTTTTACAGTGGCAAGGTGCCCAAAGCACCGGGAACGGCTGGTTCATTGGCTGCGTTGCCGCTCGGATGGATTCTTGTCATAGCAGGGAGTAACACAACTCTGCTGCTTGCAACCGCCATTGTCTTTATTTATGGGGTTTTTGTTTCCGATTCCTATAGCAAAATGATCGGAATTCATGATCCAGGCGAAATTGTTATCGATGAAGTTGCCGGACAATGGCTCTGCCTGCTGGCCGTCCCTCTCTCGGGATCATGGATGGACATCGCATGGATGTTGCTGGCCTTTGTTGTTTTCAGGTTTTTTGATATCCTCAAACCTTGGCCGATCAGCTGGGTGGACCGCCGCGTCGGGGGTGGTTTTGGCATTATGTTTGATGATATTTTAGCGGGTGGATTCGGTATGATTTTATTAGCACTGGTTTCCCATTTCGCCGAAGGTTTCCTTAAATGATCCCCGATCCCGAGATGCTGGCAGCAGCCCGTGCCATCGTTGATCTCTGTCGTCAGAACGGAGAGCTGGTCGCCACAGCAGAAAGCTGCACTGGCGGGCTGATTGGCGGCTGCCTGACCGCTATTGACGGAAGTTCCAGCGTGGTCGATGGCGGCTTCATCACCTATTCAAACGAAGCCAAAATGGCAATGCTGGACGTTTCGGGAAATTTGCTGGAACAATATGGTGCCGTATCAAAACCGGTTGCCTGTGCCATGGCTGAAGGCGCTTTGCGCCATAGCCCTCTGGCAACGATAAGTGTTGCTGTAACCGGCATTGCCGGACCGGGGGGGGGCAGCCCGGAAAAACCGGTTGGGCTGGTTCATTTTGGCTGTGCAGGGGCGCACCGCCCTACCCTGCATCAATCCCGTGTTTTTAAGGGTGACCGGCATCAGGTGCGACGCCAAACCATTCTAACGGCGTTTGCCATGATCCGAGAAATGGTGGCAACAGCAAAACTGCCCTGACGTAAAAGGTCGCACAACAAAATCAAAAACGCCGACGCATTCCAAAAGTAACATTCCGGCGTTTTTAAATTCTTCTCGCCACGCTGCGCCGTCGCGCCCAACCAGTTCTCAATGAGTTGTTCTCATAGACAACTGGTCTTACAGGCGCACAGATGCAATTCCATTGTCGCCATAAACCTGACGCGCGCGATTTTCAAATGATCCCACCATCAACTTCACAGCTTCGTTAAAAACCATGCCAATCATTTTCTGCAAAATCGCGGATTTAAATTCGAAATCGACATAAAAATCCAGAAACGTTCCACCATCATCGGAAGGTTGAAATTCCCAGTGATTGTTGAGGTATTTAAACGGACCTTGCAAATATTCGACATCAACCCGATTCGGACGATCCAGCGTGACCTTGGATGTGTATTTTTCCCGAAACATCTTAAAACCGATCACCAGATCAGCATGAAGTTCGTTTCCGTCACGTTTCCGTACCCGTGATGCCACGCACCAGGGCAGAAATTCCGAATAGGCATCGATATCCGCAACGAGATCGAATAACTGTTCCGGCGTATAGGGTAGCTTTCTGCGCTCCGCATGCGTCGGCAAAGTGATCTCCTACTCGTCTTTTCAAAAATACTGTGACAAATGGTTGCGGGTTATTCCGCCGCACTCGGCTTTGCACTTGCCGCCAGCTTCTTCTCGCGCGCTTCGCGCATTTCAGCAAAGTCACGGTCAGCATGATAGCTTGAACGCGTTAGCGGCGTTGATGCAACCATCAAAAAGCCCTTGGCACGCGCCATCGACGCATATTCCTTAAACTCGTCCGGTGTCACAAACCGATCAACCGGCGCATGTTTAAGGGTTGGCTGCAAATACTGGCCGATGGTCAGAAAATCGACATCGGCAACACGAAGATCATCCATCACCTGGCTCAGCTCATGGCGCTGTTCGCCAAACCCCACCATCAAACCCGACTTGGTAAAAATTGTGGGATCGATCTGTTTGACACGATCAAGAATGCGCAACGACTGATAAAAGCGAGCCCCCGGGCGAATGGACGGATACAGACGCGGAACTGTTTCCAGATTGTGATTAAACACATCCGGGCGGGCCTTCGCTACGATCTCGACTGCGCCAGGCTTGTCGCGGAAATCGGGCGTTAGAATTTCAATGGTGGTTTCCGGCGATTTATGGCGAATGGCTTCAATCACGCGGGCAAAATGCATGGCACCACCATCGGCAAGGTCATCCCGGTCCACCGAGGTAATCACAACATGCTTAAGGTCCATGTCGGCAACCGCCATTGCCAGATTTTCCGGCTCGAACGGGTCAAGCGGGTTTGGCATCCCGGTTTTAACATTACAAAACGCACAGGCACGGGTGCAGGTATCGCCCATAATCATGAAGGAGGCATGCTTTTTTTGCCAGCATTCGCCAATATTGGGGCATGCGGCTTCTTCGCACACGGTATGGAGATTCAGGCCACGGGCCAGATCGCGCGTTTCCTGATAGCCCTTGGAAGTGGGTGCCTTAACGCGAATCCATTCCGGTTTGCGACCAGAAGGACGGTCCGGGTTCTTTTGCTTTTCCGGGTGACGAAGAGCTCGTACCTCGTTGCGCGTCGTGGACATTTAAACCTCCGAAGGATGGAATGGCAGGCAATGTGCCGTCCTGCTGTCATATTGTCAAACTGACATTCGACATGGCCGATACGACAGATACACAAAGGAACCTGCCGTATCGCACATATAATGACTTAGAAATGAATCGCACGCCCATAGGCGTCAAGAACCGATTCATGCATCATTTCAGAAAGGGTCGGATGCGGAAACACCGTGTGCATCAGGTCTTCCTCGGTGGTTTCCAGCCCCATCGCGATCACAAAGCCCTGGATCAGTTCGGTTACCTCGGTGCCAACCATATGTGCGCCCAGCAATTCGCCGGTTTTGGCATCAAATACGGTTTTGACCAAACCTTCGGCCTCGCCAAGGGCTACGGCCTTGCCATTGCCAATAAACGGAAACTTGCCAACCTTGACATCATAGCCTGCATCTTTGGCTTTGGCTTCGGTCAGGCCAACACTTGCAACCTGGGGATGACAATAGGTGCAACCAGGAATTTTGCGCGGATCAAGCGGGTGAACATTCTTTTCACCGGCAATTTTCTCAATGCAAATAACGCCTTCGTGCTCCGCCTTATGGGCCAGCATCGGCGGACCTGCCACGTCACCAATGGCATAAATACCCGGCTCGGCCGTCCGTGAAAATTCGTCAGTATCAATCACGTTTCGTTCGACTTTAACCTTGGTGCTTTCAAGGCCAAGATTTTCGGTATTACCAATCACACCCACAGCCGAAATCACACGATCAACCGTCAGGTCCTGCTTTTTACCATCTTTGGTTTCGATCGTAACAACAACGTTGTCGGCATTGCGCTTCAGATTGGCAACCTTGGCTTCGGTCAGAATTTTCATCCCGTCCCTTGTCATCATTTTCTGCGCCAGCGCCGCGACTTCCTTGTCTTCAACCGGCATGATCTGCGGCATAATTTCAACCACGGTCACTTCAGCGCCCATGGTGTGATAAAAGCTGGCAAATTCAATACCAATCGCACCCGACCCGACAACCAGGAGGCTCTTGGGCATTTTATCAGGCGTCATCGCCTTTTTGTAATCCCAGACAACCTTGCCATCGGCCTCAAGTCCCGGCAGCGCACGCGCGCGCGCGCCAGTGGAAATGATATAATGTTTGGCTGTGTAGGTGCCTTTATCCTTACCTTCGACATTGATCTTTTTCGGACCGTCGAATTTGGCTTCACCGTTAATCACGGTAACCTTGTTCTTTTTAAGCAACATGCCGACACCGCCTGCCAGTTGCTTTGAAACGCCACGCGACCGCTGAATAACGGCTTCAAAATCAAAGGACGGGTTATCGCACGACAAGCCATAATTTTTGGCGTGTTTCATGTTGCGATAAACTTCGGCTGAGCGCAGCAGAGCCTTGGTCGGGATACAGCCCCAGTTCAGGCAGATACCGCCCAGATGTTCGCGTTCGACAACGGCCGTTTTCAGCCCCAGCTGGGCCGCACGAATGGCAGTAACATAACCACCAGGACCGGCACCAATCACGATAACGTCGAAATTGTTTTCCGCCATTTTGCATCTCCTTAACCTGCACGGTTTTTGCATACAGGTATATCATTCAAAAGCTTGCGGGGACTTGTTAAAGCCCCCGCGCAACCAGACCTTAAAGCAGCATGCTTATTGGATCTTCGATCAGCTTTTTGAATTCAGCCATAAACTGGGCACCAACCGCACCATCAACCACCCGATGATCAACAGACAGGGTGCAGCTCATGACGGTTGCAATTGCCAGGGCACCATCCTTAACCACCGGGCGCTGTTCCCCGGCACCTACGGCCAGGATACAACCTTGCGGCGGATTGATAATGGCGGCAAAGTCCTTGATGCCAAACATGCCAAGGTTGGAAACCGAAAAGGTCCCGCCCTGGAATTCCTGAGGCTGCAATTTGCCATCACGGGCCTTGGCGGCCAGTGCTTTCATCTCGGTCGAGATTTCGGCAAGGCCCTTGCCACCCGCATTCCGAATGACCGGCGTGATCAGGCCACCATCAATCGCGACGGCAACGGAAATATCCTGCTGCTTGCATTGTAAAATGGCCGCATCGGTCCAAACCGCATTGGCGGACGGAACACGCTTGAGCGCAATCGAGGATGCCCGGATAACCATGTCGTTGACCGACACCTTGACACCGTCTGCGGCTTTTTCGTTCAGCTGCTTGCGAACCGACAGAAGGTTGTCGATCTGGCAATCAATGGTCAGATAAAAATGCGGAACCTGTTGTTTGGATTCCGTCAGGCGGCGCGCAATAACCTTACGCATCGTCGTGTTCGGAATTTCTTCGTATTCGGGCAGGCCGGTAAGATCCGGGTTCCATCCCGAAACAGCAGGTGCCTTGGCCGCAGGTGTTTCGGATTTTGCGGCGGCAGGTGCTTCGGCCCTGGCTGCCGGTTTGTTGCTGAGGGCGGCCTCGATATCACGCTTGACGATACGTCCCCGCGGCCCGGAGCCATCAACGCCGGACAGTTCAACACCTTCCTGCGACGCGATACGACGCGCAAGCGGGCTTGCCGTGATCCGCTCCCCGTCTTTGCTGGCAGCAGGTGCGCTCGAAGCGGCCGGGGCAACATCCTTGCCTTCGGGCGTCTCATCTTTGGTCGGGGTTGACGCTTGGGCATCTGCCCCGACATTCGGACCTGACGTATCGGCCCCTTCAAGGGCCTTCTCGTCTTCGCCTTCTTCCAAAAGCAAGGCAATTACCGCATTCACGGCCACACCTTCGGTACCTGCTTCAACAAGAATTTTACCGATTTTTCCTTCATCGACAGCTTCGACTTCCATCGTCGCCTTGTCGGTTTCGATTTCGGCCAGGACATCGCCCGATTCAACGGTGTCCCCTTCCTTGACGAGCCATTTCGCCAAGGTGCCTTCTGTCATGGTCGGCGAAAGCGCCGGCATCAGAATTTTAACTGGCATGGATGCAATCTCCCGGTAACGGGGTGGCAGCACCAATGGTGCGCCAACCCCTTGTCCGTTTTTGTTTAACGATAGCAAACGGCCTTGGCCGCATCGACGATATGTTGCTCCTGCGGCAATGCGAGAACTTCCAGATTGGCCGCATAAGGCATCGGAACATCTTCGCCGGCAACACGGGCAACCGGTGCATCAAGATAGTCAAACGCATGTTCCATGATCACCGAAGCGATTTCCGCACCGATACCGGCAAAATGCCAGCCTTCTTCACATGTCACCAAACGATTGGTTTTCATCACCGAACGCACGATGGTGTTCACATCAAGCGGACGAATGGTGCGAAGATTGATGACCTCGGCCGAAATGCCTTCTTCCGCCAGCTTTGCAGCGGCCTTCAGGGCTTTGCCAACCATGATCGAGAACGCAACGATGGTAACATCGGTGCCTTCGCGTTCAATCTTGGCCTGGCCAATCGGCAGGACAAAATTGTCATCATCAGGAACTTCAAAGCTTTGCCCGTACAGGATTTCGTTTTCCAGAAACACAACCGGGTTCGGATCACGAATAGCAGCCTTCAACAGGCCCTTGGCATCGGCGGCAGAATAAGGTGCAACCACCTTAAGCCCCGGGCAATGCGCATACCAGGATGCATAGCACTGTGAATGCTGGGCACCCACGCGGGCTGCCGCACCGTTCGGACCCCGAAACACAATCGGGCAGCCTAGCTGGCCACCGGACATATAAAGCGTTTTCGCAGCCGAGTTGATGATATGGTCAATGGCCTGCATGGCGAAGTTGAATGTCATGAATTCAACAATCGGACGCAGCCCCATGAATGCAGCCCCGGTACCAAGACCGGTAAAGCCATATTCCGTGATCGGCGTATCAACGACGCGACGATCGCCAAATTCGTCAAGCAGACCCTGGGTAACTTTATAAGCCCCCTGATACTGCGCAACTTCTTCCCCCATGACGAAAACATTTTCGTCAGACCGCATTTCTTCGGCCATCGCATCGCGCAAGGCTTCACGAACGGTCTGGGTTTTGAATTTGGTATAGGTTTTTTCGTCGCGCGTTTCGTTCATTTCACTCATGGCGCGGGGTTCTTTGTCGGTGCGCTCAATCGCGCCCGACGCCTTCACCGGTGCAGAAGCCGTGGCAGGGGCACTTTCCGAGGAAGAAGATTTTTCTTCGCTGGGCGCCGGTGCAGCCTGGGCCTTGCCAGGATTAACATTCTCAAGCGCAGAGGCGTCTTCGTCTTCTTCAAGGATATAGGCAATAACGGCATTGACGGCGACGTTTTCCGTCCCGGCATCAACAACGATCTTGCCAATTTTACCTTCGTCAACGGCTTCGACTTCCATCGTCGCCTTGTCGGTTTCAATTTCGGCAAGGACATCACCGGACTGAACGGTGTCGCCTTCTTTGACATTCCATTTGGCAAGGGTGCCTTCTGTCATTGTCGGAGACAATGCGGGCATCAAAACTTCAATCGGCATGGTTCCCCCTTTTTGCGGGAAAATTTCTGGTCAAAAGCGGATTTTGCAAAATCTGAATCAGACTTCGATCAAAATATCGGTAAACAGTTCCGACGGATTGGGTTCGGGGCTGTTCTGTGCAAATTCCGCAGATTTGGCGACCTCTGCCTTCACTTCCTTGTCAATCTCTTTGAGACCGTCTTCGTCAAGGATGCTTGCATCGATCAACAGCTTTTTGACCATGTCGATCGGGTCATGTTCCTTGCGCATCTTGTCCAGCTCGTCCTTGGTCCGGTATTTTGCCGGATCGGACATCGAGTGGCCACGATAACGATAGGTTTTAAGCTCGAGAATGTAGGGTCCATTGCCTTCACGGCAATGTTTGACAGCACGTTCACCGGCTTCTTTCACCGCCAGCACGTCCATGCCGTCAACCTGTTCACCCGGAATGCCATAGGCTTCGCCGCGCAAATACAGATCCGGACTGGCCGAGTGACGCTGGGTCGATGTGCCCATCGCATACTGGTTGTTTTCGATACAGTAAATGACCGGCAACTTCCAAAGGGCGGCCATGTTGAAAGATTCATAAACCTGCCCCTGGTTGACAGCACCGTCACCAAGGTAGGTCAGACAAACCTTGTCTTCGCCGCGATATTTGTAATTAAAGGCAATACCGGTGCCAAGCGGAACCTGTCCGCCGACAATACCGTGACCGCCGTAAAAGTTCTTTTCCTTGGAGAACATATGCATCGAACCGCCCTTGCCATGAGAGTAACCACCCTCACGACCTGTCAATTCGGCCATGACGCCTGCGGAATCCATCCCGCACGCCAACATATGTCCATGATCACGGTAGCTGGTAACCACACCATCTTCGCCCGATGTTGCAGCCTGCATACCAACAACAACAGCTTCCTGACCGATATAAAGGTGGCAAAAACCACCGATCAGGCCCATGCCATAAAGCTGGCCGGCCTTTTCTTCAAAACGGCGGATCAGAAGCATATCGCGGTAATATTTGAGGAGCTCGTCACTGCTCGCCTGATTGTCGGCGCGCGTCGTGGCGCGTTTGCGTTTTAGGGTCGCCATGGTTCCTCCCGGTGGATGGCTCGCTTAAGCTTCTTTGAAAAGCAGCTTAATTCGGTATTGGACCACCGAAATAACTACCCAAAACAACGCACATAAGCAAGCTATCTTGGGGGCGTTAAAGCATTGTTTTGCAATGCACAATCACAAATAAACCGATTATTGGTTAATTGTAGTTTTAACGGTTAAAATTATATTTTGTGAATTATCAGATATTTGAGCAAAGCCGATCCAATGCGTTCATTCCTCAGCGTCACAAATGCTATGCTTTTACGAAAACAATTTAGATGAATGAAAATCGGTGTTCGCAGATGCCAGATAAATCTTGAAAAACGGTACTCATCCTAGGGTGCACCGCACCCTGCCCCACCACATGCCAACAAACAGCATATTTTACGGTTGATCATACCCGTTGTGGTGAAAGATAATAACGTCATCCCGATTGGCCATATCAAGCATGGTACGGGCACGTTCATCCAGCAAATCAGGATCAAGGCTGCCAGGGCGCAATGCCTTCACGCGCTGCTCTAATAATTCGCGCCGCGCTTTTATATCATCGCGCAATTTGACAATTTCGCCCACCCGGTCCTGCATCGACCAATAGGCCAGAAGCCCCCTGTCACCTTCCACGCTGTGGAAGATAAAATAGACCATAACGGTAAAGGCAAAAACAGGTGCAATGGCCTGTCGAAATCGACGGATTACCGGTGCAGATGACGACATTTGAACGAAGGTCCCAAAGCGGAAGACGCATTTTAAAGCAAAATATTTCAAAACCGGAACGATAAAACAACGGACGTTATTTTACCTGAAGATCAGCATGTTATAGCCTCAGACCGGCACAAAGTCCTATTCTGAACGGTAAGTAGACCACAACAAGGTAAAAAGAGTTTTAAAAACAAGCGTCTTTTTTTGGCGACCTTACGATTAATTAACAAATCGTAAATACAAAAAGCCGCCTCATTTAAAGGCGGCTTTTCATCATTTCGTTATGAAAACGAAACTGGAGGCATTATTTTTTCAGGATGGCGCGACCCGGAAAACGGGCAGCCAGACCAAGCTGCTCTTCAATACGGATCAACTGGTTGTATTTTGCCAAACGGTCAGACCGTGACAACGAACCGGTTTTGATCTGACCACAATTGATGGCAACAGCCAGGTCGGCAATGGTCGAATCTTCAGTTTCACCCGAACGATGCGATATCACAGCAGTATAACCCGCGCGGTGTGCCATTTCGACGGCTTCAAGGGTTTCGCTCAGCGTACCGATCTGGTTAACCTTGACCAGGATCGAGTTGGCAACGCCCTTGGAAATACCGTCAGCCAAACGCACCGGATTGGTCACAAACAGATCATCGCCGACCAGTTGGATCTTGTCGCCAATTTCGCGCGTCAAGGCAGCCCAGCCATCCCAGTCATCTTCAGACATGCCGTCTTCGATCGAGAAGATCGGATATTTGCTGGCAAGTTCGGCCCAGTATTTGACCATGCCGTCCGAATCAAACGTCTTACCTTCGCCAGCAAGAACATATTTGCCGTCTTTGTAGAATTCGGTCGAAGCCGCATCAAGCGCAAGCATGATGTCTTCGCCCGGGCGGTACCCGGCAGCTTCGATTGATTTCATCACATAGCTGATGGCCGCTTCGGTCGAAGCGATATTCGGGGCAAAGCCACCTTCATCCCCAACCGAGGTGCTGAGGCCATCGGCAGCAAGTGATTTTTTCAGATTGTGAAAAATCTCGGCGCCCATGCGGATCGCGTCGGTGCAGGTTTCTGCCGAAACAGGAACAATCATGAATTCCTGAACGTCAATGGCATTATCCGCGTGTTCACCACCATTGATGATGTTCATCATCGGCACCGGCAGGGTCCGGGCATAGGAACCGCCAATATAACGATATAACGGCAAACCGGATTCCTGGGCTGCGGCTTTGGCAACAGCAAGGGAAACACCCAGAATGGCATTTGCGCCAAGGCGGCTTTTGTTAGCAGTCCCATCGAGATCAATCATCGCGGTATCGATTTCGATCTGCTCTTCCGCATCCATACCGGCCAGGGCTTCAAAGATTTCGCCATTTACGGCTGAAACGGCTTTGGTAACGCCCTTACCCAGATAACGTTCTTCCTTGTCTCGCAGTTCGACGGCTTCGTGTGCGCCCGTCGATGCACCAGAGGGAACGGCGGCCCGACCAAAGGCGCCACTTTCCAGGGTAACATCTACCTCGACTGTCGGGTTACCCCGGCTGTCCAGAATTTCGCGCCCGCGGATATCAATGATAGCGGTCATGACGAAACAATTCTCCTTACTGACATATGGAACGACCAACATGTTTGGCCGCGTCGGTTACAGCATAAAAGAAATGCCGCCACAAAATATGGCGGCACCTTAATATCAAGCGTCGAACATATCCAGACGAACCGGATTGGCCTTCGCTATCGCGTCAAGCTCCTTTAAGACCGAAAGAACTTCAGGAAGCTTGCCAAGGGGGATTTGATTGGGTCCATCGCTGATCGCAGCATCAGGATTATCGTGGGTTTCGATAAATAATGCCGCAACACCAACAGAAACGGCGGCACGGGCCAGAACAGGCGCAAATTCGCGCTGGCCGCCCGATGTACCACCCTGCCCGCCCGGTTGCTGGACGGAATGGGTCGCATCAAACACAATCGGATAGCCCTGACGGGCCATGATGGGAAGTCCGCGAAAATCGGTTACCAGTGTATTATACCCAAAACTGGTCCCACGATCACACAGCATAATATTGCCATTGCCAGCTTCGGCAATTTTGTCGGCAACATTTGCCATATCCCAAGGGGCAAGGAACTGCCCCTTTTTAACATTGATTGCCTTGCCGGTCGCAGCCGCCGCCATCAGCAAATCTGTTTGGCGACACAGGAAAGCCGGAATTTGCAAAATATCGGCGACCTTGGCAACCGCTGCACACTGGTCTGGCAAATGAACATCGGTGACAATCGGCAAGCCGGTGACGTCCTTGACTTCACCCAGAATATCAATTCCTTCGTTTAACCCCACACCACGCTTTGATTTATTACTGGTGCGGTTGGCTTTGTCGAACGAACTTTTATAGACCAGACCAATGCCCATCGCACTGGCCAGTTCTTTCAGGGCGGTTGCCATTTCCAATGCGTGCTGACGGCTTTCGATGGCACAAGGGCCTGCCAGCAATGCAAAAGGCTTGTCATTGGCAAATTCAATATTGCCGACTTTAACGGTTTTAACGACGGTCATTTCAACATCCTTGCACGTTCCAGGCAGTGTTAAACCAGACGGCTACGTTCTTTGGCAGCCTTGATATAAGACACAAACAGCGGATGCGGCTCCAATGGCCGTGACCGCAATTCCGGATGGAACTGTACACCGATGAACCACGGATGATCCGGATATTCGATAATTTCCGGCAAACGACCGTCGGGCGAAAGACCCGAAAATTTAAGGCCCTTCTGCTCAAGCTGTTCGAGAAAGTTGATATTAACTTCATAACGATGGCGATGACGTTCAAGAACGGTTTCACTACCATAAATTTCGCGGGCACGCGTACCAGCTACCAGCTTGCATTCATAATTGCCCAAACGCATGGTGCCGCCCAGATCATCTTCACCGCTGCGACGTTCAACACGCCCGCCATCCTTGGACCATTCGGTCATCAAGCCGACCAATGGTATTTCGGTCGGACCAAATTCGGACGACGACGCGTTGGTAATGCCCGCAAGATTACGGGCCGCTTCAAGAACGGCCATCTGCATACCAAAACAGATCCCGAAATAAGGTACCTTGTTTTCGCGGGCATAACGGGCAGCGGCAATTTTGCCTTCGGCACCGCGTTCACCAAAACCACCCGGCACCAGAATGGCATCAAGCTTGCTCAGACGTTCGCTGACATTTTCGGTTTTTTCAAGATCGTCAGACGCGATCCAGTCAATTTTGACCCGGACCTTGTTGGCAATACCGCCGTGAACCAGGGCCTCGGTCAAGGACTTATAAGCATCGGGCAACTGGATATATTTACCAACAATCCCGACGGTGACTTCACCTTCCGGGTTGCGAACGATATCACAAATATCTTCCCACGGCCCCATATCCGGGTCCTGGGCCTGCAGGCCGAAATGATGCAGAACTTCGTTATCAAGGCCGTATTTATGATAGCTGATCGGCACCTGATAAATATTGTCGACGTCATAGGCCGGAATAACCGATGCTTCGCGCACGTTGCAGAAACGCGCAATTTTGCGGCGTTCATTCACCGGAATTTCGCGATCACATCGGCACAGCAAAATATCAGGCTGAATACCAAGCGACTGTAATTCCTTAACCGAATGCTGGGTCGGTTTGGTTTTCAATTCGCCCGCAGACGAGATATAGGGAACAAGGGTAAGATGCAGGAACATTGTCCGGCCATCGCCCAGTTCGTTGCCCATCTGCCGAATGGATTCAAGAAATGGCAGACTTTCAATATCGCCAACCGTGCCGCCAATTTCGACCAGAACGAAATCTTCGGTCGCGTCGCTTTGGACGAATTCCTTGATGGCATCGGTGATATGGGGAATGACCTGAACGGTTCCGCCCAGGTAATCGCCACGGCGTTCCCGCGCAATCACGGATGAATAGATGCGTCCGGTGGTAACGTTATCGGACCGGCGCGAGGATACCCCGGTGAAACGTTCATAATGACCAAGGTCAAGGTCGGTTTCGGCACCATCTTCGGTAACGTAAACTTCCCCATGCTGATAGGGGCTCATGGTGCCCGGATCAACGTTGATATAAGGATCAAGCTTGCGCAAGCGAACGGTAAAACCACGCGCCTGAAGCGAGGCACCCAATGCAGCTGACGCCAAGCCTTTGCCTAGCGAAGAAACCACGCCACCAGTAATGAAAATATAACGGGTCATGTCTATGCCTCATCTCAAAGCACAAAGCCACGGTTACGCAGATTGCGAACCGGGGGAGCAATAATTCAAAAATTGAGGCGGCAATTTTGCCGCCTCTGATATCGGTATATGTCTTAGCGGGTCGGCGCCGCCGGACCGCTATCCTGCGCCGGGGCTGTTTTTTCCATATTGGAAGTCGCAGCGGGTGCAGGCACCTGATCAAGGATCGATGTTGGTGCGGTACGGTTATTGCTCATCAGGGCCAGACCGAGGCTCGTGATCATAAAGGCCGCAGCAAGGATTGCTGTCGTCCGGGTCAGAAGGTTCGCGGCACTGCGCGAACTCATGACACCAAAATTACCGCCGCCGCTATTGCCGCCGCCAATACCAAGCCCGCCGCCTTCACTGCGCTGAACCAGAATTACGGCAATCAAGCCGATCGCAAGAAGCAGGTGGATAACCAGAATGACAGTCTGCATGGCCTCAAAACTCTTGACTTGTAAATCCGGCGGCAACGATTTTGCTGCCTTACCGGGCAAAATTTGATGCGTGTTTAACGCGTTTTGAAACGGTTGGCTAGTCCGTATTTCGCAGGTTTATAACCATAAATTGCCAATCGCCCACAATAACACGCTCCCTGCAACCTGCAGGAAAACACCATTGTTCATTTGTACGGGAAAAATCCCGGCTTCAGGCAAGATCCAACATCTTGCGCCGGGAACCCATTTTCGCCGATCGCCCGCCAAATTGCAACATCGCTGCCTGATATTTATCGAAATTCCGAAAATACCGGTACCGGCCAAATATTATATTGCAATGCCAGCATGCCCCGAAACACCCCGGAACGGATATCCGCGATCATGCTGTCATCGACTTTTATCAAGCGCGCGGGATGCGGCCGCCCTCGCCCCGCGACTAATCGCAACTATCAATAATCCCCCAAAAGTCGTCGACCTTGAGGCTGGCACCACCGACAAGCGCGCCATCAACATTATCAACCGCCAGCAGCTCCGCCGCGTTCGAAGGCTTAACCGAACCACCATAAAGAATACGAAATTCATCGGCATCGCCGAACCGTTCCTTGAGCTTGCGACGAATGGCTGCATGCATTTCGGCAACATCTTCGACCGCGGCGGTACGCCCGGTGCCAATGGCCCAAACCGGCTCATAGGCAATCACGGTGTTTTCCGCATTGGCTCCTTGGGGCAACGAAATGTCCATTTGGCCACAAACCACAGAAATGGCCGCCCCCAGATCACGTTCCTGTTCGGTTTCCCCCACACAGACAACCGCAATCAGCCCTGAATCATGGGCAGCAATGGTTTTCTGGCGGATAACCGTTGAACTTTCACCATGATCCGCACGGCGTTCCGAATGGCCAACAATGACATGGCTGGCACCAATATCAGCCAGCATCGACGCCGCAATATCACCAGTATGCGCGCCATTTTTGTCAAAATGGCAATCCTGTCCCCCGGCATGGATGGCACAATGCCCAAGAACCCCCACCACGTCGGCCAGCAAGGTGGCCGGCGGGCACAACAAGATATCGCATGCCGGTTTGCTTGCCGCAGATGACAATTTTGCCGCGAGGCCACTGGCCAGTGCCAAACCATCGGCGCGCAAGCAGTTCATTTTCCAGTTACCGGCAATTAAGGGGCGACGACCTGACATTGAATGTTTCCTTTTTTTGATGGGAGATGCCACATAGCCCGATTTTGACAGAATGGGCATTTTTCACAGCATCAGGGCCAACGACTTATAAAACGTTTGCTGGCCGCTTTTTAACATGTGAGCCTCCCCGGGCCAAGTCCGGTTGGAGGCCCTTGCATCAGCAATTGAAACGGCTTATGCAATCGGGTGTTGCCGCCCTATGGTCTCCCCATTAAGATGCGCCACCGATCCGCACGGTTTTTCCCGGTTTCCGGAACCGTTTTGGCATGAAAAGTTGCCGGCCAACTGGCGCCGGTCCGACGCAACGAATTGTTAGGCTACTGAATATGCTATCTGGCATTCGCACATTTTCAAAATCCATCTTTGCCAAAATCCTGTTTGGCATCATCGCGATCAGCTTTGTCGCATGGGGGCTGAATGCCTCGATGCTAAGCCTTGGCAATTCCCGCGAAGTCGCCGAAGTCGGCAGCCAGTCTATCAGTCCTGCCGAACTGGACCGCGCCTTCAAGCGCAACATCGACAAGATGCGCCGGGTCTTTGGCCCCAGCTTTGATCAGCAGCAAGCCATTCAGATGGGCCTTCTGAACAACACGGTTCAGGGCCTGATCTCGCAAAAGTTGCTGGAAGAAAATGCACAAGACACGGGCATCGGCATTAGCGATGAAAAAGTCCGTGACAACATTTTCAACAACAAAAGCTTCGAGGACGAAACGACCGGGCAGTTTGACCGTCAAAAGTTCCTGCAGATCCTGTATCAAAACGGATATAGCGAACAGGAATTCATTGACGGCATGCGCAGCGATCTGATGAGCCAGCAGGTTGTCGGCAGCCTGAGTGCCGCCAGCACCCCGCCCGCACCGCTGGTCAAAGCAATTGCCGCCTATCGCAATGAAGATCGCAGCGGACGTTTCATCATGCTTGGCGACGACGACATCGCCCCGATCGAAACCCCGTCCGATGATGTGCTCAAGAAATTCTATGATGATCATGGTGCACAGTTCACCGCACCGGAAACCCGAAACGCGACCCTGGCCTTGCTGACCGTTGATCACCTTGCACAGTCAATGGACGTTACCGACGACGAATTGCTCGATGCCTATAACCAGCGCATCGCTGAATTTCAAACGCCGGAAAAACGTGCGGTAGAACAGATCCTGTTTGCACCGAACGAAAAAGAAAGTGCCTCGGAAGCTTATAAAGCCCTTCAGGGTGGCGAAGACTTTATGAAGGTCGCGACCGAACAGGCCGGCATGAAAGAATCGGTGGTCAAACTTGGTGAATTCACCAAGGAAAACATGCTGCCCGATTTGCGCGACACTGTATTTGGCCTGCCCGAAGGTGGTTATTCCGAACCGGTTGAAACCTCGCTTGGCTGGCACATCATGCGCGTTACCGCAATCACCCCGGCCCATGAACAAAGTCTGGATGAAGTGCGCAAACAGGTTGAAGACGGCGTTAAACGTCAAAAAGCAGAAGATCAGATTTTTGACATCGCCGCCCAGCTTGACGATGAACTGGGTGCCGGGACGTCCCTTAAGGACGCCGCAGCAAAAGTAAATGCACAGCTTTTCACCCTGAGCGACATTAAAAAGGGCCAGGATCTGGGCAATGGCATTGTCGACAGCAAGGAAATCAACGCCAAGATTTACGAACTGAACGAGGGTGATGAAAGCTTTCTGGAAGAAACCCAGAGCGGCAATCGCTATGTTGTCAGCGTCACCAAGGTTACCCCGTCTGCTGTGCGCCCCTTCGACGATGTTCGTGATGCTGTTGAAACCGCATGGAAAGCCGATGAGAAACAGCGCCTGCTGGGTGAAAAAGCCGATGCCCTTGCCGCCCGTATCAATGATCAGGGTGCGAAAATTGATGCCATCGCCGCAGAGCTTGATAACAGCATTAACGATACCGGCATGACCAAACGTGATGGTCGTGGCCTGTCGGCTGATGCCAACCCGGCCATTGCCGGTGCCCTGTTTGACCTTGCCCAAGGCAAAGCCAAGTCGGTTATCGGTGAAAACGGTGTTTCGGTTGTCGTGCTCGATGACATCAAACCGGCAGGTAACACAACGGGCAAAGACGACCCGATTGTTTCCGAACTGCAAGACAGCCTCAATCAGGATATCGTTTCGCAATATCTCGATTATTTGCGTAACAACATTTCTATCAGCCTCAATAATAGTGTTGTAAACGGGCTTTATGCCCAAAGCGCCCCCGCCAACTAGGCAGGTTTGGCCATGCGGGGCGATCCGGTTACCGGATCGCCCTTTTTTTCATTCCAGTTACCTTCATGTTTGGTTTTGATCGGATTGCATCATGGACATCAAACCGGATTTCGAAAACTTTGTCCGCAACCATGAAAATGGCATTGCGCAGGTTGTTTACACATCCCTCACCGCTGATCTTGACACACCAGTGTCAGCGTTTCTGAAACTGGCCGAAGGCCTTCCCAATACCTATTTGCTGGAATCGGTTGAAGGGGGTGCCAGCCGGGGACGGTATTCATTTATCGGCTTTAAGCCCGATCTGATCTGGCGGTGCTTTGGCGACAAGGCCGAGATCAACCGTCGCGTCATGGCCGATGCGGAGGCGTTTATTGATCAGGACGAAAAACCGCTTGATGCCTTAAAATCGCTGATCGCCGAAAGCCACATTGACCTGCCCGACCATTTGCCGCCCATGAGCGCAGGGCTGGTAGGGTATATGGGCTATGATACCGTGCGGCTGATGGAAAAACTGCCTGACGATAACCCCGACAACCTTGATGTGCCTGACGGAATATTCATTCGTCCGACGGTTACCGCCAGCTTTGATACCATTGCCGATACCGTGACCGTGGTAACGCCGGTGCGGCCGGAACCCGGCATTGATGCGGCGGCCGCCTACGACCTGGCCCGTGCACGCCTGAACGATGTGGTGCAACACTTTCAACGCAATCTGTTTATTGATCGCAGGTCCCGTACCGTGCCCGAAACCCTGCCTGAACCGCAGGTCAGCGTAGACGAAGCCGGGTATTATGACATGGTCGAAAAGGCCAAGGAATATATTCGGGCTGGCGATATTTTTCAGGTGGTTTTGTCGCAACGCTATTCCCTGCCCTATCAGTTGCCACCCTTTGCCTTTTATCGCGCGTTACGCCGCATCAACCCGTCGCCTTTCATGTTTTATCTTGATATTGGCGGGTTTCAGGTGGTCGGGGCCAGCCCCGAAATTCTGGTGCGCCTGCGCGATGGCGAAGTCACCATTCGCCCCATCGCCGGAACCCGTAAACGCGGTAAGAATTCCGAAGAAGACAAAGCGCTTGCCAAAGATCTGCTCGACGATCCCAAGGAACGCTCCGAACATCTGATGTTGCTGGATCTGGGCCGCAACGATGTGGGCCGGGTATCACAGCCGGGCACTGTGCGCGTGACCGACCGCGAAACCATCGAATATTATTCGCATGTCATGCATATTGTTTCAAACGTAGTGGGCCAGATAGACCCGCAATATGATGCGATGGACGCCTTAAAAGCAGGCTTCCCGGCCGGAACAGTTTCCGGTGCGCCCAAAGTGCGGGCGATGGAAATCATTGATGAACTTGAACCGGTGCGACGCGGCATTTATGCCGGATGTATCGGCTATATCTCGGCAGACGGATCAATGGATACCTGCATTGCGCTTCGTACAGCCGTGATCAAGGACGAAATGATCCATATTCAGGCCGGTGCAGGGATTGTTGTCGATAGCAAACCCGACATGGAACATCAGGAATGCCGAAACAAGGCCGGTGCCTTGATGGCTGCCTGTCGCGAAGCTTATCGTTTTGCCTGATACAGCTAACATAAGCACCAATTAACCAAAACGGGAGCCGATCATGGGCTCCCGTTTTTTTATCCAGCACCGCTTTGCCCACCAACCGGCTTTGTCACCCGGTTACCTTCACACTGTTTCGTCGCACAATGTCGGTCGCGGGCACAAATATAAAACCAGCCGCCTGCATTTTGGGGATCCACTTGTTTAACGCTTCCAGCGTCAAATCACGAGGATGGCCAATGGCAACGGCATAGCCACGCTTGTTTGCGACATGTTCAACACGGTCCAGCATCTGGTTGATTTTATCGGCCTCGTCGGCGTCATCAATAAACACATCGCGTTCAATGGCGGGCACGCTATATTTTTGGGCTTCCTGATAGCCGACAGATTTTGCGCTGGTGCGCGAGTCTAAAAACATCAACCCGCGAGACTTCATCACCTGCATGACAACGGCCATCCGTTCCGGGTCCGATGTGAATTTGCTGCCCATATGATTATTAACCCCGACATAACCGGAAAAACGGTCCAGCATCCAGGTCATTTCGTTTAAAATGGCAACCTTATCGTAACTGGTCAAAAGCGCATGTGGCCCCGGATCAACCGTGTGTGATGTTGGTTCCATCGGCATATGCAGCATAATTTCATGCCCCCGCTTACGCGCGGTCGCCACCTGCTCAGGCAGATGTGTGGCATAGGGCAAATATGAAATCGTTATTGGACCGGGCAATTCTGCGGCCCGTTCTGTTCTGGCTTTGTCGATTCCCGCGTCGTCGATAATAATCGCAATGACCGGCGCCCTTCCGGTATCGGGAACATGGGTGGCGAATTTCTGCCATGCCAATTGCACTTGCGGGGTTGCGGGCGCATCTGTTCGGGGCAAGGGCGACGGGTTAACGTTCGGCACCGGGGTGATGCGGGGTTGGGACAAAGCATCGGGTTGTGTTTTATCGATGTCTTCCGGGGTTCGTTCCACCATATATCCCGGCCTGTTTGGCGATTCATATCCCTTGGAAAAATCCAGTTTGGGCGACTTTGATGTTTCACGCTCGGCCCGGGTTTGGATTTGCGGGGACCCTGCCGACGAATTGCTGACAGCCTTTTGCGCGGCGCGGTCAAGTTCAAGCATGCTGCCAGCGGCAATCATCGCTGAAACAGCGCCTGCCACCATCGCTGCCCCTAACATCAGCCGCCGAAAACCACCTGGCTTTTTGCCCGGTTTTTTACGCACGTTTGCTTTGCCCCGTGTCGCTGGCTTTTTCTTTTTTGCCGGTGTTGAGCGCCGTGCCACGCCGTATCTCCAATCCATGAAATTTCAGGTCTTGATGCCCATAAAAACGCAAAGCAAGCCTGCCCTGCGACGGAACAAGCACGCTACCAGATCAATCCTGGCGGGGTATTCTTAGCCGATCTGTGGTTAGCAGCTTGTTAAAGCCCAAAAATCACATCTGCTATCGCTTGACGTAGCGGCAAGGCGGTTTATTCTCGCCCCGTCTGAAACACAGGAAGTCCCGGGATCACGATGTATCTGCTCATCGACAATTATGACAGCTTCACATTTAATTTGTGGCATTTTTTACGTGAACTAGGGCCCGAGGTCAAAGTTGTCCGCAATGACGAGATCACCGTTGCCGATGTTCTTGCCATGCGCCCGAAGGGGATTGTTATTTCTCCCGGCCCGTGCGACCCGCAACAGGCTGGCATCTGTGTGGATCTGATTAAACAGGCCGCCGGGCAGATAAAAATTTTGGGGGTATGCCTGGGGCATCAGGCGATTGGCGCCGCATTTGGTGGCGACGTTGTTCGGGCGCCTCAATGCATGCATGGTAAAACCGACGGCATGATCCATACAGGAAACAGTGTTTTCAAAGGCTTGCCATCACCTGTTATTGCAACACGTTACCATTCACTGGTAGTTGACCGGGCAACATTACCTGTTTGCCTGGAAGTTACGGCCGAAAGTGCCGATGGGTTGATCATGGGGATGCGCCATCGCGAACATGAAATTCACGGTGTGCAGTTTCACCCCGAAAGCATCGCGTCCGAACATGGCCACGAACTTTTGAAAAATTTTATTGATTTCTCCGCCGCCTGAAGTGACCGGAGCCACCAAAAAAAGGGAACATTCCATGTCCACGGAACATGATCTCAAACCAACACTGGCCAAAGTTGCCAATGGCACCACGTTAAACGAACAGGAAGCAGAGCAAGCCTTTGACGTTTTAATGTCCGGTCAGGCAACCCCGTCGCAGATGGGGGCGTTTTTAATGGCCTTACGACTGCGCGGCGAAACCATTGATGAAATTACCGGGGCGGCCCGGGCCATGCGCGCCAAGGCGACCGGCCTGAGCCCAGCCCCCGATGCGGTTGATACCTGTGGCACCGGCGGCGATGGCAGCGGTACTTATAATATCTCGACCGCAGCGGCGATCGTGGCCGCAGCCTGCGGGGCGAAGGTTGCCAAGCATGGCAACCGGGCGGCATCGTCCAAGTCCGGCTCGGCCGATGTGCTGGCCGCATTGGGCGTTAATCTTGATGCCGATATGAGCCTGCTGGAAAAATCGCTTAAACAGATCAATCTGTGTTTCATGATGGCACCGCGTCATCACTCTGCCGTGCGCCATGTGATGCCAACCCGCGTTGAAATGGGCACACGTACCATTTTCAACCTGCTCGGCCCCTTGGCCAACCCGGCCAAAACCAAACATCAGGTAATTGGCGTTTTCGCCCGTGACTGGGTAGAACCGATTGCCCATGTGCTGAACCGTTTGGGATCAGAACGCGCATGGGTCGTTCACGGTGATAGCGGGCTGGACGAAATTTCCGTCACCGGCCCGACCTTTGTTGCCGAAGTGAAGGATGGCAAGGTCACGACCTTTAACATTAATCCGGCCGATTATGGCATCACCCTTGCCGCGCTCGACGATATCAAAGGTGGCGATGCCGAAACAAACGCCACGGCCATTCGCAATTTGCTGGCCGGGCAAAAAAGTGCCTATCGCGACATTGTCCTGTTAAATGCAGCAGCGGCCCTGATTGTGACCAACAAAGCCCGCGATCTTGCCGATGGCATTGCCCAGGCCAAAGACGCAATCGATAGCGGCAAGGCTGCACAAACGCTGGATCAGCTTGTGAAGATTTCAAACGAAGGAAATGCAGCATGAGCGACGTTCTTGAACGTATCTGTAATGACAAACGCGATCATATTGCCGCCTGCAAAGCCAAAACAGCCTTATCAGAGCTTGAAGCCGCCGCCGCAGGGCAATCGGCCCCGCGCGGCTTTATTGCATCGCTTGAAACCTCAATCGCGGCCGGTCGCTACGGGTTGATTGCCGAAATTAAAAAAGCATCACCGTCAAAAGGTTTGATCCGCGAAGATTTTAATCCCCCCGCGCTGGCACAGGCCTATCAGGCCGGTGGGGCCAGTTGCCTGTCTGTCCTCACCGACATTCCCTATTTTCAGGGGAATGACGCTTATCTGGAAGCAGCACGCGCCGCTGTCAGCCTGCCGGTCCTGCGCAAGGATTTCATGGTTGATCCCTATCAGGTAACAGAGGCCCGTGCGCTGGGGGCCGATTGCATTTTATTGATCATGGCAGCACTGGATAATGTCCTGGCCGCAGAGCTTGAATCCCTTGCCCATAACCTGGGCATGGATGTTCTGATCGAGGTCCACAACGCCCCCGAACTCGAACGCGCCCTTAAACTTAAATCTAAACTTATCGGTATAAACAACCGTAATTTAAAAACTTTGGAAGTATCTTTGACCACAACTGAACAATTGGCAGCGATGGTTGATGACGACCGGTTACTGGTTGCCGAAAGTGGTATTTTTACGCCGGATGATTTGGCTCGCATGGGCAAAGTCGGGGCAAAATGCTTTTTGATTGGGGAAAGCCTGATGCGCCAAGAAGACGTAAAACTGGCGACACAAACCCTGCTGGCAAAACCGGCATGAGCCACAAGCTGACCCATTTTGACGATAGCGGAAATGCCGTGATGGTAGATGTTTCGGCAAAAGCCGTTACAACCCGCACGGCAACCGCCAAAGGGCGCGTTACCATGCAACAGGCAACTGCCGACCTGATTGCAAACCATGGTCATAAAAAGGGCGATGTCCTGGCCATTTCCCAACTGGCTGGTATCATGGGCGCCAAACGCACGGCAGATTTGATTCCGCTGTGCCATCCCCTGCCCCTGGACTCGGTTTCTGTCACCTTGCAACTGGCCGAAGGTGAAAGTGCCGTTGACATCACCGCAACGTGCAAAACATCTGGCCGAACCGGTGTTGAAATGGAGGCGCTAACGGCGGTTTCGATCACCGCCCTGACGGTTTTTGATATGTGCAAAGCTGTTGATAAAACCATGCACCTGACCAATATTCGTGTCGTTCACAAGGAAGGCGGAAAATCAGGCACTTTTATTGCAAAATGACCTGTGCTGTGCGTAACGGTAACATCGCATTGAGCCCGCAAAAAAGAACAGAATGCGACCCGCGAATTTACCAGATTTAGGGTATTTGCGCGTTAAAATCGGCAAAATGCGCGGAAAACGTGAAGTTTGACGTTACGTGCTTGACCACAAACCGGAACCAAAGTAGAACATAACGTATTCGATTTGTTCTTATTTGGGTTCGGGAAAACGCCATGCTGACGCGCAAGCAATATGAATTGCTGGTCTATATCGACAATCATCTTCGCGATCATGGTATTTCGCCATCATTTGACGAGATGAAAGAAGCGCTAAGCCTCAAATCCAAATCCGGTATCCACCGTTTGATCACCGGCCTAGAAGAACGCGGCTTTATCCGCCGTCTGGCACATCGGGCACGCGCCCTTGAAGTTTTGCGCCTGCCCGACAATAACAGCGACGAAACCCCAAGCACATCGACGACGGCACGCGTAACCCCGATCACAGCGGCACGTAAAACCACCCATCGCCCGGCCATGGTGCCATCTGCTTTTTCCGAAATTCACGAAAGTGTATCGCTCCCCTTGTTCGGGCGTATTGCCGCAGGGACACCAATTGAAGCATTGCGCGACCAAAGCACTCACGTCCAGGTGCCTGCGGCCCTCTTGGGGACTGGCGAACATTATGCGCTTGAAGTTTCGGGCGATTCGATGATCGAAGCCGGTATTCTTGATGGCGATACCGTTCTGATTCAACGTTGCGAACAGGCACATGATGGAACCATCGTTGTCGCACTAGTTGATGATAACGAAGCGACCCTGAAACGGTTTAAACGGGGCCTGGGGCAAATTTTGCTCGAACCGGCCAATGCCCGTTATGAAACCCGTTCGCTATCACCAGACCGTGTTCAAATTCAGGGGCGCCTGGTTGGCCTTTTGCGCCAATATTAACCCTGCCACAGACGGGCAAACGGGGCGCGAATGACGAAATAGCAGTTTAACGCCCGCCGATCTTAATCCACGGCCAATGACCACTGGTGCCCCGAACCGTGGCAAAATGGGCCGGCGCGCCGTTCCTGGCAAAGCGAATGGCAACACCACCCTGCCACCATAAAACATCATCATCAATGATCAGGGGTGGTTTTTCGCAGGCGTCTTCGGGAAAGTCCTGTTTGAGAACCACCACAATATCGGCATGTCGGCAAATGTAAAAAGGATCATCGATTGTTTCGGCGATGACAATCGTTTGGCCTTGCCGTTCAAACCAGCAAATTTCGTCCTTGCAGCTCTGTGTTTGCGCCGCCCGTGACGGGCGAATGCCAAAGCGTGACATCCAGATACTGCGATGGAAATTGCTGATATTACCGTTAAAAACAAGAGACCGTTGTGCGGTATCGCGAACAACCCAGCCCTTTTGCCCGCCACCAACCAGCATATCTGGCTGATGGACAAAAAAAGCCGCCAGGATGGCCCCTGAAACCGGGATGACCGCCCACAGCCGAATCGCCCATTTGCGCCAGATAACAGTCCATAAAAGGGCTAGCAACACAGGTGCCACCACCATTGCCGATGGTTGCGCCACATACCAAAGCCCCCAATCCTGCCGGGCCACCAGGCGTGCCAGCCAGATCAGAATCTCAAGCCCGGGCGATAACATCGTCAACGGCACAATTTCCAGCCCAAACGGCATCAAAACCAGAATAGCCACGATGCAGGGCATAATCCAGAACGCCATCAGCGGTATCGCCACCAGATTTGCCAGAATGCCAAGCAACGACACACGACCAAAATGAAACCCGATAATCGGGGCCGTAATTGCCGTTACCATTACCCCTGTAATCAGCAACAAAAAAAAATACCGCCCTGCCCGTTCCCAAATTGGCATATCCTTGCCGCTTGCCATCCATTTGGTACCAGGACCCTGATAAAACGCAACAAGCCCTGTAACGGCCGCAAACGACAACTGAAAACTGGCTCCCAAAACAGCGTCGGGTCGCACAGCCATAACCACCAGTGCCGCAATCGCCACCAGCCGCAGCGAAATTGCGCGCCGGTCGACCAGCACAGCAAACAAAACAATCGCCGTCATGACGAAGGCCCGCTGGGTTGGCACTGTTGCACCCGATAACAGCAAATAAAGCGCACCAACCATAAAGCCCGCAATGGCCGACCATTTTTTAATCGGATACCGCAATGCCAGTTTCGGGATCATCGCCAGCCCCAACCGGGTGACAAAAAAAACGACCCCGCATAACAACCCCATATGCAAACCCGAAATTGCCAGCAAATGCGCCAGCCCCGACTTGCGTAAATCTTCTGCCAGATCCGGGGGCACGCCACCCCGTTCCCCAACCAGAATGGCATTGGTCAAACCCGCTTTCAAATCGGGCAGGACATGGTCAATTCGTGCCATAATGGCCAGGCGTAATCGTCCTGTTTGTTTAAACAGGCTGGTTTCGGCATTATTTCCCGGTTCAATTTGATAATTTCGCCCCAAAGCAAAACCGGTACCACCGATGCCGTCAAAATAAAGGGCACGTGCGAAATCCGGGTCGCCGGGGGTTTCCGGGACGCTAAGTGGAAATAGTTTTGCCTTACCAGAGAAAACGTCGCCCGGTACAGCCGCGATGGCCCCTTGCACTGAAATACGTATTTTCGCCGGGATTTTTCGGGGCTCCACCCCGTCAAGGGTGGATGGCGCGATTACAAGCCTGGTACGGCCATCGCGCGGTTCCACCGACAGAATTTCACCAACCAGTGCCGCCGTATAAACCGATTTTTTAAGGACCGGTGCTTGCACCACATAAAGATGCAATTGCGTTAAAGCAGCCCCCAGGCAGGCCGCGAACAGCATCAAAAAAAGAAAAAATGGGATAATCCGCTGCCGACTCAGCCGCAATCCAATTGCCGCGATGATCAGGCTGCCAATCACAAACACGTCCGATGGTTGCGCCAGAAGCGAAAGAAATATCGCCTGACCCAACCCAAGGAGCATGGCAAATGACAAAATCCATTTTTCGCGATCTTCGGCCAACGCTGTTGCGACATGGTCAAAAACGACGTTAACGCCTTGAAAAAAAGTAATTTGTCGCCATCTAATTCGACGAATGTTTAATAGTATAACGTGCCTCGGGCTTTTATCTATCATCCGCTGTGGTGCAACAGCATTCCGAATATGATATAGCGTGCACGCCAAAAGACTTAACGACAAGCGACAACATCTTGAAAAACGGATAAAGCGAATGACGGTTGTTACCCGTTTTGCCCCGTCTCCGACCGGGTTCCTTCATATTGGCGGCGCACGTACCGCCCTTTATAACTGGCTTTATGCCAAACATACCGGCGGCAAATTTTTGCTGCGGATCGAAGATACCGACCGCGAACGTTCGACGCCTGAAGCCGTCGAAGCGATTTTCGCCGGTCTTAACTGGCTTGGGCTGAACGCTGACGAAGAACCGGTCATGCAGTTTGCCCGCCGTGACCGTCACGCCGAAGTCGCCCACAGCCTGGTTGCGGCTGGCAAAGCCTATTTTTGCTATAGCTCGCCAGCTGAACTGACCGAAATGCGAGAAAAGGCCCGCGCCGAAGGCCGACCGATGAAATATGATGGCCGCTGGCGTGATCGCGATACGAGCGAAGCCCCCGATGGCATTAAACCTGTCGTACGCCTGAAGTCACCGCTGGAAGGTGATTCGATCATTATCGACCAGGTTCAAGGTGAAGTAAGAGTAGCGAACGACCAACTCGACGACTATATCATCCTGCGTGCCGATGGCACCCCCACCTATATGCTTTCTGTTGTGGTCGATGACCATGACATGGGCATTACTCATGTTATCCGCGGTGATGATCACTTGACCAATGCCTTTCGCCAAAAAGCGCTGTATGACGCTATGGGCTGGACTGTTCCGACATTCGCCCATATTCCGCTGATTCATGGCCCCGACGGTGCCAAACTGTCCAAGCGCCATGGTGCTCTGGGTATCGAGGCGTACCGCGATGAAATGGGCTTTCTGCCCGAAGCCATCAACAATTATCTGCTGCGTCTGGGGTGGGGACATGGCGATGACGAGGTCATTTCCACCCAGCAAGCCATTGACTGGTTTGACATTGCCGATGTCGGCAAGGGCGCTTCGCGCTTTGACTTCGCAAAACTGACCAATCTGAACGGCATTTATATACGTCAGGCTGATGATGCTCGACTTGTTGATCTGATCGAACCTGCCATTGCGGCTGAGCTTGGTGTTCGCAATTTAGATGCAGTGCAGAAAGAAACCTTGATCAAGGGCATGTCAGGCCTTAAAGAAAGAGCCAAGATCCTTACCGAGTTGGCTCAATCAGCCACTTTCTATGTCACAGACGGCGTATTGTCCTTCAATGACAAGGCACAGTCATTGATCGACGAGGCTCCCCCCGGATTGTTTGCTGCATTGGCAAACGACCTGGCCGGGCTCGATACATGGCAGGAAGAAGCCATCGAGACTGTTGTCAAGCAGATCGCACAAAACAAGGACTTGAAACTGGGCAAAGTTGCCCAGCCCTTGCGCGCTGCTCTGACGGGCTCCAATTCTTCACCGGGCATTTTTGAAGTAATGCAGGTGCTCGGAAAACCCGAAACGCTGAACCGCCTTAAAAAATTCGAGGCGGCATAACAGCACCAAAAAAAGCATCGGGAAACTTTAGTCTGTTTGCGCTTTGTGCGCTGCGGCATTATGCTGCACCCCATCGAAAACCATGTTCGTTAACAGGGAAGGAAAAAAGTCATGGCTCAAAATCCCAAGACTTCCCATACCGTGACGCTAACCGACAATTCCAACGGCAAGTCGTATGAGCTTCCGGTTCTTGAGGGAAATATTGGACCGTCGGTCATTGATATCCGCAAACTGTATGCTGATACGGGTTACTTCACCTATGACCCCGGCTTCACCTCGACGGGCAGCTGTGAATCGACCATCACCTATATTGACGGTGACAAGGGCATTCTACGCCATCGCGGTTATGCCATTGACGATCTGGCTGAAAAAGCTGACTTCCTCGAAGTTTGCTACCTGCTGATCTATGGCGACCTGCCCAACAAGGCAGCACGTGAAAAATTCAGTGCTGACATTACCATGCACACCATGGTGCATGAGCAAATGCGCAACTTCTATAACGGTTTTCGCCGCGATGCCCACCCGATGGCCATCATGTGCGGTTCTGTTGGCGCAATGTCTGCTTTTTATCATGACAGCACCGATATTAATGATCCGAATCAGCGTTTGATTTCGGCTTACCGTCTGATTGCCAAAATGCCGACCATTGCGGCAATGGCATATAAATACTCGATCGGTCAGCCGTTCCAGTATCCGAACAACGCGCTGTCATATTCAGAAAACTTTCTGGCAATGATGTTTGGCGTTCCGTGCGAAAAGTACAACGTCAATCCGGTTCTCGCCAAAGCAATGGATCGCATCCTGATCCTGCATGCTGACCACGAACAGAATGCGTCTACCTCGACGGTTCGTCTCGCCGGGTCATCCGGGGCAAACCCGTTTGCATGTATTGCTGCCGGTATTGCCTCGCTGTGGGGACCTGCTCATGGTGGTGCGAACGAAGCCGTTCTGAAAATGCTCAACCAGATCGGTGATGTGAAAAACATCCCTGATTTCGTCAACAAAGCCAAAGACAAGAACGATCCGTTCCGTCTGATGGGCTTTGGTCACCGCGTTTATAAAAACTATGACCCGCGCGCCAAAGTCATGCAGCAAACCTGCCACGAAGTTCTTAAGGAACTCAACGTTCAAGACCCGCTTCTTGATGTTGCGCAGGAACTTGAACGCATTGCACGTGAAGACGATTATTTCGTTGAAAAGAAACTGTACCCGAACGTCGATTTCTATTCGGGCATCATTTTCAAGGCAATGGGTATTCCAGAAAGCATGTTCACGGTGCTGTTCGCAGTTGCCCGTACGGTTGGCTGGATTGCCCAGTGGAAGGAAATGATCGAAGATCCTTCACAGAAAATCGGCCGTCCGCGTCAGCTGTTCACCGGCGATGTCGAACGCGCATTCAAAGAAGTCCAAGACCGCTAATAACGGCGCTTAAACACGAAAAGGCCCGGATTTTTCCGGGCCTTTTTACGTTCTTCAGTCTGGGTCTATTATTACCAGCTACCGGTATTTTCCATGCTGGCCCAAGGCTCCGCCGGTGTCAGGGCTTCGCCCTGTTGCAGAAATTCAATTGAAATACCGTCAGGTGAGCGAACAAACGCCATGCGCCCGTCGCGCGGCGGGCGATTGATAACAACGCCCGCATCCATCAGCTTTTGGCACAGCGCATAAATATCTTCGACCTCATAGGCAAGATGGCCAAAGTTACGACCGCCGGCATATTCTTCCAGGTCCCAATTATAAGTCAGTTCCAGTTCCGGCATCCTGGTGGCCTTGGCACTGGGAACATCATGCGGCGGGGCAAGATAAATCAGGGTGAAACGCCCCTTTTCGCTCTCGATACGGCGTGTTTCTTCCATGCCAAGCAAATTGCAATAAAAGTTCATCGACGCATCAATATCTGTGACACGCACCATTGTGTGCAAATAACGCATAAAATCAGTCTCCGGTTTGGTCCTGCAGGATGAAGGAAAGCTAAAACAATTACGCCAGCTTGAGAACCGTGAAGTTTTAAAACTTTTTACACCAGGCCCCGTCCCCCGTGGTCGCCGCTCAGCCCGACCGACGAGCAACCTGCAAAACAACCGTTGCCGCCTTTTCACTGGGCGGGGTCTGGCCGAAACCAAGCAAGGTTGTTGCCTGGTCAAAGCCCGCCTGTTGGGTCGCGCGGTGCGATCCTTCGTCAATCAAGGCCGTCATTGCGGTATAAAGCTTATCTGCGGTGCAATCTTCCTGAAGATATTCCGGAACCAGTTTGCGCCCCAGCACAAGGTTGATAATCGTCACCGTATCAACCTTTAACAACCGGCGTGCAATCCATGCGCTGGTTGCACTCACACGGTAGCCAATAATGTGCGGCACACCAACGATACCCAGTTCCAGCGAGACCGTACCAGATGCCGCCAAAGCCGCATGGGCGCAACTAAAAGCATCGCGCCGCTCCTGATCAGTTGAAACCACAATCGCTTTGCCTGGCCATTGAGAAACGGCCTGGCGAACCGCATCCTCCACCTTGCTCACCGTGGGGACCACAAATGCATGATCCGGGTAATCGTGATGGAGCCTGACGACAACGTCCCTGAAAACCGGCAACAACCGGCCAACTTCGGAATGACGGCTGCCGGGCAATATGACAATCACCTTCTGATCCGCCTCAAGCCCATATGCGGCCCGAAAACGATTACCATCACCGCCATGCCGTTCTTCGACTGCGGAATGACCGATAAAGGTGGTTGCAAGCCCCTCTTTTTCAAAATAGGGCGGCTCGAACGGAAGCAGGGCCAGTAAATGATCCAGGAAGCCTGCAATTTTACGCGCCCGCCCCGGTCGCCATGCCCACACAGACGGCGCGACATAATGCACAAGCGGGATGCCCTTGTTTGCCAATCGCTTGCCAACGCGAAAGCTAAAATCGGGTGCATCAATGGTCACAACAATATCGGGGCGTTCTGACAGGGCAAAATCAGCCGTTTCACGAATCCGGCGTAGCAACCTGGGGATATGCGGTATGACTTCGGCCAGCCCCATCACCGACATTTCATTCATCGAAAACAGGCTGATCATGCCCTCGCCCATCATGCGCGGGCCGCCCACGCCAATGAATTTAACATTGGGGTTTTGACGTTTGATGGCCGCCATCAATCGACCGCCCAACTGGTCCCCCGATGCTTCACCAGCGACCAACATGATTTTCAAGGGTGCGCCATAGCGATGGTCCAAAGGTGATTTGTTCGCGCTGCGATCAGCAGGCGTTACCACGTTACTTGTCATGTCCGGTTCCACTTGGCAGCGCCACACCGACAATAAACATGCCGCATTGGTTCGCATATGCAATAACAGCCTGACGATCAATAATCAGGGTCGCACCGGCCTGCAAGGCAATGCCGGAAAGACCAGCCAACTGCGCCTGTTCGACTGTGGTGACGCCAATCGCCGGTAAATCCAGACGTTTATCTTGTTGCGGCTTGCTGGTTTTAACCAGAACGCCGCCCCTGCCCGGTCGCGCATAACCAGCCGAACGACGGATCATTTCGTCCGTACCTTCAATCGCCTCGACAGCCAGCACCAGACCTTGCTGCACAATGCAGCCCTGCCCGACGTCGGCCTCACCTAACAGGCGCGCAATTTCCAGCCCGCGCCGGGTATCCGCCCATGCCTGGTCATCGGGCGCCACGGCCCCCAAAACACCTTCAGGGGTTACCAGATCCTGCATGATTTCATGCGCACCAATCAACCGAAACCCGTCGCGCTCCAGTTCTTGCCCAATAATGCGCAACAAGCCGTCATCACCCAGTGATTTTAATCCGATCCGCGCCAAAATTTTTGCCGCCCGCAAATCAGGTCGGATCGAGGCAAATGAAGGTCGCCGGACCGTGCCAGCCAGCACCACATCAACGCATCCTTGCGCCTTTAATTGCCGCAGAATTTTGGACGCTGCCCCCAACCGAATAACATCGTATGGAACGCCAAGTGTTTCGGGTGCATCACAGTGACCTTCAAGGGCAACAACGAACACCGCCCGCCCCGATGCTTTGGCAGCATCGACAAGGCGGGCGGGAAGATCACCACCACCAGCAATCAGGCCAATTTTACCCAGCTGAACTGTCATATTTCGGTGTACAGACCGAGCGCGTGCTCTCGGCTTTCAAAAAGTTGATGATTTCTATAACCGGCCCGACATCGGCAAAGTCCTTTGCCACTTCCTCGACCCGTTCGGCAAGGGTGCCTTCATGGGCAAAGACCAGCCGGTAAGCCTTGCGCAGCGAATGAATGGTTTCGCGATCAAACCCGCGCCGTTTCAGCCCAACAAGGTTCAGGCCGGAAAGATAGGCACGGTTCCCGATGACGGAACCATAGGGGATCACGTCGCTTTCAACTCCCGTCATGCCACCAATCATCGCGTGACGGCCAATCCGGACAAACTGGTGAACAGCCGATAAACCGCCGACAATCGCAAAATCATCAACATGGACATGCCCGGCCAGGGTCGCATTATTCACCAAAATACAACTATTGCCGATCATGCAATCGTGCCCGACATGGGCCCCTGCCATCAGCAAACAGTCGTCTCCAACCGCTGTCAGCATGCCGCCGCCTTCCGTTCCAGGGTTCATGGTAACCCCTTCGCGAATTTTGGCGCGGCTGCCAATAACCAGGCGCGATGCTTCGCCCTTGAATTTCAGATCTTGCGGCGCATGGCCGACCGAGGCGAACGGAAAAACAACGCTGTCATCGCCAATTGTCGTGTATCCGGCGACGACAACATGCGAATGCAGTTTAACCCTGTCGCCCAGGATGACCGACGCACCAACCATGCAATAAGGGCCGATTTCGACATCCTGGCCGATCTGCGCACCGTCTTCGACAATTGCTGTCGGATGCACGTTTGCCATCATCAATTATCCCGGATCATCGCAGCAATCGTTGCATCGGCAACAACTACGCCGTCTACACGAACTTCACTTTCGAATTTCCAAACCGGGCCACGGCTTTGTTTCTTGCGCACATGAATATGCATCACGTCACCTGGCACAACCGGTTTCCGAAAACGCGCGCTATCGATGCTCATGAAATAAACCAGTTTACCTTCGGCACCTTCACCCAATGTATGAACCACCAGGATCGCCGCAGTCTGCGCCATGCTTTCAATGATCAAAACACCCGGCATAATCGGCTGTTGCGGAAAATGACCGGTAAATTGCGGTTCATTCATCGTCACATTTTTAATACCAACAGCCGATTCACCAGCCGCAATATCAATGACCTTGTCGATCAGCAAAAACGGATAACGATGCGGAATCATTTCCAAAATGCGCTGGATATCAACATTCACCAATTCGGTCATAAACAGTGCCCTTTTATTTCTTTTTTCGTATCAACCGCGATAAAGCGACGGTCTGTTTGTGGTATTCCATCATGGGAACAGCCGGGCTGCCTCCAACGACGTCACCGGGTTTCATGTCTTTCATGACCCCCGACTGTGCAGCAATTTTAGCACCATCCCCCACGGTCAGGTGACCCGTAATCCCTGCCTGACCGCCGACAACGACAAAATGCCCCAATTTGGTTGACCCGGAAATACCAACCTGGGCGACAATAACGCAGCCCATACCCATTTCGACGTTATGGCCGATTTGAACCAGATTGTCGATACGACAACCATTGCCAATTACGGTATCCGGGCCTGCACCCCGATCAATTGTGGCATTGGCACCAATTTCAACATCATTACCGATGACCACACGACCAAGTTGCGGAACTTTTAAATGCCCCTGCGCCCCCATGGCAAAGCCAAATCCATCCTGGCCGATACGCACACCGGAATGAATAACGCACAGATTGCCAATCAGAGTATGTGTCAAGGCCGCGCCGGGGCCAATATAACACCCCGCACCAATCACCACACCGCGGCCAATAACCGCATTTGCAGAAATACGGGTTCCAGCCCCGATTTCGGCGTTTTCTTCAATTACGGCACCGGGGTCAATCTGAACATTATCGGCAAGACGCGCCGATGGATGAACAAATGCCGCCTCGGAAATGTCACCCGTCGAAGATTCCGGCGGGTAAAACGCCGTTGCCGCCTTTGCATAGGCACGGTAAGGGTCATCACTGGTGAAAACCAGCATACCTTCAGGGGCGCGATCCGCAAATTCAGGACGAGAAAAACATGCCCCAGCCTTGCTGGCAGCAAACGCGTCAATGTATTTACGATTGTCAAAAAAGCTCAGGCAGGTTTCATCTGCAACCTGTAAAGGTGCCACATCAACAAAAGACCGGCTTGCGCCGGCCGTCTGTAAAAGAGTCGCACCGGAAATACGGGCGATTTCCGCTGCATCAAATGGCCCTTGGCGTTTAAAAAAACGCGGATCTGCCATCAGGATGCTTCCTTAAATTCAACAGTCAAAGACGGAATGGCAGCATTGACCTTCTCAAAGACCTCTTTGGTCGCATCCATCGCATTGGCGTGCAAAATGACCTGGCTTTTATGAAGAACCAGCGTTGCTTTCCGTTCCTCGGCAACATCGGCGATAACTTCGATCAGTTTCTTTTGAAACTTGATCCGTCCTTCATTTACCGCTTCATCAAGAACCTTGTTACGGCCTTGGGCAAATTTCTGAAACTCGGCAACTTTCTTTTGAAACTCGGCTCGTTTCTGCTGCAAAACATCAGCACTGAGCAGGGTGCGCTGCTGAGCCAGTTTCTGGTCTTCATCACGTAACGCCTGCTGACGCTTTTCGATTTCAGACTGATAGGAATCACGGCGCTTTTCCACCTGCTTGCGCATATCCTGCATGGCAGAGGCTTCGCGCATGATCCCTTCAAAATCAACGATCATGACAATCGCTGCAGTTTCCGGCCTGGCATTTGCGGACTGGGCCTGGGCCTGCGTATGCAGCCCCAGCCCCGTCATCACAAGGGCAATCAAGAGAAATCGTTGGGCAGTTTTCATCATATACATCAGAATCTGGTTCCGAAGTTCAATCGGAACACTTCCTCTTTGTCATAATCTTCTTTGAGCACAGCCTTCGAAAGGTCGACACCAATCGGGCCAAACGGAGATTCCCAGCCTACCCCAACGCCAACAGACCCACGAAGTGATCCTGTATCAAAAATTTCGCCGGATCGCGCACCGTCTACCCCCGATGCTGAGCCAATATCCGAGAAAATACGTCCCTTAAGGGCAAATTCAGACGGCAGCCCCAACGGGAAGTCCATCTGCACCGTGCCAGAATAATAGAATTTACCACCGACGGCATCGTCACTTGCCCGGTCACGCGGGCCAACACCCCCGGCTGCGAAACCACGCAAGCTGGAACCACCAAGCAGGAACCGCTGGGAAATACGCGTATCCTCGCCAATCCCGAAAATATAACCAGACGATCCCTTGGCGCTAACAACCCACTCTTTCTGACGATCCAGCGGGAAATAATACCCTGAGGAAATGCGGGATTTCAAATAACGTTCCGAACCACCAAACCCGGCCAAATCGTTGGAAATCTGAGCAAAATAACCGTCTTTAGGAGACACCGAACTATCGCGCTGATCATAGGTCAGTGTCTGACCAATGGTTGATTCGCTAAAATCAGGATCTTCGTCGCGCAACAAACGCGACGCATCCGATTTGACATCCGAATATTTGTCAATTTCAAACCCGTAGCGGACCTGCTGACTCAAATGTTCGGTGAAATTATAACCTGCCCGCAACCCAAAACCGGTCTGTTCTTCATCGTACGAGCTCTCATCCTGATTATCATCTTCACGACGGAAAATATCAAACCCGGCACTCACATCCCGATCAAGAAAATACGGCTCGGTAAAGGAAAGGTCCACCTGACGACTGCTGCCACCAACGGTGAAGCCAAGCCGCAAGTCCTGTCCACGCCCCAAAAGGTTGCGTTCGCGAATACCAGCCTGGCCAAACGGCCCCTGATCTGTTCCGTAACCGGCACCGATTGAAAATTCGCCTGTCGATTTTTCATCAACATCAACTTCAACAATCGACTTGTCAGGTTCGCTGCCCGGCAGGGTTTTGACATCGACAGTTTTAAAGAAGTTCAGGTTTTCAATACGCTGGCGGGAACGGTTCAATTTCGAGCTGCTAAACGCATCGCCCTCGACAAAACGGAATTCGCGACGAACCACTTCGTCAAGTGTACGCACGTTGCCAACGATATCAATGCGTTCAACATAAACCTTCGGGCCTTTGGTGATGTTGAAGGTGACATTGATCGTGTTGGTTTCACGGTCCCGTTTGATTTCGGGTTTGATATCAACAAAGGCATAGCCGCGATCCCCGACATAGTCCGTCAAGGATTTAATCATGTCATCGACGACTTCGGAATTGTACCAATCGCCTTTTTCCACCTTGATTAAAGGGGTCAGTTCATTGACGTCAAGTTTATCGATTTCCGAGTTAATCTTGATGTCGCCAAACTTGTATCGCTCGCCTTCGCTGACGGTATAGGTGACGAAAAAGTCAGAGCGGTCGGGCGTCAACTCGGCAACCGACGACAACACCTGAAAATCGGCATACCCGGCAGCCAGATAGAAACGACGCAACAATTCGCGATCAAACGTAACCCGGTCCGGATCATAATTGTCGTCTGACGTCAGAATTTTCCACCAGGCACTGGTGGTTGTACGAATCACACCCGAAAGCTCGCTATCATCAAACGCCGAGTTGCCGACAAAATTGATACGCCGAACGCCGGTTGCTTCGCCTTCCTTGATTTCAAAAACCAGGTCGACGCGATTCTGGTCGCGCTGAATAACCTTCGGATTAACGGTCGCGGCAAAACGTCCTGAACGGCGATACAGATCAAGAATGCGCTGTACGTCCGCCTGAACCTTGGTGCGGGTATAAACCACGCGCGGTTTAAGCTGGACTTCCGATGTCAGCGCTTCGTCCTTAAGGTGATTGTTCCCTTCAAACGCAATTCGGTTAATGATCGGGTTTTCAACAACCTTAACCTGCATCACGCCGTCATTGTACGAAATGGAAACGTCTGCAAACAGATCCGTCGCAAACAGCGCCTTAAGCGACTCGTTGATCTTTTGTGGGTCATACGGATCGCCCGCACGCACCTTGAGATAAGCATCCACCGTACCGGTTTCGATACGGTTATTACCCTCTACGCGGATCTGCGAGATGGTGGGATAGCTCTGGGCCTGTGCTTCCACAGACAAGAATGCCGGACTTGTGGCGCCCGCAAGGGCCACCATCATCGCAGCAGTTCGCATTTTACGCAGCAAAACCAACCCCCTGATATATGCAGTCATCCGCCAGCCAGGCCTTTAAAAAAATTCCATACGCCAAGGTGCGACAGATCATTCCATGTTGCAAAAATGATTAAGCTGAATACCAAACCCGCGCCCAGACGGAAACCATATTCTTGCGCTTTCGCACTCATTGGTTTGCCACGCAGGGCTTCAATCAGATAAAACACCAGATGTCCGCCATCTAATAGCGGTACCGGCATCAAATTGATCAACCCAAGGCTAACAGACAGATACCCCATAAACGACAAAAGCGGTGCGATTCCCCCCTCGGCAACCTGCCCTGACATTTGTGCGATCCGGATTGGCCCACCAAGTTCGGAGCTATCACGTTCACCCGCGATCATTTCGCCGATGGCACTAAATGTTTGGGTCACAATCCCGAACGTGGTCGACACACCATGACCAACGGCATCAAAAATGCCATCGCGATGCGAAACAAATTTACCTGCCGACACCCCAAGGCGACCATAGGCCGGTGCATTTGGCCCCTCGCCTTCGGTAACTGATTGCGGTGTCACGGTAACATCGATCGTTGTACCATCCCGCTGCACGGTTAAATCAACAACTTGGCCGGGTTTTTGTCTGATCTGTGTTGCGAGTTCGTCAAACCATTCGACCTGTTCCCCGTCAACGGCAACAATTCGGTCCTCGGGCAACAAACCCGCCGCCGCGGCAGCACTGTTTTCGGTAACCGTTCCAACAACCGGCAAGGCACGTTGCTGGCCGACAGCGGCGAACAAAACGGTAAAGATGACTATCGCAAAAATAAAATTGGCAAATGGACCGGCAAAAACAATTGCAGCGCGCGCCAAAAGCCCTTTGTGATGAAAGGCGTATTGCTGATCTTTTACAGGCAGGTCATCACGGATCCCTGCACTGGCCGGGTTCATGTCGCCATACATTTTGACGTAACCGCCAAGTGGCAAGGCGCTAATTTTCCAGCGTGTGCCGCTTTTATCGTTCCAGCCGACGATTTCCGGCCCAAAGCCAATGGAAAAAGATTCAACTTTTACCCCGGCCTTGATCGCGACCCAATAATGCCCGAATTCATGGACGAAAACCAGAACGGACAACACAAAAAGAAACGCTAGAATAGTGACCATCAGGCAGGGTTCCTCGAATTTTTCGGGGCCTTTAAAGGCATAATTGCGCGACCATGTCTTCGGTCCGGCGACGTGCCAGATCATCGGTCGCAAACACATGATCAATATCTGTCAGTCTTTCGCCTGTATGGGCGACCATAACCGCTTCAACCAGTTTTGCAATGTCAAGAAAACCAATACGACCAGCAAGAAACGCGGCCACAGCAACCTCGTTGGCAGCGTTAAGAACAATAGGCAGGGTACCGCCTGCGCGCAAGGCTTCACGGGCCAATCTTAAAGCTGGAAAGCGGTGTTCGTCAGGGCTTTCAAAACTGAATTGCCCGATCGCGGCAAAATCCAGTCGCGGCAGCACCAAAGGCAGGCGCTCAGGCCAGGCCAGGGCATAGGCAATCGGTGTACGCATGTCGGGCGTTCCAAGCTGGGCCAACACCGAGCCATCGACATATTCAACCATGCTGTGAATAACCGACTGCGGATGCACCAGGATTTCCACCTTGCTTTCAGGCACCGGAAAAAGTCGGCAGGCTTCAATCAGTTCAAGGCCCTTGTTCATCATAGTGGCCGAATCGATTGAAATCTTGGCCCCCATGCTCCAGTTCGGATGGGCAAGCGCCTGTGCACGGCTGACACTTGCCATCTCGTCAAGGCTCCAGGTGCGGAACGGTCCACCCGAAGCAGTCAGCAATATCCGCTCAATCCGCTCAGGGGCATGATCATCAAGCACCTGAAAAATGGCGCTATGTTCGGAATCAACGGGAATGATGGTGGCGTTATACCGGCGGACTTCATCAATCATCAGTTCACCGGCACAAACAAGAGTTTCCTTGTTGGCCAGGCCAATGATAGCACCCCGGCGAATCGCGGCCAATGTTGCCCGCAATCCTGCGGCCCCGACAATACCGGCGATCACAATGTCCGAGGGGCGCTCTGCGGCTTCGATCAAAGCACTTTCCCCTGCCCCGGCCTCGATACCAGACCCCGCCAGTGCCGATTTCAATTCACCCAACAGGGTTTCATCGGCAATAACGGCGAAGCGTGCGCCCAATTTAACCGCCGCTGCCGCTAGTTCAGCAACATTACGATGCGCTGTCACCGCATCGACACGGTAACGATCGGGATGGGACAGGATAACATCGGCGGTACTTTTACCGATGGAGCCCGTGACGCCCATAATACACACAGATTTCGTAACCGACATCCGGCACCAATATAACAAAGCCGGTCAGGTTCCTGCGTTAGCGCAGCCCCAGACCGAAAAAATAAACAAGCACAAAGGCAACAGGTAAAACAGAAAGCATTCCATCTGCCCTGTCCAAAAATCCGCCGTGGCCAGGTATCAAGTGACTGCTATCTTTAACACCGAAACGCCGTTTAAGGGCTGATTCAGCAAGATCACCGATCTGAGCGACAATTGCCAACCCGGCACTGGCAAGTGAAATCGCCCAAATAGCACGACCGCCACTAAAATAAACAATCAGACCACCAATAATGGCGGCACAAATCATCCCCCCAAACAGGCCTGCCCACGTTTTTTTGGGGCTAAACCGGGGGGCCAGTTTTGGGCCGCCAATGGCCCGACCAAATGCATATGCGCCCGTATCCGTTGCCCACACAACTAAAAACAGCCACATGATCAGCAACAGGCCATCAGGATGCCAAACCCGCAGCCATTGCACCGCCAATGCTGTGACCGGGATAAACACAGCCCCGATCAATACAAGCGGTCGTTCCCGGGCCGATAAACCAACCACAACAAGTGCCGTCAGCAAAATTGGCACAAGCACCATTAGTTGCGGTGCTGCCGACTGGAAATACATCGCAATTGCCAGGCCGACACTGGAAACAGCGGCCAGCGGCAATGCCCGAGCTGGTGCGCACATGCGCAACCATTCCCAGATCATGGCAGCACTGAAAACGAATATCAGCATGCCAAACCATGGTGAACCAAACCACACCGCAGCCACAGCCACAGGCGCCATCACCAGGGCCGATACTATGCGCAAACCCAGTCCTGATTTCGGGGGAACAGATACTTCAGAGGACTGCGCCAAAACGCCGCTCCCGTCCGGCAAAATTTTCGATTGCCCGTTCTAAATGTTGCCGCTCAAAATCGGGCCAAAGCACGTCGTCAAAAACAAATTCGGTATAGGCCGATTGCCAAAGTAAAAAATTGCTTATCCGCTGCTCGCCACTTGTCCTGATTAACAGATCCGGGTCGGGCATACCTGCTGTCGCCAAATTTTGTTCAATCAAATCCTCGGAAACATCGGTTACGGATAATTCCCCGCTGGCAATGCGCCGGGCAATCTGGCGAACCGCGTCAACCAGTTCCGACCTTGCGCCATAGCTCAGCGCAATTGTCAGCTTCAGGCTTGAATTGGTGGCAGTCCGCTTTTCCGCATTATTAAGCAATTCACGAATATCAGGGGCGAAACGATCACGATCGCCGATGATTTTGATCTGAACGCCGTTTTTATCAAGAGCCGCCAATTCGCGCTTGATAAAAAGCCGCAACAATCCCATCAAATCACTGACTTCACCTTCCGGACGCTTCCAGTTTTCAGTCGAAAAGCCATACAGGGTCAGATATTCGATGCCAATTTCGGCAGCGGCCTGCACTGTACGCCTTACGGCATCCACTCCGGCGCGATGACCGGCGGTTCTGGGTTTGCCGCGTGCACGTGCCCAGCGTCCGTTGCCATCCATAATGATGGCAACATGACGCGGCACTAAATCACTGCCAGCAGATTTGAGGTTCGATGCCAGAACAGTCATGATCAGACTTGCATGATTTCCTGTTCTTTATGGGCCAGCGCCTCGTCAATATCAGAAATAATCTTATCGGTAAGCTTCTGGATTTCTTTTTCCTCAGAACGCAAGACGTCTTCGGAAATGACGCTGTCTTTTTCCCACTTTTTCAACTGGTCCATACCATCGCGGCGCACGTTGCGAACGGAGATACGCGCCTGTTCGGAATATTTACCCGCAACTTTGGTAAGATCAGCACGGCGTTCTTCGTTGAGGGCCGGAATCGGCACGCGAACAAGGGTTCCGTCAGCAGCAGGATTCAAACCCAGACCTGCATTCCGAATAGCCTTTTCAACCGACTTGACCATCGTCTTGTCCCAGACCTGAACCGACAGCATCCGCGATTCAGGAACACTGACCGACCCAACCTGGTTGAGCGGCGTCATCGTACCGTAGGCTTCAACCATAACCGGGTCCAGAAGACTTACACTGGCGCGTCCGGTACGCAGCCCGGTAAATTCCTTGTGCAAAACTTCAAGAGCCCCTTCCATACGGCGGTTAAGGTCTTTTTTTAGGCCAGCAACGTCAGACACCTTCAGTCTCCATTCGAAATAATCGTAAATGTACCTTTTGCACACACAACATCGGCAAAGGCGCCAGGATTATGCAAAGAAAATACAATTACGGGAATATCATTTTCGCGTGCCAAAGAAATAGCGGAAGCATCCATAACACGCAAATCTTTCGCAAGTACATCCATATATGTCAGAGAATCATAGCGAACTGCATCCGGATGAGTTTTGGGGTCGGCTGTATAAACACCGTCAACCTGCGTTCCCTTTAACAGGGCGTCGCATCCCATTTCGACCGCGCGCAACGCAGCAGCTGTATCGGTGGTAAAAAACGGGTTTCCAGTACCGGCTGCAAAAATAACCACCCGGCCCTTCTCCATATGCCGCACAGCACGGCGGCGAATGTAGGGCTCACACACCGATGACATCGGAATGGCAGACTGCACACGGGTCGGTACGCCATGGCGCTCCAGCGCGTTCTGAACGGCAAGAGCGTTCATGATCGTGGCCAGCATTCCCATATAATCGGCAGTGGCACGTTCCATGCCCTGTGACGCACCTTTCACACCGCGAAAGATATTCCCGCCACCAATAACCATGCAGACTTCAGCCCCCATGTCATGGACGATCTTGATCTCGCTGGCGATACGATCAACAGTATCAGGGTCAAGACCATATTGTTGTTTGCCCAGCAAGCCTTCGCCAGACAATTTCAACAGCACACGACGAAACTTCAACGGGCCGTTTTCTGCCATATCCAGATGCCTCTCAACGCTGATTTGTGCCACCATTCAAGCAGGTAGCAAACTTCAGATATAAAAAGACCGGCGAGCAACAGGGTGTTATCACTCTGAGGACCCCGCCGGCCTGGATCATACACGAAATGGGACTGTGCGCACCACTTCGATAAGAGATCTTATTTCTTCAACTGCTCGGCAACTTCCGCAGCAAAGTCTTTTTCTTCTTTTTCGATGCCGTCGCCAAGTTCATAGCGCACGAAGCCCTTAAGGGTGATCGCGGTGCCAGCGTCTTTTGCGACTTTTTCGATCACGGCCTTAACCTGGCTTTCACCATCGATCACGAAGGTCTGCTCAAGCAGAACGACCTGTTCGTAATATTTACGAATACGGCCTTCGATCATTTTGGCAATGATTTCGTCCGGACGGCCAGATTCTTTGGCCTGATCGGTCAAAACAGCTTTTTCGCGTTCAACCAGTTCCGGATCGAGATCAGCAACGGTTGCCGATGCCGGGTTGGTCGCGGCAATGTGCATGGCGATCTGCTTGCCAAGACCTTCAAGAACAGCAGCGTCGGCGTCGGATTCCAAAGCTACCAGAACGCCGATCTTGCCAAGATCCGGGGCAATCGATGCATGAACGTAAGAGGCAACAACGCCTTTTTCGACCGAAATCGAAGCAACGCGACGCAGGTTCATGTTTTCGCCGATTTTGGCGATCATGTGGGTAACCTGCTCTTCGACATTACGTGACGTGCCGGGGAACGGAGTTGCTTTCAAGGTTTCGATGTCGCCATTGGCAACAACACCCAGCTTGGCAATTTCAGAAACGAATGTCTGAAAGTCATCGTTGCGCGACACAAAGTCGGTTTCGGAGTTCAGCTCGACAACAGCACCGGAAGTACCGTTAACAGCAACACCAACCAGACCTTCGGCGGCAACGCGGCCTGCTTTCTTGGCAGCAGCAGCAAGACCCTTGGTGCGCAACCAGTCAACAGCAGCATCAATGTTGCCGTCAGTTTCGGAAAGCGCTTTCTTGCAGTCCATCATGCCTGCGCCGGTAGTTTCGCGAAGCTCTTTCACGAGAGCAGCGGTAATAGCCATTTTTAAAGCCCCTATTACGCGATCAAGTGGATAACACCTAAAGAAACGGCGGCATGATAGCCGCCGGATCCTCAGGTATAAAATGAAATTTAAGCGGAAGCGGCCTGATCGGCAGCTTCAGTAGCAGCAACTTCCTGCACCGGGAGTTCTTCGGCTTCACCGAGATCTGCACCCGAAGCGGTCATTTCGGCCTGGATACCGTCAAGAACGGCACCAACAAACAGGTCGGAATAAAGCTGAATTGCGCGGATCGCATCGTCGTTGCCCGGGATCGGGTACTGAACGTCTTGCGGGTCCGAATTGGAGTCCAAAACGGCAACAACCGGAATATGCAGGTTGCGTGCTTCATGGATCGCCAGGGCTTCTTTATTGGTGTCAACCACGACGATAATGTCGGGCAGCCCCCCCATATCCTTAATACCGCCAAGTGCGCGTTCCAGCTTGTCGCGCGAACGGGTCAGGTTCAGGATTTCTTTTTTGGTCAGGCCTTCAGCGCCGGAATTCAGGATTTCGTCCTGTTCTTTCAGGCGTTTGATCGAACCCGAAACAGTGTTCCAGTTGGTCAGCATACCGCCGAGCCAGCGATGGTTCACATAATACTGGCCGCAACGCTTTGCAGCTTCAGCAATAACCGGCGAAGCCTGGCGTTTGGTGCCGACGAACAGAACACGGCCACCGGCAGCAGTCACGTCGCGAACAGCCTGCATCGCACGATGCAGCATCGGAACGGTTTCCTGAAGGTTCAGGATATGAATGTCGTTACGTGCACCAAAGATGTAAGGCTTCATCTTCGGGTTCCAGCGACGGGTGTGGTGACCAAAATGCACACCAGCTTCCATCAGCTGACGCATGGTAAATGTTGGCAAAGCCATGATAATTTCCTACCGTTTTCCGGTTAATACCTCCGTGGGAAGGAATTTTGCCGAATGGCAAAACACCGGATGGACGAATACGCAAATATCCGCCACGCTCCCACGTGCGATGTTCGAGGCGGGTTTTAGCGCCGCGCCCCCGATATTGCAAGCGTTAAGTAGATAACAAGTCCCACAAAAACCTGCAAAACCTGACATTCAGATCTCTTCGGCAAATTCCACACCGGGAATAGCCCCGACAGCCCCGATCAGAGACGGCCCAACCTTGAAGTTGTCAGTTAATTCAATTTCTGCAATGCGTCCGTCCTGGCAGACTGACGAAATATTGACAAGGCCCCGTCCCCGCCCTGCTTTTTCAAGCAGTTCACGAATTTCCAAAATCGGATCGGGGCGTGTCAAACGAATGCGAATACCTTCGGCTGCTCCCGCGACCGCCTGTTCAAGATCCTCGACGCGCTGGCCTTGAATACGCAACTGGCCTTCACGGAATTCAGCTGAAACAATCAGTAATAACGGTTTGCCGGAATTGATCACTTCCTTATAGGCCGCCCAGGCCTCGGCCCAAAACGCCACTTCAAAACTGCCCGTGGCATCCGACAGCATAACAAAGGCAAATTTAGAGCCATTTTTCTTCGAAATCATCTCACGTGCATTAATCAGCGTCCCCGCGAGCTTGATCGCCCCCTTGTTCTGGGCGCGTATACGGGCTTCAAGTTCGGAATAAGGGGCGACACCAATCCGCTGCAGACTTTTGCCAAAGGTATCAAGCGGATGGGCAGATAAATAAAACCCGATTGCCGAAAATTCTTCGGTCAGTTTCTCCATCGGAACCCAGTCGCGACCATCGGGCATACGAATGGTGTCTTTGCCAAACCCGCTATCATCGCCAAACATGCTGATCTGGTCGTTGTTGCGCGCCTGCATTTCACGCTGCGACACAGCCAATATCTTATCGACATTCTCATACATGACCCGGCGATTACCATGCAGGCAATCCAATGCCCCGGCACGCACCAGGTTTTCCAAAAGTCGTTTGTTCAAGGCCTTGCTATCAATCCGAGAGGCGAAATCGGTAAGATCTTTAAACGCGCCGTTGCTGTCGCGCGATGCCACAAGGCTTTCCATTGCCGCATCGCCCACATTACGCACGGCGGCCAGTGCATACCGAATTTTGCGCACCCCATCGTAATTTTCAACCGTGAAGGCAACGCCCGAATTGTTAACGCAAGGAGGCAAGATCTCGATGCCAAGTCGTTCAATTTCCTGTTTAAAAATTGCCAGCTTGTCTGTGTTATGCATATCAAGCGTCATCAGCGCGGCCATAAATTCGACCGGGTAATTCGCCTTCAGATAGGCTGTCTGATACGCCACCAGGGCATAGGCCGCCGCATGCGATTTGTTAAAGCCGTAAGACGCAAACTTGGCAACCTGATCAAAAATGTCAGAAGCCTGCTGGCGATCCACGTTGTTTTTTTCAGCACCTTCCACAAACAGCGACCGCTGCTTTTCCATTTCCTCGGCAATTTTCTTGCCCATGGCACGGCGCAGCAAGTCTGCACCCCCCAGTGAATAGCCCGACATCAGCTGGGCCAACTGCATGACCTGTTCCTGATAGATCATGATACCATAGGTTTCTTCGAGGATCGGCTTTAGCATCGGATGCATATAGTCGGGTTCTTCACGACCATGCTTACGGGCGATATAATAGGGGATATTGTCCATCGGGCCCGGGCGATACAACGCCACCACAGCAATAATGTCTTCCAGTGTATCTGGCTTTAGCCCGCGAAGAACATCCTGCATACCCTGGGATTCAAGCTGGAACACACCCACCGTTTCGGCCGCCGACAACAACTTGAACGAGGGGCGGTCATCAAGCGGAATTGCGCTAATATCAAAATCTTGCGGAACGTCCTTGCGCTGACGCATCAGGTTAACGGCTTCAATAATCACCGTTAAAGTCTTTAAACCCAGAAAGTCGAATTTCACCAGCCCGGCATTTTCAACATATTTCATGTTGAACTGCGTCACCGGCATGTCTGAGCGCGGATCGCGGTAAAGCGGAACCAGTTCATCAAGATCGCGGTCGCCAATCACCACACCAGCCGCATGGGTAGATGAGTTGCGATACAAACCTTCGATTTGCATGGCGATGTTCAAAAGGCGGTCAATATCCGGGTCTTCCCGGGCAATCCGGCGCAGGTCCGGCTCCATACCGATCGCTTCTTTCAGCGGGATCGGTTTGGCCGGGTCACCGGGGATCATTTTACAAATTTTATCGACATAGCCATAAGGAATACTCAGCACACGGCCAACATCGCGCACGGCTGCCTTGGCCTGCAATTTACCAAAGGTAATAATCTGGGCAACACGATCATAGCCATATTTGTGTTGCACATATTCAATAACTTCGCCGCGACGATCCTGACAAAAGTCGACGTCAAAATCCGGCATCGACACACGTTCGGGGTTCAGGAAACGTTCGAACAGCAACGAAAACCGCAGCGGGTCCAGATCGGTAATCAGCAAAGCATAAGCCACAAGCGACCCTGCCCCGGACCCACGGCCCGGACCCACGGGAATTTCATGTTCCTTGGCCCACTGGATAAAATCGGCAACGATCAGGAAGTAACCGGGAAAGCCCATTTGGTTAATAATGCCCAATTCGTATTCAAGGCGGGCATTATAGGGTTCAGCCACTTTCTGTCTTTCGGCATCGGTCATCTCCGGGGTGTAAACATATTTTTCCAGCCGCGCCTTTAGCCCGTCAAAGGATTTATGGCGCAGTTCATCAACCTCGGTCCGGCCTTCGCCACAGTCAAAAGGCGGCAAGATCGGGTCGATTTTCTCGACATGCCAGGCGCAACGATGGGCGATAACCAGCGTATTGTCGCAGGCTTCGGGAATATCGGCAAAAAGTTCGCGCATTTCTGCGGCGGTTTTAAAACGATGATTAGGCGTCAAGCGCCACCGGTCATCCTGGCCAACAACAGCGCCCTGCCCGATGCAAATAAACACATCGTGGGCTTCATACATGTCGGCACGGGGGAAATAACAATCATTGGTCGCAACCAAGGGCACATCATAATCATACGCCAGGGCGACAAGCCCCGGCTCAACCCGTTCTTCCGATGCCAGCCCGTGGCGCTGAATTTCGATATAAAGCCGGTCATCATAAATGGCCTTCAGGCGCTTGAGGCAATCGACCGCCTTGCTGTCCTGTTCTTCGCTTAACAAACGCGCCAACGGCCCGGAAGGACCGCCGGTAAGGCAGATAACACCGTCGCAATGCTCTGCCAAATGATCCAGCAGCACCTTTGGTGTGCTGCCCGCTTCGGTCGTCATATGGGCGCGCGACACAATTTTCAGCAGATTGAAATAACCCGCTTTGTTTTGTGCCAGCAAAACAAGTTCATCCGGGTCCGGTTCGCGCCCGGCCTTGCCCAGAACAACCTCGGTGCCGAAACGTTCAATGCCGACCTGAACCCCCAGAATCGGCTGAATACCGGCCCCACTGGCCGCACCGGCGAAATCCAACGCGCCGAACATATTGTTGGTGTCGGTCATGGCCGCTGCGGGTTGATTATCCGCCGCGCATAATTTTGCCAGTTCCTTTGTCGTGATCGCCCCTTCGGCCAACGAATAGTTGGTATGAACGCGCAGATGGATGAAACCGTTTTCCATTGCTGGGTACCTCGACAAAACAAAAGCAAAAACCACAAAGACCACGGGCGCCACAAGGGCGCCCGCCGATCATATATTTATAGAAACCCAAACCCGATTATGAAAGTGTTTCCGGATCAATTTCGACAAGATGACCGTCTCGTAACGTAATAATACGATCCATCTGACGGGCCAGTTCCGGATTATGCGTCGCGATCAGCGATGCAAGCCCCGTCTGACGCACAAGCGACACCAGCATTGCAAAGACATTCGCAGCTGTTTGCGGGTCCAGGTTACCGGTGGGTTCATCAGCAAACAACACATCGGGAACATTGGCCAGAGCACGGGCAATCGCAACACGTTGCTGTTCGCCCCCTGATAAACGGGCCGGGCGATGCTGGGCACGGGCCTCAATGCCAAGACATTGCAGCAATTCCATTGCCCGAACGCCAGCATCCTTGCGTTTCAGTCCGGCAATCATTTGCGGGATGATAACATTTTCGATTGCCGAAAATTCCGGCAACAAATGATGATACTGATAGACAAATCCGATGTGATTGCGGCGCATCAGCGTCCGCCCCATATCCGAAAGATCGGTGCTGCGCTTTCCGCCAACCGAAACCGTTCCGCTATCAGGGCGTTCAAGCAAACCCGCGATTTGCAACAGCGTTGATTTGCCCGCCCCCGAAGGTCCGACCAAAGCAACGATCTCGCCTTCGTTAATTGTCAAATCAACAGCCTTGAGGACTTCAAGTTTTTCTGCCCCCTGCGAAAAGGAGCGAACAACCTTTTCCAGTTTCAGCATCGGCTTTGCCTGACGCTGAGCAACAGATTGTTTCTGCTGATCATTCATAGCGCAGCGCCTCCACCGGGTCGAGACGCGATGCGCGCCAGGCAGGATAGATGGTTGCCAGGAACGACAGCAGCAGTGACATCAGGCAAACCAGCACCACTTCATTAACATCCAGGTCAGCAGGCAATTGCGACAGGAAATATATTTCAGCATTAAACAGGTCAGCACCAGTCAGGCTTTGGATGAACTGGCGAATGCTTTCGATATTTTCACAAAACAGAACCCCCAGCAACAAACCACTGAGCGTGCCCAGAACACCAATAGAGGCCCCGGCTAAAAAGAAAATCCGTAAAACCGAGCCGCGTGTGGCCCCCATTGTACGCAAGATCGCAATGTCGCGCCCCTTGTCTTTCACCAGCATCACCATACCGGAGATAATATTAAAGGCCGCAACCACAATGATCAGCGTCAGGATCAGGAACATCACATTACGTTCAACCTGCAACGCATTAAAGAAATTGGCGTTAGACTGTTGCCAGTTTACAAGACGCAAACTTTCACCGCGCAGGTTTTGCAGCAAGTCATTCATCGTTCCGGAAAGACGCGACGGATCTTTGAGCACGATTTCAAAATTTGAAATCTTGTCCTTCATCTGAAAATAGGTCTGCGCGGCCTGCAAGGGCATGAAGATGAACCCGGAATCATATTCATACATGCCGATGTCAAACAGGGCGACCACATGATATGACCGCATGCGCGGAACCGACCCAAACGCCGTAACCTTGCCTTTGGGTGAAATCAGATTAACCGTATCGCCAACGCCAATCCCGAGCTTCATGGCAAGACGTGCGCCCATAATGATCGCGTCATCGCCTTTGAAATCTTTCAGGCTGCCAAAAACGATATTCTTGGCCAGCGTATCGCGCTTGACGATATCGTCGGGCAGCATGCCGCGTACAATCGCGCCGGTGGCCCTCCCGCTTTTCGAGGCCATAACCTGGCCTTCAACAATCGGATTCACCAGCGTGATATTACCGGTTTCAACAATTTTTTTTTCGATTTCATCGTAATTTGGCAACCCATCGGGGTCTTGCGCGTAGACCGATATATGCCCGTTCAGTCCAAGAATGCGGGAAAGCAGTTCGGCACGAAAACCGTTCATCACGGACATCACGATAATCAACGTCGCGACACCAAGCATAATGCCCAGCAGCGAAAAAATCGCGATTACAGAGACAAAGCCTTCCTGCCGACGGGGACGCAGATAGCGAAACGCCACCATGCGTTCGAACGGACTGAACATAGGCACATCATCCTTGTGGAGAAGGGTTTCAGACGAAACCCGTATGGGTCAGATCAAAACTTCGTACGGGGCAGCAGTTACCGCCCCGTATATGGCATTCAGACACCGATCTGGTTAAAGGCGGCCTCAAGGGTAACTTCAGAACGTTCACCGGATTTACGGTTTTTAAGTTCCACCACACCATTGGCCAAACCTTTGGGGCCAATCACGATCTGCCAGGGCAAACCGATCAGGTCCATGTCGGCAAACTTGCCGCCAGCACGAATATCACGGTCATCATACAGCACATCAATTTTGGCATTTTTGAGTTTGCCATAAATATCTTCGCAGGCTGCATCACAAGCATCATCGCCAGTGCGCAAATTAATCAGGCCAACACGGAAAGGGGCAACTTCTTCGGGCCAGATAATACCGTTATCATCGTGCGATGCTTCAATCAGCGCACCGACAAGACGCGACACACCAATACCATAGGACCCCATCATGACGGGCACTTCCCTGCCATCCGGGCCCAAAACAGTCGCGCCCATCGGTTCGGAATATTTGGTGCCGAAATGGAAGATATGGCCGACTTCAATGCCGCGTGTGGCAATCAGGTCATCCCCACCCACCGGGCAATCTTCGGCGACGTGTTTTTCATCGGTCGCGGCATAATCTTGCAAGATTGTCTGAACCCAGCCTTCAAGGTTGGTGCGATCATTCAAATCAACACCCTGCCCGGTCAGATCTTTTTCCAGCCATTTTTTATCGCAGAAAACTTCGCTTTCACCAGTATCGGCAAGAATGATGAATTCGTGGCTCAGATCACCGCCAATCGGGCCGGTATCGGCTACCATCGGAATAGCCTTTACACCCAGTCGCGAAAATGTCCGGCAATAGGCCAGAAACATTTTGTTATAGGCATGACGCGAGCTTTCATAATCGATATCGAAAGAATAAGCATCCTTCATCAAAAATTCGCGGCCACGCATCACGCCAAAACGCGGGCGGATCTCGTCGCGGAATTTCCACTGAATATGATACAACATCTGCGGTACCTGCTTATAGGACCGGATGTCTTTGCGGAAAATGTCAGTGATAACTTCTTCGTTGGTCGGACCAAACAGCATGTTGCGGTCATGACGGTCAGTAATGCGCAGCATTTCCAGACCATAATCTTCGTAACGACCACTTTCCTGCCACAGCTCGGCGGGCTGAATGGTCGGCATCAGCAATTCGTTGCAACCGATCGCATCCTGTTCTTCACGAACGATTTGTTCGATTTTTTTCAAAACCCGATATCCCAGCGGCAACCAGGAATAAATGCCGGCCGAAAGCTGCCGCACCATCCCGGCGCGCAGCATCAAACGATGAGAAACGATCTGGGCTTCTGACGGGGTTTCTTTAAGGGTGGGCAGGAAGAACTGGGAAAGACGCATCAATGCCTCGTGATCAAGCAATCTGAAAAGGTAACAACTACCATAAATCTTGCCCGGAACATGCGACAGCCACAGCGGAAAGGCAAGACGGAACTTGTGAATTGGCGGAATCCGCCTGCAACCAAAACGCTGAAATCAGCACCCTGCGACGGTATAATTTCCCACCAGCATCCTGATGGAACCTTAACGATACCCTGCCGCCCGGCATGCTGCAATCAAATCGGCATTGTGCGCAGCATTTCCGATCGGTTTTCCGTTAAAATAAACCTGTCCGTTGCGATAGGTGATTTGGCCAAGGTTGCCCTTGCCGCTAATCCCGGTGGGGGTCGAAATACCCGCGAACTCGAAAAAGTCGATTGTGACGGGAAATTCAATCACATCGGGCAATGTCATCGGGTTGACCTCGGCCCCCGGCCCTTCGGCAGGCGTTACGGCCTGCCCGTTCACATCAACACCGGGTTGATATTCCACACCAGGTTCGGGCTGAAAGGCCACTACGGCCTCGCAGGCGTCTTTGGTCATCGTCACGGTTGGCAGGGGTGTTGCTTCCGATTCTTTTTGCGCAGAATCCGCAGCAAAAACAGGGCCTGACAGGGCTGCGCTCCCTATGAAAACAGGCACAAGCACCTGTAAACAAGCCTTTTTAAGACGACGGAAAACAAACAGCTTCATGGCAAAAAAACCTCTAACTATTTGACGTAACATGATTTTGTTACACAACGTTACATCCACTTGTGAAGTTTCGTCAAAACATCTTGCATAAAAATGAAATATATGGCTTTTTAACCGTCCGGAAACGACGCAAGATCGTGAAGGAAAGACGAACCGCAGCCGCTCATAAAATGCGGGAGGCTTTTTTGCCAATAAGCACAAAAGAAGCAGGCGCGACGTCGAATAAAAACCTGTGCCAATGAGCCCAGGTCTAGGAGGAAGCAATAAAGATAACGGGAAAACAGCTATAAAATAGCGCTAAAGCAAGATCTTAGGATCTTGCTTTTTTTTTGTTCCCGAAACGTAATTTTACCAAAAAAGGGGGAACCTGAAAAGATTTCCCCTTTTGTTTCCGTGATCAATCAAACGGCGCGTTATTTAAAGGCGTCTGCCGCCGGGCGAATGTCGATCAGGCCACTGGTGATGACAAAATAGGCCACCCCCCACAGGATTGCCGATATCAAAGATGTCGCCAGGACTTTTTTCCACATATGGGCTTTTTGTGGCGCCCCACTATCGTGGCCCTTTTCGACAACTTCCTGCTGACGCACGCCTACAGGCAGTACCGTAAACAATACCAGCCACCAAATAATCAGATAGGTGACAAACCCGGAAAACAAACCCATGGGACATCCTTGCAAAAACAGTTCATCGCAGCCTTGAACCAACCTTAGCCACCTTGACGCACGGCCTGTAAACACAGCCCGGACACTGTCGGATCAGATTTGTTCAAGTTCAACCAGCGTGCCATTAAAATCCTTGGGATGCAAAAAAAGAACCGGCTTGCCATGTGCGCCCTTTTTCGGCTCGCCAGTTCCAAGAATTCTTGCCCCCTGTGCGATCAGACGGTCGCGTGCTGCCAGAATATCCTCGACCTCGTAACACACGTGATGAATGCCTCCCGCCGTGTTCTTTTCCAGAAACGACCGGATCGGCGAATTTTCGCCCAGCGGATATAAAAGTTCGATCTTGGTATTGGGCAATTCAACAAAAACAACCCGCACCCCATGATCGGGTTCGTCCTGTGGTTCGGAAACATGTGCGCCCAGAACATCGCGATAAAGGCGTATGCCTTCATCCAGATCGGGAACAGCAATGGCAACATGATTTAATCGACCAATCATGGTGGGCTCCTTGTTTCGTGCGCGACAAACCCAACCTCGCCCTGCATATACAAGGCAAGGGCGAACAATTTTATTCTTCCTTGACCCGCACCAGATGAACCTCAATCAACGGACGCTTACCTTGCTTCTGACGAATGGGCCGACGAACAGCCTGGCGAATTGCCAAAATAACCGCAGCATCATTCAGCACTTCATCGTCATCAAGCTGATCCACCCGATTTCCAATTTCGGCGGCAAAACGATCCAGTTGAATGTCATCGTTGGCTTCGTCAAACAGGCTGGGTGCCGTAATCATCGGTTCGCCAACCATTTCGCCAAACTGGTTCAGCACCACGGTCACAAACATCACACCATTCCACATGATGCGATTGCGGTTTCGAATGGTGTTTGAATCCCGTTTGATCAACCGTCCGCCATCAAGGCACAGAATGCCGGTTGGGACTTCCTCCACCACGCTGGCAAAGCCCGGAGACAACCGAATGACCGTGCCATCATGCGGAACCACAGTTTCGGGGATCTGGCATTCCTTGCCCAGATTGGCCTGTTCACGCAAATGGCGGGGTTCACCATGCACCGGCACCAGAATTTTAGGCCGGGTTAGCTGGTACATGCGCGCCAAATCAGCCCGCCCCGGGTGCCCGGACACGTGGATCGGCTCGTCGCGGGCCGTTATGACGTTAACACCGCGTTTGATCAGCGCGTTTTGAATAAAACCAATCGATTTTTCATTGCCAGGAATTTCACGGGCCGAAAAAACAACCGTATCGCCCGCATCAAGCTGAATGGTCGGATGCTCGCCGCGTGCGATGCGCGCCATTGCTGCGCGCGGCTCCCCCTGGGACCCCGTGCAAATCAGCAACACCTGGTCCTTGGGCACTTCCATCGCATCGTCATCGGATAAAAGGTTAGGATATCCGGTTAGATAGCCTACTTTCTTCGCCGCTTCAGTAACCCGGCGCATGGATCGTCCTGCCAAGGCAACACAGCGGCCGTTTTCGTGCGCAGCCTCGATAATCGACTGAATGCGCGCCACATTGGTGGCAAAACAGGCAATGGCAATACGACCGGTAGGTATCTTGGCAAACAAATCTGTAAGGTTTCGTGCCACCTGCCCTTCTGACCCGGTTGCCCCGTGGGAAAACACGTTAGTCGAGTCACAAATCAGGGCATTAACACCCTCGTCACCCAGGGCTTCGAGCTTCGCCAGGTCGGCGGCATTGCCGATTTGCGGGTCGGGGTCAAATTTCCAGTCGCCGGTATGCACCACCAGCCCCTTCGGGGTCCGAATGGCAAGGGCATTCGGCTCCAGGATCGAATGGGTCATAGTGACCATTTCGATGTCAAAGTCGCCCAGCTTAAAGCGCCCACCCAGTTCAATTTCATGAATGGGAACCTGGTCGGCAAAATCGGTTTCGGCCAGTTTGGCGCGCAAAAATTCGGCCGCAAACGGGGTTGCATAAATCGGACAGCGCAAACGCGGCCACATATAGGGCACCGCGCCAAGATGGTCTTCATGAGCATGGGTTAGAACCAGCCCCAGAAGTTTGTCTTTGCGTTCCTCGATAAAAGACGGGTCCGGCATGACAACATCCACACCGGGTAAACCTTCCTCACCAAAGGAAACCCCCATATCGACCATCAACCACCGGTCATTATAGCCATACAGATTAAGGTTCATCCCGATCTCGCCAGAACCACCCAGCGGGACAAACAGCAACTCATCCTTTGGCAAAAACAAATCCACGAAACCTCACTTTTCCGATCAAACCGATTGCGACGCGCATGAAAAATCATACATCGTCAATAACATAAATTCTTTTACGCCAATTGTCCGGCTTTGTCGTTTTCCAAATTCTGACGATATATCATCAAAAGCCCCATCATCGTCAAATCACCGTGCGAATGACCAATTTCATCAATCGCCCTGGCAAATAAGGGTGCAAGGCCACCTGTGGCAACAACCTTCATCGCCGGTTCATTCTGCTGGCTGCGAATACGCGCCAAAAGCCCTTCGATCATGGAAATATAGCCCCAATATACACCGGACTGCATCGCCTCGATCGTATTTTTACCAACCACACTGCCGGGCGCCTCAACAGCGACCATTGGCAGTTGTGCCGCCGCCATATGTAGAGCCTTGATCGACAGGTTTACCCCCGGCGCAATAATGCCACCCAGATAATTCCCCTGCCCATCAACAACATCAAATGTGGTGGCGGTGCCAAAATCCAGCACCACCAGCGGTCCGCCAAACAAACGATGCGCGGCCACAGCATTTACCAGCCGGTCTGCGCCCACTTCACTGGGGCGATCCATGATGACTTTCATTTTCAGGTCAATATTGGGCGCACCAACAATCATGGGATCAACGTTAAAATACTGCCTGCATAATGTTTTTAAACTGAACTCGGCAGCCGGCACCACGGTTGCAATGATCGCTCCCTTAATTGCATCACGGGGCACGCCGGAAAGTTCAAAAAGATGATGCAGCCACACCCCCAGTTCGTCGGCTGTGCGTTCAACCGTTGTCGAGCAGCGCCATTGCCCCTTGATGGTTTCCCCATCAAAAACAGCAAAAACAATATTGGTATTTCCCGCATCTATTGCCAGCAGCATATTCGGTAACGGTTTCCCTGGTTAAGACGCCGAAAACAGCCCCCCGGTCGGTACACTTTTAGGCAAAAGTGCAATGGGTCAGCTTTTGAAAAACACTTCACCTGCGCCAATAACATGTTCGACACCGGTATCGTCTTTTAAAATCAATGATCCGCCATGATCAAGCCCGACGAAAGTGCCGTTAAAGGTGCGTTCGCTTAATCTGGCAACAATGGGCGCGCCAAAACCATAAGCGCGCGCCAGCCAGCTTTCGCGCACGGCATCAAACCCGCGGACCTGCCATTGCGCCAACAAATCATCAATCCGGAAACTATAAGCAGAAATCAGGTCTTCGACCCGGATCATCGCGCCCTGATCAGCAAGCGAGGTCGAAGGGCGCTCAACATCTTCGGGATGAAATGCAATATTCACCCCCGTGCCGATCACCAGATAATCCGTATCGCGGCCAGAGACCGACGCACTTTCAAGCAAAATGCCGCACAATTTACAGTCATTGACCATCAGGTCATTCGGCCATTTACATTTGGGCGCAACCTGACCTTGGGTCACAATATCTATCGCCTCGGCCATCGCCAGCGCGCTTAAAAATGTTAAACGGGCTGCTTCCTGGAGCGGGCAATCAGGCCGCAACAAAAGTGACAAAAACAAATTGCCAACCGACGATTTCCATTCCCGCCCGCGGCGCCCGCGTCCGGATTGTTGACGCCGGGCCCAAATAAGGGCGCCACTTGGGGCGCCCTTATCTCCGAGGCGTTTGGCCTCTTCATTGGTACTGTCGATGACTTCATGGAAATGCAAAACATATCCAGCAGGAAGACATACGACAGGATCCATCATATCACTGTCCGAACAAGGCAGATGCCGCAACGGCAGCACTATCGGTCAACGGGTTCGGAAAGAACACGAAAATCAGGATAATGATGGTGGCAACCGCCATGATAACATTAAGTTCGGTCCCGTTACGATCAAACCCTTCGACCGGTTCATCGAAATACATGACCTTGATCACGCGCAAATAATAATATGCACTGACAACAGAGGTCACAAGCCCGATCACCGCCAGGGAAATCAAACCGGAATCAACGGCTGCCTTGAACACATAGAACTTCCCAAAGAACCCGGCGAGCGGCGGAATACCGGCCATCGAGAACATCAAAATTGCGGCAACAGCAGCCATCAGGGGTTTGGTCCGCGACAAGCCCGACAGGTCGGCAATTTCTTCGACCATCCGGTCATGACGACGCATCGACAGGATCACGGCGAAGGTACCGATATTCATCACCAGATAGATGCCAAGATACACCAGCACGGCCTGCACACCCGCTTCGGTCCCTGCGGCCAGACCAACAAGAGCGAAACCAACATGGCCGATAGATGAATAAGCCATCAGACGTTTGATATTGTTCTGGCGCAGAGCAGCAAACGAGCCCCAAACCATCGACAGGATGGAAACCAGAATAATGATCTGCTGCCAGTCGGCCACGACATTGGCAAACGGGCCAAGGGCAACGCGCATGAACAAGGCCAGACCGGCAATTTTCGGGGCAACGGCAAAAAACGCCGTGACCGGAGTCGGTGCGCCTTCGTAAACGTCCGGCGTCCACATATGGAACGGTGCGGCCGACACCTTGAAGCACAAACCGGCGAAAATAAATGCCAGACCAACCAGAGTTCCGACCGACAGGCCACCATTGCTGACCGCATCGCTGATGACAGCAAAATTGGTCGATCCGGTAAAGCCATAAACCATTGACATGCCATAAAGCAGCATGCCCGATGCGATGGAACCCAGAACAAAGTATTTCAAACCCGATTCAGTAGCGCGTACGGTATCACGACGAATGGCCGCAACAACATAAAGCGCCAGGCTTTGAAGTTCGAGACCGACATAAAGCGACATCATGTCGGAAGCCGACACCATCGCCATCATGCCAAGGGTCGCGAGCATCAGCAGGATCGGGAATTCAAAACGTGCCATCCGTTCGCGTTCCGCGAACTTCATCGACATGATCACGCCAAGAGCGGCCCCGACAAGGATCAGAACCTTACAGAAACGCGCAAACGGATCAGCCACAAACTGACCGGAAAATGCAGCACCACCCTCGCCCGTGATCACAAGGATCAGGGCGATGACCATTGCACCGACAGCCGCCCAGGAGACCGTCCGGAACGAACGGTCCTTACCGGTAAAAACACCCAGCATCAGCAACGCAAGCGAAGCTACCGCCATAAAAATTTCGGGCAATGCTACCCCGAGGTTGAGCATAGAATCTCCCATGTTCATTCCCCTTAATTCGCCGCAAGCTGCGCGGCATTTGCCGCAGCGGCCTGCGCCGTTTCAACTTGGTTGACCAAATGCAGAACCGATACATGCATGATGTCGAGGAACGAGCTTGGATAGATGCCCATCCACAAAACCACAACAATCAGCGGTGCAAACAACAGCCACTCGCGCGGGCTCATATCGAGGATGTTTTTGAGGTTTTCCTTGGTCAGGGCCCCGAAAACAATCCGGCGATAGAGATAAAGCGCATATGCTGCACCAAGGATCAGGCCGGTGGAAGCAAAGAAAGCAACCCAGGTATTGGCTTCAAAGGCACCAAGAAGTGTCAGCACTTCGCCCACAAAACCACCCGTCCCCGGCAAACCAACCGACGCCATGGTAAAGAACATGAACGTTACGGCATATCCCGGCATGCGGTGAACAAGGCCACCATAGGCATCAATTTCGCGGGTATGCATGCGGTCATAAACCACACCAACACACAGGAACAATGCGCCCGATACAACACCGTGGCTCAGCATTTGAAAGATCGAACCTTCAAGGCCATGCTGGTTGAACGTAAAGGCACCCACCGTGACAATACCCATATGCGCGACAGAGGAATAAGCGATCAGCTTTTTCATGTCTTCCTGCGCCAAAGCCACAAGGGATGTATAGATAATGGCAATGATCGACAGGGTGAAAATCAGCGGCGCAAAAGTTTCCGAGGCCAGCGGCAACATCGGCAGTGAGAACCGCAGGAAACCATACCCCCCCATTTTCAACAGCACGCCAGCCAGAATAACCGAACCTGCTGTCGGCGCTTCCACATGCGCGTCAGGCAACCATGTGTGGACAGGCCACATCGGCACCTTGACGGCAAAGGACGCAAAGAAAGCAAGCCACATCCAAAGCTGGGCCTGATAGCTGAAGGTATGTGTCATCAAAGTCGGAATGTCGCTGGTGCCGGCGTCGAAATACATCGCCATCAATGCGACCAGCATCAGAACAGAACCCAGCAACGTATAAAGGAACAGCTTGAATGCTGCATATACACGGCGCGGTCCGCCCCAGACACCAATGATGATAAACATCGGGATCAGCACACCTTCAAAGAAGATGTAGAACAGCATGGCATCAAGTGAACTGAACATGCCGACCATCATGGTTTCAAGAACCAGGAACGCGATCATGTATTCCTTGACCCGTTTCTGAACAGATTCCCATGCGGAAAGGATGCAGATCGGGGTCAGGAACGTTGCGAGGATGACAAACAGAACCGAAATACCGTCAACACCCATGTGATAGGACACATTAAGGCCCGGCATCCACTCCGCCTTTTCGACGAACTGGAAGTTTGCGGTTGTTGTATCAAAGTTGATCCACAGCATCAGTGATGCCAGGAAAGTAAATCCAGACGTCCACAGCGCGACCCAGCGCGAATTGCGGGCGACATTCGCTTCTTCACCGCGGATCAGGAGGATAAAGAATGCCCCCAGCAGCGGTAAAAAAGTGATGATCGAAAGAATTGGCCAATCACTCATCGCCCGTTAACCCATCTTCCAGATTGTGTAAGACACCAAGGCCGCAATGCCGATTAGCATGGCAAAGGCATAGTGATAGACGAAGCCGCTCTGCAAAGCGCTGACACGCCGTGCAATATTGCGACATGCTGCGGCAACACCGTCCGGACCAACACCGTCGATCAGGGCGCCATCGCCCGCCTTCCAAAAGCCACGGCCCAAAGCAAAGGCAGGCTTGACGAAGATCGCGTTATACAGCTCGTCGAAATACCATTTGTTCAACAAGAAGCGGTAAATACCGTTAAAGGTATTCGCAACAGTCCGCGGCAGCGACGGCACCAGACGATACATCAGCACTGCCAAAGCCAGGCCAAGCATCATGGCAACAAACGGTGCCATTTTGACCCACTCGGGAACATGGTGTGACTGTTCAAGAGCCTGGTGGTTTTCAGCAACAAAGATCGCACCGTTCCAGAACGACAGCATTTCTTCGTAATTGCCACCAAACCAGTTAACCGCAAACCAGCCTGCGAAAATCGCACCCACAGCCAGGAACAGCAACGGAACCGTCATAACTGCCGGGCTTTCATGAACATGTGCCATGGTGCGTTCATCCGCACGCGGGGCACCAAAAAAGGTCATGAAAATCAAACGCCAGCTATAGAACGACGTCATGAAGGCCGCAATGATACCCATCCAGAAAGCGTAGGTCCCGACACTGGTATGTGCCGCAAAGGCGCTTTCAATGATCATATCCTTGGAATAATAACCCGCCAGGCCCGGAACACCGGTAATGGCCAGCGTGCCGATCACCATCACGCCAAAGGTCAGCGGAACCATTTTCCAGATGCCGCCCATCTTGCGCATATCCTGTTCATCGGACATGGCATGAATGACCGAACCGGCACTGAGGAACAACAAAGCCTTGAAAAAACCGTGCGTCATCAGGTGGAACACGCCCGCGCTATAGGCCGAAACGCCGCACGCAAAGAACATATAGCCAAGTTGCGAACAGGTTGAATAGGCAATCACGCGTTTGATGTCGTTCTGGACGCAACCGATGGTCGCGGCAAAGAACGCCGTGGTCGCACCGACAACTGTAACAATGGCCAGGGTCGTTTCGGCATATTCAAAGATCGGCGACAAACGCGCGACCATGAAGACACCGGCCGTCACCATCGTTGCCGCGTGGATAAGGGCTGAAACCGGGGTCGGACCTTCCATCGCATCGGGCAACCAGGTATGCAGGCCAAGCTGGGCCGATTTACCCATCGCACCGATAAACAGCAGGAAGGTTGCAATGTTCAGGGCCGAGAAGTCATGCCCCAGGAACATCAGCGTCGCACCGGAAACATCTTCAGCATTGGCAAAGATTGTATCGAACTGCACCGTGCCAAACAGCACATAGACAGCAAAGATACCCAGGGCAAAGCCAAAGTCACCAACACGGTTAACCAGGAACGCCTTGATCGCCGCTGAGGATGCCGACGGTTTTGAATACCAGAAACCAATCAGCAAATAGGATGCAAGACCAACGCCTTCCCAACCGAAAAACAGCTGGATCAGATTGTCTGCCGTTACCAGCATCAGCATGGCAAAGGTAAACAGGCTGAGATAAGCCATAAAACGGGGTTTGTCGGGGTCATGCGACATATAGCCGATGGAATAGATATGAACCATCGACGACACACCGGTGACAACAATCAGCATCACGCAGGTCAGCGTATCAAACCGCAACGACCAGTTCGCCGTGAAGTCACCTGAACTGATCCAGGTGAACAGATCAAGCGTTACCGGGTTGCCGTTCAGGGCGACATCAATAAAGGCCGAGACCGACAAGGCCGCCGCGATTACCACGCCCGCCACAGTTACAAGCTGCGACAAACGATCGGAGGTCGAGACACCGTGATGATGATCATCATGGGCAGCAGGTGCATTGGCCGTTTTCATCGCCCCGACAAGGGTGATCAAACCAGCAATGATAGCTGCGATAAGGGGTAGGAAAACGATCAGAGCGTACATATCTGTGCCTTACCCCTTCATCATGTTGATGTCTTCAACCGCGATCGTGCCACGGTTACGGAAATAAACCACCAGGATCGCAAGGCCAATCGCAGCTTCTGCTGCCGCGACCGTCAAGACAAAGATGGTGAAAACCTGGCCGACCAGATCGCCCAGAAAGGACGAAAAAGCGACAAAGTTAATATTGACTGCCAGCAGCATCAGTTCGATCGACATCATGATGATGATGACGTTCTTCCGGTTCATAAAGATACCGAAAATCCCAAGGGTAAACAGGATGGCGGCGACAGTCAGGTAATGAGCAAGTCCGATTTCCATCAGATCCCCCTACCGACCGGTACTTTTTTGATTTCAAGGGTCTCGGCGCGCTGGCGCTGGACCTGCTGGGAAATATTCTGGCGACGGACACCTTCACGATGACGCAGGGTCAGAACGATTGCGCCGATCATTGCTGTCAACAACACCAGACCGGCAGCCTGGAAGATATAGGCGTAGTCGGTATAAAGCAGCAAACCGAGCGCATTGACATTGTTGACCCCGACCGGAACCGGCTGGGCAATGGCCGCCATTTTGGCATCCGTCATAACCCAACCGCCACCAACAAAGGCCAGTTCAACAAACAACACGGCAGCAACCAGAACACCAATCGGCAGATAGCTCAGAAAGCCTTCACGCATTTCGACAAAGTTAATGTCGAGCATCATGACGACGAACATGAACAGAACTGCGATTGCGCCGACATAGACAACAACCAGAAGCATGGCGAGAAATTCAGCGCCCAACAGGACAAACAGCCCGGCAGCGTTGAAAAACGTCAGAATAAGAAACAACACCGAATGAACCGGGTTGCGAACAGTTACCACCATGGCGGCAGAGATAACTGCGATAATGGCAAACAGATAAAAAGCCAAAGCCTGTACGACCATAAGGTACCCCCTTGGCGAAACGCATCCGCAAGCGGCGGAAGGCGATCCATGAACTTTTTCCAAACGATCAGACGCGACACTTACCGATAAGGTGCGTCTGCCTCCAATCGTGCAGCAAGCTCGGCTTCCCAACGCTCGCCATTTTCAAGAAGCTTGTCTTTATCATAGAGAAGCTCCTCGCGGTTTTCGGTTGCGAACTCAAAGTTCGGACCTTCAACGATTGCATCCACCGGGCAGGCTTCCTCGCAGAAACCGCAATAGATGCATTTCGTCATATCAATGTCGTAACGCGTTGTACGACGAGACCCGTCCACGCGGGGCTCCACCTCGATGGTGATCGCCTGTGCCGGACAGATGGCTTCGCACAACTTGCATGCGATGCAGCGCTCTTCTCCATTCGGATAACGGCGCAAGGCATGTTCGCCACGGAAACGCGGGCTTAGCGGACCTTTTTCATACGGATAATTCAGCGTCACCTTCGGCTTGAACATATATTTGAAGGTGAGCGCCATACCGGAAAGTAGTTCCACCAGCAGGAAACTCCGGGCCGTCCGATCTATAAATGACATCGTTTACCTCTCTCTTGCCGATGCGCGGCGATCAGGCCGGGATTTTGTCGAAAACGACCAGGAACGTGGCAACCAGCATGACCCATGCAAATGACAGCGGCAGGAAAATCTTCCAGCCCAGACGCATCAGCTGGTCATAGCGATAACGCGGGAAAGTCGCACGTACCCAGAGGAAAATGAACAGAACCATACAGATCTTGATGATGAGCCACAACGGACCGGGAATGAAATCCAGGAATGGCAACGGCGCCTGCCACCCGCCCAGGAACAGGGTTGCGCAAAGCGCGCTCATCAAAATCATGTTGGCGTATTCGCCGAGGAAAAACAGCGCAAAGGTCATCGCCGAATAATCAACGTTATAACCCGACACCAGTTCGGCTTCCGCTTCAGGAAGGTCAAACGGGGCGCGGTTTGTTTCCGCAAGGATCGACACAATGAAAATCACGAACATCGGCAGATGATAGATGAAGTTCCAGTGCCAGATACCGCCAGACTGCGCATGAACAATGTCGGAAAGGTTCAGCGACCCGGTGGTCAACAGAACCGAAATAATGATCAAGCCGATCGAAATTTCATACGACACCATCTGCGCAGCTGAGCGCAACGCACCCAGAAAAGCGTATTTGGAGTTTGAAGCCCACCCGGCCATCACGATGCCATAGACACCCAGTGACGAAATAGCGAACAGGTAAAGAATGCCAACATTAAGGTTGGAAACCACCAGTCCTTCGCCAAACGGGATCACGGCCCAGGCAATAAGGGCGAGAATGAAGGTCAACATCGGTGCAATAAGAAACACCGCCTTGTTGGCACTGGTCGGAATGACCGTTTCCTTCAAAAACAGCTTCAGGCCGTCCGCCAGTGGCTGCAACAGGCCGAAAGGCCCAACAACGTTCGGGCCTTTGCGCATTTGCATCGCGCCAATCACCTTGCGTTCTGCATAGGTGAGATAGGCAACAGCAATCAGCAAGGGAAGCACGATCACCAAGATTTTAGCGACGATCCAAATTCCTGGCTGAATATATCCGTCCCAAAGAAGTTCCATCGGTCAAACCGTATCTTTTGCGTTTGGTCCCGTCATCGGGACACCCCCTAGCGAGAGAAGGCGACGGTTCCCCGCCGCCCGTTCCCGAACTCAGGCAACCTTTCCGGCAGCCGCATCCTTGACGAAGGCTTCAGTACATTTTGCCATCGTCACCGATGCCCGGCTGATCGGGTCGGTCATGTAAAAATTGCGAACCGGCGAAGCAAAGCCTTCCGACTTCATCACACCCGCCTTCCCGAAATCGCCCCATGCCGCTTTACGCGGAACATTAACAGCGCCGAAGACATCGTTGATTTCAACCATGCGGGTCCGAACTGCTTCAATGTTATCATAAGGCAAGGTCAGGCCAAGGCTGGCTGACAGCGCACGAACGATCTTCCAGTCTTCGCGGGCATCCCCAACCGGGAATACTGCGCGCCAACCATATTGCACACGACCTTCGGTATTAACGTAGGTCCCGTTCTTTTCAGTGTAGGCCGCACCGGGAAGAATAACATCGGCGACCTGGGCACCGGCATCACCAAGGCACCCCTGATAAACCACGAAAGCCTTGGAAAGCTTGGACATGTCGAGTTCATCGGCACCAAGCAGATAAACGAATTCAACATCACCCTTGGCCGCACCATCGAGAATCTCGGTGGTCGACAGGCCGCCCTCGCCCGGCACAAAGCCAAGATCAAGGCCGCCAACCCGGGCCGCTGCGGTATGCAAAACGTTAAAGCCGTTCCACTCGCCACTCACCATGCCGTATTTATCGGCAATCGCACGGGCGGTTGCCAAAACAGCATCGCCATCTTCGCGACTCAACGCCCCCATACCCAGAATAATCATGGGTTTGGCGGCCGATTCGAGAACTTTGGCAAAGTCATTTTTACCATCCAGGATTTCGGTCAGCGTTTCCGGACCGGCACCAAGATAATCATGTTTGAAGGTCGGGTCCCAATTCTCGCCAATTAGGGCAAGACGGAAATCACCCGCCGTCATGCGCCAGCGTTTGCGTAAGCGAGAATTGATAATCGGCGCTTCGGCCCGAAGATTGGCCCCCACGATCAGGCAGGCATCCGCTTCTTCGATCCCGGCAATGGTCGAATTAAAGATATAGGACGCGCGAGGCCCGCCAATCTTCGCGCCATCCTGACGGCAATCAAGGTTTGATGTGCCAAGTTTGCCCATCAAGTCCTTCAATGCGGTCATGGATTCGCAATCGACGGTATCCCCGGCAAGCGCCGCAATCTTTTTACCATCAAGCCCGGAAACCGTCGCCTTGATCGCAGCAAAAGCTTCGTCCCAGCTGGCAGCTGCCAGTTTGCCGTTCACACGAACATAAGGACGGTCAAGGCGTTGACGTTTCAGACCATCAATGGCGTAGCGCGTTTTATCCGAAATCCACTCTTCGTTCACGTCTTCGTTCAGGCGCGGCAGAACACGCAGAACTTCGGACCCACGGCTATCAATGCGAATATTTGAACCGACCGCGTCCATCACATCGACGCTATCGGTTTTCTTCAATTCCCAAGGACGCGCCGTAAACGCATAGGGTTTCGAGGTCAAAGCACCCACCGGGCACAAATCAATCAGGTTTCCCGAAAGCTCCGAATTGATCGACGCTTCAATGTAAGGTCCGACCTCGGTATCTTCGCCACGGTAAACCGCCCCCATGGTGCCTACACCGGCGACTTCTTCAGAGAAACGAACACAACGGGTGCAATGGATACAACGGGTCATGACCGTTTTCACGATCGGCCCCAGTTCCTTGTCCTTAACCGCACGTTTCTTTTCCGTGTAACGCGAAGAATCAAAACCATAGGCCATTGCCTGGTCCTGAAGGTCACATTCGCCGCCCTGGTCGCAAATCGGGCAATCTAACGGATGGTTAATCAGCAGAAATTCCATCACGCCATTGCGTGCCTTTTTAACAAGGTCGGAATCCGTTTTAATGACCATTCCATCAGCCGCAGGCATGGCACAGGACGCAACCGGCTTCGGCGCACGTTCCATTTCCACCAGGCACATGCGGCAGTTACCGGCAATCGACAGGCGCTCGTGATAACAGAAACGGGGAATTTCCTTTCCCGCTTCTTCACAAGCCTGAAGAACTGTCGCTCCGGCTTCTACTTCGACTTCGATACCGTCAACTGTCAGTTTCGGCATGTCTCAATCCCTCTCAACAGGCCTCTCTCAGGCCGCGATCCGTGCGCGATATTCCTTGATCCGCCGTTCCATTTCGGGACGGAAATTGCGGATCAAACCCTGGATCGGCCATGCGGCGGCATCCCCAAGCGCACAAATGGTGTGGCCTTCGACCTGTTTGGTCACGTCCCACAAAAGGTCGATTTCATCGAGTGTGGCCTCGCCGCGAACCATGCGCTGCATCATGCGCATCATCCAGCCCGTACCTTCACGGCACGGGGTACACTGACCACAACTTTCATGTTTGTAAAATTCGGAAAGGCGCGCGATCGCGTAAACAATGTCCGTTGACTTGTCCATCACGATAACAGCCGCAGTGCCAAGCCCCGACCCAACTTCACGCAGTGCGTCGAAATCCATCAGGACATCATCGCAGACATCCTTGGTCAGAACCGGAACAGATGAGCCGCCAGGAATAACCGCCAGCAAATTGTCCCAACCGCCACGAACACCACCACAATGACGCTCAATCAGTTCGCGCAGCGGAATGCCCATGGCTTCTTCAACGGTGCAGGGCTTTTCGACATGGCCGGAAATGGCAAACAGTTTCGTACCGTGGTTCTTTTCACGGCCAAAACTGGAAAACCATGCGCCGCCACGCCGCAAAATTTCGGGAACAGCCGCGATCGATTCGACATTGTTCACCGTGGTCGGGCACCCATACAGACCGGCATTGGCCGGAAATGGCGGCTTCAGACGGGGCTGACCTTTTTTGCCTTCAAGGCTTTCGATCAGGGCCGTTTCTTCACCGCAAATATAAGCACCCGCACCAAGATGCAAATACAGGTCAAAGTCCCAACCCGAACCGCAGGCATTTTTGCCAATCAGGCCCGCGTCATAGGCTTCGTCAATGGCGCGCTGCAGGTTGGATGCTTCGTGGTAAAACTCACCGCGAATATAAATATAAGCCGCATGGGCCCGCATCGCAAAACTGGCCAACAGGCACCCTTCTACCAGGGTGTGCGGGTCGTTACGCATAATTTCGCGGTCTTTGCAGGTGCCCGGCTCGCCTTCGTCGGCATTCACAACCAGGTAATGCGGGCGACCGTCCGACTCCTTGGGCATAAACGACCATTTCAGACCGGTCGGGAAGCCTGCGCCGCCACGGCCGCGCATACCCGATGCCTTCATTTCGTCGATAATCCAGTCCTGCCCCTTGTCGAGCAGTCCCTTCGTACCGTCCCAATTTCCACGCCCTTGCGCCGCTTTCAGACCAAAATCCTGGAAACCATAGAGATTGGTAAAAATGCGATCCTTGTCTTGCAACATATCAGGCCTCCCCGTCTTTGGGTTCAGCAGCCTGATCTGCGGCACCGCAGCCACAGAATGCTTTCAGAACCTTGGGACCATCAATCGGCTCACACCCGCGACGACCGCTTTGCGGCCCCACTTTGGGTTTTTCACCACGTTTGAGCGTATCAAGGATGCTCTTGGTGGTTTCACCGGTCAGATCTTCGTAATAGTCGTCGTTAATCTGCATCATCGGGGCATTGACACAGGCGCCAAGGCATTCGACTTCGATCAGGGTAAACTTGCCGTCTGCGGTGGTTTCACCGATACCGATCCCAAGTTCATCCTTGCACATCTTAACAACGTCCGACGATCCACGCAGCCAGCACGGCGTTGTGGTACACACCTGAATAAAGTTCTGCCCGACAGGCGCGAGATTATACATGGTGTAGAAGGTTGCAACTTCATAGACCCGGATTGCCGGCATATCGAGCATGTCGGCAATATAATCCATGGCAACGGTCGGCACCCAGTTGCCTTCGGTCTGACGCTGGGCCAGATCGAGAAGCGGCATGGTTGCGCTTTGTTGGCGACCTTCCGGATATTTGGCGATGATCTTTTTCGCCTTTTCCATGTTTTCGGGTGTAAACGCGAAACTGGTCGGCTGAAGCTCGCGGGGAGCTGGTCTTCTTAAATGGCTCATCGGTCAATCTCACCGAAAACAATGTCAAGCGAACCGATATTGGCGACAACGTCCGCCAACATATGACCCTTCGACATGAAATCCATGCCTTGCAGGTGGGCAAATCCCGGGGCGCGAATTTTGCAGCGATACGGACGGTTTGATCCGTCCGACACCAGGAACACGCCAAATTCGCCTTTGGGCGCTTCAACCGCGGCATAGCATTCGCCAGCCGGAACGTGGAAGCCTTCGGTAAACAGCTTGAAGTGATGAATAAGGGCTTCCATCGAACGCTTCATATCGGCGCGTGCAGGCGGGGCCACTTTGTTATTTTGAACAATCACCGGCCCGTCAGGCATCTTGTCGATAACCTGGCGCATGATCCGCAAGGACTGGTTCATTTCTTCGAAACGGACCAGGTAACGGTCATAGACGTCGCCGTGTTTGCCAACCGGAATGTCGAAATCAAAATCTTCGTACGAATCGTAAGGCTGGGATTTACGTAAATCCCAGGCAATACCCGATGCACGAATGTTCGGCCCGGTAAAGCCCCAGTCAAATGCTTCTTCCGCGCTCACCGCACCAATACCCACAGCACGCTGCTTGAAGATACGGTTGCCCGTCAGAACCCGGTCAAAGTCTTTGACGAATTTCGGGAACTGATCAACCCAGGCTGAAATATCCTCGAGCAGGCCTGCTGGCAAATCTGCCGCAACGCCACCCGGGCGGAAATAGTTTGCGTGAAGACGCGCGCCGCAAACCCGCTCATAGAATTCCATGAGTTTTTCACGTTCTTCGAATCCCCACAGCAGCGGCGTCATGGCCCCGACGTCAAGAGCGAACGTGGTCAGGTTCAGAATGTGGTTCAAAATACGCCCGATTTCCGCGTAAAGAACACGGATATACTGTGCGCGTTTCGGAACCTCGACCCCCATCAGCTTTTCAATTGCCAGACAGAAGGCGTGCTCCTGATTCATCGGCGCAACATAGTCAAGGCGATCAAAGTATGGTGTTGCCTGCATGTAGGTCTTATATTCGATCAGCTTTTCGGTGCCGCGATGCAGCAGCCCGATATGCGGATCGGCACGCTCGATAACTTCGCCGTCCATTTCAAGAACAAGTCGCAAAACCCCGTGCGCCGCAGGGTGCTGCGGGCCGAAATTAAGGGTCATGTTTTTAATTTTTTGTTCGGACATCAGGCGTTGCCCTCCGCCTTTTCGTCGCCCGGAAGAATGCTTTGCATCCCTTCCCATGGGCTTTCGAAATCAAAGTTACGGAAATCCTGCACCAGTTTCACCGGCTCGTAGACGACGCGTTTCTGCTCGTCGTCATAACGAACTTCAACATAGCCTGTCAGCGGGAAATCTTTGCGCAGCGGATGGCCTTCGAAACCGTAATCGGTCAGGATGCGGCGCGGATCAGGGTGACCGGCGAAAAACACGCCATACATATCCCAGGTTTCGCGCTCGAACCAGTTGGCGGCATTAAACACGCCAACCGCAGTCGGAACCGGTGTTTCTTCGTCCGTGGTAACCTTGACGCGGATGCGCAGGTTATGCTTGAGCGACAACAGGTGGTAGACAACCTCAAAACGCTCGGTGCGTTCCGGGTAATCAACCCCGCAGATATCGATAAGCTGCTTGAAAAGACAACCCGCGTCATCACGCAGGAATGTCAGAACATTCGTAATTGATTCGCGTTTAACGACGACGGTTAACTCGCCATAGCGGTACGCCGTATCAATAACATCTGCGCCAAAATGCGCCTTTAAAAGATCTTTCAGATCTTTCAGCGCGACGCTGTTATCGCTGAGCAATTCGCTCATGCTAGCCCCCTACTCTCGGATCAGCGTGACAGGACACCGGTACGGCGGATTTTCTTTTGCAACTGCAAAATACCGTAAATCAGCGCCTCGGCTGTCGGCGGACAACCGGGGACATAAATGTCAACCGGAACAACACGGTCACAACCGCGCACCACCGAATAGGAATAGTGATAATACCCGCCGCCATTGGCGCACGAGCCCATCGAGATAACCCAGCGCGGTTCGGCCATCTGGTCGTAAACCTTGCGCAATGCCGGTGCCATCTTGTTGGTCAACGTACCGGCAACAATCATGACGTCTGACTGACGCGGGCTGGGGCGAAACACAACACCGTAACGGTCCATGTCATAACGCGCCGCAGCCGCATGCATCATTTCAACAGCACAACAGGCCAAACCAAAGGTCATTGGCCACATCGACCCGGTGCTGGCCCAGGTTGCGAGTTTATCGAGACTGGCAAGGACAAAGCCCTTGTCATTCATCTCGTCAAACACGCCCTTAAGCAACGCATCCTGATCGTGACCAGGGGCCAAAGGGGCGCCTGTATTGGTGCTCACTCCCATTCCAGAGCTCCCTTCTTCCATTCATAGACAAAGCCGACTGTCAGCACTGCCAGGAAAACAACCATCGACAGGAAGCCGAATGTTCCGATTTCGCCAAGCGTCACCGCCCACGGAAACAGGAAGGCAACTTCCAGATCGAAAATGATGAACAAGATTGCGACCAGGTAGAAGCGAACATCAAACTTGATGCGAGCATCTTCGAATGGAGAAAAGCCGCACTCATAGGCAGACAGCTTTTCAGCATCCGGGGCCTGCTTGGCCAGAACCAGCGAAGCGATGATGATAACCGCCGACAGGCCGACGGCAATCCCGATGAAAATCAGGATCGGAAGATATTCCGAAAGAAGCTCTTGCATCTCTCTGACCTCTCAAGAACAGGTCTAACCAGAACCCGACCAGGTCCCCACCTAGCCCGTAAGTGCACACAGTAACGTATGCACCACACAAGTACCAGCCCCGGAAATGTGTTGCCACCTCGCCAAGCCTGACACTTTTCTAAACTTTTTTGCCATCTGCAGTCAATTTCAGGTCAGCCGAACGTCGCGAACGCAGTCCAGATTGTTGCGGAGCAGCAAAAGGAGCACGGGCAGGAAAGACGCAGCGCCCAAGAAAGAAAACAGACGATAATCGGATTGGCGGGAGCGACGGGACTTGAACCCGCGACCTCCGGCGTGACAGGCCGGCGCTCTAACCAACTGAGCTACGCCCCCAAACGACCATCCATTGGCGTGCTCTTGTTAGACCAGCCCCCAAGCGAAGTCAAGCTGATAGCAACGCTTTCAACTGTGTCGTGATTTTGGCGCAAGCTGATCGCCTTTAACGAAAAACTTCAGCGTTTTTTTGCGCAGGACGCCCTGTTATGTCAATTTGTCTGGCAGTGCGGCATGCTAGAGGTCTTTCCATACACGCACTTAGGCCTTATAGAATTAATCACTGGTCGTAACGTATCCTTCACGTGGATAGGTTATTTTGAACCGGATCTGGAATTGCTGACGGAGTGGGCTTTACGTGGGGCGCGTTAAAGAAGAATACCGGTCGCTTTCTGGACAGGAAAAAGCGGCGATCCTGATGCTGGCACTGGGGGAAGAACACGCCTCCAAGATGTTCGCATTGATGGATGACGAAGAAATCAAGGAAATCTCGCAAACGATGTCCAGTCTTGGAACCATCAGTTCCAACATCGTAGAGCGTCTTTTTGTCGAATTTGCAGACCAACTGTCCTCGACCGGGTCGCTTGTCGGCTCGTTCGATACGACGGAACGGTTGCTGACAAAAGTTCTGCCGGAAGACCGCGTTAACAATATCATGGAAGAAATCCGCGGCCCGGCCGGTCGCACCATGTGGGACAAGCTCAACAACGTGAACGAGGCCGTCCTCGCAAATTACCTGAAAAACGAATACCCGCAGACAGTTGGCGTTGTTCTCTCAAAACTGAAATCAACGCACTCGGCGGCTGTATTGTCGCTGTTGCCAGAAAATTTCTCGATGGAAGTCATCATGCGAATGCTGCGCATGGAAGCCGTCCAGAAAGAGGTTCTTGATAATATCGAAAAAACGCTGCGCACCGAATTTATGTCGAACCTGGCGCGCGGATCTCGTGGGGACAATCACGAGCTGATGGCCGATATTTTCAACAGCCTTGATCGCCAAAGTCAGGATCGCTTCCTGACCGCCCTTGAAGAACGTAACCGCGACTCTGCCGAAAAGATCAAGGCTCTGATGTTCACCTTTGAAGATCTCGCCCGTCTTGACAATAACGGCGTTCAGTCCCTGCTCCGCCAGGTGGAAAAAGACAAGCTCGCCCTTGCGCTCAAGGGATCGACCGATGCCATGCGGGACCTGTTCTTCAAAAATATGTCCGAACGTGCTGGCAAGATGATGCGCGAAGATATGGATGCGCTGGGTCCGGTTCGCCTTGCCGACGTCGAAGAATGCCAGATGATGATTGTGCAACTGGCAAAGGAACTGGCATCGCAAGGCCAGATCGTGATCTCGGAAGGCGGCGGCGAAGACGAAATGGTTTATTAACCAAACAGCGCTGTATAACGATGACAAAACCCGCCAACCATGGGGTCTGGCGGGTTTTTTATGCGCCGAAATTGCATAAAAGGTGTTTAAGGGCTGGTCGTGCCGCCTGCCCCGCCGCCCCTACCCGGAATTTTCCGGCGTTAATGCCATGCGCATCAACAGCATGATATGCGATCCGGCGCGGTATCAGCCAAGGATCAAAATAAGCGCAGGTTCGCCAAGTTTGTTAATGACCCATTCTAGAGTCGTTTCATCATCAACCGTGTTGCGGGTGCCGGCATTGTCGCGTCGAACATGAACATTGGTTCGGACAGTGATCGTTCCGTTAGGCACATATCCCATCGCCGATAAAGTATCGAGATATTGCACAGGCACCGAACCGCCGCGCACTTCAACTGTCTGACTTCTCTCGTGATAGAGCATTTGCAGGATTCGGGAGTTTCGGCGCACAAAGTTAAATGTTCTTTCCTGCATAATATTACCACGGCGATCATAACTGACATTAAACACGCCCCGCCCGGCGTAACTCGACGGCCCAAAAGCGGTATCACGTTCAAGATCGTCTAAAATCTGCGCTGCGCGCTGTTTTTCATCTGCCGGGCTAACTTTGCCTTCCAGCAGGTCCTTGGCCAGCATGGCATGGCGCAACTGCCCCTTATAGGTAAAATGATAGTCGCCATTGCGCGACAGCTCCAAATCCGCCACGAATTGCTCTGGCAAATAACAGCTCTGTAGCACCGCAAGAGACGTCAGAAGCAGCCCAGCCGTAAAATATCGCCGCCAAACAGCGAATACATGGAACCCGAAGGCTCGAAACATGTTTGTGGCAGATGATAAGAACGACAGAAGCAGCGACATTAACAAACCCAATTTGACAGCAGGAACAACGATGGTCTGAAAGATGATTGCAGACTGCCAATACATGCACCAGCCCCTATTATGCGAAACAGTGACAAGAACATGGAAATCGTGATTGCGGATTTTGGCCCGGGAAAAATCTGTGTCGCAATTCGTTGATTGCGCAAAAGATAAAGGCGCCCTGCTCGGGCGCCTTTATCATGGTGGGTGATGAGAGATTCGAACTCCCGACCCTCTCGGTGTAAACGAGATGCTCTAACCAGCTGAGCTAATCACCCTTTTTTGTGTGCCCCGTTTTGCGGAAGCGAGCGGAACATAGCATGCTTTTTTTAAATTGCAATGCCGGTGACGCTGTCACCGGCACTTTTTTTCAAAGACAGTCAAAATTAATTGACGGAGTCCTTAAGGCCTTTGCCAGCCTTGAATTTCGGCTGCTTAGAAGCCGGAATATCGATTTCTTCGCCGGTACGCGGATTGCGACCTTTGGAAGCTGCACGCGCAGCAACGGCGAATGTTCCGAAACCAACCAGACGAACTTCATCGCCTGATTTCAAAGAATCGGTAATGGAATCGAATACAGCATCAACGGCTTTGGCAGCGTCTGCTTTTGACAGATCAGCTTTTGCAGCGACACTTCCAACGAGATCGTTTTTATTCACTTCCTGGCCCCCTTATTGGACGTTCGGAGTTATAAGGAAATTTGGTTTGCCCCAAACCTGTTACAGGCGCAATGTAAGCAGGTCGACAACATGCCGTCAATCGGAGAGACGCAGTTTTCTGCCGTTTCAGCAGTTTTTTTGCTGTTTTTTCGGCTTTACAGGCGCAGCCCTTTTGGCCTTGAGCGATTCCGGGCAAAGTTATCCACAAAAAAGCAGGGACAGCCATGCTGTCCCTGCTCAAAAGTCCCGGATTTTGCGGTTGATCAGTGGGTTGTAACGCCACCGATCTCCGATTCCTCGCCCTCTTTAGGCTTCACCGTCACATTGTCAGATTCTTCATCCCACTCAATCGGCACCAGCGGATTGACCAAGGCATGATGCAAAACCTCGTCAACATGAGACACCGGAATGATTCGCATATTGCGCTTCACATTATCGGGAATGTCTTCGAGGTCCTTTTCATTATCTTTGGGAATAAGAACCGTTTTGACACCGCCCCGCATGGCAGCCAGTAATTTTTCCTTCAGGCCACCAATTGCAAGTACACGCCCGCGCAAGGTGATCTCGCCCGTCATTGCAACATCCTTGCGAACCGGATTGCTGGTCAGAATCGACACCACAGAAGTCACCATGCCAACACCGGCTGACGGGCCATCTTTTGGTGTCGCACCTTCGGGCACGTGAACGTGAATATCGCGCTTCTGGAACAAGCTGGGTTTGATGCCAAACTGCGTCGCCCGCGACCGGACAAAAGATGTCGCAGCCTGGATCGATTCTGTCATGACATCGCCGAGCTTGCCTGTCGTCTTCATGTTGCCCTTGCCAGGCACAGTAACGGCTTCGATTTGCAGCAAATCTCCGCCAAATTCCGTATAGGCAAGGCCCGTGACAACACCAACCTGGTCTTCGCCTTCGGTTTCACCGTAATGGAATTTACGAATCCCGGCATATTTAGGCAGGGTCCGCGGTGTCACCCGGACGGTTTTCAACCCTTCGATCAATATCCGCTTGGTTGCCTTACGGGCCAAACGGGCCAGTTCACGTTCAAGGCTACGCACACCGGCTTCGCGGGTGTAATAGCGAATCAGATCGCGAAGGGCCTCATCCGAAATGCTCCATTCGGATTTCTTCAAACCGTTGGCTTCAACCTGCTTGGGGATCAGGTGGCGTTTCGCGATTTCGACCTTTTCATCTTCGGTATAACCCGAAATCCGGATGATCTCCATACGGTCCAGCAATGGCTGCTGCATCCGCAGGCTGTTGGCCGTGGTCACAAACATCACGTCAGATAAATCATAGTCGACTTCAAGATAATGATCATTGAAGGTCGAGTTCTGTTCAGGGTCCAGCACTTCAAGCAGAGCCGACGCCGGATCACCGCGGAAATCGGAGCCCATCTTCTCGATTTCATCAAGCAAGAACAAAGGATTGGAAGACTTTGCTTTCTTCATCCCCTGAATGATCTTGCCTGGCATCGAGCCGATATAGGTCCGACGATGACCCCGAATTTCCGATTCATCGCGCACACCGCCCAGCGACATGCGAATAAAGTTACGACCGGTCGCATTGGCCATAGATTTCCCAAGCGAGGTTTTACCAACACCGGGAGGGCCAACCAGACACAGAATCGGGCCTTTAACTTTTTTGATACGGGCCTGAACAGCAAGATATTCAAGGATATGTTCCTTGACCTTCTCCAGACCGTAATGTTCCTGATCGAGAACTTTTTTGGCCTGTTTCAAGTCATGTGAAACTTTGGTGCGCTTATTCCACGGAATGGAAACCATCCAGTCGAGATAGTTACGCACCACCGTTGCCTCGGCAGACATCGGGCTCATGTTGCGCAGCTTCTTAAGCTCCGCCTGGGCCTTTTCCTTGGCTTCCTTCGGCATTTTAGCTTTATTGAGCTTATCTTCCAGCTCGGATGCCTCATCCTTGCCGTCTTCGCCCTCGCCCAGTTCCTTCTGAATGGCTTTAAGTTGCTCGTTCAGATAATATTCGCGCTGGGTTTTTTCCATCTGACGTTTGACGCGGTTGCGGATTTTCTTTTCAACCTGCAACACGCCAATTTCAGATTCCATAAAGCCAAAAATCCGCTCAAGCCGGGCCGCAATCGAGCCGGTTTCCAACAGTTCCTGTTTTTCTGAAATCTTGAGTGCAAGATGCGATGCAACCGTATCAGCCAGCTTGGCCGGTTCTTCGATCTGGTTGACCGACACCAGCACTTCAGGCGGAATCTTTTTGTTCAGCTTGATATATTGCTCAAACTGCGTGACGACCGACCGTGAAAGGGCCTCAAGCTCGCTTTCATCTTCGTCATCTTCATCGCGAATGCTACCATAAGCCTGGAAAAATTCGGCATTATCGACAAAACCCGAAATCTGGGCGCGTTTGCCGCCTTCAACCAGAACTTTTACCGTGCCGTCTGGCAGCTTCAACAACTGCAATACAGACGCAACGGTGCCAACCCGGTACAGATCATCTACCGAAGGATCATCCAGACCGGCGTCTTTCTGGGTAACAAGAAGAATTTGTTTGTCTTCGCGCATCACATCTTCAAGTGCGCGAACCGATTTTTCACGGCCGACAAACAACGGAACGATCATATGCGGAAACACGACAATGTCGCGCAACGGCAAGACCGGGTAGATATCAGCATGTGCCAGTTCGACCATGTGTTCTATTCCCTATTTTGAGCCAAAACGTTACCTCGGTCCTGCAATAGGCCCCGAAAGCAACGCGAACATACTCAATAGATAAGACGTTATTGCCGCGCTGCAATAGTGCCCGCGCGGCAATAACAATCAGGCACTGTTTTCAACGTCCGTCCGGCGATGCGCATGGATCAAAAGCGGCTTGGCCTTGCCTTCAACCACATCGCGACTGATGACGATTTCCTCGACACTGTCCATCGATGGCAGATCGAACATGGTATCAAGCAGAATGCCTTCCATGATCGAACGCAGGCCACGGGCACCGGTTTTGCGTTCAATTGCCTTGCCGGCAATTGCCACCAGCGCATCGTCCTGGAAGGTCAATTTGACATCTTCCATGTCGAACAAACGCTGATACTGCTTGCTGAGCGCGTTTTTCGGCTCGGTCAGGATCTTGACAAGGGCTTCCTCGTCGAGATCTTCAAGTGTCGCCAGAACCGGCAACCGACCAATGAATTCGGGGATAAGGCCGAATTTCAAAAGATCTTCCGGCTCAACCGCGCGCAGCACATCACCTGTACGGCGCTCATCAGGGCTTCGCACATCGGCGCCAAAGCCGATACCAGCCCCTTTGCCACGCTGCGAGATCACCTTGTCCAGCCCGGCAAAGGCACCGCCAACGATAAACAGGATGTTGGTGGTGTCGACCTGCAGGAATTCCTGCTGCGGGTGCTTGCGACCGCCCTGCGGCGGCACAGAGGCAACAGTACCTTCCATGATTTTCAGCAAGGCCTGCTGTACACCCTCGCCCGAAACGTCACGGGTGATCGACGGGTTATCGGATTTACGCGAAATCTTGTCGACTTCGTCAATGTAAACGATGCCGCGCTGGGCCCGTTCAACATTATAATCTGCTGACTGAAGAAGCTTCAGGATGATGTTTTCAACATCTTCACCCACATAACCAGCTTCGGTCAGGGTTGTGGCATCTGCCATTGTGAAGGGAACATCCAAAATCCGCGCGAGCGTCTGGGCGAGCAAAGTCTTGCCACAACCGGTCGGTCCAACCAGCATGATGTTTGACTTTGCCAATTCGATGTCTTCGTTCTTGCTGGCATGGTTCAGGCGTTTGTAGTGGTTGTGAACAGCCACCGACAATACCTTCTTTGCATGGCTCTGACCGATGACGTAATCATCGAGAACCTTGCAAATCTCTTGCGGAGAAGGCACCCCATCGGCGGATTTTACAAGATGGGTTTTGTGCTCTTCGCGGATGATGTCCATGCACAGTTCGACGCATTCATCGCAGATGAAGACAGTCGGCCCGGCGATGAGCTTACGCACCTCATGCTGGCTCTTTCCACAGAAAGAGCAGTACAAAGTGTTCTTGGAGTCTCCGCTATTCGATTTGCTCATACAAACCCCAATGATGTTTGACGTTATCTGTTATCGCCATGTTAGCCGGGAAAGCATACCAATCTCAACGATTAATCAGCCCCTTCCGGCTTGCGGCCATGTCTTTGATATAGGATCGACAGGCTAAAAGTGAAGCCTGTCTGGTTAACAAAACGTTCATCAAGTGTCAGATGTTCCGTCTAACCCCTGTTTCATCGTCCTGTAACTTACATGTCTAGGACTTTCGGGCGAAACGACGCAAGCCATAAAAAACGCCCCGGCCATAAAACCGGGGCGTTTTCAAATTACACCGATACAGCGATATTAGTCTTTTTTATCGCTTTCCGCTTTGGGGCGCGACGTAACCACCTCATCAATCAGGCCAAATTCCTTGGCTTGATCAGGGGTTAGAAAGTTATCGCGCTCCATCGAATCTTCGATGGTTTTAAGATCACGCCCGGTATGCTGGACGTAAATTTCGTTCAAGCGATGGCGCAGAGCCAGAATTTCGCGGGCATGGATTTCGATATCCGACGCCTGCCCCTGGAAACCACCCGACGGTTGATGGATCATGATCCGCGCATTGGGCAGGCTGTAACGCTTGCCCTTCGCACCGGCCATCAACAGAAGCGATCCCATCGAGGCAGCCTGTCCCATACATACGGTCGATACATCACAACGAATATATTGCATTGTATCGTAAATCGCGAGACCCGATGTCACCACCCCGCCCGGCGAGTTGATGTAGAGCGAAATATCCTTGTCCGGATTTTCCGATTCGAGATGCAGTAGCTGGGCACAAATCAATGACGACATGCCGTCATGGACCTGGCCATTGATGAACACGATCCGCTCTTTGAGCAGGCGGGAAAAGATGTCATATGCCCGTTCCCCGCGGCTGGTCTGTTCAACCACCATCGGTACAAGCGAGTTCATCTGCTCTTCAATCATCAACCGCAATCTCCTTGCTGCAACTTGGTCTGCCTATTGGCAGATTACTCTTCGCCTTCGTCAGCAGCCTTTTTCTTGGCAGCCGGCTTTTTCGCCGCAGCTTTTTTGGCCGGTGCCTTTTCTTTGGCGTCAGCTTTCTGGGCTTCGTCTTCTTCTTCAGGCTTCAGAAGTTCTTCAACCGTAACGGTCTTTTCTTCAACCTTGGCAAGTTCGACGATGTAATCCACCACCTTGTCTTCATATACAGGGCCCTGAAGCGCCTGCAAGGCCTGCGGGTTATTTTTGTAGAATTCAATAACCTGCTGTTCCTGGCCCGGATATTTCTGAGCTTCGGCAACCAGCACCTTGTTGATGTCGTCCTGGGTGATCTGAATGTTGTTGTTACGGCCAACTTCAGCCAGCAACAGACCGAGCAACACGCGACGTTCCGCGATTTCACGGAATTCGGTGGTCAACTCTTCTTCAGACTTGCCCTTGGTTTCGTCATCTTCCTGGCCAGCTTCACGGGCCTGTTTGATCTGGCCGATAATACCGGTCAATTCATTTTCAACCAGGCTGGACGGCAGATCAAACGTGTGATTGTCAGCCAGCTGATCAAGAAGGTCGCGCTTGAGTTTCTGACGGGCAACCGACTGGTATTCACGGCCGAAATCCTTGCGGATGGCTTCTTTAAGCGACTCAAGGGTGTCCTGACCCAACTTCTTGGCGAGTTCATCGTCAATTTCAGCCGGTTTCTTTTCCTTGATTTCCTTCACGGTCACGTCGAACTCGGCGTCTTTGCCGGCCAGTTCGTCGGAACCATAATTTTCAGGGAAGGTCACCTTAACAACGGTTTCGTCGCCAGCATTGGCACCGGTCAGCTGATCTTCAAAACCTTCAATGAAGGTACCCGACCCAAGTTCCAGTTCGTAATCTTCAGCTTTACCGCCTTCAAAAGGCTCGCCGCCAACCTTGCCAAGAAAGTCAATGACAAGAACGTCACCAGACTTGGACTTGCGCTTGCGCTTCAGGGCTTCGGTGGTGCCCTGTGCAGCAGCGATACGATCCAGGGTTTCGGTAACCTTGGCATCGTCAAGCTCAACAACTTCACGGGTCAGGGTCAGCTTGGAGAAATCCATCGGCTCAATCGCCGGAATGACTTCAACAGAAATATCATATTCAAGGTCTTTGCCTTCATCAAAGGCAGTGACTTCGATTTTCGGCTGAACGGCCGGGCGCAATTCGTTGTCGGCCAGAACCTTGCTGGTGCTTTCGTTTACAGCAGCTTCAAGGACTTCACCCATAACGGATTTGCCATAACGCTGACGCAAAAGTTTAGCCGGAATTTTACCAGGGCGGAAACCCGGAAGCCGAACCTGGCTTTTGATTTCTTCCAGCTTGGCATTAACCTGCTCTTCGATTGTAGCGGCCGGCACAACGACCTTGAATTCGCGCGCCAGGCCTTCATTTTTGGTTTCTGTAACCTGCATGGATAACTCTTTTGCTTAGGTTCGAATAATGTCCGTTACGCGACGTCGTCCGGACGTCAGAAGTCAATATGACTTAACGAATAGCTTTGTTTATTTTCCGGTCTGCAATGGTACGGGCGAAGGGACTCGAACCCCCACGTCTTTCGACAATAGGACCTAAACCTATCGCGTCTACCAATTCCGCCACGCCCGCACAAATGCATACCTCCTGCACCGGTAAAACCGGTGTGGGTGCGCCTTAATACAAACTTCGATCCCCTCATGCAAGCGTCGCCTGATGTCTTAGGCGCAAAGCATGCAAATAAACCTGCTGTTCTTGCCCTAAAACAGGATCACAGCCCTGATTTACCCTGCGAGACGCCTGACATTGCCCGATGCGGCAATTTTTCCGGCACCAACATAATTTTCGTGATTTTTTTCAATCTCACCAGCCTGATACAAATAATTGACCATCAGACCGAACGATTGTTCCTGCCCCGCAGCCGAACTGTTGGCGTCAAGATTGATCCTTTCAACACGTGCTCCGTTGGTCAGATGAAAATGTGCCACCGGGTCCAGCGCGGTGTCCCGGCCGGGTCGCCGTTCATTTAGCAGATAATGTGCCGCAAGCCTTAACAAGGCCGTGCGCGATGCCATATCAATTGTGGCAACACCGCCCTTGGCCACGTCCTTGGCGGAACTTTGAACCACATCCGAGGAAACAAGTGGCGCGCAACATATAAGGTCTTCCCAAAGGGCATCGGGCAGGGAAACCGGCGGATTCATATCCGTATGCAGCGCAACCGCCTTGACGGCCCTGCCCGCCATGTCCTTGTCATTTGCCACAATCGCCTTGTCTTTGTCGTGCGTCTCGCTGTGAGGCAGCATATGCGACAGCCAGCGACGAAAACCGGGGATAGGCGACAGCGTGGCGAATTGCCGCAGATTAGGTAAATCCCGCTGTAATTCAGACACCACACGCTTGATCAGGAAATCGCCAAAACTAATCCCGGCCAAACCGGACTGGGCATTGGATATCGAATAGAAAATAGCCGTATCCGCCCGGGACGGGTCCGCCGTTTCGTCGTTTAAATCGCGGTCAATCAGCGTATCAATATTGTTGGCAATGCCTGATACCAATGCGACCTCAACAAAAATAAGCGGTTCATTGGGCATACCGGGATGAAAAAAAGCAAAGCAGCGCCGGTCCTGTGCCAGCCTGCTTTTTAAATCTTCCCAACTGCGAATCTGATGGACCGCCTCATAAGCGATCAGTTTTTCCAAAAGGGCCGCCGGAGAATTCCACGTAATCAGATGAAGTTCGAGAAAACCGATATCAAACCACCCAGCCAGGAGGGTTTTCAAATCCTGCTCCAGCAATGACAGGCCCGGGGCATCGCCGCGCCAGCGCAGTAAATCGGCCCTAAGATCAACCAGAAACTTCACACCTTGGGGCAGCGCATTGAATTCCTGTAATAATTTACGATATGGCGGCACCAGTTCCAAGCGCATCCTGCCTTCAAGCATGGTGCGTTCGGCCAAATCATCCGCCTGTTGCCAATCCGTCATCAGGGCTGCCAGCCTGCCGCGATCAACATCAAATTCGTTTAGCAACAAATGCAAAAACGCTTTGCGCCCATCGGCATCAAGGCGCAAAAAATCGTGGCCAAGTTCGGCCGCCCGCGACCGCGCCGACACCGCCCCGCCCCGATGCGCCAGACAATCGGCAACCTGTCGCCGCCAGTGTTCCTGACGGGCCGCCTCGTCATCAAGGCCAAAACTGCGAACAACAGAATTTTCACGTATATCGCGCCAAAGCTGGCGAATATTGTCAAAAGTCCGGTCAATGAAGGTCTGGTTCATTCAATTTCCGATCATGCATAAGTGCGGCGACAAGGTTTCACCAGCATCCCGCTAAAAATTGAAATCAAAAAGGCACCAGCAGGCAAGATAAAGGCCGTGTCGTTGCCGTGCGACAAATGCGGTTAACCTGCAATGCCTTGCTTGCCCGGTACACCACGCCATAACTGCGAAAGCAAGGCTGGTAACGCATCTGGTATGTCTTCGGCAATCAGGCCCGGGCCAAATTCATATCCCGACTGCCCATGCACCCAAACCGCCATTGATGCAGCCTCGAAGGCGGGCATGCCCTGTGCCAGCAACCCGATAATAATACCCGCCAAAACATCGCCACTGCCCGCTGTTGCCAGCCAAGGGGCAAAAACATCGTTAATCGCCACCCGCCCGTCCGGGGCTGCCACCACGGTATCTGCACCCTTTAACACAATTACGGCACCGCTTCGTTTGGCTGCGGCACGGGCACGGACCACCTTGTCGCCGGACATATCAGCAAACAGGCGGCTAAATTCGCCTTCATGCGGCGTCATCACCGTGGGTCCCTGGATGGCAAAAAACAGCGTACTTGGTTCATCGGCAAAGCTGGTCAAGGCATCGGCATCCAGCACACAGGCACGCGCGCAATGAAGCGCATAAACAACCCGCCGCCTTGTATCATCGCCGACACCGGCCCCCGGCCCGACCAGCACGCCATTGTGGCGGCAATCTTGCATCAGGTCTTCAAACCGGGCAATCGGGGCAACCATAACGCCCGGGGCATCCTGCGCATAAAGCGGCAAGGCAGCAGGTTCCGCCAGAACCGTTAGCAACCCGACCCCGGCCCGCCGTGCCGCCCGCGACGCCAGACGAATGGCACCTGTCGTTTGCGCCCCGCCCAATGCCAGCACATGTCCCCGGTTATATTTGTGGCCCGAAATGCCCGGCCACGGGATATGCCCCGCCCACAGATCGGGGTTATTGACGAACATATCAGGGTGCAGCGACGCAACAGTTTCGTCGCTAATCCCAATATCGGCAACAATCCGTTCACCACACATGCCACGACCGGGCAACAAATAATGGCCCGGTTTGGCACGGCAAAAGGTCACCGTCAGGTCCGCGTCAATCGCCACACCCCGCACAGCCCCCGATGCCCCGTCAACACCACTTGGCATATCCACGGCAACCACGCTGGCGGGGCTGTCATTTACGACCTGCACCAATTGAGCAATATCGCCCGTAATATCGCGCGACAGCCCTGCACCAAAAATACAATCCACAATCAGATCTGCGCCAACGATCAATGCCGGCGACAGAAGTTCGACCATGCCTTGCCATTTTTCGGCATTTAAGGCGGCATCGCCGGTTAAATCGGTAACATTGCCAAGCAGCCCCAAACGAACATTCCAGCCCTGAGCGCGCAACAGCCGGGCAATGACGAAACCATCGCCGCCATTATTGCCAGGTCCACACAAAACCGATACCGCACAGGGACGAAAGCGCGGCAAAATCGCATCGGCGACGGCCTGCCCGGCATTTTCCATTAAAACAGCACCCGCAAGCCCGTTTTCAATGGTGCGTTTGTCGGCGTCGTACATTTGCGCGATCGTCAGAATTTCGCTCATGAGAGCCCCGATTTTTTGAATTTTGCGACTTTGCCATAGGCAACATATAAGCCGGTTTTTAACAAGGCTGTTCCGCAGTGCCACCGGTAGCTATTTGTTTTCTCAATGCGTATATTGCCTCCGCGCATATGATTCTGCCATTCAAATCCACGCGAGCAAGGCAATTCCGGCATGCATGTTATTGTTTTGGGGGCGGGCGTCGTCGGGACGACCGCAGCCTACTATCTTTTGCAAAACGGCCATCAGGTAAGCGTTATTGATCGCCAGCCCATGGCAGCACAGGAAACCAGTTTCGCCAATGGCGGACAAATTTCCGCCTGTCATGCCCTGCCCTGGGCCAATCCGCAAACACCCTGGCAAAGCCTTAAATGGCTGGGCCGTGAAGATGCCCCACTGCTATTTCGATTGCGGTTTGATCCGCAATTATTTGCCTGGGGCCTGCGTTTTTTGCGCAATTGCGGCCCGGATCGCACCCGCAAAAATATCGAAAAATCCTTGCGTTTGGCTATTTACAGCCGTGACTGTATCAAGGAATTGCGCAAAAATCTTGGTCTTGAATATGACAATCTGTCAAAAGGCATTCTGCATATTTGCCGTGATAACAATGACATGAATAAAGTCGTCCAAACTTCTGAAATCATGCGAGAATTTGGACTGGAACGCCAGGTCGTCAGTGCGCGTGAATGCCTTGATATTGAACCGGCCCTGCGCCATGTTGCAAACCAGATTGTCGGCGGCAGCTTTTCGCCCGGCGATGAAAGCGGCGATGCGCAAAAATTCACGACAGAACTGGCAAAAACCTGTCGCGCGATGGGGGCTGTGTTTCATTATAACACCGCCATCCAGTCCATTGAAAAAGATGGACTCTCCATTGACCATATTCGTACCGACCAGGGGCCCGTACGGGGTGATCGCTATCTGGTTTGCCTTGGCAGTTTCAGCCCGCTTTTAACAAAACCGCTTGGTCTTCGTCTGCCCATTTATCCCTGCAAGGGGTATTCCATTACAATTGACACCAGCGGCCACGAAAACGATGCCCCGTCGGTCAGCCTGATTGATGACAGCGTGAAGATGGTATATTCGCGCCTTGGCAACCGATTACGAGCGGCAGGAACCGCCGAGCTGGACGGATATTCCTTGCGCATGTCACCACGACGCCAGAAAATGATCGCCGACAAAACCTTCGACCTTTTTCCATATTGTGGAAAACGCGAGGATATCAGCTTTTGGAGCGGTCTGCGGCCCGTTACGCCCGATTCTGCACCTGTGCTTGGCGCAACAAAATATGATAACCTTTATCTGAATACGGGGCACGGGACGCTCGGCTGGACCATGAGTTGCGGTTCCGGCAAAGCCATTGCCGATCTGATGTCCGACAAGACCCCGGAAATTTCATTGCACGGCCTGGAACTGGATCGTTTTTAATCTGAAATTTTTCGCCAACAGGGGTTTACGGTGAGCGCCAATAAATCGGAAAATTATTGCAGCACAGCCGGGGCAATCGCCAATATCCCCTTACTTGCAGCCCTGCCCTATGGTGCCGCCATTTGCCTGCGAGATGGCAAAATCATCCACTCCAATGGCGCACTAAGCCAAATTCTTGGCATCGGTGCAGAAGATTTGCGTCACCGCAAGGCATCGTTCCTGTCGCAGGGCATCGTTGACGACCTTGATCATATCTTTTCATCAGGACGTTTCTGGTCTGGCGATATTACCGTTTTAAATGCCACCCATCAAAACGTTCCCTGCCGACTGACGATTTCAGCACTGGAATGGATGACAGAGAACCAAAGTATTCCGGCGGTTTTGCTCACATTGATGGAAAATACCGAAAGCCGCATCGCCGAGCAGAACTTGCTAACACATCATCAGGACCGTAACGACGTTAACGCCACCAAAACCGATTTTTTGGCCAATATGGGTCATGAATTGCGGACGCCGTTAAATGCCATCATTGGCAATGCCGAACTGGTCGCCGAAGCCGTCCTGGGGGACCTGCCCTGCGCATATCGCGACTGTGGCCGCGACATTCACGACGCAGGAAGCCATCTGCTATCTTTGGTCAATGATGTTCTGGATTCCGCAAAAATGGCGGACGGCGCGATGACAATCAGGCGCGCGCCGCATGATATTGTCCCCATCGCACGCGAAACCATAAAAATGCTGGCCGACGACTATCAGCGTCGCGCGCATGTTTTGTCGGTGGATTTACCCGACCATGACGTCATTATCGATTGTGATCGCCTGAAATTAAAACAGATCCTGATCAATATCATGACCAATGCCGGAAAATTCACTCCGGACGGCGGTAAAATTTCACTGGTTCTGAAAACAACTTCGAATGAAGCCATTTTCATCGTGACAGATAACGGTGTTGGCATGGCCCCCCAGGATATTCCCCGTGCCTTGGCCCGGTTTTCCCAACTTCACCCTAAAGGGATCAAGGAAAGTACCGGTACGGGGCTGGGGCTGCCGCTGGCAAAAATGCTGACCGAACTGCACGGTGGCCGCTTTGTTATTGAAAGCGAACCGGGACGTGGCACATCTGTCAAAATATGCCTGCCAATGCGCCACGCCCGATAAAAACCCTGCCCCGCAATAGAGGCTACTCTTGGGCGTCTGCGGCCGCGTTCATTTGATCATTGCGCACGCGAATTTCGTCGGGCCAGCGGCTTTTGATATAGGAAAGAACGGCGACGATGTCATCATCAGACAAGGTTCCTTCAAACGCTGGCATCTCACTTTTATAGCCATTGCCCACCATTTTTGCCGGACCATATTTGGTCAGGGCAAACAGCATATCATCCGGATGATGCCATGTATGCCCGGTGGCATCATGGGGTGGTGCTGGCAAGACCCCATCCGGCCCGCGTTTTTGCCAATTTGCCTCGCCCTGTAATTTATTACCGTGGCAAGATGCGCAATTAACGTCATAAATTTTCTTGCCTGCCGCCACCAAATGCAAATCTGCGGCATCGATATTCACGGCTGGCGACGGCGGATGATCCGGTTTCAAAACCGCATATCCGACAACAGCAATTGCCACCACACCCAGCGCCCCGGCGCTGTAAACCAGTTTCTTGTTCAACGCTTATTTCTCTCTCTATTTAACCAACATCAGGCCTTAATGAGACCAACTCAGGCAGATCAGACGCGACAGCGCCGCTTGAATGTCAGGATACCGGGCGGGCCAGATCCTCGATAATCGGGCACTCGGGCCGGTCATCGCCGTGACATTGATGAACCAGCTGACGCAATGTCGTCTGAAGGCTTTTTAATTCCGCAATTTTCCGGTCAATATCGTCAAGATGAGCTTTGGCGATCTGGCGCACGTCGCCCGATGCCCGGTTATGGTCTTCGTATAACGACAACAGGGTGCGGCAATCCTCTATCGAAAAACCCAACCCGCGCGAACGTTGCAAAAACCGCAATTTATGAAGATCCTGCGCGTTGTAATCGCGGTATCCATTAGCAAGGCGCCCTGGCTGCACCAATCCGATTTCTTCGTAATACCGAATGGTTTTTGCTGGCAGGCCGCTATCTTGGGCGGCATCGGAAATATTCATTTTTGGGGTCCTTCCTTGCGCACATGCCAACGCCGCAACATCAGCGAATTGGTTACAACCGACACCGAACTTAGCGCCATGGCCGCACCGGCAATGGCCGGGCTTAAAATACCAAACGCCGCCAGTGGCACGCCGATCACGTTATAGCCAAACGCCCAAAACAGGTTTTGCGTAATCTTGCGCCGGGTGGCGATGGAAATATCAATTGCACCGGCAACCAATGCCGGGTCCGAGCGCATCAGGGTAATCCCTGCTGTTTCCATGGCAACATCAGTGCCGCCGCCCATGGCAATGCCAACGTCGGCCGCGGCGAGTGCTGGCGCATCATTAATGCCGTCACCCACCATCGCCACATGGCGGCCTTCCTTGCGCAGCTTTTCAACTTCACGGGCTTTGTCTTGCGGGCGAATGCGACCGCGCCAGCTTTCCATGCCAATCTTTTGGGCAACATATGCCGCCACATCTTGCGCATCGCCCGACAGCATGATGCTGGAAATTCCACGCTGTTTAAGATCCTTTACCGCCGCAATCGCACTGTCGCGGATTTTATCTTCCAGGGTCAGATAACCGGCAAAGTTGCTTTCCACAGCCACCAGCACAACCGTGCTGCCTTGCTGTTCTGCCGCCTCTATCGCTTTGGTCGTGGCATCATCGGGCAAGGTTGCGTCATTGTCGCGCAGCAAGGTTCGGGTGCCGATCAGAACCGACCGGCCTTCAACCGTACCGCCCACACCGGCCCCGGTCGTTCCTTTGAAATCATCCACATTGGCCAGTTTTATGCCATCATTCCGGGCGGCCTGCACCACGGCGTGGGCCAAGGGATGTTCGCTTGCCGCCTGAAGTGATGCTGCCAGACGCAACAATTCGGTTTTATCCCCAAATTGGGTCGCCACAACCACATCCTGAACGGTCGGCACACCTTCGGTCAGGGTACCGGTTTTATCGAAAACAACTGTATCAACATTGTGGGCCTGTTCCAGCGCGTCAAAATTCTTGATCAAAATACCGGCTTTTGCCGCAGCCCCTGTTCCGGCAACCAGTGCCGTTGGCGTTGCCAACCCCAATGCGCAGGGGCAGGCAATCACCAAAACCGATACAGCAGCAACAATTGCGGCTTCAATGCCAAACCCGGCGATCAGCCATCCCGAAAAGGTAATGATGGCGACCAGAATAATCACGGGGACAAAAATGGCGGCAACCTTGTCGACCATTTTTTGCACAGGTGCCTTACCGGTCTGGGCTTGCTCCACCAGCCGGATAATGCGTGACAATGTGGTGTCTTCGCCAACCGCATTCACCCGAATATCCAACCGCCCCGTCCCGTTAACCGCACCGCCAACAACCTCGTCACCGGTATGGCGCAAAACGGGCCGCGTTTCGCCCGTGATCAGCGATTCGTCAATCTCGCTTTCACCGGCAACCACTTCACCATCAATCGGCAATTTTTCACCAGGGCGCACGCGCACCACATCGTCAACATTCAAATCATCGACCGAAATTTCGGTTTCTTCACCTGTTTTTGCATCAAGGCGGCGGGCCGTACGCGGGCGCAACGCCATCAATTCCCGAATGGCGGCAGATGCCCCGCGCTTGGCGCGTTCTTCCATAATCTTGCCCCCCAGGATCAGGGTAATGATCGTGGCGGAGGCCTCGAAATAAAGATGCCCCTGGCCGCTAGCGCCGGGTTGCAACATGTTATAAAGGCTGAGGAAATAGGCTGCCGACGTGCCAAGTGCGACCAGCACATCCATATTGGCCGCCTTGTTGCGCAATGCCGACCACGCCCCGCGGTAAAACCGCCAGCCAATAATGAACTGCACTGGCGTCGCCAACGCCAGTTGAACCCAGGCAGGTATCTGGATATCAACGCCCAGATACATCCATATCATTTGGCCGATAAGCGGGGCGGACAATATGATCGAAGCGGCCAGCCACCACAGCGCATAGTCGCGTTTTTTGATCGGCTGATCGCCAGATGATGATTTTTGATTGCGCGAAACAGCATGATAACCAGCTTTTTCAATCGCTTTGATCACTTGACGATCAGTTACAGTGCCCGGAACGATAGAAATATCAGCACGTTCCATTGCCAAATTAACCGTGGCAGACGTAACACCATCAAGTTTTGCAAGTGCCTTTTCCACCCGCCCCGAACAACTGGCACAGGTCATACCATCAACATCATAGGAAAGGTTTTGTTCTGTAACACCGTAACCCGCGCTACGCACGGCAGAAACCACATCGCTGGCGGCAACTTTTCCATTTTCGCCAAAGCGAACATGCGCTGTATTCATCGCCAGGTTCACATCAACCTGCCCAATGCCATCAAGCTTGTTTATCGCCTTCTCAACACGCCCTGCACATGAAGCACAGCTCATGCCTTCAACCGTCAAAGTCAATTCACGGTCGTTTACACCTGACTTTGTGCCGGCGTCCGCCGGATGCTGTAATTTGGTAGCTGCTGTCATAGCGAATACCTCGCTTCCTTGATTATTCAGGACAGCATAGAGTTTCCAGTAACGGGAAGGTCAAGCATTCTATTTAGGTTATTTTTGCACAGACGACATAACACCCCGCCAAAATGAAAAGGGCCACCAAATCTGGCAGCCCTCTCTTGCGACACATACGATCTGGCAATTGGCCAGCCCGTATCACTGGCATGTTCCTTAACCGTGCGGGGTCGGTTCGCCCACGGCACGGAACTGGATGTAATTGGGAAGACCCATCATATCAATCAGACGAATTTGCTGTTCCAGCCAATGCGCGTGGTCTTCTTCGCTATCATCAAGAAGCTGTGTCAGGACATTACGCGTCTGATAATCGCCTTCAGCCTCGCTCAGCTTGATCGATTCTTTAAGATACTGGATAACCATATATTCGTGATCCAGGTCGTTCTTCATCATTTCAGGAACGGTCTGCCCGACATTGATCGGTGTCCGCGATGCCGTATCAGGCACCCCTTCCAGAAACAGAATACGTTCGATCAGCCGTTTGGCGTGATCAAGTTCTTCGTTTTTTTCATGATGCATGCGCTCGTAAAGAGCATGAAGCCCCCAATCGAGATACATCTCTGCATGCGTATTATACTGGTCCGCAGCGGACAATTCGGCGGTTAACTGCCGATTCAGAATATCAATAACCTTCTGGCTGCCTTTCATGGCGCACGCTCCTTAAATTGATTAATCGCCGTCGCCTGAACGGCTTTGAATATAATTCTGAACACCGACATTCGCGAGCTGCCACTGCTCGGTTTCGAGCCAGTCCACGTGTTCTTCCTGATCTTCAAGGAAGGAAACAAGCAAATCGCGCGTCACAAAGTCTTCTGCCTTTTCACAGGCCGAAACAGATTCTCGCAGCAAGGGCAACGCGGACAACTCGTACTTCATGTCGCATTCGACAATCTCGGCAACATTTTCGCCGATCAGCAATTTGTTGAGATTCTGCAAATTGGGCAAGCCATCAAGAAACAGAATACGCTCGATCAGATCGTCAGCGCGCTTCATTTCCTTGATTGAAAGTTTAAATTCATATTCGCCCATTTCCACGACACCCCAGTTTTTGAGCATCCGGGCGTGCAGAAAGTACTGATTAATCGCAGTCAACTGGTTGGTGAGGATGCGATTAAGGTAACCAATGATCTGCCGATCACCTTTCATATTGGGTCTCCTCCATTTGGCTGGGGCCTATTTTGGGAATTTCAACCAACTAATTCAAGGAAAAATGGCGTGATTGATTACCACTATCAATAACTTAGGCATTTTTTTCAAATTACGTCAAAGAAGTTGTCCAAGTAAAAATCAGTCTCAACAAATAACGTGCAAACAATTCTCGTTACGGTCATTCAAGTTCACTTTAACGCTAAAACAGCGCAACGAACACACCGAATCGGAAGTCGCTGCTTATCTACAGGCAGCAACAGGCAAGTGAGCCGCTATTTACATTGACCGGGAATATCGAGAAGCAGATACATTGCACTGTGAAAAGCACCCTTTTGGAAAACCAAAAGCCGCTGTGACGCACAGGTAAATAAAAGAAATATTGTTTAAGTGGCAGCATCCAGACATACAAAAAGCCGGGTCAAAATGGCCCGGCTTCTGCATACAGCAGCCTACTAGTTAGACGCTGTCGATGTTTTTCCGCTTGATTAGGCGATCGCGTCACGTGCCGCTTTGCGTGCAACGTCTTTGATCTGCCAGCGAGAAATCCCGACATCATCCAAATCACGGCTATCGAGATCGTAAAGTTCGTTCGCGACTGACCGTGCATAGGCCCAACGACGAACAGCAACGATGATACTGGACAAGAACATGTTGAACCTCCTGTGTTTCAAACTGATGAGCGCTCAAATCTCGGCTTCGTAATGTTGCCGGATGCGCTCTGCTCCGTTCTTCTGCATTGCAATATGACAAAATTGACCAAACATCTCAATCCACCAAGATTGCATATCATCTGTTCCATTTTGTCATAGTTGAATGGGTTCAACTTCGTTTTCAGCTATATTTCCGTCCATAAATACCCGGAAAATAAGTGTTTTCAGCCTTCAGGAACGCTATCGCACTGCACCCGCACCTTGCACAACCAATAACCAAACATGTTGAAATAACGACAATACACAGCCCACGGCCCTGTTCGGGAACCTTGTAAAACAGAAAACCTTCCATTTCCGGCTTGCGTTCGTCTCTAATGACAAACAGGCAATGGCTTGTACCGCTGGGCCGTGTGGAAATTCGTCACAAATGCCAAGAAACCTCGAATCTTTCCACAGGAAATGTTAGCGCTACCATTTTTTGTAACAATTTATTTCAGAATCGCATTTGGAAACGTTTCGTTACATCATTGGGGATGCAAAACCGCGCTGCCCGTCGCATGGTCGCTGCATTATAAAAATACGGGAGGAAAGAATGCATCCTATTCAATCACGATTTAGCACGAAAACACTTGGAACTGCTCTTTGCGCGACAGCGCTGGTTGCCTTTGCGCCAGCCATCGTCCAGGCCCAGCCGACAGTGGAAGTTTTGCACTACTGGACATCGGGCGGCGAAGCAAAGGCCGCCATTGCCCTTAAGAATGACTTTGAAGCCCATGGCGGCAAATGGATCGATAGCCCGGTTGCCGGGGGCGGCGGATCCGCCGCCATGACCGTGTTGCGCTCCCGGGTATTGTCGGGCGACGCCCCGACCGCCGTGCAATTAAAAAGCCCCTCGATCATGGAATGGGCCGAACAGGGCGCTCTTGCCAATCTCGACGATGTTGCCAAAAAAGAAAAGTGGGATGAAATCCTGCCCAAGCGCCTTAGCACCCTTATGAAATATGAAGGTCACTATGTCGCCGTGCCGGTCAATATTCACCGCACCGATATGATCTGGGCCAACCCCGACGTGCTGGCAAAAGCCGGGGCGTCCGAAGTACCGTCAAACTGGGATGACTTCAACAAACTGGCCGAAAAGCTGCAAGCTCAGGGCATCGTACCGCTAGCCCTTGGCGGGCAGCCATGGCAGGAAACCATTCTGTTTGAAAATGTGGTTCTGGGTATCGGTGGTACCGAGTTCTATCAAAAGGCCCTGATTGACCAGGACGAAGATGCCTTGAAATCGGACACCATGAAAAAAGTGTTTGACGAAATGCGCATTTTACGCGGATTTGTCGATGATGATTTTTCCGGTCGTGACTGGAACCTGGCAACGGCCATGGTCATGAATGGCAAAGCCGCCATGCAGATCATGGGCGACTGGGCAAAAGGCGAATTCATGGCCGCCGGGAAAGTCCCCGGCAAGGATTTTCTCTGCACGGCCACACCATCAAACCACGGTTATCTGTTTAATACAGACAGCTTTGCGATGTTTCATGTTGAAGGTGCCGACAAGGTCGAAGGTCAGAACCTGCTTGCAAGTTTGATTCTGGGCCAAAAATTCCAGGAAACCTTTAACCTGCTTAAAGGTTCCATCCCGGCCCGCCTTGGCGTCCCGATGGACAAGTTTGACGATTGCGCCCTGCAATCGGAAAAAGACATGCAGGCATCGCAGGCATCCGACGGTTTCTTGCCATCAATCGGCGTTGACATGGCCCTGCCCGGCAACCTGACCGGCGCTATCGTCGACACGGTCACAGCGCACTTTAATTCTAAAATGTCGTCGCAAGAGGCTATCGACAGACTGGTTCAGTCTCTTGAACTGGCAAAAGAATAAAGTTTGATACCGGTTCGCCGCAAGGGACCATAGCCTGTTCGTGGCACAAATCCCGACCGGCGAACCACCCTGTTTCACCGACAACGCTCTATCCCTGTCCTGCCCCGCATTTTTGCCGGAGGGATAAAGAAAGAGACGTTATCCTCCGCATTTATTCCACAGCGTATAAACAGCAATTCTGCAAAATGCTCTAATCAGACGGCTATATTTGCATTTAGATACAGATCATAATGTTATTATTGTAACAGTGTGTTTCAAACACTAGGTCTGGAAACGACCTGTTACAGTTTTATGGATGCAATATAGGCCCTCTCGCAGCATGGTGTCGCTGCAATTGGTTTAAAACCAGGGAGGAACCCTAAATGAAACTTAACAAATCCATTCTTGCTGCCGGTGTCGGTATTGCCGCACTTGCCTCTGCATCGCTGGCCCACGCCGAACCCACTGCCGAAGTTCTGCATTGGTGGACATCGGGTGGCGAAGCCAAAGCTGTTGCAGCCCTGAAAAAGGATTTTGAAGAACACGGCGGCAAATGGCAGGACAGCCCGGTTGCCGGTGGCGCGGGCGATGCCGCCATGACAGTTCTGCGTTCGCGCGTTCTTTCTGGCGATGCCCCCAGTGCCGTTCAGCTTAAAGGCCCTGCGATTCAGGAATGGGCTGAACAGGGTGCGCTGGCAAACCTTAATGATGTTGCCAAAAAAGAAAAATGGGATGAAGTCATTCCCAAGCGCATCCAGGACATCATGAAATACAAAGGCGATTATGTCGCCGTTCCGGTTAACATTCACCGTGTCAACTGGGTCTGGTCGAACCCCGAATTGCTGGCAAAGGTCGGCGCAACGCAAGGCCCGAAAACCTGGGCGGAATTCAATACCCTTGCCGACAAACTGAAAGCCGCCGGCATCACCCCGCTGGCACATGGTGGTCAGCCGTGGCAGGATGCAACGATTTTTGAAACTGTCGTTCTCGGTATGGGCGGCCCCGAATTCTATCAGAAATCCCTGATCGACCTTGACGAAGACGCACTGAAATCTGACACGATGAAAAATGTGTTCGACGAAATGCGCAAAATTCGCGGATATGTCGACCCGGACTTTTCTGGTCGTGACTGGAACCTTGCAACCGCAATGGTCATGAATGGCAAAGCCGCCATGCAGATCATGGGCGACTGGGCCAAGGGCGAATTCCTTGCTGCCGGTAAAGTTCCGGGCAAAGACTTCCTGTGCTCGGCCGCCCCGGCTGACAACGGCAACGGCTTCCTGTTTAACACCGACAGCTTTGCGATGTTCAAGGTTGATGGCGAAGACAAGATCGAAGGTCAGAAACTTCTGGCCGAGCTGATCGTTGGCAAGAAGTTCCAGAAAACCTTCAACTTGTTGAAGGGGTCGATTCCAGCCCGTACCGGCGTTTCGCTTGATGATTTCGACGAATGCGCAAAAAAATCGTCTGCCGATATGATTGCCGACGAAAAAACCGGTGGTTTCCTGCCGTCGATGGCGCATGGCATGGCATTGCCAGGTCATCTGTCGGGCGCCATTGTTGACGTCGTGACAGCGCACTTCAATTCCGACATGTCTTCTGACGAAGCGATGAACCGTCTTGTCGAAGCCATCGAACTGGCCAAAGACTGATCCTTCGTCACTCTGAATTGCCAGTCTGGCAATCATCACTGGCCCCGGAACACTGTTTCGGGGCCATCTTCCCTTATCTTTTAATTATTTTGAGGCAAAGGGCATGGGGGCTTCTTCAAGCACCGAAAGCAACCTGATGGCCAGCCTGCAACGTAATCTTTCCAAGATCGTTGTTGCTCCATCCTTTGCTGCGTCCCTGTTTTTCGTCTACGGTTTCATCATTTGGACCGCCTGGATGGCGTTTTCCAAATCCCGTATGATGCCGGTCTATGACTGGGCCGGGCTGCGGCAGTATGAACGCCTGTGGCAAATGGAACGCTGGCACGTTGCCATCGAAAATCTGCTGATCTTTGGTGGGCTTTTTATCGTTATCTGTCTTTTCCTCGGATGTTTGCTGGCCGTATTGCTCGACCAGCGTATTCGGGCAGAAGGCGTTCTTCGTACCGTTTTTCTGTATCCGATGGCCTTGTCGTTCATCGTTACGGGAACCGTATGGAAATGGATACTCAATCCCGGTCTTGGTCTTGAAAAAATGATGCACGACCTGGGATGGGCCAGTTTCAAATTTGACTGGCTGGTCAATTCCGATTTCGCAATTTATACGGTTGTGATTGCCGCCGTCTGGCAGGCATCAGGCTTTATCATGGCCATGTTCCTTGCCGCCCTGCGCGGTGTGGACCAGGACATTATCCGTGCCGCCTATATGGATGGCGCGAGCCTGCCGCGGATTTATTTCGGCATTATCATTCCCTCGATCCGGCCCGTCTTCCTGAGCGCGATTGTCGTTCTTGCCCACCTTGCGGTTAAAAGCTTTGACCTTGTCATCGCCCTTACCGGTGGCGGCCCCGGCTATTCATCCGACCTTCCGGCAACCTTCATGTACACGATGGCCTTCCAGCGCAACCAGCTGGGGATCAGTGCTGCCAGTGCCATGATGATGCTGGCAACCGTGATGGCGATCATTGTGCCGTATCTGTATTCCGAATTGCGCGGAGGCAAGAAAAATGGCTGATCTCCAAACCTACGGCCAGGATTCAGGGCTGAAACACACCCTCTTGCGTGGTCTGTTATATCTGGTTCTGATCCTGTTTTCGATCTATTACCTGTTTCCGCTCTTCGTGATGGTGACAACATCGCTGAAATCGCTCACGGAAATTCGTGAAGGATCGCTGATTTCACTGCCCCGCGTTGTCACCTTCGATGCCTGGAACTATGCCTGGAACGAAGCCTGTGTTGGTGTGGAATGCTCCGGCATTAAAACCTTCTTCTGGAACTCGGTCCGAATGGCCATTCCGGCAGTTGTGATCTCGACCATCCTTGGCGCGTTAAATGGCTATGCCCTGACCAAATTCCGGTTCAAGGGTGCCAATATCATTTTTGCCATGCTGCTGTTTGGCTGCTTTGTTCCGTTTCAGGTCGTGCTTTTGCCGATGTCTGTGACTTTGGGCAAACTTGGCATCGCCAATTCGACCACCGGCCTGGTTATGGTGCATGTGGTTTATGGCCTGTGCTTTACCACTTTGTTTTTCCGCAATTATTACGTTTCAATTCCGGATGAACTGGTGAAAGCCGCAACCATCGACGGTGCCGGGTTCTTTACTATTTTCTGGCGGATCATCCTGCCGATTTCAGGCCCGATCATTGTTGTTTCCGTCATCTGGCAGTTTACCCAGATCTGGAACGACTTCCTGTTCGGCGCTTCGTTTAGTTCCGGTGACAGCGCCCCGATGACTGTCGCCCTCAACAATATCGTCAACACCACGACCGGCGTTAAGCAATACAACGTTGATATGGCCTCCGCATTGCTGACCGGGCTTCCTACCCTGCTTGTTTATGTGCTGGCAGGTAAATATTTCGTCCGTGGCCTGACCGCCGGTTCGGTGAAGGGATAAAGAAATGGCATCACTCACCCTTGATAAAGTCCGCAAGACTTTCGGATCCGTCGAGGTTCTCAAAGAAATCAATCTGGCGATTGAAGACGGCGAGTTTCTCGTTCTTGTCGGTCCGTCTGGCTGTGGCAAATCGACCCTGCTTAACCTGATTGCCGGGCTGGAAACCTCGTCTGACGGGGAAATCCGCATTGGCGATCGCGTTATCAATAACGTGCATCCCAAGGATCGCAACATCGCCATGGTGTTCCAGTCCTATGCGCTTTATCCCAATATGACGGTTCGCAAAAACATTACCTTTGGCCTTGAAATTCGCGGTGTTTCGGCATCCGAACGCGACAAGGCCGTTGGTGATGTTGCCCGCCTGTTGCAAATTGAAAACCTGCTGGACCGCAAACCATCCCAGCTTTCCGGTGGTCAGCGCCAGCGCGTTGCCATGGGTCGTGCGCTGGTGCGTAATCCTGATATCTTCCTGTTTGACGAACCGCTTTCAAACCTTGATGCCAAGCTGCGTGTTGATATGCGCACCGAAATCAAAAAGCTGCATCACCGCCTTGGTTCCACGATTGTTTACGTGACCCATGACCAGATCGAAGCCATGACCCTGGCATCGCGCATCGCCGTGATGAAAGGGGGTATTCTGCAACAGTTCGATACGCCCCAGCATATCTATGAAAAACCCAACAACATGTTTGTTGCCGGTTTTATTGGCTCGCCGTCCATGAACTTCATCGAAGCCAAACTGGTAGATGAAAATGGCCGGATCGCCATAACATTCGACAATAACGGCCAAAAAGTTGTTTTGCCCCTGATCGAGGATAGCCCTGAAAGCTATAAGTCCTGGGTCGGCAAGGATGTTGTCTTTGGTATTCGCCCGGAAGGCTTGACCCACAAGCGGACCGGATCCGACACTCCTGGCAGCCAATATGTCAATTTCGACGCCAAGGTCGAAGTGATCGAACCCACCGGGGCGGACACCATGACGGTGATCAATCTGGGCGGTAAAGAAATTGTCGCCCGTGTCCGACCGGACCGGGCCACAAATCCCGGCGAGATGATGACATTCTCTGCGGATATGAATCAGATCAGTCTGTTTGATCCGACAACGGAACTTCGGATCTGATCTGAATGGCGGGTGGGTTCTGGGGGCCCTCCCGCCATTATTTTTTGAATGTTACGCCCTTAAAAAAAACCATCTGGCAGATCGTCTCCGCCAGATGGATCAAAGCACTTTATCTCAACATATAACGACCGTTTTCAGCTTGAACGAACCTTGGACAGAAAGCTGCTGACCGCTTTATTGAGCTCCTGGGCTTTACCAGACAGACTGGCGGCAAGATCATTCGCTTTATCAGACCGCTGACCATCGACAACCGCCCCTGTTGCTACGGCATCAATCGCAGAATTCACCTGCCCGACGCCGCGTGCGGCTTCATCAACATTGCGGGCAATTTCCTGGGTCGCAGCCCCTTGCTCTTCAACGGCGGCAGCTATGCGGCCTGTTGACGTATCAAGTTCCCGAATTGTCCCGGCGATATCCGCAATCGCATTAACCGAGCTTGTGGTCGCGGCCTGAATATCGTCAACCTGGCGACGAATATTATCCGTGGCACGGGCGGTTTGGGTCGCAAGGTTTTTCACTTCATTGGCAACAACAGCAAAGCCCTTACCCGCATCCCCCGCACGGGCCGCCTCGATTGTCGCGTTCAAGGCAAGAAGATTGGTCTGGTTGGCGATATCCGTAATAAGTGCGACAACCTCACCAATTTCCGACGCCGCATTCGCCAACTGCTCGATTTTTTTATGCGTCCCTTCAGATGCCTCAACGGCCTTGGCTGCAATGCCAGAGGATTGGGTAACCTGACTGCTGATTTCAGAAATTGAGGCGGATAACTGCTCGGCCGCGGCAGCAACCGTTTCAACATTTCGGGTTGCGTGCTGCGATACAGAAGAAACACCCTGAAGGCTGTCCCCGGCATTCTTGGCCGACGCCGAGATCATTTTAAGTCCGTCCTGCATCTCTGCTGACAACTGGAGCACATCGGCAAGAATCTGCCCGACTGATTCTTCAAAATCAATCGCCATCTGCTTAAGCGCGTGACGCCTGGATTCCTCAGATCTTTTTTCATTTTCGACCTGTTCACTGCGCATATGTGCGACCTCCAGGCTCCGATCCCGAAACATTTCCATGGTTCGAGCCAGATCACCGATTTCGCTTTCCTGCTCGGTATATTGAATCTCGATATCATGATCGCCCTGGGCGACAGAGTTCATGTTTCCAATAATCCGAGATAGCGGGCCGGTTATGCCTTTGCTGACAATGGTCGAGAAAAAGATAACCAAACCAATGACAACAAGAGCTATCGCACCTTGCACTGCCAGACTTTGGTAAAAAATATCGTCGATATCGTTGACATAGATCCCGGTACCGACGACCCATCCCCATGGTTGAAAATTCTTGACATAAGCAAGTTTCGGCCCGGTTTCCTTGCTATTTGGCAAGTAAAAATTGTAATTTACAAAGCCTTCGCCTTGTTTTTTAATCACTTTGTCAAAGGACCGGTAATAAAAATGCCCTGCCGTGTCCTTTGAATCGCTCATATCTTGACCAACAAGCTTGGGCACAACACCATGAACAAGCATAATTTGTTCTTTTGCGGTAAAAACCCAGAAATAGTTTCCACCATCGTATCGCAAGGAGCTAACCGCTTTTTTCGCAAGATTTTGCGCTTCGTTCACGCTTAATTCGCCAGCTTCCTGCTGCTTGTAATAGTAATCCAGCAAACTAATCGTGCTATTCACAAGATTACGTGTATTAGTTTTACGATCTTCAACCAGATTTCCGCGTAAGTCATAAAGCGCGAATACACCAATAATAAATGATGCCAGAATAGCACCGATCACAATCATGATCAGTCTTGTTCTGATTTTCATATTCGATATCCTGATCACATTAACCCCCTGCAATGTGCAGCACAATTTTACGTTAAAGTGCTTTAATTCAACAATATATCGGACATACCCCAATATAGGGTCTATAACTATGGCGTTTAGCGCCATTCAGGAATGCAAACTTTGCAGCCAAAATGTGTGACGCATCACAGGCACATGTTATTTTGATCGTAACTGTATTTATTTTTAAAATCGTCATTTCTTAAAACAGAAAAAATACGAAATCATCCCTAACAGTCTGAGAGTCCTTCAATGCGCAACCGAAAAATCAGATGATACCGTTGACGTTAAACCTTTCGCGGCAAACGCACCTGGACCTTCATCCCGCGCGTTGGCATATTTTGCAGCTCTATTTTCCCTTCATGAGCATCAATAACCGTTTTAACAATCGATAACCCCAGCCCGCTGCCGCCGGTACTGCGCGCGCGAGAACCCTCGACCCGATAAAATGGTAAAAATACCTTATCCTGCTCGTCTTCCGGAATCCCCGGTCCTTCATCGCGAACAATCACAATCACTTCGTCGGCCGTCGCATCCAGGCTGACAAAAGCGCGATGCCCATATTTAAGGGCATTGTTAATCAGGTTGGTGAAGGCCCGTTTTAATGTTCCCGCCCGGCAGGTCAGGCGAATGCTGCGTTTATCGCCAAAAGAATGTGCGACCTCGGTTTTGCTGCCAAACACCGTATTGACCAGGTTAAAGGTCAGGGGTTTGGGTCCTTCAAACGACACCGGGCGCCCCAAATCGGCATAGTCATCGCAAATGGCTTCAAGAACAGATATAAAATCGACAGTGCGCTCTTCTTCCTTGTGAATCCAGTCACCAAGAAAATCCAGCGCATCGCTGAGAAGCTCGTCCATCTCGTCAAGATCACGCAGAACAGTCTCGCGCAATTCATCACTATCGATAAATTCAGCCCGTAACCGCAGCCTCGTGCTGGGTGTGCGCAAATCGTGCGAAATGGCCGCAAGCATACGGGTGCGGTCCTCCAGCATACGGGCAATGCGATGACGCAGCGCGTTATAGGCTTCTGCCATCGAACGGGCTTCGATCGGGCCTCGTTCTTCAACCGGCGCGCCCTCAACTTCGTCACCATTTTTGCCAATAGCACCTGCCAGTGTTTTAAACGGCCCTGCCAGCAAATCTGCCAAGGCTGCAAACACCACCAACACGACGACCACGCCCACCACAAACATAATGAACACGACCGAGGGAGATGCATAATCACCCCACAACCGATCATGCGACAACATCATGCGGCGACCGGATGGCAAGGTCAGCTCAATTTGTGCTTTTAAGCCCAAGCGGGCAATTTCACGCGACAACTGGGCAAAAAACAGGCTGGGGCTTTTGGCCTGCTCAATCACATTTCGCTGTTCGGCACTGAGCCGCCCTCGGCGAAAATGCACCTTTACGGCCGTTGGCCAACCAGCATCGCCCAAACGCACGGGCATGGCAATATGCTGGGCCGGACGCGAATATAACAGCAGGCTTTCAACTTCCTGGGCGGGCAACAAATCTACATGAAGGCCGTCTAACGCCCCCACATTGCGCGCATTGCCACGCAATTCAGGGTTTTCTGCAATCAGCACCAGTTCGCGAATGGTAAAACCCAGCGTATAGGCGCGGCTGATCCGTTCGGAGCGGTCGATAACATAAATCGACGCCATGCTGGCAAGACCGGCAATAATCAGCCCGCCAACCATCATGATCAGAAAGATACGACCGCCCAACGTACGGGGTTTAAAACTGCGGGACTTTTCCAATACCCTTTGCCCCCTGCCCTTCGGCTTAAACCGGGGCCACGTCTGCACAAAACTGATAGCCAATGCCGCGCACGGTTTTGATCAGTTTCGGGTTCTTGGCATCTTTTTCAATTTTACGCCGCAGGCGGCTGATTTGAATATCAATGCTACGATCAAACGGGATCGAACTTTGCCCCCGCACGATATCGACCAACTGATCGCGCGACAACGGGCGTTTGTTATGTTTGACCAATGCACGCAACAACGAAAATTCGCCTGTCGATAAATGGACTACGACGTCATCGGTATCACGCAATTCACGCGATCCCAAATTCAGCACCCAAGTCCCAAAACGCACTTTTTCCAAACTGCTCTCAACGATTTCACTGGTGCCGGTTTCTGCACGGCGAAAAATGGCGCGGATACGCGCCAGTAACTCGCGCGGGTTAAACGGCTTGGTCAAATAATCGTCGGCCCCCAGTTCCAGCCCCAAAATGCGGTCGGTATCCTCGCCCACAGCAGTCAGCATAATAATCGGGACTTTCGATGTTCTGCGCACATCACGACACAAGGCAAAACCATCTTCACCCGGCAGCATGATATCGAGAATCAAAAGATCAATGTTCCAGTCCCGCAAAGCCTTACGCATTTCGGTTCCATCGGAAACCGTGGTCATGCGATATCCGTGCTGCATCAGAAACTTTTTCAAAAGCTTCTGGATCTCCTGGTCATCATCAACGACCAGAATATGAGGTTCACGACGGGAATTCAGGCTCTGTCTCCTGCAAAATCAATGGCTTTGACTGATCGCGGCGGAGTGTAATCGTTTTTTGTAACAATTTGAAGCATTCTGCTGCCACCCCCGTGACGATTTCAGATTACAAACAAAAATGACGGGCCGAAATATGCTCCGGCCCGCCATTTTACCACTCGTTCCGGTTTGGCACATATGCGCCAAACACGATTTTATTTCAGATCATAAACCTTGGTGCTGCCCGAAACTTCGGAGGCAATCACCAGCATGGCATGGCCCGTCGGGCTTTTTTCGGCATCAATAAACAACATGCCTTCAGGTGCCAATTCACCCGCACTGTCGTTTTTCGGATCACCAGCAAAATCACGGTCCGTATGATAAGTTACAAACTGCGGATTTGCCGGGTTGCTCAGGTCATAAACCATGAAACCGCCCTGGCGTTCCAAACCGATAAAGGCATAGGGCGTGCCATTAACATAACCGCTGGTCACCCCTTCCGGTTCCGGCCCCTTGTCATCGGAACGATCATCAAAGCTGCCATTCTCGCTGCTATCCGCATTAAAGTCCTTTGAAAGATTAACCGACAGATACTGCTCGAACTGATCGCCGCTATCAAAAATCATTGTCGCCTGATCATTCAACACAGAAAAGGACCGGCCCCCGAAACTGTAAATCTGGTCAAAATCGCCATCACCATCAATATCACCCTGTGCGGTGGTAACTTTCAACCGGCCGAGATTTTCCTTTTTCTGCAATTCCTGGGCATTAGGAAACGCCGTTGGGTCCAGTTTCAAATCGCCAATGCGCGCTTCTTCACTATAGCCGTCGTAATCACGGGAATCGCCTTCGTTGGCGATGATAAAATAATTTTTCCCGTCGATTTCAATACCATCAATGGTATCGGGCATATACATGCCAAAAATCGGCCACGGCTTGATGTTGATCGCACCATCCTTGTTACTGACATCAAGGGCATTTACCGAATGGTTTTTAAAACCAAGACCGACCACATCGGTCACGCGGGCGGTGGCAATATCAACGATCGCAATGGCATTGTTTTCTTGCAACGTCACATAGGCCTTGCTGTCATCTGAACTGATGGCAATATATTCCGGCTCTATATCCTGTGCGACGCTTGATGTGCCCGGGTTTGATGTGCGCATACCGGCAGGCAGGGCAACATTGTTCAGGCCCTCAAAAGTTGCAAATTTAACATCGGCATCGGTAATTTTGGTGATATCAGCCGGCACAGAAATGACGGAAACGCTGCCTTCGGGGTCGTTATCAAACGCGTTGTTCGGTTCACCTTCATTGGCAACCAGGACATGCTTGCCATCGTGGGTAAACTTGATCATATCGGGCAAGGCACCAACAGTCACTGCGGCCTTGAAATGACCATCAATGTCAAAAAACACGGCTTTGCCAGGTGCCTGTTTATCCGTATTTTCAACAGCGGCCACAACCAGACCATCGTGAACAGAAACACTGTTGGCGGCTTTGCCCCATTTCGCCAGTTTAATCGTCGCAATCTTGTTAACCTTCATCGGATCGGCCAGATCAAGGATATCGATCCCCTTATCACCACCATTGACAACAAAGGCGCGCTTGCTGGCCGCATCAAACGCAACAATCTCGGCACCGCCTTCATCAAACAGATGTGTCCGATATTCGCCCAACGGGGTAATTGCCAGTGGATGTGCGATAACATTAGAACCGCGCAGGGAAATATCCTGTTTCGTCTCCATGCTGTTGCCAGTACCCGCCGAGCACAATACAGAAATGGCAACCCCTGCCAGTAAGACCGAACAACGCATAACCTAACCCCCTTGTTTCAAAATGAAATTTGTTAATCTCACCACAATGGGACAAACGGGTGACTGTTTCGTGACTGTGATATGATGCTTTGATAAATATCGTTACAAATGATGTGCTCTGCCGCTGGTAAAGAAGCGTACAAGAGATAGAATAAAACCAACAGGAACCGCTTTTGTCATGCCTTCACAAAAAGTAGCCATTATTGGTGCCGGGATTGCCGGGCTAAATGCCGCTCATATTCTTCATCAGGCAGGCTTTAATGTTCATATTTTCGAGAAAAGCCGGGGACTTGGCGGTCGTCTTGCAACAAGGCGCACCGAATTTGGCCTGTTTAATCATGGTGCGCAGTTTGCGACCTCGCGATACCCTGATTTCATAAAATATCTGGAAGCCGCCACACGGCAGGGTTCTGCTGAACAGTGGTCTCCCATCTGTTGGCAGCCTTCCATCACGAACCAGCCACAGGCCACAATTTCAGGGTCCCTGGGTCGACAACACCCAAACCACGAACCCGCCAGATGGTTTCGTGGTTTTCCGGCAATGAACAAACTTGTCTCGCCGTTAATTTCCGACTTCAGCATTCACCGCTCAACCCGAATTGCATGCATTGAACCGCGCCCCAACAACCGCTTTGAGTTGCTTGGGCTTCCGACAACCGGCGAGGACGATACACCTGTTTCGCATGGCATATTTGACGGCATTATTGTTGCCGTTCCGGCACCGCAAAGTGCTGAGATCCTGATGCCGTTATCTGCCAGATTCGATGTAATTAATGATGTTAAAATGGCGCCATGCTGGGCTGTCATGATCGCCTTCCAAAACAGGATCAACATCGATTTCGACGTTATTGCAGACGCACATCTGGCAGTTTCATGGCTGGCGCGTAATTCAGGTGCGGTTGATGGCCCGGACACATCGGGTGTTTTTGACCGATGGACAATTCACGCATCCCCGACATGGTCGCAAGACCACGTTGACGAAACTGCCGATAATGTTGCGACGCAGATTAAATCGCACGTTTGGTCAATATTTGCCGATATGAACGTTACTGTGCCCGCGATAGTCATGTGTCAGGCACATCGGTGGCGCTTTGCCCGCACAACACAGCCGCTTGGACAAAGCCATATCGCCGCCTTTGACGGTCGTGTTGTCGCGGCGGGAGACTGGTGCATGGGTGCCCGAATTGAAGCGGCCTATCAAAGCGGGGAATCCGCTGCCCACACAATTATGGCGGCACTTTAACAAGGTGTTGCGCGACCGGGCACCGCATAAAGCATCGCCCTAAAAAAAGGCAGCGCCAAACCGCGCTGCCTTTGATTCAACATGTAAAACTGAAGACCCGCGAAACAATCAGGACTGTAACGCGCGCAGTTCCGCTATTAACCCTGCTGTTGATGTATCGCGCTGGTCGGCACTTTGGGCCCCCTGCACCATCGGCAACAATTCTTTTGCCAATTGTTTGCCAAGCTCGACCCCCCATTGATCATAGGAATTCACATTCCAGATCACTCCCTGAACAAAAATTTTATGTTCATACATGGCAATCAGGCGGCCCAGGGTAAAAGGATCCAGTGTGCGATACAGGATCATGGTGCTGGGTTTATTCCCGGCGAACACCTTGTGCGGTGCCAAAACGTCTATCTCGTCGGGTGCAATTCCCTGGGCTTCCAGTTCCTGGCGTACTTCAAGTTCGGTTTTGCCAACCATCAGGGCTTCGGCCTGGGCAAAGCAATTGGCAACCAGTTTGTCATGATGATTTTGCAAATCATGATGCGGTTTCGCCGCAACCAGAAAATCAACCGGGATCAGTTCCGTACCCTGATGGATCAACTGATAAAAAGCATGCTGCCCATTGGTTCCCGGTTCGCCCCAAATGACCGGGCCGGTTGCCAATTGCACCGGTTTACCGTCACGCGTAACCGATTTGCCATTACTTTCCATATCGGCCTGCTGCAAATAGGCAGGAAGACGCGACAAATGCTGATCGTAGGGTAAAATGGCATGGCTGGATGCGCCGAGAATATTACGATACCACACCCCGATCAGCCCTAACATAACCGGGATATTTTCCGCCAGCGGTGCCGATTTGAAATGCGCATCCATGGCAGCCCCGCCGCGCAGCATTTCTTCAAATCGATCATACCCAACGGCAAGAATGATGGGCAAGCCAATGGCCGACCAAAGGCTGTAACGCCCGCCAACCCAGTCCCAGAACCCAAAGGCATTTTCGGTATCAATGCCAAATTCCGCAACCTTGTCCAAGGCTGTCGAAACAGCGACAAAATGCTTGGCAACCGCACTTTCATCGCCCAACGCATTCACCAGCCACGACCGCGCAGAATAGGCATTGGTCAGGGTTTCGTCGGTGGTAAAGGTTTTCGATGCAATAACAAACAGCGTCGTTTCTGCACTAAGCCCCTTTAATGTATCAACAATATGGGCACCATCGACATTGGATACGAAATGGCAGGTTATGCCGTCAATATGATAGGGGCGCAGGGCTTCATTGACCATCACCGGGCCCAGATCGGACCCGCCAATACCAATATTGACCACATCGGTAATCTTTTTACCGGTATGCCCAAGCCATTGACCATTATGCACGCGGGCGGCAAAATCCTTCAGGCGTGCCAGAACATCCTTGATGCCCGGCATAATGTCTTCGCCGTCCACTTCAATGGCGTCACCCTCAAGGTTACGAAGGGCCGTATGCAAAACAGCGCGGTGTTCGGTAATGTTGATCCGTTCCCCGGCAAACATCCGGTCGCGCCAATCGGCAACCCCCACTTCCTTTGCCAGTTCAAGAAGACCATTTAAAACACTGTCGGTAATAAGGTTTTTAGAATAATCGACAAACAAGTCATCCAATGTCGAATGATAGCGCAAGAACCGTGCCGGATCTTCGGTAAAGGCTTCACGCAAGTTCAGATTGGCCGATACATCATCGCCAATCTTTTTCAGGTTTTCCCAACATTCGCTTAAACGTTCTGTCGACATGCTATCCTCGATTTCCGGTGCAATAGTCTAAAAGCATTATGGCGCAACGGCCCAGTATTATATGTTTTACGCAATTGGCAAAATCATGCAGCCGCCATAAAGGCTAAAACTTCTTTTTCCATTGGCAACGCGTTAATTGCACCACGCTTGGTTGCGGTTAAAGCCCCAACCGCATTTGCAAAACGACAGGCCGCCCCGATCTGTTCCGCCGAAGATAATAAATCGCCGTTTTTTAATAGTCGCGATAAAAATCCGGCGGTAAAACCATCCCCGGCCCCTGTGGCATCAACTGATGTCACACGAAATGGCTCGGCAAAGCCGCTCCATTGCGGGGTGTAGAACCGGCTGCCTTTTGATCCCATGGTCACGATGACCAGTTTCCAGTGATCGCACCACAACTGTTTGACACCGGCTTCAAAATCTTCTTCGCCCGTCAAAAACGTGACTTCGTCATCGGAAATTTTAACAATATCCGCCCTAGAAATCGCCAGACGCAAAATCTCGCGCGCCTTGTCCTCGCTGGGCCATAACGGCATCCGCAAATTGGGATCGCACGAAATAATCGCCCCGCCTTCGCGGGCAATTTCAATGGCACGCAATGTTGCGGCGCGCGGATTATCATCAATCATGCAAAGAGTACCGTAATGAAACAGCCCGCAATCGGTCAACATATCGGTATCAAGATCAGCCGGTGACAACAGCATATCGGCCGAGGGCGAGCGATAAAATGAAAATTCGCGTTCCCCATCGGCCCGCAAGGATACAAAGGCCAGCCCGGTCAGGGCTTCCTTGGTCAAAATTATGCCTGACGTATCCACATTATCGGCTTTCAGGGTATCAACCAGAAAATGACCAAATGCATCATCGCCCAACTTGCCAATAAAACCGGTTTCAATGCCCAGCCGCTGCAGCCCAACAGCCACATTGCCCGGCGCCCCACCAGCAGCCTTGGCAAAGGCTGGCGCATCGGCAAGACCTGTGCCGGTTACTGTCGGCACAAAATCAATCAACAACTCGCCAAGGCAAACTGCTTTTGCCGTCATCTGTATTCTCCACTGGTTTTGCCGATATATCACCGGCCTGTAACGTTTCAGGTGTGGGACTTCCTTCTTTTAATCGATTCAATCCATCGCGCAAAGAAAAAGCCGCTATCAGGAACAACGGCTTGTTCTCGCGGCATAATTTTAATCCGTCGCCATGTCGACTTCCCGTTTCCGGCCAATTTCAGTCATCCAGGTGGCAAAATGCGGGTCCCGTTTGATCTGCCGTCCGTAATGCCGACGCAAGGCCGCGCCAAAGCGGCCATCACGGCCCAATATCTCGTCAGCATAGTCAACCATTACCGAATTGGGCCAGGCCTGGGGGCGAATGGCAACAAGCCGCACAAACAGGTCATCTTCGCTAATTTCGGGCTGTGCCTGCGCCATCAACATGACCATGGACGCGGTTGAACGTGAAACACCCATATGGCAATGCACCAGCAAATGACCGTCTTCACGCAAATCACAGGATTTCGCCAGTTCATCGCCAAATGCCAGCACTTTTTCAACGTGGTCCCGCCGGGGCATTTCCATGCCCGGAAGGTCCTCGATGATGTCATGAAACCGCAAGATCGTACGTTCATGCGGGGCAAAGTCCCGAAAAGCTTCCGGGTCCGGGGTTTCCGGGTCCAGCACTGATAAAATATGGGTTACTTTGCGTTCAGCATGGCTGGGAAGTTCTTCAATACCGCAGATCGTCAGCAGCGAAATCGAAACCGATTGCATGGCATCATCCTGTTGTAGCGTAAAAAAGAAACGACCAGCATCCTACCCGGACGCTGGCCGTTTTTAAACGCATCAACACAAGGTTGGCGATTATTTCTTATTTGCCGCGTGCAAATTCAGCATTTCCCACGCCATTGTCGCCCCGGCAAGCGAGGTAATGTCGGAGACATCAAACGGCGGCGACACTTCAACCACATCACTGCCGATCAGATTAATGCCTTCAAGCCCGCGCAAAATCGACACCGCCTGATGGCTGGTTAACCCGCCAAGAACCGGCGTGCCGGTACCAGGCGCGTAACACGGATCAAGCCCGTCAATATCAAAGGTAATATAGGCCGGGCGGTCCCCGACCGTTTCCTTAATGCGGGTTACAATTTCGGCAATCGACATTGCCTGCACATCGGGCCCGTGCAAAATGTTGTATCCATGTGTCGATTCATTATGGGTACGGATACCAACCTGAATCGATTTTGACGGGTCAACAATGCCCTTTTGCGCGGCATGCCAGAACATGGTGCCGTGGTCGATCCGGTCGCCATCATCTTCCCAGGTGTCGGAATGGGCATCAAACTGAATCAGCGAAATGCCATCGCCATACTTTTCAGCATGGGCCTTCAGGATCGGATAGGTGATAAAATGATCCCCGCCAATCGTCAGCATTTTAGCACCCGATTTTACAATATCGCGCGCATGATCCTCGATCATTTCCGGCAATTTTTCCGGGTACCCCGGATCAATCACCATGTCACCGTAATCGATCACGGCCAGTTCGGCGAAAATATCGCGCCCCGAGGGAAAGTGCGGTGCCCATGCCAGATTGGCCGATGCACGACGCACCCCTTGCGGACCAAGGCGCGTGCCCGGGCGCGAGGACGTTGCCAGATCATAAGGCACCCCCGTCACCGCAACATCAATACCATTAAGGTCGCGGCTGTAACGGCGACGCATAAAAGACAACGCGCCGGAATACATCGGCTCGCTGGTGTTTTGATGCACCGATTTCGCGGTAAAGGCGTTGTCGCCGCCCTTGGTGTCAATAACGCCGGTACTGCTCATTTTAATCCTGCCCTTTCAAATCTCAGGCGTCGCCCAGTGCAATCCAGGTCGACTTGATTTCACAATATTTATCAAGCGCATGCAGCGACCGGTCGCGACCTGTGCCAGACTGTTTATAGCCGCCAAACGGCATGGTCATCGACCCGCCATCCCAGCAATTAATCCACACCAGCCCGGCGCGCAATTTACGTGCGGCCATATGCGCCTTGTTGATGTCGCTGGTCCAGACCGCAGCAGCAAGCCCGTAGGGCGTATCGTTGGCGGTTTTAACCGCTTCCTGCCAATCGGCAACAGAAATCACCGATAATACCGGGCCAAAGATTTCTTCGCGCGCAATCGTCATGCCGTTGTTAACGCCATCAAACACGGTTGGCTCAATATAGTAACCGCCGCTCTCGGTTCGCACCTGGCGACCGCCCATGCACAAGTCCGCCCCTTCGGACTGACCTTTTTCAATATAGCCCAAAACCCGGTTCATCTGGGTTTCATCAACAATGGCCCCCATTTCGCTGGCGGGGTCCAACGGGTCGCCCGGCTGCATGGCCTTGCCTGCGGCAATTACTTTTTCGATCAATTCGTCCTTGATCGATTCCTCAACAATCAAACGCGACCCTGCCGTGCAGACTTCACCCTGATTATAGAAAATGGCACTTGCCGCCTCGGCAGCCGCGACATCAAGATCCGGGCAATCGGCCAAAACAATGTTGGGGCTTTTACCCCCACATTCCAGCCACACCCGCTTCATGTTTGACTGGCCGGAATATTGCAAAAACAACTTGCCGACTTCACCCGACCCGGTAAAGGCAATGCAATCCACATCTTCATGCAGGCCAAGCGCCTTGCCTGCGGTCGGACCAAACCCCGGAACAACGTTCAAAACGCCCTCGGGCAAGCCAGCTTCAACCGCCAGCTCGGCCACGCGCAGCGCTGTCAGCGATGATTGCTCTGCCGGTTTAAGGATAATCGAATTCCCCATCGCCAATGCCGGGCCCAGCTTCCAGACCGCCATCATCAACGGAAAGTTCCACGGGACCACGGCGGCAACAACGCCCAGCGGTTCACGCGTGATCATGCCAATCGAACGCGGGTCCGACGGCGAAATTTCGTCGTAAATCTTGTCGATCGCTTCGGCGTACCAGCGAATACATTTATAAGAAAGCGGGATATCATCACGCACAGCCAGGGTAATCGGCTTGCCCATATCCAGACTTTCAAGCAAGGCCAGTTCGCTGGCGTGCTTTTCCATCAGGTCGGCAAATTTCATCATCACCGCTTTGCGTGTGCCCGGCGATGCTTCTGACCAACTGCCTTTTTCAAACACGGCCCGGGCAGCCGTAACGGCACGATCCACATCGGCGAGGTCACATTCGGCAATTTTGGTCAGGACCGAGCCATCCCGCGGGCTGATACAATCAAACGTCTTGCCCGACAGCGCATCAACGTAATCGCCATTGATAAACGCCTTGTTGCGAAAATCCAGGCTGTTGGCCTGCAATTTCAGGGCTTCAAAACTAAGGGAGGTTGTCATGGGATAACTCCTTTCGCGGGGCGGGCCTTTAATGTGCCCAACCTTGCTTGCGCATAATTGTGAATTCAGTATGACGGTGGTGTCGCAGCACTGACCACCTCGCATTCAACGTCGCCGGCATTGCGAAAACGATGCGGGATTTCGGCATTGAAATAATAGGCATCCCCGGCGCCAAGAACTTGCACTCTGTCGCCAACGATAACTTCCAGTTTGCCGCGGACCACAACACCGGCTTCCTCGCCCTTTTGCACGATCAGCTTGCTGCCCGTGTCGCCACCGACCGGGTAAATTTCGTGCAAAACGCGAAGCCGACGGTCCTTTCGGGTTGCCCCCACCAGACGCATCGACATTGTGCCATCCGACAGTTCAACCAGATCGTCGCCTTTGAAGAAAATTTCTTCACCATTTTCAATATCAATGGTGAAGAAATCTATCATCGTGATCGGTATGCCCTGCAACACTTTTGACAGCGAATCAACGGACGGGCTGACGCGGTTTTGCTCGATGGTGGAAATGGTACTGTTTGTCACTCCGGCCCTTCGTGCCAGTTCACGTTGTGACAAACCATACATATTCCGGATTGCCTTCAGACGATCTCCAACCTTCTGGCTCATCTTTTTATCCTTGGCACCGGTAATGATTGTGCTCAAACCGCGTCAAGATACCAGCGATGTTCAAGCGGTGTGACCTCGGAGAAGAACTCGTCATATTCCGCCCGGCGGCACACATCAAACACGTCGACAAACTCGTCGCCCAGATAGTCACGCATGATTTTGCCATTGATGAAATGGTCCAGTGCGGAAATCATGCTCCGGGGGACAATAAGCCCCTTATGTTGCTCATAACCATTGCCTTCAATCGGTTCACCCGGATCAAGTTTGTGCTTAAGGCCGTAATGAACCCCGGCCAGCACACAGGCCAGCACCAGATAGGGGTTGGCATCCGCGCCGGAAACCCGGTGCTCGACCCGGGCGGCCTTGGCATTCCCTGCCGGAACCCGCAAGGCAACGGTGCGGTTATTCAAACCCCAGTTCGGCGACATCGGCGCATAGGCCTTGTTCTGGAACCGGCGATAGGAATTCGGGTTCGGGGCAAAAATCGCCATGCTTTCGAACATGGATTTTTGCAACCCGCCAATGGCATTTTTCAAAAGGTCGGAAACTTCTTCATCGCCAACCGGGCTGAAAACATTGTTTCCTTCAGCGTCACGCAGGCTCACATGAATATGCAGTCCGTTGCCTGCCTGATCGGAATACGGCTTTGCCATAAAGGTTGCTGTCACCTTGTTATCCCAGGCAATGCCTTTGACAACACGTTTGAGCTGCATGGCATGATCGGCGGCCTGCATCGGATCACTGACATGGCCCAGATTAATCTCGAACTGGCCCGGGCCCGCTTCGGCCACAATCGTATCGGCGGGAATACCCTGCCGGTTCAATTCGCTGACGGCATCATGCAAAACCCGGTCAAAGTTTTCAATTTCCTGAAGACCATAAACCTGAATGCCATCAGATGCATAACTGCCATCAAGCGGTGCGGGCGGAATCGGTCGCCCGGTTTCATTCTGGTCTGCCAGATAAAATTCCAGTTCCAGCGCCACGGTGGGATAATACCCGTCGGCTGCCAACCGGTTTACAACCGATTGCAGCACATTGCGCGGGTCGGCGAAAAACGGCGTCCCGTCAAGATCGTACAGCGACATCATGACCTGCGCCAACGCCTGTTCCCCGTAAGGAACACGATGAAGCGTTCCGGGAATAGGTTTGGCAATGCTGTCACGGTCCCCGCTGGACCACAAAAGACCGGTTCCTTCCGGGTTATTCCCGGTAATATCGACCAGACAGAGCGACCCCGGCATGTTGATGCCTTCGGCATAGCTTTTCAGAAACTTGTTTTTGGTGACACGTTTGCCACGAAAAACACCATTGATATCGGGGAGCAATAACTCAAGTAGTTCGATATCCGGATTTGCCTCGAAAAAACGTTGGGCTTCCGCCCTACTGTCTTCGACGAACGACGTGTTCATCGTCTATTACTCCCTGCACGGCTGTTCATTTATATCATACCAATGTTATCGTGCCGCGCCGCATCAAAACGGTCAAGACCTCGTTCGATATATCGTTCAAGCAAACCAGGTTGGCGGGGCACACCTAATATTGGATCATACCCGATTTGCACCTCATATCCAACCACATCGGCAAAAACCCGCCAATAATTCTTCTGATGCTCAATCAAATTTATCACTTGCAAAGGTGTTCAAAAAAACGAACACTCCTGTCAAACGTTCGACATTTCGGACATCAATGGCCTGCTACGCCGTCAGGAGAAGTCATGAACCAGCTTGAAAAAACCGCCTATTGGCAAAATCTTGACCAACAACACCACATCCATCCCTTTACCGATACCGCCGATCTGAACAAGCGCGGCACCCGTGTGATCAAATCTGCATCCGGTGTCTTTATCGAAGACAGCGAAGGTAACAAATACCTTGATGGCATGGCGGGTCTGTGGTGCGTCAATATCGGCTATGGCCGCAAGGAACTTGCCGAAGCTGCATATAAACAGATGCTGGAACTGCCCTATTATAACAATTTTTTCCAGTGCGCCCATGAACCGGTCATCGAGCTTTCAAAAGTTCTGGCAGAAATCACCCCGGCGCATATGAACCATGTTTTTTATGCCAATTCAGGCTCGGAAGCGAATGACACGGTTGTTCGTATGGTCCGCCAGTTCTGGAACCTGAAAGGCAAGCCCGAGAAAAACTATATCGTCAGCCGCAAAAACGCCTATCACGGCTCGACCATTGCAGGGGCATCCCTTGGTGGCATGGCCGGGATGCACGCGCAAGGCGGGCCGATGTTGCCTAATGTGGTGCATATCGACCAGCCTTACTGGTACGGCGAAGGCGGCGATTACACGCCCGAAGAATTTGGCCTGATTGCGGCACAAAAGCTGGAAGCAAAAATCGAGGAACTGGGTGCAGATAAAGTTGGCGCCTTTATTGGTGAACCGCTCCAGGGTGCGGGGGGTGTTATTATTCCACCGTCAACCTACTGGCCGGAAATTCAGCGTATCTGCCAGAAATACGACATCTTGCTGATTACCGATGAAGTCATTTGCGGCTTTGGCCGTACCGGCAATTGGTTTGGATCAGATACTTTCAACATCAAACCGGACCTGATGCCAATGGCAAAAGGTATGTCGTCGGGCTATCTGCCGATTTCGGCTGTCATGGTTGGCGACCGCGTTGCCGATGTCCTGATCAATCAATGCGGCGAATTTACCCACGGCTTCACCTATTCCGGGCATCCGGTCGCCGCAGCCGTGGCGCTTGAAAATATTCGCATCATTCGCGATGAAAAAATGATCGAGCGCGTGCGTGATGACATTGGTCCGTATTTCCGCAAACAACTGGCAACACTTGAAGATCACCCGTTGGTCGGCGCGGTTGAAAGCATTGGCCTGATCGCCGGAATGCCGTTGGTGGCCGATAAAAAGACCCGCAAGGGCTTTGACAAACCCGGCACCGTTGGCACCATCTGCCGTGATTTCTGTGTTGAAAACAAGGTTATCATGCGCGCCTGTGGTGACCGTATGGTGTTGTCACCGCCGCTGATTATCAGCCATGACGAAGTTGATGAAGTTGTCAAACGCGCCCGTGCCGCCTTTGACGCCACCGCCAAAAAGATTGGCGTGATGTAAACTTTATTCATTGGCTTTCGCTTTAACACCCGGCACGATCGCGATTGTGCCGGGTGTTTTATTTTGCCACCCCGCCCCGGCTACCACACAGCGTCGCGCTTCCATTCGCCCCAGATAGGGATAAGAACCCGCCATGTCCCACATGTTGTCCCAGTCCTCATCGCCCTTACGCCGCCTGTATGAACCAGGTGCATATCAAACCGCCGAATTACCGCGTAGTTTTTGGGCGGACAGTGTCGGCACCCTCCCCGCCTGCCAGGCTTTACCGGCATCGGGGGACCTTAAAACCGATATTGCCATTATTGGCGGTGGCTATACCGGGCTGTCTGCGGCGTTGCGCCTGGCGCAATCCGGGCGATCTGTATCCGTCTTTGACGCAGGCCGCCCCGGTTGGGGCGCATCGGGCCGCAATGGCGGCTTTTGTTGTTTGGGCGGTTCGATGCTGTCATGGGGTAATCTGGCAAAACGGTTTGGCGATGATGCCAGCCGCCAGTTTGCCCGCCATCAACTTGCCGCCATTGACCTGGTTGACCACCGCATTGCCAACTGGCAGGCAGATGTTGACCGTCATTCTGATGGCGAAATGGTCTTGGCCCATAAAGCCGGACGCATCCGCGATTTGCACGAAGAAGCCCGCGAACTGACCCATTTTGCAGGCATAAAAAGTACCTTTCACACGGTGGAATCATTGCAGGAACAAGGCATGAATGCCAATGGCATTGCCGGTGGACTGCATGTAAAAGCAGGCTTTGGCCTGCATCCGTTCAAATATCTTGCCGCATTGCACAAGGCATGTCTTGCGGCAGGTGTTCAGATTTTCGAACAGGCGGAAATTCACCACATTGAGGAAAGTACGAATAATGTCACCTTAATCAGTGGTGACTGCCAAATTACTGCCGACCAAGCCATTCTTGCCACCAATGGATATAGTGCCGAAAACATGCCCCAATGGCTGGCCGGGAAGCTTTTGCCCGTTATATCGGGCATTCTGGTAACCCGCCCGTTAAATGACAGCGAGCAGCGCGAACAGGGGTGGACCAGCAACATGATGGCTTATGACACAAGGGTTCTGTTGCATTATTTTCGCAAACTGCCCGATGGCCGTTTCATGTTTGGCGGGCGCGGTGGCCTTGATGCCACGCCAGATGGCCAACAAAAAGCACGGGCCGTTTTAATTGATGAATTTCATGCCATGTTCCCGGCATGGCGCGATATTGACATCACCCATCACTGGAACGGCCTTGCCTGCCTGTCACAATCCTATCGGCCCTTTGTTGGGCAGGTTAACGGTTACCAGCGGCTATGGGCATCCATTGCCTATCACGGCAACGGTGTTGCCATGGCAAGCTATGCCGGAGACTTGCTGGCCCGCAAAATAACCGGTAATGTGACAATGTCCGACATTGGCCCGGTAATGGGGCTGCCCCCCAAAAGATTTCCGCTGTCCGGGTTGCGCCGCCAATATCGCTGGCTGGCCTATTGTGCCTACGGCTTTTACGACCGGTTCCTCTAAAACCGGATTTCACCAATCGCAGCCGACATCCGGCGTGACATAGTCTGCGGGCCAGATGTCGGCAAAGGCGCCTTGCCTTTTGCAGACCAAAAGGCATTTCACAGCCTTGCGAGGACCGTTTCGTGACATATGTCATTTCAAGGTGACACGCCCTATCGTATAAACAGCGCCATCCTCACTTTAAAATGAAAATGCCATTATGTCGGATCTGATCCATTCCATTGATGAAAATGACGGTCTTAGCCATCAAGAACGCCGCGAACGCGCGACGCGCAAAATCATGGATGAAACCGGTATTGATCAGCAGATGATCCATGATGTGGTTCATGGGTTTTACGACAAGATTCGTGCCGATGCGTTTCTGGGGCCGATTTTTGATGCCCGCATTGATGATTGGGACGCGCATTTGAAAAACATGTGCCAGTTCTGGTCATCGGTGGCGTTGGCCAGCGGTGCCTATTACGGGCGGCCCATGCAAAAACACATGCCCCTGCCCATCGACCGCCATCACTTTGATCAATGGCTGGCCCTGTTTGCGGAAACACTGGGCGAACTTTGCCCGCCCGTGGCAGCACGCCATTTCATGGAACGCGCCCTTCGAATTGCGCAAAGTTTTGAAGTTGGCATCGCCGCACATAACGGCACCATTCTTTCCAAGGGCGAACGCTATGACCCTGTTTCAAAATGGCAGCCCGAATAACCAACCTTCACTGCAAAGTTCGTTCCTCGGGGAACCCCGCCCCGCGAATTTCTGCAAAGCGTGAACGACTGACGGGCAACGTTGTGCCGTCATCAAGTTCAACAAACAGGTTGCGGCTTTTATTGACAAGCCGACGAATTGCCGAACGTGCGACCCAATGAGAACGGTGAATTTGCAGCCCGTCAGCACCGCCAAGTTCTTTAAGTGCATCCGAAAAGCGCAAAAGAACCAGCACATGCCCAAGCCGCGTATAAACCTCGACATAATGGTCGCTAGCAGAAAGACGGACAATGTCATGCCCCAGTTCAATCGGAAGACGACGCAGCAGATCGGGGCAGCGGGTGTTTTTGTCCGCCGGGATTTCATCGGTCATCTCAATATCGGCATTGCCGGTTCGACGGGCAGCGACCCCGACGATCATGGCAATCGCGGTTACCGTAACGACAACGTTTGCAAACATTGCCAGCAAGGTTTCACGGCCCGGTACCCTTAGATCGACAACAGTTGTTACAGCAACCACGGCCACAAACACTATCGGCGACGCAAAAGCCCCCGCCAGCACATAGCGTAATACCGGCGAAAAACGGCATCCCAAAATTTTCAACCAAACCAGGATGCCCAGTGACGCAACGCCTGCGCTCACACCGGCAACAAAGAATTGTCGCGCAAACAGATACAGGATCTCCGACACCGGGGTATGAAGTGAAAAACCATTCACCGCAGAGACAACCGAAACAGCCCCGACAATCGCCAGAAAAATCGGCGACTTTACCAGGATGCACCATTTACGAAGCGCAAATTGTACATCTGCGCGGCTCACGAAAGCCTGTTCTCTTTTCACGCAAAATACCTTGTTGATCGCAAGACAAACGCAAACATAGCCGTTCTCTTATCTCCACATCAAGTTAAGGACGGTTCAATTTGACCCTGTTTTCAATCCTCTCCGGCACGCCCGTCTGGGTTTGGCTGATGCTGGCATTTATTCTGTATCGCGGTTTAAAAGCGACCCGCCCCCGCCAGACCTCGCTTCATGCTCCGCTGTTAATGCCAGCCATCATGTTTATAAGCTCGCTCACGTCTCATGCCCGTCAATTTACGGACCCTGACTTATCTGGTCTGCTGTGGCTTGCGACCCTGGCAGTCGGCGGCATAATCGGGGGGATGCTGGCCTCTCGCCTCAAAATCAATGTTGATCCGGGGCCTCCTGTCATTCTTCATCGTCCGGGAAGCTGGATCAGTTTTCTCCTCATACTGGCGATTTTTCTGACCCAATATATTTTTGGCGTCATAAATGCCACTCAACCTTTACTTGCAAATTCCCCGACCACAATTTTGCTGCATACCATGCTTCTGGGCCTGTTCAACGGACTTTTTCTTGGTCGTGGTCTGGCGATATTCCATTTTGCCAAAAAACATCAACGGACCTTTTTATCGAGCAAAAAGCATACCGCATGATCAGCGCCAGCATGTCACCGGCAATGTCGTTTCACGGCTGCGTTTTGGTAAATATCCCTAACCGGAGCAGAGAATAAATACAGCGATCAATGATCTGGTCACGCTTGCCAACCAAAATCGCCATCCGGTTATTTCAATCCGGCAAACTTTTTCCGGCTGGTGCATAAACTTGCTGGTAAAGCGGTTCAATGAAGGGCTCGGGGTCCCTAAAACCGGTCGCGCAATGAAAACCATGTCATTGCCAGAACCAGCAGTGGGTATCGCAAGCTTTTACCGCCGGGAAACTCGGGTACGGGTACATTTGCCATCACATCAAACCGTTCCATGGTGCCTGAAACCGCTTCGGCCATGATCTGCCCGGCAAGGGTCGCCATGGCGACCCCGTGCCCGGAATATCCGCTGGCCGAAAACACCCTTTTTTCAACACGCCGAAAATACGGCATTCTGTTCATGGTGATGGCCAGGGTTCCACCCCAACCATAATCGATCCGGGCATCACGCAATTGCGGATAAACTTCAAGCATATAAGGCTGAACGAAACTTTTGATGTCTTTGGGGAAATGATAGCTATAGGTTTCACCACCGCCAAAAAGCATGCGGTTATCGGCACTTAGCCGATAATAATTGATAACAAATTTTGAATCAGCCACCGCAACATCATCGCGAATAAGCGCGCGGGCCATATCTTCGCCCAGCGGTTCGGTCGCAATGACAAAATTGTTAATCGGCATTACCCGTCGGGCAACACGGTCATCCAGCCCGTCAAGATACCCGTTACAACCCAAAATCAGCATTTGCCCGGTTACGGTGGTCCCGCCTTGCACCTTTACGGTAACATTTTCATCGGTGCTATATTCCGTCACCATGGCATTTTCGTAAATGCGCACACCGGCCTGGCGCGCCGCCACTGCCAAACCAAGGGCAAAGTTTAACGGGTGCAGGTGCCCGGCCCCCATATCAAGCGATCCGCCATGGTAAAATTCAGAACCCACCATGTCGCGCATTTCATCACGGTTAATATTGCGAATCTGATCATAACCATATTCGTCACGCAATTTGTCGGCATATTCGTGGGTGCCTTTCACAAACCGTTCGCGATGATCAGCATGTAAAATACCCGGCTTCCAGTCGCAGTTAATGCCGTGCTTTTTAATCAGGCTTTTAACAATGTCCTTGGATTGCTCGGCGATGTCCCACAATTTACGGGCATCGTCCACGCCCAGCATTTTTTCAAGTTCATCCTGTTCGCGCCGCTGACCGGACCCAACCTGCCCGCCATTGCGCCCCGACGCCCCCCAACCCACCTTGTGGGCTTCTAGCAACACCACATCATATCCCTGTTCAGCCAGATGCAATGCCGATGATAACCCGGTAAACCCGCCGCCAATCACCACGACATCACATGTGACATCCCCATCAAACGTATCAAAACCATAAATGGGATGGGCCGATGCCGCATAATAGGAATCCGGATAGGCACCGGTCTTGTCATTTGCAGTCAGAAAATTGGGGGTAAACACAATATACCTCGGTGTTATGGACTGGTCGAAGTGTGCGCCATTCCAAACAAAAGGCCAAGGGGGCAGATCGATTATTTGTTCATTCACCGCAGGTTAGCGGTTACTTCCTTAACCATTTTTTGTGCTGTTTTTGTCGCTGCACAGCCCCCGCGTGCGGTACAGCGTAAATCGGGGTGCATTAAATTGCCAATTTTAACAGTTTGATCCACCAGTTCGTCAAATCCCAACACGGCATCAAACCCGGCCATAATCGCCATTGCCGATGAATAGGCATGTGAAACACCCGCAACATTGCGCGCATGACAGGGAATTTCCACATCCCCGCCCACCGGGTCGCATACCAGCCCCAATGTATTCATCAGGCACATGCTGGCCGCATCAAAGCATTGCTGTGCCGTCCCGCCATAGGTCTGAACAACCCCGGCTGCCGCCATTGCCGCCGATGCCCCGGTTTCCACCGAACAGCCCCCGCATTCGGCGGCAAATGTTCCACGGGCGGCAAAAACCGCCCCGATTAACGCCATCACCTGAAGGGCATCGGTTGCACCATCCAAATCAATGCCATGGCGTACCAACCCGTAAAGGGTGCCAGGCACCACCCCGGCACTGCCTGCCGTTGGGGCCGCCACCACCAAACCCCGATTGGAATCGCGCTCCATCGCGGCAAGAGCCCCGGCAATCGCATCTTGCAAAACAGAACCACCCAGCCCGGCGGGCAAATTCGCATCGCGAACCCGGCGGGCGCGCAAGGTTAAAAACCGCATCACATTATCGGCCTCGCGGGCGGCAAAACCTTCTTCAACAATACGCAACATCAATTGCGCACGTTCAACAAACAATTGCCGGGTTTCATCACAGCCCAGGCCCAGTCGCCGCGCCTCCAGCGCCAATGCCGTGTCGGCCAACGACCCGTTATGGTCGTTTACAACATCCAGCACGCCATCAGTCGTTGAAAACAGATCATCCGTTGTACAAACCGGATATTGCGCCGCGTCCGCTGCCAAAACCTGGCTCACACCGGGCATATCACGCAACCGCGCCAGAACCGCGTTTTCAGGCACCCGCTGCAACGAAATTTCCAGACGTTCCCTCACCGTGCCATCCGCTGTAATCACGGTTGAAACATCGTGGCCCAAAAGCTGGTTGTTCTGTGCGGCCTGCATCACAAGGCCTTGTGCCTGCGTGCCAATTTCCGGCCCATATACAAAGACAATAGCGGTTTTTCCGGTCAGGTAAACGTCTTGCCCATTCATCTGATCAATGTAAAACATACCGCCGCCAACCGACGCGCCCTGATACAGATCGGTTCGCACAGTGCCATCAGCCTGTCTTACCACCAATGCCAGATCAACCCGGTTGGGATGATTGTTGCAGGTCAGTTCCGTGATCGAAACGCCAAAAGCAAAGCCTTCGCCCTTGCTGACCTTCCCCAGAACATCGCGAAAACCGGTATCCGTCAGGGCAACATCGGCAAGACCGGCGGCAAAATTCTCGTCCGAACTTTGCGCCTTGTAAACCGGTGCAAACGACCCGCGCGGATCAAAACGGATTTCCGCGCGGTCCAGCACTTCTCCATTGGCGGTTGAAAGCTGGCGCACCAGCCGCGCCATCATATAAGGGGCCGCACAATGCGAACTTGAAGGCCCGCGCATGACCGGCCCGATCACTGAATTTAACAGGCTGATTTCCTGCATGGTCCCTCACCCCGGATGATTGCATAAAATATTCGCAATCATCGCTGCAACAGTACGAAAAAGCAATGCAGGCGCTTATCTCCGACCGTGAAAAAAGCGCCAAAACGCAACAGGCCGGATATCCGCTATCGTGATACCCGGCCCGCATAATTATGAATTGCAGCAAGTATTATCGCTGCTGTTTTTCCCATTCGGGGTTTACCCAGAACGGTGCCTCAGACGGCGGCAGGGATTGCCCTCGAATGATATCGGCGGCCTTTTCACCAATCATAATCGTCGGCGCATTCAGGTTGCCCGATGCAATGGTCGGCATGATCGAACTGTCAACCACACGCAAACCTTCAATGCCATGCACCTTGGTATCGCCATCCACCACCGACATGTCATCGCTGCCCATTTTGCACGAACAGGACGGATGATAGGCACTCTCGGTGTGTCGGGCGACCCAGGCATCAATTTCAGCATCGGTTTGCACATCTTTACCTGGGGCAATTTCGCCACCCCGTAAATCATCAAACGCAGTCTGCGCAAAAATTTCGCGCGTCAGGCGCACCGATGCCCGCATTTCTTCCCAGTCTTCCGGGTGGCTCATGTAATTGGGGTCTATAATGGGCCGGTCTGCCGGGTTGGCCGATGCCAGGCGCACGGTTCCGCGCGATTTGGACCGCATCGGCCCAACATGGGCCTGAAAACCATCGTTTTTCGCCGCCCCCGAACCATTGTAATTCATGGCCGCTGGCAAGAAGTGATATTGAATATCGGGATGTTGCACCCCGGCACGCGACCGGATAAAGCCGCCAGCTTCAAAATGGTTTGTCGCCCCCAGCCCGGTTTTAAACAGATACCATTCCAGCCCGACCTTCAACTTGCCCCACGGGTTCAGGACCCGGTGCAGGCTGATCGGCTGGCTGCATTCCTGCTGCACGTAAAGCTCCAGATGGTCTTGCAGATTTTCGCCAACACCGGGTAAATCCTGCACCACCGCAATGTCATGTTCTTTCAAATGTGCCGCCGGACCAATCCCCGACAGCATTAACAGCTTGGGCGAATTAATAGACCCGCCCGAAACAATAACTTCGCGGTCCACCGTGGCACGTTTAAGGCCAGCTTCATGCTGATAATCCAGGCCAATGGCGCGCTTGCCGTCCAACACAATGCGCAACGCCAGGGCTTTGTGATGAACAGTCAGATTTGGCCGTTTCATTGCCGGGCGCAAATAGGCCCGGCTGGTTGACCAGCGGCGCCCCTTGTAAACCGTCATATCCATGGTGCCGACACCTTCCTGGCAATAGCCATTCTGGTCTGGCGTCACCGGGTAGCCGGCCTGCTCGCCTGCCTTGATCCACGCCTTGTAAAGCGGGTTCTTACACGCACCTGTCGTAACATGCTGTGGACCATCTCCACCGTGATAGTCATCGCCGTGGCGGTCTTCATTCCGGGTATTGGCCTTGCGAAAATAGGGCAGGCAATTTGCATAATCCCAGTTTGCCAATCCGGGGTCCGAAGCCCAACGGTTATAATCCAGCGCATGACCACGCACATAGGCCATGCCGTTAATTGAACTTGAGCCGCCATAAACCCGGCCACGGGGGGTTTCCATACGGCGGTTATTCAGGTTTTTCTGCGGTGTTGTCCAATAGGCCCAGTTATAGCGTTCGGACTGCATCGGATATGACAGGGCGGTTGGCATGTGAATGCGCCAATCCCACGCATGGTCAACCGGCCCGGCTTCAACAACCAGAACAGTCACATTGCGATCTTCGGTCAGGCGGTTGGCCAGCACGGCCCCTGCCGACCCGGACCCAACAATGACATAATCATAATTGGCGGTTGGTATGGTGTTCATTTTCAATCCTTGTGTCTGGCAATGACAAACGCGCATGTGGCGGGGCATGTGCCATCCTGCCCACCGGGCACGACAGCGTTGCCGCCTGACGCATCATGCTTAATAGGGCGCTTCCACATCGCCGGTTTCGACATAGACGGATTTAACCCGGGTATAATGATCAATCGCCGCCCGGCTGTTTTCGCGGCCCACACCCGATTTTTTAACGCCGCCAAACGGCATTTCAATCGGGGTGATGTTATAGGTATTGATCCAGCAGGTTCCCGCTTCAAGCTGCGCAACAACGCGGTGCCCGCGCGACAAATCACGGGTAAACACACCCGCGGCCAGCCCGTACGGGGTATCATTGGCACGCAGGATCACTTCTTCCTCGGTTTTGAAACTCAGAACCGACATGACCGGGCCAAAAATTTCCTCGCGTACGATGGTCATGTCATCGGTGCAATCAGCAAAGACGGTTGGGGCCACATAAAACCCGCCCTTGGGCATGTTTTCGCTAACGGCATCCCCGCCCAGAACAAGTTTTGCCCCTTCTTTTTTACCGATGTCGATATAGGACATGATCTTGTCAAACTGGCCTTTGGTCACAATCGGCCCCACCTGGGTTGACGGGTCTTCCGGGTCGCCCAGCACAAGGTTTTTGCTGCGCGCAATCAGTTTTTCCAAAAAAGCGTCCTTGATGCTTTCATGTACAAACACCCGCGTCCCGTTCGAGCAAATCTGCCCGGACGAATAAAAATTCGCCATTTGTGCGCCCGAAACCGCGTTATCAAGGTTGGCATCGGCAAACACGATCATGGGGGATTTCCCCCCCAGTTCCATGGTAACCGCCTTCATGCCACCTGCGGCAACCGCGGCAACCTTGGCCCCGGTTTGCGCTGAACCGGTCAGCGATACCTTGTCCACACCGGGATGTTCGACCAACGCGGCCCCGCATTCACGCGCGCCCTGCACCACGTTATAAACCCCGTCAGGCAAACCGGCTTCCTGCAAGGCCTGCGCCACGGCAATAGCCGATAACGGGGTGACTTCAGACGGTTTGTAAACAACCGCATTGCCACATGCCAATGCCGGTGCGGCTTTCCAGCACGCAATCTGGATCGGGTAATTCCATGCGCCGATGGCAGCACAAACGCCCACCGGCTCGCGCCGTGTATAGGCAAAATTCCCGGCAAGATCGATATGTTCGCCCGTGATGCTGCCTGCGACACCGGCGAAATATTCCAGGCATTCCACACCTGAAACCACATCGACAATTTCGGTTTCCTGAATGGCCCGGCCTGTGTCGCGGGTTTCAAGCAGCGCCAGTTCGTCGTTGCGGTCGCGCAAAATTTGCGCGGCCCGAAACAGCACCCTTGCGCGTTCGGCTGACGGGGTGTTCTTCCACACGGCAAGCCCTTTGCGCGCAGCCTTTACGGCGGCATCAACATCGCCCGCTGTACTTTCAAAACCCGATGCCAGAACGGTGTTGCTTGCCGGGTTCAGGGTTGTCATCTCGGCCCCGCTACCGGGCTGCAATTTACCATCGATGAAATTTCTAATCTGATAGAGGCTCATAGTCATAAACTCCTGCAAGCATTGCGACACGGCGCAACGCGCTTTGGGATCATTTCTGTGTTACGGGGCCGAGGCGGCATTTAATCGCAAGCGCAGCGTATCAAGCACCATCTTGCGGGCGGCTTCCACATTCGCCTGGCCCGGCGAAAGGCCTGACCGCACCCAAATGCCGTCAATCAATGCGGCAATCACACCAGCAATTTCATCGGCCTTTTCATCGCTGGTCAGGGCCCGCAATTCATGGCGCAAGTTTGATGCCAGCCTTCGGAAATAAACGGTATTTAACCGCCGAAGCGCATCGGAAAACGGCACCTGCGCCCAAAAAGACAACCACGCCACGGTCACCTGCGGGGTGAATTGTTCTTCATTGAAATTGGTATTCACAATGGCTTCAAGACGCTGCATCGGCGTTTTGCATTGGGCCACCCTTGCGAGAAAATCGGCGCGCAATTCCTGCATCAAAAACAACATGGTTGCTTCAAGCAGGGCATTTTTACCGCCGAAATAATGCGAGATAATTCCCGATGACATCCCGGCCGCACCGGCAATGCGACTGATTGTCGCATCAGCAAAACCATATTGGTGAATCGTCGTAATCGTCGCGTCTATCAACTGCCTGCGACGGACAGGCTGCATTCCAACCTTGGGCATTCCGGTATCCAAAACTTTGCGATCCGAAGAACCCGAAACCCGAATATCAGGTTTTTTGCCCTTCGCAATTGACCTGCCGTAAATATGCTGTACTTTAATTGAACATTCAATCAATAAAAAACAGGCAGGGCTGTCATCCGCATCACAGCGCAGTTTTGCGCCTTTTTCAGTATGTGTCTCTGTTTGTTTATATTTATTCCGGCCCGCAACACCGTGCCGTGTTGTGGTTCTGGACGAGTATTGGCGATCTAGACCGTTGATGTTCGTCTGGCTTCCGGAGCCGAGAGTCTGTTGCAACATTTTGCAACAGTAACCGTCAGGTCCACACAAGGGAGAACCAGAAGCATGACCCGTCATAAAACCATCAGCCGACTTCTTTGCAGCACCATGATCACCGGTGCCGTTTTGTTTGGCGCGTCCACAGCACAGGCCGACATTTCCGACGCCTGCAAAACCGTTACATTTTCAGATGTTGGCTGGACTGACATTACCGCAACCACGGCGACCGCATCGGTGATGCTTGATGCGCTGGGTTACAATGCAAAAATCGAACTTTTATCCGTCCCGGTCACCTATACCAGCCTTAAAAACGGCGATGTCGATGTGTTTTTAGGCAACTGGATGCCGACCATGTCCGCCGACATCAAACCTTATCTTGAAGATGGTTCGGTCGAAAAACTGAAAGCCAATCTTGAAGGGGCGAAATACACGCTGGCCGTCAGCCAGGCGGCCTATGATGCCGGTCTGAAAAGTTTTCAGGACATTGCCAAATTCAAGGATGAACTTGATGGCGAAATTTACGGCATCGAGCCGGGCAATGACGGCAACCGCCTGATCCAGGACATGATCGACAAAAACCAGTTTGACCTCGGTGGTTTCAAACTGGTTGAATCCTCTGAACAGGGCATGCTCGCACAGGTAAAGCGCATGACATCACGCGATAAATTCATTGTATTCCTTGGCTGGGAACCGCATCCAATGAACGCCAAATACGATATGGAATATCTTGATGGCGGCGATGATGTGTTTGGCCCCAATTATGGGGGTGCTACAGTTTACACCAATGTCCGCAAGGGTTTCCTTGCTGATTGCCCGAATGCGGGCAAATTCGTCGATAACCTGAAATTCAGCCTGCCAATGGAAAACCAGATTATGGATTCCATTCTAAATGACAACGAAGACCCGAAAAAAGCCGCCACGATATGGTTAAAAGCCAATGCCGACACTGCCTATGGCTGGCTGGACGGTGTTACCACAGTTGACGGTGGCGACGCCAAAGCTGCCCTGAAAAACAAACTTGGTCTTTAATCACGCTGATTGCACATAAAAAAACCTGCCCCGGCTTTGCTGCGGGCAGGGTTCGTGCCCAAGGTGCATGAACTGGCACACTTAACCGCCAATCTGCGCCGGTTTTTTCGACCCCCAATTTATAATTGATGGAATTAATCCTATGGAATGGCTTACGCAAGTCAAAATTCCGCTGGGAAGCTGGATTGCATCCCTGATGGATGCCCTTAATGAGCATGCCGACTTTGTTTTTTATGCCATCTCGGATGCGCTGGGCTTTGTTATTGACCATACAGTCGACGCCCTTGTCTGGCTGCACCCGCTGGTTATTATCGCGTTCTTCGCCGGTCTGGCGATCTGGTTGCATAAATCATGGAAACTCACGGCATTTACCGTGTTGTCCCTGCTTTTAGTGGTTAATCTTGGCTATTGGGAAGCCACCATGGAAACACTGGCAATGGTGTTTTACGCCACCCTGATTTGCATGGTCATCGGCATTCCGCTTGGCGTCGCATCGGCACACCGGCCATGGCTGTATCATGCTTTGCGCCCGGTGCTGGATCTGATGCAAACCATTCCCACATTTGTTTATCTGATCCCGACCCTGATCCTTTTTGGCTTGGGTGTGGTGCCAGGTCTTATTTCCACCGTCATTTTCTCTATCGCCGCCCCGGTCCGTCTCACCCAGCTTGGCATTGCCTCCACCCCCAAGGCCCTGATTGAAGCCGGACAAAGTTTTGGCTGCACACCGCGTCAGCTTTTATTCAAGGTCGAACTGCCCTCTGCCATGCCATCGATCATGGCCGGGCTCACCCAGTGCATCATGCTGTCGCTATCAATGGTGGTGATTTCCGCCCTTGTCGGTGCCGATGGCCTTGGCAAGCCGGTTGTCCGTGCCCTTAACACCGTTAACATCGCACAAGGTTTCGAAGCCGGTTTGGCGATTGTCATTCTTGCCATTGTGCTGGACCGCATTTGCCGCCGCGACAACAGTGAAAATACGGGGCAATAACATGACCAATGCCGTTGAATTCGATAATATCGACGTAATTTTTGGCGACCGCCAGGCCGAAGCCCTGTCCTTACTGGATCAGGGTAAAAACCGGTCGGAAATTCAGGCCGCAACCAACAATATCCTTGGTGTCGCCGATGTCAGCTTTAATGTACCGAAGGGTGAAATCTGCGTGCTAATGGGGCTTTCCGGGTCGGGAAAATCATCGTTGCTGCGCTGTGTAAACGGCCTGAACAAGGTCTCTCGCGGGTCGCTGCGGGTGCGTCATGGTGATGAAAACGACGTTACCGAGGTCACCCGTTGCGATGCCCAAACCCTGCGCACGCTGCGCCGCGAACATGTGGCAATGGTGTTTCAGCAATTCGCGCTGCTACCGTGGCGTACCGTTGCCGAGAATGTCGGTTTCGGGCTGGAATTGCGTGGCATGACGATCAAACAACGCAATGAAATCGTAAGCGAAAAACTCGCCCTTGTTGGTCTGGATGAATGGGCTTCAAAATACGCCCATGAACTGTCTGGCGGCATGCAGCAACGCGTAGGGTTGGCGCGCGCCTTTGCCACCGATGCGCCCATTTTGCTGATGGACGAACCATTTTCTGCCCTTGATCCCCTCATCCGTAACCGCTTGCAGGACGAGTTGCTGGATTTGCAGGAAAAGCTGAACAAAACCATTTTGTTTGTCAGCCATGATCTGGATGAAGCCATGAAGCTGGGCAATTCGATTGCCATCATGGAAGGCGGTTATGTGGTGCAACATGGCACGCCTGAAGACATCGCCCTGCGCCCCGCCAACGGATATGTCGCCGATTTTGTCGCCCATATGAACCCGGTTAACATTTTGCGGGGCCGTGCCATCATGCAACGTGCAAACAAGGAACAACGCCACGGCACCGGTGTTTACCCGATCGAGGATGAAGACATCGAAATTACAATGGAAAACGGGGTCGTCAAATCGGTTCAAAGCAATGAAAATGGCAATTTGAAACTGATCACCTATAATGGCACCCTGCCCGCCGATCTGGACCCGACGGATAATTCGATCATTTTTGTCACTGAGGATACAACCTTGCTGAAAAATCTGATCAAAATTCGCAAAATCACGCAAAACCCGGTAATTTTGACCCATGAAGGCCGCTTGTCTGGCACTTTGGGTCGCCGCGAATTTTTCGCCAGCCTGACCCAAAATGCCGCCGTCGCCGACTGATCGGCATCACCGGAGCGACGACAGAAAAGAAAAAAGGCGGCCCGGATATGCAGGTCGCCTTTTTCACGCTTTGAGCTTATCCACCTGTAACCGGCGGAAACACGGCAATTTCCTGTGTTTCGCCAATAACGGCATCGGGCTGGGCAAATTCCTGATCCAATGCAACACGGATCAACGCCGGATCTTGCAAAGCATTAGCATAATTGGCCCCGCGTGTTGGCAGCCATGCCAAAAAATCGGCAACGGTACGAATATCAACTGGCAGGTCCAGGGTTTCTTCGGCAATACCGATGCGGTCTTTGACCCAGGCAAAATAAACGATCTTCATGGTCTTCCCGGTGTTTTATAATGTTTGGCACATGCTGGCCCAAAGGACCGGCTGGCACAAGCCTGCAATCCTCACGAATAGATAAAAAAACCGTCAGGGGCACCTTCCAGCCGGGATGTCAGATTATCGATGAAAAAGCGTTCCGCCCGCCCCAATGACATGCGTGGATTAGTCACCAGATAAATATCAATTGCGGGAGGGGCATCATAGGGCGGCAATTGCCACAAAATACCACGATCGCGGGCATTTTTAACCACGTGAATTGGCAAAGGGCCAATCCCCAGCCCGGCATTGATCAAACGGCGCACTTCTTCCAGGTGCGGGCTAGTGGCAATGACCTTGCCTTTCATGCCTTCGCGCGCACGCAAAACAGCGACCGGTGCCAAGGCATCCGATAGCTGATCGGTGGAAAACGACACAAAGGCCTCGTGGCGCAAATCAGCCAGGGTTAAATCAGTGCGGCCAAACAAGTGGTGGGTTGGCCCGCAAAAAAAGCCGAAATGTTCGCGATAAAGCCGACGATATTCCAGTTTCGGGTGCTGTTCATTAACCAGACAAATGCCAAAGCTGGCCTGTTGCGACAAAACCTGGCTGACCACATGCGCCGATGTCGCAACATTAATTTCATATGTCACGCGTGGGTGGCCCCGATTAAATTCAAACAAAGCCTCGTCAAGCGGGGGAAACACCACATGGCTTGCCATCCACAAATGCAAATGGCCGGTCAGTTGCCCGCCACTATCTTGCATCACATCGGACAAACGGCCAATCGCACCGCAAATTTCCCGGCATTCGTGATAAAGTGCCAATCCCTGTTCGGTTACTTCAAACCGCCCGCGGTCCCGGTCTATCAAACGTGCACCGATCTGGTCTTCCAGCCGTTTTAACGCATTGCTGACACTGGGTTGGCGCAATAACAAGCGGTTAGCCGCCCCGGTAATCGATCTTTCTTCGACAATCACGGTGAAGGTGTGCAGTAAATTCCAGTCGAACCGGCGTTTTAAAATGTCGTCCATGCTGCCCCCCATAGCGAATGACTATGAGATATATTCTACTTATCTATTTGCGCTATAGGCAAGCATAAGGTGGAATGGATGAAACAGCCATAATCGGCAGCACAGGCTGCCCGGTTGAAACGGATAACAGGGCAACAACACATATCCGTAACAGCCGCAAAAACGGGAGGCCCATATGGCCGCAGATATCGCACGGGCGCAGCAACGCGCGCCATGGATACTGCTATCGCCGTCTTTGACGACGATCGGATTTCTGCTTGTGATCCCCATGATGTTTATCGTGGTGTATTCATTCTGGTTGCGCACCGCTACCGGGGCCGACCAGGTCGGGTTTTTTCTTGATAACTGGCAGGAAGTTCTCAGCGATGTTTTTTATCGCGACATTCTGTTTCAGACCCTGAAAATCGCCTTATACACCACGGTCATTTGCGCCTTTGTCGGCTATATTCCGGCCTATTTCGTTGCCAATACCAAAATGCGCTCCAAAACCCTGTTATTGTTGATGTTAATGCTGCCCTTCTGGATCAGCTATATCATCCGCACCATGTCGTGGATCAATATCCTTGGCACATCTGGTGCGCTAAACGGGCTTTTGTTATGGGCCGGTATCATCGATAGCCCGCTAAATATGCTTTATAACCAGACCACGGTTGTTCTGGGACTGGTGCATTATTTGCTGCCTTTCATGATCCTCAATGTTTATGTCAGCCTTGATGGCATCGACAAAAACCTGACCGAAGCTGCCCAAAGCCTTGGCTGCAACGGGTTTCAGGCCTTTTGCGAAGTTACCCTGCCCCTGTCTTTTCCCGGTTTGGCCGCAGGGTCACTTTTGTGTTTTGTTCTGGCGTCGGGCACCTATATCACCCCGCTAATTTTGGGCGGGCCGCGCGATGCGATGTTTGCCAATCTGGTCTATGAAGCCATCATTACGCAATTGAACTGGCCGCTGGGCTCGGCCCTGTCGATCGTCCTTCTGGCCTTGCTCGGGGCGCTGGTTGTTATTTACACCCGTTATCTTGGCGTTGATCAAATCGCCAAAAGTTTCCGGTAAGGGGGACATGATCATGATGACAACAGGCTGGTCCTGGATCCGCATTGCCACCATTCTGGTCTATCTGTTTTTGTTCGCCCCTGTGGCGGTCGTTATTTTACTGGCCTTTAACGCCAATCAGTTTGGCAGTTTCCCGATCGAAGGGTTTTCGCTGCGCTGGTTTAATTCACTTTTGCATAATGATGCCATTGTGCGGGCCTTTAAAACATCGCTGTTACTGGGCGCGCTCACCAGCGCCATTTCCACAACAATTGGCACCATGGCCGCTGTTGCCATGGTCCGCTATGACTTTCCCGGCAAAAAGGCCATTTCCAGCCTGCTGATCGCCCCCATTCTGATCCCCGAAGTGGTTCTGGCCGTGGCGTTGCTGCTGTTTTTACAGTTTTTGGCCCTGCCCAAAAGTTTTGGCCTGCTATTGATGGGTCATGTGGTTTTTACCTTGCCGTTTGTATTGCTGGTGGTGCAGGCCCGGCTGGTATCGATCCGCCGCGACGTTGAAGAAGCAGCCATGAGCCTGGGGGCAACACCAATACAAACATTTTTTGAAATTACCCTGCCGCTGATGCTGCCTGCAGTGATGGCGGGAATGCTGTTTTCCTTCACCATTTCGTTTGACGATATTACCGGCACCCTGTTTTGGAAACCGGGCGGTGTTGAAACCGTCCCAACCCAGATTTTCGCCATGCTACGCAATTCTATCAGCCCGGAAATCAATGCTTTAGGAGCGGTGATGGTGATTTTCACCGTGGCCCTGCCCCTTATTGCCACCGGCATTGCCCGGCATGTCTCGGCTGCACGCATGAAAGCAAAAACACAAAATTAACGAAACGGGAAAACCCGTCGCCACGTGACCAAACAAAATACAAAAACATCAAACCCTTTATCAGGAGGCTTGACCGATGGATGATACAAAACGTTATGAACGCCTGTTAACCCGTTTTAAAAACGGCGATATCAGCCGCCGCACATTTATGACCGTGCTGGGTGCTGCCGGAGCCACTGCTGGCATTATGGGCGGCCCAATGGGCATGCTTGTCAATTCGGCCAAGGCCGCAACACCTGAACAGGTCCGTTTCGATGGCTGGGGTGGCGTGGTTTCAGAAGCCTTTGAAAAATATGCGTTTGCCCCCTACACCAAAAAAACCGGCATCAATGTTGTTTCAGGCACATTTGGCGGGGCCGACGAATATCTGGCACGGGTTAAATCCAGCCAGCCAGGCGAATTTAACCTCGCCCATCTTTCCGGTGTGTTTGACTATGCCCGCTATCACAATATGGAGCTTAGCTCCGAGTTGAACGAAGATAACATTCCGAATTTGAAAACCGTAATCACCAATCTGATCACGCCGTTGCGCAAAATTTCAAACGGCAAACTTTCCGCCGTTCCCTACGACTATGGCACCACCGGCATTGCCTATAATCGCAAATATATCAGCGATGACGAGGCCAAAGCCAAAGGTGCCAAGCTGATGGTTGATGAGGCCTATAAAGGCAAAATCGGTGGCTGGGCCGAATGGAAAACCCGTATCTGGTACGGTGCCCTGCAATCAGATCAGGACCCCAACAACATTCAGGACATCGAAGCCGTTTGGGATATGATCCGAAAGCATCGCGACCTGGCCCTGAAATACTGGACATCAGGTGCCGAACTGATGAGCCTTTTGGCTGAAGAAGAAATCTATGTCACAGAAGGCTGGTCGGGCCGCATTCGTGCCCTGCAGGATCAGGGCCACGATATTGGCTATTACGATCCCAAAGGCGGGCTGGGCTGGCAGGAATGCATTTTTGTTCTTAAAGGAAGCCCGATGGCCGCCTGTGAGGAACTTTTGAACTTCATGCTTGAACCCGATGTCGCCATTGCTGTTGCCGAAGGGCAATCCTATCCGCCCGCATTGGACCCGCAAAAGGTTGAACTGGGCAAAATCATTCCCACCCTGCCCGCCTTTGACCCTAGCGGCACACTTGACGGGCTTAGCTTCTTTGATCCCGCCTATTGGAACAAAAACGAAGCCGACTGGTCCAAGAAATTTTCGCGGGTACAGCGCGGATATTAACACCGCACCGAACCTGTAAGGGCAACCCGGCACCGGTAGCCTCTGCGCATTGCGGGGCCGGGTTGTTTTAACTGCGATTGACGAAGCGAAGGTATGGAAGAATGGGCGAACGCCAGAATGCCGTTGAAATGCGCAATGTCGTTAAACGATACGGCGATTTCACTGCCGTAAAACGAATGGATTTAACCGTCCCCGACAACAGCTTTGTCACGTTTTTGGGGCCGTCGGGCTGTGGCAAAACCACCACGCTGCGCATGATTGCCGGGTTGACCGACATCACAGAAGGCGATCTTGTGATTCGCGATAAACGGGTCAATGAACTGCCCATTCACAAACGCAATCTGGGGTTGGTTTTTCAAAATTATGCCCTGTTTCCGCACAAAACCATTTTCGATAACATTGCCTTTGGCCTGAAATACCGCAAGGTCAGCAAAGCCGACATTGGCCATAAGGTCAAAAATGCGCTCGACCTTGTGCAATTGCCCCATGTGGGCGACCGCTATCCCAATCAGCTTTCGGGCGGGCAGCAACAACGCATTGCCCTGGCCCGCGCCATTGTCATCCAGCCCGATGTGTTGTTGCTGGACGAACCCTTATCCGCCCTTGATGCCAATCTGCGCGAAGAAATGCGCGTCGAACTAAAACGCATTCAACGCGAGCTGGGTGTCGCCACCGTTTTTGTTACCCATGACCAATCCGAAGCCCTGGCGATGTCGGACAAGCTGGTCGTGATGAACAATGGCATGGTCGAGCAGGAAGGTGCGCCAGAAGATGTTTATAACAACCCGGTTTCCGCCTTTGTTGCCGATTTTCTGGGGCATTCCAACATTATCGCCGGGGCGCTAAGCGGTGAGGGCAGTGACGTGATCCCGGTTGAATTGCACGGCGGACAAACCTTGCTGACCACCGCCCACCAGGTCAGCCGGGTAAATAACCAGCAACAGGTCCGCGCGGTTATCCGGGCCGAAAAAATTGCCTTATCGGATCAAAATAACAGCAGTGCTGATGTTGTTGCCATTCCCGGCAAGGTTAAAACCGTTGATTATCTGGGGCAAATGGCCCGCTATTTTGTGACCGCCGACGGGCGGGACTGGCAGGTTATCAACCCCATTGACCATCGCCCCTTTGGCGAAGGGGCCGATATTTTTATGCATATCGCCGCGCGTAATTGTGTGTTGTTACCCGGTCACACCGACTGATTGACCGGTTCAGGAAAGCCCCACCAGATGACGTCCAATATGACCCCAGAAAAAACAACAACCGGACATAACAGGGAGTCCCGCCTGTTTTATCAAAGCCGGTCCCGCCGCCCCCTGATTGACCACGCCAGGGGCGTTTACATGTGGGATGTGGATGGCAAACGTTATATCGATGCGTCGAGTGGCGCCATGGTCAGCAATATTGGCCATAGCGACCCGCGCGTGATTGCCGCCATGCAAGAACAAATGCAAAAGGCGACCTTCGCCTATCGCCTGCATTTTGAAAACGATGCCGCCGAAAACCTGGCCTGGCGTCTGGCAGAGCGCGCACCGGGCGATCTTGAACGGGTATTTTTTGTTTCTGGCGGGTCCGAAGCCGTTGAAAGCTGCCTGAAACTGGCCCGCCAATACGCCCTTGCCATTGGCGAGGCGCAGCGCTTCAAGGTTATTTCCCGCTTTCCCAGCTATCATGGCGCAACGCTGGGTGCGCTGGCCATTACCGGCTATACCCCCATGCACGCGCCCTTCGCCCCCATGATGGTTGATCAACCCAAAATCCCCGCGCCAACCTGCTATCTTGACCGTGATGATCTTAGCGATCACGACCGTGGCCTGAAATACGCCAACATGCTGGAAGCGGAAATTTTGCGTCAAGGCCCGGAAACGGTATTGGCCTTTATCATGGAACCGGTTGGTGGAGCCGCCACCGGGGCACTTGTGGCACCTGATCGTTATTATAGCCGCATTCGCGAAATTTGCGACCAATACGGCATTTTGCTGATTTATGATGAAGTCATGACCGGTGCCGGACGCACCGGCACCTATTTTGCCGCCGAACACTGGAACATCGTGCCCGATATTCTGGCCGTCTCCAAAGGGCTGGCGGCGGGCTATGTGCCACTTGGTGCCATGATCGCGCCCGACCGCATTGTCGGCCCGGTGCTGGATCATGGCGGGTTTATTCATGGCTATACCTATGCAGGCAACCCAATTGCCTGTGCGGCAGGCAATGCCGTACTTGACGTAATTGAACAAGATGACCTTTTGGCCAATGCCACACAAGCTGGCGCGGCATTAAAGGCGGCATTGCACAAACTGATGGCCCAACATGCCATGATTGGTGATGTGCGCGGCCTTGGCCTGATGCTGGCAATTGAACTGGTGGCCAATCGCAACACCATGGAACCGATTGCGCCCAGGCACATGGCCGCTGCCCGCCTGGTGGATATTGCCTATGACAAGGGATTAATCATTTATTGGCGGCGCACGCGGGGCGGTTATCGTGGCGACCATGTCATGATTTGCCCGCCCTTAACCATCACGCCCGACCAGTTTAACGATATCCTGATCCCGCTAAACGAGGCCTTGGCCGAACTGGCAGAAGAATTAAAACAGGCGGGAGGTCTCGACCATGGCTGATAAAGTTATCATCACCTGTGCGATTACCGGGTCGGTTCATACCCCGTCCATGAGCCCCTATCTGCCGGTAACTCCCGACGAAATTGCTGATCAGGCAATTGCCGCGGCCGATGCCGGGGCAGCAATTTTACATCTACATGCCCGGAACCCCCAAACAGGTTTCCCGGCACCCGACCCGACATTGTTCATGCAGTTTCTGCCGCGCATCAAAGATGCCACTAACGCCGTTATCAACATTTCAACGGGCGGCGGCATGACCATGACGGTTGCGCAACGCATACAGGCCGCACAACAAGCAGCGCCCGAAATGGCATCGCTTAACCTGGGCACCATGAATTTCGGCCTGTTCCCTGCCCTTAATCGCAAAACAGAATGGCAACATGCCTGGGAACCGGAATTTTTGGAAAGCAGCCGTGATTTCGTATTTAAAAATACGTTCTCGGATATCGAAATAATGCTGGCCCAATTGGGCGACGCCAACGGCACCCGTTTTGAATTTGAATGTTACGATGTTGGCCATCTTTATACGCTGGCCCATTATGTGGATCGCGGCTTGGTCAAAGGACCGATTTTTTTACAATTCGTGCTGGGTATTTTAGGTGGCATTGGTGCCGACCCTGAAAACCTGATCCACATGAAGGCCACTGCCGATCGGCTTTTTGGCGATCAATACCGGTTTTCCGTCCTGGGGGCCGGGCGCCATCAAATTCCATTTGCCACCATGTCGGCCAGTATGGGCGGGCATGTCCGCGTCGGGCTTGAGGATAATCTTTACATTCGCAAGGGCCAGTTGGCGCAAAACAATGCCGAACAGGTTTCTAAAATTCGCGATATCCTGACCGGATTGAACCTTGAAATTGCCACCCCGGATCAAGCCCGTGCCATGCTGGGCCTAAAGGGGGCGGATAACGTTTCGTTTTAACTTATCCGGTTCTGATCACTCCATAACGCCACCACCACCAGCAATGAAAGGGCGGCAGGATGATGCATGCCTATTTTTCACCCGATCAAATGTTGCACCACGGCCAGACTTTTATGGTGGGTGGCGAACGCAAGCCCATTCCCGAGGTGCCAGAACGCGCCGAAATCCTTAATTCGGCCCTGGCGAAACTGGCTATTACGCCACAAAACCCGGCCGATTTCGGGCTGGAACCGATAGCACAGGTTCATTCGCCGGAATATTTACGGTTTTTGGAAAACATTCATCGCAACTGGCGCGCCGCTGGCGGGGCGGAAATTGTTGTGCCCCATATTCACCCGTTTGACCGTACCGGCCCCTATCCGCAAACGCCCGCAGCACAGGCCGGTTTTCATTTGGGCGATACATCCTGCCCGGTTTCAGCCACCACATGGCAATCGGCGCGCAGCAGTGCAAATTGCGCCGTGGCTGCCGCCCGCCATGTGCGCGATGATGAGGCCAGTTGCGCCTATGCTCTGTGCCGCCCGCCGGGCCATCATGCCAGCCGCGATATTGCCGGGGGATTCTGTTATCTCAACAATTCGGCCATTGCCGCCCGGCAACTGCGCGAACGGTTTGGCCGCGTCGCCATCCTCGATATCGATCTGCATCATGGCAATGGCACCCAGCATATTTTTTATGATTGCGATGATGTTTTAACCGTGTCGATCCATGCCGACCCGGCCCAATTTTACCCGTTTTACTGGGGACATACCCATGAACGCGGAACGGGCCGGGGATTGGGATATAACCATAACTTCCCCCTGCCCCTTCGCAGCGGCGATGATGTGTTTTTATTGGCCCTGGATCGTGCAACCGACATCATAACTCATTATGCACCTGGTGCTTTGGTTCTGGCCTGCGGACTGGATGCCTCGCGCGATGATCCGTTTGGCGGGTTAACCGTCAGCACCGGCGGGTTTGGTAAAATCGCCCGTAAAATCAGCTTGATCGGCCTGCCCACCGTGATAGTTCAGGAAGGGGGCTATGTCAGCCCGACACTGGCTGATAATCTGGTGCAGTTTTTAGGAAGTTTTGCGGAGGCACGATCATGACCACAGCTGACATTATCATTATTGGTGGCGGTATTGCCGGAATGTCTGCGGCATATTTTTTGGCCCAAAAAGGTAAAAAGGTAATTGTGCTCGAACGCGAAGATCAACCCGGCTATCACAGCACAGGCCGATCTGCCGCACTATATAGTGAAACATACGGTCCCAAAATCATTCGCAAAATGTCAACCGCCAGCAAGGCCTTTTTTCTGTCCCCACCTGACGGTTTCACATCACACCCGATCCTGACGCCGCGCGGTGTTATTGTTACCGCAATGCCTGGTGAAGAAGCCGATCTTGACGAGCTTTTAACCGAAGGCCGTGCCAACGGAGCGAATGTAATAGCCCTTAGCCCCGAACAAATTGCCGAACTGGTGCCGATTGTTAAGCCGGAACTGTTGATCGGCGGGGCGCTTGAAATCGATGCCATGGATATTGATGTCCATGCCTTGCATTGGGGATTTATCGCCCAGTTTAAAAAAATGGGCGGCACCATTGTAACCCGGGCCGATGTGACCGGCATTGAAAAAAACGACAATCAATGGCAAGTAACAATTGGCAATGGCGACGTTTTTAACGGCTCCATTGTTGTCAATGCCGCAGGGGCATGGGCCGACGAAATTGCCAAACAGGCACAGGTCAAACCCCTTGGCCTGACGCCCAAACGCCGTACCGCCGTTATGGTTGACCTTCCCGCAGAAACTAAAGCCGATCACTGGCATATGGTTTCCAGCATTGGTGAAGGGCTGTATTTCAAACCCGATGCCGGGCGTTTGCTGGTATCGCCCGCCGATGCCACCCCCACCACCCCGCAAGATGCCCAGCCCGAAGAACTTGATATTGCCATTACAATTGACCGGCTGGTAACCGCCACCACCCTGACGGTAAATCGCCCCGGCGAAAGCTGGGCCGGGCTGCGCAGTTTCTTTGCCGATGGCGACCCGGTTTCAGGCTTTGCCCCGGAACATGCCGGTTTTTACTGGCTGGCGGGGCAAGGTGGATACGGCATTCAAACCGCACCGGCGATGGGCGAATATGCCGCGAGCATGATATGCGGCGAAGACGTTCCCGCCGCAATGCAGAAACTGGGCGTCACCCAGGCCGCATTATCGCCCACCCGGCCATCCCTGTCTTAGCGCAAAGGTTTCCAGCCATGTCACATTCCAAAGCCGACAGATCTGCCCTGCGCAAGGCCGTTCGCGCCCGGCAGGACCAAATCATTGCCGATATGTCGGAACTGGTGGCGTTGCCCAGCCTGCTTGGCCAGGAACAATCGGCACAAAGCTGGATGGCGAACAAATACCGCGCGATGGGGCTGGATGTTGAAACCGTTGCCATTGATATTGCCGCCCTGCGCGATAAACCGGGCTTTTCACCCCCGGTCATCGATACCTATGACGGGCGTGAAAATGTTGTTGGCATTCATACACCCACAACCGCAACAGGCCGCAGCCTGATCCTGAACGGGCATATCGATGTGGTGCCCACCGGCCCGGCAGATTTGTGGCAACAACCGCCCTTTACCGCGCATGTTATCGGTGACTGGCTATATGGCCGGGGGGCGGGCGACATGAAAGCCGGTCTCATTGCCAGTTGCCATGCCCTTTCCGCACTGCGCGATATTGGGCAGGAACCCGCCGCCCCGGTTATTTTACAATCCGTGGTCGAGGAAGAATGCACCGGCAACGGTGCCCTTGCCTGCCTTCATGCCGGGTATCGCGCCGATTGCGCCATCATCCCCGAACCGTTCAACCAAACCCTGATGACAGCCCAGCTTGGTGTGATGTGGTTTCAGCTTCATGTCACCGGCAGCCCCGCGCATGTCCTTGATACGTCAGCGGGCAGCAACGCAATTGAGGCCGCCTATGGCTTTTTTGAAACCCTAAAGGAAGTCGAAGACCTGTGGAACCATCCGGGGCACCGGCACGACGCCTATGGTGCACATAGCCACCCGGTTAATTTCAATCTGGGTAAGATTTCGGGCGGGGAATGGGCCTCCACTGTGCCGCCAACCTGTGAGGCCGATATTCGCATCGGGTTTTATCCCGGCATGGATATGGCCGAAATTCGTTCCATGATCAGCGACGTTGCAAATTCGGCGACGGATAATCATCCCGCCTGCAAGGGAGCCACATTTACCATCGACTATCGCGGCTTTCAGGCCGAAGGATGTGTGATGGATGAAAACCACCCGATGATGACAATGATCGGCGATTTGCACCGCGAAGTCACAGAAAACACAATAAAAAATTATGCATCGACGGCAACAACAGATGCACGTTTTTTCCAGATTTATGGCAATATCCCGGCCACATGTTACGGGCCAAAGGCAGAACACATTCATGGCATTGATGAACGGGTTTCAATTTCTTCGGTGATGGAAGTTACCGAAGTGTTGGCCCTGTTTATTGCCGACTGGTGCGGCACCAACCCGCGGCCTTAAATGTTACATCACCACTTTAAACCAAAGACGGAGCAAAAAATGAGCATCGAACGTTTCCATACCGGCCCGCGCATGAGCCAGGCCGTTGTCCATGGCGACACTGTTTATCTGGCGGGCCAGGTTGGCGAACCGGGCGCATCAGTTGCCGACCAAACCAAAAAATGCCTGGAACAGGTTGATGCCCTGCTGGCCGAATGCGGATCGAGCAAGGAACACATTCTGCAAGCCATTATCTGGTTGGCCGATATGAATGATTTTGCCGAAATGAACAGCGTTTGGGACGCCTGGGTTCCGCAGGGCCACACCCCGGCCCGCGCCTGCGGCGAAGCCAAACTGGCAACCCCGGAATACAAAGTCGAATTCATTATCACCGCTGCGAAATAATCAACGATCTTTCCGGGCGGCATTTAATGTCGCCCGGATCGACTTTGTTGGAACCCCGCCTTTGGCGTTATTGATCGCGGCTATCGCGGGTCACAATAACTGACGTACTTTCAAGTGTTCGATGAACCGGACATTTATTGGCAATTTCAATCAACCGCTGGCGCACATCCTCGTCCAAATCACCATGCAGGGTAATGACCCGTTCAAAGCGGTCAATTTTGGCATTCTTCTGGCGTTGCCCCTCGCTGCAGTTCGCACAATCGCTGGCATGAATTTTTTCATGTGTAACCTGCACCGAAATACCATCCAGCGCGATCTGTTTAAAATCGGCATACATGCGAATGGTCATTGACGTACACGCACCCAAAGCCGCCGATAAATATTCATAAGGCGACGGCCCACTGGCCAGACCGCCGGAACCCTGCGGCTCGTCGGCCAGCATTCGGTGCGGGCCAGCCACCAGCATCGTTTGAAATTTACCAAGGCCGGTTTCGCGGGCCAAAATGCCCTCTGCCGCATCGCCCGGTTCGGCGCTGTCTGATACCGCCCGATCCTTTGCCCCGACATAAGGCCGGGCCCAAGCCGCAATTACATTGGCGGCATAGGTTGCATCATCGGGGTCGCGCAACAAATGGTCTGCCTGGTCAAGCGACACATAGCTTTTCGGATGCCTGGCCGCCGTAAAAATACGATTGGCATTGTTGATACCAACAGTTTGATCCAGCGGGCCATGCAATACCAGCAATGCCTTGTGCAAGGATGCAGCCGATTTTTCAATATCATGCGCAGCCAAATCGTCGAGGAACTGTTTTTTAATCACAAACGGACGACCACTTAGCGATACATCGGCTTGCCCGGCTGCGCGAATTTCAGCCAGTTTATCGGCGAAATTTTCGGTTACATGGTCAATATCTGCCGGGGCGGCAATTGTTGCCACGGCCATTGCTTCGGGAATATCGCTGGCAACGGCCAAAACAGCCGCCCCGCCCAGTGAATGACCAATCAGCAATTTGGGAGCTTCAAACTCGGTCCGCATATAATTCGCAGCGCGGCGCAGATCCTCCAGATTGGAGGTAAAATTGGTCGAGGCGAAATCACCGCCCGACCCGCCAAGCCCGGTAAAATCGAACCGCAACACCGCAACACCCTGTTGATTTAGGGCCTGGGCAATTTTGCGCGCGGCAGTTAAATCCTTGGTGCAGGTAAAACAATGTGCAAACAGGGCATAGGCTAAAACCGGCCCCGCCGGCAAATCCAGCCGTGCCGCAAGAGATGCCCCCATCGCCCCTTCAAACCCAAGCCGGATCGGACGCACTGCCATGGTTTTCTCCGTTGCTGATGGAAAAATATACTTATATAAGGTGTTGTTACTTTACCAGCTTAACGGGTAATCTTGGCATGTTATTTACGCTTGAACACAGGCCTTTTACCAATGCTGCTGATTACAACGCCCCGCCTGATCCTGCGCCAGGCAACCCGTGAAGATGCAGAATTTATCCTGAAATTGTTAAACCAGCCCGACTGGATTCATTATATTGGCGATCGCAATATCGGCGATCTTGCATCTGCGGCGGTTTACATCAATGAACGGCTAATTGCGGCTTATGAACGCAATGGTTTTGGTCTGTACCCGGTTGATTTGCGCGCAACCGGGGAAACAATCGGCCTGTGTGGGTTGGTAAAACGCGACACCCTGCCAGACCCCGATATTGGCTTTGCGTTTCTCGATAAATGGCAGGGCCAAGGTTTTGCCCGCGAAGCCGCCAACGCCACCTTGAACCACGCCTATAATGATTTGGGGATCAGCCGGGTGGTTGGCTTTACCCTGCCCGGAAACAACCGTTCAATCCACTTGCTTGAAAGCATCGGCATGGTGTTTGATCGCACCGTCTTTGTCGATGGCGACCATCAAGCCTGCAACCTGTATGTTCCGGCAAACCAGCACCACCCCGCACCTTAAAGCACCAACACCACAAAGTTACGCGCGCCGAATACCAATTGTGCGGCCGACGCCCGAAGGCATCGGTAAATTGACCTGGGCCAGACGAATAGCATCGAGTGTTTTAAAAATATCATCGGGAAAGGGCGCAGACCGTCGTGTTTCCATGTTGATATGCATGGTGATAATTTCGTTGGTCGCGGCCAGCCAGCCTTCGTCGGCGTGGCGCATTTCATGATACATATGGATGCGCTTTGCATCACAATCGAGCACGCGGGTATGGAGTTCGAACGGTTCATGCACATGAATTTCTCGATCGTAGGTAGCATGCATTTCCAGCGCAAAGGTCGATCCGCCCCTCCGCGCCGGATAGGTCCGCCCCAGCCCGACGGCATCGAGAAAACCCAGTGACCCCAGATTAAACGCAACGATATAATAGCCAACATTGACGTGGCCGTTAAAATCAATCCATTCGGGAAGAACATTGCCCCGATAGCTGATCAGCATATCGGGGCCAAACAAATCGGTGCTGATCATTTATCAAGCGCCTCGACAACAGTGACGGCGGCGGCAAAGTCTTCCAGCGCATGGCCAACCGATTTAAACACTGTGCATTCCGCGTCGGACTGGCGGCCTTTAACATTGCCGCGTGTCAGATCAAACAGGTCGCCAACAATATCGTCTTTGCTGATCGCGCCAGATTGTATGGCTTGCACCACATCGCCGCCTTCGGCCGCGGCCCCATCCATACTATCAACATAGATGCGGCATTTTTTCATCACGGCATCGTCAGTTTCGCGCATGACGGGTTTAAACGCCCCAACCAGATCAACATGCACGCCATCGGACAGCCATGCCCCGCGCACCAGCGGCGCGGTGCTCAGCGTAGCACAGGAAATAATATCAGCAGTTTTGCACGCGACTTCCAAATCATCGGTGCCGGTCGCTTCAAACCCCAAAAGTTCAACTTCGCGCGCCAGAGTCACCGCCTTTTCCGGGCGGCGGTTCCAGATGGTTACTTTTTTAATCGGGCGGACCGATGCATGGGCTGCAATCAGGTTGGGGGCCATGGCCCCGGTGCCAACCATCACCAAATGGCTGGCATCCTTGCGCGCCAGATAATCCGCTGCCAGGGCCGAGGCCGCTGCAGTGCGCCGCGTGGTCAGCCGGGTACCATCCAGCACCGCCACAGGTTGCCCGGTTATGCTATCAAGCAATATATATATACCTGAAACGGCTGGCAGGTTCCGCGCGGAATTACCCGGCACAACAGCCGCCACCTTTACCCCGGCAGCCCCGTCTTTTTCCCACGATGGCATAATCAGCAAGGTTGCGTCGTCCTCGCTGGACCGTTCCATATTGAAATGACTGCGAAGCGGCGTTTCACAGCCCTTGGCAAACCATCTGCGCAGCGCTTCAACCATGTCACGCGGGGGAACAGAACGATCGATATCTTCGGCGGTAACGAAACGCATGGGGCCTACCTGTAAAGTTTGTGATTATTCAATTGGTAACGCATATTTACCTTATCATATCGGGCACTCGGCGTCACCGCATGTTGCCCCGAATATCACATGTAAAACAGGTGTTTTTGGCCGGTATCGCGCCTTTGTCAGCCGATAATCCGCTTAAGATTTCCGTACAAGGCTCCGTCACGAAGATAGAGCTGTTCCAGGACGGTAAAATGATTGGCACCCCAAGCCTGAAGCACCGGCACAACCAACCCGGACTTCGCACAATAGGCCGCATATGCCTGACTTTGGCGTAAAAATTCCGGTGTTTCAACGGCCCCTACCACCAGCATCATCTTTATCCCGTCCGGCACAGCATCCAGCAGCGGCGAATTATCTGCCGCACTGTCTTCGGTCAGGCCAATGTCACTGTTCATACTGGTGAAACGCAATGGTTCCAGATCAAACAGGCCCGAAACAGCCACTGCGGCAGTAAACGGTGTGGCATCGCCAATTTCGCTTTCCCAGTCATGGGCCGCCAACCGCGCAACAATTTGCCCGCCCGCCGAATGTCCGGAAATGCTGAGATGGTCCCGATCGCCGTTAAAATCGTCGATATGTTGGTAAACATATTTGATACAACGAACCGCCTGTGCCGTTATCTCGGCAACTGTTACACCGGGGCATAAATCGTAATTGGCACAAATAACGCTATAGCCATCCGCCACCAGGTCGCGCGCAACAAACGCATAATCCTTTTTGTCCTGGCTACGCCAATAACCCCCGTGAAAAAACACATGGATGGGCGCGTCAGGACTGCTTGCACGAAAAACGTCAAAGGTTTCTTTGGGTCCCGGGCCAAACCGGACATCAATCTGATGATCATATTTTGACCGCAAATCATCGGATGCCGCGACGAACCGAGCGAAATGATCGGCATAATCGGGCACCGTTTCGCGCGGATTATACTGCCATTCAACTTCTGCTTCTGTAAAACCGCCCCAGCCCATATATCTGTTCCCTGTTTAAAAAATACCCTTCATCAAATTCCAAGGTGATTTTTCTTTATTTCCGGGGCATTTGCAAATTGTTCAGAAGAACCAGTCCAAACTATTTGCCCTTTTTCCAAGACATAATGTCGATCACACACTGCCATTAACGCGTCCAGATTGCCATCAATGATCAAAACTGTTTGTGCCAAACCCCGCAATTTGCGAATGCAGGCCCAGATATCTGTCCGAATCACCGGGGCCAGCCCCTCGCTGGCCTCATCTAGAATCAGCAAATCCGGATTGGTCAAAAGCGCCCGGCCAATCGCCAGCATTTGCTGCTCGCCGCCGGATAACTGATTGCCCATGTTGTTTTGCCGTTCGGCCAGCCTGGGGAAAAGGTCGTAAATTTTTGCCAAATCCCATCCCCGCCCGCGTGCCGTTGCCACCAGGTTTTCCCGCACCGACAGGTTCGGAAAAATCTGCCGCCCCTCCGGAACCAGCCCAATCCCGGCCCGGGCAATCCGAAAAGACTTCTGCCGCGAAATATCCTGCCCTTTGAACAAAATGGTTCCAGCCTTGGCCGGGGTTAACCCCATAACCGAGCGAACTGTGGTGGTTTTACCCATGCCATTACGCCCCAAAAGACTTACTATTTCGCCCTTTCCAACTTGCATATTCACGCCAAACAATACCTGACTGCTGCCATAGCTGGTTTCGACATTCTGCAGTTCCAGCATCAGTACCCCTCCGCCAGATAGGCTTTTTGAACGTCTTCATTGTCGCGGATATCATCGACACTGCCCGACGCAATCATCGCCCCGTTGACCAGAACCGAAATCACATCGGCAAGCCGAAAAACAATATTCATATCGTGTTCAACCAGCAAAATTGCGAAATCGGGTTTCAGTTTTTCCAAAAGTTCGGCCAACTGGTTGCTTTCGGTCGGCCCCATACCGGCCATCGGTTCGTCTAACAACAAAACCTTTGGTTCCAGTGCCAGCGCCATGGCAATTTCCAACTGGCGTTTCTGCCCATGTGCCAAATCAGCCGCACGTCGGCTGGCAAAACCGGCCAGACCAACCTGATCAAGCAAAGAAGCGGTGCGCTGATTAATCGGCGCATCGTGCGACACCGCGCGCCAGAACGAAAAATGATGCCGGGTGCGCGATTGCACCGCCACAGCCACATTTTCAGCCACGGTAAAATCATCGAATATCGCCGTAATCTGAAAAGACCGCGCCACCCCCATCCGGGCCCGCCTGGGCATCGAAAAGCGGGTAATATCCTGGCCCTCAAACCACACCTGCCCGTCATCGGGGCGCAATTCGCCCGACAATTGCGACAGGGCCGTGGTTTTACCGGCACCATTGGGACCGATCAGGGCATGGATTTTGCCGACTTCAAGCTGGATCGACAAATCATCTGTCGCCCGTAAACCACCATAACTTTTATAAAGATTGCGGGCCTCAAATACCGGCTGGTTCTTTACTTCACCCACGATCACCCCCGGTTTTTGCCGTTGCTTTGCCCGGTCTCTTTAAAAAACCGACAATGCCGCCGCGGAAAAACACCACCACCAAAATCAAAACCGGTCCTAAAATGACCTGCCAGTGTTCGGTAAAGGATACCAGGCTTTCTTCCATTAAAAACAGGGTCAAGGCCCCGTATATTGGCCCAACAAGCGTGCCCAGACCGCCCAGAATAACGATAATCATTAATTCACCCGAACGCGACCAGTGTAACAACCCCGGACTGACAAATTCGGAATGATTGGCAATTAAGGCCCCGGCCAAGCCACCAATGGCAGCCGAAATGCAAAACGCCGTTAGCTTGTACAATAACGGATCATATCCAAGGGCGCGCATCCTGCGTTCGTTTTGTTTGCAACCGATAATAACGCGACCAAACCGCGACCCGACAAGGCGCGACAATAAAAACCAAACCGCCAGCAAAATTGCAAAACACAGATAATAGAATGTATCGCGATCATACAGATCAAGGCCCGGTATCGCGTTACGATCCCACAAAGACAGTCCGTCTTCGCCGCCATATTGCGACAGGGAAACAAAGAAAAAATAGAATAACTGCGCAAAAGCCAGCGTGATCATGATGAAATAAACGCCCGATGTGCGCAGGCTGATCAAACCGATGATCAATCCGAAAAAAGCCGCCACCAGCATCGCCAGCGGCCAGACAACAAAGGCGTCGTTGCTGCCCGTCCAGCCGAAAATAAAGTCGCTGCCATCAAAGGCATGGGTGCCCAAAATACCCGCTGTATAGGCGCCAATGCCAAAAAAGGCCGCGTGACCAAAACTGACCATGCCGCCAAACCCAATGATCAGGTCCAACCCCACAGCAGCCACGGCATAAATAACCGCGCGGTTAAACATCGTTATCAAAAACGAATTATCAAACGCATGTGCCACCGGTGGCACCACTGCCAGCAGCACAAAAATAGCCAGTGTCGCCCAGCTTTGTCGTGAAATGTTTTTAACCATGGGTCTGGAACAACCCCCGTGGACGGAAGGCCAGAACCACGGCCATTAAAATGTAAATCATCATCGATGCCAATGACGCGCCCGCACCATCCGCCACCGACGGCGGTAACCACAAACGCATCAGATCGGGGATATAAACCCGACCCAGCGTGTCGGTCAGGCCAATCAACAGTGCACCGGCAACCGCCCCGCGAATGGAACCAATGCCGCCAATTACGATGACAACAAAGGTCAGAATCAGGATGTTTTCCCCCATGCCGGACTGAACGGCACTGAACGGGGCCGCCATCACCCCGGCCAACCCGGCCAGCGCAGCGCCAAAACCAAACAGCAAGGTATAAAGCAGGGAAATATTAACCCCCAACGCGCCAATCATTTCGCGGTTGGATGCCCCGGCCCGTATCCACATACCGATGCGGGTTTTCATCACCAGAAAATACAAAAACCCGGTTACCAGAATACCGGTTGCAATGACGGCAAGGCGAAATGCCGGATACGGCGCACCGGGAATAAACTCAACCGTGCCCGATAAAAATTCCGGCGGGTCCATGGCAATGGGCTGGCGCCCCCAAAGGATGCTAACCATTTCATTAAAAAACAAAATAAGGCCAAAGGTTGCCAAAACCTGATCCAGATGATCGCGGCGATAAAGCCTGCGCATGATGACAAATTCCATCACCATGCCGGTCAGGGCAGCGGCCCCCACCCCGGCTAAAAGACCGAGAAAAAAACCCGAGCCATGGGCAATGGCCGTTGCCCCGACATAGGCGCCGACCATAAACAGTGACCCATGTGCCAGATTGATCAGGTTCATGATCCCGAAAATCAGGGTTAGCCCCGATGCCATCAAAAGCAGGGTCACACCAAATTGCAGCCCGTTCAAAAGCTGTTCTAGAAACAAAAGCATAATCATTTTCCGGTGCAAATGCGAAAACACAATGGCCGGTACCAGACCGGCCATTGGTCAGATTGCGCGGGGCAAAATTACATTTTGCACTCGGATGCGTAGGCATCGACGTGGTTTGAAAATACCTTGGTGACCAACTTGTTGGTAAAGCCGCCATCGGGATCGGCAACGACCTCGCGCACGTAGAAATCCTGGATCGGATGGTTGTTATTGCCAAATTTGAAGTTGCCCCGCACCGATGTGAAATCGGCTTTTTTCAAAGCAGCGCGGAAATCATCCTCTTTCGACATATCCCCGCCGACGGCGGCAATCGCACTGCCAATCAGATTGGCGGCATCATAGCCCTGTACCGAATACAGGCTGGGTTTGGCCCCATATTTGGCGACATACCCGGCGACAAACTTTTTCGAGGCATCGTTTTCCATGTCGGGCGACCAATGGGACGCGTTTTTCATGCCAACGGCGGCTTCGCCCACCGCATCAACCAAATGTTCATCGGCAGAAAAGGCCGGGCCAAACAATGGAATTTCATCTTTCAAACCCGCCTGGGCATATTGTTTGATAAAGTTAATGCCCATACCACCGGGATAAAAGAAAAACACGGCATCTGGCTTTGCCGCACGCAGGGATGCAATTTCGGCAGCATAGTCGGTTTGGCCCAGCTTGGTGTAAACTTCGTCAACGATATCGCCTTTGTAATACCGTTTAAAACCAGCCAGTGAATCCTTGCCTGCCGGGTAGTTTGGTGCCAGCAGATAAACCCGTTTAAAGCCCTGGTCTTGCACATACTGACCCATGGCTTCGTGGATGTTATCGTTCTGATAGGCGGCATTAAAATAATTGGCATCACATTTGGCACCGGCCAGCGCGCTGGGGCCGGCATTGGTGGAAACATAAATCATGCCGTCGCGCACCACCTTGGGCACCACCGCCATCGCGACGTTGGAAAAGATAATGCCGGTCATCAGATCAACATGTTCGCTTTCCATCATGCGGGTGGCAATCTGGCGCGCACTTTCGGGTTTCAAACCGTCATCCTCGACGATCAGATCAATGTCCGAGCCCCCCAGCTTGCCATCATGTTCGGCAATTGCCAGTTCAAACCCCTTGCGCATATCATCGCCCAGATATCCGGCACCGGTCGAAAGGGTCGTGATCATGCCAATTTTTACGGGCTCCGCGGCCTGTGCGGCCCCCGCAGCCACACAGGTGCCCATGATCATAGCTGCCGCCCCCAGCAATGCAGCCTTTTTGCCTTTTGCCAACATTGTAAAGTCTCCCTGAAACCTGATTATGAATAGTTTGTTGTGAATTGTTTTGTTGTCTTTCTATTCATCCCCAATTCGATCACCGTTGCAATAACCAGTTTGTTTAAGCTTAAAGTTTTTTATTCCTTCTACGTGTAATTACGTATTTTTTGCCAGTATTCCTGTCATTAGCCCCCGAAAAATGGCACAGTGCCCCGCTGAAAAATGTACCGCTACCAAAAACAGGGACCCATTATGACAGCCAACCAAACCTGCCCGTTTCCCACCAGAGACGCCGACCGCAATGCCATTTGGGATATGCTGGTTCCACGCGACATTACCGCATTTGTGCTGGCAGACTGGTCACTGGTGGAAAATGATTTTGCAGCAAACGGGTTTTATGCCATCGACGCCCACACATCGGCCAACCCCGATGACTGGACACTGGCTTTTCCCGACCTGTCCGCCTATCGCGATACATGGCTGTCCCAGGCCCGTGCCAGCCAGAATACAGAATATGCCGAGCCCCTTTTTGATGCCGTATTTGCGGCAACCAGACTTGAACATATCGAGCTGAATGGCGACCGCGCCCTTGCCCGCAAACATTTCAATGGCACAATCAAAAAGGCCGATGGCAGCGCGGATCGGCTGTTATGGAAAACGCATTATTATTGTCAGAAAGGTGCCGATCAAAAATGGCGCATCACCGGTTTTATCGGCTATTTGCCCAATAACGATGGCTGACAATGCAAAACGGCATTCCCGGTAAAACAGGAATGCCGTTTTCTTTTCAGGCACCGGTCATATCTTGATCGTGCGAACGAAATCAAACCACCTTGCCGCGCGCGGCAACAAAGGCCGGGTTTTCGAAAATTCCATTTCGGCACAATTGAACATAGTCAAACATATTGCTGACCACGCAGACATGGTTGGGAATAATCTGTACCCGCTGACCAATTTCAAAAGGGTGCGTTGCCGGATCAAATGTCAGAATGCCATGTTCTTCGCTCAGCGATTTTACCGTGACATCGGCATGACCAACGACATAGCCAAAATGTTCCAGCCCGAACAAATCCGATGTTAAAACCTTGGACCCGGCATCGATAATCGCCCGGCCTGGTGCCGGTAACGAAACAACCTCGGTCAGGACGCGCAAGGCACAATCTTCTTCCAGGCACCCCCCGCGCGCCATAACCGATTTGTCGTTATAAATATATGTACCAATCCGATATTCGGTAACCACCGGTGCCTTATGGGCCTGCCACATATCGGGGGTTCCGCCTGAACTGCGCACCGGGCATTCCAGCCCGAATTTTGCACATTCCGCCATGGCATCGCGGAAAAATGTCTCCACCTTTGCTGTTCCGCCACCCGGCGGATAGGTCATCAAGCCAACAAACTCAAGCCCCGGCAGTTCATTTGCGACCTTAGCCAACCAGGCAGCCTCTGCGGGCGATTGCACCCCGCAGCGCCCGGCACCAGTGTCACATTCCACCAATATCTCTATCGGTTTTTGCGCATCGGAAAATGCGGTTGAAAGGCCCTTTAACACGGTTTCGTTATCGGCAACGACACGTAACTGATCAATGCGCTCGGCCAATCGGCGCAACCGCGCCAATTTGCGCGCGCCGATAATGTTATAGGTGATCAGAATATCGCCAATACCCGCATCTGCCATAACCTCGGCTTCACCTATTTTCTGGCAGGTAATGCCCTTTGCCCCGATCGCGATTTGCTGCAAGGCGAAGTCGGTTATTTTATGGGTCTTGATATGCGGTCGCAATGCAATATTGTGTTCGTCGCAATATTCCTGAAAGGTGCGAAGATTGCGTTCAACACAATCAAGATCGACGATGGCGCAGGGTGTGTCGAGTTCGGCAAATTCGGTCATTCTCTACTCGATTTCATCATGATGCAGTCGCAAACGGATCATCTACAATTGGCCAGACCTTGCGCGTCAAATTTTTATAGCCGTTGGTTTTCGGATCTGACGGATAAGGCCCTTGCACATTAACATAGATAATTTCGCCCGCAATTTTAGCAAAGGCATCGTAGAAGTGATTGGTGGATTTGATAAACAGATAATTTTTTGTTGTAGGGTCAACGCCCATATTGGCAAAAAGATCCGGATCAAAACTTTGCGCCCGGTTGCTGTTTAAAATCACTTCGCCACCGTCAGGCAGTTCGATCAGGGCACAGTCGCCCAAGGGCACAATGCTGTCACCAAAGCTTTGCCAGGAATTGCGCCGCAATTTTTTCACCCGAACAACGGCATCAACCGGCGCACCACCGCGCGAAGACGTTTTACCGCCAAAACGCAACGGCAATACTCCGCCCTCGCCGGCTGAAAAACAGATCCGCACCGCCATCGGGTCCCATATTGTGCCAAAAGCGTAGTGTGAAATGCCGCTATTCATAACTTTGCGCAGTAAGATTGTGGAATCGCCCGGCACCCCCCCGCCGGGATTATCCCACACATCGGCAATAACTACCGGCGTTGCGATGGTATCGGGCAATTTTGCCATTGCCTGATCCGGGGTCACAAAATCGGGCCGGGTCGTCCCGCGAAACCCGAACAGCTCCATTCCCAGGTCATTTGCGGTTTGCGCCGCCAAGTCGGGTTTATTGTCGGTAATTACGATAACATGCACCCCAATGTCGGGCACATCGCCCGCCATGAAGCCATGAATGACCGACACGGACAAAATGCCGTCATGGCCTTCCATGGCCTTGATCCGATCAACAAAGGAGCGCATCGGCTCGCGCGAGGTAGGTAAAACCTCGATCATTTTGCAATCAAAAACCGCTTTAACCGGCTTTACTTCGCCGCGAAGGGTGCGCAAAACCAAATCAACGGTCGCCGCCCCGGCCTCGACAAAATCGGTATGGGGAAATTCCTTAAAGGCAACAACAATATCGGCTGCGTTAAAGCGTTTGGCACTCAGATGGCTGTGCGGGTCAAAGCTGGCACCGATAACAACATCGGGGCCAACAATATCGCGCACCGACTGCAGCAAATCGCCTTCGCAATCGAGGTAGTCCTGCGCCACCATCGCCCCGTGCAGCCCCAAAACAACACCGTCAACCGGCATCGCTGCTTTTAGTTGGGCCAGCACCTCGTCGCGCAAATATTCATAGGTATCGCGGTTCACAATGCCACCTGGCTCGGCCCAGGTTGCTGTACCTTCAACCAGTTCCCAGCCTTCTGCCCTAGCGCGCGCACGGGCCACTGTAAAAACAGCACTGCACAAAGTTGGCGTTTCAGGATGATCGCCAGGCCCCGCATAGAAACTTTCGCGGAAATCGGAAATATCGGTTCGCAGGGGCGAAAACGTGTTGGTTTCGGTCGCAATGGAGGCACAAAAAATGCGCATACCCGGGTCCTTCTTGGTCTTTGTTATGGGTAAATGGTTTAATGAAATAGAATAGAAAAATGATCCGGCGTCAGATTTGTCAAAAAAGGTGGCGGGAGGGAACCGGGAGGATGCCCCCTCCCCGCCAGACGGAAATTAATCCGTCAGGTATTGTTTTTCATTGGCTTTGTTAACTTCTGTCTTAAACAGGTCGAGCAATTTGACGCCATCTTCGCCAAGGGTTTCCTTGACATATTGTTCCATCACCGGCTGGGTGACTTTCTTGAACTGTTCGCGTTCTTCCGGGGTCAGGGCATCAATTTCCATTTTACCCATCAGGCCTTTAAGGCCACGATCGGATGCCTCGATCACGCGTGATACGCCACGGCTGGCAACCACACAGGACTGTGCAGCATAGCGTACAATGCGCTGCTGATCGGGGGTCAGATCGTCCCAGAATGCCTTGGACAGCATAAAGGTGTAGGGCGAAAACAAATGATTGGTCAGGGTCAGGTATTTCTGCACTTCGTTAAACTTGGCGAAGGTTACCGTCGGAACCGGGTTCATCTGGCCGTCGATCACGCCGGTCTGAAGGCCCGCATACACTTCACCCCAGGCCATCGGATATGCTTCTGCACCCAGCGCCTGCATGATTTTCTGATGTGACGGCAGCGCCATGGTACGAATGCGAACACCCTTGAAATCTTCCAGGTTTTTGATCGGATGTTGTGAATTGGTGACAGCAAAGAACCCGCCGGTATCGGGGAAACCCAGCACTTCAACATCGCCAAGGGTTGCTTCGATATCTTTGGCCAATGCCACGCCGAACGGGCCATCATACACGTCATAAGTTGCCGCATTGCTATCAAATGCAAATGGCAAGTTCAAAACGTCGATGCGCGGATAGTAAGATGCAATGGCCCCCGTCGAGGTCAAAGTTGCCTGAATAAGACCGTCACGCACCATCTGCACATGTTCGGCCGCTGAACCAAGCTGATTGGACGGGTAAACTTCAACCTTGATCGCGCCGTTGGTGTCGGCTTCAACGATATTGGCAAAAACTGCCGTGCAAGCCTGGGCCGGGTTGTCAAACGGGTCCAGTTTGTTGTCATGGGCGAATTTCAAAATTTTGGCTTCGGCATGGGCGGTTCCCATGGTGCCTGCCAGAATTGCGGTCGCGGCCATAGCGGCCCCGAAACGTTTGAATGTGTTCATAACACCTCTCCTGATTGAATTTATCATTGCACCCCAAAATCACCCTGTCCCCCAGGATGATCCGCCCCGGGCCAGAGCGGAAAACCGTAGCGTCGTTAGATCGGGGTTATCTGAACCCCAACAATCGTGGCACCAGCAGCGCCAGATCCGACCAGAAAGCAAACAGCAGCAGCACCCCGATTTCGGCAATCAGAAACGGCCACAGCTGTGCTGCAATTTTTTCAAGTTTTTCACCCGTCACCGATGCCAGGACAAACAGACAGGCCCCCACCGGTGGCGTCATAAGGGAAATATTAAGAGCCAGCACAAAGATGATCCCCGCGTGGATCGGGTCCATGCCGATCTGCACTGTTAGCGGCACCAGAACCGGGGCAAGAATGATCAGAATGGCGTTGATATCCATCACCATGCCAATCGCCATCAACAACCCGACAATCATTAAAATAACCATATAAGGATTGCTTGAAATGCCCAGTACCGCTGCGGCAACTTCCTGCGGAATGCGGTTAAAGCTAAGCCACCAGCCCAGGATCGAGGCAAAGGCGATGATGATGAAAATCACACCGGTAACCCGTGCGGTTCTGATCAGCATCTTGATGAAATCATTCACCGTCAGCGCCCGATAGACAAACACACCAATGAACAGGGCATAGGCCACGGCAACAGATGCCGCCTCGGTCGGGGTCACGATTCCGCCCAAAATACCGCCTAAAATGATCAAAGGCATGATCAGGGCTGAAATCGAGGATTTAAAGATTTTCCAGATTTCAAGCAGGCTGGCGCGACGTTCTTCCTTGGGCAGGTTTTTGCGGCGTGCGGTAACGGCAATCACCGTCATGCAGATCAAACAAATCATCAGGCCTGGCAAGATACCCGCAGCAAACAACCCACCAATCGAAACCCCCATCAGAGAGCCATAAACCACCATCAATCCCGATGGCGGGATCGTCGGCCCGATGATCGAACCCGCAGCCGTCACAGCACAGGCATAATCGCGGCGATACCCGCGTTCAACCATCGCTGGCACCAGTGTTTTGCCAAAAGCAGCGGCATCGGCGGTGGCCGCCCCGGTCAACCCGGCAAAAAACACGCTGGCCAGCATATTGGTATGGGCAAGCCCGCCCCGAAAATGCCCGACAAGGGACTGGGCAAATTTAACCAGCCGGCTGGTAATGCCGATATGGTTCATGATTTCGCCCGCCAGAATAAAAAACGGCATGGCAAGGAACGGAAACACATTAAGCCCGTTAAAAACCTTGCTGGGTCCCTGCACCAGAAACATACCGCCGCCCATGTCATACAGGCCCGCCACACCGGCAACCCCCAGAGCAAACCCGATCGGCATGCCCAAAACCATAAGAACGACAAAAATAATGGCGATGATCATTCTGCACCCTCTGTCAAATCAACCGGGATGTAACGCCCCTGATCGCGCAGGGCGACCAGCAACAGCTGAATGGCGGCAAGCAGGGCCGAAACGGGCACCGCTGCATAAGGAAGGGCCAGCGTCATGCCAAAAATCATGGCGTGGCGTTTCATGCCACCCACGGCAAAATCAAAACCGTAGACTGCCAGATAAATGAATGCCGCCAGTGCAATGATATCGACGGCAAACAAAACAGTACGCTGCAATACCGTCGGTAAATTCAGAACAAACAGACCAATGCCGATATGTTCGCGCCGGGCAATACCAGCCGAAACTGCCAGCAATGCCGCCCAGATCATTAAATATCGTGCGAGCTCTTCGGGCCAGTTCAGTTGCCAGTGAACAAGATAACGATCAACCACGCCCAGCCAGACATCCAGCACCAGAGCCAGCATCAAAACGGCGATTACCCGTTCCACAGCCCAGTTCAGTCCGTTGCCAAGCGTTCGGGCCGATGCCTCAACGCGCTGCAAACCCATTTTCTGTCTCCACTGATAAGTCGTTTGTACTTTTGCTACATCTTGATCACATAATTGTAGCTTGTCTACTTAATTCTGATGGAACTTTCGGCAAAAATAGCCCAAAATCAGCATATTCACCCCCGATACTAGTAGTTAAACTACTTTTCGGCGAAAAATATCCCGAAAAATCAAGGAGTTTCCATGCCCATCAAACATTTCGGCAATGAACGTAGCGGCGCTGGCGGACAAAAGCTGCCTTTCTCACCTGCCGTTCGCGCCGGTGATTTTGTCTATATATCGGGCCAGGTGGCGATGAAGGAAAATGGCGAAATCGACTATGGCGGCATCGAAGCACAGACACGGCGCACAATGGAGAACGTCAAATCCGCGCTGGCATTGGCCGATTGCACGCTAGATGATGTGTTTAAAATAACCGTCTGGCTGGACGATACCCGTGACTTCTGGACCTTCAACCGGGTCTATGGCGAATTTTTCCCAGGTGAACGCCCTGCCCGATCAACCGTGCAAGCAAAGCTGATGGTTGATGCCAAAATAGAAATCGAGGCTATCGCCTACAAACCTGAATAGTGGTAGCAATCAATCGGGTGCTTTTAAAGCACCCGATTGATTAAAAAGCGGGACCCTTCACATGCAACGCGCCACCGACATTATTAGCCAGCTTAACCGTGCGCCCGGTATTTTGCCTGCCCGCGAGCAACAAGTTGCCGACTATGTTGTGGAGCATCTTGAAGATGTTACGGCCATCGCTCTTTCCGATCTTGCCAAACAGGTCGGGGTCAGCGAGCCAACTGTTATCCGCTTTTGCCGGAGCCTTGGCTGTGAAGGTTTTCGCGATTTCAAAATAAAACTGGCGCAAAACCTTGCCGTAAGCATGCAGTACCTGGCCCCGGAACCCATTGAAGATCACATCACCGACCCGGCTGTTCTGGGCAGCCACGTTATTGGCACCATCATCGACAGTTTACGCCTTTTGCGTGAACAATTGGCGCAATCCGATATTGACGCTGCGGCCGATGCACTTGCGGGCGCCCGGCAAATTGGTTTTTTTGGTGTTGGTGGCGGGTCCAGCACCGTTGCGTTTGATGCAGCCAACCGTTTTTTCCGTCTGGGCATTCCGGCACAGTCCCAAAATGATGGTTACCTGCAACGTATGCTGGCCTCCACACTGGGCGAAGAGGATGTTATTGTTGCCATTTCCACCAGTGGACGCCCGACGGAACTGATCCACAGTGCCGCCATTGCCCGGCAATACGGGGCCACGGTTATTTCCCTGACCAAGCCCGACAGCCCCCTTGCCGCTGAAAGCGACATCGTGATCGGGCTGATCATGCCTGAAAGCCCCGATATTTATAAGCCAACTGCCACCCGGCATGTTTTTATGGCAACGATTGATGTGCTTGCCACCGCTGTTGCCCGTCGCAACCCTGTGCGCAGCAAAGAAAAGCTGCGGCGCATTCGCTCGTCCCTTTTAACATTGTTGCCAACCGTGGGCCGCCTGCCGATCGGCGATTGACGCGCGCAAAACTTCACGGCAAGTTGCGCACAGCCAAATTAAAACCGGGTGCTTGATATGAAGAACCCGCAAACAGGATTGTTTAAATGACCAAAACTGCCTTCATCGGTGAATGCATGATCGAAATTTCGGCGGCCAGCCACGGCAACAGCACCGAACCTTCATCCGCGTTTGGCCCCGCCAAGCTATCTTATGCGGGCGACACCCTGAATGCAGCGGTCTATATGGCGCGTGTTAGCAAACTGATTGCACTGCAAGGCAAAACAAAGCCTGAACTATCGGAGAACACCCAAAACGATGCCGCAATTTCATATGTAACGGCATTGGGCACAGACCCCTATAGCCAGGCGATGATGGTGGCCTGGCAAAACGATGGCCTTGATACCAGCCTTGTTCGCCAGATCGACGGGGAATTGCCCGGCCTTTATGCCATTCAAACCGATGCCAGCGGCGAACGCAGTTTTAGTTACTGGCGGCAGAATGCCGCTGCGCGCCAACTGTTCAAAAACGGCTATGAAGAAACGCTGGGGACCGAACTGGCCGGGTTTGGCATGGTTTATCTTTCGGGTATTTCGCTGGCTATTTTAGACACCGAAGATCGCGCCAAACTTTTTGTCCTGCTGGCATCCCTGCGCAAAAACGGCACACGGGTTTGTTTTGATAGCAACCACCGTCCGCGCCTGTGGGCAGATACCGCAACCGCGAAAAATGCCTATGCCAACATGGCCCCTCTTTGCGATATTTTAATGCCGACCTTCGACGATGAAGCCACCCTTTTTGGCGATGCCACACCATTGGATTGCGCCAAACGCTGGCGTGATGCCGGGGCGGGCGAAGTGATTGTTAAAAACGGCGCCCTGCCAACAACCTATGTCACACAAACCGGTGAAACCGGCACAGTAACGCCGCCCAAAATTGACCGTGTGATTGATACAACATCGGCCGGGGATTCGTTTAACGGCAGCTACCTTGCCGCGCGCAACCACGGCATCGACATTGAAAATGCTATTACGATTGCCCAGAAAGTGGCCGGTTGCGTTATCAGCGCACGCGGTGCGCTGGTTGATATTAACCATCTGGTTCTTTAACCCAACATCACCCTACCCTCAAAAACGGCCCCGGTTAATGTGATACCGGGGTCGTTTTTGTGTTGAGGACAATCAGTAATCCAATTTGAATTGAATACCGGCTTTGCTGTCAATTTCGCTGGTTTCACTGGTAATTTTGATATGCGGGGTCAGTTCAATTTCCACTTCCACCCCGCTAGATCCGGGTGTGGTTCCCTGTTTGGTGCCAACGTAAATATCATCGGTCAAATATTTACCGGCCTTAACTGTCGGCCCGTTCGCGCCCCCATCCACCCTGAGCACATCGGCCCCAATAAAATTGCGAATGGTGCCAATAACATCCAATCCACCGCCACCGCCCGTAAGCTGTGCTGCTGCATTCGCCAGTTGAACAGCTTCAACCGCACTCAGGCTGCCTTGCGATTTGCCAAACAACACCTGCGACAGAATTTCATCCTGCGGCAAAGCCGGTTCTGAACTTAAGGTCAGTTTAGGGTCGTTGGCCGGGCCAGACAAAGATGCCGTCACCGTTAAATCGTCGGCGGTATAAACACCGGCAATATCAAGCAGTGGCTCTGGCGGTTGCGCCCCGGAAAACGTAATTTTGGAATCCTTAATGACAAAAGTTTTGCCAATCAGGTCTAACTGACCACGCAGGGCGCGCAATTCACCAACAATTTTGGGGTTATCGGCCCGCCCGGTAATGTCAAGATGCCCCCCCCATTCAGAATCAAGGCCCTTGCCACGCACAAACAGGCGTGCCGGCACATCCACCCTGGCATTCAGGTTGGCAACAAAACCGCTTTGTTTGGTGCTATCATTTTTCTTATCGTTCGCCGCTGCCTTGGCAAGGTTTTGCACATCAAGTTCCGGCACCGAGGCGGGCAAAGCCACACTTAAATCAACCTCGCCCCGACGCAGGGTGGTGGTGCTTTGAATGTCGGCTTTGTTTTCATTACCCGTTACATCGACATCAATATCGGCCCATACCCGCAATTCATCCATGCGGGTCATTGCCATATTGCGCACGGTAACATTGGCGGTGTATTTCACCCCGTCGCCAAGTTTAACATCGGCCTTGCCCGTCATGGTGCCCTGCCCGCCATCATTGGCGGTGAGTTGGGTCAATTTAAAGCCGTCATTGTTAAAGGCCCCATCAAGGGTGATGTCCTGAATCAGGGTGCCATATTGCAAATGTTCATACCGACCATCACGCAATGATACTGTCCCCTTCCATTGCGGATGAGATACCGTTCCATCCACGCGGGCATCAAGATTAACCACCCCGGCAAGGGCATGGTCCGGCAGCGGAACATAGGGCCAGAACTGGCCGATTTCACCATCCATTTTCGCCGTTACCGACAGCGGCCCATCGGGCACCGCTGCAAACTGCCCGTTTAAAAACGAAACATTGACCGGTACTGTCGCCCTGGCGGTGATGATTTGCATATCGGATCGCCCCATATCAAGATCGGCCGAAAGCCCCCCATCGCGCAGGGACGCCGACAGGTTCAGTGCAAGCGGGGGTAATTGGGACGCCGCGGCAACACTGATATTGCTGATTTTACCATCGATATTGGCACTGGCGGGTTTGCCCGGTTTTTCGTGGGCCTCCGCCGTCAGGGTTAATGTCCCATCCAGACCGGGCACGTCAAACATCGCCCCCCACGGCCCCAGCACCAGCGATTTAATATCGGCTGTGGCATCAAAGGTTTTACCAGGCAAAAGATCCAGTTTTGCATCTAGCTTACCTTCGCCGATGGATAACATCGCATCGGCTGTCAGGCTGCCATTTGCCCCCTGGCGAAACACCAGCGGCTGGCGCAAAGCAATGTGCTGCGTCCCAATATCGGCATTCAGTCTGGTTGCCGTTACGGACGTATCACTGGCAATCGCAATGTCCGCGGCGGCATCAAGTTGCACCGGAATGCGGTTTTTTACGCTGCCCTGTGCCGTTACAGTTGTCTGTAATTTCGCCAGCATCCCTTTCAGTGTTGCCGTCATTTTCTCAATCCGGGCATCGGCACCCCCCATATTCGTCCCGGACAATTTTAAATCCAGCGCCGGATCAGCAAAGGCATTGTCGATATCACCCTCTATCGTAACACCCTCTATCCGGGCGGTTTCGCTGCCATCGGGGCCAACAATCCGCAGGCCCTTGGCCGACAGCCTTGCCGCAATATGCTGCGCAGCATTTTTGCCCGAAAAATCGGCATTAGCCGTGATGAGGCCGTTGGCGAATGGCACGCCAAAACCTTGTGCCATCACCGCATCCAACCGCGTTAAGGCTATGTTACCCCTCAGCGGTACGGCATTTCCCGGCAAGGAAATATTGCCGGTCATATCAATATGTTTTCCTGCCAGCTTGATATTGGAAACCTGAAGGCCGCTTGCGGGCAGGCCAATATCGGCATTCAGACGGTAAGGGTCATTTCGCCAGTCAAACTTGCCGGTATTTTGCAATTGTAAAACGACATTTTTCCCGGCCTTGTTTTGCTGCCAGGTCATATGGCTGAGCAGATTAACGTTTTTAAATGCTTCGCCAGACGTGGTAAGGGCAGGCACAATCAGGTTAATATCGCCCTGCGGCTCCGCCAAGGGGCCCCCCAGCTTTATGGTCAATCGGCCTGCCTGACCATTGAATGAAACCGGCACCGATGGCGGAACAATGCCCGCCGCCAGTGCCAAATCAGCATTAAGCGACAATTGATTAAAATCGTTGCTGATTGACAGTTTTGCCGTGCCATTGATGTTGGCGGTTTTCACATCATCAACATCCACCACAAGGACCATCTGCGGACTAAGGGTGACATTTGCGCCCAGGGCCGGGCTAGCGCCCACCACATGGTCAAGCTCGGCAATACCAAAACCGGCATCGCTGGTGCGCAGGGCAATTTTTGCGCCCCCCCCTTCCGTTTCATTCCAGGCAATATCGGAAATATCAAGCGTGCCTTGCCCGTGCAGGTCCATGCCCGACACTGCGGCGAAGGCGGCAAGATCGTTGATATCGGCATGAAACGATGCCTGATCAACATTGCCCTGCCCATCAACCACCGCCTGCCCGGTCGCGACCAGTTTTGGGGTTTTTATGGTTACATCATCGACAGTTATTTTTGAAAAATCGGCATTGGCACTGGCATTTAACGCAATATCCTGTTGCGCGCCAACCATTGCCGCAAGGCTTTGATCGTCAAATTGATGGCCATTGGCCTGCACAGTTGCCTTTAGGGCAAAGTCGCCATCCGCCGGTGTCAGCTTTGCGTTAAGCGCAAGGTTTTCAATATGCGATACCGGCGTTTTAATATTTTTCGCGGAGATTTCGGCATCGACATCGGGCAAAGCCAAATCACCACTTGCATGGGCCGTAACCGACAATCCCTGCCATGTTGCGGCATTGCCAATTAACGTGCTGGCAGCACCGTCAATGGTTGAGGTCAGATCGGCTTCTATCTGGCTTTGGGCGAAATCAATATTTGCGGTGCCGTTCAGGGCCAGCAATTTATCCTTGATCACGTTAAGCGATGTCAGCGCAAGTTTATCGGCTTTGCCGTCATATTGCCCAACGGCTTTAACCGACACATCCCCTTGCAACGGTTCAGGCAAGGAAGATGCCAGCTTGCCCAGTGTGGTTGCCGCCACATCCAGACCAAAGCCGATTTTGGTGTCATCCCCCACCTGCACATCAATCACCCCGCCCATGCGGGCAAGGTCGCTTGCTTCAAATGCCAAATCACCGTGCCAGTCATTGGCCGGGCCACTGCCTTTAAGCGATATAGTCACATCGGGCGCCTCATTGGGGCTTAACCCGGCCAGCGCCATGATCAACCCGGCCCGGTCAAACCGCCCGTCAATATCGGCCTGCAATTTTTGTGCTTTGGCATCAAAATCCAGATCGGCGCGGATATGGTCAACGCCCCCATCAAGCGGCTGCAAATTAATGCCAAGTACGGCGGAAAGATTTTGACTGGCCAAGGCATGGGCATCAAGCCGATAGGAAAAAATACGCCCGTCCGCCGGATTGGTAATCTGGATGTCAGGAATTTCCAGTTTGCCGAGTTTTACCGCCACCGGCAATGTGAACCCCACCCCGGTGGCATCCGGTGTTTCATCCGGCGTTTCCGGGCCTGCCTTGTTGGGTAGTGTGATCGCCAAACGCGATGCCGAAATGCGATCAATATCAACCTTTGCGCCCAACAGGGCCAAAGGCGACCATGACAGAACCAGATCATCACCCGCAACCGCCAAGCCGGTTTGCGGCATATCGAGCGTTAACCCGGATATGGAAAGCTGATCCCACAGGCTGCCTTCCACGCGACCTAACACAAATTTGCCGTTAATGGCATCAGATACGGTCTGATTGATCCAAGGTGTAAACTGGCGCAAAACCGGGCCTGTACCGGCAAGGGTAATGACTGCCACCAGCACAACAAACAGTGCCAGAACCGCCAACAAACCACGTTTCAGCCACCGCCACGCCGAGCGCTGCCGGGATGATGCAGGCGCAGAAATGTGGGGTGCACCGTTTGAATTTTTCCGCTCAGCCATTAAAATGCCTGACCCAGACTAAGATAGATTTGGAAATCGTCATCAATATTTTCACGTTTATCAAGCGGCACCGCAAAGTCAAACCGAACCGGGCCAATCGCTGTGTAATAGCGCAGCCCAAGGCCCGTCGCCCACATCAGGCTGAAATCTTCGGGTTTGACACCTTTATAAACATTGCCACCTTCCACAAAGGGAACAAGGCCAATGCTATCGGTGATGCGGGCGCGAAATTCCAGCCCGGCCTCTATCACGGACCGGCCACCAAGCGGGTCGCCATCCTGGTTTAGCGGGCCGACCGTCTGATATTCATACCCCCGCACCGAACCACCGCCACCAGAATAGAACCGTTTGTTGGCGGGCAAGGATGAACGATCATCGCCCACGATGCTGCCAATACGGCCACGGCCTGCCAAAACATAATGGCCCCGCTCGTCAAAGGCATAATATTGCGACCCGCTCAGCGAGAGGGCGGTGAATTGTGTGTTCGCCCCGGCAAGACTGACATAGGGTGAAACAGTAAGTTCCATCCTGTTGCCTGCCGTCGGATCAAGCTGATTGTTGGTGTTGTCATGGCGCAAAACACCCCGCAAACCCCCAAGATAAAATTCCTCGTTAGGGGAATCGGCACCGGTCAAATCAGAATATTCAACCGTCACACCATAAGTTGCCGACCAGTTTTCCCAGAATTCGCGCTCGATCCCGGTAAAAGCATTGGCAAGATTACCGTCATAGGCGTCGGTTGTGTAGCTTGTCAGCTCGCTTTCTGCGACAAGCGCCTGATGGCGACGCAAAAATTGCGGCTTGCGGAAACTGGCCGACCCGCCTTGCTGCAATTTCGATCCGTCCAGTTTCAGGCGCAGCTTTTCGCCTTTACCAAACAGGTTGCGATGCTCCCAAAAGGCATTGGCCCCCGGCCCATCCGCCGTTGAAAAATCAACCCCGCCGCCGATAGACCGGTGGTCACGTTCCTGCACCCGCATTTCAATGGGAATTTCACCATTCTCGTCAACCTGCCTTGCTGGTTTGACGATCACGGAATTAAACAGGTTGGACTCTGCAAGGTCGCGCCGGGTGGTCGTCACTTCCCGGGGGGAATAGGTTTGGCCCTTACCCCAACTGTGATAACCGCGAATAAAATCGGCATCGACATCTTTGGCACCCACAACATTAATTTTACCAAACCGTGCCTGCTGCCCGGTCATGACCTCATAGGTCACGTGAATGGTTTTTTCCGCAGTATCGGCCAGCACCTTTTTCTTGCCCGCCGTCACCAGCGGATAACCCTCATTGCGAAAAACATCCAGAACGCTTTGTTCGGCAAGAATAATCGGATCGGCCTCGGCCCGCATCCCGATGGAAAGATTTGCCGTTTGCAATTCGTCATCGCTCATGGGACGGGTTTCGCGACTGTCATCGGGATGAATGACTGTTATTTCCACATCAGACAGCAAATAAGGCGTTCCGGTATCAATGCGATATTCCAGAACAACCGGCTTTGGCGGTGCCTTGCTGGCAAGTGCCGGGGAATCGGGAGCTGCGGTTTGTTTATCCCCACGGCTTTGCGCACCGTCAGCGGGCGCAACGGGAGAGGCCGTTTCACCGTTTGCCGGTGCGGCATCCGCGTCGTGAATGTTATAATTCACCACCGCATCGTAAAACCCGAACGACCGTAAAACGCGAGAAAACCGTTCGACATCATCGTCTGCCCGGCGTTCAAGCCCGGCTTTTGTCGGTGTCGGGCGGTCCTGCAATCTTAACGCTGTGCTGTTTTCCTTTAGGGCTGCCAACAAGCGTTCTTCTTGCGGATCGAGGCCCTCATAGGTCACAAAATAGGGAATGGCGCGGCCAACATCCTGTGTCGCCGCCGAATCTGCCCCCTCGCCAAATGGCAGATTTTCCGTCAAGGAACATGCACCAAGCAATGATGCCCCGACCAAAACCGACAGCATCGCCCGTTTTTTGCTATGTCCGCCCGAAAACGGATCAGTTCTTTTTGGCAACGCCCCTGTCCCTTTTGTGCCTGTATCCGAAATTATGTTCCGGTATGCTATACGCTGCCCAGCCCAAAATGTTTCATTATGCCTTTATGCTTCAATGTGTATTTGCGATGCCTACTATTAAAAAATGGCAACCACATGACCATAAATTCAGCGTTATTATACGTAGCCTATACTCGAAAGACCGTCACTATTGCTGATGTTTAACATAGCAATGTGTTACAGGCTAACGGTCGGCAATATATAATCATTACAAATGTCGCGATCCGGGTTCACCCGCACCAAGACTGTCACTGTATCGGGCCAAAAGGTTTCTTTTATGCCACATTCACAAGCTACCCCGATTGTTGTACGTACCGCGCAAAAAGCCGATATTGACGGGCTTTGCGCCATCGAAGAGGCCGTTTTTACAACTGACCGCATGAAACGGGCGACGTTTTCGCGCTTTCTGCGCCAACCCACCGCCAGGGTGCTGGTGGCTGATGCCGGCGATGACGGTGTTGTTGGCTATGGTATGTTGTTATTGCGCGCCGGTAGCGGCACGGCACGTATCTATTCGCTTGCCATTTCTGAAGACTGGCGCGGCAAGGGATTGGGAACACAGCTTTTGGCCGGGCTGGAAAGTGTGGCGATCGAGGCGGGCAGCGACAAAATGCGCCTGGAAGTGCGCGACGACAATCATTCGGCGCGCGCCATTTACGAACGTCATGGCTATATCGATGTTGCCGTTTTGCCTGATTATTACGAAGACGGCGAAAATGGCAAACGCATGGAACGCCATCTTTTTGATGCAACGACGCAACTTTCACCGCCTGTTTCAACCGGCGCACCGCTTATTTTAGTGGATCATTTGCATGACCTGCCCTTTAGCGTTTCAGGCGCACGGGTGATGAAGGTCCGCGATTATCTGGCCCTGGATCACGGTATTCGCAATCGCCGGGTGATCAATCTGTGTCATTCCTATGAATATCTGTCGCGCGGGTATTATTGCAGCCTGCTCGCAGCTGCACGCAGCGAACGCGTCATCCCCGAAGCCGACGTATTGCTGGATTTGAACTGGAAAAGGCTGCAAAAAACCGCCCGGGCGCAAATTGGCCCCATGATTGCCGAAGCCCTCAATAAACCCGGCGCAGAGCGGCCTGAACATATTGACGTGTATTTTGGCCGCAGCACAGATAAACGCTTCCGCGACCTTGCCCAGCGCGCCTTTGATCAGTTTCGCTGCCCGATCCTGCGTTTGCATTTGAACGCGGGCGATAAAAAACTGCTGCGCGAAATCGAAGCCCCGTCGCTGCATCACCTTGATGCCAGCGAAATGCCCGCATTTGAAGCCGCTCTGAAGGCCTATTTGCGGGGCCGTGTGCGCAAACCGTCAAACGGGCGTGCGCCCACCGCCCTTATCGCCATTCTGTATGACCCGAACGACCCGCTGCCACCGTCAGACAGCGATGCATTGGCAAATTTTATCCAGGCCGCTGCCGATCTTGGTGCCCGGGCCGAACTGATCACGGCGAAGGACTTTCATCACCTGTCTGAATTTGATGCCTTGTTGATCCGCGAAACAACGGCACTGGACCATCACACCTACCGGTTTGCCAAACGGGCGCGCAAGGAAGGCATCCCCGTGATTGACGACCCGGAATCAATTTTGCGCTGTACCAACAAGGTGTATCTGGCCGAATTGCTGCGGAACCACCATATTCCGGCCCCGCGCAGTGCCATTTTTGACAAACGCCGTATTGATGAAATTGGCAATCAGTTCAACTTTCCCAGCGTGTTAAAAGTGCCCGACGGCTGTTTTTCACGCGGGGTGCGTAAGGTGACATCGCGCGAAAATTTGCACCAGATTGCCGGAGAAATGTTCAAAAATTCCGAATTGCTGGTTATTCAGGAATATGTCGAAACCACCTTTGACTGGCGCATCGGGGTGTTGGGCGGCGAACCGCTTTATGCCAGCCGCTATTTCATGGCACCGGGCCACTGGCAAATTGTTAAACACGAAGATGACGGTAAAAATTTCGAACAAGGCGGCTTTGAAACAGTCGCCGTTGAAGAAGCCCCTGTCGACATTGTCACAACAGCCCTTGCCGCTGCCCGGTTGATGGGAAATGGCCTTTATGGGGTAGACATTAAAGAAACGCCCTATGGCCCCATGATTATTGAAGTAAACGATAATCCCAGCATTGATGGTGGCGTAGAGGATGCCGTGATCGGCATGGATCTTTACCGCCGCATCATCGCCCATCTGCTGGGCCAGATCGCACAGCCCTGGACGATATAAACAAGATACAGCCGGGTAATAAAGCACTTTTCCTTTAATATGCCTGCCAGAACCGGTTACAAACCGGTTTTGGCAGGTTTTATTTAGGCATATCGATAAAAACAGCGGCCTGCAATTTTGACCTGCCATATCGCGCCATCAAATCAAATTCGTGGCGCAGGATCGGCACAGAAACACAATCGCTGCCATTATAGGGTTCGTCATCCTCGCCAATGTCGGGGTCGGTGACATAAACAAAGCGGTCGTCAAACCCCGAAACAACAACCCAATGCGGAATTTTATCACCGTAAATGCGATATTGGCTGATCAAAACCAGTGCCATTTGCCCATTACTGCTGTGGCGTTCAATTTCATCAATGCCAAACGCCCCTGCCGTTACCGTAATACCCGCCTGTGCGGCCTGATTGGCGAAATCATAATGCACCAGTTCAACCACCTTGCGGTTTTCAGCCTTGCGCACCGTATCAACAAATAACGGCCCTTCGCGCGATACCAGAACCTGTGCGCCAAACCCGCGCCGATACGCCGCCAGTGCCAACCCCAACGGCCCGCAGCCGCCATGCCCGGATGTCATGAAAATGGTGGTGGCTTCACGCCAGATGGCGATTTCGCTGCTGCGATCCATCTCGATGTCGGGGTTAAGCGCATTCATCGCCATCATCAATGATGCCGGGCCACAGGTGAACGGCAATGTCTGATGATAAAAATGCAGCGGTGATGGCCGGTGCATCAATTGCGGCACCAGAACCTTTTCCATGCGCAAGGCCGGGCTATGATCGGGGAAATAATCCGGGTACAGGGCAAATTCCTGATAGCCGTTTTTACGATACAACCTGATCGCCGCCTGGTTTTGCGGATGAACTTCAAGACGCAACATCGGCGCGCCAAAATCCAGCGTGCCTTCTTGCGCGCGTGCCAGCAATGCCTGGCCGATCCCTTGTCGCTGAAAGGCCGGGTCAACGGCCATACTATATAACCGGGCCAATGCCGTGTTGCAGCGAAAAATCACCAGAACATAGGCAATTACAGCATCATTGCGAACCATCACCCAAAAACCGGCGGTGGCACTGGCAATAAAGCGGCGCATGGTGCGGCGTGACATGCGATCCAGATCAAAACAGGCATTTTCAATTCGCACAAGGTCCGCAAGATCGGCATCCGTTGCCGGGCGCAAAACAGGCTCAGACATACACTTTAAACCCACATTCATCAGAGGTTTCACGCGGAAAAGGTAGCCACATTTCCCTTGTGAAACGTGGCATAGTGCCGCTGAAATCCAATGGTTGCAAAGTGCAATTTACGCAATACGGCACGGCGTTAGCGCCGATGGGTCCAAGGCTTGCAGGGCATCATATTGCGACAGAAAAACCTGACCGGCCAATTCACTCACAAAGCCGCTTGGCAACAGGCGGTCCATCACCGGGCCTTTGACCTCGGACAGATGAAACGTAACCCCGGCATCACGCAGACGGGCATTTATTTCACGCAGGCTTTCAAGGCCGCTGGCATCAATTTCGTTGATTGCCGAACACATTAACACAACATGCTTCAAACTGCCATTTTCCGCGATCAGGGCATAAATGCGATCTTCCAAAAACCGACAATTGGCGAAATACAGGCTTTCATCGGGGCGAACGGTCAACACCGACGTTCCCGTTGCCACATCGTGGCGCAACACATTGCGAAAATGCTCGGTCCCGGGCACCTGCCCGACCACGGCAATATGCGGACGGCTGGTGCGATGCAAATACAGCATCAACGACACCGCAACCCCGCCGACAATGCCAGGTTCGATCCCCCAAAACAGGGTCAGGGCAACGGTGACCATCATGGCGCCAAAATCAGCCCGGGAATAATGCCAGATATGGATAAAAGTTTTAACATCTACCAGGGTTAGCACCGCAACAATGATGGTTGCGGCCAAAGTGGCCTGGGGCAAATAATACAAAATCGGGGTTAAAAACAAAGTGGCCCCGGCAATGCCCACTGCCGTCATTAAACCGGCAGCAGGGGTTTGCGCCCCGGCATCAAAATTAACCATAGACCGGGCAAAGCCCCCGGTAACAGGCAACCCGCCTGCAACACTGGCCCCGAGATTGGCCATACCCAGCGCAATCAGTTCCTGATCGGGGCGAATACGCTGACGGCGTTTTGCCGCCAGTGTCTGTGCCACCGATATGGTTTCGACAAAGCCGATCACGCTGATTAAAAGGGCTGGCAAAGCCAGTTGACGCCATAGATCGGGGTCGAAAGACGGCAGGGAAAATGCCGGAAAACCTTGCGGAATTGTACCAACAATTTTAACCCCGTCCGCCGCCAGATCAAAATACCAGCTTGCCAGCGTTGTGATAATCACCGCCAGAACCGGCCCGGCCCGAACCACAAAAGTTGCCCAAACCCCGGTCAGACCCACACGGCGCAAAATGGCAGGCAGGCCGCTTCGCACCCAGAACAAAAATCCAAGGCACCCCAAACCCAGAACCGCCGTTAGCAGATTAATACTGCCAATATGCGACATCAAACCGGCCAGAATTTCAGCCAGATTTCCATCCGTTTTAGGTAAACCCAGCAAATGGCGCACCTGCCCCACGGCAATTAAAAGGCCCGATGCACTGACGAAACCCGAAATAACCGGGTGACTTAGGAAATTGGCAATAAACCCCAGCCGGAACAGACCCATCGCCAGCAAAATCGCGGCTGAAATGATTGCCAATGTCATCGCCGCCAAAACCGGGCTAACCCCGGCAGGCAAATGCAGGGCACCAATGATCGAGGCCGTCATCAGGGAAATCAGGGCAACGGGGCCAACAGCCAATGTTGCCGATGTGCCAAAAATGGCATAGGCCACCAACGGCAAAATGCTGGCATAAAGCCCAACTTCGGGTGGCAACCCCGCCAGCATCGCATAAGCCAGGCTTTGCGGCACCAACATGATGGAAACAATAACTGCCGCCACCAGATCATTGGCCGCAAGCTGACGGTTATAACGCCGTCCCCAATCCAGAATGGGGAAAAAACGGGAAAGCGGGCGCACATTCAATTCCTTTGTGATGGCGTTAACCTGCTGATCACTCTTTATCGCATTCTTCCCGCGTGGAACCAGTGGTTGTGCTGCGCAGAACGCACGACGCAACCCGAAAAAGGGTGCCTGTATAAAACGACACCCCGTTACGGATCAGGCCCGGTACCGGCATAAATGCCCGCCAGTCCAAGACACTGACATTGTTTTAGCGACGCGCGTCGATCCGCGGGGCCAAACCTGCCATATCGTACCCGGCATTGGCCGCAGCACTGATAATTTCAGACGTGGTCATGTTACCGGCATTGGCAAGCGACCATAAAATGGTGCAGCGCGTTCCGGTACGACAATAGGCGAAAACAGGTTTTCTGACAGTGGCAAGGGCCGCAATGAAAGCATCAACATCGGAATCCTGAACATTGCCGCTCACAACTGGCAAAAACACAGCTTCAAGATCGCACTCTTTGGCTTTTGCGCTTATTTCGTCAAAAGAAGGCTGATCGGGATCTTCCTGATCCGGGCGGTTGCATATAATCGTTTTAAAGCCCGCATCCGCAATGGCCGGAATGGCTTCAAGCGGAACTTGCGGCGATACGGTCAGATCATCACTCAGACGTTTCATTATATGGCATTCCTTTGTGTTATATCATTGTCGCAAATGTCCACAGGGCCAGAACCAGAGGTTACGGCCTAGAGAACATTCAGCGGCACCTTGATATAACGGATGCCATTATCTTCGGCTGGTGGCAACTCCCCGGCGCGCATATTTACCTGAACAGAGGGTAAAATAAGCCGAGGCATACCCAATGTGGCATCGCGATCTGTGCGCATGCTGACAAATTCATCTTCACTAACATCTTCATTTAGATGAATGTTATTTGAGCGTTCTTCGGCAACGGTGGTTTCCCAGCAATAATCATCGCGTCCCGGTGCCTTGTAATCGTGGCACATAAACATGCGGGTTTCGCCCGGCAATGCCAGCAACCGCCGGGCAGATTGATAGAGCATATGCGCATCACCACCGGGAAAGTCACAGCGTGCTGTGCCGTAATCGGGCATGAACAATGTGTCGCCCACAAACACGGCATCACCGATCAGATAAGACATGCAGGCCGGGGTATGGCCGGGCGTGTGGATAGCACGGCCCTGCAAGGCACCAATGTCAAATTGGTCACCGTCATTTAACAGCCTGTCAAACTGGCGACCATCGCGCGCAAATTCGGTTCCGGCATTGAATATTTTGCCAAACGTGTCCTGAACCACGGTAATATGCGCGCCAATTGCCATCTTCCCACCCAACTTTTGTTTTAGATACGGGGCGGCAGACAAATGATCGGCATGAACATGGGTTTCAAGGATCCACTCAACTGTCAGATGATTGTCGCGCACATAGGCAACAATCGCATCTGCCGATGTGTGGCTGGTCCGCCCCGCTGCCGGGTCGTAATCTAGCACACTATCGACAATGGCACATGCGGGCGATTGCGGATCGCGCACAACATAGCTGACGGTAAAGGTTGCAGGGTCAAAAAAGGCTTTCACAAGCGGAGCGCGTGACGCAATTTCGGCATCAGGCCTGGCTTCTCGAATTGTCATTTTACGGCCCCGGTCGATTTTGTATCACTGCCGATTTTGCAAGTACGGATACCAAATATCCAGTAAGCGGGGCAAAAACGGAAAATCGCGGTTGCGGCCAACACCACACCAACCAGCATCGACACCCAGGCAAAACCACCCATCGCGGCCATCACACCGGCCTCACCTGCCAGGAAAAACGGCACCACCAGCAACACAATCCCGACAACAAGCCTCAGGATCCGGTCCAGATTTCCAATGTTCGACATAGTACCCTCCAATAACTGACTGTGATATTTTTATATTAACAAATTATGTTTTACAAATGTTATTTTCTCACATTTCCGTGTAGAATTTTGAGAGGTTCCAATCTTCAAATTGTGAGATCAAGGTCACGCACCATTTTCATGCCGGTTGCGGGAACATTTCCCCCATGCTAGCCATATTACGGTATTGCATCTGGAGATTGGTCTATGTCTGGTTCTACACCTGCCGGTTCGTTCATGGATTGGCCCGAATGGCACGACGCAAACCCGAAACAGGGGTTTTCACAATGGCTGATGTCAACGGTTGCCGATGACTGGCACGCGGTTACCTGTCATCCCTTCACCGATGCCTGGGGGCAGGGCCAGGTTCCTACCGAAAACCTGCGCCGTTATCTGGTTCAGGACCACCGGTTTCTAGACCGTTTTGTGGCCCTTCTGGCCGGTGCCGTATCGCGTGCACCAACCCTTGCCGATCGTATTCCCGGTTGCCAGTTTCTGGCCCTGATCACGGGCAAGGAAAACACCTATTTTGAACGCTGTTTCACCGCCCTTGGCGTGCGCAACAATCAGCGTTTTGGCACACCGGACTGGGACGCGACCAAAGGTTTTAAAGACCTGATGGCCGACGCCCTGCAAAGTGCATCCTATGCCAATATGATTGCCGTTCTTGCGGTGGCCGAAGGCACCTATCTGGGCTGGGCAAGCCGGGTGGCAAAATCGGTTCCGACAAATCCGCCGTCTGATTTCTGGTTTTCGGAATGGATTGATCTGCATACCGGCGCATATTTTGAAAGCGTGGTTGCCTATTTAAACGGCCAGCTCGACACCATCGGTCCCGATTTAACCGACATCGAACGTGCGGCCTGCCAGGCCAGTTTTGCCAAGGCCACCAAACTGGAAATGGACTTTTTTGATACCGCACAGGCCGGTGAATAAACCGCCCCTGTAAAGACCGCTCCATTGAAACAAAGGGCGGGTTGCGTTTGTAACCCGCCCTGCCCCAAATATTTGAGCCTTTGCCCGGTAACAGGCAGTTTCGCGCGATGACTATCCGCTTTCGGCCAATGCGCGCTGGGCCACGCCAATAACGCGGTCGATATAATGATTGCTCATGCCGACATAATTGGCCGGGTCACGAACATGGTCCCAATCAACCGGTGCATCGGTTAATTTCGGCAATTCATCAAACATGTTGCTGTGATTGTGCTGCGATTGGGCAATAGCCTGTTTAACCAGCTGATCAGCACCATCGCGCGCCATATGATTGACAAGGGCAAAGGTGGCGGCTTCGGCCAGCATGGCACCGTGCGAAATTTCCATATTTTCACGCATTTTTGCGGCATTGATGTGCAAAGACGGCACCAGTTCCACCGCCAGCGCCAGTGATTTACCACTTGCCATAACAATTTCCGGCAAGCTGAGCCATTCTAACAACCAGGCCGTACCGCTACGTTCATGTTCGTGAATTTGCGAATGATACATATGCGACATCTGGGTCGCGCTGAACCGTGCCAGTGTGACCAGCATTTCGGCAGCAATCGGGTTTGACTTATGCGGCATGGTCGATGACCCACCGCCGCCTGCCGGTGTAACCTCGGCAATTTCGGACTGTGCCAGCAAAACCAGATCCTGGCCAATTTTACCCAACGCCCCGGTTAACATCGTTAACTTTGATGCCAGTTCAATCACAACATCGCGCTGGCTGTGCCACGGCATTTCGGTCGTCCCCAAACCCAGTTCATTGGCCAGATAACGTTCCACACTGGCCCCGTCAACGCCCAGAGAAGCCAATGTTCCCGATGCGCCGCCAAAGGACAACCGCAAGAATTGCCGTGAGGCCACCACCAGTTGATGATCCAGCCGCACCAGTGGCAACAGCCACCCTGCGGCCTTTAAACCAAAGGTTGTCGGCACCGCCTGCTGGCTGCGGGTACGCCCGGCCATAACGGTTTGGCGATGATCCTGCGAGATGACCATCAGTGATTTGATGACCTTGCGCAGGCGCTGCCGCAATAGCGCAATCACATCGCGCATCCGCAGCACCAATGCCGTGTCCACAACATCCTGGCTGGTGGCACCAAAATGTACATAGCGGGCATCATCGCCGCCAATTTCGGCCTTTAACGCCTTGACCAGGCCTGGCACAGGCACCCCGGTGCTAGCCGTTGAGGCGGCAAGCGATGCCGGATCGGGGGTAAAATCGCGGCAAACATCGCCAATGCGTTTTGCCGCTGTTTCGGGGATGATCCCGGCCTGCGCCTGCGCACTGGCAAGGGCAGCTTCAAACAGCACCATCGCGGCAATAACGGACTCATCGCAAAAATAAGCCGCGATTTCCGCATCGGCAAAAAGGGGGCCAAGCAGGGCGGAATCAAAAGGTGACAGGCTCATGATCTTCCCCGTTACAAAAATGCAAACACCATCATACCGGCAAAACCAGCATGATGGTGATGTTAATTCAATCAAGGCGTCTGACGCGGGTTTGCATCGCAGCACGGCACACCAAAAAAGGTTATACCGCTTCGATTGCAATGGCGATGCCCTGCCCGACCCCGATGCACATGGTTGCCAGCCCATATGTGCCACCCGCCCGTTTTAACTGGCGTGCGGCGGTGCCGGTAATGCGTGCGCCCGACATGCCCAACGGGTGCCCCAGGGCAATGGCCCCGCCATTGGGGTTCACACGGGCATCATCATCGGCAATGCCCAAATCGCGCAATGTCGCCAAGCCTTGGGATGCAAAGGCTTCGTTTAGTTCAATGACATCAAACTGATCAATCGCCATCCCGTAACGTGCCATCAGTTTTTTGCTGGCCGGTGCCGGGCCAAACCCCATAATGCGCGGCGGCACCCCGGCCGTGGCCCCGCCAATAATACGGGCAATCGGGGTCAGCCCATATTTTTTGATGGCCGCTTCGGAGGCAATAATCAAGGCTGCCGCCCCGTCATTAACCCCCGATGCATTGCCCGCTGTCACCGAACCGCCTTCGCGAAACGGGGTGGGCAGTTTTGCCAGTTTTTCGGCCGTGGTGCCCGGGCGTGGATGTTCATCGCGATCAATAATAATGGTATCGCCCTTGCGCTGGCGAATACTTACCGCAACAATTTCCTCAGCCAGGGTGCCATTTTCCTGTGCGGCAACCGCCTTGTCTTGCGAACGGGCAGCAAAGGCATCCTGATCGGTGCGTGAAATGCCGAAATCCTCGGCCACGTTTTCGCCAGTTTCGGGCATTGATTCAACGCCGTATTGCTTTTTCATCACCGGGTTAACAAAGCGCCAGCCAATGGTGGTATCGTAAATTTCGGCATTGCGCGAAAAGGCCGAACCGGCCTTTGGCATCACAAACGGGGCGCGTGACATGCTTTCAACACCGCCCGCAATCAACATATCGGCTTCGCCCGCCTTGATCGCGCGGGCCGCCATCATAATGGCATCCATGCCTGACCCGCATAAACGGTTTACCGTGGTGCCGGTCACATTTTCAGGCAAGCCGGCCAGCAACACAGCCATCCGGGCAACGTTGCGGTTATCCTCGCCCGCCTGATTGGCACAGCCAAAAATAACATCGTCAATCGCGGCAAAATCAACATTGGGGTTACGTTCGCACAAGGCCCGCAAGGGGATGGCCGCCAGATCGTCGGCGCGCACCGATGACAGCACCCCGCCGAACCGGCCAATCGGGGTGCGGATATAATCGCAAATATAGGCTTCGGTCATTCTTTATTGCCCCTCGTGTGCGGCGTTGGTGCGTGCATGCAGGTCGCGCAAAATTTGCAGTTCATGGTCAGACGGCACCAGCGTTTGGGCAATTTCATCGGCAAACTCCACCTGCCAGCCGGTTGCGGCGATAATATCGTCGCGGCTGATACCCGGATGGATTGATGTAACGATAAAATGCTTGTCGTTCGGATGCGGTTCCATGATGCACAAATCGGTAATCAGGCGCGAAGGCCCTTTGGTTGTTACACCATAACTTGCCCGATCATCGCCGCCCTTGCCATAGCCAAGCGAGGTTACAAAATCGATTTTTTCAACAAAGCCGCGTTTGCTTTGTTTCATCACCAAAAATATCTCGCCGCAACTGGTCGCAATTTCAGGCGCCCCTCCGCCACCCGGCAACCGAACCTTGGGTTTATCGTAATCGCCAATTACGGTGGTGTTGATATTGCCGTATTTATCAAGCTGGGCTGCGCCTAAAAACCCGACCGAGATTTTACCGCCCTGTAACCAATAACGAAACATTTCGGTAACCGGCACAGTATTGACCGCCGTTTCGCACAATTCGCCATCGCCAATCGACAGAGGCAAAATATCGGGTTTTGTGCCAATGGTACCGCTTTCATATATCAGGGTAATTTCGGGTGCATGGGTTAAACGTGCCAGATTGCAGGCAGCAGAGGGCATGCCGATACCAACAAAACACACATCTTCATTGGTCAATGCCCGGGCGGCGGTAACGGTCATCATTTCGGTGGAGGTATAATGGGTCATGATCAGGCCTCTGCCTTGGCGTTTTGCATTTTCAGGCGTGTTGCAAAATCTTCCGGTCCGCCGTTCATAACGTGCTGATCCATCCAGTTGGCAAAGCTGTCACGATCATTGGCAATGTTGTCCCATGCCTTGTAAAAGGCATTGTCGCGTTTGTAATAGCCTTGCGCATAAGATGGATGCGCGCCACCGGGCACATGCACAATTGTTGAAATCGCCCAGTTCGGCAACATCACGGCATTAAACGGAATATCGGCAAAATCATCGACAATTTCCTCGACCGTAATGATCGACTTTTTCGCCGCCAGCACCGCTTCCTTTTGCACACCCACAATACCTTCAAACAAAACATCGCCTCTTTTGTTGGCCTTTTGCGCATGAACCACGGCAACATCGGGGCGAATGGCGGGCACTGCCGCCAGGCTTTCACCAGTAAACGGGCATTTTATAAATTTGATGTTCGGATTTACCCGTGGCAATTCCGCACCGCGATAGCCCTTAAACACAGCACAGGGCAAACCGGCCGCCCCGGCATCATAGGCATTGGCCATGGCCGCGTGGCTGTGTTCCTCGATCTCCAGCTTGCGCGGCCAGCCATTTTCAATGGCATCGCGCAACCGGTGCAAAGACCCGACACCGGGATTTCCGCCCCATGAAAATATCAGCTTTTTGGCACATCCCGCCCCGATCAGCTGATCATAGATCATATCGGGTGTCATGCGGATCAGGGTCAGGTCGCGTTTGCCCTGGCGAATAATTTCGTGCCCCGCCGCATGGGGAATAAGATGGGTAAAACCTTCCATCGCTATGGTGTCGCCATCCTGCACACAACTGGCGACGGCATCTTTTAACGACATGAATTGCGCAACCACAGAATATTTCTCCCCGGTTCATGAGACAGATTTTTACCGCGCGGCACGGCGCAAAGCCGGTATGCGCGCACAAACCTGCCGATACGTTTGAAATAAAAACAATGCCAACCGGCATTGCAAAAACAGGCGGGGTCAGATGTCGAAAAACACGGTTTCGCACTCACCCTGCATATGAATATCAAACCGGTATTCCGGGCCGGTCGGGGTATCAACCCGCTGCGCAATCAATGTGTCACGCCGATCCTGGGGCACGGCCTGCAACACCGGGCAGCCTGCATTGGCATTTGCTTCGTCGGCAAAATAAAGCCGGGTAAAGGCATGGGTCAGCATACCGCGCATAAACACCGTCACATTAACAAAGGGTGCAGCCGCATCAGCAACGCAGCCCGGCTTTATGGTGTGAAAAATGAAACGATTATCGCCATCTGTGCCAGTACCGCAACGGCCCAGCCCGCGAAAACCGGCATTGTCCATACGAACCGGTTCGCTGGTGTAATGGCCCGCATGATCCGCCTGCCAGATTTCAATCATGGCATCGCCGACCAGCGCATTGTTGCCATCAAAAACCTGCCCGACAATACGAATATGCTCGCCCGTGGCTTCGGGCCCGGCAACAACATGATTGGCAAGATCGGTAAAGTCATAACCATACTGAACCGGGGTCAGTCCATAGGCAAAATAGGGGCCGACGGTTTGTGACGGGGTTTCTCCATACGACATGGTTTAGTCCTCCATCGGGGTGGCGAAACGTCCACGCAGGACAATGTTAAACTGATAACCCAGGGCGAAACCTTCTTCGGTTTTGTCGATGGAAAATTTCGCGACCAGCCGGTTACGTGCTTCTGCGTCGGGTGTGCCCAAAAAGATCGGGTCAAGGTCCAGCAACGGATCGCCGGGGAAATACATTTGCGTTACCAGCCGTGTGGCAAAGCCCGGCCCAAACAGCGACAAATGAATGTGGTTGGGCCGCCACGCATTAAAATGGTTTCCCCACGGATAGGCACCGGGTTTAATGGTATAGAAAACATAATGACCATTTTCATCAGACATGCAGCGACCAGACCCGCGAAAATTGGGGTCCAGCGGGGCGTTGTGCTGGTCAATTTTATGAACATACCGTCCCGACGCATTGGCCTGCCACACCTCGATCACGGTATTGGGCACCGGGCGACCATCGCCGTCAATCACTCGGCCATGCACCACAATACGTTCCCCAATCGGCGCGCCGTTCACACATCCGTTTTGGGTCAAATCCCAGTCAAGATCGCGTATCGCTGCCCGGGCAAATACCGGGCCACTGCCCTCGGATAAACCGGGTTTTATGGCAACAAGCGGCTTGGTAGGACCACGCAAAATGGTCGATTTATACCCCGGCGCGATATAGGGGGCATGACTGTTCCAGTCACGCGGTTTAAACCCCGTCATGGTTGTGTTTCTCCCTTGGTTGCTTTTTTATTATCGATTTCGGCAAAAACCTGTTTGGCAATGCGAAAGGCCGTATTCCCCGCCGGGACGCCTGCGTAAATTGCCACATGCATTAAAACTTCCCGAATGTCATCGCGGCTGGCCCCGGTATTAATGGTGGCGCGCAAATGCATTGCCAGTTCTTCTTCATGGCCCAGTGCCGCCATCAGGGAAATTGTCACAATGGAGCGTTCCCGTTTGGAAAGAACCGGGTTTTCCCACACGGTGCCCCAAACATTTTCGGTAATGTAACGCTGGAAAAAATCGTCAAATTCGGTAATTCCAGCGGATGCACGATCCACATGGGCGTCCCCCAAAACCGACCGACGGGTTTTCATGCCTTGCTCAAACCGGTTCTCAGACAAGGGAATTCTCCTTGATAAATCCATCAATCAACCGGCAAAGTTCTTGCGGGGCTTCAATCGGGGGCAAATGCCCAACACCGTCAATCAGGGCAAAGCCCGCACCAGGAATGCCATCTGCCATCGCCCGGACCAATTCGGGCGGGGTAGATTGATCCACAGACCCGCCAACACATAAAACCGGGATGGTCAGTGCCGATGTGGTTGTGGTCAGATCAGCATCACGCAGGGCCGCACAGGTGCCGCCATATCCGGCAACCGGGGTGCGAACCAGCATCGCCCGATAAAGCGCAGACATCGCGGGATGACCGGTGCGATAATTTTCTGAAAGCCAGCGTTCAATAACAGCGTCGCCGATAACATCCATGCCGCCTTTGGTGATGGCATCAATCCGGGCGTTCCAGCCCGTGGCATCGCCAATTTTAGGTGCGGTATCACATAATATCAGGCCGCGCACCCGTGCGGGTGCAATCGCAGCCAGATGCTGCGCAATCAGCCCGCCAACTGAAAGCCCGCACACAATGGCACTGTGGACCCCAAGATGATCCAGCAAAGCAACAAGATCGCGGGTGTGAAGGTCGATGCTGTATGGTTCATCGCCAATGCCCGACAGGCCATGCCCGCGTTTATCATAGGTGATAACGCGAAAGGTCGGGGCGAATATGGCAACAACATCATCCCAGATCCGAAGGTCTGTGCCCAATGAATTGGAAAAAACCAGAACTGGCGCATCCTGGCGGCCCTGATCGGCATAATGCAGGTGCGTTCCGTTTAAATCGGCAACTTTTAATGTCATTTGTTTCCACCCTGATATGTTGATGCCACTTTGTCAGGGAGTTTTGGTTATGTAAAATGAGCATTTGCGCTTTTTGCATAACCATTTAACTATGATTATCGTCAAAACCCCGACATCCGAGGCGCAATATGCTGGATCACCGTATTAAATTTCGCCACCTGACCTGCTTTTTGGAGGTTGCGCGCCAACGCAGTGTCGTCAAGGCCGCCGACACGCTGGCCATTACCCAGCCAGCCATTTCCAAAACACTTCGCGAACTTGAAGAACATCTTGATGCGCGGCTGTTTGACCGCTCCAAACGGGGGGTAACCCTGACCGATTATGGCAAGGTTTTTTTGCGATATGCCGGTGCCAGTGTAACGGCCCTGCGCCAGGGGGTGGACAGCATCAGCCAGGTGCGCGCACAAGGCGGGTTAACAATTACACTTGGTGTATTACCAACTGTTGCCGCCACCGTGATGCCCGCCGCACTTAAACGGTTTAAATCACTGGGCACCAACACCACCCTGCGAGTCATTACCGGGCCCAACACCGTGTTAATGGGGCAATTGCGGGTGGGCGAAATGGACCTCATGATCGGTCGTCTGGCCGAACCTGATCAAATGTCGGGGCTATCGTTCATTCATTTATATTCCGAACATATTTCGCTGGTGGTCCGCCCTGGCCACCCGTTATTGGCAGATGCACACCTGGACCTGACCAAAATTCGCGATTACACCGTGCTGGTGCCACCACCCAATGCGATCATCCGCACGGTGGTGGACCGCATGTTGATTACCTATGGCATTGGTGCCCTGCCCGACCGCATCGAAACGGTTTCAACATCGTTTGGCCGTGCCTTTACCCGCGAAACAGACGCGATCTGGATTATTTCGAACGGCGCGGTTGCCATCGATATTGCCGATGGCGTGCTGGTTGAACTGCCGATTGATACCAGCGATACATTTGGCCCGGTTGGCCTGACAACCAGGGTCGATGCCCCAACATCGCCCCCTGTCGAAATGCTGATCAATGTTATCCGCGAAGAAGCAGCCCGCCATCATGCGGCACATTCAACCCCAAAAACATAATCATTTGGTTATGAATAACAGCTTCAATATCATTATACATAACCGTTACGATGATATTAGAGTCGCTTAACATTCATTGGGGCAGCCGCCTGTATGGCTGCGATCAACAATAAAAAAAGCCCGTAAAAAAAACTCCCGGAAAACAGAGTTTATCAGCGGAACCAGCCATTTAACGGATTGGCGGCGACGTTTAGGAGGAAACATGAAACACGTCACGAAATTGCTTGCGGGGGCGGCAATTGCAACCCTGATGTCCTTTGGGGCACAGGCGCAGGAAGTCACCCTGACCATTCAACATTTTTTAGGCCCCAAAGCCCCGATCCAGAAAGATTTGCTGGAGCCATGGACCCAAAAAATCGAAAAAGAATCCGGCGGGCGGATCAAATTTGAAATTTTTCCCTCGATGTCGATGGGCGGTAACCCGCCAGAACTTTATCGACAGGTGCGCGATGGCGTTGCCGATATCGTCTGGACCCTGCCAGGTTATACCCCTGGCGTTTTTCCGCGAACCGAAGTATTCGAACTCCCCGGTGTTCACCTGGGCGACGCGCGCGCCACCAACCTTGCCATTTATGACATGATGGACGAACTGGCCCCGGACCTTAAAGACATTCATCCGTTGCTGGTGCATGTCCATGCCGGTCAGGCCATTCATACCACGCAAAAAGAAATCCATACCGTTGCCGACGTTAAGGGGCTGAAATTACGCACCCCGACCCGCACCGGTAGCTGGGTTATCGAAAGCTGGGGCGCCGAACCTGTTGGCATGCCGGTTCCGGCATTAACCCAGGCACTGTCGCTAGGTGTTGTCGATGGCGGGCTGGTGCCGTTTGAAGTTGTCGGGCCGCTTAAACTGAACGAACTGGTTTCCTATTCCGTCGAAGGGCAAGGGGCAAATTCACGGTTTGGCACCAGTGTTTTCCTGCTGGCAATGAACAAGGACCGGTATGAAAGCCTGCCTGACGACCTGAAAAAGATCCTTGATGACAATACCGGGCGCGATTTTTACGCCCACGCTGGTGATGTCTGGAACGATGTCGAGGAAGCTGGCAAACAGCTGATCCGAAATGGCAAGGGCGAAATCATTGAACTGACCCCGGAACAAAAGAAAACTTTTGATGATGCATCCGCCGGTGTAACCGATCGCTGGATCGAGGAAGCCAATTCTGAAGGGATCGCCAATGCGGCCAGCCTGGTGGAAGAAGCCAAAGCGGCTGTTCTGAAACATACCAAAGAATAAAACAGACCGCCGGGACCATGTATGGCCGTCATGCGTGGTCCCCTTTTTTACCGAGCGTTTGTTTCCAGCAAGATTGTCCAGAGATATGAAACGCCTGTTATATCAATCTGCATCGGGGCTGGCCGTTCTTGGCGGGGTCCTGGCCTTGCTGATTGCCGTGGTAACAATTGTCAATGTGGGTGGCTTTGCCATCGACAAGGTTGCCCGCCTGTTTGGCAGCCATTTCCCGGCCATTCTCGGTTACGAGGATTTCGTTGGCCTCACCGTCAGCTCTGCTGCTTTGATGATGTTCCCCTATTGCCAAACCCGTTACGGCCATGTCGCCGTTGATGTTTTTATGAATTTGTTTCCGTCATGGTTCGGGCGCGTTGTTGACGTTGTATCGTCGACGCTGATGACCGTTCTGGCCGTTTTTCTGGGCTATATGATGGTGCGCGGGTTGCTGGAAGTCCAAAGCGACAATGCGATGTCGGCCATTTTGGGCTGGCAGCTTTGGCCTTTTTACATTCCCGGTATTATTTCGATGTTCCTGTGGGCGCTGATTTGCATGACCCAGATTTTTGAAAGAGAAGCCCATGTCTGAACGCGAACTGATCGGCATTGGCGGACTGGGTGTTTTGTTTTTCCTGCTAGCCCTGCGCATTCCAGTTGGTTTGGCAATGATCGGCGTTGGCATTGGCGGCAACTTTGTGCTCAGCATCTTTTTTCCGTTTTTGCGCTTCGAACCATATTTACAACAATTTAAATCTTTGCTTTGGGGCATTGTTTCTAACTATGAATTGTCCGTTGTACCGCTTTTTGTGCTGATGGGGTATCTTGCCAGCCAGGCCAACCTGTCGCGCGATCTGTTTCAGGGGGTAAATGCCATTCTGGGCCGGTTCCGGGGCGGTGTTGCCATGGCAGCGATTGGGGCCTGTGCCGGTTTTGGCGCTGTTTGCGGATCATCGCTGGCAACGGCATCCACCATGGGCCGGGTGGCGCTGCCCGAATTGCGGCGGTTAAATTATTCACCCCGCCTGGCAACCGGGACACTGGCCGCAGGCGGCACATTGGGCATTCTCATCCCCCCGTCCGTTGCACTGGTCATTTACGCCGTCACGGTCGAAGCATCGATCATTCAGATGTTTCAGGCCGCCATCATCCCTGGCCTGATCGCAGTTGTGTTTTTCATGCTGGTGATTGCCATTCAGGTCCGTTTAAAGCCCGAACTGGCCCCGATTGCGGCCCCAATGCCCCCAGCCGAGCGCAAACAGGCCCTGTTGCGCCTGATCCCGGTCATGTCAATTTTCGGGGCGATTATTTTAGGGCTGGGTGCGGGCTTATTTACCCCGACACCCGCCGCTGGCGTCGGTGTTTTTGCCATTCTGGCCTATGGCTTGTTCATGCATTGGCGTGGCAAAGAAGGGCTTAGCCTGACCGGGTTAAAACAGGCGCTGCGCGATACGTCTGTCACCAGTTCGATGATTTTTTTCATCCTGCTGGGGGCCGAAGTTCTGAAAGGTTTTTTCAGCCGTGCCGGCCTGCCCGCCTTCATGGCCGATGCCGCCGCCCATAGCGGGCTGGACCCGTGGCTGGTCATGGTGCTGATGCTGTTCGCCCTGATTGTGCTGGGCTGCTTCATGGAAAGCCTTTCCATGATTGTGGTGGTTATTCCGTTTTTCTGGCCGGCACTGGTTAACATCAATGGCGGCGATTTTGCCACAGCGGCCACCGCCGCCTATGGCATGGGGGCAGAAGACCTTAAAATCTGGTTCGGTATTTTGGCCCTGATTGTCGTGGAACTGGGCCTGATCACGCCGCCGGTGGGGTTAAATGTGTTTATCATTAACGCACTGGCCGATGGTGTGCCCATGAGTCAGACTTTCCGGGGGGTGATGCCGTTTTTTGCCGCCGAAATCGTGCGGATTAGCCTGATTATCTTTATTCCGGCGCTAACATTGCTGGTTCCCACACTGTTAGGTGGGTAAACAGCTAAAAATGCGAAGCTGAATGAACAATGATTGCAACGCGAGAAACAATTCCGGTTTATCGGCTTTATGGCGAAAACATCGCCATGAATGGCAATGCGATACAGGAACCGGAGTTTTTCCATCTGGAATCCATTCCGTCGCGCTCGCGCCTGCATGACATGCATATTCAGCCCCACCGCCACGCCAACCTGTTTCAGTTGCTTTATATTACCCGGGGACAGGCCGGGATCGAATTTGACGACCGGCAATTCACCATCGGCCCGCAAACCATGCTAACCGTGCCCCCCGGCACCGTACATGGCTTTCGCTTTAGCCGCGATATTGATGGTTGGGTTATTTCCTTAACCGATGATCATGTGCGCGAAATTCTGGCAATGGTGCCTCGGCTAAACAGTTGCCTGGATGTGCCGCTATGCGTGCCAATTACCCAGCCGAGTACCCATTCACCACAGGGCACCAACCAACCCGATCCTCTTCACCTGGCGCATATGACCGACCCGCCCCGTGCCGATTTTCTGATCCGCCAACTGGTGGCCGAATATCACGGGCATTCCATTGGCAGACTGTTTGCATTGCGCAATATTATCGGATTGTTATTGCTTGAATTTGGCCGCCATGGCGACCTTCACCGCGACGGGCGCCTGTCGCGACAAGAGCAGAAAAACGCCAAATTTCGCAAGTTTCAAAACCAGCTTGAAACCCAGTACCGCCAGCATCGTCCGCTGGATTATTACGCCCGCGATCTTGGCATAACAACAACCCAGCTTAACCGCATCAGCAAGGATGTTGTCGAAATGACCGCGATTGAAGTGGTTCATAACCGACTGGTGTTAGAGGCCAAACGCATCCTGATTTACACCGATATCCATATTCAGCAAATCGCCGACGAATTGGGCTATCAGGATGCCGGATATTTTTCGCGGTTTTTTACCAAAAAGGCGGGGATGTCCCCCGCCCGTTTTCGCGCGCTTTACCGCTAGGTTTTTAGCGCAAATGCCAAGGGCGCTCACGTCACCGCCAGCCCAGCAACCATTTATCCAACCGCCCCAACAGCCACGATATTGTAAGCCCGAATACCGACAGCACCACCACACCGGCAATCAACTGGTCGGTCTGGTATAAGCTGCCTGCGGAGAGGATCAGCGCGCCAATACCATATTGCGCCCCGATCATTTCAGCCGCGACCAGCAAAATAATGGCGATGGACGATGAAATGCGAAAGCCCGACAGGATGGTAGGTAACGCGCCGGGCAAAATGATTTTGCGCACAATCGACCAGGTCGACAGATCAAAACTTTGCCCCATACGGATCAAATTGCGCGCCACATTATCAACCCCGCCAAAGGTATTGATCACGGTGGGGAAAAACACCCCAAAACCAATGGTGGCAAATTTGGATGGCTCGCCAATGCCAAACCAGATGATAAACAGCGGTAATAACGCAATTTTGGGGATAGGAAACAGGGCCGAAACCAGCGCCACACCGGGCGACCGCGCCCAGGAAAACATACCCACCAAAAACCCAACCACAAGCCCGGCCACCGTGCCCAGCACCCAGCCCACCGCCAGACGCTGACCCGAGGCGGCCAAATGCACCCACAATTCACCACTGACAATTAACTGCCACAGCGATTTGCTGACCGCAACCGGGCTGGGCATGGCAAGTTCGCTGATAAACCCGGTACTGCACCCGATTTGCCACAAAATGATCAGCACCACGAAACTGCCCCACGCCGCAAGCGGATGGGACCGCGGGTTAAAGCCAACAGCGCGAAACCGAACCGGCTGTTTTTCCATTTCCATATCGGATTTTGCAGCAGACAATTGATCAGACGACATTTTCAAGTTCCTTGTCAGCGGCAATGGCTTCATCGCGGATCAGTTCCCAAAGCGATGTTTCATGCGCCACCATTAACGGATCACCTTCATGGCGCTGGTCTATCGGCACATCAATGGTGTGAATTTCCTTGATTGTGCCGGGGCGACGGCGCAGTGCCACCACCCGGTGCGCCAGCCGGACGGCCTCGTTCAAATTGTGGGTCACATAAACTGCTGTCATGCCGGTACGGGCAAACAGGGCCGAAAATTCATCTAACAGCAAAATGCGGATCTGGGCATCAAGGGCAGATAACGGCTCGTCCATCAGCAAAACAGCCGGGCGCACCGCAAGGGCACGGGCAATGCCAACGCGCTGTTTCATCCCGCCGGAAAGTTGCTTGGGATAGGCATTGCGAAAATCGCTCAGGCCGGTTTGCTCTAACACTTCATCAATGCGGGCGGTGCGTTCGGCCTTGCTTAATTTATGGTCTTCCAGCACCAGGCTGATATTGCCTGCCACACTGCGCCACGGCAACAAGGCGAAATCCTGAAACACATAGGTCAGCGGGTTCAAACATCCGTCTGGCACCAGGCCACTGGCGGTAATTTGCCCTTTTCCGGGTTGTAATAAACCGCCAATAATGCTCAGCAAGGTTGACTTGCCACAGCCCGACGGCCCGATCAGGGCAACAATTTCGCCCGGCTCAATCGTCAGGTTTATATCGCGCAAGGCTTCGACCTGGTCGTAGCAATGGCTCACACCGGAAATTTCCAGCCGCATAACCGGCCCTCTTTTATCTGATCGTAAAATGAAAAATAAATAGACCGGCCCGATAATCGAACCGGTCTAAAATCACGCCAAGGCAACCTTATTTTACCTCAAGCGGCGGAATAAAGCTGGTATCGATGAAATCATCCGGGTTGGCATCTTTCGATACATAGCCCCGGTCCTGATACCATTTGACCTGCTTTTTTACGTCAGCAACATCCAGTCTGGCATCTTCGGTAATAAACATCGCGCCATTGCGAATTTTCGGAAATGCTTTTTCTTCCGGGTCTTCGGCATAGACATATTTATGAACGATTTTCAAAATTTCGTCGGTGGTATCAGACTTCACCAGTTTGCCATTGTCATCGGTCGCCAGCAAAGCGGCCCGGTAATCGGCAACGCCTTTTTGATAGGCGGCAACAAAATGCGCCACCACATCACGGCGTTCTTCAACATTGCGCGCCGATGTAAACAAGCCGCCAACCTGATAAGGCACATAATCATTCACCCAGCCAATGATATGCGCGGCACCGGCATTGGCCAGCGGCTTGGCAATATGGGGCACAATGATCATGCTGTCGACCTGCCCGGTTTTTAACGCGCCAATCATGTTTGGCACCGCCTGAAGCGGCTTTAATTCCATGCTGGCAAGGTCAAACCCGGCCTTTTCGGCGACATTGCCAATCATGTAATGAAAGCTCGACCCCACCTGGCTGAGGGCAAAGCTGTGCCCGGCAAGCTGTTCAACCTTGGTCAAACCGGCATCATAGGCCTTGTTTGAAACCAGAATGGCCGACCCGTCATATCCCGGCTCTTCATGCAATTGCGCGCCAATAACCTTAAGTGCCCCTTTGGCTGCCAGGTTAAAAAACCCGCCGGTAAAGGCAGTAACGCCAAAATCGGCATCGCCCGATGCAATGGCAACCGAAACCGGCTGGGCCGCGCGGAAAAATGTCAGTTCCGCATCCAGCCCTTCATCGGCGAAATAGCCCTTCTCCTTGGCAATAAACAACGGCGCGCTTGACACAAAGGCCAGCGTGGCGATGTTGATTTTTTCCGCTGCATGGGCAATGCCAACAAGGGCTGTTGACAGGGTGGCAACCGTGGCAACCGCCATGGCCCCACGGACAACACGGCTGATCCGGGATGTGAACATTTTTTCCTCCGCATATGTTTTTTGATTAATGGGTCGTTTGTTTCCGCCAGTCCCCGCCGGAAATACCCCAAGCCCCATAAAATACCAAATTGAATTGCCGAACTGGCACTGGAATTTTGTTATACGAATTAGCCTCGAATTGCCAATGTTTGGCGCATTATGGCGCAAATTTAATGGTTTCCACCCACCCAGGCGCGATCAGGGAAGGTGGCTACATGACGTCAGGGTGGTATTGCCCGGCCTGCTTTGCGTGCGATCAATTGCCAAACCGGCACGAAACCGTCATAACCGCCCAAGGTTTCTTCATCGCCCAAAGGCTTGTTAAATGCCCCATATCACCACAGCCGATACAAACGCCCCCACCACCGCCAAAACCGCCATCGTTATTGGTGCCGGTCCTGCCGGGTTGATGGCGGCAGAAAGGCTGGCCGGTGCCGGGCATAACATCATAATTTACGAAGCCATGCCCAGTGCCGGGCGCAAGTTTTTAATGGCCGGTAAATCCGGCCTTAACATCACCCACAGTGAAGACATGGAAACGTTTTTGTCACGCTATGGCACATCGCGCGCCCGGCTGGGACCGCATTTGCGCGCATTTGGCCCCGCCGAAATTCGGGCTTGGTGCGAAGGGCTGGGTGTTGAAACCTTTGTCGGCTCCAGCGGCCGGGTTTTTCCAAAAGTCATGAAAGCCAGCCCGCTTTTGCGCGCCTGGCTGCGTCGTTTGGCCGATCTTGGCTGCACCATTCATTACCGCCACAAATGGACCGGCTGGGATGTCAATGACCATGCTGTTTTCAGCACGCCAGATGGCACCGTCACCACAAAGGCCGACATCACCATATTGGCCCTTGGCGGTGGTAGCTGGAAAAAGCTGGGCTCAAACGGCGCATGGATGAAAATCCTGACTGATGCCGGTATTGCCTGCAACCCGTTCAAACCGGCCAATTGCGGGTTTGACGTGCGCTGGACCGATCATTTAATTGAAAAATGCGCCGGTAGCCCGGTAAAAGCCGTGACGCTAACCTGCGAGGGTCAAACCGTACGCGGCGAATTTGTTATTGCCAAAACCGGGATCGAAGGCAGTGCCGTTTATGCGGTTTCCGCCACACTGCGCGATACCTGGCTGCAAACCGGCAGCGCAACTCTAACACTGGACCTCACCCCGGACCGCGACCTTGCCGACGTCACCGCCCGCCTTGCCAAACCGCGCGGCAAAAATTCGCTGGGCAACCATTTGCGCAAAGCCCTGGGGCTGGACGCCACCAAAATCGCCCTGATCTTTGAAGTCACCCCGCGCGAGGTTCTGAACGACCCGGCCAAACTGGCAAGCGCCATAAAATCCCTGCCCCTCCCCATCGCCCGCCCCCGCCCGCTCGACGAAGCAATTAGCACCGCTGGCGGTGTGGCGTGGAAAGAACTGGACGACAATTTACAGCTTGTCAAACGCCCCGGCACCTATTGCCTCGGCGAAATGGTCGATTGGGAAGCACCGACGGGGGGATATTTGTTGAGTGGGTGTTTGAGCGTAAACACCCTGTAAACTTGCTGGTCACAAACCGGGAAACCGGCCTTACAAACAAAAACGGCTGGCAAAGCCGATTGTGAGAGGCAAAACGCCCCACAAACCGGCCTTGCCAGCCATCCTAAATTCAGGTCTTAACCTTCCACAGGAATACCGTGGATATAGCCAACGCCACCGGCAAAACGGCCGCGGTAATTGGCGTCAATTAACGGCGCAAGTTCGGCTTTAACCTTGTCATGCAGGCCTTTTTCCCAGTCACCTGGGTGCTGGAAGTTGCTCATGATGTAGGCAAAGCCGTTCATGTCATCAACCGCGTGCAAACCGGTTGATTCCGCACCGGCCGGGCACGACAGGATACGCGACAGTTTTTTGGTGTCGACGTTATAGGCCCACAGGAAGTTATTGACATGGTTGCCGCTGTCTTCACCGACAAACAAGGTCCGCATTTTTTCGGAGAATTTGATGTTGTCGGGGTTAGCGATGAAGTTGACATCGGCGGTGTTGCCGATGGCATCGGGGGTGGCAAGATCGTGGCCCACCAGTTCAGGCACGGCGGCCATGTGAACCGGCACCCAGTCACTGTCAATTGCGTTGCCGTCGGTATCAACCTGGCCGCCGGTCATCGGCCAGGCGTAAACTGCACCGGCTTTGATCTGGTCAACCTTGATCGGGTTTTTGCCGTCGCTCATGGATTTATAGATATAGGACATGGCCGAATAACCGATTTTGTCCTTGGCGTTAACCGTGGTGCCTTCCATTTTGGTGAAAGCAAGCGTTCCGCCCATAAGCGGGGCATAACGGTGCGTTTCAAGGTAAGCTGCGGCTTTTTCCATACCCGGTTTGATGCGAACCCATTCTTCCTTGCCACTGATACGAATTTTATGGAAGGTTTCATCTTTCGGGTCTTCACGGGCAACATCAAGGATGTCGGCGTGGGTCAGCTTGTCGGCCAGGGCCTTGATTTCGTCGCTGGTTGCATGGCCCAGCAAAACCCATTTCAGGTCAAACTTGCCGCCTTTATCAAGGTCAACACCTTCGCGCTGCGCCACATTGGCAACGTAAAGTTTACCTGACGACAGATCGGTCGGTTTATCGGCGATGAACATGAACAAGCCGCTATTGGTGGCATCATCGCCCATCAGGGTCGTGCGCTGGTCGGGCATGACCTGTACCAGTTCGTGCGAAATACGGCCAAGGCAGAAATGCTTTTTGATTTCACCTGAACCATCAGCCTTTACCACCACTTCAGGCAGGTGCCCGTAGTGATAGGGATTGGCTTTTTTCGGGTCGCCATACAGGCTTTGGCTATAGGCCTGAAATTCTTCGGACGATGCTGCCGTGGTGGCATCGGGTTCGTATTCTTCGCTCGACAAATGGGTGTTCCACGGCGACAGGCTGGCGGCACAGGTAATCCACAGGCCATGCACCTTGCTGGTATTGACCGGATGATAATGAACCAGGCTCAATTCGCCGGTTTTCGGGTTCTGGTCAAAGGTCAGAACGGCAATCGGCGATGGCAGTTTGCCATACATGTCGGTGCCATCAAAAGCGCGCGAGGTATATTCAAACTGAACCACGGCAAAAACAGTATTGCCCTTAACACCCGGCACTTTGGCGCCATCAAGTTTGATCAGGCTGTAACCATCGGGGCAATCTGAAAAGAACTGGCGTTTGTCTGGCGAGGACTGATCAATAATCGGTTTGTTATTGATGTCGCGGTAGCCCCCGGCAACAATCTTTCCACCCTTGCCATCCGAAACTTCATCACCGGTAATGAATAGCGGCTTGTATGCCAGCTTGAAGGCTTGTGTTGCACCATTTTCATAGGTTGCAACAATGCCGGATTTTACGGTGGTGGTTGCACGTTCTGCGTCACTCATCGGCGCGTCCATGCCAACAAATTCAACAGATTTAACGCGATTATTGCTGGTGGCGGCGAATGCGCTTGTGCCACCAATCATTGTCAAAGCCGATGTTTCAAGCAATGGCAGCAATGGTGCGCCCGCAAGAAGACCAAGCAACGAACGGCGGGAAATGCCGGTTGGGCTATTCATGTCTGTAATCCTTGAATAACGAACTGAAGAGTGTGCCGAGAAGATAAAACCGGGAAGATAAAGACCCCGAAAAACCACCCGAGAAGCCCCAGAACAGGGACAGGCAGTGAGCAGAGTTTACCGGCACCCTATGACCGTTTGATAAAACTTTAATGTCATTCCAAAGAACAATAAGGCTAAGCGGTTCGGATGCGCAGACGACGCGTCGTGGTGGCAAGGCCCGACCAGCCCCAAAATGGTATCGGCCGATGCAAGTTGCGCCGATCAGCGAAGGGGAACTCCACCACGCTTTCTCGTCGCTGGCCACCCGGCTGGATGTTACCGTGCCGCCCCTCACCATCTTGCATGGCCTGCCGCGCGAAACCGATTTTAAAAGGCGCCGAATTCGCATCGAAACCAGCGATTAACTATACCGGCGGGCGGACAGAAAATGACGGGCCTCGGTGCTATAAAACACATAAAATAGTCGCCCCCTTGCGGCGGATCGTCTAATGCTGTCCCATATAAGACAGAATTCATTTTGGCGGTGCGACAATCCAGGTCCCCGTCACAAGAACCAAAGGACAGTGCAATGGACCATTCCCAACTTTCGAAATGCATTCTTGCCGGTCAGGGCAAGGTCCCGGCGGATATTGTTATTCGCAATGTTGGTTTGCTTGATGTCATGACCGGGGCGGTAACCGTTACCGATATCGCTATTGTCGGTGACCGCATTGTCGGTACTCACGCATCTTACCGCGGGGATATCGAAATTGATGGCAGCGGGCGTTTTGCCGCACCGGGCTTTATCGACACCCATTTGCATATCGAAAGCTCGCTGGTCACCCCACTGGAATTTGACCGCTGCGTGTTGCCGCACGGCGTCACCACCGTTTTGTGCGACCCGCACGAAATTGCCAATGTGCTTGGCGCGCCGGGCATCAAATATTTTCTGGATAGTGCCGAACGCGCGATTATGGATATTCGCGTGAACCTGTCGTCCTGCGTGCCAGCCACATCCTTTGAAACATCCGGCGCGCAGCTTGAAATTGATGATCTGTTGCCGTTTCGCAGCCACTCCAAAGTGGTCGGTCTGGCCGAGGTGATGAATTATCCCGGCGTGCTTAATCTGGACCCCGGAATCATGGCAAAGCTTTTGGCTTTTCAAGACGGGCATATGGATGGTCATGCGCCGTTGGTGCGCGGCACGGCCCTTAACGGTTATATGGCGGCCGGTATTCGCACCGATCACGAAGCCACTTCTGCCGACGAAGCCCGTGAAAAACTGGCAAAAGGCATGGCCATCCTGATCCGCGAGGGCTCAGTCTCCAAGGATCTGGACGCCTTGGCCGAAATTCTCGATGAAAACACGTCAAGCTTCGTCGCCCTGTGCACCGACGACCGTAACCCGCTTGATATCGCCGAGGAAGGCCATCTTGATGCCCTGATCCGCCGCCTGATCGCCAAGGGGCGGCCTTTGCACCATGTCTATCGGGCGGCATCGCATTCAGCGGCGCGCATTTTCGGCCTTAAGGATCGCGGCTTGATCGGCCCGGGCTGGCGGGCAGATATTGTTTTGCTTGATAGCCTGGAAGAGTGCACCGTTAGCGACGTTTTCGCCGGTGGCAAACGGGTCACACCCGAATTATTCGCCGCCCGCGAGCTCGTCCCCGCCGTGGGGCTGACGTCAATGAAGGCAAAGCCGGTAACGGCGGATGCCTTTATCTGTGCGCCCAAACCGGGCCAGAACCAAACCCCGGTGATTGGCGTTAAACCCGGCCTGATCCTGACCTTCCGCGAAGAAGCGACACTGGAAGTTTCACAAAACGGCCTGATGCCGGACCTTGAACGCGACGTCATCAAAGTTGCCGTCATTGAACGCCACGGCAAAAACGGTAATATCGGCCGCAGTTTTGTTACCGGTTTTGGCTTGAAAAAAGGCGCTATCGCCTCGTCTGTCGGCCATGACAGCCACAACATTACCGTGGTCGGTGCCGATGACGATGACATGGCCCTGGCGGTAAACCGCCTGATCGAAATGGGCGGCGGTTTTGCCGTGGCCGAGGATGGCAAAATCACCGCAGACCTGGCCCTGCCCATTGCCGGATTAATGAGCGAAAAACCCTTTGAAACCATCGCAACCGATCTCGAACATTTGCGCAATGCCGCCAAATCGCTTGATTGCGTGCTGCCCGAACCGTTCCTTCAGGTTGCGTTTTTGGCTCTGCCCGTAATCCCGCATTTAAAAATGACGGACCGGGGCCTGTTCGACGTCGACAAATTCGATTTCGTCAATTAATTCCGGCCCAATATCGGCCCAATATCGGTCCAAGACCAGCACAACGCATCACACCCCGGCATATAAATGTCGGGGTGTCTGTGTGTTTTCACCTCAGCGGACATCAAAATACCCCTCCAACACACTGAGAATGAATAACATTCACAAAAATCATCAATTAAGAACTATAATCATTGACTTTATCAACCATTTTTCCTACTAGTTGACTATATCAACAACATTCACCACCAACCCTCTGTATCAAGACGAAACCCGACATGTCGATCGGGGTTTACCCCGGCAACAGCCCTTTGCTTTTAGGCGTCACCCCGAAAACACATCTGGCAGCACCACATCTTTGCGCCGTTTCAGGAAATTTCGCATGACAAAACCGCCGGTCATCCATGAAGATGGATTGCCCCAGCCCCAGCGCACCCTGGCCTTTCTCACCATCTCGATTGCCGTGATGATGGCGGTGCTTGATGGTGCCATCATGAATGTGGCCCTGCCCACCATCGCCCATGACCAGCAGGTCAGCCCGGCCCACGCGATCTGGGTGGTAACAGCCTATCAATTGGCCGTGGTGGTCGCCCTGTTGCCGCTTGCCGCCCTTGGCGAGGCCATCGGTTTTCGCAAAATCAACCTTGCCGGGTTGGTGGTGTTTTGCATCGCCTCCATCCTGTGCGCCTATTCCCCCACCATTGAAATCCTGACATTCGCCCGCTTGCTTCAGGGCCTTGGCGGGGCGGCCCTCATGAGCATTAACGCGGCCCTTGTCCGCCATATCATGCCGATTAATCAACTGGGTAAGGGGATCAGCCATGTTGCCATGGTCGTTGCCATATCGGCAGCCGCTGGGCCATCGATTGCATCGGCCATTCTGGCAATTTCAAGCTGGCACTGGCTGTTTCTGATCAATGTGCCATTGTCGATTGCCGCCTTTGGCATGGGTTATTTCACCCTGCCTTACAACAAACTCAATCAGACCCGCTTTGACATTGGCAGTGCCATTCTCAATGTCCTTAGCTTCGGCTTTCTGATCTCTGCCCTTGGCAGCATCGGCACCAGCAATAATACCCTGCTGATTGCCGGGCAATTTGCCATTGCGATTATCGCCGGTATTTTTCTCGCCCGTCGCCAGCTCTCGCGCCCTAATCCTCTTTTGCCGATTGACCTTCTGAAACGCCCGGTCTTTGCAGGCTCGATCATTTCCTCGATCTGCGGCTTTAATGCCCAGTTTATCGCCTTTGTCTCGCTGCCCTTCTACTTTCACGATGTCATTGGCTATAGTGCGGTCAAAACCGGCATGTTGCTTACGCCGTGGCCGGTGGCAACCGCCTTGATGGCACCTCTGGCAGGCAAACTTGCCGATAAATATTCTGCGGCCCCGTTTACCGCTCTTGGCATGACAATTTTTGCCATTGGCCTTGGTGCAACCGTCTGGTTCCCCAGCGAAGCCGGTAATTATACCGTCATTATTGCCCTTATGATCTGCGGTGCCGGGTTCTCCCTGTTTCAAGCGCCCAATAACCGCATCATGCTCACCAGTGCCCCGCGTGAACGTAGTGGTGCCGCCAGCGGCCTGCTCTCGACCGCCCGCCTGCTTGGGCAATCCAGCGGGGCGGCATTGGCCGCTATCCTGATATCCTATAGCACCGAATTTAATCTGGCCCTTCTAATGTATAGCGCCGCGGGCTTTGCCCTGATCTCGGCCTGCATCAGTGCCATTCGCAACCGCGCCTGGCAGGTTGGCATCATTTCATAATAATGCCGCCCCTTCTGCCCCGCCCCGGTGGCATTGACGCCGCCAGGACCAATGACTACCTCGCAATGACAACGGAGCCTTCACATGCCCGAAAGCACGATTGGCGAAACCCTGCATACCCTGCTGCATGCTTATAAACGTGCCTTGCGGCAGGCCTATCATCAGGCAGAAATTCCGCTTGCCATTTCGCATATCCGAACATTAAAGGGCATTAATGCCATTGCCAACTGCACACCCCTTGCCCTGTCATCACGCACCAAACGCGACAAAGGCCAGGTGACCCGCCTGATCAAGGATCTGCTGGCCGACCAGCTCATTGAAAAACATTCGCACCCCGGTGACAAACGCAGCAACATCCTGCATCTGACCCCGGCGGGACACCAAATGATCACGCGAATCAAAGAGATCGAAGAAATCGCCGCCTCGCGCATGGCGATCGGCCTCACCCCCGATGAGATCGCCGATTTTAACCGCCTTGCCAACATCATGAGCGCCAATCTGGCGGAATAAACCGCAAATCTGGCTGCAGACCGAAAACCCGATATCCAAACAGGAGACCACAATGCCCACCCCAGCAAGACCAGCCCCCCGGCAGTTTGAGGTGATCCGTAAATCCAGCATCACACCAAACATGCTGCGCCTCACTCTGGGCGGTGACGGTATGAACACCTTCCCCGATGACCAACCCAGCGCCTATGTCAAACTGATGTTTGATCATCCGGGCCAGGAAAAACCCATGCGCCGCACCTATACAATACGTGCCCAGCGCGAAACTGAAATCGACATCGATTTTGTCCTGCATGAAGATGGTGGCCCGGCCTCAAGCTGGGCAATTGATTGCCAACCGGGCGATAAAATCACCATCGGCGGCCCCGGACCCAAAAAACTGGTCGATGACGCGGCCGACTGGGTCCTGATTGTTGGCGACATGACAGCCCTGCCAGCCATGTCGGTTAATCTCGAACAACTCCCGCAAACAGCGCGTGGCTATGCCATCATCGAGGTGCTAAGCGAAGCCGACATCCAGCCGCTGCGCAAACCCCAACACATCACCGTCCATTGGGTCATCAATCCCCATCCCGGCAAGAACAGCAACGCCCTGCTCAATGTCGTCACCGCCCTCGACTGGCCCGAAGGCAAACCCTCAATCTGGGCCGCGTGCGAATTCACCGGCATGCAAAAACTCCGCCACCACTTCCGCAATGAACGCGCCATAGACAAACGCGAAATGTACATTTCCAGCTATTGGAAACTCGGCGCGAACGAAGAAACGCACAAATCGGTCAAGCGGGATGATGCGGAGAGGGAGGAGGCTGCATAAGGCAGTTTCTTTAAAATTAAGGCTCTCTGTGCGTTAAAAAACTTTTGGGTTTTTATATCTTCTGCTTCTTTTCCCACCGCAAACTTTGCGTCGAAGACCTAAAGCCAGTTCGGTTTTCAACGCATTTAGCCGTAACAGTGCAACCGAAAATTAAACTGTTCAATCAGTCAGACAGAATGACGAATGACTTCTGCGTCATTCTGTCTGACATGCTCTAAAGATACAGTCCGGCTCGTGTTTTGAGTCTGACACATCCGACCTGTTTCCCCCGATTTTAGCGAGTTTTCTGAACGCGCGGCGTTCGCGGGTAAGGATGTCTTTAGCAGTTTTGGTCCACCTGAAGGGCTTGGGCGGCTCACCCTTTGGGGTTCCAGGCCGCGTTGATAGCACAGCGCACTGCCTTTATGCCTATTGTTTACCGGCCCGACTGAATATCAGTCGCAACTGTTTTTCCACCTCGACAAGGGCAAAAAACATCGCACCGATCGCCACAATAAGAAGGCCATCCCAAAACGGTACTGCCTGTGTCCCGAAAACCGTCTGAAGGGGAGGGAAATAGGTAATGGCGAATTGTGCCGCACTCACAACCATTACAGTGCTCCATACCACCGGCGTTCCTTTTATCACATCCCAGGTCAGCGAGGTCCCATATATGTTGCGCACAAAAAACAGGTGAAAAACCTCCAATACCACCAGGGTATTCACCGCCATTGTCCGGGCCAGTTCCGGCGCATAACCCTTGTCGATCCCGTGAGCATAAATCCCGAAAACGGCAAAAACGAAAAGCACCGAAACCAGGACAACATGCCAGATCAATTCTCCGGTCAGGATTGGTGCATTTCGGGGGCGCGGCGGCCGTCGCATGGTGTGTTTTTCTGTCGGCTCAAAAGCCAGTGCCAGGCCAAGCGTAATGGCGGTAATAAGGTTTACCCAAAGTATTTGAACCGCGGTAACTGGCAAAGCCATGCCAAGAAACAATGCAATAATAATGGTCAGGGCTTCGCCGGCATTGGTCGGCAAGGTCCAGCTAATGACTTTTTTGATATTGTCATAAACGGTGCGCCCCTCGCGTACCGCCGCAACAATCGAGGCAAAATTGTCGTCCGCAAGCACCAGTTCGGCGGCCTCCTTGGCAGCTTCGCTGCCTTTTTGCCCCATGGCGATACCGGCATCAGCACGTTTTAGCGCCGGTGCATCATTCACCCCGTCCCCGGTCATTGCCACGGTAAGGCCGTGGGCCTGAAGCGCCATCACCAGACGCAGCTTGTGGGCAGGGTTGGTACGGGCGAAAATGTCGGTCGCGACAACGCTTGCGGCAAGGTGTGCATCATCCATCGCATCCATATCCGCCCCGGTCAGAACCCGTTCCACATTCTTCAATCCCACCTGCCGACCTATGGCGCGGGCTGTACCAGCGTGATCACCGGTAATCATTTTCACCCGGATACCGGCTTCATGGCATTGGGCAACGGCGGCAATTGCCTCGTCCCGGGGTGGGTCGATCAGACCGACAAGACCGATCAGGGTCATTTGACGATCAAGATCTGCGATATTTAAAATGATATGTGCTTGCGGTACGGCCTGTGTGGCCAAGGCAAGCACACGTTGGCCCTGTGACGCGATGGTTTCAATCTGTGCCTGCCAATATTCCACATCAAGCGGCTGCGTCCCGCCGTCAGGCGCACGCTGATCACTGCACATCTGAATAATGCGTTCAGGTGCCCCTTTCATATTGATGCAAGCATGTCCTTCATGATCATGAAGCAGCACAGCCATGTAACGATGGCTGGCATCAAACGGGACCGTATCGGTACGAGTCCATGTCGCAAGTGCTTGCGTTTCCTCACCCAGTATTCTGGCGGCAAGGACCTGTAATGCCCCTTCCATCGGGTCACCCTCAACCTGCCAGCCCGTCTCACGGGCGTGTAACACCGCGTCGTTGCACAAAGCCGCCACCTGGGCAATCTCGAATAAAACCGGCTCAAGGCCGATCATCTGTTCCGCTCCGTCCCGCCGGATCTTTCCTTCCGGCGCATAACCAGCACCTTCAACCCGGTAAATCCGGCTGCCGATCACGACGGTTGCCACCATCATTTCGTTGCGGGTAAGTGTTCCGGTTTTATCGCTACAGATCACCGAAACCGAACCAAGCGTTTCAATAGCAGGCAAACGACGGACAATGACATTGCGCCGGGCCATGGCCTGCACCCCAATGGCAAGCGTGATTGTCAGAACAGCGGGCAAGCCTTCGGGGATGGCCGCAACCGAGAGACCGACGACCGCCATAAACAGTTCCGCAAAGGCAGCATGGCCGACAAAATAACCATAGCCCAGCAGGATGCTGGCAATAAGTAAAATGAAAATGGTCAGCCAGCGGGCAAAGGCATCCATCTGGCGAACCAGTGGCGTTGTCAATGTCTCGACCTGGGATAACATACCGCTGATACGGCCAATCTCCGTTGCACTTCCGGTTGCAACAACAACGCCCCGCCCGACCCCGGCGGCAACCAGCGTGCCGCTATAGGCCATACAGGTTCGATCCCCCAAAACAGCATCCCGGGCTACCGGTGCCGTCGTTTTTTCCACCGGCACCGACTCACCCGTGATGATAGCCTCTTCAATGCGAAGGCCACTCACCTCAAACAGGCGTAAATCGGCGGGCACCTTCTCGCCAGCTTCAAGCAAAACAATGTCACCAGGGACGATCTCGGCACTGTCAACACTTACCCTGCGATTATTGCGCAGCACCGAACTATGGGGGCTTAGCATCTGGCGGATAGCCTCCATTGCCTGTTCGGCACGCCCTTCCTGAACAAAGCCTATAATGGCATTGGCAATAATCACGGCCAGGATAACGCCAGTATCAATATAATGCCCAAGACTGGCGGTAATGATCGCCGAGCCAATCAGAACGTAAATCAGAACATTATGAAAATGCGCACAGAACCGTAAAACGGGGTTGTGCTTTACCGGGGCTGGCAACCGGTTGGGACCAAGATCTTCAAGCCGCGCGACCGCCTCCGCATCGCTCAGCCCCGCAGCAGTTGCCCCAACAGCAGCAAAACTTTCCGATGATGTACAGACATGATGAAGGATCGTTTGCTTAACCTGGTCCATAGGCGCGGCCTCCATAGCACGAACATTACCGGTTGTGCCATTTTCCAGTTGCAGAAAAAAAACCCGGCAATTCCAAACAACCTTGCGCCATTTCACAAAAAATCACCCAAAAACCGTCTGGTCGTGACCCTGCTTCCATGCCTTGTCGCGTGTTTACACATGCATTCTACACCATATTTTGTTGTTTTTTCACCTGCTCACAAACATCTTTTACTCTTTTTGCATGTATCGCACAAACGACTGTCCATACAAACCGGGCCGATCATGGAGGATTGGTTTGACGTGACCCGGGACATCGTCGAGACTCTCATGCGCATCCTCGCCCTGATGTGATCCGACCCCGCTCGCTGTCGCCAGATACTTCGGAACCATAATCGTTCAAACCGATGGCTCCCCGGCAGGGCCATTCCAACGGCTTTTATGGCTGCGAAGGCCTTCGGGCTGGTGATCGCCTGACCTTCCCCCCGGAACAGTCTCACTTACAGGGTGAGTGGTTTCGTTGATACTT
>NZ_CAXBJJ010000009.1:0-260651 GCF_963976115.1 uncultured Thalassospira sp.
ACTTGTGACCTCTCGCATGTCAAGCGAACGCTCTAACCAACTGAGCTATAGGCCCATCTTGCCATCTTCCGTTTGCCGCAATATGGTTACTTGCCGAAATGCTCCGGCGTTGTTTCCTGCGGCGCAGCGGTATTTAGCCCAAGGCTTGCAAAGGTGCAACCCCCCATTTGGCTTTTTGCAAAAAAATCTTCATGATAAGAGAATGCCTCGCCCGATTTGCACCATGTTGGTGCCCCTGACAGCCTGCGCGACGAAAGCCACATGAACCTGATGCCACCTGAACAAAGCACCAGCACCCCGGCGACTGTTTTTCTGCCGCAATGCCAGACCCTTCCTGTGGTCTTTGCCTCGCCGCATTCTGGCCGGGCTTATCCCGATGATCTGGTGTCGCAGGCCCGAATCGATGCCTTTGCCCTGCGCGCCTCCGAAGATGCCTTTGTCGACCGGCTGTTTGCTGCCGCCCCGCAAAACGGCGCCCCGCTTCTGTGCGCGAATTTCCCCCGCGCCTATGTCGATGTTAATCGCGGTGCGTTGGAACTGGACCCGCGCATGTTTGATGGCCCGTTGCCCGACAATGCCGACATTCATTCCATGCGCGCCCTTTCCGGGCTGGGATCAATCCCGCGTGTTGTCAGCGGCGGGGTGGAAATTTACAAAACCCGCCTGCCGATCGCCGATGCCCTGCACCGCATCAATACCTATTACACCCCCTATCACGCAGCCCTGCAAAAGCTGATCGACACCACCCGGGATCAGTTTGGCTATTGCATCCTGATCGATTGCCATTCGATGCCGGGTGACTCGATGGATTCCGCCCAGTCCCGCGTGGATCTGGTCCTGGGCGATTGTTATGGCCGGTCCTGCCATCCGGCATTAACCCGTTTTGTTGACGAATGTTTTCGCGACATGGGCTATCGCCCGGCCTATAATGACCCCTACGCGGGCGGTTACTGCACCCGCCACTATGGCCAACCCGACCAGCACGTCCACACCCTGCAAATCGAAATTAACCGCGCCCTGTATATGGAAGAAGAAACCCTGACACCCCATCGCGGTTTCACGCTTTTGCGCGATCAGATGAGCCGCCTTATCGAAACCTTTCACCAGTTCGACGGGAGCCCCCTGGAATGACTGCCGCCACCACCGATCATAAACTCGGCAATCTGCTGATCCGGGATGCCCGGCCCGATGATTTTGCCCGCATCACCGAAATTTACGGCCACCATGTGCTGCATGGCCTTGCCTCGTTCGAAGAACGCGCCCCTGAAATTGCCGAACTGACAGCCCGCTGGCAACATGTGCGCGAACGCGGCCTGCCCTATCTGGTCGCTGAAATTGACGGCAATGTCGAAGGCTTCGCCTATGCCGGGGCCTATCGCCCCCGCCCCGCCTATCGCTTCACTATCGAAGATACCATCTATATTGCCCCGGAAATTGTCGGCAAAGGTGCCGGGCGCGCCCTGCTGTCAGAACTGATCACGCGCTGCACGGCCCTGCAATACCGCCAGATGGTCGCCATTATTGGCGATTCCGCAAATGTTGCCTCTATCGGCCTGCATGCCCGGCTTGGCTTTCGTGTGGCGGGAACGTTGCAGTCGGCAGGCTATAAACTGGGCCGCTGGGTCGATAGCGTCATCATGCAGCGCGGTCTTGGCGACGGCGACGGCACCATTCCCGATGCCGATCCGCGCATGGAGGTCCCGGCAAAGCCAGCCCCCCAACAATCATAACCCGTTCTTTCGCCAGCATTTACACCGCAGCGCACAAAGAGAAATCAGGATTTTATCTGGAGCACCTCCGAGCAATTAATTTGCCAAAAGCGCGTCTAATATCGCTAAAAACCCCAGATTCCAGACAAAAAAAAGGCCGCCTATGACAGCGGCCCAAGTCTAGGGAGGAAACGTCCAAGAAACGAGCGAACTAGTCGCTCGCCGGAATGCACTGCGTCCTACCGCAGCGCACAAATAGAGAATAACCAGATCGGCGCTGCTGTGCAACATTTTTCTGTCTATTTTTTTACCATTAAATTTTGTGCTGTTTTTTTGATCAAAAATTCACGAGACTGACGCTTTTTCGATCCGATACTGCCCTCAAATGCAGCAGCCAAACCCAAAGCGCGTGCAAAATTACGACAGAATCGCTGCCGAATCGGATGGTAAATTCCGACCATATTTTCAGTTTTGCCGTTTTTCGTATCAAAAAACGAAAATTAAGGGAAATCTGAGTCGCAATAGCCAATCGAATCTCTACGGCCCGCAATATGGTCGACACCCATTGTCGTGTAACCAGCCACAACACTGGTCTGAACAGTGCCCCTTCCGTGATAGCGTCACGGATAAACACGAAAATATGAAAATAAGGGGCTGGTTGAGCGGTTTGATCACCGTAATTCGATATTATGCCGCGCCGCACCAAACAAAATCATCAGGCCATGATGATTTCTGCGCAAATGCACTTTACCGCAAGCACCATTGGGCACATCAACAGGTAATCAGACCTGCTTACACCGATGCATCACATGCCGGATGCAAAATAATCGTCGCACCGGGTGCATCGCTTTCCGGTTCGGCGGATTGTGGCCCGGCACGAGATGCCCCCATGCCATCTGTTGCGTGATCCTTTTTGATTTCATACATACGCTGGTCGGCCAGATCGACCAGCGAGTGAGGCTCTTCTATTTTGTCCTCAATCCGCTCGGCAATACCCACACTGCAGTGCTGCCTGCCGCCATCCGGTAGCTCGGCCAGGCCGACTTCAACCACACGCCGCATCACCTCGCGGGCCTGTGCCACATTTAAACCAGGCAGCAGCACCAAAAACTCTTCCCCGCCCCAACGCACCACAACGTCACCCCGGCGCAAACCGGCAATCAGGTTTTCGCCGCTATTGGCAAGGATGCGATCGCCACGGTCATGGCCAAACTGGTCGTTCACCTGCTTGAAATTATCGAGATCAACAAAGGCAACCGAAAACGGGCGGCAATTTCGCCGGGCGCCCTCGAACCCCAAAAACAACATTTCACTGCCAAAACCCCGGCTATAAGCCCCGGTCAGCGGGTCCTGCGCGATCTGCTGAATATTGATAATGGTACGGTGTAACTGCAACAGGGCGGAAAGACCGGCGGTCAGGGTCATAACCAGAAAAAGCACCCTGATCGACATAACACCGACATCAACCGCCCCTGCCGTATCGGGCAGCAAACCCGACAGATCAAGTGCGGCGGGGATTGCCAAAAAAGCGCAAACCTCGATCACGGATAATGGCATCGCGGCAAGCAGCATACCAATTGCCAGCAACAAAAGCGCATGGGTCATCACCGATGCGGCCGACGCAGCAGGATCCATCAGCGACAGCGCCAGCAATGCCGCCGCCGCAAGCATAAGCAAAGCGAAGGGCAGCAAGGGCAGCTTGCGCCGCAACCGCGCGCCCAAACGCCCGTCAAACACCACCCAAAACGCCACCAGCACAACAACCAGCCGTGACACATTCGGCGCGCTTGCCGAAAACAGGGTGTCATAGGTACCATCCCAAAACGGCGCACAAAACAGGAATAACAAGACAAACCCCGCCGCCAGACGCCCGGTATGGCGTAAAATTTCGGAACGGCGCAGGCGCAAAGCATCATTGTGAAAAAACGGCACAACAAGATCGCGACAATCACATCGCAATCTGCCCTGAAGGGAGGACGCTAAAGGAGATTTCGAGGCTGGCACCAAGGGGCTCCGTCACCTGTTTTGACCAGGAGCACCGAACGTCCCGGAAATTCGAGGCCATCCTCACCTTATAAGCGCGAAATAACAACTATCCAAAAGAGCAGTAAATGCGCAACAAAACTAAATTAGCGCCAAATTTCATGAATTATTCTGAACATAAAATGGACGCCACACGCAATATTTGATGGCTAACACAAAAAAAGAAAAGGGGCAGCTGCACAACTGCCCCTTATATTCATCATACTGAATGACAAAAAACCTGCGTTACAACTGTCAGATTATCCCCAAAGTCTTACATCGGGTAAAGCCATAACGCCTTTTGTGAACTCTATGCCATTCTCGCGGTCTTTTGCCATCCAAAGCGGACCGTCAAGATCAACAATGCGCGCCCGGGCGGCCACAACCATGGCAGGCGCCATCGCAAGCGACGTTCCCACCATGCAGCCCACCATCAATTGCATTCCGGCCTCAAGGGCCGCATCTGCAAGTTCAATCGCGCCGGTCAAGCCACCGGTTTTATCGATCTTGATATTGATCATGTCATAAAGCCGGGCCAGACGCGGAATATCGGCCACGGTATGAACCGACTCATCGGCACACAGCAAAACCGGGCAATCAATATCAGCCAGCCCGTCATCACTGCCAGCTGGCAAGGGCTGCTCGATCATTTCAACACCCAGCGCATCAAGCTCGGCTCCGATATCGCGCAAAAGTTCGATCGACCATGCCTCGTTGGCATCGACAATCAACCGCGCTACGGGCGCTCCTTCGCGCACGGCCCGCACCGATTCCAGCACGTTTTCCCCGTTCAGCTTTAATTTCAAAAGCGGGGCAGACGCGGCCTTTTTCGCAGCTTCACGCATGGCATCGGGCGTATCGAGGCTAAGCGTTTCCGCCGTGACCAACCCTTCAGGGGCCGGGGTTTCAAGACCCGGCAAATCCCAGACCCGGCGGCCGAAACGTTTGGCCTCCAGGTCCCAATAGGCGCAGTCAACGGCGTTGCGGGCCGCCCCGGGCTTCATCGCATCTTGCAATTGCGCACGGGTCATCCCGCGGTCCAGCGCATCGGCCTGGGCATTAATATCGGCAATCACCTGATCAATTGATTCGCCGTAGCGGGCATAGGGAACACATTCCCCGCGCCCGCTAAACTCGCCGTCGCCAAGCGTAACAACCACAACTTCCGCCTGGGTTTTTGCCCCGCGCGAAATTTTAAAGGCTGTTCGCAATGGCCAAACTTCGGATGTGACGCTTAATTTCGGCACATCAGATCTCCTGCAACTGGTCAACAATCGGCGCAACGCCGTCCCGCACCGGATCAACACAGGGCAAGCCAAATTCAGCCGAAATATCTGCCATCATCTTTTTGGCAGCATCCGCGTCCAGTGCCTTGGTGTTAATGGCAAAACCGGCCACAACACAATTGGGGTTGGTCAGACGCGCATGCATCAGATTGACGTCCATCGTGGTTTTCAGGTCCGGCAGGGAATAGCCGGGCAAACCACGCATATGGGTACGAGTCGGCTCGTGGCAAACCACAATTGCATCGGCCTGTGCGCCATGCAAAAGGCCCATCGACACCCCCGCAAACGAGGCATGGAACAAGCTGCCCTGCCCTTCAACAACGTCCCAATGGTCCGCGTCGTTGGCCGGGGCAATGGTTTCAACCGCGCCGGAAATAAAATCGGAAATCACGGCATCAACCGAAATACCTTCGCCCGCAATAAAAATGCCGGTCTGGCCGGTAGCACGGAAGGTCGATTTAATACCGCGCTTTTTCATTTCTTCTTCAATGGCCAGGGCGGTGTACATTTTGCCGACCGAACAATCCGTACCAACAGCCAGAACCCGCTTGCCGCTGCGTTTTTCACCATTGCCAATCGGCAGTTTGCCGTCGAAATGGCGCACGTCAAACAGTGAAACGCCCTTGGCGGCTGCGGCGTCGACCAGTTCGGGGATCGTGGTCAGCTTGGTGTGCAACCCATTGGCAATGTCCATACCGGCATCAATCGCTGCCAGCAGCGTTTCCATCCATGCCGGTCCGATGATGCCGCCACGGTTGGCAACACCCAGAACCAGTGTTTTCACACCGGCTTCGCGGGCTTCGGCAATGGTCATATCTGGCAGGCCAAGATCGGCATGGCAGTTTTCCAAACGCAATTGGCCCTTGCACCATTGCGGGCGCCATTGTTTGATGCCAATGGCGGTCTTCGCAGCCAGTTCATCCGGGGCATCGCCAAGAAACATTAGATAGGGATGTTCGATTTTCATTCTTTACCTCCTTGACCAGCGTCCAAACGCTGAACTTATAATCTGAAAGCGACTATAGCGCGAATAGGACGTATCCTGCCAGATTTACTCTTGGGTCATATTCGGCTATACCGTTAGATGTTCGCAGTGAATTCGGGAAAACAGACAAAAAACCGAAATTTATTCGACAATTTGCCAACTTAAACACAGTTTGTTGTAAAGGACGCCGGTAAAAACCGGTAAAAAAGCAATAAACTGCAATTATGAAGGACTGGCGTGAAAGCGCCCGACTTATGATGAGTACGGATCTCAAAACGTGGCTATCCGAACGAAAAATTGAAGAAGTCGAATGCATTGTGCCTGACATGTCAGGGGTGGCACGCGGCAAGGTTTTGCCAACACAAAAGTTTTTGCGCGGAGTCGAAAACAAAAGCCTCGCGATTCCCGAGGCAATTTTCTGCCTGACGGTCACCGGGGGATACCCCGAGGAAACCGATGCCTTTTTAGACCCGGCCGAAAAAGACGTGGTGATGGTCCCCGATGCCGAAACCATCCGCGTTGTTCCCTGGTACGAAGAACCAACCGCCCAGATCATTTGCGATTGTTACCATTTCTCTGGCGAGGAAGTGTCAATTTCGCCACGCAATGTTCTTAAACGGGTTCTCAAACAGTTTGAAAACCTGGGCATGCGCCCGATCATTGCACCGGAACTTGAATTTTATCTGGTTGCCAAAAACACCGATCCCGACAACCCGCTGGAACCGCCTGTCGGGCGTTCCGGCCGTCCGGAACGGGCATCAAACGCCTTTGGCATTGATGCGATTAACGAATTCGACCCGCTGATCGAGGATCTTTACGATTATTGCGAGGCCATGAATATCGACGCCGATACCATGAGCCACGAATCGGGCCCGGCCCAGCTGGAAATGAACTTTAACCACGGCGCGCCACTTGAACTTGCCGATCAGTCCTTTTTGTTCAAACGAACGCTCCGCGAAACGGCCTTGAAACACGGCGTCTATGGCACCTTTATGGCCAAACCGATGGGGAATTTGCCGGGCAGTGCCATGCATATTCATCAAAGCCTGATCGATATCGACACCGGTAAAAACCTGTTTTCCGATGACGACGGCCAAAATTCGAAACTGTTCCTGAACTATATTGGTGGTCTACAGCGCTATCTGCCTGCGGCAATGCCGTTACTGGCCCCCAACATGAACAGCTATCGCCGTTTGCAACCGTGGTCGGATGCGCCAATCAACATGCACTGGGCGCTTGATAACCGTACTGTTGGCCTGCGCCAGCCCAACGGCCCACCCAGCGCACGCCGGATTGAAAACCGCATTCCCGGTGCCGATGCCAACCCCTATCTGGCCATTGCCGCATCGCTTGCCTGCGGTCTTTTGGGTATTCAGGAAGAAATCGATCCAACAACACCTATTGAAGGATCGGGCTATGACCGGGCGCATTCCCTGCCCCGCCATATCCACGAAGCCCTGGCAAAATTCAGCCGGTCCCGCCCGTTGAAAGAACTGTTGGGTGACGAGTTTTCCGCAGCCGTTCTCGCGGTTAAAGAAGCCGAATGGGATGCCTATCAGACCGTTATCAGCGCATGGGAACGCGAACATCTTCTGCTTAATGTCTGATCTTGACGGTTTTAGACACGCTTTGTTTTAAGCAATCATTGCGCCGGAACACCCGTTTCGGCGCAATGATTTTTCATTCATCAGCACAATACCGGCATAAAATTCGAAATACGATGAAACACAAATTCAAGTGTTTGACAAAGGCCCGAATCGTAACAGGATTGCGTCAGGCATGGGCGGAACAGGGAGGCCCCCATGATTAATGACGTTGCCACAAGGGAGGCACCGCAAAATGAAACCAAATAAAAAATCTGTCAGCCTGATTGCAATTGCGATGGGCCTTATGGGTCTTGCCCATAGCGCATCTGCACAAGAAGTTTTAAATATTTACAACTGGTCGGATTATATTGCCGAAGATACCGTCGCCAATTTTGAAAAGGAATTTGGCGTCAAGGTAAATTACGATGTCTATGACAGTACCCAGATGGTCGAAGCCAAGTTGCTGGCTGGCAATTCCGGTTATGACCTGGTGGTGCCGACGCTGGCCGACGCCGAACGCCTGATCAAGGCAGGACTGTTTTTAAAACTCGACAAGTCAAAATTATCCAATTACGGCAATCTTGACCCTGCCATTTTAAAACAGACCGCCAAATATGACCCGGACAATGCCTATGCTGTGCCCTATCTCTGGGGCACGAACGGCATTGGCTATAACGTGGCCAAAATAAAAGAAGTGCTGGGTGATGACGCGCCGGTAGACAGCTGGTCGCTGATTTTTGATCCCGAATATGCGCAGGCTGTTGGCAAATGCGGCTTGACCATGCTGGACGATCCCAGCGAAATTGTCCCGCTGGTCAGTGCCTATCTGGGAACAGCCGACAAGCCGCAAAGCACCGAAATCGTCGAAGCGGCGATGGCGCAGCTGGAAAAAATCCGCCCCTACATCACCTATTTTCACAGCTCGCAATATATCAACGATCTGGCCAACGGCAATATTTGTGCCGCCATTGGCTGGTCGGGTGATGTGTATATGGCCGCATCTCGCGCAGCCGAAGCCGGGAACGGGAACGAAATCAAATATGTCATCCCCAAGGAAGGCACTTTGATCTGGTTTGATACCATGATGATCCCGGCGGATGCCCCGCATCCCGATCTGGCCTTGAAATTCATCAACTATATTCTGCGCGGCGATGTCAGTGCTGCGATCACGAATTACGTTGAATATGCCGGACCGAATCTGGCGGCGATGGACTATATTGAAGACCGGATTAAAAATAACCCTGCCGTTTACCCGTCAGACGACGTCAAACAACGCCTGTATGCCAAGGTTGAACCGGGGCAAAAGGTTTTGCGGACCCGGACCCGTCTGTGGACGAAACTGAAAACCGGCCAATAGGTCAGCCATCAGCGGCTTTGGGGGATTTGCCAAAAGCACAAAATTGTTGTGATGACGATATCTTGTGTTTGACAAATCCCTGAACGGTTTAAAGGATAGACAGGAGCTTGCGGGGGCAACATCCCCCGTTGGCCTGTCTCAATGATGCCAATAAGGGAGGCACAGCGACATGTCGTCACTAAAAAAATGCGCCACCAGCCTGATTGTTCTGGTTGCGGCGGTTTCGACCCATGCGACCATGGCATCGGCCGAAGATGTCTTGAATATCTATAACTGGTCGGACTATATCGCCGAAGATACGATTGCCAATTTTGAAAAAGAATATGGCGTTAAGGTCAATTACGACGTCTATGACAGCAACCAGGTTGTCGAAGCCAAATTGCTGGCAGGTCATTCCGGCTATGATATCGTTGTGCCGACCCTTGCCGACGCCCAACGCCTGATCCAGGCTAAAATTTTCCAGAAACTCGACAAATCGAAATTGCCGAACTATGGCAATCTTGACCCGGCGATTTTAAAACAGACCGCCAAATACGACCCTGACAACGCCTATGCCGTCCCCTATATGTGGGGCACAAACGGCTATGGTTATAACGTTGACAAGGTTAAGGAGATTCTGGGCGACGATGCCCCGACCGATAGCTGGGCGCTGATTTTCGACCCGAAATATGCCGAACCGCTGTCAAAATGCGGTCTGACCCTGCTCGACGATCCGGGCGAAATGGTTGATCCGGTCAATTTCTATCTCGGCAATGGTGACAAACCGCAAAGCAAGGAAACCATTCAGGCCGCAATGACGCAGCTTGAAAAGATCCGCCCCTTTATCACCTACTTTAACAGCTCGCAATATATCAACGACCTTGCCAACGGCAACGTCTGTGTCTCTGTCGGTTTTTCGGGCGACGTGTTTATCGCGCGTGACCGCGCAGAAGAGGCCGGGGACAATATTCACATCAAATATGTGATCCCGAAAGAAGGCACGTTGATCTGGTTTGATACCATGCTGATCCCTGCCGATGCACCGCACCCCGATCTCGCGCACAAATTCATCAATTACGTGCTCGATGCCAAGGTGAGTGCCTCGATCACCAACTATGTCACCTATGCAGGCCCGAACCTGGCAGCGATGCAATATGTTGATGCCGAAATTAAAAACAATCCGGGCATTTACCCGTCCGACGAGGTCAAGGCAAAGCTGCGCGCCAAAGTCGAACCTGGCCCCAAACTGCTGCGCGAACGCACCCGTTTGTGGACCAAATTGAAAACCGGCCAATAGACACGTCTTCAATAAAAAACTGATATAAACAAGGCGCGGTATCTCCGCGCCTTGTTTCATTTATGACTCGCATAACGCACTGCGAAGAAACCACGCCCGATCGCAATTACGCAGACGGCAAGACGCGCATACGTGAAGCAAAAAATGCTCAATTACTGAACATCACCGCCCATTTTCCGCGCATTTCAGGCAAAATCAACATCCGAACGTTCGAAATATCGCACACTTCTCTTTACAGATTGCGGAATTGCTTCATCCTGTTAAGCAGAAAAATACAAATAGTTTAACAACATCAGACGGGAGAATCCTGGTGTCGCAGGGGGCCAATCAGCAAGAGGCGCGCGAATGCGTGCAGACAAGCCAACCGTGGAACGATCCGGATGCGGTTCCGTTTATCCGGTTTGAAAAAGTAACCAAAAAATTTGGCGATTTTTACGCTGTCGACGATGTATCGCTCGATATTTATCGCCATGAACTGTTCGCCCTTTTGGGCGGATCAGGGTGCGGAAAAACCACCTTGCTGCGGATGCTGGCCGGGTTTGAAGAGCCGACCGAAGGCAAGATTTTCATTGATGGCGTCGATATGGCCGGTGTGCCCCCCTATGAACGGCCCACCAACATGATGTTTCAATCCTATGCCCTGTTCCCGCATATGAGTGTTGAAACCAATGTTGCCTTCGGCCTGCATCAGGATGGTTATTCAAAATCTGAAATAAAAGACCGTGTGGCCGACATGCTGGCACTGGTCCAGATGAGCAAATTTGCCAAACGCAAACCCGATCAGCTTTCGGGGGGGCAACGTCAGCGCGTGGCCCTGGCCCGCTCGCTTGTCAAACAACCCAAAGTGCTTTTACTTGACGAACCGTTAGGGGCGCTTGATAAAAAACTGCGCGAACAGACCCAGTTTGAACTGGTCAATATCCAGGAAAAACTTGGCACCACATTTGTCATGGTTACCCATGACCAGGAAGAAGCCATGACAATGGCATCGCGCATTTCCGTCATGAATGAAGGCGTGATCAAACAAACCGGCACCCCGTTTGAGCTTTATGAATATCCCAACTCGCGCTTTACTGCCAATTTCCTGGGCCAGGTCAATCTGGTTGAAGGAACCCTGGTTGATGATGATGAAAAATACGCTATCATCCGGTCTGACGATATGGGCGGCGATATTTATATCGACCATGCCGTTCAGGGCCATGAAGGCACAACCCTGTGGGTTGCCCTGCGCCCGGAACGCCTGCGTCTTTGTTCCGAAAAACCAAACGATAGCGGCCATAACTGCTTTATCGGCAAAGTCGAGGAAATCGGCTATCTCGGCGGTCTCTCAACCTATCACGTGCGCCTTGAAAGCGGCATGCGCATCAAGGTCAGCGAACCCAACACCCACCGCCACAACGAACCGCGCTATACGTGGGAAGATCAGGTGTGGGTAACCTGGGAGACGGGGTCCGCCTCGGTGCTGAACCAATGAGCGAGATAAAACCAACCCTTAAACAACGTTTTGACCGCTGGATGATCCGGCATGGGCGGGTTCTTGTTATTGGCTTACCCTATTTGTGGCTGTTCCTGTTTTTCCTGGTACCGTTCCTGATTGTTTTAAAAATCAGTTTCGCCACCGCCCAATATGCCCTGCCCCCCTATACCCCCCTGTTTCAGTGGGTTGATGACGGGGTTAATATTGCCATTAATTTTGGCAATTACCTGTTTTTGCTGTCCGACAGCCTTTATATCACCGCATATCTCAATTCAATCCGCATTGCCGCCATTTCAACGGTCATCACGCTGCTGATCGGCTATCCGATGGCCTATGGCATTGCCCGGGCCAAGGGATCAACGCGCAACCTTTTGCTGATGCTGGTGATCTTGCCGTTCTGGACCAGTTTCCTGATCCGCGTTTATGCCTGGATCGGCATTCTGGACCGCGAAGGACTGATCAACGCCGCCCTGATGGGCATGCATATCATTTCCGAACCCTTGATCATGCGTCAGACTGAATTCGCGGTTTATATCGGCATTGTTTATACATATCTGCCCTTCATGATCCTGCCGCTTTATTCAACGCTGGAAAAAATGGATGTCAGCCTGCTTGAGGCCGCCCTCGACCTTGGCTGCAAGCCGTGGAAAGCATTTTTAAAAGTCACGCTTCCGCTTTCAATGCCGGGCGTTCTGGCGGGGTCTTTGCTGGTCTTTATTCCCGCCGTGGGCGAATTTGTGATCCCGGAACTGCTGGGTGGCCCCAATACACTGATGATCGGGCGCACACTGTGGAACGAATTTTTCTCTAACCGGGATTGGCCGATTGCATCGTCCGTCGCCATCGCCATGCTGATTTTTCTGGTCGTTCCGATCATGTATTTCCAGCATATCCAGGGCAAATCCGAGGAGGCCGGGAAATGAGCGGAAAACGATCGATCTTTTTAACCTCGACGCTGTGTTTCGGCTTTGCATTCCTTTATGTGCCGATCATGCTCGTAATCATTTATTCGTTCAACGAAGGTAAACTGGTAACGGTTTGGGCCGGGTTTTCGACGAAATGGTATGTTGAACTGTTTAACGATGACGGCATGATTGATGCCGCCTGGAACAGTCTGCGCATTGGTGTCATGGCGGCAACCCTTGCACTTGCCATTGGCACCCCGGCCGGGCTGGTCATGTCGCGTTTCGGCCGTTTTCGGACCCGTACGATGTTTTCGGGCATGGTGGCAGCCCCACTGGTGATGCCCGATGTCATTACCGGTCTTTCGTTGCTGTTGCTATTTGTTACCATGGAACAGCTTATCGGCTGGCCAGAAGGGCGCGGCATGACCACCATCGTCATTGCCCATACAACATTCTGTGCTGCCTATGTTGCCGTTGTTGTCCAATCCCGCCTTGCCGGTATGGACAGCTCGATCGAGGAAGCGGCGATGGATCTGGGGGCAAAACCAACCAAGATTTTCTTCCTGATCACGCTGCCAATGATTTTACCGGCCCTGATGGCAGGCTGGCTTTTGTCCTTCACCCTGTCGCTTGATGATCTGGTGATTTCCAGTTTCGTTGCCGGTCCTGGCTCCACCACCCTGCCCATGAAAGTGTTTTCATCGGTCAGGCTGGGGGTTTCACCCGAAATCAACGCGCTGGCCACCTTGATCATTGTTGCCATTTCCATCCTGATCATTGTTGCCAGCATCCTTGTAATGCGATCAGAACGGCAACGCAGCCGACAGCTACAGGACAATCCCGATATTTCTATCTGATTTTTTAACGGCAGGTCGTGAACAGCCCCGTTTGTGAGCGGGGCTGTTTTCATTTGTCGATCACCATAACCGCTAAAGCAGCAAAAAAGGATGGTTCCCGTTAAAGGCACCATCCTTTTTAAATGCAGGTACGCAATGCCGATAAAGCAGGGCGTATCGCTTATGCTGTCACAATGACTTGTTTCATCACCGTAATTTCAGCACGCCAAAACTCAATAATGGCGGTTTCGGCAGACTGGGCAAAATCAATGATCATATCTTCAAGGGCGTTTTGGCGCATGAGCACCACCACCCTGTCAGGCACCTGCGACATTTGCCAAAGCCCCAGTATCAGGGCAAAGGAATTCGCCATAAGATTTCGAGCTTGTTGTTCGGTAATCGCATAAATTTCCGAAAGCGCATCTGCTGTACGTTTGACCATTGCGGCCACATACCGTTTGTGAATCAAAACGCTTTCATCATCGGCCCCTTGTTCCAGCACACCATGCGATAACGAAGCCAGATATAAAAACCGCGATCTTTTAACCAAATAGTCAACAAACTGGCGTGCAACGCGCAACGGATCACGCTCGGCAGGAGCTCGAAGGGCTTCCTGCTCGATAACATCCAGATTGTTCTCGCTCCATCCCTTGAAAAAGCGACGAAGAACTTCCAAAAACAAGGACTCTTTGCTGGAAAAATAAAGGTATAATGTGCCTTTGGCCAGGTTGGCCTTTTTTGCAACTTCCGCCGCAGACGGCAGTTGCCCCTCACCTTCCAGAAAAAGCGCCTCGGCGGCGTCTATTATATCGTTCCTGCGGCGCAGTTTTTGTTCATGACTGCGCGCACGAACGAGGCATTCGTTTTCCATACGTTATTCTTCCCCGATCTTCTCCCCGGCGAATTATTGCCCGCAAAGAAGTACAGAGTCAAACAACCGTTCCCGCAAGTACCGCATTTTCCATCAAACAAATGCCCGATGCGCAATACCGCCATGCGGTCAGCAATGTCAAAACAGTGTGCCTCTTTTCAGAATGGATACAGACAGTCGTATGATTCTATATGCTTATTTGCGCGACAGAAAATGACTATCGGTCACTGCTTGTCAAATTTTCGGTGCAAACCAACAAATTACTTTTTCGAATGACCAGCCAGAGACTCGGACCATCCCCGGATTGTTTTCACACAGGCAGTTCTGTGGTACGTTTCACTTCGCGCAGGGTAATCACGGTCTGAACCCGTTCAACACCGGGTAACTGGGTCAAAACTTCGCTGTGGATACGTTCGTAATCTGACGTACTGCTATAAACCACATGCACCAGATAATCACTTTGCCCGGCCAGAAGATAACACTCGACAACCTCCGGAACCGACTGGATTTCGCGTTCAAAATCTTCCAGCGCCTGGCGGGTTTGGCGAGCAATGGAAATATTCACAAAAGCATTGCCAGGCTTGCCGATCCTTTTGGGATTAAGCAGCATCGCGTAGCGATCGATAAAACCGGCTTCCTCAAGCAAGCGCACACGACGCAAACAGGCCGAGGCCGACAAATTTACTTTTTCCGCCAGATCGGCATTGCTGATACGCCCGTCCTGTTGCAGCAAACGAAGTATCATCCGGTCGCGGTCATCAATGTCCATTCGAATGTTTCCCTGACATAATGGCGTTTCTTAAAATAATCTGCCAACATTACCATTTTTGGCGACCCAGATTGAAGAGAAATTGCCAAAATTTTAGGGTATCATTCAAAAATAACCAAAAGCCGGGCAAAAAGCCCACCCGCCACCCCAAATCAGGAAGGTCACGCGATGTTAATCGGTGTCCCAAGAGAGATCAAAAACCATGAATATCGCGTCGGCATGACCCCGTCATCCGTACGCGAAGCCGTTACCCACGGTCACAAAGTGATTATCGAAACCAGTGCCGGTGCCGGTATTGGGTGTAGCGATGCCGATTATCAGGCAGCGGGGGCTACCATCGTCGATACGGCCAGCGAAATTTTTACCACTGCTGAAATGGTGGTCAAGGTCAAGGAACCGCAAAAGGTAGAATATGAGCAACTGCGCCCCGGCCAGTTGCTGTTTACCTATTTGCACCTGGCACCGGACCCGGAACAAACCAAAGGCCTGATCAAATCGGGCGTTACCGCAATTGCCTATGAAACCGTAACCGACCGCACCGGCGGCCTGCCCCTGCTGGCACCGATGTCGGAAGTTGCCGGGCGCATGGCACCGCAGGTTGGTGCGGCGGCCCTGCAAAAGGCCTATGGCGGGCGCGGCATGCTGCTCGGCGGGGTTCCCGGTGTTTCCCCGGCCAAGGTCGTTATCATTGGCGGCGGCGTGGTTGGTGCCAATGCCGCCCGCATTGCGGCAGGCATGGGCGCGGACGTCACCATTCTTGATAAAAACGTCAAACGCCTGACCTATCTGGATGATATTTTCGGCGCGCGGATCAAAACCCAATATGCCACCATCGACGATACCGAATCGCTGGTTTACGACGCCGACATGGTGGTTGGCGCGGTTCTGATCCCCGGTGCTGCCGCCCCGAAACTGATCCACCGCGAACAGCTTTCAAAAATGAAGCCCGGTGCCGTGATTGTTGACGTCGCCATTGATCAGGGCGGGTGTTTTGAAACATCCAAAGCCACCACCCATGCCGATCCGATTTATATTGTTGATGATGTTGTGCATTACTGCGTTGCCAATATGCCCGGCGCTGTCGCCCGCACGTCAACCTTTGCCCTGAACAACGCCACCCTGCCATTCTTGCTCGCCCTTGCCGACAAGGGCTGGAAAAAGGCCTGCCATGATGATGTTCATCTGGCAGCAGGCCTGAACGTGCATGATGGTAAAATAACCTATGAAGCCGTGGCCCGCGAACTGGGCTACGACCATCTGCCGCTGCAAAAAGCATTGGCATAAGCCCGTAACATCTTAAAATCTGCTTTGCTCCCCCCCGTCATTCTGGCGGGGGGTGCCCGGTGTTCTTCGGCACAAAACCCGGTTTATGTTTTACGCCAATGCCAAAGCCCCGGCAGTGAACTGGTGATGGCCTGAACGGCAAAGCCGATAAAAATCAAACCTGTCGCCCGCACGATCCAGATTTGATAGCGCAAATAGAACTTGCGCAAAAAGCCCAGCCCGACCAGCCAGATCAAGATAAGGTCAGCCAGAATAAACCCGACCAAAGAGGCGGCCAGCAAGCCCGCCATGCTGCCCCAATCGAGCATATCAGCATTTTTAGCCAGAAGGGCTGTAAACATTGCGACCGCCACCGGGTATCCCTTGGGATTGGTGATGCCAAAAATAAGCCCGCGGCGCCATGGCCGACGGATCACCATATCAACCCCGCCTTCGGCCTTGCTGCGCGCAGTCAACGCCCGAAATCCCAGCCAGAACAAATAAACACCGCACACCATGGCCAAGGCGTGAAAAACCACCGGGTCCATCACGCGCGAGCCAATGATCGCCACCAATGCCAGCCCGGCCCACATGATGTCGCCTGCCAAATGCCCAAACAAAAACCCGGCACTGGCCGCCCTGCCCTGGGCCGCCCCTAACCCCAGCATCGCCAAAAAGGCAGGACCCGGTGTTAACACATATATCGCTGCGGCAATCATTGCCCCGATCAGCAGTGAAAGTTCCATATTGCCTCGCCCCCTGACGTTACAAATGCTCATTGCTTGATAAAATCATGACACGGAACGAGAGGTTTGTGAAAATCAAAAACACGCCGACGGGTTTTCAGCGTCGCCTATTTATCAGTTTCCATAAAAAAACCACCCGGCACGCTTTGACGTGCCGGGTGGTTTTAATGATTTGTCGCGAATGCTGGTTAAATCAGAATTCAACCTGGGTTACATCGCGCACAGCACCCTTATCGGCACTGGTGGCAAGGGCGGCATAGGCCCGCAACGCGGTTGTCACCTTGCGCTTGCGCGGTTTTTCGGGCTTCCAAGCAGCAGTGCCCCTGGCTTCCATGGCTTCGCGGCGCGCGGCCATTTCGGCATCGTCAATCGCGATATGGATGGTGCGGTTGGGGATATCGATTTCGATCATATCGCCCGGCTCAACCAGGGCAATATCGCCACCCGCCGCAGCTTCGGGCGAAACGTGACCAATTGAAAGACCGGACGTTCCACCCGAGAAACGACCATCGGTAATCAATGCACAGGCCTTGCCCAGCCCCATCGATTTCAAATAGCTGGTCGGATAGAGCATTTCCTGCATCCCCGGCCCGCCCTTTGGTCCTTCATACCGAATGACCACAACATCGCCTTCCTTGACTTCACCGCCCAGAACCTTGGCAACGGCTTCGTCCTGGCTTTCGCAAATTACGGCCGGGCCGGAAAATTTCAGGATGCTGGCATCAACACCGGCGGTTTTAACAATACAGCCATTGATCGCCATATTGCCAAACAGAACCGCCAAACCGCCATCCTTGCTATAGGCATGTTCGACATCACGAATGCAGCCTTCTTTTTCGTCCATATCCAGATCGTCCCAGTACCGTTCCTGGCTAAAGGCCACCTGACTGGGAACACCACCGGGCATGGCGCGATAGAATTTCTGCACATTTTCATTGCTGGTGCGCCGAATGTCCCATTTATCAAGGGCATCCGCCATGGTTTTGGCATGGACTGTCGGCACATCGGTATGCAGCAAGCCACCACGATCAAGCTCGCCTAAAATACGCATGATGCCACCGGCACGATGCACATCTTCCATGTGATATAACGGATGAGACGGTGCCACCTTGGAGAGATGCGGCACCTTGCGCGACAGACGGTCCATGTCGGTCATGGTAAAGTCAACTTCCGCTTCGCGGGCGATTGCCAGCAAATGCAGAACAGTGTTGGTCGACCCGCCCATGGCAATATCAAGCGCCATTGCATTTTCAAACGCTTTAAACGTTGCAATGCCACGCGGCGATGCGGTGACGTCGTCTTCTTCGTAAAAACGACGCGCCAACCGAACCGATGTGCGGGCCGCTTCAAGGAACAGTTCCTTGCGCGCTGCATGGGTTGCCAGCACCGAACCATTACCGGGCAATGCCAGCCCAAGGGCCTCGGCCAGGCAGTTCATGGAATTGGCGGTAAACATGCCCGAGCATGACCCGCAGGTCGGACATGCCGACCGTTCAACAATAGCGACCTGTTCGTCGGAAATTTTGGGATCGGCGGCTTCAACCATCGCATCAACCAGGTCAAGATGGCGTTCCTTGCCATCGATGGTGACCTTGCCTGCCTCCATCGGCCCGCCCGAAACAAACACGCACGGAATGTTAAGCCGCATCGCAGCCATCAACATGCCCGGGGTAATTTTATCGCAGTTGGAAATGCACACCATCGCATCGGCGCAATGGGCATTGACCATATATTCAACCGAGTCCGCGATAATTTCGCGTGACGGCAGGCTATAGAGCATGCCGTCATGCCCCATCGCAATGCCATCATCAACGGCAATGGTGTTAAATTCCTTGGCAACACCGCCCGATGCCTCAATCTCGCGCGCAACCATCTGCCCCAGATCTTTCAGATGCACATGGCCCGGCACGAACTGGGTAAAACTGTTAACCACCGCAATGATCGGCTTGTCAAAGTCTTCATCCGTCATGCCTGTGGCGCGCCATAAGCCGCGCGCGCCGGCCATATTGCGACCATGGGTGGTTGTACGAGACCGATATTCCGGCATGGGTCGACCCTCTCTTTATACGTAATATTTTTGAACTCGCGTTCTAGCACAGACTTGGCGTCGATTTACAGTTTTTTGCCCGAAAGTTTCGACAAATCTGCCATGCACGTATTTTTATACCTGACAGCTTATCGGCAAACAGCCCGTCGGGACAGCCCCCAAATGCCGCGACCAAACATCCAACCCCAGAATGTACTGCTCCAATGGATTATGTACATAAAATCCCCTATCCCAAAGACCCATAAGATCAATCAAACGGATAGGAGACGCTGCCATCACGAAAGAATATTATAATGTCTGATTATCGCCGCCAGGCGATTCTCCCACTCCCATTCTTACCCCGGCCCAATATGGCCGGGGTTTTTTGGGTTCTTATGCGGGTCCACGGCCCCGCGTGCCCTGGCCCGAACCAATATCGGACACGGACCTGGCAATAACCGACCCAAAGGCAGCTTATAAACCGCAACCTCTATCACTGCAGGTAGTTTGCCAGGTCGGCCCGCGCAATGCCAATGCGTGCAGAATGCCACAGGGGCATTAACGGCATTTCCTGCGCGCCGATACCGTCGCTATACCGTCGTCAATTTCTTTATGTTAAAGACGCACGATGTGCGTAAGATGACAAACGGGTCACGGGTACGCCCTTATCGGCAAAGACACCAAAAACAAGGCATTGCATGACAGCCGAGCTTTCAACATTGCTGCGGCGCGGATTGGCAGCCCACGAAGGCAACCGCCTGCAAGAGGCGGAAAAGATTTATCGCCGTGTTCTCGACATTGCCCCGAACAATCGCGAGGCAGAACATCTGCTCGCGACGTTGCTAACCCGCCAGGGGCATCATCGTGAAGCACTGGAGCTGTTTGAAAACTGCGTTTCGCACATGGGGGCAAACCCGGCGGCACGGTGTAACTATGCCATCGCCCTGGAAGCCAATGGCAATATTGAACACGCGATTGATGAATTCCGCCTCGCACTAAGCTATCATGGCGACTTTCCCACCGCGCTGTTCCATCTGGCGCGCCTGGAAAAGGCACGCGGCAATTACGGCCAAACAATCGACCTTCTGGGCCGGATGCTGAACCTGCATAGCGGCAATTTTGATGCATTTTTGCTGTTCGGCGAAGCCCTTAACGCGCTAGGGCAATATGAAGCCGCTTTGATGGCCTTTGAAAATGCGGCCGAAGCCGCCAAACTTGATGCCGATAAAATCAACCAGGTTGGCGCGGTACTTTTGCGCCTCGGCCATCTTGATGCCGCACAAAACCTGTTTTCCCGCGCGCTCAGCATCCATGCTGATCATGTGCCTTCCATGGTCAATATGGCGGCATCATTGATTGCTGCGGGCAAATATCAGCAAGCCAATAACGTCCTTGAAGCTGCACGCACCCATGCCCCCGACATGGCCGATATCGAGGGTCTGTTTGCCGATATTCTGATCCGGGGTGGCGATACCGCCCACGGGGTTGCCCGCCTTGCGGCCCTGGTGGAGAAAAACCCGGCCCGCGCCGATTTTCATGCCCGGCTCTTATCGGCCTTGCTGTATTTGCCGCAATTTGACGGACCGGAATATTTAAAACAGGCCCGGCAATGGGCGCGGTCGCATTTAGCCCCCCAGACATCCCCGCCCAAATTTGCCAATACCCGCAGCACGGATCGCAGGCTGCGCATTGGCTGGATATCACCCGATTTTCGCGATCACCCGCTCTATGCCCGGCTGATGGGACTGGCGCGAAATCATGACCGCAATACCGTTGAACTGTTTTTATATTCTGCCGTCACCCGCCATGATGACATTACCCGGCAATGGCAAATTGTTGCCGATAGCTGGCGCGATGTTGCAGGCCAGGATGCACAACGCATTGCTGAACGCATTCGCAAGGACAAGATCGATATTCTGGTGGATCTGTCGGGTTTTACCCGTGATCACCCGATCGAGGTTTTCGCCCATCGCCCGGCACCGGTGCAGGTCACATTTTATCATGCCTCGACCGGTATCGGGCAAATTGACCACATGTTTGGCCATGTCGATATGACCGCCGCCGGGGCCGCAGAAAACCGCATTTGCAGCGAAACACTGCACCGCCTGCCCCATGCCGCCTTTGCCTATACCCCGCCCGAAAACAGCCAGGCGACAGGCCCTTTGCCAGCCCTGTTGAACGGATATTTGACCTTCGGATTTGTGGGCACCTTGCCACGCATTGGCGATACCGTACTTAACAGCTGGGCGCGCATCATGAACAAAGCCGCCAATAGCCGCCTGATCATTCAGGCCGACGGGCTCCATGACGCATTTGTACGCCAGAATTTTCTTGATCGCGCCCGGCAAGCTGGCATTCATATTGATCGCGTTACCTGCCAGGGTATAACCCCCGACAAAATCCGTAACACCGCAATTTATGACCAGATTGACATCGGGCTGGACCCGTTCCCTGCCAATAATATTACGGCGGGCTGCGACATGCTGTGGCATGGGGTGCCGTTTGTTACGCTGGCCGGTACCATGCCATCGGCACGATGCGGGCTGGGTGTGCTAGGCGATGTGGGGCTGGATGCCCTGGCAGCAGAAACCCGCAACGGCTATGTTCAAAAGGCGGTTTTGCTTGGCCGCGACGTCGATGCATTATCCATGATCCGCCGCACCTTGCGCGACAGGGTCCTTAAGGCAAGCATGATGAATCATCGCCTGATTGCAGCTGATTTTGAAGAAGCCTATCGCGATATCTGGCGCACATGGTGCACCAGATAAATACCCAGCACCCGTTTTATACCATCCCGCGCACGGCAATATGCCCTATAGGGCAATGGCCCCACTGGCAAATAGCTGATCAACAGCTGCCTGCAAATCATCGGCAATAAAACCCGCCTCGGCGGCTTCGGGCAGCGTTGTTTCATGCGCACCATGCCCCGTTCGCACCATAACGGTTTTTAACCCGGCCGCGTTACCGGCACGAATGTCGGCAATTTTGTCACCAATGAGCACGCTGTCGGCACGATCAATGGCAAACTCTTCGCAGGCGGCGAAAATCATGCCGGGGCCAGGTTTGCGACAGATGCTGTCTTTGCGATAGTCACCCTGACCATCGCTATGGAAGGGTGAATAATAAATGCCCTGCACGGATGCGCCCTCGTCTGCCAAAAGCTGCGTCATTCGCACATGCAAATCTTGTAACTGGTCTTCGGATAAAAACCCGCGCGCGACACCGGACTGATTGGTCACAACCACCACCGGCACCCTTGCCGCATTAATCCTGGCGATGGCCTTCGCCACCCCGGGGATCAACACCATATCCTCGGGCCGGGACAGATAATGCACTTCCTCGTTTATGACCCCGTCGCGGTCGAGAAAAACCGCTGGCAACGGATGCCGCCGATCGCGCCATTTTGGAGCCGGATCAATCAGGTGTCTGCGAACAAAGGAATAGTCATTCATAAGAAAACATCCGCCCGACAACGGGTTAAATCCAAAATCAGAACCGCCAACAGGAAAACTGGCAACCTTTAGAATGGGATAAATGACCGCCCACAGCAAGGGGGAACTGCAAAAGCCCTGTTCTTTAACCGGCCCGCCAGGGTTGCATAACATCCGTGTTATAACTGGTATTACCATTATTAACTTGTCGGACCCTGCCTGAACATGGCAATTACCTTCACTGGCGTTTTTGTCAGGGGGATCAGGTATGTTTGCTAATATTTTTGCCATTCTTGCGCCGGTTTTTATCACGACCGGGCTGGGATATTTCTGGGCGCGCGCCGGCAAGCATTTTGACACATCCCTTGTGACATCGCTTGTCACCTATTTTGGCACCCCTTGCCTGACATTTGCCGCCCTTGCCACGGTCAAGCTGGGATCGGATGCTTTGCTGTCGATGGGCAGTGCTGCGGTTCTGTCAATTCTGGCCTTTATCGCCATTGGCTGGCCGGTCCTGAAGCTCTTCAAACTGTCGCCACGCACCTATTTGCAATCGCTAAGCTGGCCCAACATTGGCAATGTGGGCTTGCCGTTATGCCTGCTGGCTTTTGGCAATGACGGCCTGGCACTGGCTGTTGCCTTTTTTGCCGCCATGATCGTATTGCAACTGACCGTGGGGGTTGCCTTTGTCGCCGGGTCATTTTCAATCCGCTCTCTGGCAAAAATGCCAATTGTACCGGCAACCCTGATTGCGATTGTTTTTCTGGCAACCAAAACACCCGTGCCCGCATGGCTTTACAATACAACCGATCTGATCGGTCAGATGACCATCCCGTTAATGCTGTTTACATTGGGTGTGTCGCTGGCCCGGCTTAAACCGGTCAGCCTGAAACGCAGCATTGGTTTATCGGTCTTGCGCCTGGCGATGGGCTTTGCCGTCGGCCTTGGACTGTCCGAAATTCTGGGTCTTGAAGGCATTGCGCGCGGTGTGGTGATTTTGCAATGTTCAATGCCGGTGGCAGTTTTTTGTTATCTGTTTGCCCAGCTATATGACAACGAACCCGAAGAAGTGGCCGGGGTTGTGATTGCCTCAACCTTCCTGGCCGCCATCAGCTTGCCTGCCTTGTTATGGTACGTTTTATAAACCGGATCAGGGCGTGATTGTCAGTCGATAATGCCCTGTATGATCGTCGTCGGCATAGAAACCCACCGCACAATCATAGGACCCATGCGCCAGTTGCGGGTCATTGTTTTCAACGGCAAGCGCCATCACAGCATCCCGGCATTTTTCTGTGTTTTCAAGGCCTTCTCCCGCGAACTTAAACACCGATCTATCGGCTTTGTCGGGGTAATAAACTGCCGTTACGCGTTCCCACGGGGCCGCATCCGTTGCCCAGAACCGGTTGGCAAACCATTCTCGCGGCCCTCCCAGTGAGGCCCATGCCAAAAGGGAAATAATACCCACCGCCAATAATCGGCGGCCCATTCGCCCCCGGATGAAACGCATCATTTACCGTCCCAGCCCATCTTGTTAAAATCACGTCCCCGATAAAGGGCGTCGCATTCCAGGTAATATTCATCAAGTTGTGGTGGTTTTTGCGATGTGCCCGACAGCATGGCGTGCACCTGCCCGCGATGATGCGTTTGATGCACAAACAGATGCGACAATACTGCCCCTGCTGTTTCGCGGACCAATTCACCCTCACCGCGGTCCAATGCCACAGTTTGCGCCGCCCCCTCGCCGGTCAGCTTTTCGCAAAAATCCAGCAATTCACGATCGCTGTCAGTTTGGGCCCTGGCCAGCTTGTCGATATCGGAAAACGGGTTTGCATTGGCAAAACAGGCGCGCCCCCGACCACCAGAGTTAAGAGCATCAATATAATACCAATCGACAATCAGGATATGATTGAGGGTTTGCAATATTGTCGGGAAAAACGAGGTCCGCGGTGCTGTTAGTTCAGCAGGTGACAGTTTTTCACAACAGGTCAACATCCGAAAGTTAGACCAGGCATTATTACGGGCCTGATCAAAAAACGATGTTCCTGGCATTGCGGTTTGTCGCGGCATGACGTGTGGCTTTCTGTTGCAGGCTATTCACCCGTTAAGGGATGGGCATGGTTTAGCGGCCCATTGCCTTTGCCAAAATCGGGTGCGGTGCGAATGGCTTCGCGCACATAGGCACGCGCGCGCGCGACCGCATCGCCCAAATCCAGTCCCTGGGCAATACCTGTGGCAATCGCACTGGCAAGGGTACAACCTGTACCGTGGTTATTTTCCGACGGAATACGGTCCTCTTCAAAACCGGAAATGCCGTGGTCGTGCTGCCACAAAATATCAATGATCCGGCTGCCGTCGGAATGTCCGCCTTTAAGCAAAACGGCATTTGCCCCCATCGCGCCAATTTTCTCGGCCGCCAGGATCATGTCGGCCTCGCTTGAAATACGTATGCCCGACAAAACTTCGGCTTCAGGAATATTGGGCGTTAAAACGGTTGCGCGGGGCACCAGTAATTTAATCAGGCTTTCCACTGCGTCTTCGTTCAAAAGGCGCGACCCGCTTTGCGATATCATCACCGGATCAATCACCACGGGTAATCCTGCGGCCTTGCCAGCAAGCAAGCCTGCAACCGCCTCGATCACGGGAACCGAATGCAGCATCCCGGTTTTAAGGCAATCGGCACCGATATCGTCCAGCATCAATTCGGCCTGTTGCAGGATAAAGGCGGGGTCGATCCCCAGCACGCCAAACACGCCCTGGGTGTTTTGCGCTGTCAGCGCGGTAATTGCCGTTGCGGCATAGCCGCCCAGAACCGTCACCGTTTTAATATCCGCCTGAATACCGGCCCCGCCGGAGCTGTCAGAGCCGGCAAGGATCAACACACGCCCCTTCATCGGGAGTCTCCTGTTCTTCAAACCCGTCATTCTGAAAAGCTGAAACCGGTATCGGCCGTTACAGCATTAATTTGCATGATAATACCGTCCACAACCCGTTCAACATGGCTGGCGTCATCGCCTTCGGCCATAACACGGATCAGGGGTTCGGTCCCCGATTTGCGAATAAGCACCCTTCCATCACCATTAAACGATTTTTCGGCGGCTGAAATGGCCTCGATCACGCTGCTATGGCCCAATGGGTCCGTTCCGGCAGCATAACGCACATTCTTCAGAATTTGCGGCAACGGATCGAAAACATGTGTCATCTGCGATACCGGCCCGTCATGCCCGGACAAAACCGCAAGCACCTGCAAGGATGCCAGCAAACCATCCCCGGTCGAGGCAAAATCGGACAAGACAATATGGCCAGATTGTTCGCCCCCCACATTGCAGCCAAGGGCGCGCATCTGTTCCACCACATAACGGTCGCCAACCTTGGTTCGAATCAGCCGCAATCCCTGCTTTTCCAAATACCGCTCAAGGCCCAGATTGGACATCACAGTTGCCACCAGGGCATTGCCGCGCAGTTGGCCGGTTTTATGCCAATGTGCGGCCACCAGGCCCATTAGCTGGTCACCGTCAATCAGGCGGCCATTTTCATCGCACATCTGCACACGGTCGGCATCACCATCAAGGGCAATGCCAACATCGGCTTTTTGGTCCACCACCAGATCGCACATTGGCCTGGTATGGGTCGAACCACAATTATCATTGATGTTAAAGCCGTTTGGCTTGGTGCCAATTTCAATAACATCGGCACCCAGTTCACGCAAAACCATCGGTGCCACGCTATAGGCGGCCCCATTGGCACAATCGAGCACGATTCGCAGCCCTTCAAGCGTGACATGGCCTGGTAAAGACGATTTCACCGCCTCGATATAGCGCCCCGGCGCGTCTTCAATCCGTTTGGCACGCCCTAGCGATTTGGCAGGTACGAGCAACGATGACAGATCGCGATCCATCAGGGCTTCAATTTCACTTTCAACAGCATCGGATAACTTGAAACCATCAGGCCCAAACAGTTTAATACCGTTATCTTCAAAGGGATTATGCGACGCAGAAATCATCACACCAATATCGGCACGCATGGATTTGGTCAGCATGGCCACAGCCGGGGTCGGCATGGGCCCCACCAAAATCACATCCATCCCCATCGATGTGAAACCGGCAACCAGTGCAGGCTCCAGCATATAGCCCGACAATCGGGTATCCTTACCAATCACAACACGATGCCGATGATGGCCGCGGGTAAAATATTGCCCGGCTGCCATGCCGACCTTCAGGGCGACTTCGGCAGTCATCGGCGCGTTATTTGCGGTTCCACGGATCCCGTCGGTCCCAAAATATTTGCGGCTCATGTGTTGTATTCTTTCTCTATGCTTGATCCGGTGTCTCAAAAACCGGGTTGTGCTCTCGTGCTGGCCTCCGGTTATAGCAAAATCGGGTCAGAATGCCACCGGCCTTGTTCCTGTATCTGCCCCCGGCCAAACAGTTAGCAATATACATTGCCGACAATAGCATTGCGCAGGTTGGCACAATAAAGCAATGGCATCGGGCCTGATTTAACGTTAACACATGAAAGGGGTGATTTTTGAGGGTCCAGGGGATTGATGCCGTCAAAAAAAATGACGCGGGGAATTTTTCAGCAGAGTTCTTCTAACGTGCCAACCACGGGTCAACAGGCACGGCTTGTTTGTATCGATGAACGAACAGGCCCGCATTGGGTTCTGTCGGTTTTTTGCATCTTGTTTACAGTATTTTGCGCAACGTTTTTCCTGCCCGGCAAGACCGCCTGTGCCCAGGGTACGGGTCTCCAGGGTGCGCGCCTCATTGTCACACCACCGGGTAAACAAACCCTGTTTGACATGTCCCTGACCCCATACATTATCCGCCTGAGCGACCCGCAACGATCCCTGTCTTTTCGCGATGTTGTCGACCGCCCTGACCAGGATTTTGTATCGATCATCACCAGTCCCGGTACTGGATATACCCGGGATGCCGTTTGGTATCGCGCCGAATTCGAGGTAGAATCCTCCCCCAATACCCAAACAGTGTCATCACAAAATATGCGCCTGTTTCTGGAAGTCAGCCCCCCCTATCTTGACCGGATTGACGTCGCCATTTTCAGCCTGAATGAACAAAAATTCATCTGGCGTGATCTTTTGGGCGACACAATCAAGGTCAAAAGGGACACCATAAAAAACCGCAGTCATACAACCCGCCTTCCCGCCCTGATGCCCGGCACATACAGGATCATCTTTCGTGTGGAAACAACCAGTTCCAATCTTCTCTCGGCCAGCTTTCGCAATGACTCGACCCTGATGTCCCGGGGAGGACGCGCCCTGATTTTGTCGAGCATACTGGTTGCTGCCCTGGTGGTGATTGGCGGTGTTTACATTACTGGCGGCATGCTGATCCGCGATATTTCCCTGTTCTGGTACGGCTGCTATGTTTTATCCGTTGCAATACTGGGCATCGGCCTTTCCGGGCTGGGCATTTTGCTGTTGCAACCGCTTGGAACAGCCCTGAACGACATTGTCACCGGTGGTGGTACCGCCCTGTCGGTGGCGACCAGTGTCATGATGTGGATCACGGTGATTGACCTGCGCCAGATCAGTTACCGTCTTTATCGCGCCTATTGTATTTATGCGGGGACCGCCGCCGCGATGGCCTTTTTGGCCCCGACACCCTTTTATGTCGATTTTGGCCATTATTTTCTATCCTTTCACCTTCTGGTGCTGTTGAGTTTATTTTGCTGCCTGATTTATCGCGTCTGGCTTAACCCGCGCGGCATGCACTTGTTCTATCTTTTTGCGCTGGGCCTTCCCTGTCTTGCGGCACTGATCTATATCGCCTCGCTGGTCGGACTGGCACCAGCCAACCGGCTAACCCAGACCATTTATCCTGTATCGACCCTTTTCCATCTGATTTTGATGGGAATGGCCATGGCCTATCGAACCAGCTATCTGGAAAATGCCCGCGTTGCCGCCCAAAGCCGCCGCTACCGAACCCGCCAGCTTGCCGAAGAACAACGCGAATTCATTACCATGCTGGGGCACGAATTTCGGACCCCGCTGGCCATCATTCAACGGTCCGCCGAACTGATTTCACTTCACCTGGGCGAAGCAGGAGCCGGGATTGTCGACCGCATGGCGCGTATCCGCAGCCACGCGGGCCAACTATCGGCACTGGTTGATGTTTTTCTGACAAAAGACACGCTCGATCGCGGTGCCTTTACTCTGAACCTTCACCCCGTCAATCTTTTGAATTTTCTCTCTGACATTGTCGATTCAATTGATCAGGAAGGCACTCAGATTGACATTACGCTGCATGGCGATGCCAGTACTGCCATCATGGCCGACCCCACCCTGTTAAAACTCGCAATTGCTAATGTCATAGAAAATGCACGTAAATATGCACCAGGTTCACCCGTTTCGGTCGATTGCAACCATCGCGGGGATGGCTATGCCTATATCCGTGTGCTCGATCATGGTCCTGGTATGAACGAAGAAGACCTGTCACAGGTTTCAATGGCGTTTTATCGCGGAAAAACATCAGACGGAACACGTGGCGTTGGCCTTGGCCTGCACATTGCCAGCCGCATTCTTGAAGCACATAACGGCTCTATCACCATGTCTGTCGCCGAAAAAGGTGGCACCACCGTCGTTTTCAAGCTGCCCATTGATCGCGATGCAACCATTCATAACATCCGCCATAACAGCCAGCGGATGGTAGCGAGGCGGAATGCGCACAATGGGGGGGCAGAATAATGGTCCTTCTTTCCGCCATATGCCAAGCCGTAAATGCCGTTACAAGCGCCCCTTCAAGGCCGCTTAAAACCGGGCTGGTTTGCCTTTTGTTTGTGGTTCTGATAACCGTGCTTGATGTGCAGCATCGCACAGCATGGGCGGATTTGGCGCCACCCGTTAATATTTCTGCCCCGACCTCGGACGATATTTTGTTCACCGGGCATATCGCCAGCTTTCAGGATCCCGAACAAAGCAAAACCCTTAACGATATCCGCGCCCTGCCCGACAGTGCCTTTACCGCACATTCCAATATTCCAGCCTTTGGTTATACCAACAATGCCATCTGGTATCGCATTGATCTGATTGCTTCCGGGCCGATCGGTGAAAGCCGCTATCTCGATATCGGGCCAATCTTTTTGAACGAAATCAATGTGTATCTGACTCAAAAAGACACTTCTGCGCCGCTATGGTCGGCTCTGTTGGGGGACCATTTACCCTCAAGCCAGCGGCCGGTGCTGGCACCGGAACATCTGGCGACCTTCCCGGCCATCGATAAAGGAAAATACAGCCTTTACATCCGCACCCAGTCAAACAGCACCCAGTTTATCGAAGCATCCCTGCTATCAAATGATGTGCAAATAAGCCGCTGGTCTCTTGGCCTGGTCGCCAAGGGACTTTTTATCGGTGTCGTGATGATGATGGCGGTTATTTACGTCATTGTTGGCATCTTTATCCGCGATTACGCGGTTGCACTTTATGGGGTATGCCTTGCAGCATTTGGCACATTAGCCTCGGCAGTTGGCGGCGTGTTCCTGACCATCTTTGCACCGGAATGGCCTTATACCAGTGACTTGCTGGTTGGGGCAGGCACCGCCATCAATATTTCAGCGGCCAGCCTGCTATGGGTTCATATCCTTGATATTGGCTCGGAATGTCGACTTTGTAAAAAGATTTTCTGTGCATATTCCGTTGTTGTTCTATTGGGGGCGGTGACTGCCACCTCGCCGCTTTACACCATATTTGCCAGCTATTGCCAGTTTTCGCACACCGCCATCATGCTGATTTACATTGGTTTTCAGATACGGCGCATCATCCGAAATCCGCGCTTTATTGTGCACTGGATTTATCTGACGGTCATGGCCGTGCCAACGGTGGCACTGATGATCTATTATCTGGCCTTAAACCATCTGTTGCCGGTCAATAATTTTACCGAAGCAGCATACCCCTTTGCGCTGCTTGCCCATCTTGTACTGATGAGCGCGCTGATGGGCCTGCGCATCACGGCCATTGACCGGGACCGAATAAAAGCCGCCACCATGGCAGAAAGCACCGAAAACCTGGTTCAGGAACAACGCAAACTGGTTTCGATGCTATCGCATGAATTTAGAACACCCCTGGCTGTTATCCAGCGTGCCGCCGAAATGGTGACCCTGCGTTTACACAAAGAAGCTGCCGCAAATGGCACCTACGACGTTCCGCGCCCCGTAACCGACCGCCTGAAACGCATCCAGGATCAATCTGGCAAACTGGCCCGGCTGGTTGATGTATTTTTAGGAAAAGACAATTTAAACGCACCGCAATTTGCCCTCGCCCGCAAACTTATTCCGGCAAAAGGATTCCTTGGCGAATTTACGGCGATGGCACAGCGCGAAAATGCTCAGATCGGTCTTCGCTATAGCGGCAAGGCCAACAGCGTTCTTTATGCCGATGAAACCCTGCTGAGCCTGGCATTAACCAACGTCATTGAAAATGCCCGCCGACAGTTGCCCGGCGAAACGATTTCACTGGTCGCGGAGGAAGAACATAAAATGACCCTGAAAATCGACATTTCTCATCCGGGTCTTGTTCTTGATGAAGCTGCAGATATCGAAGCGCTACGCAATTCGCTGTTTTCATTTCACAGCCCGATTGAGCCGGAAACCGACCCAAACCGCTTTTACGAGAAAAAAACCGACCCTGAAAGTTTGCTGCCCCGAAATGAGATCGGGTTGGGGCTGCACATTACACAGCGCATCATTGCCGCACATGGCGGCAAAACAGACATTGTCACCAACGCCGAAACCGGGTTTAACATCCGGATCACATTGCCACTGGAATCACCATTATAAGGTAATTACAGGTTTACAGCGCAAGACAAGACTGCCAACGATCAAAACAATCTCGGCCTATGTTCATTTGAACATTTCAAGCAGACCGCATCAGGCGTTTGAACGGGCCTTGGCGGCAACGGCCTCTGCCTCGGGTTCGTCACCGACAATAACGGCTGGTGATGCAAATGCGTATCCGCGACCATAGGCGGTCCGCACAGGCAACTCGTCCCCGATATCCTTGGAAATTTTCTGCCGAACCCGGCGGATCGCCGTATCAAGATTGCGACAGTTTTCAGCAGTATCGGCTTTACCAAGCGCACTGACAATGTCAGGCCGGGTCAACCATCCGCCATTTGCCTCGATCAGGACACTGATGATGGTCCGTTCCCCAGCCGTCAGAACGGCATTGCCCCCTTGCGGGGACGTGAGCGTCCAGTTCAAACGATCAAGCGTCCAGCAGTCATTCGAATTTTCGACCACCGATTCGCCGGTTGTTTCAACAGAATTTGTCGATACGCGCCGCAACAACGGTCGCAAGGCCGCCTCGATCACCGAAAGCGGACTGTCCTTGGTCAGGTAAACATCTGCCCCCGCCTGATACCCCGCTAAATGCTGATCCATGCCAGAAAGCGATGTCAGCATCATGATACCGCAATCAAGTTTGTTGCGGGTGAAACGCGCCAGATCGAACCCGTCCGCATCGGGCAGCATGACATCGAAAATAACAGCGTTCGGCGTCAGATCATCCAAAGCGCGATGAAATTGCTGCCCGGTTTCACACCCGACGACGTCGAACCCGCAGATCTCCAGATACTCGCAAAGATCGCGGTTAAGGTCCTCATTGTCTTCGACCACAAAAATACACGCAGCCATTTATTTCTGCTCCGACTACCCGATAGCACCAAAAGGCTTTTACAATATGACCCTACATAGATGTCAATATTCAAACGGATTCGTTTTTCTCCTGGCGACAGGAAAAAAGTTCGCGCAAATCAGTATTTTCGCAAAAACATAAAGTTCATCCGATCATAGACATATGAAGATAATGAACTTCAATAGCAAGGCTGAAGCCAGCAGTGTCAGAAAGTGACAGAATCATTTTGCCTTCAAAACAGACAAGGGAGGTGCCTTTAACAGACTACCTCCCCGTCAATATCACCCGCCCCGGACAGGCCAAAGCAGCATCAGACTGTGCCCATTGCCGAAGCAATGCCAAGGGCCTGTGCTGTTTGTTCAACGTCATGAACGCGCAAAATCTGCATGCCCTGGCGCCAGCCGTTAAGTGCAGCAGCCAAGGACCCGCCCAGTCGTTGTTTGGGCTCTGCCGAGGGGTCAATTTTACCGATAAAGGATTTACGTGACGCGCCCAGCAAAACCGGGCATCCCAAACCATGAAAGATCGACAGGCGAGACAAAAGCTCCATATTGTGCGACAGGGATTTTCCAAATCCAATGCCCGGATCAACACAGATACGATCCCGGCTGATACCCGCGCGCTCGCAGCTTTCGATACGATCAAGCAAATAATCGTACACATCGAGCACAACACAATCATATTGCGGATTATTTTGCATCGTTCCCGGTTCGCCCTGCATATGCATCAGGATCACCGGTGCCGTGTCAGACTGGCTGACAAATTCCAGCGAGGCTTCATCGCCTTCAAGGGCCGTTACATCATTAATGATCTGCGCCCCGGCATCCATTGCGGCGGACATAACCGCCCCGTGACGGGTATCAACAGAAACACAATGTCCGTCATCCGCAAGGGCGCGAACAACCGGAACAACCCGTTCGATTTCCTTATCAATCGACACAGTCGCCGCACCAGGGCGGGTCGATTCACCGCCAATATCAAGAATGGACGCCCCCTGCCCGGCCAAGGCCCGGCCATGGGCAATGGCGCGTTCCGCCGTATCATGATCGCCGCCGTCGGAAAAACTATCTGGTGTGACATTGACAATGCCCATGATATGAGAACTTTCCATATCCTGATTGGCAAATGCCCGGCGATTGCCCGTTAGACGGTCCAATACCGCATTGATTTCGTCAACCCGACCGGAATTCTGCACCCAGCCTTCCAGTGCCAGTAACGGCAAAATCATACTTTGGGCACCGCCGCCATCGCGGCGCCGGATAATTTCAAGGGCCGAAAAACCACGCCGCCCGCCCGCAAGGGGCAAGGTCTGCGGGTCATCCGCCCGGTCGATAAAGCCTGTCGGCACGTAATAAAGCGGTCCATCAAAATCAGCAAAGCCCCGCACATCGGCGGGGCTTCGCAGGACCGATCCCTGGATCTTGTCCATAGGTCAGCAAACTTTCATCTTAATTTCCTGGCTGCGGCTCGGGTGACAGATCCCCCTTACCTTCACCAGGATTTTCCTTGCGCACGCCCGATGCCGGAACAGCAGAGCGACGACCCGTGTTGCCACTATCTGTGCCCGTACCACCGGTATGCCCCGGACGATTGATTTCCTCGCCGCGCAGCAAGGCTTCGATTTCCTTGCCGCTCAGGGTTTCATATTCCAGAAGCCCTTTGGCCAGGATATGCAAGTCATCGATATGTTCGGTCAAAACACGACGGGCAAAGCTAAGAGCTTCATCCGAGAAACGACGAACTTCTTCATCAATCAGCTGTGCGGTTTTTTCCGAAACATTCTTATGCTGGGCAACCGAATGCCCCAGGAATACTTCTTCCTGGTTATCGACATATTTCACGTTACCCAGTTTTTCGGAAAAGCCCCATTCCGTTACCATCTTGCGCGCATATTGCGTCACCATATTGATGTCGGAAGATGCCCCGGTGGTGACCTTGTCCTTGCCGAAAATCAGTTCTTCAGCAACGCGCCCGCCCATGGCAACGGCCAGATCGGAAATCAGCTGTTCATAGGATTTTGACAGCTGATCACGTTCCGGCAGGCGCATCACCATCCCCAACGCACGACCGCGCGGAATGATGGTTGCCTTGTGGATCGGGTCAGATGCCGGTGTATGCAAGGCCACCAGCGCATGACCACCTTCGTGATAGGCCGTCAGTTTCTTTTCGTCATCGGTCATGATCATGGAGCGACGTTCCGCGCCCATCATGACTTTGTCCTTGGCGTTTTCAAAATCCGACATGGTGACAACGCGCTTGCCAAGACGGGCTGCCGCAAGGGCTGCTTCGTTGACAAGGTTGGCCAGATCCGCACCCGAGAACCCCGGGGTTCCACGGGCAACCGTACGCAGTTCAACGTCCGGTCCCAACGGAATCTTGCGGGCATGCACACCAAGAATTTGCGCACGGCCTTCAAGATCGGGGTTTGGGACAACAACCTGACGATCAAAACGGCCCGGACGCAGCAATGCAGGGTCCAGAACGTCAGGACGGTTGGTTGCGGCCACCAGGATGACACCTTCGTTGGCTTCAAAACCATCCATTTCGACCAGAAGCTGGTTCAGCGTCTGTTCGCGTTCATCATTACCACCGCCAAGACCGGCACCACGATGGCGGCCGACAGCATCAATTTCGTCGATAAAGATGATGCAGGGTGCGTTCTTTTTTCCCTGTTCGAACATGTCACGCACACGCGATGCGCCGACACCCACAAACATTTCGACAAAGTCAGAACCCGAAATGGTGAAGAACGGGACATTGGCTTCACCCGCAATGGCACGTGCCAAAAGGGTTTTACCCGTGCCCGGAGGGCCGACCAAAAGCATACCTTTGGGGATTTTGCCACCAAGACGCTGGAACTTTTGCGGATCGCGCAGAAAGTCGACAACTTCTTCAAGTTCGTTCTTGGCTTCTTCAATACCGGCAACGTCTTCAAAGGTGACCCGACCGGACTTTTCGGTCAGCAATTTTGCCTTTGATTTACCAAAGCCCATGGCTTTGCCACCGCCGCCCTGCATCTGACGCATGAAGAAAATCCATACGCCGATAATCAGCAGCATCGGGAACCAACTGATCAGCGCGCTCATCAGCGGCGACAGCGATTCTTCAGGCTTGGCAACAATACGAACACCCTTCTTGTTCAGTCTGTCAACAAGGTCGGGATAGTTCGGCGTGTAGACATTGACGGTGCGACCGTCGCGCGTTTGCGCCGTAAGAGTTTTGCCCTGAATGGTCACTTCAGAAATCTGCCCGGAATCTACATCCGACAGAAAGTCCGAAAATGCCAGCTGTGACTGGCCCGACCGTCCGGATGGCGACTGGAACAGGTTAAACAAAGCCACCAAAAGAATGGCTATGATGACCCACAGTGCGAGATTTTTTCCCATATTCTTTCCAAGCTACTGGTCGCGAACAATATCCGCCACTACGCGGCAGGCACCCCGCGACATGACCTGCACCATCAGATAATATCAGGCAGGCCCGGCGCAAGTACGAAGTCACGGATTTGCGACGAATTTAAAACCACCTTCCCACAAAGGGGCCGATGGTGCAAACCGCCACGTCACTTTGATCACCCGAAACAGTTCCAAATGATCTGTCGGGCAACCGGCGGCGGATAATACGTCGGAAAGTGCACAAATCTCAAGGCCAGCGACAGATAAAGGCTGATCTTGCCACAACAAAAGCGGCAATACCGCCAGCGCCTGCCGGGGCCGGGATGCCCAAAACGGCACAGTTCGTGCCATCGCCCGGCGAAAGACACGCTTGTGAAACGGGTCACACACCGCCAATGGCACAATGCTAAAACCAGTCATATCGCCGCGTGTGGCGGTTTTTTCGGGTAATTTCAGGCAAAGTTCGAACCGGTTATCCCACCGTGTCAGGCCGTGCGACAAAACCGGTTGCGGGGATACATCCATCCGCCCGGCTTCCCGATAAATCAAAATATGATTTTCACGCCGATGCAGCACACACCCGGCAAGACTGTGCCGCGCCGCAGTGTTTTTCTGCAATAATCGCAAAACATGCCTGACCGAGTCTCGCGCCGGGGCATATTGGCCACCGCCGATAATTCGTAAAACATGGCCGATGCCATAGGCGGCAATATCAAATTCACCGACACCAACATTCGCCCCCGCGGCATCCCCGTCGGCTTTGATGTCGCAATCCGCCATGAACGGCCATTGAACCGAGGCCGCACCATCCGCTGCGACAAAAACATACCGGGCCAAAAATCCTGCAATGGCCTGTTCCAGGTTCTGGCGTGCATATGCCTGTGATGAAAAATCACCCGCGCCGACAGCACACAATTGCAGTCTTTGCCGCATTCGCACCCGCTCAAACGCAAGATTGCTGTTCGATGGGTCTTCGATCCAGTTTTGCCCGCCGGAATGAGGATCGCTATCCGCTGTTTCGCTTCGGCCTGTTCCACAAGGCACGATCCCGGCTTTTTCCAGCGCCATCAGTGTTGCCGACAGGTCTTTGCGGGCAACGGGCAACAAAGGGCGCAAAACCCGGCAGTGGCGCAAATATCGCTGTGCAGACATGCCCGCCAGCCCGATGGGACCACTTTTACGATCCTGTCGCATGGCAACTGTTTCGGCCTGATCATTACAATGATGGGCCACAAGGACATGTAAAATACCAAGTTCCCCGGCCAGATCATCAATCAGACGATAGCGTGCCGCGCGCGCTTCTTGCTGAATAGCGGCACCGGGTTTGGGGCCGGTCCAACGCAACGTCATATGCGTGATGCCGTATTTGGCCAGTTGCCGTTTCACCCATTGCGCCTCGCCCGCCGCATCTGCGCGCAACCCGTGATCCACGGTAACGGCAACCAGCTTGCCAGCATGATCCGCACACCAGCGTGCCGCCAAAATAGCCAGGGCCATACTGTCCGCGCCGCCCGATACCGCAACCATCAGCCGTGGCTTTTCCTCAAACGGCGCAAAAGGCGCCATCAAGGCGGAAAAAGAAGCGGCGTCCAAGGGAACCCCGTTAGACGCCGCATTATCTGGCAAGACAGTCGTCATAATTGCCATTACAGCCTTATTTGCATTTCCGGTTTTTCTTTTCCTGCCGCGCGCGATCAAGAATAACCGTCGATGATCCTTCAAAATTGCTCAGCAAATGATCATAGGTCAGGCAGGCATCGTCGGTTTTACCCAAATTAGCCAGCGACATGCCCAGTTTCAGCAAATTGTCTGCCGCTTTCGGACTATCAGGATAATTCTGGAAACCCTCGGTAAAAGCCAGTGATGCCTGGTCATAATTGCCCCGGACATAAAAGGTTTCGCCCAACCAATATTGAGCATTCCCTGCCAACGGGTCCTTGGGATGGGCCTTAACAAAGGCCCGCAAGGCGGCTTCAGCTTCGGGGAATTTTTGCTGGCGCAATAAACCAAAGGCATAACGGTACTGGTCTTGCGGGGTACCTGCGGGCAGCACACCATCCGACGCGCTGGCAGCCGTAGCGGCGGCTGCGGCACTGGCACCTGCCGCACTGGCGGCACCATTCGCACCGGCCTGCGGACCAGATGGAATTTCAGGAGCCTCGCCCTGCCCCTTGATCACACCAAACAGACGGGTGCCGTTTTTATCCAGCGGCTGTCCGGCACTTGTTCCGTCAGGATTACCACTGCCGCCACTGGAATTGGCACCTGCCGCGCCTGGCTGATTACCGGCATCATTTGCCGGGGCCATCCCGCCGGTCGCCGCACCTGCACCGACACCGGCCTGCCCTGTCTGGGTGCCTTTGCCTTCAAGCTGGCTTAAACGGAAATCAACATCGGAAATCAGGCGATCAAGACGATCCGACATCTGCCGGACCTTGTAACCCTGTTCTTCGATCTGACCGGTAAGCTGGGTTATCTGGGCCTGCAAATTATCAAGCTGAACCTGCTGGCGCGCCGCAGCCGGGGCGTTGCCCCCTCCCGCTGTTCCCGCAGAAGCCGCACCGTCAGCAGGCGGGCCTTCGCGGTAAACATAACGTTGCAGCAGATCAAGATCCTTGCGCAACTGCTCAACCTGGCGCGACACCGAGGCGTCCTGCGCCATTACCGGGGACGTAAACCCGACAGTCAAAAACCCCAAAATCACCAGCGCGCCCATGCGGGCCAGCAGAGACGGGCGTGTATGATGCGAAACTGGCAAGGCGGCGGAGGCCGCATTCCGAGATAGCAAGGAAACGCCACGGATCATGACGGGTTCTGGTCGGATCATTTCCCGGTCCTTTACGGTCAATTTGGCTAACATGCATCAGATTTCAAACAAAAATCGTTGCGCTGTCAAACGGCAAAAATAAGGCGCCTGCCCCGAAACCGGGACAGGCGCCTGAAATCAAACCGGATTTAAACCCGGCCGCGATTAACGGACAACCGTTACAGCGCGACGGTTTTTAGCCCAGCTGGCTTCGTCATGACCCAGAGCAACCGGGCGTTCTTTACCATAGGAAATGGTTTCGATGCGGGACGGTTCAACGCCCAAAGCAATCAAATAATCCTTGGAAGAGTTCGCACGGCGTTCGCCGAGTGCAAGGTTGTATTCGCGCGTGCCGCGTTCGTCGGCATGGCCTTCAACCAGAACAGTGTATTGCGGGTATTTCTTCAGCCAGGCAGCCTGGAGTTCCAGGGTGCGACGGGCTTCAGCCGACAGGTCATACTGATCGTAGGCAAAGAAGACGCGATCGCCAACATTAACCGCAAACCATTCCGGGCTGCTTTCAGAAAGCGCATTCGAAGTGGTGGTTTCTGCAGGCTGGTTCATTGTAGAGACACCCTCGCCCTGCGAAGTCGCAGCGCTGTCAGGTGCTGTTTCACAAGCGGCCAAAAGAGCGGCAGCAGCAAAAACACTCAGAATCCGAAGTTTCATTTAAGTTTTCCCCTTAACACCGGACGCATTCGCCCGAGTTGGTTTTACCATGTCTCGCGACACCATCACATGCTCGTTTAAAAACGAATCGCATACGGTGTTTCGCGAAGACTATACAATTGAGAAATCAGGGAATCAAGGGTGACCATGCCGGATCTGATCCATCCGCCGGTGTAACGATTTCGCGTTCGTTATACCCGGTCAAATCAATCGAAAACAGGCGATATCTGTCCTTGGTTCCGTCCTTGGACGGGATTTGACGATGAAACATCAAAACCCGACCATTCGGTGCCCATGTCGGGCTCTCGACGAGATACCCTTCAGCCAGCAACCGTTCACCACTGCCATCTGGCCGCATAACACCAATATAGAACCGACCTCCTTGCGTCTTCGTGAAGGCAATCAGGTCGCCGCGTGGAGACCAGACCGGTGTGGAGTAAAGTCCCCCCCCAAAACTGATCCGTTGCACGCCACTTCCATCTGCATTCATCACGTAAAGTTGTTGTCCGCCACTACGGTCCGAGTTGAAAGCAATACGCGACCCATCAGGCGAATAGGATGGCGATGTATCAACCGCGGGGTGCCGCGTCAACTGGCGCTTTTCGCGGGTGCGCAAATCCAGCGAATAAATTTCACTATTGCCGTCCAGGGCCTGGCTCATAACCACCGAATTGCCATCTGGCGAAAATCTTGGGGCGAAAGTCATCCCCGGAAAATCACCAAGGAGTTCAAGCTCTCCGGTGTCGATATCAAGAACATAGACCCGTGGTTTGTCGTTAAAATACGACATATAGACCACTTCCTGTGCAGTCGGCGAAAACCGTGGGCTTAGAACAAGAAACTTGCCGTCCGTCAGGAAACGATGGTTGGCACCGTCCTGATCCATGATGGCCAGCCGCTTGATCCGGTGGGTCGCCGGTCCCGATTCGGAAACATAAACGATGCGGGTATCGAAATACCCGGTTTCACCGGTTATGCGTTTATAGATCTCATCAGCAATTTTGTGAGCGATCCGCCGCCAGTTGCCCGGTTGTGTGCGATAAGCAACACCGGCCATCTGGTTTTCGGCCAAAACATCCCACAAACGAAATTCCACCCGCAATAACCCGTTTGCCTCGGTCAGGACCCGGCCATTGACCAGAGCCTGGGCGCCAATTGTACGCCACTCGGCAAAGTTAGGATTAACCGCCAGCGAACTGGCGCTCTGGATAAAGGCTTTTTCATCAATCGTCTTAAAAAGCCCGGAGCGCGCCAGATCGTTGTTGATCACCTTGGTAATATTTTGCCCGGCATCCGTCTCCGAAACGCCCTCACCAGCGAAACGTGTTACGGCAATCGGCATCGGTTTGACTTCACCGCGCGTAATATCAACACGCAATTCCGCCTGCGCCGGGGCGGCCGCAGCAATGGTCAAGCCAACAGCAACGGCAAGGGCACACAGGCAAGATAGCCCGCGCACATGCCAGTGTCGTTTAAAAGCCTTGGTCTTGGTTCTCATTCTGCCTCGCTTTTCTCCACGCGTTTTCAAAAGGATAGCTTATTAACCCGTCAATTCACGCGCGTCAAAACGAGCGTGAATTTGCGCTAGAATTGATTTTTATCCAGCGGCACTTTCAAAGGTCAGCATTGCGCTTTTAGCACATCATTTTGTGCAGATTTCGCTATGCAGCATTGGCGAAAGTTACCATCTGCTATTATCCGATTCTTGTCTATCTTCAACGGTTTGTCAGCATCGCTAATGCGGTATGCAAACATTCACAACGTTAAAAGACAACAATTGGCAATCAATCCGGCGAAATTAGGGTCGCTTCGCCACAATTTCACAAACAATTCTTAAATCAGCCTATAAACCCAACATTTCCCTCATGTTAAAGGTCATCACGACTGTATTCCAAAGGTCATATTTATTTTCCGGCAACTTAAGCGGGCTGCACGCCGGGTTACGAACGGCCCGCAATGCACTTTCAGCAACTGTCCGCTTTGATATATCATTGCCAATTTCATTCCGATTGGCAATTTCGGCACTCCGCACCGTCCGGTCCGGGTTCACCTGAATATTCAGATAAACCACAAAATCCGCATCCTTCGATCCGACAGGCGGGTTCCAGCATTGCGCAATCTGCCGCTTCAAGGCGTCAAGCTCGCTCATGCTCAGGCGATCAGACAGGCGCGTTGCCGTCGGTTCGCTGGCCGCTTCCTTGGCTGGCTTTTCCTTGGACTGGTCTGGCACAGGCTCTTGCGTGCTTTCGGTCTTGCGCACATCTTTCAAAATGTCGGCAAGGGTCCGTTTGGGCGCAGGCTCGGCTTTCTTCTCCGGCTTGGGCGCGGGCTTTGGCTCGGGCTTGGGTTCCGGTTTTGGTTGCGGTTTGGGATCAGGCTTTTTCTCGGGCTTGGGATCAGGTTTCTTTTCCGGTTTCGGCTCCGGCTTTTCAACCTTCTTCTCAACCGGTTTCGGCTTGGGCTTTAACACGCCAACATCGCTTTCTGGCACAGATGCCGCTTCCGGGGCTTTTTTCACCGCCGGTTTCGGTTTCGGCTCAGGTTCCGGGACAGGCTTGGCTTCCGGTTTCAGCTCGGGCTTGGGTTCGGGTTTTGGTTCAGGCTTGGGCTCTGGTTGCGCCTGCGGTTTTGGCTGCGGCGCGGGTTTTTCCTTGGGCTCGGGCTTGGCGGCCGGTTTGGTATCGGGCTTGGGCAATGGTGGTGCCTTTTTCTGGGCTGCCGCAAATTCGTCCACAGTCACCACATCGACCGAAACCGACTGCATTTCCAACGGCTCGGGCTTAAACAAGTCCGGCAAGCCAAAATAGGCGATCAAAAGGATCGCCAAATGCACCGCCAGTGAAATCAGCACATTACGCAGCATGACCGTTTATTTGCCTTTATCTGGCAGATCGGCGATCAGGGCGACCTTGCTAAAGCCGGCCTCGTTTATGCGCCCCATCAAATCCATTACCTGACCGTAATCGACGGCCTTGTCGCCCTTCACAAAAATGCGGGTTTCCTGCTTGTTTTCCGTAATTGCCCGCAATTTGGCCACCAGGTCATCGCGGTCCACTTCGCTATCCATGATATAGACAACGCCGTCCTTGGTCAGCGACACCACCAAAGGCTCGTCCTGGCCTGTCATTTGGGTCGCACTGGCCTTGGGCAGGTCAACATCCACCCCGGCCGTAATCAGCGGTGCTGTCACCATAAAAATAACCAGCAGCACCAGCATGACGTCAACCATCGGTGTGACGTTAATCTCGCTCATGGCCTTGCGACCACCGCGCCCCCGCCGACCACGACGCCGACCGCCGCCGGAATTTCCCGAAGCTAGTTGTCCGCCCATCTGTCAGTCCCGTTTTTCGTCAAGCTGGCGAGAAAGGATCGAACTGAATTCATCGACAAACGCCTCAAGGCGATTACCATAACGGTTCAGATCGCTTGAAATTTTGTTATAGGCCACAACAGCAGGAATAGCCGCAACCAGCCCAATCGCTGTCGCAAACAGGGCCTCGGCAATGCCAGGTGCGACAACAGCAAGCGATGTGTTTTTCGACGCTGCAATAGACTGAAACGATGCCATAATACCCCAAACGGTGCCAAACAGGCCCACGAACGGTGCTGTCGAGCCAACCGATGCCAGAAACGTCATATATCGTTCAACCCGGTCCATCTCGCGCCCCAGGGTCACTTCCATGGCCCGCTCAAGACGTTGTTGCAGACGGGCGCGCATGGTTTCACCACTGACGCCACGGGCATTGGAGCGGCGCCATTCGCGCATGGCCGAGACAAAAATGGCTGCCATCGGGTCCTTGGGGCGATCGGCGATACGATCATACAGGTCTTCAAGCGACCCACCCGACCAGAAGGCTTCTTCGAACTGGTTGGCCTGGGCACGCAATTTGCGCAGGCGGAACATCTTTTCAAAAACAATCGCCCAAACCCAGACAGAGGCCATCAACAGGCCAATCATGATCACTTTGACCACCAGACCAGCCTGGAGGAACAACCCCCACATCGACATGTCGTGCGCCATAACCGACTGGCCGAGCGACACGGCATCGATAACCTGATTTTCCATCGTTTCTTTAGCCCTCGTTCACATCGAGATAGTCACTGAACACATTTCTTAATTCATCCGGCAGACGTTGCGCCCGAAAGGTTTCCAACGACATGCAGGCCAGAACGATCTCGATCACGACCAGTTCCTCGCCGTCCCGCATAATCTTTTGTTCAAACCCCAGTGACGCACCGCCAATGCGGATCAATCGACTTTCGACAGTCAATCGATCCTCTAGCCGCGCAGTCCGACGGAAATCGACGGTACAATGTCTAACCGCTATGGCAACTTTGTGGCGTTCGGCAATGTTTCTATTGGAAAAACCCAATAAATTTATCATTGACGTTCGCGCACGCTCGGCAAAGGCAAGATACTGCGCGTGATATACAATTCCACCGGCGTCGGTATCTTCATAGAACACGCAAAGCGGGTATATGTGCCGCTTGCCAACTATTGCCCCCAGCAGCTGATCTGTCATGCTTCACCCTCGTCATTTGCATTTTTCAGGGCTTCGCTTTCAAAAAGGTCGGCCATTGGCACCCCGCCCTGATTGCGTGGCGGGGTTAATCCCAAATGGGTAAAGCCCTTAACGCCCAGCATCCGGCCGCGCGGCGTGCGCTGTATCAATCCCTGCTGCAACAAATAGGGCTCGATCACATCCTCGATGGTATCGCGTTCCTCAGACAGGGCCGCAGCCAGCGTATCGACGCCAACAGGACCACCGCCATAATTGCTGGCAATGCAGGTCAGATACCGCCGGTCCTGGCTATCAAGCCCCATCTTGTCGACCTCAAGCCGGGTCAGGGCAGCATCGGCGATAAAGGCGTTCACCGGCGACTTGCCTGCCACAACGGCAAAATCTCTTACCCGGCGCAACAAGCGCCCGGCAATACGCGGTGTGCCCCTTGACCTGCGGGCAATTTCCATTGCGCCGTCACGCGTCATGTCAAAATCGAGCAACCGCGCCCCGCGGGCAACAATATCAACCAGTTCTTCCGGTTCGTAAAATCGTAAACGCAGCGGAATACCAAACCGGTCGCGCAGCGGCGTTGTCAACAACCCGGACCGGGTTGTCGCCCCAACCAGAGTAAAAGGCGGCAAATCGATCCGCACCGAACGGGCCGCTGGCCCCTCGCCAATGATCAGATCAAGCTGAAAATCTTCCATGGCAGGATACAGGATTTCTTCAACAGCCGGGTTCAGACGGTGAATTTCGTCAATAAACAACACATCGCGCGGCTGCAAATTGGTAAGAAGGGCGGCAAGATCGCCTGCCTTGGCAATCACCGGGCCCGATGTTGCGCGAAAGCCAACACCAAGTTCACTGGCAACGATTTGTGAAAGGGTTGTTTTCCCCAGCCCGGGAGGCCCGAAAAAAAGCACATGATCCATGGCTTCTTCACGCCCGCGCGCGGCCTGAATAAACACATCAAGATTTTCGCGCACTTCCTTTTGCCCGGTAAAATCATCCAGACGCCGGGGGCGCAATGATCCATCCTGACGGTCTTCGTCGCGGCGTTCGCCCGTCAACAACCGGTCATCTTCGTCGCTCACGCGCTAAGCTCCTTTAGTCCCAAACGGATCAGGGTATCAAGATTACGGCTTTCACCGGCCAGTTGAACAGCCTTGCCAACAGCACCAAAGGCCTCGGAACGACCATAACCCAGGTTAACCAGGGCCGATACAGCATCGGCCATAATCGCCCCGTCATCCACAACCGGGGCTTTTGGCGCGACCGGCTGCGGTTTTTCTGCCCGTTTGCGGGTGGGTTTTGGGGCCTGGGCCGCCGCCCCATCAGGCGATGAAACCGGCATTGCCGGGGCCGCCGGTGCGGCGACCGGCCCTAAATTCAACTTGGCAGCCTTGTCTTTCAGCTCGCCGACAATCCGGGTCGCCACCTTGGCCCCTACCCCCGGTGCACGGCACAGGGCCGTGGTATCTTGCGATGCCAGGGCGCGCAAAAGATCGGTCGGCGATAAAACCGACAACAATGCCAAGGCAACCTTCGCACCAACCCCCTGCACGGTGGTTAACAGGGAAAACCACTGTTTTTCGGCATTATCGGCAAAACCATAAAGGTGAATATGATCTTCACGCACATGGGTTTCGATGATCAGCCCCGCATCGCCCCCGGCCTGCGGCAACATGGACAAAGTCCGGCGCGAGGCAAACACCAGATAGCCCACACCGTTAACATCAAGGATAACGCTGTCTTCGCCGATAAAATCGACAATACCGCGCAATTTGGCAATCATCGGGCAGATCCCCCGTTCTGGTTCTGATACCGGGCCAGCATCATGCGGTTTCCGGCATGCTGGGCATGGCAAATTGCAATCGCCAACGCGTCTGCCGCATCGGCACCGGCAATTTTGCACCCCGGCAACAATGTTGAAACCATCATTTCGACCTGCTGTTTGGCAGCATGCCCGGCCCCAACCACGGTTTTTTTAATCGCATTCGGGGTGTATTCGGCAACAGGAATGCCCATTCGGGCCGGGGCCAACAAGGCCACGCCACGTGCCTGCCCCAACTTCAGGGTCGAAACGGGGTTTTTATTGACGAAAGTTTCCTCAACGGCGGCCTCGTCGGGCTCCCACTGATTGATAATGTCGGTCAGACCGGAATAAAGCTGCACCAGCCGTTCGGCAAGCGACAATGCCTGGGTCGAGGTAACGACACCATTGGCAACATGGCGCATGTGATTGTCGTTCAGGTCGATTACGCCCCATCCAGTACGCTGAAGACCGGGATCGATGCCGAGAACCCTGACCACGTGACAACCACCTGTTGTTATAATTGACGCCAAAATAAAATACGCCCGTCATTCAAAGCAAAATGACGGGCGCAGGCAAGATCAGTTATCAAGGGCCGCGACAATTTCGTCTGTCCAGTCGACATTGGTCCAGACATTCTGAACGTCGTCGTTGTCTTCAAGCACATCAACAAGTTTCATGATGCTTTGTGCCTGATCGACCGTCACCTCGGCCGAAACCACCGGACGGAACACCAGTTTGGCACTTTCCGGATCCCCAAAGATCTCGGTCAGGGCTTCACGCACTGTGTTCAAGTCTTCGATTTCGGTTTCGATAACATGGCTGTCGTCATCTGATTCCGCATTGGCCGCCCCTGCTTCAAGGGCGGCTTCAAAAATCGCGTCGGCATCGCCTTTGTCCGCCGGATAAACGATTTCGCCAATTCGGTTAAACATAAACCCGACCGACCCGGTTTCACCAAGGTTGCCGCCATGCTTGGCAAAAGCAGCACGCACTTCCGATGCCGTGCGGTTGCGGTTATCGGTCAGCGCTTCAACGATCACGGCAACCCCGGCGGTGCCATAACCTTCATAGCGGACTTCTTCAAAATTGTCGCCTTCCCCCGCACCGAGCGCCTTTTTAATGGCGCGATCGATATTATCCTTGGGCATGTTCTGCCCGCGAGCCGCCGCAATGGCAGCACGCAAACGCGGGTTGCTGTTAATGTCGTCGCTGACCTTTGCCGATACCGTGATTTCACGGGCAAGTTTGGTAAAGATCTTGGCGCGCTTTTTGTCCTGCGCGCCCTTGCGGTGCATGATATTTTTAAACTGGGAATGACCGGCCATAACCTGAAACCTGTATTCTTGAATTACGTTATCGATCTGGTGCCGCCCGGGCCCCGTATCGAACCGCCACCAATACATAAAGTATTCTGTGCCGTTCCGACATTGTGAAAACCTTTCTTGCGTTTGGTCCCGCCAAAGTCCCCTTATGAACAAGGCGGGCAAACGCAACGCAAGCTCCTATAACGTGTTTGCTGCCCAAGGTCCAGCCATCGCGCGCACATTGCCTTGCAAACAGCGCCCCCGCCCTTTGTCGACAAATTTCGATGGCAAAACTGCACGGTCATTGCAACAAAGCCAGCTAACCCAATCATACCATACTAACGAATAGGAAAATTTTACTTTATGAGGGTCGCTTGCCTATTGCAGAGGTTCTCATAATGAAACAGTATCGAAATATAAAATGACGACGCAACAATAATGCAAACAAGGTTTGAGCCCGCGAAAGGTAATCAAACCGGAAAAAGGGTGGAAACGCGGATACCTTTCAGGAGGTCCGTGCCTCCAAAACCGGTGGGGATGAACACCGGCGCAACAAAAAGGTAGGACAGAATGGGAAAAAAAACAGGGACCCCAACACAACCCAAACCCGGCAAAAAGCAAAAAAAACAACCGTCTGGTCTTGGTGTTAAAGGTAAACTTCTGATTTCGTTTACCCTGGTCGGCCTTATGGCTGTTACCGCAGTGATCGTCGGGGTATTTTCTTTTGGCCGTTTTGGCGTGACGCTTGCCGATATTACTGAAGACAAACTGCCCCCCATGTTCGCAGCACAGCAACTGGCAACCGAAAGTGCTGAAATCGTCGCGATAGCGCCGCGCATCATTGCCGCAACCAGCCCCGACGAAGAACAGGGGGTCAAGGATGAACTTGACCAGCGACTGATCGGATTAAAAACCAAGATTGACCAATTGCACGATGCGGGCCTTGAAACCGACATTCTCGATGAAATTGACAAGAACCGCCAGCAACTTGAACAAGCCCTGACCGCGTTGCATGACGCAACCAAGGCGCGCTTTGCAATTTCAACTGAAAAAACCGAAAAAACCCAAGCTTTTCAGGACTTGAGCAAACGGTACGGCGATACCTTGAAGCCGCTTCTGTCCTACACTCAAAATGATATCGCCCAGGCCGATGCCGAGGTCAAAAAGCTTCGCAAGGACCCGTCAAGCAGCGATGATTTCACGAAGGAAGACGTGCTGGCGCAATATTATAAATTGCATGACGCCGTACAAACCCGTGCGCCAATTCTCGATATTGAGCGCCAGGGGGCAACGGCCACCAACATGATTATTGCCGCCACCACCGAAACCCAGGTGGTGCGCCTGTCCATCACCGCCGTTCGGGTTCGGGGCAACTATGCCGATGCCCGCACCCTGATAAACGGGATGGATAACGAAAAGCTGAAAAATTACTACAACGACCTGATCAACAAAATGGAAGCCCTTTCCATTGGGGATGGAAGTATTCCCGATTTGCGGACCAAGGAACTCGCCGCGATCAATACCGCCCAAAAATTTGTCACCGAAAGTGCCCAGTCGGCAAATACCCTGCGCGCAGGTGTGGCTCAATTGGTCGACGCCCTGCAAAACAAAGTCGATACATCGGCTGCCAATGCCGAAATATTGCAAAAACAAAGCTCGACCATTCTTTATGCCGTCGGCATTGCTGCAATTTTGCTGTCGCTGGCAATTTACATGTTTTATGTGCGTGGCAGCCTGTTGCGTCGCCTGGAAGGTTTGCAAAAAACCATGGTTACACTGGCCAGTGGCAACCTGGATGTCGCGGTTCCGGTCAAGGGAAATGACGAAATCACGGCGATGGGCCGTGCCGTCGAGGTATTTAAAGAGAACGCCCTTAAAGTTCGTGACATGCAGGCCGAAGAAGAACGCCTCAACCGCGAGCGTAATGAAAGCCTGCGTGATGAACTGCTGTCACTGGCCGACACGCTGCAAGGTGAAGTCGAAAGTGCGGTTGGCGAAATTGCCGCCCTGGCCGAACAGTTACAGGGTGTCTCGGGGCAAATGAGCCAAAGTGCCGAACTGGTTTCAACCCAGAGCGAAGACGTGGCCTCTTCGGCACAGGAAGCCACGAGCAATGTGGAAACCGTTGCTGCCGCAACCGAACAGCTTTCGGCATCGAATGCTGAAATCAACCGGCAAATGGCGGAATCAACCCGCATTTCCAACAACGCAGCGCAAAAGGCACGCGAAACCAATGAACTGGTTGTCAGCCTGTCGCAATCGGCCAATCGCATTGGCGAAGTGATCGCCCTGATTACCGACATCGCCGAGCAAACCAACCTGCTGGCCCTGAATGCCACCATCGAAGCCGCCCGCGCGGGTGATGCGGGCAAGGGCTTTGCTGTGGTTGCCGCCGAGGTCAAAAACCTTGCAAACCAGACCGAAAAAGCCACCGATGAAATTACCGGTCAAATTTCCGGCATTCAAAAGTCAACCAGTGAATCGGTTTCGGCCATCGAATTGATCGGCAGTATCATTGAAAATATCAATGAAATTGCCACCACTATTTCGGCTGCGATTGAACAACAAGGATCGGCCACCGACGAAATCACCCGTAATGTTCGTGGCGCGGCAGACCGGACCCGGGCCGTTTCAAGTTCAATCACTGATGTCGCCAGTGAAACGGCAAAGACCGGCGAATTGTCCGGTCAGGTTTTGCAAACAGCGCAAACAGCATCAGAAAAAGTCGAGAATCTTCGGAGCAGAATTAATACGATCCTCGAAGATTTGCGCAAACAGGCCCACGACCGTGCCGCATCGTAACGAAATGGCCCTGAAACGGTTCTATGTCAGGTTCTGAGGAAATATCTGGTATGATCAGACCAAACCCCACTCAAAATTCGGGTGGGGTTTTCCTTTGCCAGCTTAAATACAACAATACATTTCAAACGATAAAATCCCGGGCCTTTACTTCAGACATTGCCGGGATCGGTAAAACGGCGCGGGATAATTAATGAAACACTAATGAAAACCATAAGTTGAATATATGTAATACAACAGCACCAATCAGGACCCGCAAGATGATAGATTCGCCTAAAATGCGACTCTGCTTGCAAAATTGAACGTAAAAACCCTGATGCGTCTGTATGTATCACGACCTGTGGTCACAATTTCAATACCAGAAGAATAATATACGTCGGATTTAGAATAAGTTATCTATGCATCTGTACAAAATACAAAGCGATTACTTGAATTTTGTCGATATGTTATGAATAAAAAGAAAATTCGGGGGTGGGCCGGTTGGGGACAATCAACAATCCGGCCTGCAACATGCCTAAAGACATTTTGAATTTTCCGGCTTCCGCAATAACGCGGCAGCACGGGGTGGCATTGTGAAAGCAGACGCTGAGGATCTTGTCCTTCCCAGTCAGGCCTGTCACGTGCCAATCGCAGAACACAGGGTTGAGACTAAATGCAACAGACGACAGGGGGCCGGAACCAACGAAAATCCGTGCAAAAAAGTGGTATGGGCGTTCGTGGAAAACTGCTCGTTTCCTTCGCGCTGGTTGGGCTGATGGCCGTTATCGCCGCAGCTGTTGGTGCCGTTTCATTTGAACGGTTTGGCGCACAGCTTGATAACATCACCGAAGAAAAACTGCCGCCGATGTTTGGGGCGCAACAACTGGCAACCGAAAGTGCTGAAATTGTTGCCATTGCTCCACGCATCGTTGCCGCGTCGACACCGCAAGAAGAAGAAACCGTAAAGGCGGAACTCGACGACCGGATTGTGTCCCTGAAAAACCGGGTCGAGCAGCTCCGTCAATCCGGCATGCAGCCAGATACGCTTGATGTCATCGAAAGCAACAGCAAACAGTTGCAAGACACCCTGGCCCAGTTGCACGATCTGACGCAGAAACGGTTCCAGATTAGCGAAGAAAAGTCCCAAAAGCTCACCGAGTTCCAGCAACTGTCGGATCGTTTCGTCAGTACGCTGAAACCATTGATGACGGTGACGTCCAACGAACTTGGCCAGATTTCTGAAATGGTCAAGGAACTGCGTAAAAGCCCGTTCATGCAAACGCGCCAGCCGCGCGAAGACCTGATTTCGTCGCTGTTTAAATATCACGACAGTGTCAGCAAACGGGCCCCGCTGGTCGCACTGACCAACCTTGGCAACCAGATTTCAAACATCGTTATCGGTTCAGCCTCTGAACGCGATGCAACGCGGTTGTCCATTGTTGGTGTGCGCGTCCGCGGCAGCTATTCCGATGCCAAAAACATGCTCCAGGATCTGGACAACCCCAAACTGATCAGTTTTTACCAGGACCTGATCGACAAGATGCAGAAGCTTTCCGTTGGGGATGGCAGCCTGCCCGATTTGCAATCGCGCGAGTTAAAGTCAGCCATTGATGCCCAGCAACTGGTTGCCAAGTCGGCTGAATTTGCTTCGGCCATGGGATATAGCGTCGATCAGGTTGTTGAAACCCTGCAAAGCGACGTTGATAGTGCGGCAACTTCTGCCCGTAACCTGCAACAGCAGGGATCGCTTATTCTCTATATCGTTGCGGCTGCGGCTGTTTTGCTGTCGCTGGCAATCTACGTCATTTACGTCCGTGGTAATCTGTTGCGCCGCCTGGATGGCCTGCAGCAAACCATGATCAAACTTGCCGATGGCAATCTCGAAGTGGTGGTCCCGGCCAAGGGCAACGACGAGATTTCCGCAATGGGCCGTGCCGTCGAAGTCTTTAAGGACAACGCCCTTAAAGTTCGTGACATGCAAGCCGAAGAAGAACGCCTGAACCGCGAACGCAACGAAGCCCTGCGCGACGAATTGCTGGGCCTGGCCGACACGCTGCAAGACGAAGTCGAAAGTGCCGTTGGCGAGATTGCCGCCCTGGCCGAACAGTTGCAAGGTGTTTCGGGGCAGATGACCCAAAGTGCCGAACTGGTTTCGGGACAAAGTGAAGAAGTGGCCACCTCGGCCCGCGAAGCGACCAGCAATGTTGAAACCGTTGCTGCCGCAACCGAACAGCTTGCGGCATCGAATGCTGAAATCAACCGGCAAATGGCGGAATCAACCCGCATTTCCAATGATGCAGCGCAAAAGGCACGCGAAACCAATGAATTGGTTGTCAGCCTGTCGCAATCGGCCAATCGCATTGGCGAGGTGATCGCCCTGATTACCGATATCGCCGAGCAAACCAACCTGCTGGCCCTGAATGCCACCATCGAAGCCGCCCGTGCGGGGGATGCGGGCAAGGGCTTTGCCGTGGTTGCCGCCGAGGTTAAAAATCTTGCAAACCAGACCGAAAAAGCCACCGATGAAATTGCCGGTCAGATTTCCGGCATTCAGAAATCCACGGGTGAATCGGTTTCGGCCATCGAAATGATCGGCAGCATCATTGAAAATATCAATGAAATTGCCACCACCATTTCGGCAGCGGTTGAAGAACAGGGTGCCGCAACTAACGAAATCACCCGCAATGTTCGTAATGCAGCCGACCGCACCCGGATGGTTTCGACCGCGATCACGGATGTTGCCACGGAAACCGGCAAAACCGGCGAATTGTCAAGCGAAGTCCTGCAGACTTCGCAGGATGCGGCCAAGAAGATTCAGACCCTTAACAACCGCATCAATTCCATTCTGGAAGACTTGCGTCACAAAGCCCATGATCGCGCGGCTTCCTGATCAGGTCTGACGAAGCTTTAAATAAAAACGGCCCGTCACAGATATGCGACAGGCCGTTTTTATATTTCCCCAAAACTGCTTTAATGCCCTCCTTCAGGCTCAATCACAATCTGGATCATCTTGTGGCCTGCTTTGCCAAAATCCAGGCTCAGATCGAACGATCCCCCGGCGACCAATGGTTCTTTCAGGCCGCTCAGCCAGATATGCTGGCGCCAGGCGGCAAGCCCCATCGGTTTGTTCGGGGTCAGCGTAATGTGATCGACCCAGCTTTCAACCCCGTCCTTTTCGATACGGAACCGGACTTTATCGGCAATCGGGGTCGTTGCCCCCAGAAGTATCACCGGCTCTGAACCACCATTTAACAGCGGACCATATATGGCGGCCCCCTTGGCATCCTGATCGGTAGGGGGGGCCCAAAAATGACCTATCATGATTTTGCCAAGCGTGTAGCTGTGGGCTTGTGCTGTCGCAGGCAACATTGCCACCACAACTACACCGGAGCCACCAACAGCCATCACCGCCGCCAATGCGGCCATAACAGCAGATTTACCCCGCCCGTTGCGTCGCAATAGCCGAACTAACGTATTTTTCCTGTTCATGCGTTCCCCAGTTTGCAACAGTGCCTAAAGCGCGTTTCCTTTAGTGTCGGCGGACATCATTTTCCAGATCGACATTTTCCGAATGCGACAATTCGGCTTCTTTCTGATCCGACCCGGCTTTTAACTCGCGCGCCTCGGCAATTTCCTGATCGGTCAAATCCGACTGACGGTAAAAGGTGTAAGACAGGGTAATGTCCTTAACTTCGGCTGTATTGGGGTCTTTGCGGATCTGATCGTCGATATATAAAACAAGCGGCATCCGCGCGCTTTCACCCGGCGCCAGTTTTTCGTTGGTAAAACAGAAACACTCGATTTTAAAAAAATACTGGGCTGATTTATAGGGCGTGACGTTAAAAACCGCACGCGCGACGATCGTCTCGTTTGAATTGTTTTTGGCATAATAATAGACCTTCGCCGGTTCGCCCAGTTTGGCCTTTACCATACGTTCTTCGGGGTAAAATTCCCACGGTAGTCCCTTGGCAACATTGGCATCGAAATACACTTCGACCATGTCGCTCTCTGCGCTTGCGAGGGCACTTGCCTGCGCATTTGCACCTTCCGCGCCACCCGCGCCACTGGCCGTTTTATTTGGCACCGATATTTGGCGAACAGCCCCGCCAACGCCAGTGACCGCGCAAAACATGCGATACAAAGTTGGCGAATAGACCACCAATGTCACCATAACGGCAAAAGCACATCCCATGGCAATCAGGGTGCGACGTTTTCCCTTTCGGGTCTGGTTTTCGGGCTGATCATTCATGGCAATGTCTTTTGCTGTGATAACAAAAAAGCGCACGCACTGTGGCTGTAATTCTTAAGGACACTATCGGGGCACGATACGGCACGAAACACCCGATGCGCACTATAAACATCCATACCTGCGACGTAATTGCGAATTATTAATAATCCAGAGAAAATCGCGGTACAGGCGAAAACTGGTATCGCGGCCCTGCCCCGCTTTCAAGCCCCGTCATGCAAAAGGGCCGGAAATATCCCTCACATTGATGTGAAGCTATCACCGGCCCCAAAACCATTTTAAGCAGATACGCTCTTTCATCCGAAAGGATTTAGCCCTGCACCACACCAAACGAAATGTCGTAAAGAAGTTTGACATTCAACGCGATAATGATCAGCGCGATGATCGAAGAAACAACCGTTAACCAAAGCGGTGCGCGCAGTTCCTTCATTTTCTGACGCGATGCTGTAAACATCACCAGTGGCACCACCGCAAACGGCAACTGAAAACTTAACACCACCTGGGATAAAATAAGCAGTTTCCCCATTTCCGACGGGCCATAAATCATTGTTACCGCAATGGCGGGAATAATCGCCACCAGCCGGGTTACCAATCGCCGCAACCATGCTGGCAGGGTCATTTTAATAAACCCTTCCATCACAATCTGCCCGGCCATTGTCGCCGTGACGGTCGAACTTAACCCGCAACACAGCAAGGCAATGCCAAACAGAATGGGCGCCATTGACGTCCCCAACAAGGGCGATAACAATTCATGGGCCTTGCCAATGTCGTCAACGTTTGTTTGCCCGACCGCGTGAAAGGTTGCCGCGGCCAAAATCAGGATTGAGGCATTGATCACGAGCGCAAAGGTCAGCGCCACCGTTGAATCGAGCGTGGCAAAGCGCAGTGCTTCGCGCTTACCCTTGATCGTGCGTTGATAATCGCGGGTCTGCACAATGCCCGAATGCAAATACAGATTATGCGGCATCACCGTGGCACCGATAATCCCCAATGCCAGATACAGCATATTCTGGTTGGTCAAAACATCGGTGGTAGGGGCAAAACCGACAATAACGCCATACCAGTCCGGATCGGCCATGAATATTTGAATGGCAAAACAAATCGAAATCACCCCGAGCAGGGCAATAATAAACCCTTCAACCCAGCGAAAACCGCGATTTTGCAACCATAAAATCAACAAAACATCGGCTGCCGTAATCAGCACGCCCAGTTCCAGCGGAATACCAAACAACAAATTCAGGGCAATTGCCGTCCCGATCACTTCGGCAAGGTCAGTGGCGCAAATTGCCAGTTCGGCCAGCACCCATAACGGCCATGACATCCAGATCGGAAAAGCGTCGCGGCAGGCCTGCGCCAGATCGCGCCCGGTGGCAATTGCCAGCCTGGCACACAATGACTGCAACACCACAGCCATGATATTGGACAGCAGCGCAACACATAAAAGAGCATAGCCAAACTGTGACCCGCCAGCAAGCGAAGTGGCCCAGTTTCCCGGGTCCATATAGCCCACCGCCACCAGATATCCCGGCCCGGCAAATATCAGAAACTTGCGGAAAAAACCGGCATCGGGGGTCACCGCAATCGACCGAAACACTTCGACCAGCGAAGGTTGTTCGGCCTCTTGGCGCCAGTCACCCTGCTTGCGTTTTATATTACCAATATCGGCCATCTGCCCTTCTCCGCCAGCGGGAAACTTTGCCCCGCTTATATTTTAAATAATTCCAGGCCTGAAAAAACCCGGCTGCCGTCTTATGTCGATGCAGGAACGACAAAACGCACAACCAAAATCATCAGGAAATTTATCCCCAATTGTTGTGCGGACTTTAAAAGTTAGTCAAGGCTAAATTTTGCGCAAGTGTAATTATGGACCGCACACCTATACGTATGGATTGTTTCGCGCCGCGATGCTGGTAAATTACCCCGCAAACAACCGCTTTTATCCCCGTCCAAACGGACGATACGAAGATATGCGCACACGAAACCATTGATTTTCAGATCAGTGGTTGGGCGACGCGACGTCAGGCAACCTCGACCATCCCGTCAGATGCCGAGAGTCGCAACTGTTCGACATCGCGCCGGGGCGGTGCCCCAAACATGCGGCGATATTCGCGCGAAAACTGCGATGGGCTGTCATATCCCACCTGGTATCCCGCACTGGCGGCATCCATCGCCCGAACCATAATCAAGGATCTTGCTTCTTGCAGGCGCAATTGCTTTTGGTATTGCAGCGGGCTCATCGATGTGATGGCCTTGAAATGCTGATGTAACGCCGAAGGACTCATATTGGCTTCGCGCGCCAGCACATCGACGCTAAAAGGTTCGCGAAAATGGTTTTTGATCCATTCTATTGCCCGCGACACTTGGTTTAGCTTGCTATCAGCCATGGCCAATTGCTGCAAACGCGCACTTTGCGGGCCATTTAACAAGCGATACAGAATTTCGCGTTCTATCAACGGAGCCAGAACGGGAATATCGCGCGGGGTCGCCAGAAGGTCTAACAGCCGGGTGGCCGCGTTAATCAACGCATCGCCCGCATCGCTAACCTGCAAGGCCGATCCGGGCTGACGGCCCTTGGGTATGATGTCGTTTTCGCGGGCTTCCATCATAATCTCGCCCATGACTTTGACGTTCAACGCAAGGCGGAAACATAAATAAGGCGCATCGGGGCTGGCAACCGTTACTTCCCCCAAAACCGGCACATCAAGCGACACCGTCAAATATTGCCCGGGCCTGTAAATATAAACACTATCACCCATCAGGGCGGTTTTTTCACCGCTCGCCAAAATACAGATGGATGGCTGATACACCACATTCACCGGTGCCATCGGTGCGTCCGCCCGCAACAAGGCAACGCCGGGAATGGCGGTATCGTAACGCCCGGTGCTGGCGCAATATTGTTCAATCAAACATGCAAATTTGTCCAAGCCAGTCGTCATCATTTTTGCCTTTCCCCAGCCGATCACCCACATGCCAACCAATGGCTGGCCTTGTAAAAAAGCACATAACCATCGATTGCCGGAAACAACAGACCATATTTACGCATTTGCAGGATTGTGCAATTTTTATAGAGGACCGGGCTATCGCCCCGGTAATGATTTGCGTTAGGTTTCGTTCAGACCGGATAAAACCTTGCAGCTATCAATCATCCCCCCCGACCCCGCGATGTCTGCAAGGTTGGAAACGGTATAAAAAACGGGCCGATGCAAACCCGCATCGGCCCGTATTCTTTTTCCCGGCAATTTGCATATGCAAACAGCAAACTTGCGAACAGCACGATCAGGCGTTGGGCCAGCTGCCCCGCAAGCGCCCGCCAATACGCACCGGTTCAATTCGCTTTGCCAAACCGGTCTTATCGTCGGTTTCAACATAGACACCGCAAACAGTTGCCGGGCCTTCAGCAGGCTCCAGCTTTCCGGACGGCATTTTGGTCAGAAACTTTGCCACCGAGCTTTCGTGCTTCATGCCGATCACGGAATTAAAGTCACCGCACATGCCAACATCGGTCTGATAGGCGGTTCCGCCGGGCAAAATTTGCGCGTCCGCAGTTGGAACATGGGTGTGTGTGCCCAAAACCAGCGACGCGCGACCATCACAATGGTGCCCGAATGCCATTTTTTCCGATGTCGTTTCAGCGTGAAAATCGATCAGAACGGCATCCACATTCTTGCCCAGCCGGTATTTGCCAAACAGTTTGTTGGCCCCTTGAAACGGGCATGAAAGCGGGTCCATGAACAGGCGCCCCATCATGTTGATCACGGCAACCTTCTTGCCCGAACGGGCGGTAAAAACGCAATCACCGTGCCCTGGCGTCCCATCGGGGAAATTCCATGGCCGCAACAGGGTTTTGTCTTCGTCGATATAGGTGATGATTTCGCGCTGATCCCAGACATGGTTGCCGGTCGTCAGGACATCAGCCCCGGCATCATAAAATTCGCGGCAAATTTTTGCGGTAACACCAAATCCGTGCGCGGAATTTTCAACATTCACCACCGCAGCATCAACCTGCAGGCGGTCGCGCAACATCGGCAATGCTTCTAACGCAGCTTTGCGCCCGGATTGCCCCAAAACGTCGCCCAAATGTAAAAGCCGCATTTCTATTTCCGTCTATCATACCGCATGACCAAACGCGGCAACCCCACCCACCGGGCAGGTCATCCCCCGATAACAAATTTCGATTAAACTGTCTTAACAGGAAAATCCCGCTTTCCCGAAGGAAAGCGGGAGCCACCACTGCCGTTGACCATGTGGTAATTCCTCGTGACCTGCGTGTGCAGGTGGGCGCCATATAACGAGACCACGGTCCCGCCAGGGACAGCTCCCTGAGAAATGAGCATCGGCCCCGGGAATTAGCGAATCTGACGAGCAGGGCAGCCCCCTTTTTGGAGCCACTTTTGATCGTTCCGAAGAACGCATCGCCAGCAGCATCCGATGCATACTTAGTCAGCTGAAAGCTTTTGTGCAATAGCCTCTATACGTGAAGCAAGATTTTCCATGCTTTGGGCCATGCGATCGGCGTCACCTGGCGTAACCGCCCCTTCGGGCAAAGCTGTGTTTGCAGGCGTGGACAGCTTTTCATTTGCATAGCCCAGTTCATCGGCAATCAGCAGGCTGGTCATCACCAAAAGACGCTGTTCGCCGATCTGGCCAACCATCCCGGCAATTTCACCAACGCGTTCGTCAACATATTCCGCCAGCTCTGAAAGGCGGGTTTCCTGCCCATCCTCGCAGGCAACATCATAACTGCGACCATTAATACGGACTGAGACCTGTGCCATGATTTTAAGCCTGCTTTTGTTCAGTTTCGTCGTTCAGCACCAATCGCAACTGCCCCACAGCCCCGTCCAGGCGCTGCGAAACCGTTTCAGTTGCCTGTACCAACACGTCATAATCATGCTTTAAGGCATCAATCTGAACACGCATCTCCTCGGACCGTGCCCGGGCCGCAGCACTCTCGCTCTGCCCCGAGCGAGCTTCTGCCGCCGCGCGTGCCAGCCGCGACTCCACCGCCTGTTCAAGGGTGGCAAGGGCAATTTCAAGACGTTCACCGGCATTTTGCAGACGTGACATATCGTCCTTCCTGATCCTTCATACTCACGTAACAAGATAGGTCGTGACAAAGCAGGGCGTCAACTGTTCCGCGATCCTGCCCGTCCAAAACCATTCTTAACGCAGTTATAACATGTAAGGATTAACCGCAATCTAAGCAATCGGGTCCATTTTTCGACAGAACAGGTTGACGTGCGCAGATAGCGGGGGCATGTTCCGCCCGTCTTATCTGATTTATTTCGCCTTAGGTTCAGTACCTATTAATCAACGCCCGATAGCGAACCCCAGGAAGCGCATTCAATGACGAAACCAGCAGAACATAGCCGCATGGCAAATGCCATTCGCTTTCTTTCCGCCGACGCCGTGGAAAAAGCCAATTCCGGCCATCCGGGCATGCCAATGGGCATGGCCGATGTCGCGACTGTTCTCTTTACCAAGTTTCTGAAATTCGATCCGAAGCACCCGCAATGGCCCGACCGCGACCGGTTTATCCTGTCAGCCGGTCACGGATCGATGCTGCTTTATTCGCTGCTCTATCTTACCGGGTACGAAGATTTCGACCTCGATCAGATCAAAAACTTCCGTCAGCTTGGCGCACGCACCGCCGGCCACCCTGAATTTGGTCATGGCGCCGGCATCGAAACCACCACCGGGCCGCTGGGCCAGGGTATTGCCACCTCGGTTGGTTTCGCGCTGGGCGAACGCATCATGAATGCCGCGTTCAATGACGATATGGTTGATCACTTCACCTATGTGGTTGCAGGTGATGGCTGCCTGATGGAAGGCATTTCGCAAGAAGCCATTTCGCTGGCCGGTCATTTGCAGCTTTCCAAACTGATCGTGCTGTTTGACGATAACGGCATTTCGATTGATGGCCCGACCTCGCTTTCGACCTCGGAAGATCATAAAAAACGTTTCGAAGCCGCAGGCTGGGATGTTCAGCAGATTGACGGCCACGACGCCACTGCCATCGAAGCTGCCATTGCCAAGGCAAAAACCACCGGCACCCCGTCGCTGATTGCGTGTAAAACCGTTATCGGTTTTGGCGCACCGACCAAGGGCGGCACCTCGGCCACCCACGGATCGCCGCTGGGTGCCACCGAACTGGCCGCTGCCCGCGAAAAGCTGGGCTGGTCCTATGCGCCGTTTGATGTTCCGAGCGATGTGCTTGACGCATGGCGCGCCGCCGGTGCCCGTGGTGGCGACGAATTTGCCGCCTGGGGTGCACGTTTTGACGCCCAGAACGCCGATATTCGCGCTGATTTTGAACAGCGGATTGAAGGCAAGCTGCCGGAAAACTGGATCGAAGCGTTTAACGCGTATAAAAAACAGATCACCGAAGAACTGCCCAAGGTTGCGACCCGCAAGTCATCGCAAAATGTGCTGGAAGTTCTGACCAAAGCGATCCCGGCCATGATTGGCGGCTCGGCCGACCTTACCGGGTCCAACAACACCAAAACCGCCGTACAGGAGCCGATTTCGGTTCAAAGCGGATATGAAGGCCGTTACATTTATTACGGCATTCGTGAACACGGCATGGCAGCTGCCATGAATGGCCTCGCCCTGCATGGCGGCATCATGCCTTATGGCGGCACCTTCCTGGTCTTTACCGATTATTGCCGCCCGGCCATTCGTTTGTCAGCCCTGATGGGCCAGCGCGTTGTTTATGTCATGACCCACGATTCAATCGGTCTTGGCGAAGACGGCCCGACCCATCAGCCCGTCGAGCATGTTGCCTCCCTGCGTGCCATGCCCAATGTCACCATGATCCGTCCGGCCGATGCGATTGAAACCGCCGAAGCATGGGCCCTGGCGATTACCAATGAAAGCGGCCCGACGGTTTTGGCCCTTAGCCGCCAGAATTTGCCGACCCTGCGCACCGAATACCGCGAAGACAACCTGGTTGCACGCGGCGGTTATATCATTTCCGAGGCCGAAGGCGACACCCAGGTCACCCTGATTGCCACCGGATCGGAAGTAGAAATTGCGGTTGATGCCCAGGCAAAACTGAAAGCCGACGGCATTTCGGCGGCGGTTGTTTCGCTGCCGTGCTGGGAACTGTTCGATGCACAGTCACCCGAATATCGCAAAAGCGTTCTGGGCACGGCCCCGCGTATCGCCATCGAAGCCCTGTCGGTTTTCGGTTGGGAAAAATACGTGGGCGACAATGGCAAGATCATTGGCCTGCATGGCTTTGGGGCGTCGGCACCGGCACCTGAACTGTACGAACATTTCGGCATTACCGCCGATGCCATGGTCAAAGCGGCCAAGGAACTGGTTTAATTTTCGGGCCGGACCGGTAAGATGCCGATCCGGCCTTTTTGATTGTCCCCGTCTGTGGGGGTTGACCGTCCGGTCACAATCAGTGTGTTTTTGGAGGTATGAATGGCTATTCGTGTTGCGATTAATGGTTTTGGCCGTATCGGTCGTCTGGTTCTGCGTGCGATTGTCGAAAGCGGCCGCACCGACCTTGAAGTCGTTGCCATCAACGATCTCGGCGATGTTAAAACCAATGCTCACCTGCTGAAATATGATTCTGTCCACGGCACGCTTGCCAACGATGTTAAAGCCGAAGGCAATGATCTGGTCATCGACGGCAAGGCGATCAAGGTATGTTCCGAACGTGACCCGGCGAACCTGCCCTGGGGTGAACTGAATGTTGATATTGCCTTTGAATGCACAGGTATCTTCCTTGACGAAGCCGGTGCAGGCAAACACCTGACCGCAGGTGCAAAACGCGTTCTGATTTCCGCCCCGGCCAAGGGCGATATCAAAACCGTTGTTTATGGTGTTAACAGCGACAGCCTGACCGCCAATGACGTGATTGTTTCAAACGCATCTTGCACCACCAACTGCCTGGCACCGGTGGCCGATGTTTTGAACAAAACCGTTGGCATCACCAAAGGCTTCATGACCACCGTTCACGCCTTTACCGGCGACCAGAACACGGTTGACAGCCTGCACAAGGACCTGCACCGCGCCCGTGCGGCATCGCTTTCCATGATCCCGACCTCGACCGGGGCGGCCAAGGCTGTTGGTCTGGTTCTGCCGGAACTTAAAGGCAAGCTGGACGGCACCGCTATTCGCGTTCCGACCCCGAACGTTTCGATGGTCGATCTGACCTTCGTTGCCGGTCGTGATACGACTGCCGAAGAAATCAATGCTGCGATCGCCGAAGCCGCAAATGGCCGCCTGAAAGGTGTGCTTGGCGTCAATGAAGCACCGCTGGTGTCGATTGATTTCAATCACAACCCGAACAGCTCAACCTTTGATGCGACCCAGACCCAGGTGGTTGGTGGCAACTTCGTGCGTATCCTGTCGTGGTACGATAACGAATGGGGCTTTTCGAACCGGATGTCCGATACCGCTGTGGAAATGGCGAAATATCTGTAATCGTTATCGATTGCACAAATTTCTGGGGCGATCTTCGGATCGCCCCATTTTTATGGCTGCATTTTACCGCGCCAGCCTGAATAATGACGCGTTCTGCCACAGACCGGACCGCTATGACAGCATCGCTATTTCACATCCGCATTCATAATTTTACCGGCGCCACAGTTGCGTGTCGCGTTATGGGCAAAACACCCTTTGTTTTGCATGGCCCGGAAAATTGCGGTGAAACCCATGGCGCAAAATGGTTTGCCGCCTTGCTGAAAAACGTGCGCCGCGACTGGCCTCATACCCCCCTCACCGGGGCCATTGATTGCGCGCACCATACCGGGCAAGCCTTATCGGCGCTGGAATCGGGGATCGAACATGTTTTTGTGGGCGATGTCAGCCCTCCTGCCCTGGCAAGTTTGCGCGACATTGCCCATCAGATCGGATGCCAGGTCTGGACTAATATGGTTTTTGACGCCCCTGCCCGGAACAGCACCGAAACCCTCGTCATAAATGCCTTGGCATTTTACGATATGGATGACCATTTCCTGCCCGAACATGAACTGGAAAAACGCCTGCGCGCCAGATTTGAACAGCTTTGATTGCCAAGTCCGCCCGGGCGCGTTAAACAGGCGCAGTAATTGCAAACAGGAATATCAGCCGTGAATAGCGACGAACAAACCGGTCTTTATCTGCTGACACCGCCCGGCATTGATCTGGCAACCTTCCCGGATCTGTTGGCCCGTGTGCTTGATACCGGCGCGGTTGCCTGTGTTCAGTTGCGCCTGAAAGACATCAATGACGAAGGCATCATTGCCGCTGTCAAAAAGATTTTGCCTGTTTGCAGCAAACGCGACATTCCCCTGATTTTAAATGACCGCCCCGATCTGGCCCATAAAACCGGCTGTGACGGCGTGCATATCGGTGCCGAAGACGGCAGCTACGCCGATGCGCGCAAGATCATGGGCGAAGAACATGTTGTGGGCGTTTCGTGTTACGATTCCCGCCACCGGGCCATGGATGTGGGCGACAAAGGGGCCGATTACGTTGCCTTTGGTGCCTTTTTTCCCACCACCACCAAAGAGCCCGGCACATGGGTTGAACCCGAAATTATCGAAATCTGGACGACATTTACGACCGTTCCCTGTGTTGCCATTGGCGGCATCAATGCCGATAATCTGGCACCGCTGGTGAAGGCCGGGGCAGATTTTGTTGCCGTTAGCGGTGCTGTCTGGAATCACCCAAACGGGCCGGAAGCCGGGGCCATTGCCATTGCACGCGCCATTGCAACAGCCAGCGAAGGCCTGACGGCAGAATAGGCAAGATATTGCCCTGCCCGTGATTGCGGCTTATGCTTTGTCTGGTTTCGTGTTCGCCTGAACCGCTGCTGAACCTCTGAAAGCAGGCCTGTCAGACATGGATATTGCAGATTTACAGATCTTTGCCACTGTCGCCAGACTGGGCAGTATGCGCAAAGCTGGCGAAGAACTAAATACCGTTCAATCGAACATTACCGCACGGATACGGACCCTGGAGGAAAACCTGGGAACGTCCCTGTTTGAACGCCATCATCGTGGCGTCAAACTAAGTGCGGCCGGGCAACGCTTGCTGCCTTATTATGAAAGGCTTGCCCATTTGATGGGGGAAGCCCGGCAGGCGACACTTGATGATGGTATTCCCAAAGGTCCGCTTAAAATCGGATCACAGGAAACAACCGCAGCATTGCGCATATCGCCCGTGCTGGCCAAATTTCTTCGGCAATATCCTGACGTCGACTTGAATTTGCGAACCGAAACCACAGCAAACCTGATCGGTTCTGTGCTGGACCACAAACTTGATGGTGCCTTCGTATGCGGGCCGGTTAACCACCCCAATTTAACAGCATCCCCCTGCTTTAGCGAAGAACTGGCGATTTACGGCCCGCCAGACATGACCTCGATTGCCGAACAATGTGATGATACCCGTTTGCGCATTGTCGTCATGAATGCCGGTTGCCAATACCGGTTTATGCTGGAAGATTTTTTGACCCGTCTTGGCCGCAAGAATGTACCGGTATTGGAATTTGGCACGCTGGAAACCGTGATTAATTGTGTATCGGCCGGGTTGGGCATTACCATGCTGCCGCGCGCGCTTTTAGCGCATATCAACCGCATTGGCCCGGTATCCCTTCATGCCCTGCCCGCAAGCTGTGCCCATGTTGAAACCGTTTTCATTCAGCACAAGGACGCATTGCCCACCAGCGCCCGCACCGCCCTGTTTCAGACCATCCAAAATCACTGGGATAACGTTAACGCCGATGATGATCGGCACTCCCGGCAGACAGCGCCAAATGCCAGTTTGCGCGTAATATCTTAAATAACGATCACTGATATCATTATAATTCGTTTTTAATGATACTAATTTCCCCCTAGCATCACGTCAGTTCCCCCGTTCAGGACAGCTTGATGCCTCGTATTTCCAGTGTTTCCCGCCTTTCATCCAATAACTGGCTTAATATCTGGGCCGGTTTTTGCACGTCGTTCATCGGAGTGGGTCTGTCGCGCTTTGCCTATTCGGCCCTGATCCCCGCGATGATCCATCAACAGTGGTTTTCAGCCGGCAATGTCGCCTATCTGGGGGCGGCCAATCTTGCCGGTTATCTTCTCGGCGCGTCAGGCGCACGATTTTTGGCGGCAAAACTTGGAAACCGCATGGCCTTACGCCTTGCCATGCTGGGTGCCGCCATCAGCTTTTTTGCCTGCTGGCAACCGGCTTCCTTTTGGTGGTTTTTCCCGTGGCGCATCTTATCGGGCATCAGCGGCGGCTTTCTGATTGTCCTTACCGCCCCGGCCATCCTGCCCTCGGTTCCGGTTGCCAAACGCGGCTTCGCCATGGGCCTGATTTTTAGCGGCATTGGCACCGGCATTATCCTTTCCGGAACGATTGTGCCGATATTGATCGGTCATGACCTCCGTTGGGCTTGGGTCGGGCTTGGCATAACCTGCGTCGCATGTATGATCTCGGCGTGGTTTTTTCTACCCGCGGATCACATATCGCCCAAAACCGGCCCCGCATCAGGCCGCAACCGCCCGCCAAAGCGCCCCGTGCTGACCATAAAACCCGAATGGCCACACTTCACCGTATGGCTGGTTGGCCTTGTTTATGCCCTTGCCGCCATCTCGCTGGTGCCTCATATGGTTTTTCTGGTCGACTATACGGCGCGCATTCTCGCACTGGGTGACGGGTTCGCCAGCCTGTGCTGGACTGTATTTGGCGTCGGCGCACTTTTGGGGCCGGTCACATTTGGCAAATTGGGCGACCGGTTCGGGTTTCGGGTAACGCTGGTCTGGATTTTTCTGATCGATATGGTGATGACGGTTCTCCCGGCCCTGAGCGATAACCATGCCATGCTTTTAGCATCCGCCTTTGTCGTAGGTGCAACGGTGCCTGGTGTTGTTTCCCTTATTCTGGGCTGGATCCATGAACTGATTGATAATGCCGAAGCGCGTCATCAAGCCTGGAGCTTTGCCACAACCCTGTTTGCCATTGCTCAGGCAGCATTTGCCTATATTTTTGCCTGGATGTTTTCGCAAGGCGCGACACAGGCGCATGACATATATGCCGTAGCAGGGCTGGCGGCTGTTCTTGCGATGGTCCTGACGTTCAGTTTTCCGATCCTCGAACGTAAAATTGCCGCCGCATTCGAGCAAGCCCGCCAAAAGCGGCAAAATAACAGGCCGATGGCGAAGCCCCGTTGCCCGTAAACGGCCAAGCCATGCAAACACACAGGGGCCAACATGCGTTTAACCGCCATGAAGGGACTTGCGAGGCTTCCGACAAACTGGTACTTAGACGCCACTTTTTTTAACATTGTGAATCTGTGATCTGAAAGAACGGTTGATGCCATGAAAATCAACGGCAACGAAATCCGTCCGGGCAACATTATTGAACATAATGGCAGCTTGTGGCGCGCAGTGAAGACCAATGCAGTAAAGCCGGGTAAAGGCGGTGCATTTAACCAGGTTGAACTGAAAAACCTGCGAGACAATACGAAGCTGAATGAACGCTTCCGTGCGTCTGAAACCGTCGAACGTGTTCGCCTTGACCAGAAGGACTACACGTTCCTGTTTGCCGAAGGCGACATGCTGACCCTGATGGACAGCGAAACCTTCGAACAGATCACAGTCAATTCCGAACTGATTGGCGAACCTGCGGTATTCCTTCAGGATGGGATGGTTGTTACCGTCGAATCCTTTGAAGATGAACCGATCAGCGCGACCATTCCCGAACACGCCACCTTCCGGATCGTGGAAGCTGATGCCGTGGTCAAGGGTCAGACCCAGTCTTCGTCTTATAAACCGGCCGTTCTTGAAAACGGTGTTCGTATTCTGGTGCCGCCGCACATTGAATCGGGTACGCGCATCGTGATCAACACTGCCGAAAGCACCTATCTTGAGCGCGCAAAAGACTAACGTCGCGTTTTTTCAGACACATTCAAACACCGGGAGATGAGCCGTGCGTGGCGCCGCCCGTCGTTCAGCAAATATCAATGTTATGTTCAAGGCCGTCGAAAAGGCGGCCTATGGACTTAAGCGCGACTTCGGTGAAGTCGAAAATCTTCAGGTATCGATGAAAGGCCCCGGTGACTTTGTCTCGGCGGCAGATCATCGTGCCGAAAAACGCCTGCGTGAAGAACTGGAACGGGCCCGCCCCGGATATGGTTTTTTGCTTGAAGAAGGGGGCGAAATCATCGGCCGCGATCCGGAACACCGCTGGATCATTGACCCGCTTGATGGCACCACCAACTTCCTGCACGGCATTCCGCATTTTGCCATTTCCGTTGCCCTGCAACGTGGTGATGAAATCATTGCCGGCATTATCTATGACGTGGCCAAGGACGAGTTCTTCTGGGCTGAAAAAGGCGTTGGCGCGTATCTTGACAACCGCCGCCTGCGTGTTTCAGGCCGTCGCCGTCTAAATGATTGTGTGCTGGCATGCGGGGTTCCTCATGTCGGACGTGGCGATCATGCCGTGTTTGAAAAACAGCTTCATGCTGTGATGGATCGTTGTTCCGGTGTGCGCCGTTTCGGTGCCGCATCGCTTGATCTGGCCTATGTTGCCGCCGGTCGTTATGACGGTTACTGGGAAACACATCTGAGCCAGTGGGATATTGCCGCTGGCATTTTGATGGTTACCGAAGCGGGCGGTTATATTCGCGACATCAATGGCGGCACCAATATGCTTGGTACCGGCAGTGTGATTGCCGCAAATGACTCGATTCAGCCGGTTCTGGCCAAGACCTTGAAGAAAGCCGTTTCCGAATAATTCGGAACTGTTTTTGACAAACGACACAAAGGCATTCACAAATTATTGTGGATGCCTTTTTTGTGTTCAGGTCAAACCGGTTGTCGGCAACAATATGGTAAGTTATGGTGCCAAAGGACCGTTCGGGAGGGAAGCCCCGTAACGGAACAGGGGTGGCACAAGCAGTGCCGTAAGATCGTCACAAAAATCGCATTCAATGCGAGCGATCAGAAAACAGGATAACAAGGGGCCTGCGAATTGATGAAGGGGAATACAAAGATTTCGGCGATTGCCATTGCGGCAGCGCTCGGAACATTGATGGTGACCAGCCATGGTGCCAGTGCCCGATCGTTTTCCACGGCAATGCCTGGCAGCAATGTCCAGGTTGACTGGGGCGTTCTTGAACAGCTTGGGAACAGCCAAACCGACACCCGTGATCGTTCACTTTCCAGCCGGGATACAAATCAGCGCATCAGAATCGATAGCCAACTTCTGATCTATCCGCAAACCCCGCCAAAATCGCGTTTTTTAGCACCGCAATTGCTGCTTTCACCACCGTCAGACAGTCCGCGATTCGAGACCGGAGCCCCCAATAGCCGCACCGATATTGGCGATATGGAAACCGTGGTGATCGATGGCGCGGGTGTAATCCCGACAGACGACGCGCCGCAAAGCGCACAAGAACGTGTGATTTTGCGGCCTCCGGTCGAGCGTGTCCAACTGCGTGCGCCGGTATCGTTTCCCGCACGCCCGGCTGTTGAACAAATAACCCGGTCGCCTGCGCCTGTCTCTGCACGCACAACAGGCAATCTTGGCGGTCCCCTTGCCTCTGACATCGCCGATGACGGCGCACCACAGGTTATTCATCTGGTGCGACCGGTCCAACAACCGGCCCCTATTTCGCTTGACGACCAGCCGCGTCCCAAAGATACGACCATGATCGCGAATGCGACAAACGTTTCTGCGGTTCAAAACATGCAGGTAGCGGTCCCCGCCACAGCACCCACCCCGGCCCCTGCCCCGGCAACGAAACCTGCCAGCCTGTTGGCCGCGACCCCGGCGACACCGCCAGCATCAAATGCGGCAAAACCGGTCCAGATTGCCGACAACGCGACAAGCCGCCCCAAGGTTGTTGTGCCAGCAGCACCTGAAATCACAGAACCGCATCTTGATACGACGCGCGAAACGCCCAAAAACAAAATGGCGGTGCCGCCGGTAAAAACGGTTCCGTTGCCAGACAAAAATGCTGCCAAGCCGGTACCAAAACCAAAAGACACCCCCTCCGTGGGCCCCGTGCCTTTGAAAAAAGAAAATGCGGTGCCAACTTCGCCCGCACCGACGCCGGACACCACGACATCACCGCAGAAAATGCTTGATCAGCAATCGCGCGCAATGCCAAAACCGCCCGCCCCCAAACCCGCTGTAAAAAAAGCAGATCCGCTGCCTGAACCACGCCAGATGCCAAAGCCGCAACAAAAATCGCAATTGCAGCCTTTGCCGCGTGAAACCGCCTCTGCGCCGGTGTCACAGGCAATGGATAAACCCAAAGCGGTGCCAGCGGCAGGTGGCGATTACAGCCTTCCCTTTAGCGAAAACAGCTTCGAACTCGACAATAGCACCAGGAAAAGCCTTGATGCGATTGTTGGAATGCTGGCCAAAAATGAAGATTTGCGTGTGCAGCTTCAGGCATATGCCGCAGGTGAATCCCAAAATGCCAGCAAAGCCCGCCGCCTTTCGCTTTCGCGGGCCTTGCAGGTCCGCTCTTACCTGATCGATAGCGGCGTGCGATCCACCCGGATTGATGTCCGCGCACTCGGTGCCAATGTCCCCTCCGGCCCGGCCGACCGTGTCGATGTTAAAACCGTTCAACGCTAGGATTTATCTGTCATGAGCAACAATGCGTCCAACGGCGCGGCCAGCATTCCGGTTATCACCAAACCTGGCGCCTATCTGACACGGATGGGCATTTTCACAGTCGTGATCGTCGCCATCGCCGCCCTGTTATATCCGACCCTGTCGGCTGCGTTTCTGGCAAGTGCTGTTTTGAACGGCCTGATCATCGGCGTGTTTATTATCGGTGTTGTTTATACGTTCCGCATGGCGTTCAGCCTCAACCCGGAAGTGGCCTGGATTGAAGATTTCCGTCGTAACCGCCCCGGCCTGAGCGCGCAAGACACGCCCAAATTGCTGGCACCGATGGCGCGCATCATGCAGGAACAGCGCCGCGACCGGCCACAGCTTTCCACGCTGGCGACCAGCACCATCCTCGACTCGATCCGCTCGCGCCTCGATGAAAGCCGCGAATTATCGCGATATCTGGTCAGCTTGCTGGTGTTTCTGGGCTTGCTCGGCACATTCTGGGGGTTGCTGCAAACCGTTAACTCGGTTGCCGACGTGATCGGAAACGTCAATGTTGGCGGCGGCGGCAATATGGAATTATGGTTTGGCCAGCTTAAGGAAGGCTTGGCCAAACCGCTAAATGGCATGGGCACGGCGTTTTCATCGTCGCTGTTTGGTCTGGCAGGATCGCTGGCCCTTGGTCTTCTCGACATGCAGGCAGGGCAGGCACAGAACCGTTTCTTTAACGAACTTGAAGAATGGATGTCGAGCTTCACCCGTGTTTCGTCGGGCGGGCCGCTTTCGGACGGGGAACAGTCGGTTCCGGCCTATCTTTCGGCCCTGATTGAACAGATGGCGGATAATATGGAAGGGTTGCAAAACTCGATCCAGCGTTCTGAATCTTCGCAAATCAAGTCGCACAACACCCTGATCGATCTTGCCGACAAACTGTCGACCCTGACCGACCAGATGAAGGCAGAACAGCAATTGATGGTCAAGCTCGCGGAAAGCCAGATGCACCTCAAACCGGTGCTTGATCAATTGTCAGATTCAATGAAAGGCGGCAGCTTTGGCATTGATGACAACACCCGTGCGCATATCCGTTCGCTTGATAACCAGGTTGGTCGCGTTGCCGATGAACTGACCATGGGGCGCCAGCAGCAGACCCAGGAAATTCGCAGTGAAATAAAACTTCTGGCACGTACCATCGCCGCGATCGCCGAGGAGGGTTAATCCCATGTCCGGCTTGTCTCGCCGCCGCAGTCGCGATGTAAATACCTGGCCGGGCTTTGTCGACGCCCTGGCAACACTTTTGATGGTGATCATCTTTTTGCTGATGATCTTTGTCGTCGCACAGGTTTATCTGGGCGCGGCCCTGTCGGGTCGTGACAAGGCCCTGAGCGATTTAACATCACAGGTCAATGAACTGACCAACCTGTTGTCGCTTGAACGCAACAACAACCAGGAAATGCAACTGGAACTCACCCAGCTGACCACCGAACTTTCAACCACCAGCGATGATCGTGATGCGTTGAAAAACCGGGTTTCTGCGCTGGCCGACAAACTTTCATCAGCGCAAATGTCGGCCGCCGAACAGGAAAAGAAACTGCTCGCCGCCCTGGCTGCCCTGGAAGACAAGAAATCCGAACTGACCAAGCTGGAAGAAAAAGCCGACGAAACCCAGCAAGACCAGAAATCGCGGATCGATGAACTGGCGAAACTTCTGGCGCAACGCGCAAGCCAGCTTGATGATCAAAAAGACATCAGTGAATCCGCGCGTGCCCAGGTTGAGGCCCTTAACCAGCAATTGCTGGCGGTGCGTCAGCAACTTTCAAAATTGCAGGATGCTTTGGAAATTTCCGAAGCCGACAGCAAGGACAAAGACGCACAGATTGTTAATCTGGGCCAACGCCTGAACGCGGCACTGGCAACAAAGGTCGCGGAATTGCAACGCTACCGGTCCGAGTTTTTCGGTCGGCTGCGCCAGGTTCTGGGGGATCGTCAGAATATCCGTGTGGTCGGTGACCGTTTTGTCTTCCAGTCCGAAGTCTTGTTTGCATCCGGCTCTGCCGATATTGGCGAAGACGGTAAAGTCCAACTTGCCAAGCTGGCCGATACCCTAAAGCAGATTTCAACCGAGATTCCCGACGATATTGACTGGGTCATGCGCGTAGACGGCCATACCGACAAGGTTCCGATCCGCAATAATGATTTCAAATCAAACTGGGAATTGTCTGCTGCCCGCGCGATTTCGGTGGTGAAATTTCTGATCGACCAAGGTGTGCCGCCCCGTCGCCTGGTGGCGGCTGGTTTTGGCGAATATCAACCCCTTGATAACCGCGACGACGAAATCGCCTATCGCCGAAACCGACGCATAGAATTCAAAATTACCGAACGTTAATAAATTAAAAGGGCCCTTCAAACGGGCTCTTTTTTATCCCGCACGAAACGAAACCCGCAATCATCGGTAAGGTTGATTGCTGGCTGGAATTTACGATCTGATTAAAGGAATGCGGGCAAAGGGGCTGTTCATTACCGCAGCTAAGCTTTTGTTTTTTTTGCAATTGAACCGGCGCGTAACCAACGCAGGTTACGCGCCATATTTATGTCCGTTGCAAACATCAAAGCAGCATCGGGGCGCTGGCGCGTCCAAGGCGACATTTTTGTAGATAAAAAACCAAACATTGGCTAGCTTCGCACCTCACAACCACGCCCCACCTTGCCGGAGCCCACTGATGCTACGTGATATTTCTGCCCAGAACTTTTTTATGGGTTTTCTGGCGGCCTTTGTCGGTGCTGCAAGTTCGTTTGCCGTGGTTCTGCAAGGGTTGGCTGCCGTTGGGGCGACCCCGTTCGAAGCGGCGTCAGGTCTGATGGCTGTTTCAATCTCGATGGGGATTTGTGCCATTGTCCTGTCGCTTAAAACCCGTATGCCAATCAGCATTGCGTGGTCGACACCCGGTGCCGCGTTACTGGCAACATCGGGGGCCATCGAAGGCGGCTTTCCGGTCGCGGTTGGGGCCTTTATCGTTTCCGCCATCCTGATTATCATTTGTGGCATCTGGAAACCATTGGGCAAGGCTGTGGCCGCTATACCCGCACCGCTCGCCAATGCCATGCTGGCCGGTGTGTTGCTGGGTTTGTGCCTGGCCCCCATCCAGGCGGTGGCGTTTAGCCCCTTGCTGGGCCTGCCAATTGTACTGGCATGGCTCATTGTTGGCCGATTCAACCGGTTATTTGCTGTGCCTGCGGCCTTGGCCGCCTTTGTGCTGGTACTGGCATTCGGGGTCAGCTTTCCGAACGGGGCCGTCGACGGTTTGAATTTATCGCTGGTGCCACCTGTCGAATTTGTTGTTCCAGAATTCACCCTCGCCGGGCTGGTGGGCATCGCCCTGCCCTTGTTCATTGTCACAATGGCCTCACAAAATATTCCCGGCACCGCCGTCTTGCGTGCGCATAATTATAATACCGCCCCTGGCCCACTTTTCGCCGCAACCGGCATATTTTCGCTGCTTTCCGCCCCCTTTGGCGGCCATGCGGTAAACCTTGCCGCCATCACGGCTGCCATGTGCGCTGGCGAGGATGCCCATCCTGACCCGAAAAAGCGATATTGGGCCGCCATTTTTGCCGGTATGTTTTATGTTCTGTTTGGCCTGTTGGCCGGAATCATCACGGCCCTTGTCAGTCTGGCACCCTCCATCCTGATCGAGGCGGTTGCAGGCCTTGCGCTGATTGGTGCTTTTTCCAGTTCGGCGGTTGCCGCCTTTCGCGATGAAAACAGCCGCGAGGCCGCCGCAGTCACCTTTCTGGTCACGGCGGCCGGGCTGTCATTCTATGGTATTTCCGGTGCATTTTGGGGCTTGCTCGCAGGTGGGCTGCTTTATTATCTGACCCACTTACGAACTAAAAAATGACCTCCCCCGTCACAATGTGGCAGGTCATCATTGATCGTCATCGCACTGGCACGTTTTTGCGCCGTCAGTCTTGTGGTATCACCATCTGGCCGTCTTCAGTGATGTTCCAGAACGGATTATAGGCAACTTCCCAGGGATGGCCATCAAGGTCACGAAAATATCCCGAATAGCCGCCCCAAAAAACCTTCTCTGCCGGTTTCTGAATAACCGCCCCCGCCTTTTTTGCCTCCGTCATTGTCGCATCAACCTCGGCCTCGCTCCGGGCATTATACGCCAATGTAATGCCGGAAAAACGGGCCCCGCTATCGGTAAAGTTCCCGTCCTTCACCAGATCATCGCGGCCAAACAAGCCAATGATCATGCCATTCATCTGATAGAAAACCACCTTGCCTTCGACCGCACTGGTGGCTTTCCAGCCCAGCCCCTGCTCGTAAAAATTCCGCGCAGCAGCAAGATCGCGCACACCGAGCGTCACCAGACTAAGACGTTGCTCCATTTCAGGGCTCCTGACGAAGGGCAAACAGATACTGACCGATGATAACATCACGATGGTCAAAGGCAAAGACGGACTCGCACCCCGCAAAAACTTCGCAGCGCACAAGGCGCGCAATATAATTGCGGGCAAATCGGTACCGGAATAAGCAAATAACAAGTTGACGTAACGTCAACCCCTGCAATCGGGCGTTTTGATCATTGCACTGCGAGAGTGATTGAAAAAAGGTCAGCATTCATTACCATTATTATAAGAATAACGGGCATTTCGCATCGCACCCGTGCGACCCATATCAAACAATAAAAAGCGAAAGACCCCGGAGGCTTCCCGCAAGAGACAAAGACCAGAGAGGTCATCATCATGGCAAAGTTGGCAACAGTTACCCTGGACGACAAATATACCCTGGAAGAAGGCCGCATTTACCTGACCGGTATCCAGGCGCTGGTGCGCCTGCCTTTAATGCAAAGGCAGTTAGACGCACGCGCCGGTTTAAACACCGCCGGATGTATTTCAGGGTATCGCGGATCGCCACTGGGCGGGCTGGACCAGCAATTATGGCGGGCACAAAAATTCCTGACCAGACAGCAGATCGAATTTCAGCCCGGTGTTAACGAAGACCTTGCCGCAACCGTGATTTGGGGCAGCCAGCAGGTCAACATGTATCCCGACGCCAAATATGATGGCGTTTTTGGTTTGTGGTATGGCAAAGGCCCGGGAGTGGACCGGTCGGGCGATGTATTCAAACATGCCAATTATGCCGGTACGGCAAAAAATGGCGGTGTACTGGTGCTGGCGGGGGATGATCATTCGTGCAAATCATCAACCCTGCCCCACCAAACCGAATATGCCTTTATTGATGCGCAAATCCCGGTTTTAAACCCGTCGGGCGTGCAGGATATTATCGATTTTGGCCTGCATGGCTGGGCCATGAGCCGCTATTCGGGTTGCTGGGTCGCCATGAAAACCATTGCCGAAACCGTTGAAAGTTCGGCTGCCGTTGATGTCGCCCCGGGCCGCGTTGCCCCGATTATTCCCGATTTTGCCCTGCCCGAAGGGGGTGTTCACATCCGTTGGCCCGACACGCCAAAGGATCAGGAACAGCGCCTGATGAAATACAAACTATACGCTGCCCTGGCCTATGCCCGTGCCAACAAGTTGAACCGCATTGTGATTGATAGCCCCACCCCGCGCATGGGCATTATCACCACCGGCAAGGCTTATCTGGATGTTATGCAGGCATTTGACGATTTGGGCATTTCTGAAACCGACGCCGCCAATATTGGCATTCGGGTTTTGAAAGTCGGCATGAGCTGGCCGCTGAACCGCGATGATGTGCGCGAATTTGCCCAAGGGTTGGAAGAAATCATCGTTGTTGAAGAAAAACGCGCGGTGATGGAAAACCAGATTAAAGAACAGCTTTATAACTGGCGCGAAGATGTGCGCCCCACCGTGATTGGCAAGTTCGACGAACAGGGCAACTGGAACCTGCCCTCGATGGATGAGTTGACCCCGGCCCGCATTGCACAGGTTTTGGCCGCGCGCATCAACCGCTTTTTTGACAGCCCCGAAATTCATGAACGCATCGAATGGCTGGCGCAAAAAGAACTCGAAATTGCCGAACCCCGACCCGAGGTTGCACGTATTCCGTGGTTTTGCCCTGGCTGCCCGCATAACAGTTCAACCAAAGTGCCCGAAGGCAGCCGCGCGCTGGCCGGTATTGGGTGCCATTACATGGTCAACTGGATGGATCGTTCTACCGAAACCTTTACCCATATGGGCGGCGAAGGGGCGACATGGATTGGCCAGGCACCGTTCACCACCACAAAACACGTTTTCCAAAACCTTGGCGATGGTACCTATTATCACTCCGGCTCGCTTGCCATTCGCGCGGCTGTCGCATCGGGTGTGAATATTACCTATAAAATCCTGTTTAACGATGCCGTTGCCATGACCGGCGGCCAACCGGTAGACGGACCGATCAGTGTTCCGCAAATCACCCGACAAATGGCCGATGAAGGGGCAACCCGCATCATCGTCTTATCCGACGAACCTGACAAATATCCGATTGATGCCCATTTTGCCCCGGGTGTTGATATTCGCCATCGCGATACGCTTGATGAAACCCAAAAAGAACTGCGCGAGGTTCCCGGCACCTCGATCCTGATCTTTGATCAAACCTGTGCAGCGGAAAAGCGGCGGCGTCGCAAACGCAAACTGATGGTCGATCCGCCCAAACGGGTTTTCATCAATGATCTGGTCTGCGAAGGCTGCGGCGATTGTGGCGAAAAATCCAACTGCCTGGCCGTTATACCGGTTGAAACCGAATTTGGCCGCAAACGTGCCATTGACCAATCGGCATGTAACAAGGACTTTTCCTGCCTGAACGGCTTTTGCCCCAGCTTTGTCACCATCGAAGGCGGCACCCTGCGCAAACCCGAAGCCGCCGCCAAAGGCGATCAGCATGGCGATGCCGTTTTTGCATCCTTGCCCAAACCCGTGCTTCCATCCCTGACAGAGCCGTGGTCGGTGCTGGTAACCGGGGTCGGCGGCACCGGCGTTGTCACCATTGGCGCGCTTTTGGGCATGGCCGCCCATATTGAAGGCAAAGGCATTGTCGGGCTTGATATGGCCGGTCTGGCGCAAAAAGGCGGCGCGGTTGTCAGCCATATCCGCTTTGCCGATACCCAGGAAAAACTTCACGCCGCCCGCATCCCGGCGGGTGAAGCCAATGTGGTTTTGGGCTGTGATTTGCTGGTGGCGGCCAGCTTTGAAGGCCTTGCCAAAATGCGGCGCAACTTTACCCGGGCCGTGATCAACACCCATGAAACCATCACCGGGGCCTTTACCCGTAACCCGGATTTCGAGCTAAAAAGCAACGAGCATAAAAAGGCCATTGCCGACGCCTGTGGGGCCGATGCCGTCAGCTTTGTCGAAGGCAGCGACGTTGCCACCCGTTTAATGGGCGATTCCATCGCCACCAACCTGTTCATGCTGGGGGTGGCATGGCAACGCGGATTGATCCCGATTACCGAAGATGCCCTGATGCAGGCGATTGACCTTAACGGTGTCGCGATTGAGATGAACAAGCAGTCCTTTTACTGGGGCCGTCTGTTTGCCCATGATCCGCAAAAAGTGATTGATGTCATTGGCCCGAACGAAAAACAGGCCCACCCCATTGCCACCACCCTTGATGACATGGTTGCAAAGCGTAAAACATTCCTGACCGGCTATCAAAACGCAGCCTATGCCAACCGTTATGAAGCATTGGTGCGTAAAGTGGCGAGCGCCGAACAAAAATTGGGCGACGGGCATGATCATCTCGCCAAGGCTGCGGCAAAATACTATTTCAAACTGCTGGCCTATAAGGACGAATACGAAGTCGCCCGTCTTTATACCGACCCGGCCTTTACCGCCAAATTGCGCAAAAACTTTACCGGCAAATACAAGGTCAAATTCCATTTGGCCCCGCCCGCCCTTGCCACCCGCGACATGACAAGCGGGCATTTGAAAAAGCAGGTTTTTGGCCCTTGGATGATGCAGGTCTTTGGTGTGTTGGCGAAATTCAAGTTCCTGCGCGGCACCGCGATGGACCCGTTTGGCAAAACCCGCGAACGCAAAACCGAACGCGCCCTGATTGCCCGATACGAACAATTGGTGGACGAAGTGATTGCGGGCCTGAACACCAACAATGACCGCATTGCCGGTGCCCTTTTGGCCCTGCCCGAACAAATTCGCGGCTATGGTCACGTTAAGGATGCCAATCTCGCCAGGGTCAAAGAACGCGAGGACGAATTGCGTCAGCAGTTCCACAACCCGCCCGAACATTTACAGGCTGCGGAATAATATCAAATCTCATTGATCAAAACAGATCAACGAGACCCTCACTTGGCGTGCGGGCATCTCTAAAGCCCGTCCCTTTCATGGCATCGGCCACGCTCGCTATACCGCCACGCCGAAGCCGTGACCCAAATAAAGCATATTTCCTTTAATATGACCCATTTTGTTTGTTTTTGGCGTGTCGTTTGGCAAGGCACAGCGCGCTGCGCGATGCGGCGCATCGGGCGAGCGGTGTAACGCTGCCAAACACCGCCAAAATCAAACCCTGTGGGCCAGCTCAGTCTGCCGCCTGGCCGCGTCGAAATCCTTGTCCGTAAACCCATTACGCCCGGCGGACTTCTCCTTGCCAGGCGGCAGACTGAGCTGGCAAAATGGGTCATATTAAAGGAAAAATGCTTTAGTTTGACCAATCAAAACGCCGCAGCATCAAATTGCCGCGGCGTTTTACGTTTTGCGTCACCTACACACTCTCTGTAACATCAACGGTTATTTTGAAGTGCGCTGAACATTCGTAATCGCATTCTGCGTTAATCAAACTTTACCGGCTCTAACCCGGAAAGATTTAATTTTGGGCGGGCATGTGCGAGATCATAGTGATCTTGCATTGCCAACCAGCTTTCGGCGGACCGACCAAATACAGTTTCCAGTCTCACGGCCATCTCTGCGGATACATCAGATTTCCCCCCGATAAGACGACCGAAAGTCGATGAATGTACCTTAAGCTTCCGAGATGCTTCATTTGCTGACAAACCAAGCGGCTCCAAATACACTTCACGAATAAATTCACCTGGATGTGGGGGATTAAATTGGTGGATGGTCATCAGTGATAATCCTCGTAATTTACAATGTGTACATCACCATCTTGATACCGAAAAGTAATGCGCCAGTTGCCACTCACGGTAATTGACCAAGTGTCCTTCCGTTGCCCCTTCAGTTGATGTAATCGCCAGCCTGGAGCGCGCATATCATCTATTCGGGTTGCCGTATGCAACGCCGCCAACTGCATTCTCAGCTTGACCGCATGCTTGGCTTGCACACCGGCGGTACTGCCGGTCATAAAAAATTGCTCCAAGCCTTTATGAATAAAACTCCTGATCATAAAGTCACTATAATTGCGCTATGCGCATCACGCAATAATTTGTTTATCTCATACCGAGATTGCCTGTGTCAGCGACTTCTTCCAAGAAATACCAGCAAATTACACATAAGAGGACCTCAAGAAATCAGCATATCCATTTTATCATCGCCGCGCAGGCGCCCGGCGGCCAAACGGCCAAAATCAATCAGCAGCTTTTTGCGGCGTGCGGCGTTCAACTTGCTTTCTTCGGCGGGGCGAATAATCGCGGCTTCAAAGCGGTCGGCAACAATCAACCCCTGATCATCCGGGATCAAATCACGCGGAAATTCCATTGGCACGGCAAAGAACAATCGGTCGCAATAATCGCGGTAACTTTGCCATTTGGCATCCACACGAAAATCCTCGACCGATGATTTGACCTCGACCGCCCACAATTCGCCCTTTGTGCCCATTGCCAATACATCCAGCCTGCGCCCGTTGCCCAACCGCAATTCCGTGATGCACGCCATATTATGATGATGCAGCAACCGGCAAACACCTTCGGTAACCTCGGCGGTTATTTCGGGGCGGGATCGGGTCATGATCGCAAACTCCGTCGTCTCAAATCAAAAAGGCCCGCTGTTACCAGCAGGCCCTTGATAGCATTTCTGACTGTCAGTATCAGACAGGAGAAAATCAGCTCATGCCAAGCGCACGTTTGTAAACTTCAAGGATCTGTTCCTGTTCGGAACGTTCATGTTCTTCAATTTTACGCAGGCGGATAATCTGGCGCAGGATTTTCACGTCATAGCCAAGGGCTTTGGCTTCGCCGTAAACTTCCTTGATATCGGCCATCAGGTTGGCCTTTTCTTCTTCAAGGCGCTCGATACGCTCGACATAGGATACGAGCTGGTCGGCTGCGATTCCTCCGACTTCGGTCATTCTCTGATCTCCGATGATATGCAGGGCGCTGCGCATAATGCGAAGCGCAAAATTTCAAGGCGGCGCGACGATACCCAAAGCACCAATTGATGACAAGCCTTCAGACAGGCCCACAGCAGTTAAATCGGTTTCGTCCTGACAGGGCTGGTTTCCGTAATCAGATAATCCGCCACCTCCACCAGCGCGTCACGCGGGCTAATACCCCGGTCAATCGCGGCATTATAGATGTTGCGCTGGCGATCCGCACTGGTGCCGCGCTCCAGAATTTTACGCGCATGTTCCACTTCAGCCACACAGCCAAAATGCTCGGCATCGGGGCGGACAAGATCGAGAATTTCTTCGAGCAAATCGGCATAAGGCACAATTTCGCCGCGGCCAAAGTCAATCAGCCCGGCATTGTCGCTATTGGTGCTGCCATAGCGGCAGGCCCGCCAGCGGTTTTCGCGGATTAGCATATTGGCATAAATCCGCCAGCGCTGGTTATTGCGCCGCAACCGATAGAGCATGCGAAAAATACAGCGCGTTAACGATGCCACGCACACCGCATCTTCCAGGTTGGTGCACACATCGGCAATGCGCATTTCCAGGGTCGGCCAGCGATCACTGGGCCGCAGATCCCACCAGAGTTTGGTGCCATCCTCGATCACGCCTGCATTGATCAGCATATCCACATGACGGCGATATTCCGCCCACGAGCCAAACACTTCGGGCAAGCCGGTACGGGGCAAATTATCAAACACCGACAGGCGAAAGGTTTGAAGCCCGGTATCACGCCCTCGCCAAAACGGCGAGGACGTGGTAAGGGCCAAAAGATGGGGCAGAAAATAGGCTGCCTGCGCCATTAATTCGATGCGAAGGTCGTTATCCTCAATCCCGACATGCACATGCATGCCGCAAATCAGCAACCGTTCCACCACCGTGCGTAAATCGCGCGCAATGGTGCTATAGCGTTCGCCTTCGGTATGTTTCTGGCTGTCCCAATGGGCAAAGGGATGGGTTGATGCCGCCAACAGCGACATATCATGACGGGCCGCAACATCACACAAAACACCGCGCATACGGGTCAGTTCACCCTGTGCATCGACGGCACTGTCACAGACCCTGGTGCCAATTTCAACCTGGCAGCGCATAAACTCGCTCGACACATGGTCGCCAAGCTCTGCTTTGCAGTCTGTTAAAAAACCGGCGGCCGGGTCGGTTGCAACATCGCGCGTTTGCCGGTTAACCAGCCAGAATTCTTCTTCAATCCCAATGGTAAATCCCGGCTCCTTGCGCAAAATTGCTGGCAAATCAGTCTCTCCGGATTTTGTAAAGGTTCGGGTCGGCCAGGATGCTGTCAAAAGCATCGCCCAGAATTTTCGCCCATTTTTCACAGCCCGCGTCAGTATCAATCAGGTCCTGACGAATTTCAATTGATACGCACGGCAAATTAGCCGCCTCGGCATGGTGATCAATGGTGTAATCGGCCATATGGCGCCCGGAATAGGGTTCGTTATCGCCTATGGTCAGATCCGGGTTTTGTGTGCGCAGATTTTCCAGCAGTGATCGGGGAATACGCACATCTTCATCCCACAAAACACCAATTTCCCACGGACGTTCAAATCCCTGAAAAACCGGGGTGAAACTGTGAATGGCTAAAATGGCCGGGGCAATTTTATGGGCATGAAACCGGGCAATGCGTTCTTCTATTGCCCAGTGATAGGGCAGAAAAATTTCCTTAATCCGCTTCATATGTTCGCTTGGCGATACATTCTGGTTGCCCGGCACCACGGTTTTATCGGCAACTTCGGGCATCCCGGTCGGGTCCCAAAGCTGGCGGTTACAATCAATCACCAACCGCGAAAATCCCCCCAGCACGGCCGGGCAATCAAAGCGCTCCGACAGAATTTCAGTAACCTTGCGCGCACCAATATCCCAGCCAATGTGGCGTTTACGCTCTGCCTCGGGCAGACCAAGGGTGCCAAGGGACCGGGGAATGGCATGGGATGCGTGATCGCACACAAACAGCGCATGTCCCTTGCCATCGTCATTTAAAACATCAAACGGGGCGGGATCGTCACTGCAAAGCAGATGCGCGGGATGGTGGCTCACGCGAAGTCTCCTGAAAATTCAATAAAATAAAAAGTCTGGCGGGCGGGCAAGCCAGACAGCCTGAAATCACTTTCAAATGCCTAGCAATTTGCACGTATTCTGGCAAGCTAGCGAATATCGCGACAGCAAGGAATTCATTTTCGCCACAACTTCACGTAAACTGGCATGACCATTTCGCCAGAACCATCGCGTCCGTTCACGGAGAACCCGTTGCCTATGCCGCCAGTGCCGCCTATCCCCCGCGACGACAACAGCATCGCCCCCCCCGAGGATGGACGCCCCAAGCGCGTCGCCGACAGGGTGGCCGATGCCCTGCTGGCCAAATTTGCCGCAGGCGACTATTTGCCTGGCGAGCGCCTGCCCGGTGAACGCCAACTGGCCGAAGACATGAATGTCAGCCGGGTATCAGTACGCGCGGCCCTGCAAAAGCTTAAAACCCGGGGATATTTGCGCGCCGTGCAAGGTGGCGGGACCGAGGTCTTATCCTCTACCGGCATCGAAATGGATGTCGCCATGACCGATCTGGTGCGCGGGTCCATCACCAATCTGTCAGATTTAATGGAACTGCGCCGCACGCTGGAAACATGGGCTGCTCGCCGGGCCGCCCTGAACGCTACCGACGAACAACTGGCCGAATTACGCAACACCTTTGCCCGCGCCCATGACCCGAAACGGGCGGTTAAATACCGCGCCGAGGATGACCACCGCCTGCATATGATGATCGCAAAGGCCAGCGGCAGCATCATTTATTATCACCTGATGAAAATGCTGCATGACGTTTTGCAAACCGCCCTGGATGAAATTCGGTTTCACATTTTTGCCGGGCCGCAATTTGACGATATGGTGCAAAACCATCACAGCGCCATTATCGATGCCATTGCCGCACGCGACCCGGACCGCGCCGAACAGGCCATGTATGATCATATTGGGGCGGTGATAGCCCACGTGACAGAACGCAATAAAAGCCGGCCCCAAAACTGACCCTGCCCTGTCGGCGGTGCTCAAATACCCGATAACGCGATATTTAACATCCTGACCAGACGGAGACATGCCGATGTCCTTGCAGCCTGCCAGATTGCCCAAAGCCCCGCGCGACATTTTGCACAACCTGATGGACGCGGCCCTGCGCGCTGCCGACCCGGCCGTGCAAATTCCGCAAAACATGCCCGATTTGCCCCGGGGAAAAACCATTGTGATTGGCGCGGGCAAGGCATCGGCCCATATGGCACGCAGTTTCGAGCAATGCTGGATCAAAGCCAACGGCAGCGACAATATTGAAAACCGGCTGGGCGGGCTGGTTGTTACCCGTTATGGCCATGCTGTGCCATGTACCCATATTGAAATTGTCGAAGCGGCACACCCTGTGCCCGACGAAGCCGGGCAAAAAGCCGCCCGGCGCATTTTTGATATTACCCATGCCGCCGGGCCCGATGATTTGATTGTCTGCATGATATCGGGCGGGGGATCGGCCCTGCTGGCCCTGCCCGCCCCCGGTATTACCCTTAAAGACAAACAGGCAATTGGCAAGGCGCTGCTTAAAAGTGGTGCAACGATTTCGGAAATGAATTGTGTGCGCAAGCATCTTTCCGCAATCAAAGGCGGGCGGCTGGCAATGGCCGGGTCAAAGGCGCGCATGGTGACCTATCTGGTTTCCGATGTGCCCGGCGACGACCCGGCAATTATCGCATCCGGCCCCACTGTTGCCGACCCCACCCGTCAGAAAGACGCATGTGCCATTCTTGAACGTTATGGCATTCCCGTTCCTGGCGCCGTGGAAAAACTGCTGGCAGACCCGTCCTTTGAAACCATCAAGCCTGATGATGCCTGTTTTGCTGGCAATGAAACCATCATGCTCGCACGCCCGCAGGATTCATTGCGCGCCGCAGCCCATATTGCGACCAACCTTGGCCTTAACCCGGTTATTCTGGGCGACGCAATAGAAGGGGAATCCCGCGAAATTGCCAAAATGCACGCCGGTATCGCCCGGCAAGTCGCCCGGCATGGGCAACCGGCAGCCAAACCGTGTGTTTTACTTTCCGGAGGGGAAACCACGGTGACGGTCCGGGGGGATGGCGGGCGTGGCGGGCGCAATGCCGAATTTATGTTATCGTTATTATTGCAGTTACGCGATGACGCGGGCTTTGCCGCGCTTGCCATTGATACCGATGGCATTGATGGCAGCGAGGATAATGCAGGGGCCATCATGGACAGCAATAGCTGGCAAAAAGCCCGGCAGCGGCACATCGACCTTGCCGACCATCTTGCACACAACGACGCCTATAGTGCCTTTGAAAAACTGGACGACCTGATCGTTACCGGCCCGACGCTAACCAACGTGAACGATTTCCGCGCAATCCTGATTTTTTAGCAAAAATTTGCCTCAGATAGCCATCACATCGCACGCCTCAAGCCCAGACAAGTCAGGACCATCCTTCATTAATTTGTCACACAATATTTCACAGGGGTATGATCTAAAATTATCCGTAAGGGTTGCAATTGTAATCAGAAATCAACTTCGCTAGCAATAAGACACCCAAAAACGAGGACTGCATGTCGCCCCTTATATGCGCCTCAGATGCTGGCACTAAATTGGGATAAATGACGACATTTTCGCCGCAATCCGGATGAAAGCAAGCATTTCGATTGATAGGACACTTTTTGAAGTGCCTATAGGCAGCGAAAACCTTCTGACGGGGATATTTCCGATCAAACTGCACAAACGATCTACTAAAGCACTTTTCCTTTAATATGACCCATTTTGCCAGCTCAGTCTGCCGCCTGGTAAGGAAAGACTGAAAAGCCAGAGCCAAGAGGTCAATTTTTTCAAAGATACCGTGGCCCCTCACTTATTGTACACAAAAAACTGAAAAATAAAATTAATCTACAAATCAAAACTGTAAATTCTTTTTCCCATACCTGCCAGAAAACCGGCAAATCGCGAGAAATGTTGGTCATGTCCAATCAAAAGCATATCGGGACATAATTATAGAGGAAAAGATCATGTCATTGCGCGATATCAGAACGAAACTAAAAATTCTGTATGGAATACTAAGTCCGCTGTTTTTTCTACTTTTACTCGCAGGTGTTTCCCTAAACAGTATCCAGTCAATGCTTTCGACAAGCAACTGGGTGGAACATACCAATCGGGTTCTGATTGACGTAGAGGCAATTACAGAATCAGCGGTCAATATGGAAACCGGGATGCGCGGATTTCTTCTGTCGGGAAAGGAGGACTTTCTCGCCCCCTATAAGGATGGTGAAAAAACCACCTATTCACAAATCGAAAATCTGAAAAAGATTGTTTCAGATAATCCTGCACAAGTGACCCGTCTTGATGAAGCGGAAAAAATCCTCAGGGATTGGCAAACCAATGTAACCGAGCCAATGATCCGTATCCGGCGCGATATTGCAACACACCGAATCGATAGCGGTAGCGGTATCACGACGATGGATGGGCTGGCTGGTCTGGTGGGCGAGGCCCAGGGGAAGAAATATTTGGATGAATTTCGCGCTACCATGAACGACGTCCATGAAGCAGAATCAAAGCTGCTCGATATAAGACAGGCCGAAAATCACAGTACGGTTTTCCTTGCCTATGTCATGATTTCAGCTTGTGTTGTCATTGCCCTTGTCGTTGGGGTGAGCATGGCCATTATAATAGGCGGCGCCATAGCCTCGCCGATTGTCCGGATGACAGAAACCATGCGAATACTTGCTGCGGGTGACAAAACCGTTGAAATCCCTGATACGGACCGGGGTGACGAAATCGGTAAAATGGCGATGGCCGTCAACATATTCAAGGAAAACATGATCCGGGCGGATCACCTTGCAGCCCGCGAAATCGAACAGGGAAAAGAGCGCGAAGCCAGGGCAAAAAAGATTGAACAGACAACCAGGGATTTTGATGCAGGAATTGCCGGAGTATTAACCGCCGTTGTGTCTTCAGCGGCCCAGATGGGCAATACGGCGGCCTCAATGCTTGATACCGCCAACAATACCAACCAGCGCGCCGCAACTGTGGCAGCGGCATCGGAACAAGCCTCGGCCAATGTACAAAGTGTTGCCACGGCCACTGAAGAGCTTTCTTCATCTATTGACGAAATCAGCCGTCAAATTGCACAGTCATCTGCCACAGCGCAACGTGCTGTGCAGGAAGCCGAGACAACCAACCACCAGGTACAGGGTTTGGTTATCGCAGCCCAGAAGGTAGGAGAAGTTGTCAACCTGATTTCAAATATCGCCAAACAAACCAATCTTCTTGCTTTGAATGCCACGATTGAAGCCGCCCGTGCGGGCGAAGCCGGAAAAGGATTTGCTGTCGTTGCAAATGAAGTAAAGGGACTTGCCAATGAAACAGCCCGGGCAACACAAGAGATCAGCCAGCAAATTGACAGCATTCAAACCGAAACAAAAACGGCGGTAAGCGCCATTCAATCGATTACCAGGACCATCGACGAAATTAACGAGATCGCCGTGACAATTTCATCGGCGATGGAAGAACAGGGAGCCGCGACCACGGAAATCGCTCGCAACATTCAGCAGGCGTCGGCAGGAACCAATGATGTGAGTGCCAACATTATAGAAGTCAGACATTCCGTCGCAAATACCGAGGACGCGGCAAAACAGGTCAGCAATGTCGCAAGGGACCTTACAACAAAGGCCGACGGATTAAAATTGCAGGTCGAGACTTTCCTCAACTGTGTCCGCACGGCCTGATAGACAACCTTGTCGATGGAACATCTTTACTGGCTGGATGCAATATCCGGCCAGAACCTTTATCAGGAAACATGCTTTAGGATGACGCTTTGCCCTGCCACAGCGAAAGCCAGCCCAACCCTTCTTCTGTTGTGCCCTGGGGTTTGTATTCACAGCCAATCCAGCCGTCATATCCCAGCCGGTCAAGCAGATAGAACAGGAACGAACAGTTCAGCTCGCCCCGGTCGGGTTCATGGCGGCCCGGCACCCCGGCAATTTGCACATGGCGAATTTTAGGAAGATGTTTGCCCAGGCGCGCGGCAATATCGCCCCCCACAAGCTGGGCATGGTAAATGTCAAACTGTAACGCCAGATTGGGATGATCAAGCTGGTCGATAATCACGGCGGCCTGCTCGACCGAGTTTAACAGATATCCCGGCATATCCCTGCCATTGATCGGTTCAATCAAAATGGTGACACCGGCCTTGGCCGCTTCATCCGCCGCATATAACAAATTATCGCAATAAAGCCGGGCCAGTTCGCCGGGCTCTTCGCCCTTTTGCATATTGCCCGCCATGCAATGCAGCATTTTGCAATCAAGGGCTTCGGCATAATCCAGCGCCTTGAAAACAGAATCGCGAAACTCTTCTTCACGTCCGGGGCGGCAGGCCAACCCGCGATCGCCACCGTCCCAGTCGCCAGGAGGCAGATTAAACAAAACCTGGGTGAGATCATGTGCGGATAATTGCCGTTTGATATCGCCCATCGCCATGTCATAGGCACCAACATATTCAACCCCGCTAAACCCGGCGGCAGCGGCAGCGGCAAAACGTTTTTCAAACGGTTGATCGGCAAACAAAAACGACAGATTGGCACAAAAACGGGGCATGGGATCATCCCCTTTCCAGCAATATGAATAAGAAAACCATGATTTCCCCTTGGCTCCCAACCGTCAACACTCAATCTGGTTTTCGGTTGCAATTTAAGGCTCAACACCAAGGGAAAGGGCCGAACAACCGGCATCTTTGGCAATTTCCCCGCTTAGCCATACACCAAACGCCAAAACTTCGTTTTGATGCGGCCCCCTGCCGGTATGCAGAAAATGATAAACATGCCCGGCAATTTGTGGCCCCAAAAGAGGCCGCAAAAGCCCGTTTTGCCGTTCATGCCGTGTCATTTCCAAACTGGCAAGCACCACCCCCTGCCCGGCAATCGCGGCCTGAATGGCATGGGTATCATCGCTAAACGCAATTCCGGCAACAAGGTCAATATCCTTTATGCCAGCGGCACGAAACCAGCGCGCCCAGGTTGGAGTCATCGCATCGGGATAAAGCCATTCCAGATGCAAAAGGGGGGCTTGTCGTAAATCATCCGGTGTCGTGATCGCCAGCGCCGGGCTGGCCATTGGCACAAAATTTTCCGCAAACAAACGTTGTGTTATCAAACCGGGATAAGGCCCGGCCCCATATCGAATGGCGGCATCGGCAACATTGCGGCCCAAATCAACCACCTCGGACGACGTATGCAGGTGCAAATGAATATCAGGGTGTGCGAGTTGAAAGCGCGGCAAACGCGGCAACAGCCATTTTGCCGCAAACGATGCCAGCACCGATATTGTCAGGCTGCGTTGCGATTTGCGTGTTTTTATGCGGTCAATCACGCGGGAAAATTCTGAAAATCCATCGCGCAAAACCGGAAAAATCTCTTGCCCGGCATCGGTCAACATGACGTGCCGTGGTTTGCGATCAAATAACTTCACCCCCAACGTTTCTTCAAGCAACCGGATCTGATGGCTGATCGCCGTTGGTGTCACGGCAAGTTCCGCCGCGGCATGCTTGAAACTAAGATGGCGGGCTGCGGCCTCGAACGCCCGCAGGGTTGCAAGAGGGGGTAACGTCATTGGGATGAATTTAACTCATCTATTGGCTGAAATATTCGATTTTGCATGATGCAATAATTATGGCGAATATTAGCACAAATCCGAATGATTACAGATGATTTAAATTCACCAAAGGAGCTTCCTGTGACAACCGTTCTTCATATCGACAGCAGTGCCCGTCCCGGCAGGTCTGATCTGGCCGCACACGGGTCGCACAGCCGCAGACTAACCGCCAGATTTATCGATCAATGGCGTCTGCAGCGCCCGAATGACACTATCCTCTATCGTGACGTCGGGTCCCATCCCCCGACCCCGGTGACAGGCGACTGGATCCATGCGGCCTTCACCAAACCAGATCAGCGCGAAGACTGGATGCAGGATGTTTTGCGTGAAAGCGATATCCTGATCGATGAACTGCTTCAGGCGGACGTGATTGTCGCAGGTGTACCCATGTATAATTTCGGTATGCCCGCCCAAATGAAAGCATGGATCGAAAATATCGTCAGGGTGGGCCGCACCTTTGGCTTTGACCGGTCGCGCAAAACAATTCCCTATTGGCCGATGGTGACGACGGGAAAATCGGTTGTCGTTTTATCTGCGCGCGGCGATTACGGCTATAATCCCGGCGAACGACTAGCCCATATCAACCATGTTGAAGGCGGCGTTTTTACGCCCCTGGAATATATCGGCATCACAAAAAGTTACAGCGCCGCCATCGAATATGACGAGTTCGCCGATGATCGAACAAGCCTGTCAATTACAGCAGCAGAAACCAACGTTTCCGAAATTGTGAACACCCTTGTTACCCAATACGGCGACAAAACGGTTCAAAACCAAACCCTATAAAACGCAGCTTAGCCAACTGTGGCAAAGGAAACCTGCACTCCCTTTGCCACAACGGCCAAAGATCAGAGCTTTGTTGCGGCCATCAAAACAGCCCCCATACACCGGCAGCGCTTAACTGCCTGCCCGCCGATATGCCTATATCGGGCGATGCGGGTCCTTCGGTTTCGGCGCCACTTCCAGGTCAGGTTCAATCGGGCCGGTAATCAACCGCGCGCCTTTTTTACGGAAAAGATAGCTCCATGCCCATTGCACCAGAACCAGTGCCGGGGCACGGATGCCGATCAGAAAGTAAATATGCGCAAAGCCCCACACCCACCAGGCCAGAACACCTTTTAATTTAAACCCGTTTAAGTCGATGACGGCGCGATGGCGGCCAATGGTTGCCAGGTTTCCCGCATGTTTATAAACAAAGGGTTGCGTATCCTTGCCCTTTATACGGTCCAAAATGCGCCGGCCAACATATTTGCCCATTTGCTTGGCCGCCGGGGCAATGCCCGGCACCGTCAATCCATCATGCCATGCCACATGGGCAGCATCGCCAATCACAAAGGCATCGGGTTGGCCGGGTATGGCAAGATCGGGTGTCACCTCGACGCGTCCGCCCCGGTCGGTTGTCGCACCGGTCCAGTCTTTCATATGATCAACCTTGACCCCGGCGGCCCAAATGACATTGGCACTTTCAATAAAGTCATCACCAATCTGCACGCCCTGCGGGGTAATGTTGCTGACAGGCTGGTTCAAAATCACGTCGACGCCGATCTTTTCCAGCGACTGGCGGGTATAATCGGACAAATCTTCGGGAAAAGCACCTAACAGGCGCGGCCCCCCTTCGGCCAGAATGATGCGGGCATCGCGCGGGTCGATCCTGCGAAAATCGTGCGACAGCGCCTGTTTTGCCAGTTCGGCAATCGCGCCTGCCATTTCAACGCCGGTTGGGCCACCGCCCACCACCACAAAATTCATAAATTTACGGCGGGTTTTTTCGCTTTCGGCATTTTCAGCCAGTTCGAACGCCAAAAGCAGCCTTTTGCGAATGGCGGTGGCTTCGCCAATGTTTTTAAGACCCGGCGCCACTTTTTCCCAGTCATTACGCCCGAAATACGATGTCACCGCCCCGGTCGACAACACCAGATAATCATATTCAACCCGATGATCCCGCACGATGACGGTTTTGCCCGCCAAATCAATGCCTGTGACCTCGCCCAGAAAAACCGCCACATTGGGCGCGTGGCTAAAAATGCTGCGGATGGGCCAGGCAATTTCGGCTGGCGACAAATCGGCCGTGGCAACCTGATACAACAAGGGCTGAAATAAATGGTGATTACTGCGGTCAATCAGCACAACCTCGACATCCTTGCCGATCAGTTGGCGGGCAACAGCCAGCCCGCCAAAACCCGCCCCCACAATGACGACGCGGGGTTTGTCGCCTGTTCTGGCGATTGTTTTTTCAGGCATAGTATATGGACTCCATCACGGACCCGACCCCATGACGTATCGGATGCATCATAACACCCGAACATGGCCCCCTGCAAACGCCTGAAAGCCCTGAAAGTTCCCCCATATGACGGATGTAACATTTTCCACGCACGCCCCCGCCGCGCAGGACAAGCTGATCGTTTGCTGATATAAACAATCCCCTGTCAGATACCGTAAAACAGGGCCCCGTCATGACTGAACCTTTTCGCCTGCACCCGCAACTGGCCGCCGACACCGACCTGGTAACCGAAGGCCCGCTTTCGCGTATTTTAATGATGAACGACGCCCGCTATCCGTGGCTGATTTTGGTTCCGCGCCGCAATGATCTGGTCGACTATGACGACTTGACCGCCGACGAACGCGAAATGCTGGGGCGCGAATGTGCCGAAACATCCAAAACCCTGAAACGCCTGTTTAAGGCCAATAAAACCAATGTTGCGATGTTGGGCAACATGGTGCCGCAACTTCATTGCCACGTTGTTGCGCGTTTTCCCGGTGATGCGGCCTGGCCCGGCCCGATCTGGGGCGTTGGGCAATCGCTTCCGTTTCGCGAAGATGACGCCAAAGACCGCCTGAGTGCGTTGCGTGCCGACCTGATTTCAGCCTTTCGCCACCTCTGACCCATATCTTGACGCACATCAAGGCGGTGGATTTGGAATAATGCAAAAAACGCTTCATCACATTGATGAGGCCAGATTTACCATGACATCCACCGCCCTGCATCAGAAATACGACTTGCGCCTGCCGCGCTATACCAGCTATCCAACCGCCCCGCATTTCAGCCCCGCTGTAAATGGTGTGGTTTATCGGCGCTGGCTGTCGGAGCTGGACCAAAATCAGCCCCTGTCGCTTTATTTCCATGTGCCCTATTGCGAGGAAATGTGCTGGTTTTGCGGCTGCAACACCAAAATCACCAAGCATTACGGCCCGGTGGGCAGCTATGTTGATGTGCTGCGCGCCGAGATTAAAAATGTGCTATCGGCCCTGCCGGGCAAATACCCGGTTGCCCATATTCATTTTGGCGGTGGCAGCCCCACCATTTTAAGTGCCGATGACCTGCGCAATATCATGAATGACATCGCGCAGGGATTTGACGTTCTGCCCGACGCCGAAATTGCCATTGAAATGGACCCGCGTACCGCAAAGCCCGACTTTATGGACGCAATGCGTGATTGCGGCTTTACCCGGTCCAGCATCGGGGTGCAGGATTTTAACGACACCGTGCAAAAAGCAGTGAACCGCGTGCAGTCGTTTGAACTGGTCGCCGGTGTGATTGCAGGATTGCGCGAACGCGGCATGACCGGCATCAATGTTGATTTGATGTATGGGTTGCCGTTTCAAACCATCGATGGCGTGATGGACACGGTTGATAAAACCGTAACGCTAAACCCGGATCGTTTATCGGTGTTTGGCTATGCCCATGTGCCATGGATGAAAAAACACCAAAACCTGATCCCGACCGAAGCCCTGCCGGGCACATCGGAACGGTGGGCACAATATGATGCCATTCAAAAACGCCTGTCCGAACACGGATATGTTGCCATCGGACTGGACCATTTCGCCCGCGCCGATGATGAAATGGCCCAGGCCATGCTGGCAGGTGACTTGCACCGTAATTTCCAGGGTTATACGACAGATCGCGCCGAAGCCCTGATTGGCATGGGCCCGTCGGCGATTTCGTCGCTGCCACAAGGATATGCCCAAAACGACCCGGCTTTGGCCCGCTGGAAACGCTGTGTTGAAGATGGCCTGATGGCCATTGAAAAAGGCGTCGCCATTACCAACGAAGACCGCATCCGCCGCGACGTGATCAACGAACTGATGTGTCATTTATCGGTCGATCTTGATGAAGTTTGCCGTGCCCATAATGTGCCGGTATCGCACTTTGCCGATGAACTTGATCAAATCCGTAAAATGGTGGTCGATGACATTGCAACGCTGTGCTGCAACACCATCACCGTAACACCAACTGGCCGCCCGCTGGTACGTGCGGTATGTGCGGTGTTTGATACATTTCTGGATCACAGTGCAAACCGCCATTCGCAGGCGGTATAATATACCCCCCGACAAAGCAGAGACTGGCAGCACTTAAGCTGCCAGTCCCCGAAGCCTGATTGCCTGGGGCAAATCAGTTATCCCATACCGGGGCAAGTCCATCGGGGCTGACAATTCGGCCATCAGGCCGCGCCAGTGCCGATATCGCCTGCATATCGGCCGTTGAAATTTCAAAATCAAAGATATCGAAATTTTCCACCACCCGTTCTTCACCCACGGTTTTGGAAAGCGCAATCAGGCCATCATGCTGGATCACCCAGCGCAGAACAATCTGCGCAACGGATTTTCCATATTTGGCCCCCAGTTCTTTTAGAACATCGTCTTCAAACACCTTGCCATCGGCCATGGCGTAATAAGATGTAATCGACATTCCTGTCTCTTTTGCGGCAGCCATCACTTTTGACTGATCAATATAGGGATGAACCTCGATCTGGTTGGTCACAATCGGGGCATCGCTCAGCGCAACGGCATCGGCCATCAATTGGATGCTATAATTGCTAACCCCGATATGGCGAACTTTACCGGCCTTGCGCACTTCATTAAGCGCGCCGATCTGCTCGGCCAGAGGTACTTCCATTTTCGGCCAATGCAACAACAGCAAATCAACATAGTCGGTTTTCAGCTTTTTCAGGCTTTCCTCGACCGATGCAATAAAATCGTCATGGCGGAACTTGTCGACCCAGACCTTGGTGGTCAGAAAAATATCCTGCCGCGCCACAGATGACCTGGCAATGACACTGCCAACTTCAGCTTCGTTGCCGTAAATCTGTGCTGTATCAATATGGCGAAAGCCTACATCGAGTGCCTTGGGCACAATTCGCAAAACATCTTCACCGGGCATACGAAACGTACCAAAGCCCAAAGCGGGAATATCGGCACCATTGGCTTTTACGCGATGCATTCAAAGTCTCCTTGTTGATTTTGTCACGGAAAACCTCCGCTTTCGTTCAACCCGGAACCTATGTGTGTTCTGAAATCATGCAAGGACGAAGCCTGAGAATTAAATTCCAAGCTGTCGGTCATGCACAATGTAGTCGCGCCAAAAGCAGGGCCTGAACGTTTAGCCACGCTCGCCGATCAGCTCAAGGCAGCGTTGCGCCACCAGCCTTGCGGGTTGCAACGAAGGATGATGAAAAACTTCCAGCTTTGCTGTGTTCCGCGCATCAGCCAATGCGGCCCCCTGCCCCTGCCCCAGGGGGCGGGCATAGCCGCGATCAAACAGGTTTTGATGCAGGCGGCGATGGCGCGGGGCGGCAATGCCATCGGGGGCATAAATATACACCCCGCCCGGGGCAGCACAGGCCTCGCAACACATTGAAACAGAATCGCCCGTCACAATCAAAATATCGGCCAACGCCAAAAAGCCAAAATACGGGTTGTCTTCGGTGCTGTTCCAGCCATGCAGGTGAAAGGGGACATTGGCGTTTTCCAGCAGGTCCGCAATCAGACTTTCATTGTCGCGACCGGTCCGGCGGCTGGTTGTTACCAGCAAGGCCCCGCCGGTATCGCGTGCCGCCTTAATGGCGGTTTGGGTCATATCCCGGGCCATTTCGGCGGTGAAGGTGGTTTTTTTGGTGCTGCCCCCCACGATCAGGGCGATGAGCGGGTGCGGCAACCCGTGAAATTTACGGCGCCATGCCTTGCCTTCCAGCACCAGCCGGGTTTCGCTAATGCGGTGTGGAGCACCAGGGATTTCCAATATATTTTCAGCCGCTCTAACACCGTCATGGGCGGGAACGGCGATTAAATCAAATTCCTTCTCGCCGCCATCCGGGCGCATGATCTGGCAGATCCGGGTTTTACCCCCGCTTTGCCGCTTGATCCAGCGGGCCACCGGGGCGGTTCTGCGCCCTGCAGCAATGACCAGTTCCGGCCACGGCGCATGCAGCTTTTCGCGTGAACGCGGGGTCACGCCCAGCAACGATGCCCGGCGGACAAAATTGGGCAGTTGCGCCGCACGGGTATAGGAAATATCGATGCGTTCAAAACGGCAGGCCATTGCCTCGGCCACACCAACCGCCTGATTAACATTGCCCGCCCGGTCATCGGCCAAAACCCATATCCGGTTGTGCCCGGTTTCGCTCATTGCGCTATCTGTCATTATTTCCCGCATCGTCGCGTGGCGGCCAGAAGGTGGCCTTTCCCCCCTGTTATAAAACAGGCAAAAACAATTACCAGCCCCCCGTAACATAATCGCAATCCACCGCCTTTGACGCAAGGTTGGGCAAACAGGGATGAAAATATCGCAAGACTGGCGTAAAAGGGCATATTACAGGCACGCACCCAAACTGTTTTGCCGTGCCGATAAAACCGGGAAATGTCCGCCGCATGTTAAAAACATCGCAATCCGTTCGCCGCAGTGCACGCCTTGTGCTGGTGGGCATGTTGCTGTTATTGCCCGTTACGGTTTTTTTCAGCATGCAGGGCTGGCGCGACACCCGCCTTGTCACCCTGGAAGAAGAAGGCCGCAACAAGCTGGAACTGTATCGCTCCAACTTGCAAGGGGCGATCAAGGAACACGAATATCTGCCGATCACGCTGGCATCAGACCGCCGCATTCTGACCCTTGCCGGGATGCACCACCCGACCGCGCAAGACACCAGCGAAGTCAACCGATACCTGGAAAAACTGGCCGCCGACAGCGGCGCGTCCGACATTTATTTCATGGATAACAGCGGCGAAACCATTGCGGCGAGCAACTGGAACAGCAACGCATCCTTTATCGGGCGCAATTTTGGCTTTCGTCCTTATTTTAAACAGGCGATGGGCGGCAATACCGGGCATTATTTTGCCTTTGGCATCACATCAAATGTGCCAGGTTATTATATTTCTCACCCGGTATTAACCAATGGCCGCGACATTGCCGGGGTAATGGTGGTTAAAACCCATCTGGAAACGCTGATCAATCGCTGGGCACGCGGCGGTGAAAGCGTTCTGGTCGAAGATGAAAACGGTATCGTCATTATTTCGTCGCACCCGGAATGGCGGTTTCGCGATTTACGCGGCCTGCCCGACGGGCAACGCCTGAATGTTTTAAAATCGCGCAAATACGGCGAATATCCCTTAACAGCGATGCCCGTTATCAAGGGCGACTGGCCGCGCGACGGGGTGATGACAACGTTAGAACTGGCATCCATCGCACCTGAAACCCCTGTTGAACACGACACCATCATCAGCGACGACCGCCCCGCCGATGTAAACAGCACCAACATCGCACCGAACCCGGCCAGGTCCAATGCCGCCAACCCGTCATTTGCGGGTCATTCCGTGGCGGGCTTTCCCCCGCCCGGCCCGGATGGCAGCCAAACCACAGGGGTCAAAACACCCGCAACCACCCGATACCTCACCATCGGTAGCACTTTGCCCCGGCAAGGCTGGCGGATTTTCCTGTTAACCGACAAGACGGTACTTGATCAGTCGATATTGGCAGCGGCCTTCATCGCCGGGGCCATCCACATTATTATTATGGGCACCATCTTCACGTTGTTGCAGCGTCGGCGCGCGATGCTGGAACAGCTTGAAATGCGCGACTGGTCGCAACGCGAACTGGAACATCAGGTAAAATTGCGCACCGCCGACCTGATGGATACCAATGTGCGGCTGGCCGAAGAAATTACCGAACGCCGACGTACAGAAGATGCCCTGCGCACGGCCCAGGCCGAACTGGTACAGGCGGGTAAACTTGCCGCCCTTGGCCAGATGTCGGCTGGTATCGCCCATGAAATAAACCAGCCCTTAACCGCCATTCGCAGCTATGCCGATAATGCCCGCCAGTTTTTTGCCCGTGGCCAGACCGAACCGGTTGAACGCAATTTAACCCGCATTTCCGAACTGACCGAACGCATGGGCCGGATTACCAACCATTTAAAAACATTTGCGCGCCGCCCCGAATATGACAGCGGCCCGGTTGATGTCGCCCACTCCATTCAAAAGGCCATCGATCTGGTGCGCGAAACCGGCCGCGTTGCCAATGCCGTGATCGATTTTACCCGCCCCGATCACAGTATTTTTGTCACCGCCGAAGAAACCCAGCTTGAACAGGTTTTTGTCAATTTGCTGACCAACGCTGCCGATGCCAGCCGTGATCAGGATGATGCGCGGATTACGCTTGATATTACCCGTGGCATTGACCGCATTTTTGTCCGTGTCTCGGATAACGGATCGGGCATTTCTGATCAGACCATGCCGCAACTGTTTGATCCGTTTTTTACCACCAAACAATTTGGCGATGGCCTGGGGCTGGGCCTGTCGATTTGTTATGGCATCTTGCGCAGTTTTGGCGGCACCATCCGCGCTGAAAACCTGCCCGCCCCTGATGGCGGGGCCTGTTTTGTGGTTGAATTGCGCCCTGCCAGCAAAGCTGGCACCCGCAATGACCGGCGCAATGGCGCGGCAGGCTCGACGGCGGCGACAGCGGGTGTTAAAACACCCGACCATGAATTTGCACTGCTAAACGAAAAACCCGCCATCCCGTCCGCCACCGCCCCGATAACGGGCCGAAACGAAACCGGGACCGGGACCGGTGTTGTTCAATCTGTACTGCGACCAAAGGATAAGCGGTGACCCACCCCTGCGAACATGTACTGTTTGTTGACGATGATGCCGATGTGCGGGAAGCCGCACAGCAAACATTGGAACTGGCAGATATTCCGGTCGAATGTTTTGAGCGGCCCGAACTGGCCCGAGATCGCATTGCCAAGGGCTGGCCCGGCATTCTGGTCACTGACATTCGCATGCCCAAAATGAGTGGCATGGAATTGCTTGAACAAACCATCGCCCTGGACGCCGACCTGCCGGTTATTTTGGTGACCGGGCACGGAGATGTTGCAACGGCGGTAAAAGCAATGCGCAGCGGAGCCTTTGACTTTATCGAAAAGCCATTCGCACCGGATTATTTTGTTGATATCGTCCGTCGGGCCTGCGCCCATCGCCGCCTGATCAGCGAAAATCACGCGCTAAAAGCCGAACTGGCCCGCCATCTTCCTGCCAGCAACGGCCTGATCGGGCGCACGCCACCAATGGAAAAACTGCGCAGCCTGATTGGCAATATCGCCACCACCAATGCCCATGTCCTGATTAATGGCGAAACCGGGGCGGGCAAAGAAGTGGTCGCCCGGACCTTGCACGATATGTCGGGGCGGACCGGGCCGTTTGTGGCGATTAATTGCGGGGCTGTTCCCGAAAACCTGATTGAATCCGAACTGTTCGGCCACGAAGCAGGCGCCTTTACCGGGGCAGACCGCAAACGGATTGGCAAATTTGAGTTTGCCCACAAAGGCACCGTTTTTCTTGATGAAATTGAAAGCATGCCGCTGTCATTGCAGATAAAACTGCTGCGGGTTTTGCAGGAACGCGCACTGGAACGGCTGGGATCCAACACCACACAACCCATTGATTTACGCGTGGTTGCGGCAACCAAGGTTGATCTGCGCGACGCCGCATCACGCGGGGAATTTCGCGAAGACCTTTATTACCGCCTGAATGTGGTGCAGTTGCACATCCCGCCCCTGCGCGATCGCAAAGACGACATTCCGTTATTGTTTGCCCATTTCCTCAAACAGGCCAAAGACCGCTTTGGCCGCAGTTTCGAGCCGTTAAACCCGCAGGAACTGGCCCGTTTTTCCAGTTATGACTGGCCGGGGAATGTGCGCGAACTGCGCAATGCCGCCGAACGCCGGGTGCTGGGACTTGATACGCTGGCAAACGACGCCAGCAGCAAAACCAGCACAACCCTGCCCCTGCCCCGCCAGGTGGAAGCCTTTGAAAAAAACCTGATCTGCGAAGCCCTGCGCAAGCATGGCGGCAACGTAACCGCCACAGTTTTGACCCTGGGCGTGCCGCGCAAAACGTTTTACGACAAACTGGCAAAATACGATATTTCCCCTGCCGATTTCCGCAACCGGGCCGACGCTGAATAGCACAGCGGCCCGCTTTTTCCGTGCCGAACCGGACCGTTATGGCGCTACGGCCTGCGCCACCCCGCGCATTGCACCCACAAAACCTGGGCGCGAGTATTAACAGGTCATTTTTTTGTTGGCGTTTCGCGAACATTTCCCACATGCTGCTTGTGGGCTTTCCCAAAGGCGCAGACACACTGTGCGAAAAACCGCACATATTAAATTTGCCTTGTGCGGAAATCATAACAAAAATAACAACTTACGCTGCAACGCACCATAGACCAAAAGCAGGCCAAATAGCTGATATGCTTTATGGTTATAGCGCAAACAGCAAACTGGCCCGAATGTTGCTTTGTAAGGTTGCTCGAGTATGAGCGTCGCCAGTTACGGCGATATAGAATGACGCCGATTCAATGGCGCACTATTGGGAAAACGCATTAAGCTTTTAGGGAGAATATATATGCGTCCGGTTACCAAAAAGATTCTGATTGCAAGTGTTGCCATGATGGCGGGTCTTGGCATGGCCTACAATGCCTCGGCTCAGGAAATCATCAAATTTGCGCATGTGGTTGCGCCAAACACCCCGAAGGGTAAAGCTGCCGACTTTTTCAAAAAGCGTGCCGAAGAAATTCTCGGCGACAAGGTCAAAGTCGAAATTTACCCGAACTCCCAGCTTTTTGATGACGACAAGGTTCTGCCGGCCATTCTGCGCGGCGATGTCCAGTTTGGTGCGCCCTCGCTTGCCAAATTTGGCAAATGGACCAAGAAACTTGGCATTTACGACCTGCCATTCCTGTTTAAAGACATGAATGCCGTTTCCTGCTTTCAAGACAGCGACGATGGCAAAAGCCTGTTCAATTCGATGGCAAGCAAAGGTCTGACCGGTGTTGGTTACTGGCACAACGGTCTCAAGCAGCTTTCAGCCAACAAGCCGCTGCGCGAACCGGCCGATGCCAAAGGCCTGAAATTCCGTATTCAAAGCTCGGACGTTCTTGCCGCACAGTTTGAAGCTGTTGGTGCCGTTCCGCAGAAAATGGCTTTCGCCGAAACCTATTCGGCCCTGCAAACCGGCGTGGTTGATGGTCAGGAAAACACCTGGTCGAACATCTATTCGCAGAAATTCTACGAAGTTCAGGATTACATCACTGAATCCAACCATGGCCTGCTCGACTATATGGTCGTTACCTCGACCAAATGGTGGGAAGGTCTGGACCCGGAAATCCGCGATGGTCTGACCCAGGCAATGACCGAAGCCACCAAATACGGCAACGATCTGTCGGCAGAACTGACCGCGCAACAGCGCAAGGAAGTTCTTGATTCGGGTGAAACCCAGCTGGTTGAACTGACCGATGCACAGTTCACCGACTGGCAGAACGCGATGAAACCCGTTTGGACGCAGTTTGCTGGCGAAATTGGTCAAGACCTGATCGATGCCGCAGCAGCCTGCAACAAATAATTCCCTGTAAATTTCTCCGATGAGGGACCGTTTACGATGATCTCGACGGTCGTTACCCGGCTGGAGGAGGGCTTTATCGCCCTCCTGCTTGCCGCCATGACTTCACTTACATTCGCCAATGTCATTGCACGATATGTGTTCAATTCCGGCATCACCTGGGCACTGGAAATGACTCAGTTCCTGTTTGCCTGGTTGATCCTGTTTGGCATGTCCTATGGCGTCAAGATTGGCAGCCATATTGGTGTTGATGCGCTGGTGAAACTGTTTCCGGCAACTTTGCAGCGCATTATCGGCCTGATCATTGTTGCGGCGGGTTTGCTTTACTGTTTCTGGATCACCAAGGGTGGCTGGGAACTGGTGGCATTTAACCACATGCTGGAAATGGAAGCCGAAGATTCGCCCCTGCAATTGTGGGTTGTCTATCTGATCATGCCCATCGGAGGGGCCTTGCTGGCGTTCCGTCTGGCACAGGTGGGCTGGCGCATCATTACGGGCAAACAAACCGGCTTTACCCTTGCCGACGAAGCCCGCGAAGCCATCGACCAGCTTGGCAGCAAAGCGGATGTAAATGACGATGCAAAGGACACGGGTTCGTCCCGTTCCGCATCCTAGGCATCAAAGAGGAATCGCTTATTCATGACCATTGCATTCCTGTTTGTTCTGCTGTTTGTGTTAATGGCATTCGGTGCGCCGATTGCCCTGTCGCTTGGTGTTTCGTCGCTGGCAACGATCCTGCTATTTAGCAATGACAGCCTGGCCACACTTGCAGAAAAACTTTTCAGCGGGATGGAGCATTACACTCTGCTCGCCATTCCCTATTTCATTCTTGCCTCCACCTTTCTCTCGACCGGGGGTGTTGCCCGCCGTCTGATTAACTTTGCCGTTAACAGTGTTGGCTGGTTTCCCGGTGGCCTTGCCATGGCATCGGTTCTGGCCTGTATGCTGTTTGCGGCTGTATCGGGGTCTTCCCCGGCAACCGTGGTGGCGATTGGCTCCATCGTGATTGCCGGTATGGTAAAATCAGGCTATCCGCAAAGCTTTGCGGCCGGTGTGATTTGTAATGCAGGCACACTTGGCATTCTTATTCCGCCCTCCATCGTGATGGTGGTTTATGCCGCAGCAACCCAGGTATCGGTTGGCCGCATGTTCCTGGGCGGGGTTATTCCCGGCCTGATGGTGGGCTGCATGCTGATGCTGGTGATTTATGTGGTCGCCAAAATCAAAAAGCTGCCTAAACAGGATCGTCCGTCGATTGGTGAATGGGGCGGCAGCCTGCTGTCGGCTTCCGGCGGCCTGCTGTTGGTCGTTCTGATCATGGGGGGCATTTATGGCGGGGTCTTCACCCCGACCGAAGCCGCCGCTGTGGCATCGTTCTATGCCATGCTGGTTGCGGTGCTGTTTTACCGTGACATGGGCCCGATCAAGGAACAGCCTTGGATCCCGGAAGGTGGCAATACCGGCTTTGGGGCGATTGCCACGCGCAATATCGGCCTGATGGGCAAAGCGATTGTTCTGTTACCGTTTGACAAGGACATTCGCCACGTTCTGCTCGAAGCTGGCAAAGTGACCATCATGCTGATGTTCATCATTGCCAACGCCATGCTGTTTGCCCATGTGCTGACCACCGAACGCATTCCCCACACCATTGCCGAAGCCATCATTGGCTGGGGCCTTCCGGCGTGGGGCTTCCTGATTGTTGTCAATATCATCCTGCTGATTGCCGGTAACTTTATGGAACCGTCCGCAATCCTGATGATCATGGCACCGATCCTGTTTCCGATTGCGATGAAGCTGGGCATTGATCCGATCCATCTGGGCATCATCATGGTGGTCAATATGGAAATCGGCATGATCACGCCGCCCGTCGGGCTTAATCTGTTTGTCACATCGGGCATAACGGGAATGCCCCTGCTAAAAGTGGTCAAGGCGGCCTTCCCGTGGCTGTTGATCCTGCTGGTGTTCCTGATCATCATTACCTATATCCCGGCGATTTCAACCTGGTTGCCAACCTTGTTGATGGGCCCGGAAAAAGTGATGAATTACTAACATCACCACATAATCTGACCATCAAGGGGTATTCCGGTTGCGGGATACCCCTTTTTTCATTTGTAAAATTGCATGGCTGCTATTCCATCTTCATGACTATGCCCATTTGAATGCTGCTGATTTTTATGGATAATAGACATCATTGAATCGTTTCAAACAAAATCAGGCAGGCAAAGCGTCCCCTCCCCGCAACCGGGGTGACGTTTATCATTTGGGAAAACGGCGACCGCCGCCCGAAATCAGTCCGCCCGAACACGCATTAAACACACACCGTTATAAACCGTGATGACCAACCGGGATCGGACCGCCCCATGAAGAGCCCTGCCATGCCGTTAAATACCAAACGGCTTGCCATTTTACTGGCCGCCCTAACGGCCATAGCCCCTTTTGCCATCGACACCTATTTGCCTGCCATTCCGGCGATGGCAAAGGATTTTGGCGCCCCCATTCATGATGTTGAAGTTTCGATCAGTTGTTTTCTGATCGGCTTTGCCCTGGGGCAACTGGTTGGCGGCCCCATGTCTGACCGCGTTGGCCGCCGCCCGGTCGCCCTGACCGGCCTTGCGATTTATGTTTTTGCCAGTGCAATTATTTTAACGGTGCAAAGCCCGCTGGCGCTAAACGTCATGCGGTTTATTCAGGCGATTGGCGGCGGGTTTGCGCTGGTGATCGTGGGGGCATCGATCCGCGATTTGTTTGACGGCAAGGAAGCCGCACGCATGTTTGCCCTGGTTGCCGTCATCATGATGATCGCCCCGTTGGTCGCCCCGACGGTCGGGGCAGCATTGCTCAGCTTTTCCAACTGGCGATCGATTTTTGTTCTGCTGGTGATTTATGGCAGCCTGATGCTGGTCATCGTGTGGATGAAACTGCCCGAAACCACCAAATTGCGACCGCGTTATGCCGGACCGGCCCGTCGCGTATGGTGGACCTATCTGGAGGTTTTGCGCACCCGTAATGCCGTTGGTTTCATGCTAGCCCATACGGGTGCCAGTGCGGTGATGTTCAGCTTTCTCACCGATTCTCCGTTTATGTATATCGACTATTTCGGTGTCGAACCGGCCCATTTCCCCTATTTATTCGGGGCCAATGTGCTTACGATCATTTTTTGTAACCGCATCAATAACCCGCTGCTGAAACGCATGGAATGTCATCAAATTCTGGCAATCGGTGTTAGTGTACAGCTTGCTGCGGTCGTTGCATTGTTTGTGAGCTGCAATTTCTTTACCCCGTCGCTTTACGTCGTGGTGCCGCTGATCATGGTTTCGGTGGGCGCCATTGGCCTGACAGCCCCGAATGCCACCGCATCCTTCATGCAATATTTCCCCCATATTGGCGGCACGGCAACCGCCCTTATGGGCACGATGCAGTTTTCATGCGGGGCCTTGGCCGGAGTCTTTCTGGGCTGGCTTCATGCCTTTGAAAACGGTTTGTGGCCGGTGACCATTTGTATGCTGGGTTTTGGCATTTTCGCCAATATCATGACCCACCTGGTAGCCAAACCCAAACAGGCAACCGAGAACACAGCCATCGCCCCCTGAACAGGTCTGGCATGCCTTTTACACCCGACATGCCACTTTAATTATCGAAAAACATCAGGAAACTTCACAATGCCATTAATGGACTTTAATGCCTGCGGGCAGGAACTGGCCCGCTATAACAGCTGGCAAAACCGCGTTCTGTTTGACTTGTGCGATCAGATTGGCGATGACGAACGCCGGTTGGACCGGGGCATGTTTTTTGGATCGATCCAGGCGACATTAAACCACATCCTGTATATCGACCATCGTATTCTGACCCTGCTAAACGGTGGCAACCCGGGTGAATTTACCCCAAAAATCGTCATGGCCGACGATTTTGAAACCCTGCGCCGCCTGCGGGTTGAAACCGATGCCACCCTTGAAAAATTCGCCCGCATGGAAAACCCGGCCTGGCAGGACAATACCCGCACCCTGGCCGACGTGACCGGCAAAGTGCGCGATGTGCCGCTACAGATTCTTTTCTTGCAAATATTTAACCATCAAACCCACCACCGGTCGCAAATTACCAGCGAACTTCACAAAATGGGCCTTGATTACGGCATCACCGATATTCCGCTCACCCCGGATATGCCGTTCTGATGATCGCAATCAACGATTAAGGATTAACGCCCCTGAAATACCGGTTTGCGTTTTTCCAGAAATGCCGAATAGCCTTCTTCGAAATCGTCGCTGTCAAAGGCAATATAGGCCTCGTCAAATTCACGACCCGAAATACTGCCACCTTCGGTCAGCCGGTTGATCATTTTTTTGTGCATCCGCTGGCTGATCGGCGCACCCCGTGCGATCCGGTTGCTGACATTGGCAATTTCGCCCTCAAAATCGGCCAAAGACACAACATGGCTGACAAATCCGATTTGTCGCGCCCGGGCGGCATCAAACATTTGCCCCTCAAACAGCACTTCTAGCAAGGTCGCACGGCCCAGCACATCCAGCAGGATTTGCAATTCCGGGTATCCCAATGTTGCGCCCAGTTTCATCGGCGGCATCATGAAACGGGCATCATCGGCGGCAATACGAAAATCGCACGCGGCGGCCAAAACCATCGAAGCCCCGACACAAACTCCGTCAATTGCGGCAATAACCGGGTGAATGCAGGATTGAATATTTTGCAGGGCCTCGGCATGAAGCATACCGTAATCACGCGCCTTGTTAAATCCGCGTCGTTCGCGCACGAATTCATGAATATCGGCACCCGCCCCAAAACCGGCCCCGGCCCCACCGCGAATCACCACACAGCGCAAATCATCGCGTGCGCCCAGATCGACGATCATGCGCGACAGTTCCGCCCACATCGGTTTGGTCAGGGCGTTTTTACGCTCGGGTTGATGAATACGAACGGTGGCAATACCGGCATCAATATCGGCAATCAGCCCAGTGTCAGTCATCATGGTATTGCCCCTTTTTTCAAATGCGTCACACCTTTATCGATAACGCGATTTGCATCCTTTGCCAATCTGCTACAAGTTGCCCGATACAATAAATTACAATTATGGGATGTACGCAGCCTGATTTTGCCAAAAAACCGCCAATACAGCCCTCAATTTTCCCGAAAGGATATTTTCGTTAAGCGCGGGATCATCATTTTGGGCCAAGCTGAAACAACAAATTGTCATTCCTGACCATTCAGACAGCGGCTTTTCTTTGCGCTTTGGCTGATAAAAGGCTAAGACGGGCGCGTTATCCGAGCCCAGAGGAAATACAGCCATGTCAGATGAATCCAAAACCGCTTCGCATTGTTCATATGCCGCCAAAACGGTCGCCCGTATCCTGCTTGATATCGGTGCGGTTAATTTCCGGCCGGAAGAACCCTATATCCTGACATCTGGCTGGGCCAGCCCCACCTATATTGACTGCCGCAAACTGATTTCATTTCCGCGTGCGCGCCGCAAAGTGATCGAACTGGCCGCCCGCCAGATTTCGGACAATGCCGGTTATGAACGGTTTGACGCGGTTGCCGGTGGCGAAACAGCGGGCATCCCCTATTCGGCGTGGCTGGCAGAAGCATTGGACCTGCCGATGCAGTATGTGCGTAAAAAACCCAAGGGTTTTGGTCGCAAAGCCCGCATCGAAGGTGACATTCACGAAGACCAGCGTGTTTTGCTGGTTGAAGATCTGGCAACCGACGGCGCATCGAAGGTTAACTTTGTTAATGCCATCCGCGAAGCCGGTGCCGAATGCAAACATGCCTTTGTTGTGTTCTTTTACGGCGTGTTCCCCAATGCCCTTGAAGAACTGAAAAAAGACGATATCGAACTGCATTACCTGTGCACCTGGCACGACGTGCTGGCCGTTGCCGAGGAAGGCGAAGATTTCAGCAAGGACGCCATTGACGGCGTGCGCAATTTTCTGGCCGATCCGATTGGCTGGTCAAAAGCCCATGGCGGCAAACACGACTAATTCCCGGCCCTTGCGCCACACCTGACCGTCTTTCAAGGCCGCCCCGCCCGGGCGGCCTTTTGCATGGCAGCATCCGGGCGTTGCACCGGGGGCAAAATTCAATCACATTAAAAGCCAATGACAATTTACCGGGTCCGCCCGCCAGACGGAGGCATGAATGCGTAAACTGATCGGGATTTTGCTGCTAGCCTGGGTCACCCTGACATCGGCCAGCATCGCCCAGGCCAATGAAACTCTTAAAATCGGCATCAGTGGCTATCCCGAAACATTGCATCCCTCTTTTTCGGCGTCAGCGGTGCAATCCTATATCCTTGGTTTCGTCCGCCGCCCGATCATGGTTTACAACCATACCTGGAAAATCGCCTGTATGCTGTGCGATACGGTACCATCCTTTGACAATGGCCTTGCCAAAAAAGTCCCGCTTGCCAATGGCAAGGAAGGCGTCCAGCTAAGCCTGTCGCTGCCGGAAAATGCCAAATGGGGCGACGGCGAACCGCTAACCACACAGGATATGGCTTTTAGCATCGCCGTTGGTCAGAACAAGGATGTTGCGGTTGCCGACAAGGAAGTTTTCGACCGGATTGTCGATTTCAACATTGTTGATGACCATCATTTCACCGTCACACTGGACCGGATCGATTACAGCTATAACGCCTTTATGGGTGTTGAGATTTTACCCGCCCATCTGGAAAAACCAATATTTGACGCGGACCCGGCATCCTATCAAAAACGCAGCCTGTATGTCACAGCACCCGACACACCGGGCCTGTGGTTTGGCCCCTATCTGGTCACAAAGGTGATTACCGCCAGTGCAGTGATGCTGAAAGAAAACCCCTATTGGTGGGGCAAAAAACCGCAAATCACCGACATTCAACTGCGCAATTTTGAAAATACAGCCGCCCTTGAGGCATCCTTGCGGGCGGGCGAAATTGATTATACCCCCGGCGAAATCGGCCTGTCGCTGGACAAGGTGATCGGTTTTGAAAAACGGTTTGGCGACCAATATGACATTACCTACAAAAAGGGCCTGTCCTATTATCATCTTGATGTAAACAGTGCCTTTGCCCCGCTAGGCGACCGCCGCGTGCGCCAGGCATTACTATATGCCATCGACCGCAACGAAATCAGCCAGAAACTGTTTGCCGGTAAAAATGCACCAACACTGGATTTCATTCACCCTGACGACCCGGTTTTTACCGACGATGTCCTGCATTACCAGTTTGACGCAAAAAAGGCCGACGCCCTGTTAAATGATGCCGGATGGACACGCACCGGCAAAGCCATGCGCAAAAATGCGGCGGGTGAAACCCTGCATTTCACCCTTTATGGTGCCACCGAAAGCAGCACCGGCCAGCTCATTCAGCAGGTCTTGCAAAACCGCTGGAAACAGGCGGGTATTGATGTGGATATTTTAAACCAGCCCGCCCGCGTTTTGTTTGGCGAAACCCTGCCACAGCGCAAATTTGATGGCCTGGCGATGTTTGGCTGGATATCAGCCCCCGAACATTTGCCGCTGACCATCTTAAAATCCGACCAGATCCCAACCGCAGAAAACCAATATGAAGGCCAGAATTATACCGGCTATAACAACCCCAAAGTCAACGCCCTGATCGACCAGATCGAACTGGAGCTTGATTTTAACAAGCGCATCCCGTTATGGCACGAATTGCAAAAAATCTACGCGACAGACCTTCCCGCCCTGCCACTGTATCATGGTGAAAGCGGTTTCATTTTTCCCAAATGGCTTAAGGGCATTCGTCCGACCGGCCATATGTATCCCAGCTCGCTTTGGGCTGAGCAATGGCATCGCACGGATCAATAAACAGATATGCGGCGTTTTATTTTCAGTCGGCTTTGGCAAACCGCATTGGTCATGGTTTTGGTGTCGTTTGGGGCCTATGTGCTGATCGGGCTGATGCCGGGCGACCCGATTGATCTTATGATCACGGCAAATCCGTCGATCACATCGGCCGATGTCGCCCGTCTTAAGGGCCTGTACGGGTTGGATCAGCCGTTAGTCCTGCGCTGGTTGCACTGGTTATGGTCGGCGCTGAACGGGGATTTTGGCTATTCCCGGCTGTTTACCCAACCCGTCACCACATTGATTGGTCCGGCATTGGTCAACAGCCTGAAACTGATGCTGGCAAGCTGGGCGTTGTCATTGGCCATTGCCCTGCCTGCCGGTATTTATGCGGCCTTAAAACCACAATCCTTTCGCGATTACGGCATTAACCTTGCCGCTTTTGCCGGCGTGTCAATCCCGCCTTTCTGGCTGGGGCTGGTGGCGATCCTGGTCTTTGCTGTAACCCTGCACTGGTTGCCCGCAGGCGGCACCGGCCAGCTTGACAATGCCCGTGGCTGGGAAGGATTACGCTATATGATTTTGCCCGTCGCCACCCTTACCATTGCCAGTGTCGGATCACATATTCGCTTTGTCCGCGGTTCCATGATCGAGGTCATGCGCCAGGATTTTATCCGCACCGCGCGCGCCAAGGGCCTGTCGGAACGCGGCGTTGTCATTCGCCATGCCTTGCGCAATGGCATGATGCCGGTCGTGACCCTGTTGGGGCTGGAATTTGGCAGTTTGTTTTCTGGCGCATTGATCACGGAAACCCTGTTTTCATGGCCCGGCATGGGACGGCTTATTTACAATGCGGTGATCGGGTCTGATTACAATCTGGCTATGGCCGGGTTAATGCTGGCAACGCTGGTGACGTTGATCGGCAATTTACTGGCCGATATTGGCTACAAGCTGCTCGACCCACGGGTGAAACTGTCATGATCCAACCTCGGAAAAGCAGCATCACCCCCCATTCCCATCCCAAATCTGCCAGCCCGTGGCGCCTGGCAGCAAATCGGTTTTCACGCCACAAGCTGGCCTGGATCAGCCTGCTTGTGCTGGTTTTATTTGCCATAGCGTCGTTGTGCGCCCCGCTGGTGGCGCATTTTCTGGGAACGGACGCACAGGCGGTTGACCTGTTTTCGCGCTACGGCGCGCCCAGCCCCGATCATCCGCTCGGCACCGACGAATTAGGCCGCGATGTGCTTTTGCGCCTGTTATATGGCGGGCAGGTATCATTAATGGTGGGGGTGAGTTCGGCTTTGTGTGCAGCGGTTCTTGGCACCATCATTGGTGTTATTGCCGGGTTTCGCGGCGGCTGGATCGATGGTTTTTTAATGCGCTTTACCGACGGGGTGATTTCGTTGCCATTGCTGCCATTGCTGATTGTGCTGGCCGCGATTGACCCTGGTAAACTTGGCATTCCGCGCGACATCGTCAATGGCGAAAGTTTCAGCCTGTACCGCATTATCCTGATCATTGCCCTGTTTGGCTGGACAACCGTGGCACGGCTGGTGCGCGCGGCAACCCTGGCCCTGCGCGAACGCGAATTTGTTATGGCGGCACGGGCATTGGGCGGCGGACCCGTGCACATTATTATGCGCCATATTTTACCCAATGTTGTTACGCCCATCATCATTGCCACCACGCTGGCGGTGGGCAATGTGATATTGATGGAAAGTGTGCTGAGTTTTTTGGGGTTAGGGATTCAGCCACCCGTACCTAGTTGGGGCAATATGCTGACCCATGCGCAGGAATTTATCTGGGATGCGCCGCTGTTGGCCCTGTGGCCGGGTCTGCTGATTTTTATCACCGTTATTGCGGTAAACTTTTTAGGTGACGGATTGCAAGACGCGCTGGACCCGCGGGCAGATACCGACACCATGCCAGCGGCTGGACAAGATGACACGCAAACGGCACAATAAAGTATATTTCCTTTAATATGATCCAGGGGAAACAACATCATGACGTCGATGCACCCGGGATTTGACGCTAAATCGGGGCGACGCAACCGATGGGCAAAGGAGCCTTGCATGACACCATATCGCGGCATCATGGGGCGGCTTGTTCCACTAGCGGCTTTGGCGGCCCTTGTCGGCTGTGCGCCGACCTATCCGCAGCAACAAAATACAGCGACGTCTGCGACTTCCGGCATTGTGACGCCGTGGGGACCAACCCTGCAAGCTTCCCCTGCGGCACAACATGGCATGGCCGCGCCAACAGCGACAGCACCATCAGCAACATCACCCGCGCCAGTATCGATCACCAATGACACCTCCATGCCTGGCCCATCGGCCCATGGCAGTGGCATTCCCCTGTCGCCATCACAACAAATCGAACTTGACGAAGCCCGCATTGCCCTGGGTATTCTGGACCGCATGGCAAACCGTTGCCTGACCGAGGCCGACGCGGCATCCTGCACGACATTGCAGGTTAACTGGCCCAATCTTTCGCGGCAATTGCGCCAAAGCCTTCGCGCTATTTCGGGCCAGGATTTCGTCGATCCCATCGTGCCGCAAACAGCACCGTCGATGGAAAAGGAAATTCCGCTAACGCCCGGCGGTTAACGCCGTGATACCGATATTATTGCCCACCATTTTGCCACATGCATTGAGTTTTCAGGTAAATACCCTTAACGTCTGCTTACTCCCGGTTGTTCGGGACGATGCAGGCAGGTTTTTAAATACTGTTTTGAGATAGAACAAAGTTAACGTCAAATCGCTGGTTTACCCTGTCATCATCATTATCGCCCGGCTGTTCTAACCATATGTCCGGGCCGCGCAGGAAGGAGCTTCTGGCTGATGTTTCGCGATATGCTTGTTCACATCGACAATACCAAACCGTGCACCGAAAGGTTGTCGGTTGCGCTGACAGTTGCAAAGGCACACAAGGCGCATTTAACCGGTGTTTATGTTTTGCCGCGCGCCGAAATTCCGCGTTTCATGGAAGTTCAGATCTCCGCCGACATCATGGAAGCGCAGCGCCGCACCATTCGTGAAGGTGCCGCCGAAGCCAAAGTAACCTTTGTTGATGCCTGCGAAAAAGCCGGTGTGCCGTTTAGCTGGCAAGAAGCAAATTGCCTGGCAACCGAAATTTCCGACACGGTCGCCATGTATGCCCGCCATCATGATTTAACGGTTCTGGGCCAGTACGACCCGGAAAGTTCTGATCCGTCGTCAACGTCCGAAATGCCCGACAAGGTTATTCTGACGGCGGGCGCACCGGTACTGGTGGTGCCGCGCTATGGCAAATACGAAACCGTTGGCACCCGTGTCATGGTGGCATGGAAACCTTACCGCGAAGCCGTTCGCGCCGTAAATGACGGCATGGCGTTCCTGGAAAATGCCAAATCGGCACTGGTTCTGTGCGCCGATCCCAACAAGGCAGCGCGGGATTCCATTCCTGTGCCCGGTGTTGATATTGCCGACCGTCTGGCACGCCACGGCGTGAATGTCCGCAAGGAAACCATGAATGCCGAAGGCATCAGTGTCGGTGACCTGCTGTTGTCGCGTGCAGCGGATGAAAGCATCGATCTGATTCTGTGCGGGGCCTATGGCCGCCCGCGCCTGCGCGAACTGATGCTGGGTGGCGTCACACAGCACCTGTTGAAACACATGACGGTTCCTGTGCTGTTTTCACACTAGGCCTGTATTTCGTCCCCAATCGACCCATCGCGCAAAACGGCTGATCACAAGATTGGCCGTTTTGCCTTTTGTGGCCGCTTCAAACCCAAGCTGACCCACCGGGCATCACCACAACATTCGCCCGATCAGCGCAAGAAATGATTCCCCGTTGCATGCCAAGCAGATACAGTCGGCGCAAACAGATTTACCCGATTTACGAGGTTCGCCATGACCACCACTACCGATACCACTGCCGATACCACTGCTGATATCGCATCCCCCACGGCAGCGCCAACCAACACCGCCTTGGGCAATTCAGCTGCCAGCCGCGACATTGCCAGCGTTTTGCATCCCTACACCAATTTCACCACCCATGAAAAAACCGGCCCGATGGTGATCACCAAGGGTAACGGTATTTATGTCACCGATGACAATGGTCGCGATTATATCGAAGGCATGGCAGGTCTGTGGTGCACGTCATTGGGCTTTAGTGAAAAACGACTGGTCGCCGCGGCAACAAAGCAGCTTGAAACGCTGCCCTTTTACCATCACTTTGCCTCGCGCAGCACCAACCCGACCATTGATCTGGCGGCAAAGCTTTTGGAACTGGCACCGGTGCCGATGTCAAAGGTATTTTTTGCCAATTCCGGGTCCGAAGCCACCGACAGCGCGATCAAGATGGTGTGGTATTATCACAATGCCATTGGCCAGCCGGAAAAGAAGAAAATCATTTCGCGCAAGCGCGGCTATCACGGCGTTACCGTGGCATCGGCATCGCTTACCGGGCTTCCGGGCAATCACAAATTGTTCGATTTACCGATCGACCGCATTTTGCACACCGAAACCCCGCATTTCTGGCGCGAAGCACAACCCTATGAAACCGAAGAAGATTTTGCCACCCGCATGGCCGAATCGCTTGAAGACCTGATCCAGGCCGAAGGCCCCGAAACGGTTGCCGCCTTTATTGCCGAACCGATCATGGGGGCCGGCGGGGTGGTTGTGCCGCCGCGCACCTATTTTGATAAAATCCAGGAAGTTCTGAACCGTTACGACATTCTGTTTATTGCCGACGAAGTGATCTGCGGCTTTGGCCGAACCGGCCGCATGTTTGGCACCGAAACCTTCCGCCTTAAACCCGATATGATCACGGTCGCCAAACAGCTTTCATCTGCCTATCAACCGATCTCGGCCCTTTTCATCAATGAAAAGATTTATCAGGCCCTGAAAAAAGGGGCTGATGAAGTGGGAGCTTTTGGCCACGGCTTCACCTATTCCGGTCATCCTGTGGCTGCGGCCGTTGCCCTTGAAACTCTTAAGATTTATGAAGAAGACGGCATCGTTGATCATGTTCGCCATGTGATGGGACATTTTCAGCAACGCCTGCGCGATCTTAGCAAATTTGAAAATGTGGGCGAAACCCGGGGCAAGGGCCTGATTGGTGCCTTTGAACTGGTGGCCGACAAATGTGCCAAAACGCCCTTCACCCCGGTCGGCTGGGCAGGCAAAGCCGTTGCCGAGCTGTGCCTGAAGGAAGGTGTCATTTTGCGCGCGCTGGGCGACAGCGTTGCCATATGCCCGCCGCTAATCATTACCGACCCGCAAATTGACGCCATGTTTGACGGCGTCGAAGCCGCCCTGACCAAATGGCACAAGGCAATTTAACAGCCAAAAAGCGCGCCACCAAAAACCTGATGGCATCAAGGCCCGGCATATCGTCCGGGCCTTGATGTTATTGGCAGTTCAAAAGTGGCGATTTGTCCGTCAAACCCGTGGCCCATTGTGCACTGCCGCGACTCTACCCGGTCGGTTACCAAACCTGTCCCGGCCTATGAATGGCGACAATTTAAGGTCAGATATGCCCCAGAGGGCTGATTTTCATCATATATCTTTGTTGGTACCGTCGATGTTTCACACATTTTGCGTCATTTAAACTACGCATGCGTGCCATGTGGGCGAAATTACGGCAGTTGGGCTTGCCAAACCCCGCCATTAACGCCAAATTGGTGTCCAGGGGCGAGATCGACACATAACAGGATGGAACGCCTTTCTGCCAGCATGGTTCGTGGTGAGCTTGGAATCGCTTAAAAATTTGATAAGGGTCAATGCGCAGAACGATTAATTGATCGATAAGCGCAGCACACCCCCGGACAAAGCCCGCCCGGAAATGCTGTTCCCGCCAGATCAAAACGATACGCGGGATAGATAAGGACCTTCGCGGGATGCACCGCACACAAACCGTGAAGCGACAGGCGAAAGATATAAAGATGAATTATAACAATTTCTTCAAAGACGCGATTGGTGGCCTGAAGGCTGAAGGCCGTTATCGTGTCTTCGCCAATCTTGAACGCATCGTCGGTGAATTTCCCCGCGCGTGGCTTCATCCTGGTAATGGTGAAGCACCGCGAAAAATTACGGTGTGGTGCTCGAACGATTATCTGGGCATGGGCCAGCACCCCAAGGTGCTTGAAGCCATGATGGCCGATGTCAGCGGTCAGGGTGGCGGTGTTGGTGGCACGCGCAACATTTCTGGCACCAACCATTTCCATGTTGCTCTGGAAGAAGAACTGGCCGACCTGCATGGCAAGGAAGCCGCCCTTCTGATGACATCGGGTTACGTTGCCAACTGGACAACGCTGTCAACGCTGGGCACCAAGCTGCCCGATTGCGTAATTGTTTCCGATGCGTTCAACCACAATTCCATGATCGAAGGCATGCGCCATTCCAAGGCCGAACGCCGCATCTGGAAACATAATGATGTTGAGCATCTCGAACAGATTCTGGCTGACCTTGGCCCCAACCGCGCCAAGATTGTCGCCTTTGAATCGGTTTATTCGATGGATGGCGACATCGCCCCGATCAGCAAGATTCTGGATTTGTGCGAAAAATATAACGCCCTGTCCTACCTTGACGAAGTTCATGCCGTTGGCATGTATGGCCCGCGCGGCGGTGGCGTTGCCGAACGCGATGGCGTCATGGACCGCGTTGATATTATTCAGGGCACGCTGGCCAAGGCCTTTGGTGTGATTGGCGGCTATATCGCGGGCAAAGCCGAAGTCATCGATTTCGTCCGCAGCTTTGGCAACGGCTTTATTTTTACCAGTTCCCACCCATCCAGCATTGCCGCAGGTGCCCTTGCCAGCATTCGTCATTTAAAAGAAAGCAATGTCGAACGCGAAACCCAGAAGGAACGTGCCGAAACCCTGCGTCAGCGCATGCGCGATGCCGGCCTGCCGGTGATGGATGCACCCAGCCATATCGTGCCGTTGATGGTGGGCGATGCCGCCATGTGCAAGGAAGCCAGCGACCGCCTGCTTTATGATCACGACATTTATGTTCAGCCGATCAACTATCCGACCGTACCGCGCGGCACTGAACGCCTGCGCTTTACCCCCGGCCCACTGCATAATGACGAATTGATCGACCATCTGATCACTTCCCTGCTGACCGTCTGGGGCCAGTTGGGCATTCAAAAAGCAGCCTGATCATAACGGGCCGCAAAACCACCAGCCAGAACAACGAACAAAGCCTCGCCAAATTGGCGGGGTTTTGTTTTACCAAAATACAGATTTGTCATGGATCCGACCGTCGTAAAGCATCGTAAACAGACCATAACGATTGCCCTTTTTCCGACATCAATAACGGTTCTAAAGCATATTTCCTTTAATATGATCCATGCTTTATTCATCCTTTAAAAATATAGCGGTAATGGTCGAGCAGATTACCCGACACGCAAAGAACCATGCACGCTTTGTCCCGTTTGCAATTGGCCGTCTTGTCGCTATATTCTGAAAGTAGAAGATCATTGCGGTTGGTCAAATACCTTGCAATTAAGAACCGTTCGCGTTAACGTCGGAACCTGAAACGGATCGGGAACCGCCATGTATACGGATAGAACCTTGCTGCCCAAAGAATGTCTTCGCCTGTGTGCACTTGGGACTCTGGCCTTGTCAGACCAACCGATCAGCTATGCCGATCTGGCCAATCTGGTGCGTCATTTTACGGCCCATATCATGGGGCCGTCGCTTGACATGATGGGGTCATCGTTACAGCTTTTGAAACTCGAAGGGTTGGTGCGCGAAACATGCGGCACCGGTGGCAAGGGTGAGGGCGAACTTTCCCTGACCGATGCCGGACGACGCAAGTTTGATGAATTGATGCAAGGCACATTGCGCGATACCTCGGGCGAGCTTTCCCGTCTGGTGATGGCCCTTAAAATGCGGTTCCTGCATTTACTGGATGCCGAAACCCGCCAGGATCAGATTGAAATCCTGCAAGATGTGTGCGAACTGGAACTTGACCGGATGCTGGCCCTGCGCGAACAGCATATTAATGATGTTGGTGCCTTTGTCGGCTGGATCGACATGGAAATTTCCCGCCTGCGGCAAAAGCACGCCTGGCTAACCACCCTTATGGTGCCGGAAAATGCGTCTTCGTCCTGACCGATACCGCGCGCCGCAGCCCCCAAAACCCGTTGAGGCCTTCACAATCAAATCCATACCGATGGCAACTCGCCCTGATTTTTCGAAAGTTCCGCCTGCCTGACAGGCCTTGTGTTTCTGTGGAAACAGAAACAGGGAACGTCACCCCATCCCCTACCAGATAAAATGCCAACGAATACATCTTTCCGCCCCCCCGATGGTGATCACATATTCGATTTTACACCGACGAAGGTTATTGTGTTGCCACATGCCCTGGCAAAAAATGCAGCGACAATCCACGTTGGCGGTCGCTTCGCCATGGCATCGTCCCAACCATGGCAACATATTGTCTTTTATTAATACTTAGAGCATGTTTCCTTTAATAAGGCCGGATTTAAACTTGACCAACGGGTTCTTCTGGACAAATTTGGCAAGAACAAAAATGCGATGTGCTTATAAAGACTTTATAAGCGCACAAAAATCGGCCAACACGTCGCCTGGTTCTGTTGGCCAATGACAATCGAACTGCTTAAGTGCCTGATTATGAAAGTGCATAAAGATGTCTGATTATGATATGTCGATAGCGCCAAAAATCAATTCTGACCCAAAACAAAGTTTTGGCACTGACGGTATCGACCCCATGGGCCGCCCCAGCCGAATTACCCGCTTTTTCATGGGCATCGTTTCATGGGCCGAACGTCTTAATTACAAATACGCCAAATTGGGAAACCCACCAGTTTACGACAATGCGACCTTTCCGTGGGCGGCGGAAATTGAAAAAGAATGGCCTGCCATTCGGAAGGAACTGGACGAGGTTTTAAAACGCCAAAGCGACCTGCCCTCGTTTCAGGATATTTCAACCGATGTGAAAACCATATCGACCGACACTCATTGGAAAACCTTTTTTCTATTAGGTTTTGGCGTTAAGTCGGAAAAAGCCATTCAGACCTGCCCGGAAACATGGCGGATCGTAAATAAAATTCCCGGCCTTAAAACCGCAATGTTTTCCATTTTCGAACCGGGCAAACATTTACCCGCACACCGCGGACCGTATAACGGTGTTTTGCGCATGCATTTGGGGCTTATTGTGCCCGAACCTGCCGACAAACTTGCCATTCGCGTTGATAAACAGGTTTGCCACTGGCAGGAAGGCAAGGTTCTGATTTTTGATGATGCCTATGATCATGAAGCCTGGAACCACACCGATAAAACCCGTGTGGTGCTGTTTGTTGATTTCGAAAAACCGCTTAAATTTCCGGCCCGTCTTGTTCATACCATCTTGATGAACCTTGCGATTTTCACGCCGTTCCTCAAAGAGGGGCTCGATAATCACAAGGAATGGGAAAAGAAATTCTATGCCGAAGCCGAACAGCTTCGTAATCAGTCTCAAAACGGGTGACGTCATGCAGGTTGTCACACGCCCCGTTGCAACCTGATCCGCCCTACCCTGTATCAGACATCGCCAAACCATCGGGCATCGCAAAAAACACCCCCGGCTGATAGTCAGATCGGGGGTTCTTTATTGCGATTTGAGATGGTTCCTACCGCTTTTAGGATCAGTATAAATGCTGCCCGCCGGTCACGAATATTTCCGTGCCGGTCACATAACTTGATTCATCCCCGACCAGATAATGCACGGCCGCGGCAACATCTTCAGGGGTGCCCATCCGGTTCATGGGAATACGCGGCACCAGGGCTTCATATTCCGGCGAAATCATTGCCGTTTTAATTTCACCCGGTGCCACGGCATTCACCCGCACCCCAAGTTCGGCAAATTCCACCGCCATTTCGCGGGTCAGACCCGACAACGCCGCTTTCGAGGTTGAATAGGCCGAACCGGCAAACGGATGCACATAATGCCCCGCAATCGAGGTAATATTGCAAATGGCCCCCTTGCCGCGATGAAGGGCAGCGGCAAAGCCGCGCGACAAGGTTAACGGGGTAAAAAAGTTGAGTTCAAACACATCGCGCCAACCGTCAATATCGCCATTCAGGCAGCCAAGGCGCTCTTTATAAGGTGTTTTGGGCGATACACCGGCATTATTAACCAAGGCATGTAACGGGTCATCACCTAAAATATCATTCGCCTGGGCAATAAAACTTTCGACCTCTTCGGGTTTGGAAAGATCGGCGCGAATGTGAATGCCCTGGGACGGGTCGCGCGGACAACTGGGCGGCGGCGCTTCGCGCGAACAACAAATCACCCGCCAACCACGACTGGCAAAATATCCAACAGTAACATGGCCAATGCCACGGCTGGCACCGGTCAGAACAACGGTTTTCGGGGCAACGGCGTTGCTCATAAATGGTTTCCTTGCTGGTAGCGACGATGAACGCCGTTTATATCACTGGCCCCCGCCGGAATGAAGACCTGCAATCTGCATTTGGCCCTGCCATCTTTGCTCATCAATTCGCAATGATACTCTGTCAGGGGCCATCCATACGGTTTGTAAAACAATATCGCGTGCAAGGCATTGATCTGTCTTGCTGATATAGGCGGATTTATCCACCAGCGCCACCTGCCCCGTCACGGAAGCCGAAAAATACATGTGCAGCCGATTTAATTTAAGCACCGATATCCGGGCTTTTCAGACCAGACTGGCACTGGACATGGCCGATCTGATCTATCGCCATCCCGGCACATCTCCGGCCCCGGCACAAATCCCGACCATCTTCTGGCCTGAAACAAGGCCACGACACAAAACCCACCCCCACCCGGCGCGAATTTTGTTTCTACCAACCAGTTTGATCTGTTTTAAATCGCCATTTCAACATGCACAGGCCGCGCGGTGCCGTCGCGCCTGACTGGTTCTCAATGAGTTGTTCTCATCGAAAACTGGTATTACGTGCAATGTGCCGGATTATTCGGTGTCGATATCGCTCGCACCACAAGGGGCAACAGCCTCGACAACCTTGTGTGACGACCGTGCAAAAACAGCACCCAGATCGGGTAATTGTGCGGTTTCGGCAATTTCAGACGCCAGTTCTTCGGACATTACAGCGAAATCGATAACATCGCGCAAAGACAACATTGGGATAACCCCCTCGCCAGACATTTCTCCGGGACGCGGTTCACCCGCAATCCCTAGGACATTTTTTTGTAATAATTACCCAAACCCTGATCCTTTTTGTTCGCAGGCGCAACAAAAAAGGCGCCGAAAACTGCGCCTTTTTTTCATCATCACACCCGAGATCCGGTTTTATGATTAAATTTCAACAACATGGGTGACGTTTACGTCAATGCATTATCCACAGCGGCAAGGAACACTTTGCCAGCATATCCTGGGTCACACCGCCCAAAATCATTTCCTTGAACCGGGAATGGCTGTAAGCCCCCAATACAATGCTATCGGCACCACATTTTTCAGCCGCATCCATCAAGGCCGCGGCAACGTTGGACTGATCTGGCCGCAAATCAACATTAGCCTTCACCCCATGCCAAACAAACTGATCTGCAAGGGCTTGTGCGGTTGCCCGCCCATGGGGCACCTCGCCGACACTAACGATGGTAATCTCGCTGGCCTGGCGCAATAGCGGCATGGACGATGTTACCGCCCGGGCAGACTCGACCCCGCCATTCCAGGCAATCATCACCTTGGCACCAACATCAGCCGGAATAACTTCGGGGGTGACCAGCAATGGTCGCCCGGTTTCCATCAGGCAGGCATCAAAGGTCAGCGACGCGGCGGCTTCACGCGGGTCGCGCCCAATCACCACAAGGTCAAACAAACGCCCGCGCCGGGCAACGGTTTCATCCTCGCGGCCATCATCGCGCCGCCAGGCACAGGTTGGCTGCAATGTCGCCTGCGGGGCATCGGCTTGCGCAATACCGGCAGCCTCTCGTGCAACCAAATAGGCGGATTCGGCATTTGCCAGGCGTTTTTTGGTTTCCTTTTCAGCCGCCCCCATCATTTCTTCAATGATCAGGCCAGACATTCCCTCACCCACAATCGGAATAACATCCTGTGGTTCGGGGGCAACAAACAAAACTTCCAGATGGGCATCAAAGCGCCGGGCGACACTAAATGCCAGCGAAAGAACCCGCCGGTCCATATCCGATCCAGCGACCGGAGCCAAAATCGTACGTACAGCCATGGTTAAATACTCCACATTCGCGTTGAACCTGATACATAAGCAGCCCTGTCGAGCAAAATTTTCAAAACAGAGGCGCAAGCATCCTTGAAAAATACAGTATCACGCCAATTCTCTGTGTCGTCTTTGTTAGAAATCAAAACTTTCGAATTTGTCAAATCTGCGCCCCAAGCCGAAAAAATGCAAATTATTGAGCGCCACGTTGTCATTTGGCCTGCGAGACACAATCTGAATAAATGATGGTTTTGCGTACCCTGTCAGCATAAAAAGCAACTCCAACGGCACAATTTCCGCTTTAATTTTAGCCAACGTACCAAAACGATAACATTAAATGTGCTAACCGGCGAAAAGCATGACATTTTATCGAAAATTATCGTTGCTTTCGATAGAGCACCCAAAACCACTTTGCACATTTACAAGCCTACAGGCCAAGATCGAAACTCATGAACTATACCGAATTGTACAACAACGCACTTGAGGCATCAGAATTTCTCAAATCACTGGGCAATCAGTGGCGATTAATGATTTTGTGCTCGCTGGGCTCGACCGAAAAGTCGGTTGGCACGCTGGAAGGCGAATTGCAGCTTAAGCAATCCGCCCTGTCACAGCATCTGGCCCGGTTGCGCCGCGACGGGCTGGTGAAAACGCGGCGCGATGCACAAACCATCTATTATTCCATCAAAGACCCGAATGTGATGAAGGTGATCCTTGTTTTGCAAGAAGCCTTCTGTTCATCGGAAAAAACCTGACCACCCCAAAAAACTGCGCATTCCTGAAAATTTCCACGCATTTTCAGCTGAAAGAAAAGCCGCGCTGCACCGCAAACGCGCAACCTGCGGTGCAGCCGGGTTGTTTAAAGCATATTTCCTTTAATATACTTTAGGGAAACAACTTTTCCACCAGCCAGCCAGCCCCTTGGGCATCACGGGTATAAAGCTGGCGATCATGCAGGCGAAACGTTCCTTCGGACCAGAATTCGATCCGGTCGGGCACCAGGCGAAAACCACCCCAATGTTCCGGGCGCGGCACCTTGCCAAAGCCGAATTTGGCCGTAAATTCTGCCACCCGTTTTTCCAGATCGAACCGGCCAGACATCGGACGCGACTGAACCGATGCCCAGGCCCCAATCTGGCTGCCGCGCGCGCGCGACTGAAAATAGGCATCCGACTCGGCATCACCGACTTTGGCGGTTGGCCCTTCGATTCTGACGCAACGTTCCAGTTTTTTCCAATGAAAGCACAATGCCGCATAGGCATTTTCACTCAGTTGGCTTCCCTTGCGGCTTTCATAATTGGTATAAAATACAAACCCTTCGGGATCGAACCCCTTAAGCAACACAACCCGCGCAGAAGGCCGCCCCTGCGCATCTGCTGTCGCCAAAGTCATGGCATCAGGATATGTATCTTCCTTGTTTTTCGCCTCGCGGAACCACACATCAAACAAGTCGAACGGATCATTATGGGCAACATGCCCAATTTTTGTCGTAATTTTCTCGTCCATTACACTAAACGGTCCTTTGACAAGGTATCAGGTTCAACTGGTTGTGATCTTGCGACAGACAGGAACGTAGTACAAGACCAGTCCGCCATCTTACATACATATCGGTTGGGACAGTAAAGACAAGGTAGGCATGAATATAATGAAAGCACGTTTTTTTATCATCCCCGTGATGCTTGGCACATTTTTAATGGCGGGCTGTGCCGAAGGCCAGGGTAACAAACAAACCGCAGGCGGCCTTTTGGGTGCCGTTGGCGGTGCTGTTGCAGGCGCACAGTTCGGCAAAGGTAAAGGCCAGCTGGTTGGCGTGGCATTGGGGACACTTGCCGGTGCCATGATTGGCAGCGAAATCGGCAAGTCGCTAGACAATGCCGACCGGGCAATGATGAAAAACACCACCCAGCACACCCTTGAAACCGCGCCGGTCGGCCAGACCAGTTCCTGGGCCAACCCTGATAGCGGCAATTCAGGGACCATTACCCCGACCCGGACCTATCAAAAACCGGCAACCGATCAGTATTGCCGCGAATACCAGCAAACTGTTGTCGTTGCTGGCGAAAAACAACAAGCCTATGGCACGGCGTGTCGCCAGCCCGATGGCACATGGAAAGTCGTCAATTAACGACCCGACATTCAGGCAAAACGGCGCAGCGCATTTGCCCTGCGCCGTTTTTGTATATGTTGGGTAAAAATTGCAAAAACACTTACGATCACAGCAAAGACCCGTTAATAATAGGCCGGTGCCGATAAATCCGTTTTCGGCCCAGTGTTTCACCTTTTCCAACCAGGCTGGCAATGCAGGACCCATACAAGATCCTTGGCGTAACCAAAACGGCCTCGCAGGACGAGATTAAAAAAGTCTATCGCAAACTTGCGCGCGAACTTCACCCGGACCTTCATCCGGATGACAGCAAAATTGAAGAAAGATTCAAAAAAGTTTCCGCCGCATACCATTTGCTGGGCGATGCCGAACGCCGAAAAAAATATGATAATGGCGAAATAGACGCCGATGGACGCGATACCGGGCCGTTTGGCCATGCGGGTGCGGGCGGCGGTGGCGGTACTTATCGCAGCAGTGCCGGTGCCGGTCGCGACCCGTTCGGGTTTGGCGGCGGCAATGCCGAAGATATTTTTGAAGAAATTTTTGGTAATCGCGGCGGCGCACGCGGCGGATTTGGCGGCAATCGCGACACCCGCGTTAAAGGCCCCAATATTTCCTACGAACTGAGCCTTGATTTAAAAGAAGCCCTGATGGGCACGATCAAACGCATCAACCTTGCCAGCGGCAAACAGTTGGAAGTTCGCATTCCACCAGGCAGCGAGGACGGACAGACCCTGCGCCTGAAAAATCAGGGAATGGCAGGAATGCATGGCGGCGATGCGGGCGATGCCCTGATCAAGCTGCATGTGCATACCGACGCGCAGTTTCGCCGTGAAGGCAACGACCTGCATTGTGAACTGGCAATTTCATTGCCCGAGGCCATTGTCGGCGGATCAATCGAGGTGCCAACAATTGATGGCAAGGTGTCGATGAAGATACCGGCCAATGCCAATAGCGGCACCACCATGCGCCTGCGCGGCAAGGGGGCACCCTTTGATCGCGGCAAAAGCCGTGGCGACCAATATGTTCACCTGACCGTCAAACTGCCAGAGAAACGCGACCGGGAACTGATCGATTTCATTGAAAAATGGTCCCGCGACCACCCCTATTCAGTTCGCCAGGTCACGTAAAACACCCTGCTAAAAACCGGGCCGTTACAAACAGGCATTTGTAACGGCCCGTTGCCATTTCACGCGGCTCGGCCCCTTCCCCCGACAATGACAGGCACCAGGTTGGCCTTAAAAACGGAGCCTCCATGACCAATGATATTTTATGGAATGGCCCGCCAACAGCGGCGCTGACAATCGTTCTCGCCCACGGCGCAGGGGCGCCGATGGACAGCCCTTTTATGAATGATATGGCGGAACGGTTGACGAAACATGGCCATCGCATCGCGCGTTTTGAATTTCCCTATATGGCAAAACGCCGCATTGATGGCAAAAAACGCCCCCCGGACCGCGCCCCGGTTCTGATTGACACTTACCGCGCCGTGATCCAACACATCGGCACGCCGGAAAAACTGGTGATCGGTGGTAAATCCATGGGCGGACGCATCGCCAGCATGATTGCCGATGATGAAAATGTAAAAGCCTTGCTGTGTCTGGGTTATCCGTTTCATCCCACGGGCAAACCCGAAAAATTGCGGGTCGCGCATTTGCAAACATTAAAGACACCAGCCCTTATGTGCCATGGCACCCGTGATCCGTTTGGCTCACCCGATGAAATTGCCACATATGCCCTTTCCCCTGCCATTTCAATGCACTGGGTCGAAGACGGCAATCACGATTTTACCCCACGCAAAGCATCAGGCCGCAATACGGCACAGAACCTGCTTGATTGCGGCCTTGCCATTCATGCTTTTTTACAAAACCCCGCCCTGTCACGCACCTGATCGTTCACAATCAATCTGCTATCGGCCTTGCTTTTATATTAGCAATGCGAAAAATAGTGGCAGCTCCGCAATTTTTTCACACCTTTTATGACCTTTGGTCATTTAATTGTTGAACAAACGTCATTGATCTGCGCGCAAAGGAAGTCTCTATGCATCGTAAGCGAATTCGTCATCTGCGGTTTTGGGATCGTGTCGTTAGTGCCGAAGAAGCCGCCAGTCTGATCACGGATGGCATGACAGTGGGCATGAGCGGCTTTACCCGCGCGGGCGAAGCCAAAGCCGTTCCGATGGCGCTTGCCGAACGGGCCAGGATCAACCCCTTTAAAATCACGCTGATGACCGGTGCGTCACTGGGCAATGACCTCGACAAAACCCTGGCCGAGGCCCATGTGCTGTCGCGTCGTATTCCGTTTCAGGCAGATCCTGGCCTGCGCAAGGCGATTAACGCGGGCGAAGTGATGTTTATTGACCAGCATCTGTCTGAAACCGTCGAACAGTTGCGCACGCATCAAATCCCCGCGATCGATATTGCCGTGATCGAAGCGGTTGCGATTACCGAACAGGGCGGCATTATTCCAACAACCTCGGTGGGCAATTCGGCCAGCTTTGCCATTTTGGCCGACAAAGTGATTGTCGAAATTAACCTGTCGCAGTCCGACACGCTGGAAGGTCTGCACGATATCTATATTCCGTCGCGCCGCCCCAGCCGCCAGCCAATCCCGGTTGTGTCCCCCGAAAGCCGGGTCGGTTTCCCGTTTATTCCGATTGATCCCGACAAAATTGCCGCCATCGTCGTTACCGAAAAACGCGACAGTTCCTCGACCATTCTGCCGCCCGATGATGGCACCCGTAATATTGCCGGGCATCTGGCCGAATTTCTGGGCAACGAGGTTCGCCTGGGCCGCCTGACCAACGAATTACAGCCCTTGCAGGCGGGTATTGGCACCATTGCCAACGCTGTCATGCATGGTTTTATCGACACGCCGTTTCACAGTTTGAAAATGTATTCCGAGGTTTTACAGGACTCGACCTTCGATCTGTTTGATGCCGGAAAACTCGATTTCGCCTCCGGGTCATCAATCACCCTGTCACAGGCCAAATACCAGCAGGTCATTACCGATATGGCGCACTATAAGCACAAACTTATTTTGCGCCCGCAAGAAATCAGCAACCACCCCGAAGTGATCCGGCGCCTGGGGCTTATCTGCATCAATACGGCCCTGGAATTTGATATTTACGGCAATGTCAATTCCACCCATGTCGGCGGCACGCACATGATGAATGGCATTGGCGGATCGGGCGATTTTGCCCGCAACGGCCATATGTCGGTTTTCGTCACCAAATCGATTGCCAAGGATGGCAAAATATCCAGCGTCGTCCCCATGGTCAGCCATGTTGACCATACCGAACACGATGTGGATATTCTGATCACGGAAATCGGCCTGGCCGATTTGCGCGGTCTGGCCCCGCGTGAACGCGCCCAAACCATCATCGCCAATTGCGCCCATCCGTCCTACCGCGATGAGCTGGCCGATTATTATCGTCGGGCCGCAGAACGGGGCGGCCACACCCCGCACCTGATCGAAGAAGCCTTTTCCTGGCACAGCAACTTTCGCCAGCATGGCACCATGAAACCCGATGCCTGAGACTGGCACCACCTCGGGAATATAACATTTGACCATGCAAAGGGCGCTCCAAACCGGGCGTCCTTTTTGGTTGCGGGGCCAATCATGTTGATCCTGCTTTTGGACCGATCGATCAAACCGGGCGACGTGATTGCCATTGGCGATACCTTTGGCTGGATTCAGTCGCTTGGCGCACGTTACACCGCCGTTCGCACCCGGGACGGCACCGAATTTCTGATCCCCAACGAAGACCTGATTACCAACCAGGTCGAAAACTGGCGCCATTCCGACGTTCAGCTTCGCCTGAAAGTGCAGGTTGGCATTTCCTATAACAACGACCCGCGCCAGGCGATTGCGCTTTGCAATGCGGCGGCGGCCAAATGCAAACGGGTATTGGAAACGCCCGGCCCCAACACACTTTTACGCGGTTTTGGCGATAATTCGATCGATCTGGAAATACGGTTCTGGATCAACGACCCGCAAAACGGGCGCGGCAACATTATCAGCGAAGTGCTGCTAAATGTGTGGGATGCCTTCAAGGATAACAATATCGAAATTCCGTTCCCGCAGCGCGACCTGCATCTGCGCAGCAGCGATGTCAATTTGCCCTTGAAAACATCCGTTTCAGACAAAACCTGAAACGTCCCCCGGCACGGCCCGCATCTTTTCCCCCTGCTGACACAATTCTTTCAGGTTACTGTCAGCAGCGCCCCGCAGAATGCCCCTGTCACAATGCAGGGGCGCTTTTCGCATGCTCAACCTGACCTATCATGAAAATGGCCTTCTCGCTGCCAGGATGAAAATCAAAAAGCGCGGCTTTCTGGATCATTTGCAAATGCACGCCTGTGCCATTTCCGTCTTGACCGTTCTTGCAGCGGAACGGCCGGAAGTGGAAACATTCATCGCCAATATCTATGCCGATGCCTATGACGCCGCACTCAAGATTCAGTATGGCAACCTGATGAGTGTGCGTGACAATACAGGACGTATTGTGGCCGCCCTCGGATTTCGCTCGGCCGGGCACGGGCCGCTGTTTCTTGAACAATACCTTCCGGCCCCGGTTGAAAACATCCTGGCTGTGCCGCGTCATCAAATTGTTGAAATCGGCAACCTTGCCGCATCTGGCAGCGGGGCATCGGCGTTTTTATTCGCGGCCCTGTCAGCCTATCTGCATCATAACGGCTTTACCCACGCGATTGTCACCGGCACTGGCAGCCTTGAAAAAAGGCTTCATAAAATGGGGTTAAACCCCCGCCAACATGCGTCGGCCGATCCCTCTCGCCTGCAAGATACCGACACAGGATGGGGCTGTTATTACACCACACAGCCCCATGTGCTGTCTGGCTCCATCGCCGACGGCTATCAACGCCTGCAAAAACTGCTGGGCGCCGAATACACCCATATTCGCCCCCGCCTCCATCTTCAACTTAAACATAATGGTGAAGGCTGATCATGCTGTTTTCCCACATTCATACCCACACCCCAAGCACCGTTGCCTTGCGTTGTGCCAAGCGCGAACTCACCTATGGCGACCTGATCGATCAGATCGAGGATTACAGCACGCAACTATCGCATGTCGCCGTTCTCGGACTGGCACTCGATAACACGATTGACTGGCTGTTGTGGGATCTGGCAGCCCTTAAATCTGGAACCGTCTGCGTGCCGATCCCGCCGTTTTTTACCCCGGAACAAATCAGCCACACAATTGCCCAGGCAGGCATCACCCATATGATCAGTCCGGCGGGCCTATCGGCAACCGGGCAATCCCCGTCTGCGGCCATTCCCACTGGAACAGCCAAAATAACCTTTACATCGGGCACTACCGGCACCCCCAAGGGCGTCTGCCTGCCGGTATCGGCGATGGAAAATGTTGCGCAGTCCATCCAGACGATGCTGGGCAACGATTTTGTCGGCACCCATGCCTGTGTGCTACCGCTTGCCGTGCTGCTTGAAAATGTTGCCGGGGTCTATAGCGGCTTAATGGCAGGATGCACCATTGTCCTCACCCCGCTTGGCGACTTTGGCGAAAACTATTCAAACCTGCACCACCAGCTTAAGAAAAGTGCGGCCACATCGGCCATTCTGGTCCCGGAACTTTTGCGCGCCTTGATGTTTCAGGTCATCAAACAGGGGCCGCTGCCAAGCCTTGAATTTCTGGCCGTTGGCGGATCGCGGGTGGACCCGCAACTGGTGCGAAAAGCCCGCAGCCTGGGCCTGCCGGTCTATGAAGGGTACGGTCTGTCGGAATGTGCATCGGTGGTTTCAATGAATTTCCCTGGCCATGACAGCATTGGCACAACCGGCGGCCTTCTGCCGCATGTGCAGGCCCACATCATTAACGGCGAAATTGTTATTCGCGATCCCGGGTTTCTTGGGTATCTGGGCGAAACCGCCCCACAAAGCCATGCGACAGGCGACCTTGGCCACATTGACGAGGACGGCTTTGTCCATGTTACCGGGCGACGAAAAAACGTGCTGATTACCTCGATGGGGCGCAATATTTCGCCTGAATGGCCGGAATCTGTTTTGCTGGCACAACCCGCTATTTATCAGGCCATTGTTTATGGCGACGGCGCCCCGCATCTAAGTGCACTGATCGTGCCGTCCGGCCCCCATGCCGATGTTACAGCAAGTGTCGCCACGGCCAACACCACCCTTCCAGATTACGCCCGGATCAAACATATCCGCATCGTCAACCCGTTTACGGTTGCAAATGGCTGTCTGACCGGAACAGGCCGCCCGCGCCGGAAAAATATTCTTCAGCATTATGCATCTTTCCTGTCCGCCAAGGAGTCCCCGATGAATTTTTACGACCACCTGGTTGCACAAACCGCCCCGGCCCGCGCAGACCTCTATCGTGTTCCCCAGCTTGTCGACGGGCTGCAAGGGCGCATTTCACGCACCACCTATATCGCCTATCTGACCGAGGCCTTTCACCACGTCAAACATACCGTTCCCTTCCTGATGAGTATGGGCAGCCACCTGCCCGACGAAAAACGCTGGTTGCACAAGGCAATCATTGAATATCTCGACGAGGAAGAAGGCCATGAAGAATGGATCCTCAATGATATTGATGCCGCCGGGGGCGACCGCAATGCCGCGCGCAAGGCGACACCCAACCTCGAAACCCAGGTGATGGTTGCCTATAATTACGATTACATCACCCGCAAAAACCCGGTCGGGTTTCTTGGCATGGTCTTCATGCTTGAAAGCACATCCACCCAGATCGCCAGCATGGGTGCCGATGCGGTGATGAACGGCCTTGACCTGCCAAAATCAGCCTTCACCTATCTGTTTTCGCATGGGGCGCTTGATATCGAACACATGAAATTCTTCGAAAAAACCGTCAACCAGGTTACCAACCCCGACGATCAGGCCGCCATTATCGAGGTCGCAACAAACACCTTCCGCCTGTTTGCAAACCTGTTTCGCGCCATTCCCCATAACCAGGAGGTGCTTGATGTCGCTTAAGGACAAAACGGTTTTTATCACCGGCGGCACCGGCGGCATCGGCGTCCCCCTTGTGGAACTGCTGCGTGCGCAGGGGGCCATTGTTGTTGTGTATGACAGGGCACGCCTTGGCAACCTGCATGAAACGCTGGATGCCACCTGCCAGATGCTGCATGAGCACACCCCCGACATCCTGATCAATATGGCAGGTCTTAACGATTTTAACCGGGCCGAAGATCAGGACTACACCCTGTTGCTGACGTTAAACCTGCTGGTCCCCATGCGCTTGTCACAAGCTGCCCTGCCCGCCATGCGCTGGCGCGGAAGCGGGCAGATCGTCAATGTCGGTTCTATGACCGGGCTGATCCCCTTGCCGCATTTTTCGGGCTATGTTGCGGCAAAATCGGGGCTGAAAGGCTTTAGCGATGCGTTACGCCGCGAGGTCATCCATGATGGTATTGCCATTACCCACATTGCCCCGCGTGCCGTTAAAACGGCCATGAACAAGGGCAATGCAGGTTTGCTGAACCAGCGGACAAAAACCCGCGAAGATGACCCGCAAAAAGTGGCTCAGCGCATTGTCAGGGCCATTGAACGGCGCGAAACGGACGTCCGCATTGGCTGGCCCGAACGTGCCTTTGCCATTCTTAATGCGCTATTTCCCGCCCTGATCGACAAGGGCCTGCACAAAAACCTTATGCTGGGCGAAGACATTCTTGCCCTTGAGCGCGAGGCACAACAGCCCGCCTTTGCGTTGCCATCAAGCACATCAAACCTTCCAGAAGAAAGAAAACAGGCATGAAAATCCGTTTTGCCAGCCTGGCCTGCGCATGTCTTGTGACACTGGGGGCGCAAATCGCCCACGCAGCGCCCGCCAACAGCCCCCTGATGGACAGCATTTCACAGATTCAGCACGACTGGGCGCGTATCAAATATCAAACCCCGGACAAAGATCAGCAACTTGGTGCCATTCATCAGCTTGAAACCACAGCCGATGCCCTGGCGCTGCAATATGCCGACAGCCCCGAAGCCATGATCTGGAAAGGCATCATTCTTTCGACCGATGCCGGGCTTGATCAAGGCCTGTCCGCCCTTGGCAAAGTCCGCGATGCCCGCGCTTTGTTTGAACAGGCCATCAAGATCAACCCGGATGCCTTGAACGGTTCGGCCTATACATCACTTGGATCGCTTTATTATCAGGTTCCGGGCTGGCCGCTTGCCTTTGGCAGCAACACCAAGGCCGAAGAATTTCTAAAAAAGGCGCTGGCCATTAACCCGGACGGTATTGACCCGAACTACTTTTATGGCGATTTTCTGTTGCAAGACAAACGCTACAAAGAAGCGCGCACCTATTTTCAACATGCCCTTGCCGCCCCTGATCGCCCCGAACGTCCCGATGCGGATGCCGGCCGCCGTCAGGAAATCAAACAGGCACTTGCCGAAATTGACAAAGCACTTGCCAACTAGACACCGCAACTTTCCGATCTGAATTTCCGGGCGGCATCCTCCTTGCTGGTGAACCGCCCGGAACCGGCTTTGCGCCAAATACAGACAGGCCGTTCGGCTTGGAACCGTCGATATTACCCCGGTATCTGGCGGTTGATATTGGCAGGACAGCACACTTGCGTTAACATGTTGTTCCCACCAGCCTTTCAGAACGGAATGCTTAAAATGTACAAAAAAATCCTGCTTGCATATGACGGCAGCCAAGAAGGCCGGGCCGCGCTGAAACAAGGGGCTGAGCTGGCTATTATGTGCCAGGCCGAAGTCTGTCTTCTTGCGGTTCTGGCACCTGACATCGGGGTTATTTATGCCGAAGCCGCCGTTCCGTCTGACCTGCCAGACCGGATGCTGGCCGATATTCAGGAAAGCCTGAACGAAGGCAAGGCCAAGTTGCAAGACATGGGACTGGCCGTTGAAACGCGGCTGGAAAACGGCATTCCTGCAGGTGAAATTAGCCGCGTCGCAGATGCGATCAAGGCCGACCTGGTTGTGGTGGGCCACCGCGAACAAGGTACGCTGTCGCGCTGGTGGAGCGGATCAACCGGGGCATCCCTGTTGGCAAATGCCAAATGCAGCATCCTGATTGCCATCGCACCAACACCGGAAACCCCGGCATAATTGTAAAGACCCGTACGGGTCTTGCATCAGCCCTCAAAGACAAATGCCGGTCGCACATGCAACCGGCATTTTGGCATTTTACAAACACCCGACCAACCAGGCAAAAAAACCAGCTACAAGCGGGCGTTGCCCCGCCAGCACGTTGTCGATCCATCGCTAATCAGACGGACGGTTCATTTCGGCTGGTTCGATATCAGGCGATGGTGCACTCTTGTCGCTATCATCACTATTTTCGCTGTTTTCGCTGTTTTCGAGGACTTTGGGCACCTTGTCTTGCGGGCGCGGGCTTTGGAACAACTCACTGACCGACACATCCAGCATCCCCTTGCGGGCATCTTCCAGCGCCAGCAATTTATCGCGCACCAGTCCGGGCCAGCCGCTTTGCACATCCACCAGCAACAAACGGTCATGATCAAGAAACAGGCCCAGCCTGGTCATTAACTGTCCCAGCTTTAACCGGGATAAATCCCCCGATAGCAGCCAGCGATGTTGCTCGCTGCGGTCTATCAGATTTTCGCGGCGCAAGGCGGCCAGTGCCCAGTTAAGGTCCCGGCCCCCCATTTTCAAATCCGCCAATAAACGGCGATAGCTGGGGGGTGATTCGGCGTTTTGAAACCGCAATTGCAAATATTCCAGCAATTTCAAAACCGCAATCAACCGTTCAGTATGGCCCGGCACGACGCCACGCGGATCAGGCACCAGGCCTGCGGCCCGTGCAGCCCGCCATTCCGACCGGGCAGCAGCCACCTGCGCGCCCAGCAAAATCACCATCCAGGTCAAATACATCCAGATCAGGAAAATCGGCACCACGGCGACCGCACCATAAAGGGTCTGATAGGTGGGAAAGGTGCTGACATACAGGCCAAACCCCTTTTTCAGGGCCTCAAATAACACAGCGGCAACAACCCCGCCTGCCATCCCGTCCAGAATGACGACAGACCGGTTAGGCATCCCCAAAAACAGCAATGTAAAAGCAACAGACGATAAAAAGAACGGGGCAAGAAACCCCAACTGGCCAATTTGCGCATCAAGGGCGTCGCCACCAATGATATGGCGCATGGCAAAAATATAGGATGCTATCGACAGGCTTAACCCCAGCAATAGCGGCCCCACCGTAATCAAAGTCCAAAACACCACCATCCGCGATAACAGCTTGCGCGGGGTATTGACCCGAAACACATCATTCATCACGGTTTCAATCGAACCGAGCAGCATTACCGCGGTAAATCCCAGCACGACCGTGCCAATTGCCGTCATCTGACCGGTATTTTTCAGAAACCCGCTTAGATAATTGGCAACTTCGGACCCGGTTTGCGGTAAAAAATTGCTGAAAACCAGCCCCATTATCTGGTCTTTCCACTGGTCAAACACAGGGAAAGCCGATAGCACCGTTAAGGCGATTGCCAAAAAAGGCACCATTGCCAGCAATGTCGTATAAGACAGGGCACTGGCGCGTTGCGGCGATTTATCATGCAAGAACCGAATGAACGCATAGCGCCAAAACCCGGTTCGATCATCCAGCAATTTTCGCCAATTCACCATTAAACGCTTAATCCTGTGCAATTTCCGGCTATAGTGAGATAAGCGACATAGAATAACGTGCCCCGCAAAGATAAAACAGGCCAGATTGATTTTAGCCGGGCTTTGTGTAGGATACGAATAATATTGAATATTTCCAGTATCGGTTGCCGCCTTGACCGGGCACGCCAGCAGATACGGAGAGAGAGCGCCTGAACGAGAGGAAAAATGAGCCTGTCCGCCGATAATTTTTCAGGCCTGATGGCCGGTAAGCGAGGCCTGATTATGGGCGTCGCCAACGATAAATCGATTGCATGGGGCATTGCCCGTGCCGTAGCCGCTGCGGGGGGTGAAGTTGCATTCACCTATCAGGGCGATGCCTTGGGGAAGCGTGTTCGCCCACTGGCAGAAAGCATTGGCAGTAACATTGTTCTGCCCTGCGATGTCAGTGATCCCGCCAGCATTGATGCGGCTTTTGATGTCCTGAAGGAAAAATGGGACACAATTGACTTCATCGTTCATGCCATTGGCTATTCCGACAAAAACGAACTGCGGGGGCGTTATCTTGACACCTCCCCCGAAAATTTCGCCATGTCGATGAATATTTCGGTTTATTCATTTACAGCGGTTGCCCAGCGCGCCGAAAAAATGATGACCAGTGGTGGCGCGATGCTGACCCTGTCCTATTACGGGGCAGAAAAGGTTATGCCGCATTACAATGTCATGGGTGTTGCCAAAGCTGCCCTTGAAGCCAGCGTTAAATATATGGCCAACGACCTTGGCCCGGATAATATCCGTGTTAACGCCATTTCCGCCGGGCCGATCAAAACCCTGGCAGCTTCGGGGATTGGCGATTTCCGCTATATTCTGAAATGGAACGAATATAATTCACCGATGCGGCGCAATGTGACGATTGATGATGTCGGTCGCGCGGGGCTTTATTTCCTCTCGGATCTGTCATCGGGTGTCACGGGTGAAACCCATCATGTCGATTGCGGTTATCACACCGTTGGCATGAAACAGCCTGATGCCCCCGATATTACAATCAACAAACCCTGATTGCGGTTGCATTTCATCTCCCGGGCACGACCGGGTCGCCAACGGGCGACCCGTTTTGTCTGCCCCCCATCGTTAACCCCTTAAAGTCTGGATATCTCTGATGGCTGGCAACAGTTTTGGTTCCCTGTTTCGCTTTACCACCTTTGGCGAAAGCCACGGCCCGGCGATTGGCTGTGTGGTAGACGGGGTTCCGCCGCGTCTTGACCTGTGCGAAGCCGATATTCAGAAATATCTTGAAAAACGCAAACCCGGCCAGTCGCGCTTCACCACCCAGCGCCGCGAACCTGACGAAGTTAAAATCCTCTCAGGTGTGTTTGAAGGCAAAACCACCGGCACCCCGATTGGCCTGTTAATTGAAAATGTCGATCAGCGGTCCAAGGATTATGGCGAAATTAAAAACCAGTTCCGCCCGGGTCATGCCGATTACACCTATTGGGAAAAATACGGCATTCGCGATTATCGTGGTGGCGGCCGTTCATCGGCGCGTGAAACCGCCATGCGGGTAGCTGCCGGTGCCGTTGCCCGCAAAATTCTGGGCGACAATATCAAAATTCGCGGTGCCCTGGTTAAAATGGGCACCAAGGAAATTGATCGCGCCAACTGGAACTGGGACGAAATTGACAACAACCCGTTCTTTACCCCCGATGCCAAGGCCGTGCCGGTTTTTGAAGAATATCTCGATGGCCTGCGCAAGGATGGATCATCGGTTGGGGCGGTGATTGAAATTGTGTGCTCTGGTGTGCCGGTTGGGTTGGGTGACCCGATTTATGACAAACTTGATGCCGACCTGGCCAAAGCCATGATGACGATCAATGCCGTCAAAGGTGTTGAAATTGGTAATGGCTTTGAAGCCGCCGAACTGACCGGCATTCAAAATGCCGATGAAATGCGCATGGAAGATGGCAAGCCTGTTTTCATGTCCAATCATGCCGGGGGCATTCTGGGCGGTATTTCGTCGGGCGAAGACGTTGTTATTCGCTTTGCCGTTAAACCCACCAGTTCCATCCTGCAACCGCGTCACAGCGTCGATACCGCAGGCAAGGATGTGGATGTGGTGACCAAAGGCCGCCACGACCCCTGTGTAGGCATTCGCGCCGTACCGGTTGGCGAAGCCATGGCCGCCATCGTGCTGGCCGACCACCTTTTGCGTCACCGCGCGCAGTGTGAAGGCTGGAACAGGGCCTGATCGCAAATTCGCCCCGGATCAAACAGGCAGGGATCGCACACACATCATTTGGCAGGGCCGCAAACGCCCTGCCTTTTTTGTATCGCGATGCCGGGATTAGAGCATATTTCCTTTAACCGGGCAGAAAATTTTGCCCTTCCACATGCCTTTACTGCCCGCTAAAACATCTTTCCCCGCACCATCGCATCAAAAAAAGCCCTGCAAACAACGACCTGAACCAGCGGTAAGATGCCCGTGTAAAAGCGCCATCATTTTCGCGTATTCTGGTTTTTCACCTGGCAAGAAAAGGCTGATTTCTGCGGTATTTCTGCTTGACCATCGCGGCTACATTGAATATGTTAACATTATTAACATATATAAAAATGACACGAGCATATGAGCAAATATCATCACGGCGACGTGCGCAATGTATTGCTGCGCGAAGCCGAAACCATCCTGCGCGAGGAAGGCCCGGGCGGATTGTCTTTGCGTCGTCTTGCGCGTTTGACCGGCGTTTCCGAAGCCGCACCCTATCGCCATTTTGATGGTAAGGATGGCATTTTGGCGGCAGTGGCGATTGCCGCCCTGAATAGCTTTGCCGACCGGCTGGAAGAAACCGCCAAACTTGCCCTGCCGCACGAAGAACGCATCATGGCGCTAGGCGTGGCCTATGTCGAATTTGCCATCGAACATCCGCAGCATTTTCGCCTGATTTTTGGCCGCGAGCGCCCGCCGCTGGACCAATATCCCGAACTGCGCGATGCCGCCGACAATGTATTTGATATTTTGCAACGATCCGTTACCAATCTGGACCAGCGCGGCGATATGACCCTGGCCGATGCTGCCAATGCCTATAACCGCGCCCTTGCCGCCTGGAGCCGGGCGCATGGCATTGCCACCCTGGTAATTGATGGCATGATATCGCCACCGCTGGATCAGCCGTTACACCAATTCATTTTTGGCCTTCTGGCCGAAGATTTGGGCATTCCTGCCAGCCTGCAAGCCGCCATCCGATAAGAACCGTTTCCCGTTTTGGTCATGGTTCTGGCATTCTGCCCGCTGGTATCGCGCCCAAAGCACACAAAGCAACGCCATACCGCACCATTTTCGCGCAATCAAAGGCATCCTCATGGATTTCGTTTTCGTAAAATTCATTCATCTTCTCGGCGTGGTGCTATTTCTGGGCAATATCATTATCAGTGCGGTATGGAAAAATGCCGCCGACCGCACCCGCACCCCTGCCATCATCGCGTTTTCCTGCCGCATGATCAAAATCACCGACCTGGCCTTTACCGCCAGCGGGGTGCTGTTAATTGCGATCGGCGGGCTTGGCATGTATCACGCCGCACGCATTGACCTTGCCGCACGCTTTAACCTGCAAAGCGGCATTTTCCTGTTCATGATTGCCGCTGTGATCTGGCTTTTGGGGTTGATCCCGCTGCAACGCCGCATGGCGCACCTTTCGCACATGGCGGCCAAACATAACGAACCAACATTGCCCGATACCTATTATCGTGCCACCCGACTTTGGAATTTTCTGGGTGCCATCGCCGTTATTTTGCCGATCATTACATTATGGTTGATGCTTAATCCGTAAGTACCTACCGTACCAACCTGAAAACCAACAAAGCCTTCCCTGTCCGCTATGTTAGGGAAGGCTTTGTGCATCAAACCGCCCGACGCCGACGAAAGACCGTAATATAAGCCACCGCCGCCATCACAAACACCGCCCCCAAACCATGCCAGGGGTTTAAAACCTCGCCCAGAACCAGCGCGCCCAGCAATGCCGACATAAAAGGCTGCCACAGCAAAATGATCGACCCGGTCGCTTCATCCACCCGTTTAAAACAGACCGACACCATGCCCTGGCCGCCAATATGGGTTAAAAATGCCAACCCGCATAATGCCAGCCAGCCCCCGGCCATTAACGGCATACCAATGGTGCCATCAAACACCATCATATAGGCTGCCAATACAATCGCGGTGACAACTGTGCTCCAGAGCATGATCTGCAAGGCGGAATGATCCTGGCGCAAACGGGCGATCACGACGAAATACGCACCGTAAAAGCCAGCCGCAACAAGGGCCAACGCATCACCGTAAACCGACCCACTGCCCCGCGAACTGGCAAAAAACAGGCACAGCGCGCCGACCATGGCAATCGGCAAGCCTTGCCAGAAACGGCGGCTGGGACGCCGCGCCAACCCCAGCAAACCAAAACAACCGACAAAAAGCGGGGCGAGATTATTTAGCAAAATTGCGTTGGCAACCGTTGTCAGACCAATGGCAAGATGGGCAAACATCAAATCGGCGGCAAACAGTACCCCGGCGACAATCAAAAGCCCGGTCTTGCGCGGTGTGCGGGGTGCGGCTTTATGGCCCGCAGCCATACCGGTCCTTACCTGGCGATCCTTGTCGCCTCCTACCAGCGGCAAAGCCAGTATCTGGCTTGCGATCAGGAAAACCGGGGCAGCAAGCATCGCCCGCCAAAAGGCCGATGCTTCGGCCGAAACACCCGATAGACGGACAAAAACTGGCCCCAGCCCCATCAGGCTGGCCGCCAGCAACAGCCCCAAAACCGGCCAGATCATGGCGACCTGCATTTGCCCTTGGTCGGGGCCATGCGATGCCTCAGGCGCTTGGGCTTGGGATTGGGCCGGTCTTGCCCCACCCTGTTCCTTAATACTGGCTGCCTCGGTTGTGCTTGCGGTTAAGGGGGCTTCATCGCCGTGCTGCGACGCAGGGATACAGACAGGATGATGCATTGAGCGGGACCTTCACGATGAAAAACATTGTCATAATGCGCGACACCCGCCAGATTGATAGAATATCCTTGCGGGCGTGATGGCACAGTGCCAGTACGACCGGCAAAAGGGAAATCGGTTTGGCTTATAGCGGAAATAACAATCCCTTATGGCGTTATTAAATGTCGATATTGACTGGCTAAGAACCTTTTTGACGGTGCTGGAGACACAAAGTTTCACCCGCACCGCCGAAATTTTATTGCGTACCCAACCCGCCATCAGCCAGCAAATCAAACGCCTGGAAGAAACGGTTGGCACAGCCCTGATATCGCGCCACCGTAACCAAATCATGCCGACCGCAACCGGCCTTGTGGTGAAATCCTATGCCGAAGGCATTATCGGCCTGAATGACCGTATGGTCGCCGACCTGCTTGACGGCGCCCCGCCCCTGTTACGCATTGGCCTGCCCGATGATTATGCCGCAATTTTCCTGCCCGAAATTTTACGCTCTGCGGCCCGGCGCCTGCCGCAAACCGAAATCAGCTGTCATTCCGGCTATAGCATCGATCTTGGCAAACGGGTGGCACAGGGCGAACTGGACCTTGCCATCATGACAGCCGACCCCGACGGCACCAGCCTTCATGTTATTTCCGAACCGCTGGTATGGGTCGCGCAGCCGGAATTTGCCGTCCACCAGCGCCCCCTGCCGGTTGCGGTTTACCATGATGCGTGTTCGGTTCGCCGCTATGGCCTTGCCGCCCTGCGCCGCGATGACATCGCACATCGCATCAGCCACAGCAGCAACGCCAATTCCATGCTGGTCACTGCCGTTCGGGGCGGCCATGCCATTGGCGTGATGCCCGCCTGCACGGCCCGCCATGAGGGCCTTTTTGTGGTCAAAAATGCCGACCTGCCGCAATTGCCCCACATCGATATTGCGTTAAAAATACGCGATCAGGCCAGCCCCGCCCTGCGCGACCTGGCACTTAGTGCCATTTCCGCCCTGGGCCGCGAAAATCACGCGGCCTGACCTGTGCGCCAACACACGCCGGAACATGCCCATAATTCAATTTATAACCAATGCCTTAATCGGTTTTCATCAAAATGAAAACCTGGCAATGCTCCTGAATGCACCCTGAAATCTTTCCACGATGTGAAAAGCAAATTTAAAACATTTGCGTCAATGAAAGACCTTCAAATAGAATTTGATAAACAAAATAGTTGCGTCAAAGTTGAGATGATCGATCTGAATGTTACGTTCCTGACAGACAACCATCACAGCGAGGCAAAAGCCCGGCACAGAGCCAACCGGCAAAAAGCAGTCGCACCAATATTTTGGTGTGACGGTTTCGTCTGTGTCGATCCCTTGAACGCAAGGTGCAAAACCCGCTTTACCTTGCACCACATATTTATGACGATATCGGAGACTCCATGCTAACGATCAAACGCCTTTCAATTGATGATGCAAAAATACTGATCGATGGCGCACGGGCGAAAGCCACAGAAATTGGCGTACCAATGTGCATCGCCATTGTTGATGAATCGGGCACGCTGATTGCCTTTGAACGCATGGATGGCGGCAAGGTAACCAGCACCGTAATCGCCCAGGACAAAGCCTTTACCGCCGCCGCCGCCCGCAAGGCCACCCACGATTACAACGCATCGGCCCAGCCGGGCAGCCTTGCCTTTGGTATCCATACCGAGGTCGGCGGGCGCCTGTCCATTGTGGGCGGTGGCATGCCGGTATCGGTCGATGGCGAGGTTGTTGGCGGTATCGGCCTAAGTTCGGGCACCCCGCAACAGGATATGGAATGCGCGCAAGCCGGGATCGATCATTTTCTGGCCCAGCTTTAAACACGCCGCACAAAACACATAACGCCGCAGCACCGAAAGCCCTGCGCGGCACCCGATAAAGGAATGGGAGACTGCCCATCGAAGAATACGAAATGGCGCGTACTGCGCCATTTCACCCCGGACGCTGACCGATCAAAAAAATCACGGCATGCGTCCTTTACCTCAAAGGGAGGAAGAACTGATGAGTGACGTAACCAAAACCGGCATGGATCGCCGGAATTTTCTGCGTACCACCACACTGGCCGCTGCGGGGGCGGCGGTAAGTGCGCCGTTCCTGTCCAACCCGGCCCGTGCCGCAGGCACCACCTGGAAAATCCAGTCCGTTTGGGATGCGGGCACAGTCGGTTACACCTTGTTTGAAGAATGGTGTAACAATATGGTCAACAAAAGCAACGGCGAGCTGATCTTTAAACCCTTTCCGGCCAAGGCCGTTGCCGCCGATAACAACGCCCTTTTTGATTCCGTCAGAACCGGCGTTTTGCAGGCCATGAACCCGTTCACCCTGTATTGGTCGGGTAAAATACCGGCATCGGTGTTTTTGTCATCCTACCCCGCCGGGCCAGACCAGCCCGCCCAGTGGGACACCATGTTTTATGGCCTGGGTATGCTGGAAAAAACCCGCGAAATTTATAAAAAATATGGCCTGTTTTATGTCGGGCCAATCCACCACGATGCCAACGTCATCCATTCCAAAAAACCGGTCAACAGCCTGGCCGATCTTAAAGGCATGAAAATTCGCCTGCCCGGCGGCATGGTGGCCGAAGTGTTTGAGCAATTCGGCGTTTCCACTGTCAGCCTGCCGGGATCGGATATTTTCCCCGCCCTTGAAAAAGGCACCATTGATGCCGCCGACTATGTCGGACCAGCCGTGAACTGGGATCTGGGCTTTGCCCAGGTGACCAATTACATTCTGTTTGGCCCCCCGGGTGTGATGTCGGTTTACCAGCCGGTTGACCTGATGGACCTGACGGTAAACATGCGGGCCTGGACCCAGCTTCCCGATCCGATGAAACAACTGGTCGAAGATCAGGTTCATGCCTATTCGCTGCATCACTATGTCACCATCCAGAAACGCAATGTTGAAGCCCTGGAAAAATTCAAACAGGCGGGCTCGACAGTTTCACGCCTGAGCGCACAGGACATGCAGGAATTCCGCCGTGCCGCCATCCCGGTCTGGTATCGCTGGGCCAATAAAAATGACGACGCCAAGGAGATTTTCAAACTCCAGCTTGAATTCATGATGAACGACATCGTCGGTTATATCACGCCCGATGACATCAAAGGCCAATCGCTCTGATCTGGTCAAACCGGGGGCAGCTTGGCGGGAACACCCCGTTTGCCCTGCCCCCGGCGTCTTTTTGCGTGGGAGGAATTCATGTCTGGCCTTGAAGAAGGTTTCGGCTTTGTCATGCCGCATTGGTTGTATTGGGGGTGGCTGGCCGTCATGCCCCTGATCATGATTGCATGGGAAAACCGGCAATCGAAAAAAACGCGCCCGCAACCGGACCACCAGGATCCGGCGGCAGAACTGCTGGCCGAAGAAGACCCGCTGATCCGTTATGGCATCAAGGGCAACATCGTTACCCGCATCATTGATTGCACCAGTGAAAAATCTGGCCTGTTTATCGCGTTCTGGACGATCAACACCGTGATTTTCTATTTTTTCGAAGTGGTGATGCGCTATCTGTTTAACATGCCCACCATCTGGGTGCATGAAGCATCGTTCCTGTTATTTGGCATGCAATATCTGCTGGCGGGGGCCTATGCCATGCTGCACGGCGCGCATGTCCGGGTTGATATTGTTTATAACCTGCTGCCCGACCGGGGCCGTGTTGGCATGGATATTTTTACATCGGTTTTCTTCTTTATCTTTGCGCTGGCACTGGCCGGTACATCGTTGCGGTTTTTCACCGATTCCTTTGATATGGGCGAAACCACGGTTGAAACCTGGGGCATTCAATACTGGCCGGTCAAAGGCATGATGCTGTTAGGGGCGATTTTGCTGCTGCTGGCGGGGCTGTCGAAATTGATCAAGGACATCATGCTGTTTGTTGAAATGGGCAAGGAGGGCGCACGATGAATTCACCTGCAACATCGCCAACGGTCCCCCGCACCCCGCGCCACAACAGCGCCATGGGCAAATTCGGAACCTGGCTTCTGATTATTGCGTCGGTTGTGGCGGCTTTCGTCGTAACTGTCGAAGTCATCAATATTCTGCTTTACGATCCCTGGAGCGACGAGGTTTTCCTGTTTCGCACGGCGGGCATTCTTGCCAATGTTGATATCAGTTCGCTGACCTGGATCATGTTCGGGTCATTGGTGGTGGTTCTGATGATGGGCCTGCCGCTGGCCTTTGTCACTGGCGGGCTTGGCGTGGTGTTTATCTATCTGGTGGGGGATTCCACCATGTTAAACATTATTCCCGGCCGCATTTTCCCCATGATGACCAATTCAGACCTTGCGGCCATTCCCCTGTTCATTTTCATGGCCTCCATGCTGGAACGCGCGGGCCTGATCGAAGAAATGTTCAACGTGGTATATAAATGGCTGGGCGGGCTAAGTGGGGGGTTGGCTGCCGCCACCATTCTGGCCTCGACCATTCTGGCCGCCATGGTCGGGGTGATCGGGGCTGCTGTTGTCACCATGGGCATCATTGCCCTGCCTGCGATGCTAAAACGCAATTACGACCCGCAAATCGCCATCGGATCGATCATGGCGGGTGGCACCCTTGGCATTCTTATTCCACCGTCCATTCTGGCCATTCTCTATGCCGTGGTCGCCCAGCAATCGGTGGGGGAACTTTATCTGGGCTCGGTCATTCCGGGGCTTTTGCTTTCGGGCATGTATATTGCCTATGTTGTGATCCGCAGCATTAAAAACCCCAAACTGGGGCCGCCCGTACCGGTGTCCGAACGCATCAGCTTTGCCGACAAGTTACGATTGCTGCGCGACCTGATTGCGCCGCTTATTTTGGTGTTTCTGGTTTTAGGCCTGTTATTTGCCGGTGTTGCCACACCTGTGGAAGCAGCAGGCATCGGCTCGTTTGGGGCCGTCATCGTTGCCATGATGCATAAACGCTTTTCGCTAACCGCCCTTCGCGAAGCCTCGATCGGCACGCTCAAGGCATCAGCGATGGTGTTGTGGATCATGTTTGGCGCGTCAATCTTTGTCGGGTTTTACATTCTGCAAGGGGGGCAGACTTTCATCACCGAAGCCATCCTTGGCACCGGCATGTCATCCTACGGCATTTTGTTTTTGCTAATGGTGCTGCTGGTTATTTTGGGCATGTTTCTCGACTGGGTCGGCATATTGCTGCTTGCTGTGCCCATTTTTGTGCCCATCGTCAAGGCGCTGACCTTTGATGGCCTGTTTGGCCTGCCTGCTGTCGCGGGCGATGATGTCGTGCTGTGGTTTGGTGTGCTGTATCTGGTCAATATGCAAATGTCATTCCTAAGCCCGCCTTTTGGCTATGCCCTGTTTTACATTCGCGGGGTCTGCCCACCGGAAATATCAATGGCGACCATCTTTAAATCATCCCTGGTCTTTCTTGCCCTGCAAGCCCTCGGTTTGGCAATGTGCATTCTTTTGCCTGGCATTGTCACCTGGCTGCCCAATCTGGTTTACGGGCATTAACAGCAATATCAACGCCCCATCGCAAACCAAAAAAAAGACCCGTACAAAACTTTGAACTGACCCCCGAAAGTTGGACATCAACTTCGGGGGTTTTCTATGTCCAGATACATACCCGCTTTCTCATCATACAGATTAAGGCGACTTTTGCGGTTTTTTAAGTCTCTATCATGCTTTAACCCCAAACCTACCCTTAAGTATGTTTAAATTTGCACTTCTGCTTAAAAAGAAGTCGCTATAGTATAGATAATGCAAATAACGGATAGGGGTCCGTTTTTGCATCGTCACCATCAAAATTGTCACACCTGGGATCTGTAATTATCGTTTCTGCCGTGGAATTGGGGTCATATCAAAATGACCACGAAATTCTGCGCCATTGCATATGAAATTTTACGCTCTGTGAACAACGGCATATTCGGAAGACCATTTACTTACAGATTACCATTATGACGATGCCGAGATCATGGTTTATGGGGGGAAAACATGTTCAATTCATCATGCAAGAGAATAACACTTGTTTTACTGGCATCCGCCGCAACGGATCTTCTCTTTTTGCACGGAACGGCACAGGCTGCCGATCTCGTTATCAATGCCGGTACACATACTGTCTCGGGCACGGAAAACTACGATTATCTGGAAGTAGGTTCCGCCCTTAATTCCGGCGCGGCCGTCCTGAATATCGGCACGGGAACAACCCTGAATAGCGGCACCAATACAGGTTCAACGGCAAAAGAAACTTTCATCGGAACCGATAGAGGCGCGATCGGAACAGCCAATGTGACTGGCCCCAACGCGGTCTGGAATGACAGTGGTACGGCATTGCTGATCGGATACAAGGGAACGGGAACCCTGAATATATCCCAGGGCGGTGCCGTATCCGCCGTTCAGGTCAAAACCGCCACCGACAGCGGAACAGGATCCATTTACATTACAGGTACCGGCTCGAAACTGACGTCGCAATCGCATATCTCCTTCAAAAAGGGAACATTTGAAGTCAAGGATGGCAGCGGACTTGAAACAGTCGCTGGCGGAATTTACCTTAACAGCGCCACCTTTACCGCTTCAGATAGCGGCACAAATATCAAAATCGGCACGGCACATAGCGAAACACCGGCGAGTTTTGAAAGTGCCGACGGATTTTTCAGTGTGGAGTCCGGCACGGCAACAATCTCGGACGGTGCAACCCTGGAATCAGATGCAGGTTACGTCAATGGTGATGGTGTCGGAAACACGGCTTCGATGACCGTGACGGGTGAAAACACCACCTGGAACGCCCACTTGGCCCTGTATGTTGGCGGCAACGGCAATGGTCCCAGCAATAACACCGGTGAACTGACCATTTCGGGCGGTGCGCAGGTTTGGGCATCCACCGTCGGGGTCGGCAATGATCTTGGTTCTACCGGCAGCATTCTTGTGACTGGAAGCGACACCAAACTGTCGTCCATATCGGACACCTTTTCTGGCAAGGGCTATATCGGCGTAGACGGTACCGGCACCATCACGGTTCAAAACGGTGCCACATTCTCTATGGCCGATGTTTTGCGGATGGGCTTTACCGCAGATGCAAACGGCACCCTGAATATTGGCGCCGATGCCAACAGTACCGCCGTTGCTGCAGGCACGGTTACGGCCACCAACGGCATCGAGTTCTACGCGGGCACCAGTACAATCATTTTCAACCACACTGATACGGATTTTGAATTCGAAAACGCCCTGACGTCGAAGGAATCCGGCAAAGGCACGATCCGCAACATAGCCGGAACAACCCGCCTGACCGGAAACAGCAGCAGCTTTAGCGGCAATGTTGCCCTTGAAGGCGGCACCCTGACACTGGGCACAAGCACAGCCATCGGAACATCCAAACTGACCGTAAGCGGCGGCACACTGGGCCTTGCCGATGGCGTCAATATCAGCAATGCCATTGATCTGACAGATGCAACATTTTCAATAGAAGTGCTGAGCGGAAATGCAGAACTTTCAGGTACGATTACCAATACTGCAACCCCTGTTCACATGGAAAAAAAGGGATCAGGAAATCTGACCTTAAGCCAGAACCAAACCTATAATTACATCAAAGTTGGAAATGGCGGCCTGACATTAGACAACACCACCACAACTGCCGTCGGGTTGTTCATTGGGGGGGAAAGTCAGGACGGACCCTCAGTTACCGCACGGAACGGAGCAGTTTTAAATATCGACAATCTGATTGTTGGAAGCTTCGACCCGACAGTTGATGCACCCGCATCCGTAACTGGCAACCTCACATTAACAGGCCAGGGGACCAGACTAAACACAACCAACTCTGTTCGGGTTGATAATGGCTCCTTGAAAATTCTGAACGGCGCCCATTTCCATGCTGATCAGTCTTTACTTATCGGCCTGCCCAAGGAAGGCAAAACTGGTATTGTGACGGTGTCGGGATCGGGCAGCCAACTGAGCACCGACAGCGGTATCGTCATTGGTGCGCAAGGAGGAAACGGAGAACTTTATATCAAGGAATCCGCCACATCCACAATCGCCGAAGGCATTACCATTGGACAGGACAGTGGCACAACAGCAAAACTCGACGTCTCGGATAGCGGAACCTTTGTTGATTTGGTCGATGCGGCCCTGGTTATCGGCGCAAATGGCAACGGTACGCTCAATATTTCTGGTGGTGCCATCTTTGAAACGGGTCAGCGTATCGAGGTTGGGTCCGGCGTTGGGTCAACCGGCAGGCTGAACGTATCTGGTACCAACACGACATTGAAAATGACCAACGATGGCACCAAATATGGCACCGAATATTATTATCTGAGCATCGGCACCTATGGCACCGATGCCATCACCTCCGTGACGGAAGGCGGGTCAATAACCGGCGTACAAAAGGTTATTGCAGGCTTTATAACGAATTCCGCCGGGACCCTTGTTATCGACGGAGCCGGATCGAACGTTGAATCAAGCGTCTATACCATGATTGGTTATCAGGGGGCGGGAACGGCCACGCTGTCCAACGGCGGTAAAGTCAAGGTTACCGGCTCGTCGGGCAATATCCATATCGCTTATGCCAGTGGCTCAGCGGGTACTTTGAATATCGGTGCCGCAGATGGCAGTGATCCGGCAGCGGCCGCCGGTATTGTCGAAGCAACCAATGTCGTTTTTGGCAGCGGTACAGGCACCCTTGTGTTCAAGCACACGACAGAGGATTACGATTTTACTTCCAACATTTCCGGTGCCGGGGCAATCAGGATTCTTGCCGGTGACACAACCCTGTCAGGCAACAACACCAATTTTACCGGCACAATGACCGTTTCTGGCGGCACGCTGTCGGCAGCTTCCCAGACCAACCTTGGCGGCGGAAGCCTTGTTCTGGATGGCGGTACGCTCGCAAGTACCGCCACCTTTACAACTTCACAAAATGCGACCCTTAATGCGAGCACGGAAAGTACCGTTAACACGGCTGTCGATACCGCGCTGACCCTTTCAGGGATTATTTCAGGCACAGGCTCTTTGACCAAAACAGGAACCGGTCAATTGTACCTGAGTGGAAACAATACCTATTCCGGCGCCACAACAATCAACCAGGGGGCCCTTTGGGCCAATGGCACCAATGCGGCGTCCTCGGTTCTGGTAAACAATGCCGGCACATTTGGCGGCAGCGGTACGATTGGTGCGCTAGCGGTGATGTCTGGCGGCGTTCACTCGCCGGGCAACAACACCGTCGGCACCCAAACTGTAAATGGCAATTACACGCTCAGCAGTGGGGGGACCCTCAAGATCGAGGTGAATGATACGGGAAGTATGGACAAGGTCATTGTTCAAAATAGCGGCACGGTCAATATCGGTAACGCAAACCTTTCGATTGCCGGTTTGCAAGGCGACTTTGCACAAAACGAATATGCCCAGGTGATCATCGAAAATCAGGGTTCATCTGCGATTACCGGCACTTTTGCGTCCGTAACAGATGATCTGGCCTTTTACGATGCCAGTGTCGATTATGCGGCGGGTACCGGCAACGATGTTTCGCTGACACTCAAGCGCAACACGTCGGGCTATGCCGATATTGCAAAAACCCCCAACCAGAAATCAGTCGCCGTTGTTCTGAGCTCCCTCAAGGGTGCAGACAATTTGCTCAATAATATTCTGTCCCTGTCCGAAGCCGCGGTGCAGGAAGCCTATACCCAGCTTACCGGCAATATCTATCCGATCACCCGACAGGCCAGTGTCAATCTGAACCAGCAGGTCGGCCAGCAGGTCGGCACCCGTCTGACCGCCTTGCGCACATCGGCAAATTCCGGCGGCCAGGCCGGGTTGTCCTTTTCGACGGCGCAAATGGCGGGTTTTGCCCAACCCCAGGGCTTGATTGATATTACCCAACCCCTTGGCGCCTCGCTGGGATTGTCCAATACGTCAATAACATCCTCGTCCGACAGGGCCCCGAACGGTTTGTGGTCGCAAACAGTTGGCGGGAAAGGCATTATCGATGCCGATGGTGAATCGGTGAAAACAAATTATGACTGGCTTGGCATCATTGGCGGCTATGACACTGCGATAACCCCGGAAATTACGCTTGGCGCGTTCTTTGGCTATATCAACGGCAACAGCGAACAGACCGCGATTCGCTCGCGTATTGATACAGACACCTTTACTGCCGGAATGTATGGCGAATATCGCAAAAATGACTGGCGTGCCAGCGCCCAGCTTGCCTGGAGCCAGGTTGCCTCTGACAGTCGCCGCGACCTCAAAATTGGCGGCTTTGACCAGACCGCAAAGGCTGATTATACCGACCAGAGCCTGTCGGTGGATGCCGAACTGGCCCGGACTTTTCAGGTTGAACAGAACATGTGGTTCGAGCCTTATGTCTCTGCCTCGGTTCTGCAACAATATCTGGGGGAATTTACCGAAACCGGCGCGCCAGGTGCCAATCTGGGGCGCGATGACGACACCGATCTTGTGGGAACATCCATAGTCGGCGTGCGATTTTCAAGCCAATACGATATTGGCAACAATAAACAATTGCTGCCGCAACTGGGACTGGCCCTTAAACATCATATCGGCGCGACCGACAACACCAGCACCCTGCATTTCACCAGCGGCGGCAGCGACTTTGCCGTTAACGGCACGCCGAAAGACCGGAATATGCTGACCGCCAAAATCGGCACAGCAATGAAATTTGGTGAATCCTTACAGGCTTTCGCCAGCTACAATCCGTCTTTCGGTGCCAAACAGACCGAACACAGCTTTGTCCTTGGTGGCCGTTTTGAATGGTAAACCAATAGATCGATAAACTGGCAGGCAGCCAGACATAAACAAAAAACCCGGCCTTCGTGCAAATTCTGCATGAAGGCCGGTTTCACCTGACCGGCAAATCCTTGCACCCGCCAATTAAAAATTCAACATTGCCTTCGGGGCCGGTGATCGGGCTGGTCGCAATGCCCAGCACCCGCCAGCCCGGCACATTGGCCAGCCAGTTCGATATCATATCGCACACTTCCTGATGCAGTTCAGGTTCACGTACCACGCCTTTTTTACCAACCCGGTCCTTGCCGACCTCGAATTGCGGCTTGATCAGCGCCACCAGATAACCGCCCGGTTTCACAAAATCGAGGCTGGCGGGTAAAACGGTGCGCAAGCCAATAAAGCTGGCATCGCACACGACAATATCAACCGGGTCGGTAATATGTTCTGCGGTGATATGGCGGGCATTGGTTTTTTCCATCACCACAACGCGGTCGTCATTGCGCAGTTTCCAGTCCAGCTGGCCCTGCCCGACATCAATGGCATAAACCTTTGCCGCCCCGTTTTGCAGCAACACATCGGTAAAACCGCCCGTCGAACAGCCCACATCAATGGCGGTAAACCCGGTGACATCGATGGCAAATTCGGCCAGTCCTTTTTCCAGTTTCAGCCCACCGCGCGACACCCACGGATGGGGCTGCCCGCGCAGGGTCAGCGATATGTCATCGCGCACCTGCATGCCCGGTTTATCCAGGCGCTGCTCGCGGGTAAAAACATCCCCGGCCATAATATGGGCCTGGGCTTTACCAAGGCTTTCGACCATACCGCGGTCGACAAGCATCTGATCCAAACGTTTTTTTGCCATGCCGGTTTGTAGCGCACCTGCGCGGAAAAATCACGCCCCGGATTGCGTGATTTTTATCAAACCTGATTTTCAATTGCTAAATAATGGCGGCCAGGACTGTGCCGCCTTTTCCCCTTAACTTGCCAGGGGTTCAAGATAGGCGCGCGGCACCATTGCCAGCAAATCGTTCAGCGCCTCGCCCTGTACGGCCAAATGGGCGCGCATCAAATCGGCGGCCAGGTCGGCCTTGCCACGAGCAATCGCGTCGAGAATTTCGGCATGTTCGTTGTTGGATTTTTCAACCCGCCCCGGGCGATGCAATTGCAAGCGCCGATAAGGCGATAACCGGTTGCGCACAATTTTGGTCTGGCGTTCCAGATACGAATTGCGGCACCCGGCATAGATCGCCTCGTGAAAACGCACATTGGCCGCGTAATAGGCATCGACATCCACCTGTTCGCGCAGGGCATCGCATTCAGCCGAAAGTTCATTAAGCCGGTCAATATCCACCCGGGCCATGCGCCGTGCGGCCAGCCTGGCGCACATGGCTTCAAGTTCAGCCATCACCTCAAACATTTCGATCAGTTCACCCACCGTAATAGATGCCACAACAGTGCCACGGCGGGGCAATGTTGCCACCAGCCCGCTGCGCGCCAGCGATTGCAGGGCTTCACGCACCGGGGTTCGCGACACATTGAACCGTTCGCTTAGGCCGCGTTCATCCAGACGGTCGCCCGGCTGCAACATACCGGTAACGATATCACGCTCCAGTGCCTGCACCAGATCTTCTGCCAGTTTGCCATTTCGCGCCATCAGGCATCCTCCATAAAAGCCGCAGCGTGGTATACCAGAACACATATTTCTGTGCGTTTCAAAGAAATTCAGCCCCTGAAATGCCGTCATTTGCGCTGCGATGCAAAATGAACGTTCTTTTTAAACAGCCTTTTCCAGCAATTCAGCCTGCATTTCCAATGTGGCATTGCAAAAGGCCAATCTGGTATACAAAAACAGATAGACAGCATGCCAGAAATCTGTAACGCTTTCTTTTATGGCGAAAACGTCACAACAAAAAAGCGCCTAACGCGCATTGCGATTTTATGAAACGCAACTTCATCCGGGAGGAATTGATGAAGATTTTTAATGCATCTCTGAAAGCATCTGTGGCCGCTATTGCCCTGGCCGCCACCGCCTTTGGCCTGTCGGGCATTGCCTCGGCCACCACGCTTAAACTGTCACACCAATGGTCCACCAGCGATGTTCGCAACAAGGTTGCCGAAATCATTGCCAACGAAGTTAAAGCGGCCAATGTTGATCTGGAAATCCAGATTTTCCCGTCCGGTTCGCTGTTCAAGGCCAAAGAACAATGGACCCCGATGGAACGCGGCCAGCTTGACATGATTGTCTACCCGCTGGCCTATGCCGGTGGCCGTCATCCTGAATTCAATCTGACCCTGATGCCCGCCCTGATCAAAAACCACGACCACGCCAACCGGATGAACAAATCCGAATTTATGGCGCGTCTGGAAAAAATCCTTAATGACAGCGGCGTTGTTACAGTTGCGCATGGCTGGCTGGCGGGCGGTTTTGCTTCGACCAAGGGCTGCATTCGCACCCCTGACGATGTAAAGGGCCTGCAAATTCGTGCTGCGGGTAAATCGTTTGAACAGATGTTGCAAGGTGCTGGTGCCTCGATCGCGGCCATGCCCAGCTCGGAAATTTATCCGGCAATGCAGACCGGCGTTCTTGATGCCACCAACACCAGTTCATCGAGCTTCGTTTCCTATCGCATTTACGAACAGGTCAAATGCTATACCCCGGCGGGTGCCAATGCCCTGTGGTTCATGTATCAGCCGGTTTTGATGTCGAAGAAAAGCTATGATGCGCTAAACGATGCGCAGAAAGATGCCCTGGCGGCGGCAGCGAAAAAAGCCGAAGCCTATTATGACGCTGAAGGCCGTGCTGAAGATGCAACCAGCGTAAATGTCTTTAAGGAAAACGGCGTTGAAATTGCCGATCTGACCGACGAAGACTTCCAGAAATGGCAGGATCTGGCAAAGAAAACCTCTTATACCGAATTCGTCAAGGAAACCCCGGGTGGTCAGGAACTTCTTGATCTCGCCCTGTCGGTAAAATGATGTTTTTCCGGCGTCGCACAGGGTGCGGCGCCGGATTTCCCGACAAGCGATCTTGCATAAGGAGGCCACGCGTGAGCAACGCAGCCCTTCATTCCCCGTCGCTTCCGATTGACATGCCCGACCCGCACGGGAGTACCCGGATTGTGCAGACCAAATCTTCAAATTCCCCCTTTCCGCCTCCGCCCGATATTGAACCGCTGCCGGAAAAATCGCCGACATCGCAAAATTCAACAGCGCGTTCTGATCAGGTAACACCCCCCACAGGCGGCCCGGTCGGGGCGTTCATCCACGGCGTTCATCTGCTGTCAAAAATTTGTGGCGCGGCATCAGCGGGCATGTTCACCATCGCCATGCTGATCATTTGCCAACTGGTTTTTATGCGCTACGTGCTTAATGCCTCCACCGTCTGGCAAACCGAAGCCGTCATTTTCCTTATGATCGGTGCCACCCTGATCGGCCTGCCCTATGTGCAAATGATCCGCGGCCATGTGAATGTCGATTTGCTGCCGATGTATCTGAAACGCAGCAATCGCAAAATCCTGGCGGTTGTCATTTTGCTTTTGGGCCTGGCGATCAGCGGTTTGTTCGGCTTTTACGGTATCGAACTGGTTATCGATGCCCATAGTGGCGGCTGGCGTTCGGAAACAGTATGGGGTGTTGCCCTGTGGAAACCCTATAGCGCGCTTCCCATCGGCTTTTGCCTGCTGTTTTTGCAATTTGCCGCCGATCTTGCCGGCCTGATAACCAATCGCACCACCCCGTTTGATATTCCCGAAGACGCCGTATAAGGAGAGCACCTGATGGACCCCTTGCTTCTTGCTGCCCTTGTCGGCATTTCAACCACACTGGTTCTGTTTTCAGGCATTCCCGTGGGCATCGGCCTTCTGGTGATCAGTGTCGGCTTTATCATGATTTTTGACGGCGTCGGTTCGCTGCCGCTTTTGCCCGAAATTCTCTTTGGCAAACTCGACAGCTTCGAAGTTCTGGCCATTCCCATGTTTATTCTAATGGGCGCGGTTGTGGCCTCGTCACGCGCCGGGGGCGACCTTTATTCAGCCCTTGATCGCTGGTTAACCCGTGTGCCCGGCGGACTGGTGATTTCCAACCTTGGCGCTTGTGCCATTTTTTCGGCCCTGTCGGGCTCGTCGCCAGCCACCTGTGCGGCCATTGGCAAAATGGGCATTCCCGCCATGCGCGAGCGCGGTTTCCCCGATACGGTTGCCGCAGGCTCCATTGCCGCAGGCGGCACATTGGGCATTCTGATTCCGCCCAGCGTCACCATGATCATTTACGGCATTTCGACCGAAACCTCGATCGGGCGGCTGTTTCTGGCCGGTTTGATGCCGGGGTTAATGCTTACCGCTATGTTCATGATCTGGTCGCTTTATTCCACCTGGCATCAGGGCCATGCGGGCACAGCACTGGCATCTGTTTCCTATAGCTGGAAAGAAAAGTTTGAAATCCTGCCGCGTATCCTGCCGTTTCTGGTGATTATTGCCGCCGTTCTGTTTGCCCTTTATGGCGGTGTTGCCACACCGTCGGAAACGGCTGGTGTGGGCGCGCTGTTCTGCCTTTTAACAGCGGTTGTGGTGTACCGGATGTGGCAGCCGACCAAACTGTGGCACATCCTGCGCGATACCACCCGTGAATCGGTCATGATCCTTCTGATCATTGGCGCGGCAGGTTTATTTAGCTATATGTTATCGAGCCTGTTCATCACCCAGTCAATTGCCCTCTGGATTTCCGATCTTGATGTTAATCGCTGGGTTTTGATGGCGTTTATCAATATATTCCTGCTGATCAGCGGCTTTTTCCTGCCGCCGGTTGCCGTAATTTTGATGTCTGCGCCCATCCTTTTGCCTGTTATCATCAGTGCCGGTTTTGATCCCTACTGGTTTGCCGTCATCTTGACGATCAACATGGAAATCGGCCTGATCACGCCGCCGGTTGGGTTGAACCTGTATGTGATTAACGGCATTGCGCCTGACATTCGCCTGCAAACCATCCTTAAAGGGGCGATGCCCTATGTGGGCTGCATGATTGTTGCCATCGTCATTTTGTGCATCTTCCCTGAAATTGCCACTTGGTTGCCCAATGCCATGATCGGAGGAGGCCGCTAATGTCTGGAATTTCTGTCCGTAACTGGATTTCATCCATTGCCGATCGCGGGCGAGAACTGCTTGATTTACCCTTAAGCACACCACAGGACCCGTTCCTGCGCCTTGCGACCTTGTGCCATGATCTGGTGTCGCAAAAGGGCGAGGCGCGTGGCACCGCCCTTGCCCGCGAGGTTGTGCGCGGCTGGGAAAATCTGGCGCAAGAAGACCATTTGCGTTTCTTCGAAATGATGCAAAACCAATTTTCCGCGAACAAGGATAGCGTCATTGCCGCATCCGATGCCTTCAAAGCCGATCCGAACGAAGAAAACCTCGCCGCGTTAACCCGGGCATCGGAACCGGCCCGTCAGGAATTGCTGCGCCGGATCAACATGGCACCAGGCGGCACGCGCGCCATTGTCGATATGCGTGATGCGTTGCTCAACCTGATCAAAACCAACCGCCACCTTGAACCGTTAAATGCCGATATGCAGCATTTGCTGACCAGCTGGTTTAACCGTGGCTTTTTGGAATTGCGTCATATCGATTGGGAAACATCGGCATCGATCCTGGAAAAACTGATCCGCTATGAAGCGGTTCACGAAATTCAGGGCTGGGACGATTTGCGCCGCCGCCTTGCCGATGATCGCAAATGTTTTGCCTTTTTCCACCCTGCCATGCCCGACGACCCGCTGATATTTGTTGAAGTGGCCCTGGTGCATGGGCTGGCCGACAGTGTGCAGGCCCTGCTGGCCCCTGAAATTGATGAAACGGCCCAATCCAAAGCCAATACCGCCATTTTCTATTCCATCAGCAACTGCCAGTCCGGGTTGCGCGGCATTTCGTTTGGTAATTTCCTGATCAAACAGGTGGTCGAGGAACTCAAACGCGAATTTCCCAAGCTCGACCAGTTCGCCACCCTCTCGCCGATCCCCGGCTTTATGGGCTGGCTGCGTACCCGGCAAAAATCCGATAGTGACGACGCCAAACAGGCCGCCGACATCTTGGTCGCCATGGAAGATGACAGCTGGGTTTCCGACCCGGCCCGGGCCGATGCCCTGAAGAAACCCGCCATGCAGCTTTGTGCACGGTATCTGGCCCATGCCAAACGTGGCAAATCACCGCTGGACCCAACGGCCCGCTTTCATCTGGGCAACGGCGCACGCCTCGAACGCCTGAACTGGATGGGCGACATTTCAACCAAAGGCCTGCGCCAGGCGGGCGGTTTAATGGTGAATTACGCCTACCATCTTGATAATATTGAACGAAACCACGAATCACTTGTTAATGACGGCAAAATCGCCGTATCGCGTGCCGTGTCGCAGCTTGCCGGTAACCAAGGATAGCCTCCCATGTCAGAAAACCTGCTTTTAGAATTCATCAAACGGTTCCCGGCCGATCGCTCAGCCCCTTTCCTGACCGAATATGACGGATCAAACGTCAGCTTTGCCGACCTTTTAGACCGCACCGGGCGCTATGCCACGGTATTGGCCCGCCATGGTGTGATCAAAGGCGACCGCGTTGCCGTTCAGGTCGATAAATCATCCGATGTGATTGCGCTGTATCTGGCTTGCCTGCAACTTGGCGCCATTCATTTGCCGCTAAACACTGCCTATACCGGCGATGAAATTGCCTATTTCCTTGGCGATGCTGCGCCGCGCGTTTTTGTTTGCCGCCCCGACCGGCTTGAAACATCGCAAACCCTGGCCGGGCAAAATGATGTGGCGGCTGTGCTCACACTTGGCACAATGGGCGATGGCACCCTGAATGACGAAGCCGCCAGTGCCGATGCGCTTAGCGAAATTGCCGATGTCGCCAGCGATGATATTGCCGCCATATTGTACACATCAGGCACCACCGGCCGGTCCAAAGGCGCAATGCTCAGCCACGGTAATTTGACATCAAACGCCATGACGCTGCACACGGCATGGGGTTTCAAACCCGATGATGTTTTGCTGCATGCCCTGCCGCTGTTTCATACCCATGGGCTGTTTGTGGCGGTCAATATCATGCTGCTCAATGGCGGCAAAATTATCTTGCTGTCAAAATTCGACGCGGACGATGTTCTTGAACGCCTGCCAAAATCAACTGTGCTGATGGGGGTTCCCACCTTTTATACCCGCCTTTTGGCCCATCCCGATTTTAACCGCGATGTGACGTCAAACATGCGGCTGTTTGTATCGGGTTCGGCCCCGCTTCTGGCGGAAACCCACGATCAGTTTTTTGAACGCACCGGCCATAAAATTCTTGAACGTTATGGCATGACCGAAACCTGTATGAACACATCCAACCCGTTAGACGGCGAACGCCGCCCCGGTGCCGTTGGCCCAACCCTGCCCGGCATCGAAGCCCGCGTTTGCGACAAGGATGGCAATATTTTGCCGCATGGCGAAATTGGTGTGCTCGAAGTGCGTGGCCCGAACGTGTTTAAGGGTTATTGGCAAATGCCGGAAAAAACCGCGTCGGAATTTCGCGCCGATGGCTTCTTTATTACCGGCGATCTGGCAACACTGGGCGATGACGGCTATGTCACCATTGTAGGTCGCGACAAGGATCTGATCATTTCGGGCGGGTTTAACGTCTATCCCAAGGAAGTCGAAGAAATTATTGGCGACTATGACGAAGTCGGCGAAGTGGCGGTATTTGGCCTGCCCCATCCCGACTTTGGCGAAGCGGTTGCCGCCGTCATCGTCCCGGCCAGCACCAACGGCTTTGACGAACAGGAAATTATCAAACGCACCCAGGACAAACTGGCAAAATTCAAGGTGCCAAAGCGGATCTGGACGATTGATGAGTTGCCGCGCAACACCATGGGCAAAGTGCAAAAGGCCCAGTTGCGCGCCCAGTATGCCGATACCTTTGCCGGGGGCAAAAACTGACTTCCAGGTGATTTATCGTCGAGTTACCGGCAAAGCGTGCATTGATCGTCGCATTAAAGCACTTTTCCTTTATGGCCCTTTCATTCGCGGAGACACAGATCATGACCGCTTTGCACGCCCGCCAGATCCAGATCGACACCCCGGGCCCCGCCCGGAACATGCGGTTAAAAACCGTGCCTTTGGCTGAACCCGGACCGGATGAAGTGCGTATTCGCCATACGGCCATTGGTTTTAATTATATCGATGTCTATCAGCGCAGCGGGGCCTATGCTCTGCCCTTGCCCAGCCCGCTGGGCCATGAAGCTGCCGGGGTTATTGATGCGATTGGCAGTACCGTCACCGATTTTGGCGTCGGCGACCGGGTTGCCTATATGAATGCCGGGCCGGGCGCCTATGCCGATATGCGGAATGTCAGTGCGAACAAGGTTGTTCCCCTGCCCGATAATATTTCGGACGAAGACGCCGCCGCCCTGATTTTTAAAGGGATGACAGCGCAATATTTGCTAAAACACACCTGCCCGGTTCAGGCTGGTGACATGGTGGTGGTTCATGCTGCCGCAGGGGGTGTTGGGCAAATCCTGTCGCGCTGGGCCAAGGCATTGGGGGCATTTGTGGTTGGCACCGCCGGGTCGGATGAAAAATGCGCCATCGCACGAGATGCCGGGTGCGACATTGCCATTAATTACCGTACTGAAAACTGGGCAGAAGCCTTGCTGAGTGCGACAAACGGGCGCAAGGCCCGTGTGGTGTATGACGCGGTCGGCAAACATACATTCCTGCACTCGCTCGACCTGGCGCAGCCATTTGGCATGGTTGTGCTTTACGGGGCGGCATCTGGCCCCGCCCCCGATATTGCGCCGGAAATACTCAATAAAAAAGGCTGTCTGTTTTTAACCCGGCCATCGGTTTTTCCGCATAATGCGGCACAAGACCGCTTTCGCGCCAATGCCGCCGATTTGTTTGATGCCATTGGCCGGGGCTATGTCAAAGTCGCCATTGGGGCACGGTTTTCCCTTGAAAACGCTGCCGATGCCCATGAAATGGCCGAAAGCCGGGCCAGCGCCGGGGCCATTTTGCTGATCCCGTGATCACACTCTATCGGCACTTTTCCTGCCTGATCTCCATTCCCCGATGTCTGTCGATTTCAGCATCGGGGATCATACTGGCTGTTGGCTTGCAAACCCGTTAGGCTGGCACCCGGAATTTTGGCAACAGGCAGCATGTGAATGACCCGTTCGGCCCTATGGTATCGCCAATTTGGCGACCCGATTGATGTTCTAACCCTTGAAACGGCCCCGGTGGCGGCATTGCCTGCGGGCCTTGTCCGCGTGCACATGCTCGCAGCCCCCATCAACCCGTCTGATCTGATTCCGGTCACAGGTGCCTATCGTCACCGGATCAGCCCGCCGCAAATTGCCGGATACGAAGGACTGGGGATCATTGCCGAAAAATCAGCAGGTAGTGCCTGCCCGTTTGGGGTGGGGCAGCGTGTTTTACCGCTGCGCGCCAACGGCACATGGCAAACCAATGTCGATGCCGACCCAACATGGATGGTTGCCGTCCCCGACGATATCACCGATGATATCGCCCTGCGCGGTTATATCAACCCGCTGGCCGCGTGGCTGATGCTTGATCTTTGGCCGGTAAAGAACAAACACGTTGTCATCACCGCTGCGGGGTCATCCTGTGCCGGGTTATTAATGCAATGGGCGCAAAAACACGGGGCCGCATCAGTACATGGCATATATCGCAGCCCGTCGCGCAAGGTGGAAACAAAAGCCCTTGGTGCCACCCCCATCGACATGACAGACGCATCGTCCATCGAAACCCTTGCCGCCTGGACCGACATTGTTTTTGATGCCGTGGGGGGTGATCTTGCCCGGCTGCTGCTGGGCCATATGCCCCGGGGGTCGTCGCTGGTATCTTACGGGCTGCTTTCGGGTAAACTGTTTGCCCTGCCCGAAAATGCCCAGGCCAAAATCCACCGCTTTCATATCCGTGACCGGCTTGAAACGGTGTCTGCGGCAAAATGGCAGGGCTGGTTTAATCAGCTTTGGCCGCTATTACGCGAAACATCTCTGCCGCCGCTGGCGATTTACGATTTTGCCGACTGGCGCGCAGCAATTAACTATTTCAACCAGCCAGGCCGGGCCGAAAAACCGGTTTTGCAGTTTTAAACATCTTAACACCATATGGCAAAAACCCCACCCAAACCCCACAAGGAAGCATTTATGAACGAGAAAAACCACGCACAGGTTGCCTTCGTTACCGGCGGCGCACAAGGGCTGGGGTTGGGCATCAGCCAGCATTTGTTAAATAATGGCTGGAAAGTCATGATGTTTGACCTTGATGAAGAAGCCGGGCGCGAAGCCATGGATGCCCTGGACGAAAAAAGCCGAACCCGCTGCCTGTTTTTTGCCGGGGACGTGACCGATGAACAGGATGTTGCCATTGCCGTGCAACGTACGATTGACCGGTTTGGCCGCATTGACGGACTGGTTAACAATGCCGGAATTGCCAACCCCGATAACGGATCGTTTGAACATCTCGATTGGCAGGCCTGGCGTCACGTGATCGATGTTAATGTGGGCGGGGCCTTTTTGGTGGCAAAACATGCCACCCAGCATTTGCGCAAACATAACGGCGCCATCGTCAATATTTCATCGACCCGCGCCTTTCAGTCCGAAGCCAATAGCGAAGCCTATGCCGCGACCAAGGGCGGGCTTGTATCGCTAACCCATGCCATGGCTGTTAGCCTTTCGGGTGATGTCCGCGTTAATGCCATTGCACCGGGCTGGATCGAGGTTGGCGACTGGAAAAAAGCCGCAACCAAAACACAGCCCGCACATAGCGAAAGTGATAAAAAGCAACATCCCGCCGGGCGCGTTGGCACCCCCAATGATATCGCCCATGCTGTGGCTTTTTTGCTGGATGGTGAAAAGTCCGGCTTCATCACCGGTGAAACCCTGCGCATTGATGGCGGTATGACCCATAAAATGATCTATCAGGATTAACGCCAGGGCTATCCCTCCCCGCATATGCGACTCGTTCGCATTGTTAGATAACAACACCAAATAACAGCCCCCGTCGGCAATATCGACAGGGGCTGTTATTTGTTTCCACGCCAGACCACATGCAAAAAGCGTGAATCCCCCGTAACCCTTCTATTCTCCACACGTAAAAGGGGACATTCCACAAACCGCAAGATTGAAAACTGAACTTTTATATCGCTACTGATAATCATGATCATTATCATTGCGATTGATTATTAATAATGTTATCGGAAGGATCGTTTTGCAGGCCCGAAGGCCTGCGCAAAATTCTTGGGGAACCAATATGTCACTTTCTGCAAAATGCTATGGCCCGTTAGGATTGGCCCTTCTCGCATCTGCAAGCCTGCTTGCGCTATCTGGCGGCACTGTTTTGGCACAGGAAGCATCCACGACCAAAACAAAAGACGACACCATCCAGCTTGATCCCATCACAGTCGAAGGCCAGGCACAGCAGGAAGCGGGCGACCCAACCCCACCCGTCTATGCTGGCGGTCAGGTCGCAACCGGCGGACGCACCGGGGTTCTTGGCAATCAGGATGTTTTAGATACCCCTATCAACACCACCGCTTATACCGAACAGCTGATCAATGACCAGCAAGCCGACACCCTGGCCGATGTGGTTGACAATGACCCCGGTGTTTTAACATCATACAGCTATGGCGGATCAGGTGACCGCTACATGATTCGCGGGTTCATTCTGGACGGCGACGACGTTGCCCTTGATGGCCTGTATGGCACGGCCCCACGCCAATTAATCGACATGTCAATGTATGAACGTGTTGAAGTCACCAAAGGTGCGTCGGCCTTTATCAATGGCATGTCGCCCGGCGGCAGCGGCATTGGTGGCATGATCAACCTTGTGCCAAAACGGGCTACCGACGCACCTGTCACTCGCCTGACCACAACTTATGGCATGGATAGCGAAGCAGGCGGTCATATCGATATTGGCCGACGTTTTGGTAAAGACAACCAGTTTGGTATTCGCGCCAATTTGAAGTATAGCGACGGCGAAACCGGCATTGACGACGAAAATCGCAACAGCCAGGTCGGTGCGCTTTCATTCGACTATCGTGGTGACAATACCCGGATTACCGTTGATGCCGGGCATAATGAGAAAAACATTGACCACGGTCGGACATCGATCAACGTCAACAGTGCACTTACCAGCATCCCCGGCGCACCGGATGCGCGCCATAATTATAATGCCGATGGCACTTGGGCCGATCTTCAGGACGACTTCCTGCAAGGCCGGGTTGAGCATGACTTTAACGAATATGTCATGGGCTATGTGGCAGCCGGCACGCGCCATATGGAAGAATCCGGCATTTATTCAACGCCCACCATCAATGGCACGGATGGCAGCACGACCTATAGCAGTTCCAATATCGTCCGCGAAGACACCACCAACAGCGCCATCACCGGGGCTCGGGTCAAATTTGAGACAGGTCCGGTCGGGCACGAACTGAATATCGGCGCTTCAGCCATGCGAACCAAAAGCCATCAGGCATGGGCATTTGGCTCTGCTTCCTTTAATAGCAACATCTATGGTGACACCCCGTCAAGCTATCCTGGTATCGGGGCGGCAACTGGCAATCTGAACGATCCGGGCCTGCGCAACACCAATGATCTGACCAGTTATTTTCTGGCTGACACCGTCAGTTTCCTGGATGATCGCGTTCACGTTACGGGCGGTGTGCGTCGCCAATCCGTCACCACCCGGCAGTTCGACCTGACCAGTGGTGCCCGGACCACCAATTACGATGCCGATGAATATACCCCGATGGTTGGCATTGTTGGCAATGTGACCGATCAGGTTTCGGTCTATGCCAACTATATGGAATCACTTTCACCGGGCGAAACGGCCGCTTCCGCCGCCAGCGATGCAACCCTGACCAATCCCGGCGAACAACTTGCCCCCTACACCTCCAAACAATATGAAGTTGGTGCAAAGGCCGATTTTGGCAGTTTCGGCGGCAGTGTCGCCCTGTTCCAGATTGAAAAGCCATCCGCCTATAAAAATGCCAACAATACTTTTGCCGCCGACGGCGAACAACGCAACCGCGGCCTGGAATTTCAGCTGTTTGGTGAACCTGTTCAAGGCACACGTATCCTTGGCGGCTTTACCATACTAAATGCAGAACTGACCGACACCCAAAACGGCACCAACAATGGCAATACCCCTATCGGCGTACCAGACTATGTTGCCAAGCTGGGCGTTGAATATGACCTGCCCTTTATGCAAGGGGCGACGCTTAACGCCCGCGTCATTCATACGGCATCACAATATATCAACGTAACCAACACTCAGGAAATCCCGTCATGGACGCGTCTGGATGTTGGCGCCCGCTATAAAACCAACATGTATGACTACCCTGTAACCCTGCGGGCCAATGTTGAAAACGTTACCGGCAACGATTATTGGGCATCGGCAAATGGTGGCTATCTGACGATGGGCGCACCATTAACGGCAAAATTTTCACTGACCGCTGATTTCTGATCAGCCTGCACCTGGCCGACACAGACAAACGCCACCTGTTTTGCCCGGGTGGCGTTTGTCTTTTGCCATCAGGCGCGGCTATGCTTTAACGGCGAAAACCGGCATTTATGCCGACCACCGAAAAACGGATGTCTGAAATGATGGATAAATTTTAAGAGTGGCATTCATGTGCCAGGGGCTGTTTGCGGGCAAAAAACAGGACGCACCCGTTTATCGCCAATGGCCGCCCCAACGTAAACGAAGGGATACGGCCTGCAAATCCGCACTGTGGTCGGGGCAAACACCCTCACGACCTATAAAATGACAGTTCCGGTTCCGAAAACGGATGACAGAGTGACGATCCTTATCATCGACACAAACACGACCTTGGCCGCAAGAATTAGCCACGGCACACGCACCGCATCGACAAGGTGCGGTTCAAAGGCCGTTGCAACCCTCCCTAAACAGGCATTCCTTCGCCTTCGGCCCGGGAAATGGCATCGTCAGGTTTCGCATCACGTTTCGGCAATGCGACAGGTGCAATAACATCACACTGCCCCCGGTCCATGAGAATGGCCCGGTCCAGTTCTCGGGGATCAATCGGCAATGTGCGAGCCCCGGCCTTGCCAAGCACATGCAACAACGTCGCCGTGCGGCGATAAGCAAGGAAGGAAACACCTTCGATCAATTCTTCTTCGGTTTCGACATCATAATCGCCACGGGGAAAGGTTTCGTCGTGCCCCTTCAATTTAAAGGGCCCGGAAAACTCAACCTGCTTGTGACTTACGCGCGTGATTGACATTTTCTTCACCTTGGAAATATCGAACAAACAGCGGCAAAAGGGGACAATCCCCCTTTCGCCGGTTGAATGCGTGCTAGCTTTTTTTGGATGATTTTGCTTCAGGTTTTGCCTTCGGCACTGCCGAGTCAACCGGATGAGCAGCTTTTGCCTTTTCAGCATCAGCAGATGTGGAAGTTTTGTCCTGAGAGGCAGAGAATTTCTGGAAACTCATCATGCATCCTCCATTTTGAAAGCCAGGAATCTGACTTAAGAAATGAATACTGCACTGAATTAAGAAAAAAGTCAATGAAACTGTAAATAAAACACCTGAAAATACTACGAAAACTCAAAACAAAAGGACATACTTAAAACATAAATCAAAAATTTATTTTATTTTATGAAGTAAAAACTAAAGAAAAACAAAATCAACGCAACCTTGGCTCTGACAGCGAAGCAACAGCCCCGACGTAACAGGCAAAGAAAAACGCCACCAAATACGATTTGGCGGCGTTTCAGAACACGGATCAGGCAAAAAATGGGTCATATTAAAGGAAAAGTGCTTTAAGCCCGCGCCTTGCTTTCCGAAAGCCCCAGCGCATCGCGTGCCGTGCGCACAATGGCACGTGCATCCAGCCCGGCGTCGGCATATTGTTTTTCGGGTTTATCGTGGTCCAGCAAACGATCCGGCAAGGCCATGGTCCGCACTTTCAAACCATGGTCAAGCAAGCCCTGCCCGGCCATATGCTGTAACACCATCGCCCCAAAGCCACCGATTGATCCTTCCTCGATCGTGATCAGCACTTCGTGGTTGCGTGCCAGATCAGCAATCAGCTCTGCATCTAACGGTTTGGCAAAGCGGGCATCCGCAACCGTTGCCGAAAGGCCCCGTGCGGCCAGGTCTTCTGCGGCCAGCAACGATTCTGCAAGGCGTGTTCCATAAGACAAAATCGCAATCTTGCTGCCTTCGCGCAGAATGCGGCCTTTGCCAATTTCCAGCACCTGTCCCTCGGCGGGTATTTCAACGCCAACGCCTTCGCCGCGCGGATAACGAAACGCACAGGGACGATCATTGATCGACCATGCCGTCGTCGTCATATGCACCAGTTCGGCTTCGTCGGCCGCTGCCATCAACACGATATTGGGCAAACACCCCAGATACGCCAGGTCATAGACCCCGGCATGGGTCGCACCATCGGCCCCAACCAGACCGGCACGGTCCAGCGCAAAACGCACCGGCAGGTTTTGCACCACAACATCATGCACCAGCTGGTCATAACCCCGTTGCAGGAAGGTCGAATAAATGGTGCAAAACGGTTTGTAGCCTTCACACGCCATACCGGCGGCAAAGGTGACTGCATGCTGTTCGGCAATGCCGACATCAAACGAACGGTCCGGAAACGCATCGGCAAACAGGTTAACCCCTGTGCCCGACGGCATGGCGGCTGTAATCGCGGTTACTTTTTCGTCTTTCTGGCCCAGCTTTACCAGCGTTTCGCCATATACCTTGGTGTAGGATGGCGCATTGGGCGTTGGCTTGGCCTGCTTGCCGGTCACCACGTCAAACCTGGCAACACCATGATATTTATCCGCCGCATGTTCCGCCGGGGCATAGCCTTTGCCTTTTTGCGTTACCGCATGGATCAGAACCGGGCCATCCAGATCGGCATCGCGCACGTTTCTAAGAACCGGCAACAAATGATCCAGATTATGCCCGTCAATCGGCCCGACATAAAAGAAACCCATTTCTTCAAACAGGGTCCCGCCCGTGACCATGCCCCGGGTGTATTCTTCGATCTTGCGGGCAGCGTCCTCGATCTGGCGGGGCAAATGTTTGGTCAGGCCCTTGGCCGCGTTGCGCAACCCCTGATAACTTTTGCCCGAAATCAGGCGCGACAAATACCCCGACATCGACCCAACCGGCGGGGCAATCGACATATCGTTATCGTTTAAAATGACAATCAAACGCTGGTCGGTCGCCGCGGCATTATTCATCGCCTCATAGGCCATGCCAGCACTCATCGCGCCATCACCAATCACGGCAATAACATTTTTGCGGCCATCATCCGACAGCTTGTTGGCAACCGCCATACCCAGCCCGGCTGAAATCGAGGTCGAGCTGTGCCCGGCCCCGAACGGGTCATATTCGGATTCAGACCGTTTGGTAAAACCAGACAGCCCGCCGCCCTGGCGCAGAGTGCGAATACGGTCGCGCCGCCCGGTCAGGATTTTATGGGGATAACACTGATGGCCCACGTCCCAGATCAGACGGTCATGCGGGGTGTCAAACAGGTAATGAATGGCAACAGTCAGTTCCACCACACCCAGACCGGCCCCCAGATGGCCGCCGGTAACCGAAACGGCATCAATGGTTTCCTGTCGCAATTCATCGGCCAGCTGACGCAATTGTGCGGGCTGCAACTTGCGCAGGTCTGACGGGATCGTGACAGTGTCAAGCAGCGGGGTCTTGGAGGGGGTCATGCCGAACTCGATTTTTGTGTTCTCTCAGCGTTGAATATCATTCCAACAGGGTGACGCTTCACAGGCCCCATTGCAAGGGCCGTAAAATAGCGAGGTTATGCAAAATTAGCGACCCTGAATTTAGGCCAAATTCAACCCGTGTGAACACGGTTTAAAAAGTGATGCACCAGTTGGGTGACGCTATCATGAATATGGCGACGTTCGCGGCCAAAATCCTGGCATAAATGCGGAAAATTTTGCGCAATATAATCCGTGCAAAGCGGCAAGAACGAATAATGCCCGGCCCCCTTCACCCGAACAAACTTTGCCCGCCCCTGCAAAAGGTCGCGAAAACGCGCCGCATTAACATTGTGCCGTAAAACTTCGTCGGTATCGGCTTCGATAAACAGCATCGGCACGTCAATGTCGGCAACGCTTTTTGGGGTCGCGGCAACACCAAAGGCCGGTGTAATCATGATGGCGGCGCAAATGCGGTCATCGCGGGCCCGCACAACAGGCGCGCCGTGCTGCTGTGTCAGCGTATCAAGGGCGGCATCATTGGGCACAAATTCGCAAATCACACCATCATCATCGCTGTTAAGATTGCAATAATGCATCCATGCGCAGGCATCAAAGTGCCAACCCGCCAGTTTCAAAACAGTTGCCCCGCCAGCGGAATGCCCCAACGCGGAAATACGCGCCGGATCGATATGTGGCGCGATATCAACATGGGCCAGCAATAAATCAAGCGCCTGGCGCATTTCGTGCGGCCTGCGTTCAATGATGGTCAGGGACCGGGCATCGCTGGCATCAATGTAATTGTCACCGGTATGTTGCGGCACGGCAACAATATAGCCCCGGCGCGCCAGATATTCCGCCAGCCAGAAATGCACAAACCTGTGCCCTTCAGACCCATGCGACATCATCACCAGCGGAAAAGGGCCATTTGATGCAAAAGGGGCGTTGCGGGCCGCCATGCTGGAAACGCCCATATGGCGCACCGCTGTTTCATCAGCCGTTGCCGGATACCACAAAGCCAGCAAGAACGGGTCCTTGTCAAAGACCCGATCCCGGAACCCGGCTGTATAAGGCGGAATTTCAGAGGAATGCGACATGCGTATCATGACGTCAGATGTTAATGTTAACGCTGACGATCAATCACAAAACGCGCCACGGCACGTAGCGATTCAGCCTCGTCATCAAAAACATCAAGATGGTCTATCGCCTGGTCACACAACATTTGCGCCTGCGCGCGGGCTTGCTCCAGCCCCAGCAATTTCACAAAAGTCGATTTTTCCTGCTCAACATCCTTGCCCGCTGTTTTGCCAAGGTCGGCACTGCTGGCTTCAACATCCAGAAGGTCGTCCTTGATCTGAAACGCCAGCCCCATATCGTGGGCATAGGCACGCAGGCCCATGCGCATACTGGTTGGTGCCTTGCCCAAAATCGCCCCGGCTTCACAGGCAAAGGCAAACATCCGGCCGGTTTTTAACAAATGCAAATGGGTGACCTGCGCTTCGCTTAAGCTTTGTCCTTCGCCCGCCAGGTCTATCATTTGCCCGCCAACCATGCCATGCGGCCCCGCCGCACTGGCCATCGCACGCACAAGCTGGGTGCACACCCGCGGGTCCGGGTGGGTTTCTTCATCCACCAGCACTTCAAATGCCTGGGTTAACAGCGCATCGCCAGCCAAAATGGCGGTCGCTTCGTCGAACTGTTTGTGGCAGCTGGGTTTGCCCCGGCGCAAATCATCGTTATCCATGGCGGGTAAATCGTCATGGATCAGCGAATAGGTATGCACCATTTCAATGGCCGCCGCCACGCGCAGCGCAGACGTGCGCGACACCCGAAAAAGACCGGATGACGCCATCACCAGAAAAGGCCGCAACCGTTTACCATCCCCCATGGTCGAATAACGCATGGCTTCGAACAGGCGCTGTTCGACCTGCCCGTTCGGACGCGGCAAAATCTTGTCAAGCATGTCGCCAAGATCGGCAGAAGCCTCTCCCAGCGCAGAAATCAGGTCATAGCTCACCTGGGACTCCGCCTTGAATGTGAATTATTCGATTTCGGTGGCTGTTGCGCTCGGGCGGCCATCGGCACCCAGCGTGATTTTTTCGATACGTTCCTCGGCGGCGCGCAATTTTTCGGCGCAATGGCGCTTTAACGCGGCACCACGTTCATACGAAGCAATCGCATCATCCAGGCCAACCTGCCCCTGTTCAAGCTGCCGAACCAGTGTTTCAAGCTGGCCTAATGCCTCTTCGAAACTCAGTTTGGCGATATCTTTGGGAATTACAGGATTTGCGTCAGACATGTTTGCTCCTTTTTATTGGTCTGACGCGAAGTTTACGCGCAAGGATACAACAGGGCAATACAAAGCCCCGGCGATTAACGCCCCGTTTACCGAAAAAAAACCGCTCAGCCCCCAAACCGGGCAAAAATCACCCGATCATCAGGGCGCGCACATGGGCAACAACCGACGATGCCAGCGATGGCAAGTCATAGCCACCTTCCAGAATCGACACCACCCGGTTCTCGCAACATTGCCTGGCTACCGTCAGCAATTGCTCGGTTATCCAGAAAAAATCGCTTTCCACCAGGCAAAGTCCCGCAAGCGGATCATTGCGATGGGCATCAAAACCAGCCGAAATAATCAACAATTCCGGGTTAAACCCGGTCAGGCCCGGGATCACATAATTCTGAAACGCGGCCTGCAACTCGGTCGTGGCCGCACCCGAATTTAATGGCACATTCAAAATATTATTCGCACAGCCCCGATCTGCGGGGTCGCCGGTGCCAGGGTATAAAGGCCATTGATGGGTCGAACAATAAAACAGGTCAGGATCATGACAAAACAAGTCCTGGGTTCCATTACCATGATGAACGTCAAAATCCATCACCGCGACCCGTTTAATGCCATATCTATCACGCGCATAACGCGCGGCAATTGCAGCATTGTTAAACAGACAAAACCCCATTGCACGGTCATATTCAGCATGATGGCCAGGTGGACGCACACCGACAAAGGCGTTGCGTTCATGGCCTTCCATCACCGCATCAACCCCGACACAGCACCCGCCAACCGCACGCAAAGCCGCCTCCCCCGAGGCAGACGATACATAGGTATCGCCATCAATCGATACCTGCCCACTTTCGGGGAGACGGGAAAATATCCGGTCGACATAGGCAGGGTCATGCACCCGTTTAATCAGATCGATATCGGCACGCGTGGCTTCTTCACGATGAAGAAACATAAATTCCTCGGCCTCAAGAACGCGCTGGATCACACGTAGCCGGTCTGGTTGCTCCGGGTGTCCGGGGCCCGGATCATGGTCGATGCAGGCGCGATGTGTCACAAACAATGTTGCCATACCTGTTTGCTCCCTCCCAAATTTTATTGTTCAGCCTGTCACGGACCGACATGGCATTAATGACACCCGTTGCATCAAAAGGACACCCGAACCAATAGCAAAGCCAAGAGACAAAATATTGGGGTAGCCTATTCGTAACACACCGGTTGACGCCGTGAAGAATCGGTTGCTAATTTATTGATCATTGCGTCGTCAGACGAAACCTGCCTTGGCATAGATCATTATGCGATCCAAAATAAGCTCGACCATAGTTCAATTTTAATTGTTTTCGCAAAATTACCGTAAAACGCTGTGAATATTAAAATTTCAACGATAAACCCTGTCCGAAAAGGCGAAACACAATACTTTCGAACAGCTACTTAGACGCGTATGGGATTGCCATGTCTTCCGTAAGGCTATAAAAAACCGGTGTTGTGAAAAAATGAGCATAGTCTCATCTGTGATAACGGGGTAAAATATCACACTTTTGCAACCGGGAGTAAATCCGGGATGAAGTGAGGCAAATGGAAATAAAAGAACTAGAACAACAAGCTGAACGTGCGAGCGGCCTGCTTAAAGCGATGAGCAACCAAAGCAGGTTGATGATATTATGCCAATTGCATACTGGCGAGAGATCGGTTGGCGAACTGGAACGGATTATCGGACTTAGTCAGTCCGCCCTGTCCCAGCATCTTGCCAGATTGCGGCGCGACCATCTGGTCAAAACACGCCGCGAAGCGCAAACCATCTTCTATTCCCTGCATGGAGAAGAGGCTGTCCGTGTCATCAAGACACTGTATGACCTTTATTGCCGCGAAGAACAAAGTAGTATCGTGGCCTGACCATCAGCAAAATTCGCATTCTCATCAAAATGGCCTGCCGAAGCATCGCTTCCGCAGGCCATTTTGTTTTTCAGATTCGGGTCAGAAAATAGCACCGGTGATATACGGATATTGTAATTCACAAGAACCTGGATGCTCTATCAGTCACATTGCGGTGCTGGCAATTCACGCACCCGGATCAGATCACCCTTTAATTTGAAATCACCGTAATTTTGCACCAAACCCTGGGCGACACCGTTCTCGCCATAATCCACCGACATTTCATAGGCCGGGCGATCATCGTCGCTATCAACCGGGAAAAACGCCATGCTGACACGGTGAAAGGGCTGATCGGCAATGTGGTTTTCGTCCTTGGCCTTGTTATCAGCCTGCATCGCTGTGGAAACCACCGCTGCGATCTGATAGGTCGGTGTATCGCCCCCGCCATCAAACACCCGGTCGCTGGCAAAGGCCTTGCCGTCAAGCGCATGTTGCAGCAACCTGATCGAATGCTGGGTTGGAAACAGGGTTTCAACCGGTAATTCCTCGGTTACTTCAACGGGTTTTTCGTAATGCACAACCACCTTGTCATCCTGGCGTTCGGCATTGCCGTTAACTTCATCGGTCAGATAACCGTCCTGAAAATCCCGCACCCGAAACCGGTAATGTTTGGCGGCGAAATCTTCCCACTGGGTCATGCTATAGGATGAATTGATCGCGCCGCCCTGCGGGCCCTGCAAAATCAGCGAGTTGCGCAATTCCGAAATCCAGCCGTCACAAACCTTTTCAAACCGGAAACCAAACGCCCCGCGTGCGGCAATCACCGAACTGTTCGCACTGGTTGACACCAGGCGTAAACGATATTCGGCCACATGCGAGACCAAGCCGTTTGCCGCCGAAGACGGACCTGCCTGTGCGCTGCATCCGCCCAACACAGCACCCGATATCACCGTCAGCGTAATCGCCGCACGACGGCCTGCTGCATTTCGCAATTTTTCTGGCAAATCTATTCTCCGCTGTCCACGATACTGATAATCCACGAATCCTTGATGCCATTTTTGGCAGTAACAAGGCGCAGATCATTTGCACGCGACATATTCATTGGACCTACTGCAATTCGAAGATAAGGCGTACCCGCTACTGTCGCAGGAATCAATTGCGGATGATATTGCGCATATTGATGAAGGGCGATTTGTGCCCGTCTGTGACTGGCAAAACTGCCCAGCACCACATATTTGCCATTTGCTGGCGCCATCACACGGTCTGATACCGGTGACACATCGACATCATCCCTGCCCGATACCGAAGATTGATTATCCTGGCCAGCATCCTTGCCTTTGACCGCCGCATTTTTGGCCGGTGTTTTCGCCGACACCGAAACCGGTGCCGGGGGCAACATTGACTTGTGTTTTACATCGCCATTTTTCACTTTGGCCGGGGCAAGTGGCCTGTCGCCCGATGCCGGGGCCATTTTCACAGCACGGTTATCTGCATCCGGGGGGATTGTATTATCATTTTCCAGGACAGTCGCGCGCACCGCATCATCCGTTATCGTCGTTGTATCGCCAGAAGATACATCATCGGAAGGGGGCACATCCGACGGTGCGACATCCGACCGTATTTCCCCGCTTTTCACCGGATTTTGACCATTCCCGGTCCCGGCGCCCACCATCACATCTGTCGCACTAAGCGGCTGATCAAGCTGATGAGCTGCCGGGGGAACCGCAACAACCATGATATCGGCTGATTTTTGATAGGGATGAAGATTTGCAGAACCACCGGGGCGGCTCCAGTCCTTTGGCGGGGAATTGACGGCATAAATTGTCGAACGCGCCCCCGATAGCTGGCTGGCAACCGACTGGCTGTCGCGCGCAACAAAACCTGAATCCACACTGGCCTCGACCTTGCAATCACCATTGCCAAGCACGGATGCATCTGTGTTGCATCCTTGCCCGGCAACAAGGGCACGCTGGTTTTCGGCAACGGTATGACCCGTCGTCACATAGCTGATCAGATCATCCGCCATTTTCGACAATGTCGTATCATCCCCCGATCCGCCACATGCGCTCAGGACCAGGGGGGCGACTGCTGCTATCAGGAACCTTTTCACGGCCCGTCTCCCATCGAATAAAACCGTCTTGTCCAATCTTGACGCACAGCACCTTAATATATGAGTAACACCAGTTGCAAATTCGCACCAAAAAAAGAGCGATCAGCCCAGCCAATCGCTCTTTTTAAAGGTTTCGTGCATCAGCCCGCGCTAAAATCAGTCTTTTTTAGCCTTCGGCGGTAACTGAACCCGCAAATGCAGTTCTTTAAGCTGACGATCATCGACCACAGACGGGGCGTTCATCATCAGGTCCTGTGCCTGCTGGTTCAGCGGGAAGGCAATGACTTCGCGAATGTTCGGCTCGTCGGCCAGCAACATCACAATACGGTCAACACCCGGTGCCGAACCACCGTGCGGCGGGGCGCCAAATTTAAACGCGTTCAACATGCCGCCAAAGCGGTCTTCGACCACGTCCTTGCCGTAACCGGCAATGTCAAAGGCCTTGTACATGATGTCCGGGCGATGGTTACGAATGGCACCCGATGACAGCTCGATACCATTACAAACGATGTCATACTGCCATGCCTTGATATCAAGCGGGTTCATGTTTTCAAGCGCGTCAAGCCCACCCTGCGGCATCGAGAACGGGTTGTGGCTGAACTCGATCTTGCCGTCGTCGTCTTCCTCGAACATCGGGAAATCAACAATCCAGCAAAACTTGAACATGCCTTCTTCACGCAGGCCAAGATCGTCGCAAATCTTTTCGCGCGATTTACCGGCAAACTTGGCAGCGGCCAGCGGCTTGTCACAGGCAAAGAACACGGCATCGCCATTGGCAACACCGGTGGTTTCCTTGATCAGGGTAATACGTTCCGCATCAAGGTTTTTGGCAATCGGGCCTTTGGCGTCGCCGTTTTCATCATAAACGATATAGCCAAGGCCAGCGGCCCCTTCGTCACGCGCCCAGGCATTCAGCTTGTCAAAAAAGCTGCGCGGGCGACCGGCTGCACCCGTTGCCGGAATGGCACGAACCACCGAACCGGTTTCGATGTTTTTGGCAAAAATGCCAAAATTCGATCCCCGGAAGGCTTCGGTAACATCGGAAATAACCAGCGGGTTGCGCAGGTCGGGCTTGTCCGAGCCATATTTGGCCATCGATTCATCGAATGGAATGCGCGGGAACGGATAATCGGTAACGGTGCGACCACCGCCAAACTCAACGAAAATCTCGTGCAGAACCGGTTCAATCGCGGCAAAGACATCTTCCTGGGTGGCAAATGCCATCTCGAAGTCAAGCTGATAAAACTCGCCCGGCGAACGGTCGGCACGGGCATCTTCATCGCGAAAGCACGGTGCAATCTGAAAGTAACGGTCAAAGCCCGACACCATCAACAGCTGTTTAAACTGCTGAGGTGCCTGTGGCAGGGCATAGAACTTGCCCGGATGGGTGCGTGAGGGCACCAGAAAGTCGCGCGCCCCTTCCGGCGAGGAAGCGGTCAGGATCGGCGTTTGAATTTCAAGGAAACCCTGCGCGGTCATTTTCTGACGCATCGCCGAAATCACCCGGGATCGCAGCACGATGTTGTTATGAACACTTTCGCGGCGCAGGTCGAGGTAACGGTGACGCAGGCGAACTTCTTCGCCATATTCCACATCGCCAAATACCGGCATCGGCAAAACTTCGGCCGAAGACTGAACGGTGATTTCCGATGCATAAACCTCAATCTCGCCGGTTGGCAAGTTCGGGTTAATGGTTTCGGCGGTCCGTTTAACAACCTTGCCATCAACCGTAATCACGCTTTCGGCGCGTGATTTTTCCAGAACCGCAAAAAGCGGGCTGGAAATGTCGATCACGACCTGGGTGATACCATAATGATCGCGCAAATCGACAAACAGAAGGTTGCCGTGGTCGCGTTTGCGGTGAATCCAGCCGGAAAGGCGGACTTGGGCATCGGCGTCGGAAACGCGAAGCGCATTGCAATTATGTGAGCGATAAGGATGCATGGTCTTTCCAGGTTTCGTTATATTTTGGGCCGCGATTTGGCCGCAAAGGTGCATGGCTGACCGGCGCTGTCAAACAAAAAACGCTCAAAATCAAACCCGTCACCGCCAAAACGGTGCCAAAACGGGGTTGATCCCTGCACGATACTTGTCTGACACCACCGCCAGTTTACGAATTTGAACGTATAAAACGCTTCTCGCCTGCCCGCGTCAAGTATTGGCAGAACCGCGTGCATTCTCGGACGAAATATTATCCGGTGCAACAGCCTGATCGACGTGTAAATCGCGTACTTTTACAAACCGGATCAATCGCCCCTGCCCCCAGCCAATCTGCGCCCAGTCATCAACATCAAATTCAAACTGGCACAGCGCACAGGTCGGATACTTCACCGCCATATCGTCGCAAAACCGGTTGTCATCGGTACCGACAAGCTGCAGGGCAAAACTTTCCAGCCCCGGATTATGCCCCACCATTAAAACCCGGTCGGCGTCATCATGGGTTTGATGCAGGCATTTTAACAACGTGGTTTCGCCAGCCATATACAGATCGCGGGCGTAAATCACCTTGGCATCATCGGCAAAATCGCGCCCCAGCAAGCCAACAGTTTGCACCGCACGGGCCGCGGTCGAACACCACACCAGGTCGGGTATCAGGTCTTGTTTGTGCAAAAATCGCCCCATAACCGGTGCCGCTTTTTCACCACGATGGTTCAGTTCGCGGTCATGATCCGCGCGCGCCGGGTCGGCCCAGCTTGATTTGGCATGACGCAATAACAACAGGGTCTTCATAAACAACTGGCTCGTTTGTGATGGGTCAATGTTATCTGCCACAGAGATGCCATAACAGACCCGTCGGTTCCACGTAAAAAATTGACATATAACTGTAGGATTTTCTGCACGCGATATTGGCTATTCTGCCGCGTCGAATCACATATTACGCCACCCTGGGCATATTCTTTTTTCGGGTTAAAAATTGCAGTTTAACAAACAGTTATCGTATACTCGCAATCGAAAGACATGGTGGCGTCTTAATTCCAGTACCATAAGGCTCATGGCAGGAGGCATTGCGTGACACACGCTGCGGCAATTCAATCAAGTGCAATTACCACTGATTCGGAAAAGCGCTTTATCAATCGCGAACTTTCCTGGCTGGCCTTTAATGGTCGCGTTCTGGAAGAAGCACAGAATCAGAACCATCCGTTACTCGAACGGTTGCGCTTTTTGTCAATTTCGGCCAGCAATCTGGACGAATTTTACATGGTGCGTGTCGCCGGTCTGGTCGGTCAGGTTCGGGCTGGCATGACCAATATCAGCCAGGACGGTTTAAGCCCGTCTGAACAGCTGCGCGCGATCACCTATGATGCCAACCAGGTTTTGCAAGACCAGCAACGCATCTGGCAAAAATTGCGCGGTGATATGCATCAGCTTGGCATTTCCGTGATCGAGCCCGATGACCTGACCCAGACGGACCGTAAATGGCTGGACGGGTATTTCATGCGCGAAATATTCCCGACCCTGACGCCGCTGGCGATTGACCCGTCACACCCGTTTCCGTTTATTCCCAATCTGGGCTTTGCCATCGTTATGCAATTGTTTGACCCGTCTGACGGGCACAATATGCGCGGGCTTATCCCCATGCCGCCCAAAATAGGGCGTTTCTTGCGCCTGCCGGGCAAAACCGAACGTTATCTGCCGCTGGAACAAGCTGTCTTGATGTATCTGGGCAAATTGTTTCCCGGTTTTGATCTGATCGAACATGGCCTGTTCCGCGTCATCCGCGATTCGGATGTCGAAATCGAGGAAGAAGCCGAAGATCTGGTGCGCGTGTTTAAAACCGCGCTGAAGCGCCGCCGCCGCGGCAGCATCATCCGCCTTAAGGTCAATGCATCGATCCCCGAAGACCTTCTGAATTTCGTCATCGACGAACTGCATGTCGCCCCGGAAGAGGTCGTCAAGGTTGACGGGCTTTTGGGCGTGGTTGACGTTAAACAGCTTATTGATTCCGACCTGCATCACGATTTGCTGTTCCCGCCCTATGCCGCACGGTACCCGGAACGGGTCCGCGATTTTGGCGGCGACTGTTTTGCCGCCATTGGCAAAAAAGACCTGGTGGTTCATCACCCGTTTGAAGATTTCGACGTGGTGGTGCAGTTCCTGTTACAGGCCGCGCGCGACCCCGATGTGGTTGCCATCAAACAAACCCTGTATCGCACCTCCGAGAACAGCCCGATCGTCAAAGCCCTGATTGCCGCCGCCGAAGCCGGCAAATCGGTTACGGCGATGGTCGAACTTAAAGCCCGTTTCGATGAAGAAGCCAACCTGCGCTGGGCGGCCGACCTTGAACGTGCAGGCTGCCAGGTGGTGTATGGTTTCCTTGAATGGAAAACCCACGCCAAAATATCGCTTGTTGTGCGCCGCGAAACCCACGGGCTTCGCACCTATTGCCATTTTGGCACCGGCAACTATCATCCGATCACGGCAAAATTCTATACCGACATTTCGTTCTTTTCATGTGATCCGGCCCTTGGCCGCGATGCGGGCAGCATTTTCAACTTCATGACCGGCTATGCCACCCCCCGGTCACTGGAAAAAATTGCCATTGCCCCGCACACCATGCGCCCCAGCATTCTTGCCAATATCGAAAAAGAAATCGAAAATGCGCAGGCTGGCAAGCCGTCGGGCATCTGGACCAAAATGAACAGCCTGGTGGACCCGGTTGTGATTGATGCGCTTTACCGTGCATCCCAGGCCGGTGTACAGATTGATCTGGTTGTGCGTGGTATTTGCTGCTTGCGTCCGGGGGTGCCGGGCCTGTCGGAAAATATTCGCGTTAAATCCATCGTTGGCCGGTTCCTGGAACATTCGCGCATTGTGGTTTTTGCCAATGGCGCAAAACTGCCCTCACGCAAAGCCAAGGCGTTTATTTCCTCGGCCGACTGGATGCCGCGCAACCTTAATCGCCGGGTCGAATGCCTGGTACCAATTGAAAACCCCACTTGCCATCGCCAAATCATCGAACAAATCATGATTGCGAATTTGAAAGACACCGCCCAAAGCTGGTATCTCCAACCTGACGGCTCTTATGAACGCTGTGAAGCGGGCAAGGATGCGTTTTCAGCCAACGATTATTTCATGACCAACCCGTCCCTGTCCGGGCGGGGCAGTGCCCTTGACGAAGACAGCGTGTCTTCGGTGCCGGTTCTGGTCCTCGACGAATAGAAAAACCAGGTACATTCAGACATATGCTTACCGATCACAGGGTGTCCAAACGCATTGCCATTATCGACGTCGGGTCGAACTCGGTCCGACTGGTTGTGTTTGACGGTCAAACCCGCGCACCGGCCCCGATTTTCAATGAAAAAGTCATGTGCGGCCTTGGACGAGACCCCGATGGTTCGGGCAAGCTGAATGCTGAAGGGGTGGAAATGGCCATCGGTGCCCTGCGCCGGTTTGCCACCCTTTTGCGTGCCATGAAAATATCGCGCGTCGATGTGCTGGCAACTGCAGCCGTTCGTGCTGCCAGTGACGGCGATGTTTTTTGCCAACGCGTCTTTAAGGAAGCCGGTCTGAAGGTTAAAGTCATTGATGGCCTTGAAGAAGCCCGCCTTTCGGGGCTCGGGATTATTTCAGGCGACCCGCACGCCACCGGTATCATGGGCGATATCGGTGGCGGATCTCTCGAACTTGTTTTACTTGATCAGGGGCAAATTCACGAACGCGTCAGCCTGCCGCTGGGGGCCATGCGCCTTCAAGCCGTGTTTGGCAATAAACGCGAGGCACTGGAAGCCGAGGTCAAAACCCACCTTGACAGTGTTCCGTGGCTGGCCCAGCACGAAAAACTACCGCTTTATGCCGTTGGCGGGTCGTGGCGTTCGATTGCCAAACTCTATATTGCCCAGGAAGACTACCCGATTTCCGTGGTCCATAACATGACCATGCCCAACAGCGAAATTTCAGATCTGACCCGCATCATCTCCCAGCAAAGCCGGGCATCGCTTGAAAAAATCGGCGGTGTTTCAAAACGCCGCACCGACAGCCTGCCTCATGCCGCCCTTGTGATGCACCATTTAATGGCCCGCATGAAAGCCAGCGAAGTGGTTTTTTCCGGGCATGGCCTGCGCGAAGGCTGGATGTTCGAAGCCCTGGCGCAAGAAGTTCGGGATCGCGATCCGCTGCTTGAAACCTGCCTCGGTTTTGCCGAAGACAGCGAACGCTTTCATCAGCACGGCGAAGAACTTTATCGCTGGACCGACCCCATTTTCCGCGAACAGCCCTCGAATTTGCGGCGTTTGCGGCTGGCTGCCTGCATCATTGGCGATATCGGCTGGAACGACCACCCCGATTACCGGGCAGAACAAAGCTATAACCGCGTTGTCCGCCATCCCTATCTGGATCTTAGCCATGTCGACCGGGTGTTTTTAGCCTATACCATCGGTTCGCGCTATACCGGCAATTTCCGCGGTGATGCCGCCAGCGACCGATTGCTTGACGAAGATACCCGCAAAACCGGTCGCCTGTTTGGCCATGCCATTCGCCTCGGCCATACGCTGTCTGGCGGGGTCGAAGGCATTTTGCCCCATTGCGAATTAATCCATGATGACAAAACCCTGATCTTGCGGCTGGAACGTTCCATCGGTGATCTGAATGGCGAAGTCGTTGACCAGCGGCTGTCCAAACTGGCAAAACTGATGGAATGCGACAGCAAAATAGAAATTGTTGATGCAAGCTGATATGTGAAAGCATCACTTGTCCTGATCGGCCCAGTGTTATACCCGGTAAAGCACCACCGCACGGCCCGACAGGGGCTGGTGATATTTAGCATGTGAATATGGCGCACAAAGGGAACGCAACGAAATGGCTGGCACAAAAACGGTAAATGGCAATATTTCCCGAGGTGTCCTCGATATCGATGCGTTAAAAACGCAATCGCGCAATTTGTTAAAATCCCTGCGCGCGAACGATGCCGATGCCCGCAAGCGCCTGCAGGAACACCACCCCAAAGCCGCAAACCGCAAGGCCGCCGAGATAAAAGTATCGGATGCGCAGCAAATTCTGGCGCGCGAAAACGGCTTTATCAGTTGGCCGGAAATGAAAACCCATGTCGACCAGATGGTGCTGACCGAGCAGCAGATTGCGACCGGCTGGATGACGGTTCCCGACACCCCGGGCACGTTGCATATCCGTTGCGGATCGGACATTCGCAACACTCTGGAACTGGCCGGGTTCAAAGGGCACTTTCAGGAATTTTCCGATCCGTTTTGCCAGGGCCCGGTGCCAGATGCCCCCTTGCCTGTCTTAATGCAGCGGCGGGCCGATTTTATCGCCAGTGCCTATGATCTGGACCCGACCCGAACCCTGGACCGCCAGCATGCAGAATATAGCGCACTAATGGTGGCAGGCGATTATCGCCACATCGTTTTATGGTTTGAACATGACAGCTACGACCAGCTTATTCTGGCCTTCCTGCTCGACTTTTTCGGTGCCCTGCGTTTACCTGCCAAGGTCGAACTGATTTGCATAAATTCCGTACCCGATGTTGAAAAATTTACCGGTCTGGGCCAACTCACCCCCGATCAACTGCGCTGGGCATGGGAAAATACCCGGGCCCCGATTGGCGATTCGCATTACGATTTGGGCCGCAAGGTTTGGAAAGCGGTCCGTGCTGATGCCCCGGCCGATCTGGCTGTCTTTGCAAAGTCGGCCTCGGCGACCCGCCCGATTGGCTTGATGGCAAAGGCCCTGCAACGCCATTTGGCCGAACTTCCCGCCAGCCACAATGATTTGTCGCTGACCCAGCAACTGGTTCTGGAAATTCTTGCAGAAGCCGGTCCGCTAAGTGCCGGTCGCGTCTTTGGCCGCCTGATGCGCGACAAGGAACCCTTGCCGTTTTTAGGCGACATCATGCTTTGGCATGTTCTGGCCGATATGACAACGGTGGCAGAGGGGGCCGAGCCCCCCTTTCGCATTGACGATGCCACCCTGCCCTGGGCCGAGCGCACCCTGACCCTGACCGAAACCGGCACCCGGATCATGCGTGGCACCAAGCGGTTTTTTGAAACCTATACCGGCACACGCTGGGTTGGCGGCGTAAAAATCAGTGCCACCCCCACCTGCCCGCATTGGGACATTGCCCGCAAGGCCGTTGTTTAACGTATGTTTCCTTTAATCCTGCCGGAGTGATCGCTACGCCTTCATTCGCGGCGAAACCTGTGTCAAACTTTGTGTTTAGCCCCATCAATGGCGCGGGAAATACGAAATATTTCGTCACGCAACCATTGATGCGAATGGGACGCCGCATTGCGAACATGCCAGCTTTGACAAAACCGGTAAGACGGCAACGCGACCGGGCAGTGGCAAACAGCATACCCCGCCATCACGCTATCGGCCAGACGGATTGGCAAGGTCGCAATCACGCGCGTTCCGGCAATCAGGCGCGGCAAATTGTCAAATGTGGCCACCTGCAACACCGTGCGGCGCGATCGGCCCTGTTTTTCCAGTTCGGCATCAATCGCCGATCCTTCGTCTTCATCAAATACCACCCGGGCATGGGATGCGGCACAATAGCGGTCCAATGTATCAGGCGGTTCGGGGTGAAAGCGCGGGTCGAAATAACATTGCACGTTTTCGTCAAATAACGAACGCTGCACGATGTCGCTGGCATCCCCCCCAAAATCAACCGTAATGGCCATATCCATTTTGCCGTCGCGCAATTTGCCGATCATGTCCTGCTTGCTGCGCACCGGGCGGATTTTAAAAGTAATATCCGCCGCCAGCGACTGCGCCCTGGCAAACAACGCCGAAAGCACCACCGCCGCCTCATAATCATTCGCGCCGATGGTGCAATGAAGACTGTGTTGCGGGTTGTGCGGGTCAAATTGACCAATTCGCGTCAGGCTGCGCATATCCTCCATCAAACGGCGAATGCGCGGGGCCATGTCGTGGGCATGGGCCGTGGGCGTAATGCCCCGCCCGGCGCGAACAAATAACGGATCCCCCACGATTTGGCGCAATCGTTCTAACCCGTGACTGACCGTAGGCTGTCCAACACCCAGCGTTACTGCGGCTACCGTAACCGATCCCTGATCGTAAATCGTCAGAAACAGACGCAGCAAACGAAAATCCAGATCCAATTCATCGTTATTCATGCATGGTTTCCATTCATTTCATCGAATTGATCATATGCCAAATTCAAGGCAGAATCAGTGTCAATAAAGCGGTTAACCGCAATGACATGGAGATAGATAATGAAAAAACTGATCACCGGCGCTACCGGCAATTTTGGCACCCTTGCCCTGACCCATTTAAGCAGCCGTATCCCGGCAAGCGACATTGTTGCCAGCGCCCGCACCCCCGACAAGGCCACCGAAATTGCGGCAAAAGGGATTGAAGTCCGTAAAGGCGATTTTGATGACCAGGCCTTGATGGAACAGGCCTTTGCCGGAATTGACATTGCCCTGATCGTGTCAGCCGAGGCCGATAACGAAACCCGCATCCGCCAGCATCGCACGGCGATTACGGCGGCGAAAAATGCCGGTGTAAAACATGTTGTTTATACCAGCGTCATCGACCCGCGTTCCGATAGCGCCTTTAGCTATTCCGCCATTCATGCTGATACCGAAAACGTCATCAAACAAAGCGGATTAACCTACACCATCCTGCGCAACAGCTTTTATGCCGACCTGTTGTTAGGTGGCGTTCCCCATGCCCTGGAAACCAGCCAATATGCCGCCCCTGCCGGCACAGCGGGCATCACCTACATTCCCCGCACCGACCTGGCCGAAATTGCCGCCATTATCCTTGCCAACCCGGCAGCACACGCCAACAAAATCTATAACCTGACCGGCACCAAAGCCATCACCCATGATGAAATTGCCGCCATCATCGCCAGTGCGACCGGCAAGGACATTACCTTTGCCGACCTGCCCAACGATGTTTATGAAGGCATTTTACGCAGTTTTGGTCTGCCTGAACATGCCGTCATCGCCATTTCCGGCCTCTATCTGGCGGCCAAAAATGGCGACTATGATGATGTATTTGACGACGCGGCAACAATCCTTGGCCGCGCGCCCCAATCAGTAGAAGACTTTTTAAAACAGGCCCTGAACAAAGGATAAATCCGCGTTCAGAACACCCGTTAAAAACCTGCAGGCGAATGGTCCCCAAACGGATCATTCGCCTTTTTGCGGCAATGCTATCTTCACGACATTTGTTTCGCGCACCATGTCATTTTGGTCTGATGCCGTATCTGACGGGCGCAAGTCTGCCCATTTTAAAAAGGCATCAAGGACCGGGCACAGGCGCTGCCCCCAATCGGTCAGGCAATATTCCACCTTGGGCGGCACCTGATGGTAAACAATGCGTTTTACAATGCCGTCGGCTTCCATCTGGCGCAGTTGCTGGATCAGCATCTTTTGCGAAATGCCGTCAATGGCACGCTCCAGCTCCGAGAATCGCTTTATCTGCCCACCAAAAAGATGAAACAAAATCACCAGTTTCCAGCGACCGTCGAGCATTTTCAAAATTTCTTCAACACCGCCAGCCGGTGTTTCGGCCCCAAAACCCCATTTCTTACTCACAGGTAAGTCCCTTACTTTTTTGTCGGTTCTTGTGATTTTTCCAGCTTAGCGCCAGCTTGCTGGCATCACAATAACCGCGTGGGACGCCCCCGCGCATCACAGACAAAAAGGCCACCTCATGTCTATCTCCCTCCCGACTGCCGTTGTCGATTTTTTTGATCACTGCACCGCACGCAACTTTGCCGGTGTTAGCGCCTGTTTCAGCCCTGATGCCCATGTTTACGACGAAAAACAAAATATCGACGGCCATGCTGCCATCGAAAAATGGATTTCACATGCCATTAGCAGCACCGACGCCGTTCACGCTGTAACCTCGGCATCGGCCCTGCCCGATCACCCGGCCACCGACCCGCAATCTTTGGCAGAAATCAGCACGGGCCAGCTACGCGTCACCGCCGATGTGTCGGGAAATTTCACAGGCTCGCCCGCAAGTCTGAGCTATCTGTTTACGTTGCAAGATGGCAAAATTACAGCGCTGGAGATCGGCTGATGCGCAACCTCCCATATCAAATCGACCCGACAGAGTTTGTCGGCAAACGGGTTCTGGTAACCGGCGGCACCAAAGGCATGGGAAACGCCATGTTGCATCGCCTGCATCACGCCGGGGCAACCGTTGCCAGCACGGCGCGCAGCGCACCTGAAAATCACCCTGGCCTGTTTATCAGTGCCGATGTTTCAACCGTTTCAGGCACCCGTCAGGTGATCGACACCCTTATGGCTGACTGGGGCGGCTTGGATATTCTGATCAATAATGTCGGTGGCTCGACAGCACCAGGTGGCGGGGCGCTTGGCCTGTCCGACGAGGATTGGACGAACACCCTTAACACCAATTTAATGACCGCCGTGCGCCTGGATCGCGGTTTTTTACCCGGCATGATCGCGCGCAAAAGCGGTGTCATACTGCATATATCCTCTATACAGCGGCGTATGCCCCTGTTTGAAGCCACATTGGCCTATGCCGCCGCCAAGGCCGCCCTTAGCACCTATAGCAAAGGACTGGCGAAAGAAATGGGTCCCAAAGGCATTCGCATCAACACACTGTCGCCCGGCTTTATCGAAACCACTGCGGCCAGCGCCCTGATCGAACGGCTTGCCAAACAGCAAAACATCACAATTGACGCCGCCCGCGACGGCCTGATGCAGTCACTGGGTGGCATTCCCATTGGCCGCCCGGGCCGCCCCGACGAAGTTGCCGAGCTTGCCGCGTTCCTGGTGTCAGACCGGGCGATGTCCATTCACGGGGCCGAATACACAATTGATGGCGGCACCGTGCCAACTGTTTGATAACAGGAAAAGTGCTTTATAATCGATACAGCGATTGGCACACACCGCGCCGGTCAACAGTAAAAGACCAAAACCCCGCCGTTCAAACTTGAACTGGCGGGGTTTTAAATGTTTTAGCGTAAAACAAACCGGCTCAGACTTCGGCGTCTGCTTTAATTTCTTCTTTGGCCGCGGCCTCTAATTCGGCATCGGCTTTGGGTTCCGCATCAAATGCCATTTCAAGTTCAACCAGTGCGACTTCGCCATTTTCAAGTTTCAGACCAATCTGCCCGTGCTTGAGGCGCAAGGCATATTGACCAAAAAGCTCGCGCCGCCAGCCATGCAGGGCAGCAACATCGGCATTGTCGTCAGCAGCGATGTTTTGTAAATCATCACTTGATGCCACCAAACGCTGGGCCACACCCTTTTCTTCGCTACACAGTTTAAGTAAAACCTTAAGCAATTCCACCGTCGGGCCAATACCCGCAGGCAGTTCAGTGCGAACCTTGGGGACGGGCCAGTTTTCCTGCGGTTCGGCAAGGGCCGCATTAATCGCACCGATAATCGCCTGCCCCTGTTTGCTGGCGCCAAAATTGCGCCCCACACCCCGGGTTTTATCAAGATCGTTTTCGTTAAGCGGATGACGCGCTGCTATATCAAGCAAGGTATCGTCGCGTAAAACCCGGTTCCGCGGCAGGTTTTTACGCTGGGCCTCAATTTCGCGCCATTCGCACAGCGCGCGGGCCACCGCCAGAAATTTAGGGCTGTTGGACCGGGTTTTTAACCGCAGCCATGCCTGTGCCGGGTCCACAGTATAAATACCGGGATCGGTCAGGCGTTCCATTTCTTCAAACAGCCATGGTGCGCGGTCATTGGCCGCCAGACGTTCGTGGAAATTTTCGTAAATGGTACGCAAATGCGTCACATCCGAAATCGCATAGCTTACCTGTTTGGTCGATAACGGGCGGCGCGACCAATCGGTAAAGCGCATCGATTTATCGATGTTTTTACGCGCGACCTTGTTGACCAGCGTTTCATAGCCAACCTGATCGCCATAGCCCAAAACCATGGCAGCAACCTGGGTATCAAACACCGGATGCGGCACCTTGCCGTTCAGATGCACAAATATTTCAATATCCTGCCGGGCAGCGTGAAAAACCTTGATCACGCTTTCGTCCCCCATCAGATCGAAAAGGGGGGTTAGATCAATGCCTTCGGCCAGCGGATCAATCGCTGCACCGGTGTCGGAAAACTCGGGGCTGCAAACCTGCACCAGGCACAATTGCGGCCAATAGGTCGAATCACGCATAAATTCGGTATCGACCGTGACATAATCAAATTGCCGCAACCTGTCGCACAGCACGCGAAGGTCTTCTGTTTTTGTAATCGTTTCCATGAACCCTGCTATAACATTGCCCGACGCAGTTCGCCAGTGGCTTGCCCGTTATCATACGGAAAATGGTCATTGGACCTAGATAATTTCGTCTTCATCCAGCAACGGATCAGACTGAAGATGTGTTTCAATGGCGTCCAGGCGTTCCTGCAATTCTGCCGGGCGCTTGATCGACGCCACATGAAACAACGCATCCCCCTGATTGACAATCGGCAGATTGGTCCGCCCGATGATCAACCCGTCCTGGCGGGCCAGCACCTCGGTATCGGTCTGGCCAAACGGATCGGACACAGCGGCAACAACATCACCTTCGCGCACAAAATCGCCCGCCAGCTTAAATGTCCGCAACAGCCCGCCGACCGGCGCGCGCAACCACTGGCTGCCCGATGATTTAAACGATGGCAGGCGCGGCGCACGCACAGAGCGTGCCGCAACCATGCCCAATTCGCGCATCACACGCAAGACGCCCGAAACCCCGGCCCGTATGGCCATTTCATCAAAGCGCAACCCCTCGCCCGCTTCATAAAGCAGGATCGGCACACCAACATCCTTACCCGCCTGGCGCAAGGACCCTTCGCGCAAAGGCGATGTCAGGATAATCGGGGCGCCAAACGATTCGGCATAAGACATGATATGGTCATCGCCCTCATTCACCCGCACCTGGGGTAAATTAACCCGGTTCGCCGCCGCTGTGTGCAAATCAATGCCGAAATCGGACCGCTCGACAATTTCTTTCAAAAACAAATTTGCCAACTGCCCGGCAAGCGACCCATGCGCACTGCCCGGAAAGCAGCGGTTAAGGTCGCGCCGGTCGGGCAGATAGCGGGTATGATTTAAAAAGCCAAAGGCATTCACCACCGGCACCGCTAGCAATGTGCCGCGCAAGTGCCGCAAAACCGGCGATTTCAAAATCCGGCGAATAACTTCCACGCCGACAATTTCATCACCATGCACAGCAGCACTGACAAACAGGGTTGGCCCCGGCCGTTTGCCATGCACAACATTTACCGTCAAATTAACCGGAGTATGGTTGGATAAAAGCGAAATCGGAATATCGACAAGCTGACGGGTGCCAGGCGCGACCTTCTTGTTTCCAAGTTCAAAGTCCGCGGTTTTCCTGCGCTGTTGCGCCGTCGTTTCGTCGTATTCCAGCAATTTGTTATCCTTTGCCTTTGGTCTTTACCTTGCCGGGCCCATAATCGCGTTCCATGAATTCGATAATCATGGTGGCAATATCCTTGCCCGTCGCCCCTTCAATGCCTTCCAGCCCCGGCGAGGAATTAACCTCCATCACAACGGGGCCATGGTTGGAACGCAAAATATCCACACCACAAACATTAAGCCCCATTGCCTTGGCCGCTTCAACGGCTGTTGCACGTTCCTGCGGGGTAATACGTACCGGGCGAGCAGACCCGCCGCGATGAATGTTGGAGCGGAAATCACCCGGTGCGCCGGTGCGTTCCATGCTGGCAACCACTTTACCGCCAACCACAAAACAGCGAATGTCGGAATTCCCTGCTTCCTTGATGAATTCCTGCACCATAATGTCAACATTCGCACCGCGAAAGGCCTCGATCACGGATTTGGCAGATTTTTCGGTTTCCCCCAAAACAACACCAATGCCCTGGGTTCCTTCCAGCAGTTTGATCACCACGGGCGCGCCACCAACAATCGACAAGACTTCGTCGGTTTTACGCGGATCATGGGCAAAGGCGGTAACCGGCAGGCCAATGCCGCGCCGTGCCAGAATTTGCAACGAGCGCAACTTATCGCGCGACCGGCCAATAGCGACCGATTCATTGAGCGGATAAACGCCCATCATTTCAAACTGGCGCAAAACAGCCAGACCAAAAAACGTGATCGATACCCCGATCCTCGGAATAACAGCGTCATACCCGCTCAGCTTTTCACCGCCATAATAGATTTCCGGCTTCATCGAAGTGATGTTCATCGTCACCCGCAAGGTATTGATGACATCGATCTGATGACCACGCGCCTCAGCGGCTTCCACCAGCCGCTTGTGGGAGTACAGATTGGCGTTGCGTGCAAGCATCGCGATTTTCATAAAATGGACTCCCGTTAGAGCATGACTAAGTGGAAAAGCGGCGGATCTGGCCTGAAAGGCTGGTCCTATTCACTGACCGGCTGTTCGGCCATATAAACGTGTTCCGGCTTTCCCGCCAGATAAGATTTTGCCGGTTGCACCAAAAATCTTCCGGCTTTGATCGCCGTGCGTCCCAGCAACATGGGAAATCCCATCAAGGAGCGATTGGCAAGCGATAATTCTACCTTCAGCCGGTGGCGACCGACGGCAATATGACTGGCCACAATATAGCGTTCATCCTGCTTGCCGTTGGAACTGCGAATATGCCGAATGGCAAGCAAAGGGGCCTGACACTGTATTCGACCATGCCCGTCGCCGCGATAATGGGGCAAGACAAATTTGACGAACTTTTTATGATCAATTTCAATCAGCTCGATATGGGTCGCATGGATCGACGACGTCCGCGCGCCGGTATCAACCTTTGCTTTGATCAAGGGGCCGCCAAAATCAGGCAACCCGACCCATTCCCGCCATCCCAACACATGCCCGCTTGCCACCATGGCATCGGTTTGCGCTTTAAGGGACAGCCTGCTTGCATTGCGTTTTTCGATCACACACCTGTTCCCGCCTGTTAAAGCATGTTTCCTTGAATATGACCCATTTTGTTCGACTTTGGCGTGCCGTTTGGCAAGGCACAGCGCGCTGAGCGATGCGGCGCATCGGTCGAGCGGTGTAACGCCGTCAAACGCCGCCAAAATCGAACCCTGCGGGCCCGTGCAGTCTGCCGCCTGGCCGCGTCGAAATCCTTGTCCGTAAATCCATTACGCTCTGCGGACTTCTCCTTGCCAGGCGGCAGACTGCACGGGCAAAATGGATCATATTCAAGGAAATATGCTTTAATGGAACTCTCTGTATAACGCCAACAGTTTCAGCCACCTATTGCAAAAGACAGAGCATTTTCACTTTGGCACGATAACAGTCTAATGCAAGCACCGCCTGAAATGCTTACCCCGCCAACGAAAACATATTTTGGTAAAATGCAGCCCTGCCCTGCCCCAAAAAAGGTGGCGACAAAACACCCCCTAATGGCTGTCTTCCATCACGGCACGCACCAGCGGCAGGGTCACGGCCCGTTTTTCGGCCAGCGCGCGACGGTCAATCGCGGCAACAAGATGGGTCAAGGCCGCAAAGGACCGTTCAATACGCGGAACAATATAGGCAACAATTTGCGGCGATGGGGCAATTTGGCGATCGGCAAACAGTTTGATCAAAAGACCCACCAGCAAATCATCATCGGGCGGCGAAATTTCACAAACCAACGCCGCCCCCAGACGCGACCGCAAATCGGCCAGCCCGACATTCCAGCGCGATGGGGGCTGCTGGGCGGTCAGCAACAAATGCCCGTTACGTTCTTTCAGCATATTGTAAAGATGAAAACACACCGTTTCATCAAGGGCCAGATCGGCATCTTCGATAACAAGGCCGGTATCTTCGCCCAACAATATATCGGCATCGGCCCCGATAAGGTCGGCCCCGGCCACACTTGAGGCACCTGACCGCGCCCGCCACACTTCAGCCAGATGGCTTTTGCCCGACCCTGCCGGACCATACAGGCACAATGCCGGTACCGGCCATGCGGGCCAGCGGTCAATCCAGGCAACGGCTTCGCGGTTACAATGGGTCACCATGAAATCCGCACGCGCCAAAGCCGGGCGCATTTCCAGCGCCAGGGGCAATTGCTGCGGCATCAGGGGTTCCATCATCATTGCAGTCATTGTTTGTGTTTCAATTTCATCATACCTGCGGATCATTCGTTCCGCTGGATTTTTTCATTTCTGTGCCCGCCGGTTTCGACGGTTCCACACGGTCATTCACGCCAGATGCCTGTTGCGCACGATGAGGGGCCGCAACAATATTGACATCCCGCGCCCCGTCAGCCCCGGCATTGGCACTTGTTGCAAACGGGTGTGCGGCCGGATCATACAGGCGGCTGTCAAGATACCGGGCCAGTCCGTATCGCACCAGCACGCCAATCGCGGCGGCCACCGGCACGGCCAGCATCACGCCGAGCAGGCCAAACACGGCCCCCCCGGCCAACAGGGCAAACATCACCCACACCGCATGCAATCCCACCTTGTCACCGACCAGCTTTGGCGTCAGGAAATTGCCTTCCATTAACTGGCCCAGCAAAAACACGCCGACGACAAACACCACATCCAGGCCAATGCCAAACTGCGCAATTGCCACGCCCACGCCCACGGCAAAGCCTACCAGCATCCCGAAATAGGGCACGAACGATAAAATGCCGGTCATAAGGCCAATCAAAAACCCGAATTCCAGCCCCACCAATGTCAGGCCAAGGCCATAAAACATGCCCAGCAACAAACAAACCGTCGATTGCCCGCGGACGAACCCGGCAAGGGTGACGTCAATATCGTGCGCGCACCGGCGAATATCCTCTGCCTGGCGACGCGGCAACCAGCTATCAACCTTGGCAACGATCTTGTCCCAGTCGCGCAGCAAATAAAACGACACCACCGGGGTAATGAAAACCAAACTTAAAAAATTCAGCAAGGCCAGACTTCCGGTCAGCAAATTACCCAGAATATTGCCAGCCCATTTAATGGCCGTGGCAGTTTGCCCCTTGATCGATTCCCCGACACTATTTAGCGTTTCAGGGGCAATTTTATCGGTAATATGCTGAATATAGGGGCCTGCCTGGGTGCGCAAATCGGAAATATAACCCGGCAGACGTTCGAGAAAACCAGCCAGTTGACTGCCAATAAGCGGCACGATCAACAGCAGGACAAAGATGAAAATCAAAAAGAACAGCGCGGTAATAATCGCCGTTGCCACCGTGCGGCTGAGGCCACGGACCTCAAGTTTATCGGCCAGCGGGTCAAGAAAATAGGCAATCGCCATGCCCGCCACAAACGGCAATAAAATGCCGGAAAACAGCCACACCAGAAAAAAGAACACCCCAAAGGCGATAAGCCAGAAACGCACCTGATCGCGGATCGTCATATCAGTTCCCTGTCTTCCCTGTGACGTTCAATGGCGGTTAGCCACCCCGAATGCCCCCAAAATGACGGCGGCGATAGATATTTTGCACCTTCACCATACCATAATGATGCAACGCAAACAGACGGGCACACGCCATAAGGTCGTGCGCCCGTGTCATTTTTCCAAGCGGCCTCCGGGCCTGGCCCGGATGGTTAATGCCGCCTTATATCACTGCATATCCCTGCGGCATCAACAACAAAGGCAATTTGCCCCCAATCAGGGATTGCCCGTCAATTTCGTCAAACGATCACTTCCCAGCGGTTCAATAAACCACAATTGATCGATTTGCTGCAAATCAAGGTTCTGTTGAGCCAGGGCAACACGAAACTGGTCCGGAGTCCCGGCAAATTCAACATAAACCTGCACTTCGCGCCGTGACATTGCCACAACCCGCATCAGCTTGATCATCGGCAGGTTTTCAAGGCGATTCTCAATACCAGCCCAGTCATCCATGCTCGTAATCGGCACAAACACCATCAATTCGCCACTGGCACCATAATCAATCATGCTGGCCTGTTTCCAGTCACTTTCCAGTCGCGAACGAACATCCTGCGCGGCATGTTGCAACATCTCTGCAACCGACTCGCCCGCGGCAAGGTTTTCATGAACACCAAACACCTGCGGCGCCCCTGTCGCGTCATACCGTGTAACCGATACATCAACAGCCTGCCCGTCACCGGTTCCGGTAAGGGTAGCATCAACAACCGCAACATTCGCGCCGTAACGCTGACCGATTTTATCAATCGCGGCCAGGTCACCGCTTTGGGCCTGATCGACCGAAACAGTGCCGATATCGGCCAGATCCCCCACGGCCAGTGTCACCGGCACCAGCCCGCTTTGGTTGGCAACCGTGCTCCAGGCATCGCGCCACGGATTGGGATCATCCCACAGGCTGGTATATCCCTGATCAGAATAAACCGGCAAAATCAGCACTTTGCGCGCGGTCGTTTCGGCAAAGGGCACATTGCGGGCGCGCAAAAACGCCCGAACCTGGTCGGGTTTGAACCGCACCGTCATGTCGGCGATATAGCGGACCGACGATGTTTTTTCGTTCGAAACGCCAAAATCACGCACCATGTTGGTAATTGTGCGTTGATCGGGCACGGCAACCCCCGCCCCCGCATTCGAAACCGTCAGGCGATCCATCAGGTGCGAAAACGCAGCCCGCTGGCCGCTGGCCAGGGCCACTTCCCGCGCCTGGGTCGCACTATCGGCGCGTTGATCAACATGAACGCCACTAACCGTATACAAATCCTGCGCAACGGCGGGCATCGCAGCCCCCGTCGCCAGCACAAAAATTCCGGCGATCATTCCTGCCAGCAGATGAGTTGGTTTTAATCGATCCAGCACGTTTGCCTCTTTGCCCGTTTTGTCATGGTTCAGGCCCCTGAAATTGGTTTGCCTGTGCCTTTTACCAGCGCGGCTTCACAAGGACCTTGTTGCATAGGTAACGCATGACGGAAAGAAAAGTCTCCCATGCACAGCAGATCATTGCATTCATCACGGGTTTGAGTATTTTCGGGCCAGCGGAATTTATCAAGTCCGCGTTTATCATCGCTACCATGTTATCATGACCGGGGTGACGATGATAAACGCGGGCTTCCCCGCTTTCCCTTTTAAATTCAGTGAGTGCGAGGATCGCCCATGACCGCCCGCAACGGCCTCACCTATAAGGACTCCGGCGTTGATATTGATGCTGGCAACGCCCTTGTCGATGCTATTAAACCCTTGGCCAAGGCCACCAGCCGTTCCGGTGTTTCCGGCGGGCTGGGTGGATTCGGCGCACTGTTCGACTTGAAAGCCGCCGGATATAACGACCCGGTACTGGTTTCGTGCACCGATGGCGTTGGCACCAAACTGAAAGTTGCCTTTCTGGCCGACAAACACGACACCGTCGGCATCGACCTTGTCGCCATGAGCGTGAACGATCTGGTTGTCCAGGGTGCTGAACCGTTATTGTTTCTTGATTATTTTGCCACCGGCAAACTGGCCGTCGATAAAGCAACCGACGTGGTTGCCGGTATTGCCGATGGCTGCAAACAGGCCGGTTGTGCATTGATCGGTGGTGAAACCGCTGAAATGCCCGGCATGTATGCCGATGGCGAATATGATCTTGCCGGTTTTGCCGTTGGTGCCGCCGAACGCGGCAACCTGCTTGATGGCAGCACCGTTGCCGAAGGTGATGTTATTTTGGGTCTGGCATCTAGCGGTGTGCATTCCAACGGATATTCGCTGGTGCGCAAGGTTGTTGAAAAAGCGGGCCTTTCCTATGACGATGCCGCCCCGTTTGCCCCGGGCCAAAAACTTGGCGAAGCCCTGCTGGAACCCACCAGAATTTACGTCAAAAGCTGCCTTGCCGCGCATAAGGCCGGTTATGTAAAAGCCTTTGCCCACATTACCGGTGGTGGCCTTACCGAAAATGTCCCGCGGGTTCTGCCCGAAAACGCCACTGCCGTTTTTGATGCCGATTGCTGGGATTTCCTGCCCATTTTCAAATGGCTGGCAGCGGAAGGCGGCATTCCATCTGTTGAAATGGCGCGTACGTTTAACTGCGGCATTGGCATGTGCGTTGTTGTTGCGGCCGATAAGGCCGATGCCGCCGAAGCCCTGCTGCGTGAACATGGCGAAACCGTCAGCCAGATTGGCATGATCGGCCCGCGTGCTGGCGATGGCCCGCAGGTGATCATTAAAAACATGGGCCGGGCATGGGAAAAATAAACCGGCTAAAACTTGCTGTTCTGGTTTCGGGCAGCGGCAGCAACCTTCAGGCGATTATTGATGCCTGCGCAGGTGCGGACTACCCCGCCGAAATCGTGCTGGTTTTTTCCAACCAACCCGACGCCAAAGGGCTGGAGCGTGCAGGCAATGCCGGGATTGAGGCCAAAAGCCTGGCCCATAAGGGCTATCCCGGCGGACGCGAAGCCTATGACCATGCGGTCAGCGAGCTGATCGCCCAAAGTGGTGCCGATCTGGTGGTGCTGGCGGGCTATTTGCGGTTGGTCAGCGAAAGTTTCGTCAAACGCTGGCAAGGGCGGCTGATCAATATTCATCCGTCCCTGTTACCGTCCTTCAAAGGCTTGCACGCCCATGAACAAACCATTGCCGCCGGGGTTAAATATTCCGGCTGCACGGTTCATTTTGTGGTGCCCGAAATGGATGCAGGCCCCATCATTGCCCAGGCCGTGGTGCCTGTATTGGCCGATGATGATGCCCACAGCCTTGGTCAGCGCATTTTACGCCAGGAACACCAGATTTATCCGCAAGTCATTCGCTGGATTGCCGAAGATCGTGTTGTTGTCGGGAACGATGGCCGGGTTGCCGTGCGCGGTTCTCAAAGCCCGGACTTTGCCCAAATAAACCCTGTCAACCCGCAGGGATGAAAGCACCGCTGGCGCCGTTGGTGGCGCCAGCTTTGACTTCCAAAGGCAGAGAAAAACCAATTCAACCCTTACGTTTTATGCAAATGGTTGAATTGGACATCAAAAACCCGTCTTGCACGCGATGATGTGCCCGTTTATAACAGAAATGACTCCAGAACAATCTGCCACCGAACCAACGTTTCTTTTGGTGGTTTCGGCGTAAAGTTACATCCAACCATGGCCGTTTGGTGCCACATTGTTCTGGCCGTAACCTTTTGATAAATGGAGGCCCCTGTGCAGGGAAACGATTACGAACTGACGAGCACCCATAAAAACATTTACGCTGGCTATACCCGTTTTGTTAAATATTCCACCGGCAGCGTGATTGCCCTTGTGGTTTTAATGGCACTTTTTTTGCTGTAATTTCAGCAATATATCCCATTGTATAGATCAATATCGCCTATCAATTGATACCTGATCAAGACAAAACCGCCCTTTTCCAACGGGCGGTTTTTTTGTGCTTTCGCGCATTCCCGCGCCCGATTTTGTCGGCATTAACACCTGCCCATATTGCCACAAAACCGCAATATTTGTATTAGTTTTGCCGCATTCCTCGCCACTAAATAGTTACATTCCCGGCGCAAATTCACCTTTCTGGTGATGCTTCATAAAACCATCAAAAACAGGTCACATCAAAGGCGACCGAAAGCCACACCATTCTTTACGGAGGATGACATGCAAAGCAGCGAATACGACACCAACATGGTCAGAGAATGCGAAAAAGGCTGGCATAACTTTGTCTGGTTTCTGTTTACCAACCTGCTGGCCGCCGCAGCGACCCTGCTGTTGCTAATGATTTTTTTCCTATAAAAACAGCCTGACGCAAAATTTCCCTGCGGGTCCGGACAGAAGCGGCGAGTTCCGCCACCATCCGGGCCCGTATTTGTTTATTAACAAAACAAGGTTCACAGAGAACGGGTCCTGCATCGTCTGTCGTCTGGCATCGACAAGCAAAGCCGATGATTTAACGGAAAAAATCATCGGAACAGGTAATAATCACCTATTGGTCATTGAACGCAGATTTGTCCGCCCAATCTAGTTAAAGACAATCGCATTCGGGGACAATAACAATGCCATTTAATAAAAACATCAGCCAGCGCCTGCTATTCGCCTTTGTTATCATGGCTATGATTACCGCCGTTACCGGCATTTCGGGGCTGTTTTTCACCCTTGGCATGGGTAAAGAAGCCGACAAAGTGGCGGTGGAACTGGCACCGTTGGGCGATGCGGCAATAGAAATCAAACTGTCAGCCACCCGCGCCCATCTTGTTTTTGTAGAAATCATGGCAGGAGATGACGGCGAAGATATCAACGAGGTCTGGGACCTTCTGGCAGAATGCGCATGGTATGTCGATGCCATCCTGTCGGGAGGCCAAAATGATGAAGGCACCTTTATTGCCAGTCAAAATGCCAGCGTGCAAAACAAGATGGCACAGGTAAAATCCTCTGTCGCCGAATTTACCGCGACCGCCCGTCAACGCTACGATGCCCGGCAAAAACAAGATGACGGCAGCGATTCAAGCGCGGGCAGCAATACCGACGAACAATTTGACGAATCCTTCGAGCGGTTCATCAACCTGGCCGACGACGCCGAGGGCCTGATCCACGATGACATGGAGGCCGGAATAGCGGACATGCATCGCCGTGTTCAGACATCAATTCTGACCATGACCGTCATCATTGTTGTCGGCTTCATCATGGCGACCCTGTTTTCCATTTATGCCCGGACCAATATTTCACAGCGGATCAAACAGCTTTCCACCGATATGCAAACCCTGGCCGCCGGCCAAACCGATACCCGCGTCCCCTATACGGACGATATTGATGAAATCGGCGATATGGCACGTTCGGTTCAGGTGTTTCAACGCAACATGGTGCAAACCGAACAGCTTGCGATTGAAAAGACAAAAAATCAGGACCAGCTTAATCGCGACAACGAAAAACGAAACGATGCCATCACCCGGTTTGACCACGAGATCGCCTCGGTGGTTAGCGACGTGTCAGCCGCAGCCAGCAAGATTGATCAGACATCGACCGTACTGACCCAAACCGGCAAAACCAACCTTGCAATGGCGCAAGAAGTCAACCATGCGTCGTCAAATGCCAATGGCAGCGTTCAAACCGTGGCCGCCGCCGCCGAAGAACTGACGCAGTCCATTCACAACATTACCCAGCAGGCCAATACATCATCGGAAATTGCCCGTCAGGCTGTATCACAGGCCGATCATACCAACGAACTGGTGGCAGGGCTGGCAAATTCGGCAACCCATATTGGTGAAGTTCTGGGGCTTATTTCCGATATCGCCAACCAGACCAACCTTTTGGCCCTGAATGCGACCATCGAAGCCGCCCGCGCGGGCGATGCGGGCAAGGGTTTTGCCGTGGTGGCCTCCGAGGTTAAAAACCTGGCCACCCAGACTGCGCGCGCCACCAGTGAAATCAGCAGCCAGATCGGCGATATTCAAACTGCCACCCGCGAATCGGTTATCGCAATCAAGGAAATTTCGCAGATCATTTTTAACATGGATGAAATATCATCCGCAATCGCCACCGCCATGACCCAACAGGCGGATGCCACCCGCGATATTGCCCAGAATGTGCAAAACGCATCAGACGGCACCCATCAGGCGGCCCAAAAGGCCGGTACGATCCAGGCGGCAGCATCGGAAAACCAGCAAACTGCCACCGAACTGGCCGCAGCCGCCCATCAGCTTACGGCAAATGCGCAGTCCTTGCGCGCATCGGTGGACGGTTTCTTAGGCAAAGTGCGGAACTGACCGACAGGACGGGGCTCCTGCCCGGAACGGACGCCTGATCGGGCGCACCAACAAAAAACGCCCCGCGCAACAATGGCACGGGGCGTTTTTCGGTATTTCCAACTGCGAAACCGCAGCCCGCCTTAATTAACCAACAATGTCGGTCTGGGCGAAGAAATAGGCAATTTCGATTGCGGCGTTTTCAAGCGAGTCTGAACCATGGACCGAATTTGCTTCGATCGATTCAGCAAACAGCTTGCGAATGGTGCCCTCATCGGCGTTTGCCGGGTTGGTTGCACCCATGACTTCGCGGTATTTCACAACGGCATTTTCGCCTTCCAGAACCTGGATGACGACGGGCCCGGAAACCATGAAGTCCACCAGTTCGCCGAAGAACGAACGTTCCTTGTGAACGGCATAAAAACCTTCAGCCTGTTCACGGGTGAGACGAGCACGTTTCTGAGCAACGACGCGCAGACCAGCTTCTTCGATCACGGAATTGATCTTGCCGGTCAGATTACGACGGGTTGCGTCAGGCTTAATGATGGACAAAGTACGTTCGATAGCCATTGGTTTCACCTAGCTACTTGTAAAATTTCAGTACCCCTAAAACAGGTTGGCGCTGTATAAACGGCCTTTTGGCTCAAAGCAACACATAGTTAACCATTTGCATTTCAGCCCTGCGTTTCGCGCATCGTCACAAATTCACCACTATGGCGTTATCAAAGCCGCAAAAAACGGGCAGTTCCAGCACCTTGCCCTGTTTTATATACCCGCCCAACGCCCTTGATGACATTTTCAAGAATCCTTGCTTAACGCGCGCCCCTGCCCTATTGAAGGGCTAGAGAAATACCAGATTCCCTAACACAGGCGCCAGTATGCTGAATATTTCCAACATCATCTACCGCATTGGCGGTCGGGTGATCTTTGACCAGACCAGTCTTACCATTCCCGCCGGACACAAAATCGGCCTGATTGGCAGTAATGGCGCGGGGAAATCTACGCTGCTGAAACTGATCGCCGGGCAGTTAATGCTCGATGGTGGCGAGATTACCCTCAACGCGCGGGTCCGTATGGGCATGGTATCCCAGGAAGCCCCCGCCGGGTCGCGCTCCCTGCTTGATACGGTGCTTGCCGCCGATACCGAGCGCGCCAACCTGCTGGCCGAGGCCGAAACCGCCACCGACGGCCACCGCATTGCCGAAATTCATACCCGACTGGCCGATATTGACGCCCACACCGCCGAAGCACGCGCGGCATCCATTCTGTCCGGCCTGGGTTTTGATGGCGAAGCGCAATTGCGCGCCTGCGACGATTTTTCCGGCGGTTGGCGAATGCGTGTGGCTTTGGCAGCCACCCTGTTTTTACAGCCCGACCTGTTGCTGCTTGACGAACCGACCAACCACCTTGACCTTGAAGCCACCATCTGGCTGGAACAATATCTGATCAACTATCCTGGCACGATCATTCTGGTTAGTCATGACCGCGATTTGCTGAACCGGGCGGTCAAACATATTGTTCATTTGCACAATTCGCAGCTAACCCTGTATGGCGGCAATTACGATAAATTTGCCAAAACCCGCCGCGAACAGATGGAACTGGCATCGAAGCATTACGAAAAGCAGATTGCCCAGCAAAAACACCTGCAATCCTTTATCGACCGCTTTCGCGCCAAGGCCAGCAAGGCCAAACAGGCGCAAAGCCGGGTTAAGATGCTGGAAAAAATGGGCCCGGCGATTGCCGTGGTCGAAGACCGCAGCATCACATTCGATTTCCCCAGCCCGCAGGAACTGCCGCCGCCCCTGATCACGATTGATAATGGCGATGTCGGCTATAACGGCAAACCTGTTTTGCGCAATCTGAACCTGCGCATCGATATGGATGACCGCATTGCCCTGCTCGGTGCCAACGGCAATGGTAAATCAACCCTGGCAAAGCTGTTATCTGACAAACTTGAATTGATGAACGGCGAAAAGGTTTCTTCCAACAAACTGCGGATTGGCTATTTTGCCCAGCATCAGACCGACGAACTGGTGATGGAAAACACCCCCTATCAGCATTTGGCCGCCTTGATGCCCAACGTGATCGAAAGCAAGGTTCGCGCCCAGTTGGGCCGCTTTGCCTTTGAAGGCGACAAGGGCAACACCAAGGTCAAAAACCTGTCGGGGGGTGAAAAGGCCCGTTTGCTGTTTGCCTTGATGACGCTTGATGCCCCGCACATGCTGATCCTTGACGAACCGACCAACCATCTAGACATTGATGCCCGCGATGCCCTGAACCACGCGCTGAACAATTACGAAGGTGCCGTGATCATCATCAGCCACGATCCCTATTTGATCGAGGCCTGTGCCGACCGCCTGTTGCTGGTGGCCGATGGCACCGTCAGCAATTTTGATGGCGACGTAAACGAATATCGCCAATATTTGTTGGACCGCGCACGCGCCGACCGCCGGGCAGGCAAAAATTCGGTTGCGGCAACGCCGGAACAAAAACGCGACCGCAAGGCAGAACGCCAGGCCGCAGCCGAAAAACGCAAAATTGCCGCCCCGCTGCGCAAGGAAGTTGAAAAACTCGAAAAGCAGATGGCGCAATGCACCACCCAAATTGCCGCGATTGAAGCCGAACTGACCGACCAGTCGCTTTATAATGCAGGCAATGCTGACCGCCTGAACAAGCTGCAAATGGACATGGCCAAGGTTAAATCTGACCTTGCCAGGACCGAAAGCCTGTGGCTGGAAAAACAGGAAGAATATGAAACCATGGTCGCGTAAAGCGCCTGTTGCCCAACACGACGAACCGTGTCAAATACCCGCCATATGGCGGGTATTTGTGTTTTAAAAGATCATCTCCACCTCAGCCCCAACATCACTGCCCACATGGTTACATACGGCATCACGCACCAGCATTCGCATCCATGACGCGGCCGGGTCATCCTGCATTTCGCGGCGCCAGACCAGCGAAACCGGATAGCGCCCCAAATCCAGCGGCGCATCGCACACCTGCAAGCCACTGATGCGGGCCAAGGCCGTTGCCGCATGGGTTGGAATCGTCGAAACAGCGGCGATACCGCGTAAAAATGCGGGCACAGCGGCAAAATGGGTCAAGCCGGTCTGAATTTTACGGTGTCGCCCCAAATGCCTGAGTTTTTCGTCAACAATGCCTTCGCGCCCGGAATAGGAAACCAGGATATGCGGTAGGGTCAGATACTCCTCAAGCGATAACGGCATGGCCCATCCGCACGCCACCGGATCAAAAATACAGGCATAACCCGATTGCGCGATCTGCTCCTGCGCCAGCCACGACCGTTCCGGTGGCCGGGCGATCACGGCCAGGTCAAGTTCCCCGGTTTCCAGCATTTTTTCCACCGTATGCCGGTTGCTTTGATGGAATGACACCGACACATTTGGCGCGTCATGCAACAAACGCTGCGAAACGGCGGGGCCGACGGCCAGTTGAAAATCGTCCGACATGCCCAGCGCAAAATGATGTGCATCATGCCCCGGGTTAAAATCCTGCCCGGCGCGAAAGGCTCCGCGGATCAAAAGCGCACCGTGTTCAATGTTTTTCGCCATGTCGATGGCGCGCGGGGTTGGCTGCATTCCGCCGCGTGTGCGGACAAATAACGGGTCCCCGGCGGCCTCACGCAAACGGGCCAGCGCCGCACTCAATGCTGATTGGCTTAACGACAAACGATCCGCTGCCTTTGACACACTTCTTTCCTGCCATATCGCCATAAAGGCGATGACAAGATTAAAATCAAATCGCGCAATATCATTTAAATTAATGTTTTGAACCATAAACAGCAATTTGACTGATGATACAGCCGTCGTCAAGATCACAAACAAGGACACACATTTCGCGTAACCCCCACAACAGGAGCCCCCAAATGCCCCAGCATCGCGTTGCCGTTATCCAGGCTGGCACAACCCTTTTTGATACGCCGCACACGTTAGAACGCATGGCGGCCCTGTGCGAAGAAGCCCGGCACAACAACGTTGAACTGGCTGTTTTCCCCGAGGCCTATATTGGCGGCTATCCCAAGGGCCTTGATTTTGGCGCGCGTGTTGGCACGCGCAACGAAGCAGGCCGTGATGATTATTTGCGTTACTGGAAAGCCGCCATCGAGGTTCCCGGCCCCGAATGCCGCACCATTGGGTCGTTCGCCGCGAAAATGAAGGCGCATCTGGTGACCGGCATCATTGAACGCGATGGTGGATCACTTTATTGCGCGGTTCTGTTTTTTGCACCCGATGGAAGCCTTTTGGGCAAACGGCGCAAATTGATGCCCACCGCCAGCGAAAGGCTGATCTGGGGTCAGGGCGATGGTTCTACCCTGCCAGTTTTTAACACCGATATTGGTAAAATTGGTGCCGCCATTTGCTGGGAAAACTATCTGCCGCCGTTGCGCCAGACCTATTACAATAAAGGCATCAATATCTGGTGTGCGCCCACTGTTGATGAACGTGAAATATGGCAAACTTCGATGCGCCACATTGCCTATGAAGGCCGTACCTTTGTCCTAAGTGCCTGTCAGTATCTGACCCGCGCCGATGCCCCCGAAGATTACACTTGCCCGCAAGGAAACGACCCGAAAACCACCCTGATCCGGGGTGGCAGCGTGATCATCGACCCGATGGGCACCTGCCTGACTGAACCGGTTTATGACCGTGAAGCGGTTATCTGGGCCGACATTGATACCGACCAGGCCATTCGTGGCAAATATGACCTTGATGTCGCAGGCCATTATGCCCGCCCCGATGTTTTTTCGCTGACCGTTAATGAAACGCCGTTTCACCCCCGTAAAGCGGCCTGCTCACCGGCATCGGAACCGGCATCGCCAACACCAGATCAAGCGCCGCACCCCGACACCGCGTTGTAAAAGCCCACGCCATCCGCCACCAAACAAAACGGCCCCGGCATATGTTGCCGGGGCCGCTTGTTTAATCAAACATATCAGGTCGGTATCTTAAAATACCGGAACCACAGCGCCATCATATTTTTTATTAATGAAGTCGCGAATGGTGTCGGAATTATAGGATTCAACCAGGATTTTCACCCAAGGCTTGTCCTTGTCAACGGTGCGGGTAACGATGACGTTGGCATAGGGGCTATCCTTGCTTTCAATCGCAATCGAATCCCGGGTCGGGTTCAAATTGGCCTGGCTGGCATAGTTGGTGTTGATTGCTGCGGCATCAACATCGGCCAGCGAACGCGGCAACTGTGCAGCATCAAGCTCGATGAAATCAAACCCTTTGGGGTTATCTGTCACGTCAAGCGGGCTTACGACCAGGCCAGCAGCCGGGTCAACCTTGATCAGGCCCTTGGACTGCAACAGCAAAAGCGCACGGCCGCCATTGGTCGGATCGTTGGGGATGGCAATTTTCGCCCCGTCCGGCAGGTTATCCAGGCTTTTGTATTTGTCGGAATAAATGCCCATCGGGGTCACAAAGTTATAGCCAACCACCGACAAATGATAGCCACGGTCCTTGATCTGGTTATCAAGATACGGCACATGCTGGAAGCTGTTGGCATCAAGATCGCCATCGTCAAGCGCCTGATTGGGCAACACATAATCGCTGAAAGTGATGATGTCGAGCTTCAGGCCCTTTTGTGCCGCAACCTTGGCGACCTGTTCCATGATTTGTTCATGTTCGCCAGCGGTGACGCCAATTTTGATTTCATCCTGGGCAAATGCCGGGATGGCAAGGCTGGCCGTCAGAATGACAGCCGCACTCAGGGTTTTGAAAAACCGCATGGGAAGGCTCCTTTTAAGCTGCATTTGAATGTAAAAATGCGGGAATATGTGAAATCGTCAGATATTGCGTTTGTCGGCCTTGCGCGCCAGATGGTCGCCCAGCATTTGTATCGCCTGAACCACCACAATCAGGGTCACAACAACCGCGCCCATCACATCGGGGCGAAAGCGCTGATAACCATAGCGAATACCAAGGTCGCCCAGGCCACCGGCCCCAACCGCCCCCACCATGGCCGAATAGCCAATCAGGGTAACGGCGGTCAAGGTCAGGCCATGAATGATGGCTGGCAGGGCTTCGGGCAACAGAACCTTGGTCACCACCTGCATCGGGCGCGCGCCCATGGCGTGGGCGGCCTCGATCAGGCCGCTGTCAACTTCGCGCACGGCCCCTTCGATAATGCGGGCAATAAACGGGATCGCCGCCACCGTTAACGGCACAATGGCCGCCGATGTGCCAATCGATGTGCCAACCAGAAAGCGGGTAAACGGAATGATGGCAACGGCCAAAATGATAAACGGCACCGAGCGCGTGGCATTCACAATCGGCCCAAAGGTCTTTTGAAAGACCGGTGCCTCAAACAGTTCGCCCCGGCCCGACGTTGCCAGCAACACCCCCAAAGGCAGGCCAATCGCCGTGCCAATCGCCAAAGAGGCAAACACCATATACAGGGTTTGCAACGTTGCCTGCGCCAGGATGGGAAGAATGGTGGACCACATGGATTAGCCCTCCTTTCGAAGAGAAGGGACATCACGCGATGCATCGGCTTGAGGGAATGCAGGCTGAAAATCAAGAAACTCATCGGCCAGCAGCGACTGTGTTGTCGGCTGTTGCGGGTTGGCAAAAATGCCATCAACCGCCCCCTGTTCAACAATCACCCCCGCATCCATCACCGCAACCTTGTCGCATAGCTGTTTGACCACAGCCATCTCGTGGGTAATCACCACCATGGTCAGGCCCAGGCGTTTGTTAATATCGCGCAACAACGCCAATATCTGCCGGGTGGTTTCCGGGTCCAGTGCCGATGTTACCTCGTCGCACAAAACAACTTTCGGGTTGCTCGACAATGCGCGCGCAATACCCACGCGCTGTTTTTGCCCGCCGGACAATTCAGCCGGATACCGATCGCGTTTGTCTTCAAGGCCCACCAGCGGCAATAACGGGTCAATCGCGGCGGCAATTTCGGCCTTGCTGGCCCCGGCCAGTTCAAGGGGTAAGGCGATATTGTCGTAAACCGTGCGCGAGGATAGCAGATTAAAATGCTGAAACACCATGCCCAACTGGCGACGAAACAGCGGCAAATCGCGTTTCGACAATTTGGTCACATCGGTGCCATCCACTATGACACTGCCCGATGTCGGCATTTCCAGTAAATTGATGCAGCGAATAAGGGTAGATTTCCCGGCCCCGGAACGGCCAATCACGCCGACAATTTCGCCCGCTGCAATATCAAGGTCGATACCGCGCAAAGCGACATGTTCGGGGCTGCCCCGCCGGGCAGGATATGTTTTGTGCAGGTCGGTCAGCCGGATCATGGCGCCCTCCTTTTCAACATAAAAAAACCGTCTGCGGCGTCACCGAGACGGTCGTTGCAAAAGGCGCACGCCCAACTCGCTTTAGCCGTATTTATTACGCGCCCGCAAGCTGAGAAGCAAATCGGCGCTTTAGATGACAATTATATAAACATGCCTGAATACGTATTTCAACGCTCCATACCATGCATTTTACGCATATCTTGTATGTAGCACCGATTAAATACATAAAAATAATGTTTAACCTAAAGCATTTTTCCTTTAATATGACCCATTTTGCCAGCTCATTCTGCCGCCTGGTAAGGAGAAGTCCGCAGGGCGTAATGGGTTTACGGACAAGGATTTCGACGCGGCCAGGCGGCAGACTGCGCTGGCCCACAGGGTTTGATTTTGGCGGTGTTTGGCAGCGTTACACCGCTCGCCCGATGCGCCGCATCGCGCAGCGCGCTGTGCCTTGCCAAACGACACGCCAAAAACAAACAAAATGGGTCATATTAAAGGAAATATGCTTTAGTATTTTTACACCCCGGTCGTCAAACATGCAACCGACTGCAAGGGGCCTGAAACCATATGCCTCCTGGCAATATGCCTCATCACACCTCGCAGCCGTGCTTGTAAAACGACTACTTGTCTCTGATCTCGGCAAGGAATGTTGAAACAGCGCCCTTTAACTCACGGGCCTGATGCTCAAGTTCATCTGACAATGTCTGCACCTCGCCCGCCACCGTTTCTGTCTGACTGACCGAAGATGATACATCACTAATATTTTGCGAAACATCGCGTGCACCATGTGCCGCTTCTTCCACATTCCGGGCAATTTCCTGGGTGGCTGCCCCTTGTTCTTCGACCGCTGCGGCAATGGCACCGGTTGATCCATCAAGCTGGCGAATGGTTTCGGCAATTTCACCAATCGCGGTAACCGCTATGCCGGTAGCACTCTGAATACCGCCCACTTGCGAACGGATATCCTCGGTCGCTCTGGCTGTCTGACTGGCCAGAACCTTGACCTCGTTGGCCACCACGGCAAAGCCCTTGCCCGCATCCCCGGCGCGCGCGGCCTCGATGGTGGCATTAAGCGCCAGAAGGTTGGTTTGCTCGGCAATGTCGGAAATCAGGGATATGACCTCGCCGATCCGGGTCGCGGCATCGGCAAGAAGTTCGATTTTTTTATGGGTATCTTCAGATTTGCTGACAGCACCACTGGCCACCCGCGACGATTGCGACACCTGTGTACTGATTTCTCTGATTGAGGCCGAAAGCTCCTCGGCGGCGGCAGCAACAGTATCGATATTTGTCGACATTTCCTGGGATGCCGACGATACAATCACCGACTTTTCGCCCGCCGTGTGTGCCGTAATATTCATCGACCGCGCCGAGCGCTGCATCTTGGTCGCGGCATTGGTCACATATTCAACAACATGACCAACATTGACCTCGAAGTTGTTCGCCATTTCTAACAGGACCGCCCGTTTTTCGCGTTCGGCCAGTTTTTCATCTTCTTCACGCTGGCGACGCAGATTTTCCATTTCAATGGTCTTGGATTTAAACACATCCATTGCCCGCGCCAGATCGCCAATTTCGCTGCGATGATCAGTATAGGCAACGTCAATACCATGATCCCCCTCAGCCAAACGCAACATATTGTCGGAAATATTTTGTAACGGCTTGGTAATGCCGCGCCCGATCAACAGCGAAACAAACACCACCAACCCGGCAATCACAATGACCACAGTCATCATCGTCAGCAGGTTTTTTTGAAAAATGGCATCAACATCATCGACATAAATGCCCGTCGCAACGATCCAGCCCCACGGCTTGAACATTTTTACAAAGGAAATCTTTGGCCGCGTTTTTGATTTGTCCGGCGTAAGATAGGTATAATCGACAAAACCCTGGCCGTTTTCCGTCACCATGTCGACAAAGGCCTGATAATGACGCTTTCCCGCCCCGTCAACCGACGCCGACATATTGCGCCCAACCAGTTCGGGTTTGACCGTATGAAACAGCACCACCGGCTGCTGGTCAAAGACAAAGAAATAATTGGTTTCATCATAGCGCAAAGCCCCGACGGCCTTGCCAGCAGCGTCCTTTGCCTGTTCTTCGCTCAGCACACCCGATTGCACCTGCTGATAATAATAATCGATCAGTGATACGGTCGAATTAACCAGCGCCCGCGTCTTGTCCTTGCGATCATCCATCATCTGGGTTCGCAATTCAGACAGGCCAAATGCCCCGACCAAAATCGCGGCGAGCACGGCGCCTCCGACAATCAGCAACAACCGCTTGCCAATTTTCACCGAATTCAAACTAAACATTCCCGCGACTCTCCCCGCATCACCATGGCCAACCCTGCACGCGCAGCGACAAACGTCCGGTATCATCGAAAAACGACATTAAATTCTGCGTGAAATACACACAGCATTTTATATACGTGGGGATAGTTAGCCCATACTTCCAGAGGGCTAAAAAAACAGAATCGAAACAACGACCTGTGGACAAACACGGCCAAACCACAAAATCGGACAGAAGATGTTTAAAGGCGATGGAAGATAAGGGGCGGGCGTCACATCACACCGCGCGGGTCAGCTTTCCGCTTTCTTTTCCCACGATCCGCCGGGTGTTTGTTGCCAGTAGGACAATTTATGTCCGGCATCTTTCCAGTTTTTCCAGCGCGTGCGCGCTTCGGCCACCGCATCAAAATCGCGGTCGTCAAACAGCATGATCACGCGTTCATAATCGGCGACTTTTTCGCTGTCCGCACGGTCGGTCAGGAACAAAAACTGGGCATTGTTGGGGTTTTCATCAACGATGGTCAGCCAGACCGGCTGCAAGTCGGCATCGCCATCCTGTGCGCTGCCATGCGGCAGCCAACTGGCCTTGTCATAGGTCCAAAGCAGGGTATTAAGCGCATCAAGCCGGGCGTCGCCCTGTGTCATCACAACAGCACGCTTTTCGCGCTCCAGTGTTTTTAACAAAAGCGTCGGCAAGGCCCGATCTAACGGGGTATTGGTTAAATGATAAAACCAGATATCGCTCATAGATGTGTCATACGATGCAAACCCGTATCGGGGCAAGGATTGTCCCTGCCCCGATATGGGAAAAGCAAAAATCAGGCTTCGTGATTATCGGCAACGAAACGATCGAGCAGGCGCACACCATAGCCGGTCGCGCCTTTCGGGGCCACGTCGCTGTCTTTGACGGCCCAGGCCATAGCCGCAATATCAAGATGCGCCCACGGGCGATCCTTGGTGATAAAGCGTTTAAGGAACTGTGCCGCCGTGATCGACCCTGCCGGACGACCGCCAACATTTTTCATATCGGCAATGTCGGATTTCAATTGATCGTCATAAGCCTTGCCCAGCGGCAACCGCCAGACCGGCTCGTTCACCGCAAGGCCCGCATTGGTGATCTGGGTGGAAAGGTCGTCATTATTGGAAAACAGCCCGCCATTTTCATGGCCAAGTGCAATAATGATCGCCCCGGTCAATGTTGCCAGATCGACAATCAGGCTCGGATCGTATTTTTCCTGCACATAGGTCAGAGCATCACACAAAACCAGACGGCCTTCGGCATCGGTATTGATCACTTCAATCGTCTGACCCGACATCGATGTCACCACATCGCCCGGGCGCTGTGCGGTCGATGACGGCATGTTTTCAACCAGGCCAATCACACCAATGACGTTTGATTTGGCATTACGGCCCGCCAGTGCCTTCATCAGGCCCGACACAACACCGGCACCGCCCATGTCAAACTTCATGTCTTCCATGCCCGCCGCCGGTTTGATCGAAATCCCGCCGGTATCAAAGGTCACCCCTTTGCCAACAAAGGCAATCGGGGCTTCTTTTTTCTTGCCACCGTTCCAGCGCATCACCACCAGATAAGGCTTTTGTGCCGACCCCTGTGCCACGCCCAAAAGCGCACCCATGCCCAGCTTTTTCATTTCCTTTTCGTCAAGAACGTCAATCTCGACACCCAGCTTTTCCAAAGCACGCACTTCGGCAACAAAGCTTTCGGGATGAAGTACGTTTGCCGGTTCAGACACCAGATCGCGGGTAAAAAACACACCGTCGATCACTTTTTTGGCGCTCTCGAACTGTTTTTTGGCTTCTTTCGGTTCTTTGAGTGCAATCGAAACCGATTTCAGCGCCGGTTTGTCGTCCTTGGTTTCGGTGGTGCGATATTTATCAAACCGGTAATCGCGAAGGGCGCAGCCGGTGGCAAAATCACACGCAAGATCATCCATGTCAAACAGGACGACAACTTCTTTTTCGCCGGTTGCCTGTGCGGCAAGGGTTACCTGGCCGCCCAGTTTTTGCGCGGCAATCACGTCAAATTCGGCTTCGCTGCCGATACCGAAAATAACAATGCGCGACAGTTCCACATTTGCAGGTGAAAGAATTTGCAGATTCTGGCCGAACTTGCCCTTAAAGGTTGAGGCTTTGATTGCACGGGTCACAACGCCTTTGGTTGCTTCATCAAGCGCAACGGCACTGGGCATCAGATCGCCGCCCTCGGTGGCAAAGGCCACAACCGCGCCGGAAGCCGGAACTGCGAGATCGGAAAAAGTGATCTTCATATCGGAAAGGACTCCTGAAATTTTCTGGGTCTGTTTAAAGGGTCTTGGCCCGCCACCCAACTGCGGGCATATCCTGAACTTATCCTGTCTGGGTCAAAAACCCAATCTTCCCAATTTAACGTGATGCCCGCCGAAAGAAAGGGTTATCCCGTATAGAAACAAAAAAATCATTCATTTAGCCGGTCATCGCCACTCTAAAATTGCTAAAAATCAAGGCAACGATTTCACAGCAATGCACCATGGTGGTTCATCCTATCCAAGCAGCAAGGTCACATCATGGTTTCGCGCCCCATTCCCATTCTGATCACCGATCCCGCACCGCGTTCAGCACCAGGCAAAAATACCCTGCCGATTTGGCGCGGGGCCTTTCGCCCGTTATTTTTGCTGGCCGGTTTGCAGGCCATTATTGGCGTGGTGTGGTGGATGGCGTCCTTGATTCATGGCGTTTGGGCACCGCAACTGGGCACGTCAGCACTTTGGCATGGCCATGAAATGGTTTTTGCCTTTGGCGGGGCGGCATTGGGCGGCTTTTTGCTCACCGCCATTGCCAACTGGACCGGGCGACCGGCCCTTCACGGCCCTGTTATCATGCTGTTAACCGCCTGCTGGCTGGCGGGCCGGGTGGCAATGATATTTGCCGCCGACATCAATGTCGTGGTTTTGCTGGTCGCCGAACTGACCTATTTTGCCGTGTTAATCGCGTTCGCCGCCCGCGAACTGATAGAAGCGAAAAACCGTCGCAATTTGAAACTGCTGGCGGTAATTGCCGCCCTTGCCATCACCGATGCGCTGTTTATTCTTGCGGCCCGCGATACCATCGCCCTTGATGCCGAAATTTTCCCCCGCGTGGGCATTTTCATTTTTCTGGTTCTGATCGCATTGATTGGCGGGCGCATTATCCCCGGCTTCACCCGCAACTGGCTGATGCGGAACGGAAAATTACCCGACATTGCCGAACCTGTTTCGTTTAACCGTTTTGACGCGCTATGCATGGTGGCATTGCTCGTTTCAGCTATTCTGGCCTTTACCCCGTGGCAGCAGGTTGCCGGGATTGTCCTGATGATAACGGCGATTTTGCATTTTACCCGCTTGTCGCGCTGGCGCGGCATCCACACCCTAACCGATCCGCTGATCTGGATGCTTCATATCGCCTATTTGTGGCTTCCCATATGTCTGATGCTGGTTGGCATTGCCCTGCTGCGCCCCGATTTCTACGCCATCAATGACGCTGTTCATGCTGGCGGAGCCGGGGCAATGGCCTGCATGATCATGGCAGTTGGCGGACGGGCGGCCCTGGGCCATACCGGGCGAAGCCTTGTTGCCGGAAAATTGTTCACCATCGGGTTTTCGTTAATCTGGCTGGCAACAGCACTGCGCCTGATCGCGCCCGTTGCAGGCAGCCATTATTTGACGATACTGGCAACCGCAACCTTGTGCTGGATCGGCGGCTGGCTGTTCTTCATCCTGCGCTATGCCCCGATACTGGTCTGTGGCCCTATGAAAAAATCATAGGGCCACCCACCGTTACACCGGCATATCAAGCAAATCGTCCGGCCACAGGCCCGGATTAGCCCCCTTGACATATTCCACCTGCCCGTCATCGGCATCACCGGTTAAAACCCAGCCGTGACGGTCGTAAAAACCATGCGCCCGAATTTTCGGGTCGCTATCGGTGGTCAGTGATATTTCAGTGCAGCCCTGTGCAAACAGCCAGTCCTCGGCGGTTTTTAACAGGGTACTGCCAATGCCCTGCCCATCATATTCCGGGTCAATAAACAAGGCCCACAAGGTCGCTTCCCTGGGCAGGGCAATGGCAAAGCCGGTTATTGCCCCGCCTGTTTCCGCCACCCACATCCCGGTACCGTTATTAAGCCAGTCATGCCACGCCGTTTTGGTAATGCCGCGCGCCGCCAGTTCCGCCATCGTCAGGCGGTTTTCTTTCACCTTCAAACGAATGGCAAAAACAGCATCCACATCGCGGGCAATGGCAGGTCGTATGTTCAAATCAGTTGGTCCCATGCAAGGGCAAGGGTTCGCCCCTTGCAAACCACCCTGCCCCCCTTTTATCGCAGCACCACGCCGGCGCAAATAACAAAACACGGATCATATCATCGTTACGGCCTCGTCTGCACCACACTTAACCGCACCGGCTGGCGTTTACGGCCCCAGTTACCCGGTTGCGGGCGAAACACACCGGCACAGGCGGTGCCGCATTCGGTACAATGGCCCTGTGCGTCGAGCTTCCAGTCCGATAATTCATACCAGTCCCGGCCAATCAGCCTTGTCTTGCACTGATGGCAATAAGTGCTTGATGCCGCGTGATCATGCACATTGCCGACATACACATAGCGCAGCCCGTTTTGCATGGCGATGTCCCGCGCCCGGATCAGTGTTTCTGCCGGGGTGGCAGGCGTCTCCATCATTTTCCAGTCCGGGTGAAAGGCGCTGAAATGAAGGGGCACATCGGGGCCAAGGTTGGCCATGATCCAGCGGGTCATTTCATCGAACTCGCCCTCGCTGTCATTTTCGCCCGGTATCACCAGATTGGTCAGTTCAAACCACACCCCGGTTTCCCGTTTCAGGTAAACCAATGTTTCCAGAACATCGTTCAAATGGGCCGAACACAATTTATGATAAAACGCCTCGGTAAAGCCTTTCAGATCAACATTGGCGGCATCCATATGGCGGAAAAACTCGGCGCGCGCATCCTTGCCAATATAGCCCGCTGTTACGGCAATGGTTTTAATCCCCGCCGCCCGGCACGCCTTGGCCACATCCACCGCATATTCCAGAAAAATCACCGGGTCGTTATAGGTAAAGGCCACCGCCGAACAGCCCCATTGCCGGGCGGCCTGCACGATCATATCCGGGGTCGCCAGGCGGCCCACTGCATCCATTTGCCGCGCCTTGGATATCTCGTGATTCTGGCAAAATTTGCAGGTCAGATTGCAGCCCGCCGTGCCAAAGGACAAAACCGGACTGCCGGGCAAAAAATGGTTCAGCGGCTTTTTCTCAACCGGATCAATGCAAAACCCCGATGACCGGCCCCAGGTGGTCAGTACCATCTGGTCATTTTGCCGCGCACGCACAAAACACAATCCGCGTTGCCCTTCTGCCAGCTTGCAATAACGCGGGCAGACATCACATTGAATGCGGCCATCGTCCAACTGGTGCCAATAGCGACCTGGCACGGTGTCGGTTGGGGGTGTTTGCGCACTGGTATTGGCCGGGGGCGTGGTCATCATGATCGGGGTCCGCCTGTTTAATAAAATGTAGCATCCTTTGAAAATCTGGTCTTGCGCGCTATGTTTTGCAAAGGATCGCAGATCAAAAGGGATGCGTCATGACTATTATTCGCCCTGCCGCCGTTGCCGGAACATTTTATCCCGCCGATGCCGAAGAATTGCGCACAACCATAACAAAGCTGATGGCATCAGCCACCACACACGCCCCCCGTGAAAGCGCACCAAAGGCCATTATCGTGCCTCATGCCGGGCTGGTGTTTTCCGGTGCCATCGCCGCCGATGGCTTTGCCACCGTTGTACCAGCGATCCATACAATCAAGCGCGTGGTGATTATCGGCCCGGCGCATCGCATGGCGTTTCAGGGCATTGCCGCAGCCGATGCCACCGCTTTTGCCACCCCTTTGGGCACCGTACCGGTAGATGGGGCCGCTATTAACAGCGCTCTGGCCCTGCCGCAGGTGCAGCGGCTTAATGAAGCACATGTGCAGGAACACGGGCTGGAAATTGAACTGCCGTTTATTCAGCATCTTTTTGCGGGCCAGCCCGATGTGCAAATTGTGCCACTGCTGGTAAGCCGCTGTGCCGCCCACCAGATTGAAGAAGTGGTTGAAAAACTGTGGGGCGGGCCGGAAACCCTGATCGTGATTTCGTCCGACCTGTCGCATTTTCACGATGATGCCACGGCGCGCCAAATGGATGACCGCACCCGCCAGCTGATTGAAAATTTCCGTGCCGAGGAACTGGGGTTTGACGATGCCTGTGGGTGCCTGCCGATTGTCGGTTTGCTGCGCGTAGCACGCAAGCGTGGGATGACAGTGAAAACGCTTTCACTGCAAAATTCCAGTGCCACCAGCGGCGATACATCCCGGGTGGTCGGCTATGGCGCGTGGGCATTTTACGATGGCCTGGCGTCTGATCCGCAAAATGACGACATCAACGATGAGACAGATTTTGTCGATACCACCCAAAATATTTTGAACCGGCATGGCAAGGATTTGCTGAGCCTGGCCAGCCAGTCCATCCGCCATGGGCTGGCGCAGGATGCCCCCCTGCAAGCGAACATCGACACGTTGCCAGATGAGCTGAAACAACCCGGTGCCTGTTTTGTGACCTTGAAGTTAAATGGCGATTTACGCGGGTGCATTGGTTCCATCATCGCACATCGCGCTCTGGCGCAAGATGTGTGTGAAAACGCTTTCAAGGCGGCCTTTGGCGACCCGCGCTTTGCCAAAATTACGGCGGCAGACCTGACGGATGATCTGGAAATGTCGATTTCGGTATTATCAAAACCACAGCCGTTTCCCTTTGAAAGCGAAGCCGATTTTATCGACAGGCTGACCCCGTTTGAGGACGGTATTATTTTATCTGATGGCAACAAACGCGGCCTTTTTTTGCCACAAGTCTGGGATCAACTGCCCGACCCGACAGATTTTGTCCGTCACCTGAAACGCAAGGCAGGGTTGCCGATGGATTACTGGTCAAACACCATAAAAGCGCAACGCTTTGTCACCCGCGCGATTGAAAGCCGCGAAGCCTTTGCCAAAGGCGTCTTGTGGCGTGCGCATCCCGGCTAATCCAGAGCACCGGTTAAGATACGGACTGGACCTTTGATATAAAATTGCCTAGGTCATTCCTATGAACATATTCTCCCAGACAAAGGATTTCCCATGACCAACGGCTTGCCTGCAAATGCCCATGCCCTTGAAAACGGCCTGATCGAAATTGCCCGCAAGGCGGGGGCGGCGATCATGGAAATCTATAAAACCGATTTTGAAGTGCGCACGAAAGATGACGCATCGCCGGTCACCGAAGCCGACGAAGCCGCCGAGGCCATCATCCTGCCCGGCCTGCGCGCCCTGACACCCGATGTTAAAATCGTCTCCGAGGAAAGTGCGGGCGCAGGCAATGTGCCCGATGTTTCCGACGAAACCGATTTTTTCTGGCTGGTCGACCCGCTGGACGGCACTAAGGAATTTATCAAGCGCAATGGCGAATTTACCGTAAATATTGCGCTGATTGCCAAAGGCGTGCCGATTATGGGGGTTGTTTATGCCCCGGCACTGGAAAAACTGTATTTTGGTGGCCCCGATGGCGCCAAGCTGATTGAAAACAATACCGACCCCAAAACCACCACCATCACCGTGCGCCCCATGCCCGAGGATGGCATTGTGGTGGTGGGATCGCGATCCCACGGGGATCCCGACGCCATGAAAGCATTTCTGGGTGATTTGAAAGTCCGCGAAATGCGCCCGGCGGGAAGCTCGCTGAAACTGTGCCTGATCGCGCAGGGCGAAGCCGACCTTTACCCGCGCCTGGGCCGCACCATGGAATGGGATATTGGCGCGGGCCATGCCGTTCTGGCCGCGGCGGGCGGCACGGTTGAAAACATGGATGGTCGCCCGTTTGTGTATGGCAAAGGTGATTTCGCCAACCCGTATTTCATCGCGCGCAGCCCGTCGGTGCCGGTTAAGTATCAAGGATAAAACGCGCCCTTGTCGTGTATTCGGCGGGCCGGGCATTGCACGTCTTGCCGAATACCGAAACAGAATTTCAACGTCGGTGTTACGAAGCCTCCAGAAGGCGGGCTACGATTTGACGCAACCAAATATGTGCCGGATCACCGTCGCGCCTGCGATGCCATATTTGCCGGAACGCAAATTTCGGAATATCAATTGGCGGTTCAAACATAAAAAGCCCTTCAAATTTATCTTGACCCGCTACGATGCGCCGCGCCACCGTCAAAATCAAATCCGTTCCCCGCACAAGATCAACCGCAATGCGCCAATGCGGCACAATGACCGCGTTCCGGCGGTGTTCCCTTACGCGGGTCAGGGCGACATCAATTTCACTGGTACTATCGGCGCGCAATGCCACCAGAATATGCGGACTTGCCAGATACTGGCTTAGGTTACATGCTGCCATATCTGGAAAACGGGTCTTATCTGCCACGCAGATAAAGTCTTCAGAAAACAAAAAATGATCACACACATCGAGCCGACGTTCGGGAAACACACCCAAAGCCAGATCAATTTCACCTTCGATGACTTGTGACTGCATAACATCACGTCCCGCCTGACTGACAACCAGGTCACTATGGGGGGATTCTTTGCGTAGCACTTTAATGAGGCGTGGCAACAAAAGTGCGGCCCCGTAATCGGACATGGCAAGCCGGAAGGTTCGGCGTGCTGTCGCGGGATCAAACCCGGGTGTTATCAGCAAATCCTGAAGTTGACGTAATATATCGGCCAGTTCTGGCGCCAGATTACGCGCAAACGGCGTTACCTCCAACTGTCCAGCCCGGCGCACCAGCAGAGGATCATCAAGCAGGATCCGCAACCGACCCAAAGCATGACTAACAGCCGGTTGGCTTTTGTTAAGGCGCAATGCCGCGCGCGAAACATGTTGCTCCGCCAAAAGCGCATCTAGCACCACCAGAAGGTTCAGATCAATCGCCGATAAATTATTCATAATTCATATATTGAAGGTTCTAAATACGAATTTCCATTCATAATTTGAATGATAGATACCATGACGCATACGCATTTCACTTTTGGGAAATACAATCATGCAAAATATGGGTTCCTTCCTTCTTTTGGTTTTTGCCATGTTAGCCGGCGCCGCTGTGCCCTTTCAGGCAGGGGCAAACGCCACGCTCGGACGCTTGCTGGGCCATCCGTTATGGGCAACGCTGGTTTCTCTGGCGATCAGCATTGCTATCATTATTCCTGTGATGATGGCCTTTAAAGTTTCAATCCCCACCTTTTCAGAAACCGCTAAAAATCCCTGGTGGATATGGATGGGCGGTGCTGCGGGCGTTATTTACATCACCGCAGCATTACTGCTTGCCCCCAAACTCGGCGCAACCAACTTCATCGTCGCCGTTATTGCCGGTCAAATGATTGCATCGCTGCTGATTGATCATTTCGGGCTGGTTGGATTGCCGATACAGCCCGTAAATTTAATCCGCATTTCCGGCGTTGCCATGATCATACTGGGGTTGGTCGTAACACAATTAACCAGCCAGCCCCGACGCATTTCACCACCATCACAGCCTGCGCAACAATGCTGCACCGCCACGAAGCATCAAGGTTTAGCACCATAATCAGCAACATATCACGTTGGCGATGCACCATCGCCCTACCACGAAAAAACAGCATAAAAACCGCAGAAAACTTGACTTTTATGCAAAATTGGCGCAACATGTATTCATCGCCACACAACGTGTAGGTGACGTAAATAGCCGCCGGACAAACGGCGACGCGGTTCGGATCACTACCGCGGAGCGATACCGAACTATAGCGTAAAAGAGCCGCCATTTATTGGCGGCTCTGCGGTGTTTGGCGTTAAATTTCGGGTTGTTGCACATTCCGGCGCATCATCAGCAGCAACACAGCCCCCCCGGCCGAGAGCAAGACCAGTACAGGCAAGGCCCAGCTTCCCACCATCACCAGAAGCGACGTTCCTGCCGACGGACCGACAATAGCCCCCAAAGTATAGCTTTGCGAAACCAGCACCAAAACCCCAACCTGATATCCCTGCCCCCGGCCACAGGCCGCGATCAGGACGGCAGCGGTATAAAGCCCCGCCACCGCAACACCCAATACAAACTGAATGATCGCAGCGAAAAAACCATAGTCGGCAAACGCCAACGGCACAGCCCCCGCCAGCAGCAAAGCAAAACATAACCAGGACAGCCTGATTGGGCCGCCTTTATCGGACATATAACCAATAAGCGGCTGGCAAATCGTGCCGCCAAACACAAAGATGGCGGCCAGCCACAACCCGGCATCGGCAAGGCCGGTATCGCGTTGGGCCTGCAAGGGCAGAACCGACAAAAAACAGATTTCAACAAATCCCGCAACAAAAGCAATCAACACCAGATCCCAATGATCGATCCAGCGACGCAGGGCGGCCCCGGCCCCCTTTTGCATCGATGTCATTTCAATACGCGGCAGGGCAAAGCCACAAACCAGCGCAATAATTGCGGCAACAAACGCAATGCCCGACATGGCCATAGCGTCATCGCCACACCAGCCAATCAGGATCGGCCCCAGAACAATGCCAAGCCCCATCAGCGTTTCGTGAAATCCAACCGCACGCCCCATTTTGTCGTGCGGGGCCAACTGCACGATCAGCCCGTCACATACCACCCAGCGCAAAATCAACCCGACCCCGGCAAACAGGGTTGCCGGAAGAACAAAAACCGATTGCGGCGCATACATCACAACCATGATCAGGACGCAAAACGATAGCCCGCTGATCAAAAGCGGGATGAAGGGATGGACCTTGCGCAAAATCGCCGCAACAAAGAACCCGCCGATCAAATCTGCAACCCAGTAAAGCGACAACATCATGCCGCCATGCCGCTCGCCCAATCCGGCATTGGTCAGCGCGAGGGGCAACAGCGTGTCGATCACCCCGATCTGGATGATCTGCGAGACAAAGGATGCCAGATTGACCCGTGCCAGCGGGATGGCGATATGCGCAGGAAGAAGGGTGACAGACAGCCTGAGCAAAGACATAAACAGCCCTCCGTGCGGTGAAAACACCGTGGGGGGCCTGACGTGGGTGTTTACCGGCAGGCCGGACAAAGCCGCTGGCAAACATTTGCACGCACCACGCACGAACAGGCTGTTCAGAATGCCAGTTCTTGACCCTATGCTGTCAGACGCTACAATTCAATATTGCAGATTCATAGTGCCAGAATTTGTTGAAACCCGACGGGGCATCCCACTGCACTGCAACATCGCCTGCCAATCTGCCTTGCCTTTAGCGCCCAGTATCGCTAGGTCTTTCTATAGACTGAAATTTTATCAATGGTGGTGCCATGTCCCCCGCCCTGACCATCCGACCCTATTCCGAAGGTGCCCTTGCCCAGGCCGCAGGTAAATTGCGCGCCGGTGAACTGGTCGCGTTCCCGACCGAAACGGTTTACGGGCTGGGGGCCGATGCGACCAACAAAGATGCGGTTGCGGCTATTTTTGCCGCCAAACAACGCCCGTCCTTTAACCCGCTAATCAGCCATTTCCCCGACCGCGACGCCGCCGCGCGCCATGCGGTGTTTGATGCGCGCGCCGATAAACTGGCTGCTGCCTTTTGGCCTGGTGCCCTGTCACTGGTCTTGCCCAAACGCGACGACAGCCCCATTTGCGAATTGACCACAGCAGGTTTACCCAGCATCGCCCTACGCGTACCCGCCCATGATTTGGCCCGTGCACTTTTGCGCGCCGCCGACCGGCCCATCGCCGCCCCGTCAGCCAACCGGTCAGGCCGCATCAGCCCGACCACAGCGGGCCATGTGGCAGCGTCACTGGGCAATGCGGTTTCCATGATCCTTGATGGTGGCCCCTGTGGTGTTGGCCTTGAAAGCACCGTGGTCGATTTAACCACCGACCGGGTGGTGATCTTGCGCCCCGGTGGCATCACGGCAGCCCAAATCAGCGCGGTTGTCGGCAGCGATGTTGTCATGGCACAAACCGATGATGCGGCCCCAAAATCGCCCGGGATGCTCAGCAGCCATTACGCACCGGGCCTGCCCGTGCGGCTTAATGCCACAGCCCCCGATGACACAGTTGGCGACGAAGTCTTGCTGGCCTTTGGCCCTGATTGCATCACACACGGGTTTGCCAAGGTTTTATGGCTGTCAAAATCCGGCGATGACCGCGAGGCAGCTGCAAACCTGTTTGCCATGTTGCATCAGGCCGACCAATGCCGGGTCAAGGGAATTGCCATTTGCCCGATCCCCGATGACGGACTGGGCATTGCCATTAATGACCGAATGAAACGGGCCGCCGCCCCGCGCAGCCAGGCCTAAGCCCAAGCCAAAAGCACAAAGTTAACATCGTTACGATGGAACCCTTCATGTCCGCACCGGTTTCGACTGACACAACAGCCACGCCCCCCCTGCCCCTGCCAGCCGACCTTGTGGCAACCTTGCAAGCCACCCTTGGCCCCAAAGGCTGGAGCATGGATGCTGGCGTGCTGGAAGACCATAACCGCGAAGCCCGGGGCAAATTTGCCGGGGCGGCAAAGATTGTACTGTTCCCTGCCAGCACGGACGAGGTCGCCACCTGTGTAAGACTTTGCCACATAGCGGGCATTGCCCTGGTGCCGCAAGGTGGCAATACCGGGCGCTGCGGCGGTGCAGTGGCAAAATGTGGGCAAATCCTGATCAATCTGGCCCGCATGAACCAGATTATCGATATTGATGCCCGCGATTTCACCATGACGGTACAGGCCGGAACCATCCTGCACCGCATTCAACAAGCGGCGAGCGATCACGACCTGTTATTTCCCTTAAGCCTTGGCGCCCAAGGCAGTTGCCAGATTGGCGGCAACCTTGCCACCAATGCCGGTGGATTAAACGTCATACGCTATGGCAATACCCGCGATCTGGTTTTGGGTGTGGAAGTGGTTTTGGCCGATGGCACGGTTTGGCATGGCCTTTCGAAATTGCGCAAGGACAATACCGGCTATGATTTACGCGACCTGTTTATCGGATCAGAAGGGACGTTAGGCATTATCACGGCCTGCACCCTGAAACTGTTTCCCCATCCGCGCCATTTGGCAACGGCGTGGGTCGCGCTGGGCAGTGTGGATGGGGCGCTTGATTTACTGGCTCTGGCCCGGCGTGAAACCGGCGATGCCATTGCTGCCTTTGAACTGATGAGCCGGTTTGCCCATGATTTATGCCTGCGCCACATTCAAAATTGCGTCAACCCGTTGCAAACCGTTGCCCCGTGGTATGTGATGATCGAAATCACCTCGTCGCGCCCGCATGATGATCTGACCAGCGTGATGGAAGGGTTGCTCGAACGCGCCCTTGAAAACGGTTTCATCACGGATGCCACCCTTGCCCGATCAGATGCACAACGCGCCAATCTGTGGGCACTGCGCGAAGGCATCCCCGGGGCCCAAACCCGCGAAGGCGGCAGCATCAAGCATGATGTATCCGTGCCGGTATCATCGGTTCCGGCCCTGATTGAACGGGGCATTGCCCAGGCGCACAAACGCATTCCCGGCATTCGGCCCTGTCCGTTTGGCCATGTCGGTGATGGCAATATTCATTTCAATTTCAGCCAGCCCGAAAACATGCCGCGCGAAACATTTCTGGCCCAGTGGGAAGATTTAAACCGCGACATTCACGATATCGTCGCAGATCTCGGCGGGTCGATCAGTGCCGAGCACGGTATTGGCCAGTTAAAAGTAAAAGAACTGGTCCATTATGCCGACCCGGCAAAAATACGGCTTTTAACCGCGATCAAACAGGCAATTGACCCCAAAAACACCTTAAATCCAGGTAAGATCATTCCTGATAAATAACCTTACAGGTCTTTTTACGGCACGGGCGGGGACCAACATGTTTAAGATAGAAACCTATCAGCCGCTAAATGTTCTAAAACAGATTGATGAAAACATCTGGCTGGTGGATGGACCGGTCATCGGATTTCGCTATCTGGGATTAAAGCTGCCCTTTCCCACCCGCATGACGATTATTCGCCAGTCAAGCGGCGAAATATGGCTGCATTCGCCAATCAAACTGACCCCGGCCCTGCAAATTGCAATAGATGCCCTTGGCCCGGTCCGTTACCTGATTGCACCCAACACCATTCATTATGCCAGTATCCCACAATGGCAAAGGGCCTATCCCGATGCACAAAGTTTCGGGGTGCCCGGCATTGACAAACGCGCCCGCGCCAATGGGCTGGACATCAAATTTGACCACCTTCTGGGCAATGCTGCCGATCCAGGCTGGTCGGGTGAAATTGACCAACTGGTGGTGCGCGGCGGGTATTTGACCGAAGCCGTGTTTTTCCACCGCGCATCCAAAACATTGATCCTGACCGACCTGATCGAAAATTTTGAGGCCGACAAAATCAAAAGCCCGCTTTGGCGTTTTCTGATCAGGATATTTGGATCCATGGACCCGCACGGCGCAGCCCCGCGCGATATGCGGGCCACCTTTATCGGCTACAAACCGGCCTTGCGCCGTGCGGTTTCACAAATGATCGACTGGCAGCCACAACGGGTTATTATAGCGCATGGCCGCTGGTATGACAAAAACGCCATTGCCGAACTGAAACGGGCGTTCGCCTGGGTGCAATAAATCGTAAAGGGGTGCGACCCTGCCGCACCCCTTTGTAAATCAAAGATATAAATCAGCAATCAAACCGATTATTTCGGGCCTTGCCAAGCATTCAGCGCGTCGGTTTTCATCTGGCGGCGTTCTTCGACCGAAAGTTTCCAGTTATCACCAAAGGCCGCCGATTCCCATGAACCATAGGTCGGGTTTGGCAACATAAACCAGCGTTCGCCCCAATAATTGGCATATTCATCCATTTTGGTGATACGGCCTTTAAGATCGCCGCCCATATCATCAACAAAATCACCAAAGTTATCGCCAAACATCATGATGATGCGGTGATCGGCGGCAACCGCTTCGCGGCGCGTGCTTTTTTCCGAACCCCATTCCTTTTTTTCGCCCCGCACCATCACATGGTCGGCATCGGCATAGGGGAAGCCATATTTTTTAAGGTTGGCAATGGTGGCGGCTTCTTCGCCGGCTTTGCGGTTGGTGACGTAATAAACAGCCACACCCTTGTCGGCAGCGGCCTTGGTCAGTTCCAGCGCACCGGGGGTCGGCGTTGACATTTCGGTCGCAACAAATTCCGCCCAGGTTTTGGAACTGTATGACGTATCGGCAGTTACAACCCATGACTGATAAGCCGAATTGTCGAGAACGGTTTCATCAACATCCAAAACAATCGCTGGCGATTTCGACATGTAATTGTCGCCCTGCTCCAGGGCCGCTGTCCAGCCATGATCGCCAATCGCCGCATCCAGCAACCGCTGTGCACCGGCATAAACAGATTTCGCTGTGGTTTTGTATTCGACCGAGGTCTGATACCACAATGCGGCATTCAGCCCGTCATTCGGTTTTGCGTCCTGTGCCTGGGCCGCAAACGAGACCAAAGTGGCAAGTGCCGTGGCACCGACCAGTTTCATAAATACGTTCATCAAATCATGCTCCCTGTTATCTGCCCGGCGGTTGACCGCCCGGTCAGGATCTTTGGCAGGATGCCATGTTGATCGAACTTGGAAACCCCCTTTTTGTCACAGATGCGACAATCGCCCGCAAGTGCGACATTTTCGCCACGACCTGTGCGAAAACAAAGTCGGCGCGATTATGCAAATCACGCTGATCTAACAAAACAGGGGTTTAATTTAGAGAGTTGAACGTTTTTCGAACCCGGAAAATTCCACGCCAATCGGCACGGCTTCTTCGTGGACCCGTGTCACATGCGCATTTTCCGGGCCGTGCTGTGCGGCTTGCAGCATCGATTGCACAAGAGTTGGGGCACCGCAAAAAACCGCCTCGACTGTACCATCACGGCGGTTCCGCACCCAGCCGGTCAGGCCGCGTTTGCGGGCCTGCTCAACCGTCCATGCCCGAAACCACACCCCCTGCACCCGGCCTTCTATGCGAACAAGCACAGAAATATCGCCCGTTCCACTCTTTATATCCGGGGCAGAATCTGACACAAAATCAGGATCGGTCCGGGTCATGGTAACCTTCCTTTCGCTGTGCAAATGTACAAAACCGGTCACTCCGCCCGGTATTCACAAATATTCAAGCTTATTTGGCACCGGGAATATTGGCATGCAAATGGCTGTTTTCCTTGAAAAGACGTTTTTGTTCATCGCTGGCCGGGACCTGATGATTGTTTTTCCAGGCGTCATAACTCATGCCATAGACCACTTCGCGGGCCTGGTCATAATCCATGGAAATATTATGGTCGCGCGCGGCTGATAAATACCATTTTGCCAGGCAGTTACGGCAAAAACCGGCCAAATTCATCAGATCAATATTTTGCACATCCTTGCGATTTTGCAAATGCCCGACCAACCCGCGAAACGCGGCGGCCTCAAGCTCTAACCGGGTTTGCGCATCGATATCTGCGGCAATACCACTGCCTGTTGCGGCTTCGTCACTTAAATTCGATCCGGCACAGTCAGACATTTTCCATCCTTTCGTTCGCACGTTGTGTGCTTAACGATGTAATCAGTTCGGGCACCTGCGCAATGTCGGCGGCTTCACAAAACAGGTCATTGTCAATTTCGATCTGACCAACCATTTCATGAACCCAGGTAATTTCATAAGGCACATGAATGGCCGCCCCGCCGCATTCCAGCACCGGTAAAATATCAGATTTCATCGAATTGCCGATCATAACGGCGTCCGATGGCTCCACCCCATAACGACCAAAAATGTTGCGATAGGTCAGATCATCTTTTTCCGAAACAATTTCGACCCCGGCAAACAGCTTCTCCAAACCGGACCGTTCGATTTTAAGCTGCTGGGCGATCAGGTCGCCCTTGGTAATCAGGATCATTTTGCAATCGGACCGGTCAGCAAAATGGCACAGCACCGTTTTTGCCCCGTCAATCAGCCGGGTTGGTGCGCGCAACATTGCTTTGCCAATTTCAGCCAGTTCATGAATTTCGGCAGCACTGATTTTTTTATCCGAAATTTCGATCGCCGTTTCGATCATCGACAGGGTAAAGCCGGTAATACCATAACCATAGATCGACAGGTTTTCCAGCTCGGCCTGATAAAGCCGATCATTCACCGTGTCTGCATCGCCGAAATTTTCCAGCATTTGGCGCAGGCGGATATGGGCATCGCGAAACAGTGGCTCGTTGTGCCACAGGGTATCATCGCCATCAAAAGCAATCAGCTTGAACATTCACACTCTCTTGTATCGTTTCTTATAAACGGGCCTGACGACGGCACGGCTTTTATGGGGGCAGACCATAAGCCAGCCCCCCGCACCGGTAAAGCCCTGCTCTTTTGTATTTAATATGCGCGAAGGGCTTCGCAAAGAGGCACCGACCGGCAATTTCGTCATCTCCCGACGAAGGGTTCCAAATATGCCATCCAGGGCCTGGAACAATCAGCCTGTAGCTTTGTGCAACAAGTGCGGCTGACTGTGTATATTCCCCACCATGCTTTGCGCCTAGCTTGCGTCAGACCCGAACGGGGCGGGTTTGAACAGCCCCATCCAGACGCAAGGAGCCATATCAATGTCCTATATTGAAAACAAAGTTGTCGCCATTACCGGTGCCAGCAGCGGCATTGGCGAAGCAACCGCCCGCCTTTTGGCCGAAAATGGCGCACAGATTGTCCTGGGCGCCAGGCGCACCGACCGCCTTGAAAAACTGGCTGCCGAAATTACCGGGGCCGGTGGCAAGGCCGTGTTCACCAAACTTGATGTAACAAACGCCGCCAGTGTTCAGGATTTTATCGATTTTGCCATCTCAAGCTTTGGCAAGCTGGATGTTCTGTATTCCAACGCCGGTGTCATGCCGCTTTCCATGATGACATCGCGAAAGGTGGATGAATGGAACCGCATGATTGATGTCAATATCCGGGGGGTTCTGAATGGTATTGCTGCGGCATTGCCAGTTTTTGAACAGCAGGGATTTGGACATTTCATCAATACGGCCTCGATCGGGGCGCATGTCGTGGTGCCGACGGGCGCGGTTTATTGTGCAACCAAATATGCCGTTTGGGCCATTTCCGAAGGCCTGCGCCAGGAATCCGAAACCATACGGGTCACTACCATTTGCCCCGGCGTGGTCGAGACCGAACTGGGCCACGATATTACCGAAGAAACATCGAAAGGCGCACTAAGCGCATTTCGGAAAATCGCCCTGTCACCCGATGCCATCGCCCGTGGTGTTTGTTATGCCATCGACCAACCCGATGACGTTGATGTTAATGAAGTTATCATTCGCCCAACCAGAAGCGCCTTCTGACACCGCCGGGCAGGAAAAGCCACCGGCGTATTTTCCGGTGGCTTTTCTCATCAACAATCAGATCGTAAAAAATGCCCCCGCCGTCAAGCGGAGGCACCTGTAATTAACGCCGCACTGATTTAAGGAACCTGTCAACCTGGTCTCTAAGCATCGTGCCGTTTTTGCCAAGTTCGGCAGCCGCACTCAGAACCTCTTCAGCAGCACCGCCTGTCTCTCCGGCGGCACGGGTTACATCGTCAATATTGGCAGATACATCCGCCGTGCCCTCAGCCGCCTGAGAAACATTTCGTGCAATTTCTTGCGTTGCGGCTGTTTGTTCCTGAATGGCCGAGGCAATGCTTGTCGAAATCTCGTTAACGCTGCGGATCGTGTCCGAGATCTCTTTGATGGCAACGGCGGAACTGCCGGTTGCATCCTGAATGGCCCGCACCTGACTGGCAATTTCATCGGTTGCTCTTGCGGTCTGGGTTGCCAGCGTCTTGACCTCGGAGGCAACCACAGCAAAGCCTTTGCCTGCGTCACCGGCACGGGCGGCCTCGATGGTTGCGTTAAGTGCCAACAGGTTGGTTTTGCTGGCAATATCATTAATCAACAGCACGACTTCGCCAATTTTTTGAGCCGCATCATTCAGGCCGCGAAATTTGGCATTGGTATCCGTCGCCTGATGAACCGCAGCCCCGATGATGTTGGTGGACTTTTCAATCTGCGCACCGATCTCAAGGAAAGATGCCGATAATTCCTCGGTCGCAGAGGCAACCGTCTGAACATTTTTCGCTGTCTCCTCGGATGCGGCGGCGACCACAACAGAACGTTCGCTTGTCGTATTGGCGGTTTGCGACATCGATTTTGCCGTCGCTTGCAATTCCGTTGCCGCCATCGTTACCCCGGAAACCAGACCCCCAACCGACGTTTCAAATTCATCCGCCATGGAATGAAGGGCCAAACGCCTTTCTTCCTCGGCCTTCGCCTGATCTTCGGCACGCTGGGAAATGTTCTGTTTCAGGTCTTCCAGCATCTTGCGCAAGGCTTGTGCCAACACGCCAACTTCGTCTTCCTGCTCGATATGCAAGGTCTGATTAAAATCATTGCGCGCAATGCCATTGGCAAAATCTGCACAACTGCGAATGGGTTTTGCAATGCTGCGTGCGGCAAGTACAATCAACACCATGGCAACCACGGCGATGGCCAGCCCAACCATAACAGACCAGAAAATACTGCTTGATGTCCGGGACTGCATCGAAGCGGCCAGTTCATTGACGGTTGCCTGCACCACCTCGCGCGGCACCGTAATCAGGATCGCCCAGGCCGGTTGACCAATACCCACGTTTACAGGTGCATATACATCAATATTGGGCGAAGCAGCGTCGTCACGCACCATTCCGGCACCTGATGACTGCACCTGATCAAATCCCGAGTGCCACGCCGGGTCCACAGAATCCGTTTTTTTGCCAATGGAAGCCGCATTTTGACTGTTGGCGACAATCAGGCCCTCATTGCCCATGATGGCAACAGTGCCAAGCCCGTCATACAGGGAGGCGTCTACTTTTTCAGCAAGCGTTTGCACAAAATCAAGATTATAGTCGGCACCGGCAACGCCGGTAAACTTGCCATTGACCATGATCGGCACCGACATTGTGGCCAGAAACACCGATTTCCCCTGCACGATATAAGGTAACGGGCCGAGGATATTTTCCTTCCCGGTTGTGGAGGGTGAAATATACCAACCGCCCTTCACCAACCCGTTAGGATGCTTTTCACTGCTGTCATATTCAACAAGCGGTTGAATGGCGATTTTACCATCCGCCGAACGCGTCCAATAGGGCAAGAACCGGCCTGTGTCATCCGACCCCATATCCCGATTACCCTTAAAGGCCGCATCGTTTCCATCAAGCGCATCTGGCTCCCAGGCGGAATAAGTGCCATTAAATGACGGGTTTTCCTCCAAAACGTTTTCCAGCACAGCATTAAACTGCCCGCGCCGCGACGCAATAAGCGTTCCATCTTTGCCGTTACTGGCCAAAACCGAAAAAACATGGGCCAGACTGCGGGCCGCCCCAAAACCCAAATTCAGCTCAGTCTGAATTTTCTGGGCTTCGAATTGAGCCCGATTCAAAAGAGTGTCTTTGACCTGCTTGTCGACGATACCCATCATTTCCGTCGTGATGTAGGTATTGCTTAAGCGGGTCGACACCAGATTGTATCCCACCAGTGCGGCGACGGTCACCACTAGGCAGGCACCTGAGATCAGCGCAATCTTGAGTTGAATGGATCGTATACGTGACAAAGCAAAAAACGGCATTTTGAATCCCTTTCGGCACCAGATCTGTCCAGGCACCATGCATATTCCCTTTGGTATAGAAAATACATACTTTTGTATAAGTGTTTATTGACCCATATCAACAAAGGTAAGGAACCGCAAAGATTGGAATTCATCTAATATTGAAAAAGCATTCCCCTAATAAGTTTAATTGTTAATTTTTTCAAAATGTTGCACCGCATCGCCCCGGCTAATTGACTTGTCTTCTAACAACCATTCATTTTTTCTCCAATGTTTTCGCGGCCATAAACTATACTAAAGAACTAGCCCGTGAACGCGAACTTACAGACATACCACGCCAAAACCCACCCATAACCCTGAATTGAAAACGGGGTAGTGGTCAAAACAACCACTACCCCGACACATTATCGCCTACCCACTAAACCTGACTGAAACGCGCGCCCCGCGTTGCGAAAGCAGCCCTGCCGTCAGTCTTTCTCGAACTCGATAATAATCGCATCGACCGAAAGATTGGCACCCTGCCGGGCATGAATGGTTTTAACCACCCCCTTGCTTTCAGCTTTCAGCACATTTTCCATTTTCATGGCTTCAAGAATGCACAGCTCTTGTCCAGGCTGCACAGTTTGCCCTTCCTCGACCGAGAGCTTGACCAAAAGGCCTGGCATCGGGGAAAGCAGGAAGTTTGACATATCTGGCGGGGCCTTGAACGGCATCAGTGTTTGAAGTTCGGCGACACGCGGGCGCAAAACCTTAATGCTGCGTTGAACACCATTGGCCGACAAACGATAACCCGTGCCTTCGGCATCGACCTGCACACATAAAGCTGTGCCATCGATTTCACCAAAAAACAGGTCATCGCCAATTTTCCAGTTTGACACGATCCCGAAACTGCGATCCTTAATCGCGACAATGTAATCGCCATTAACACCGTCAATTTCGATGTCAAACGGGGTATGCTCGTCCCCATTTACCGCAACCCAGCTTTCATGGATCGGTGCTGCGTTCTCGCAGACCTGGCCGGTAATGCCGCCATTGCGTTCTGCGACACGCTGATTGATATAGGCTGCCACCGTGATCAGTATTTGCGGATCGTCATTGGGTAAATCATCGGCGGAAAAACCGTCAGGGTATTCTTCGGCGATAAAATTGGTGGTAATATTGCCATCCTGAAAACGTTTATTGGCCATAACCGCCGCCAGGAACGGGATATTGTGTGCAATACCCCGAATGAAATAGGCATCAAGCGCGCTTCGCATATGATGGATGGCTTCGGCACGGTCTGCCCCATAGCTGACCAGCTTTGCCACCATCGGATCATAGAACATCGAAATTTCACCGCCTTCAAACACGCCGGTATCAACCCGAACAGTGTCGGTTTCGACCGGCGGCTGATAGCGGACCAGACGCCCGGTTGATGGCAGAAATTCGCGAAACGGATCTTCGGCGTAGATACGGGTTTCCATCGCCCAGCCGGTCAGGGTCACATCTTGCTGGCGCAGGGTCAGTTCCTCGCCAAAAGCAATGCGGATCATCCATTCCACCAGATCCTGCCGGGTCACAAGTTCGGTCACCGGATGTTCGACCTGAAGGCGGGTATTCATTTCAAGGAAATAGAAATTTTTGTCTTTATCGACAATAAACTCCACCGTCCCGGCCGAGCAATAATCAACCGCGCGCGCCAATGCCACCGCCTGTTCCCCCATTGCCTTGCGGGTTTTAGGGTCGATAAAAGGTGACGGGGCTTCTTCAACCACCTTTTGGTGGCGACGCTGGATCGAACATTCGCGTTCGCCCAAATAAATCGCATTGCCGTGTTTATCGGCCAGCACCTGAATTTCAATATGGCGCGGCTGCTCGACAAATTTTTCGATAAAAACGCGATCATCGCCAAAGCTGGATGCCGCTTCGGATGTGGCACGTTCGAACCCTTCGCGACATTCGGCATCGTTGCGTGCAATGCGCATACCTTTGCCGCCCCCGCCTGCCGATGCCTTAAGCATCACCGGGTAACCAACCTCGTTGGCAATTTTAACCGCTTCGTCGGTATCCGTGATCACGCCCATGTAACCCGGCACGGTCGAAACCCCGGCATCGGCCGCAATTTTTTTCGAGGTGATTTTATCGCCCATTGCGCCAATTGCCCCGATCGGCGGGCCAATGAATTCAACATTGGCTTCGGCCAGCGCCTTGGCAAAGTTTTGATTTTCCGACAAAAACCCGTAACCGGGATGCACGGCTTCGGCCCCGGTTTGCTTACAGGCATCAATGATTTTATCAATCAGCAAATAGGACTGATTTGACGGGGCCGCACCGATATGCACGGCCTCATCGGCCATTTGCACATGCAGGGCATTTTTATCGGCATCGGAATAAACGGCAACCGTTGCAATGCCCATTTTCCGTGCCGATTTAATCACACGGCAGGCAATTTCACCGCGGTTGGCAATCAGGATTTTCTTAAACATGTCGAGGTGCTCCGGGCTTACAGCGGGATATTGCCGTGTTTTTTAACGGGATTCTTGATGTCCTTGTTGCGCAACATCGCAAGCGACTTGCACACCCGGCGGCGCGTGCCGTGCGGCATAATGACATCATCGATAAAGCCCTTGCGCCCGGCGACAAACGGGTTGGCAAATTTCTGGCGGTATTCCTCGGTCCGGGCTTCGATCTTGGCCGGGTCTTTCATGTCGGCCCGGAAAATGATTTCCACCGCGCCCTTTGGTCCCATCACCGCAATTTCAGCACTGGGCCAGGCATAATTCACATCGCCGCGCAAATGTTTGGACGCCATCACATCATAGGCCCCGCCATAAGCCTTGCGGGTAATGACGGTCACCTTGGGCACCGTTGCCTCGGCATAGGCATAAAGCAGCTTGGCCCCATGTTTGATAATCCCGCCCAGCTCCTGTGCGGTGCCCGGCATAAAACCCGGCACATCAACAAAGGTGACAATCGGGATGTTATAGGCATCGCAAAAACGCACAAAACGGGCGGCCTTTTTGGAACTGGCAATATCGAGGCACCCGGCCAAAACCATGGGCTGGTTGGCAACAATACCAACACTTCTGCCATCCATGCGGGCCATGCCGATAATGATGTTTTTCGCGTAATCGGGCTGAATTTCGTAAAAATCGCCTTCATCCACAGTTTTATGGATTAATTCCTTCATGTCATAAGGCATGTTGGGGTTTTCAGGCACCAGGGTATCAAGCGAGAAATCATCGCGATTAACCGGGTCTTCGCAGGGGCGTGCCGGGGGCTTTTCCTTGTTCGATAACGGCAGGAAATCGATAAAACGGCGGGTTTGCAACAGCAAATCAACATCGTTTTCAAAGGCCAGATCGGCGACACCGGAAACGGCAGTGTGGGTCATCGCGCCCCCCAGTTCCTCGTGGGTGACTTCTTCGTGGGTGACGGTTTTCACCACATCCGGCCCGGTCACGAACATATAGGAACTGTCCTTGACCATAAAAATAAAGTCGGTCATGGCGGGGCTATAGACAGCCCCCCCGGCGCACGGCCCCATAATGAGCGATATTTGCGGAATAACGCCCGATGCCTCGACATTACGCTGAAACACATCGGCATAGCCTGCCAGGCTTTCGACCCCTTCCTGAATGCGCGCCCCGCCCGAATCATTCAGGCCAATCACCGGGGCGCCAACTTTCATCGCCTGGTCCATGATCTTGCCGATTTTGCGCGCATGTGCCCCGGACAACGCGCCGCCAAAAACGGTAAAATCCTGACTGAACACAAACACCAGTCGGCCATTGATCGTACCGTGGCCGGTAACAACACCATCACCGGGAATGCGGCTTTCGGCCATGCCAAAATCAACGCAATCATGTTCGACGAACATGTCCCATTCCTCGAAACTGTCTTCATCAAGCAGCACATCAAGGCGTTCACGCGCGGTAAGTTTGCCTTTTTCGTGCTGCTTGTCGATGCGCTTTTGCCCGCCACCCATCGCGGCGTCGGCACGCATTTCTTCGAGTTTGGTAATGATTTCCTGCATGCTGGCTGATCCTTGTTTGTGGCCCGGCCGGAATAAAAACAGCTTCCCGCGGGATGCGGGCGCAAAATTGCAATACCATTATTCGGTACTGGAATGCCAATTATTTTTACACGGGATATTTTAATACCGCAATGGCGCAAACGCCTGAATTACCTAACGTCAAAGGAAAATACCAAAAGGAGCAGGACTAAAGTCTACCCACATCAGAATCACCGCATATACCGCAAAACAGGAGAACCGGGGCAATTCAAGCACGGCAATACGAACAGGTCCTGCCCGAAAGCATGTTTCCTTTAAAGGGCATCGATTGTACGATACGTATTCCGCCCGTCTTCCTTGGCCTGATACAACGCACGATCAGCATTTCGATACAAAACCTTTGGCGGAATATCGGCCATGCCGGCACTGATGCTGATGCCGATGCTCACCCCGACATGAACCATGTTGCCTTCGATCTGCCGGGGCCGGTCAATTTCCTGAATAACGCGCCTGGCGGCCTTTTGGGCAATTGAAATGTCGGTAACATCACTCAGCAATACCGCAAATTCATCGCCGCCAAGCCGGGCGATAAAATCGCCCCCGCGAAACTGCGTTTGCAACCCCTGGGCCACATCCACCAGCAACGCATCGCCAACCGGATGACCAAAGGTATCATTGACTTCCTTGAAATGATCAAGGTCCAGCAACATCAGAACCACATTCTGACCGGCACTGGCACAGCGCTCAATCGCGCTTGAAAGACGATCGTCAAACTGATGGCGGTTGGCAAGGCCGGTCAGGGGATCGGACAGGGCCATGTGGCGAATACGTTCTTCCATTTCCTTGGCCGGGGTGATGTCGCTATGCGTGCCGGATAATCGCAAAGGAGCCCCCTCGTCGGACCATTCAAAAACCTTGCCCCGGTCCAGCACCCAAACCCAGTTGCCATCTTTGTGTTTGAGGCGGTATTCACAATCGAACTGGTCAATTTCATGGTCGAAATGACGGGCTAACAACGCATTGATTGTGCCGATGTCATCAGGGTGGCACAGACTGATCCAGCGATCGACATTACAGGGGCTAAGCTCTTCGAGGGTGTAACCGATAATGTCGGCCCAGCGATCATTCAGGCGCATATCGCCCGTCTGAATGTTCCATTCCCATGTACCCGAATTGGTGGCGCGAATAATTTCATCGAGACGCTGGCGCTCAAGCTGCAACTGGCGATTGGCTTCGATCAGGCGGCGTTCATATTCGTTGCGTTCGGTTATATCAAAGACAATAGAATTTATATATTCCCGCCCATTTAACCTGATACGGCCAGAATGAACCCGAACATCCCGAACGGCTCCACTGGCCAAGCGGTGCTGAAACGAAAAGACCGCAGACCCGTTACCGATGGCATCCTGGAGCGATTTGGAAATCACCCCACCTTGCGATATGTTGATATGACTGATCATCATGTTGCATAGCACATCATAACGATAACCATAAAACGCACAGGCGGCCTTGTTGGCATCGACGATTTTGCCACTGACAGGGTCAATCAGCAATTTCACAGCCGGGTTACGATCAAACATCTGGCGATACAGGCTTTCACGCTCGGCCATGGCGTGTTCGGCATCTTTCAGGTCGGTAATGTCGGAAAACGACACAACGACACCATCAAGGACATCCGTCTCCAGAACAAACAACGGCTGGGCATTAATGCGAACCCAAACCCGGCTATTGTCTGGTCGGGTAATTCCCATCACCACGCCAGATACCGGCCTCCGGTCACGCAGGGCCACCATTGCCGGGTGTTTTTCACCAGAAAACGGCGCCCCAAACTGATCGATACTGCACCAGCGGGGATCGGAGGCATCCCACCCCAGCAACTGATTCGCACTTAACCCCAGCAGGGCTTGTGCGGCCGGGTTGCTTTGCACGACCCGACCATTGGCATCATGCACCACCACCCCACCGGGCAGGATATCAAGCAAATGCCGGTCGCGCTGGTTGCTGTCATACAAGGCACGGTTTGGGGTGCTGTTCGGGGTCAGGGTGCTGATGGTGCCAACAATGGCAAAGTGCCCCGCATCCCCGCAGGGCACTTTCATCGCCTGCTCCACCACATCAAGCCACCGGCCATTTTTGTGGCGCAGGCGAAAACGTCGTGTCCGTGCTTTTTCACAGCCGAAATGCAGATCGCCATCAGAGGATAGCGCACGAACATCATCAGGATGGGCAAATTTCATCCACCAGCCGTCGGTAATTTCCCCGATATCAGCAATGTCATAACCCAGCATGAATTCAAGATTGGGGCTCATGCTGCTTTTGGCCGGACAAGACAGATCAATAAAATACAACAGGGGTTCGGCCCAAGAACACCCCCCATCGCCCGGTGACGCGGTTACCGCAACATCTTGGGCAATTTCCGACTTTTCTTTTAAACTGCTGTCGGGCTTAAAGCCTGTTTTCATGGGCGGTCCTCACGCTGCCCCGAGCAGCGCAAAACACATGTGGCAATTGCAGGTCAACAATGGCCCCGCCCTCCGGCGGCACCATTCCCCCCTTAACACGCAACTATACTTACATATTATAACGATAGGGTACTAATACAAAGGGGAATTAATACTTATGTATATTAAAGAAAGCATGCTTCAAATTGAACAACCCGGTCTGATCTTCGCGCACACCAAAGCGGCTCTGTGTCGAGAGCAGGAAGACAGGGAAATTTATTTTTGAAGATTTCAGAAATCAGGCGCGCAAAAGATCCAGAAACCGACCGGCGGCGACAAGCTCATGACGCAGTTTTTCGCGGCGGACTGTGGCTTCGGCGTCTTCGCCCCAATTTTCGATAGAATAGGTTTCATCGATCTGGGAAATGTCAAAGGCCTGTTCAGCATTTAACCGCCCATGAAAAACAGCCAGCCCAACAATAACCGACCCGGAAACCGTAATCAGGGTGTGCAATGCCGCCAGTTCGTGCGCATCCAACGGTTCGACGACATCCTGAATGGCAAGTAATGCGGCATCTTCCTGGACAACGGGCATCACCCCATGCGTAACGTTAAGCGAAATCGAAAAATTCGATTTCGCCCAATCAAGCAAGGGTTGCCAATGTTCGTCCTGCTTGTGGATCAAATCATCGGGATATTGGGCGCGATAACATAACAGGTCACTGCGGCCATACCCGGTCAGTTCGGCAATCACCGCCATACGGTTTGGGGCCACACGGTCAATCGCGGTGGCGGCAAGCTGCATGATCGGCATGGTTGCGGGCACAACATGGTCAAGCTGCGCATCCCATTCGGCCGCAATTGTTTCCGCCAGACATTGATTGCGCAGCACAAAATCAGCCCTGCCCGGCGTTTTTACAGCCCGGCCATCAAGATGAATACGCCACCCTGCCCCGTTTTCGTCGGGGGCGGTTGCAACCTGTTTGTAAAACCGTTTGATCGATGCATTTGCCATAGGGGCGATATGCCCAAATCCACCCAAAGACGCAAGCCATTTGATGCCAAAAACAGCATTCAGCCCCCATATTTAAGATTATTGCATATTTTTTACACAGAAAAATACCACGCCCATCTTTTACTCATTCCAGCAAAGGCTGGAAACCGCCTAAAGCTGCGGTGCGGTCAAAACGGCAAAAACATGGCACGGGCCTTGCTGGTATCATGCGGGTTTTAGGGCTTGAGGCAACAAAACATGTCGTGAAACGCGACACAATCAGGAGACTTCGACAGATGGGTAAATTCGGTTCACGGGTCGCGGCACTAACCCTTGGGGTGACGGTCCTGATGGCGGCACATGCTGCCAACGCAGATACGCCGATCAAATTTTCGCTCGACTGGAAATTTGAAGGCCATACCGCGCCTTATATCCTTGCCAGGAAAAAAGGGTACTTTGCCGACGAGGGGCTGGATGTAACGATTGATTCGGGCAATGGCTCGGTCGGCGCTATCACCCGGGTTGCCAGTGGCGCCTATGACATTTCCTTTGCCGATATCAATTCACTGGTTGAATTTAACGCATCCCACCCCGAACAGGCGATGAAGTCGATCTTCATGGTGTATGACCGCCCGCCCTTTTCACTTTTCATGTTGAAAAAAAGCGGCATCACCAAACCGGAAGACCTGAAAGGCAAAACCCTGGGTGCGCCTGTTTTTGATGCCTCGCGCAAGCTGTTTCCGGCCTTTGCCGAGGCGACCGGCCTGTCGATGGAGGATGTGAAATGGGAAAGCATGGACCCGCCCTTGCGCGAACCCATGCTGATCCGCGGCGATGTCGATGGCATTTCGGGTCATTATTTCACATCGGTTCTGAACCTCGAATCGCAAGGCATTAAAAAAGAAGACATGGTTGTCTTCAAATATGCCGATTACGGCCTGGATTTTTATGGTAACGGCATTTTGGCCTCGCGCGATATGATGGAAAATCATGGCGACCAGTTACGCGGCTTTCTGCGCGCCGTGGTGAAAGGCTGGCGCGATGCGATTGCCAACCCCGATGAAGCCATCGCCGCGTTGAAAGAAGTCGATCCGCTGATTGACACCAAACTTGAAACCGAACGCCTGAACATGGTGATCGAGGACAATATCATCACCGATGAAGTTCTCGCCCACGGCATGGGCCCGATTTCGACCGACCGCATGGCAAAAGCAATTGATCAGGTCAGCATGGCATTTGGCATTACAAATCCGCCCAAAGTTGCCGATATTTTCACCAGCATTTACATGCCCGGCGAAGCTGACCGCAAAATCAAATAAGCACCGCTTACAGACATAAAAGCAGGGAGAATACCACTGTGGCGAACAGTTTTGTCGAGTTGAACAAGGTCAAATTACGCTATAGCGAAGGCGATGATCTGGCTCTTGATACGACGGACATGAAAATCCGCAAGGGCGAGTTTATTGCCGTTGTCGGACCATCGGGATGCGGCAAATCCTCCCTGCTTAAACTTGTTTCGGGGTTAATGCCCCCCAGTGAAGGCAATGTTATTGTCGATGCCCACGAGGTCGCCGGGCCGTTAAAAATTGTTGGCATGGCATTTCAAAACCCAACCCTGCTGCCGTGGCGTACAACGCTGGATAACGTGTTGCTGCCGCTTGAAATTGTCAAACCGCATCGCAATCGCCTGCGCAAACACAAGGACGAATATGTGGCGCGCGCCAAGGCATTGTTGGCAACCGTTGGCCTTGAAGGCTACGAAGACAAACACCCGTGGGAGCTTTCAGGCGGGATGCAGCAGCGTGCATCGCTGTGCCGCGCCCTGATCCATGAACCCGACCTTCTGATGCTTGACGAACCATTTGGTGCGCTTGATGCCTTCACCCGCGAAGAACTGTGGGACATTTTGCAAAACCTTTGGATGGTGCGCCCCTTTACCGTCATTCTGGTAACCCATGACCTGCGCGAGGCGGCCTATCTGGCCGACACGGTTTATGTGATGTCCAAACGCCCGGGGCGTATTTTGGTGGCACGCGAAAATACACTTCCCCGTCCGCGCGATCAGGAAACCACCTTTACCCAGCCATTTATTGATTTGGTCCATGAGTTGCGCAGTCACATTCGTGATGTGCGTGCCGCCTAACCGCCTTTGTCAGGAAATTTACCATGACCAAAAGAACCAACCTGAGCAAAGCGTCCCCGTGGATCAGCGCAGCGGTGCTGTTTTTATTGTGGGAAGGCATCGTGCGGCTTTTTCATATTCCTGAATATGTTTTACCCACCCCGTCGGCCAGCCTTGAAGCCGCATGGCAATATCGCGATGCCATCTGGATGCACGCCGTACATACGCTCTACACAACCCTGTTTGGCTTTGCTATTGCCGTGGCGTTCGGCGTGGTTCTAGGTGCCCTTGTCGGGTCCAGCAAAGCAATTTACATTGCAGCAAACCCGTTGCTGGTTGGCTTTAATTCGGTGCCAAAAGTGGCATTGGTGCCCGTACTTGTGATGTGGTTTGGCATTGGCACAGTGCCAGCCATTATTACCGCTTTTATCATTTCGTTTTTCCCGATTGTGGTCAATGTTGCCACTGGCCTTGCCACCCTGGAACCCGAATTGCGCGACGTTTTACGCTCCCTTGGCGCCACGCGCACCGACATTCTGATCAAGGTCGGCTTTCCCCGTGCCCTGCCCTATTTCTTTGCTTCCCTTAAAGTTGCCATAACGCTGGCCTTTGTCGGTTCGGTCATTTCCGAAACCGTGGCATCCAATGTTGGCGTTGGATATTTGATGCTGGCGGCATCGTCAAAATTCAATATGCCGCTGGTTTTTGCCGGTCTGCTGGTGATCGCGGCCATGGGCATTGTGATGTATGAATTTTTCAACATCATCGAACGCCGCTCCACCAAATGGGCCAACCGCGCCAACCCGGACGGGTAATCGCCCAACTGGGCATAGAGACAAAAATGGCCCGGCATGCTTCATCACCGGGCCATTTTCATCACTGCGATCACATGATCAAACCAGTTTTTCGAAGAAAAAGTTCATGGTCCGTTGCCAGGCCAGCACGGCATTGGCATCGTCATAGCGCCCCCCGGTGGGGTTGGCAAAGGCGTGGTTCGCGTCGTACCAGAAAATCTGATAATCGGTTTTCCCGGCCGCTTTTAGCGATTTTTCAAACCCGTCAACCATCGCCTTGTTGATGCTTTGATCCTGCGTGCCAAAATGGCCCATCACCGGCGCGTTCAGGGTGGCCAGTTGTTGGGGTGTCTTGGCAACATTGCCATAATAAATAACGCAGGCATCAATATCGGTTGCAAGTGCCGTATTTAACGACCAGCCGCCACCAAAACACCAGCCGACCACGCCAACCTTGCCTGTGCAGTCCTTGTGGTCTTTCAAATATGCCACCGATGCCTTCATCTTTGCCGTTGCCGCCGTTGCATCCATCGATGCCATCAGGGATTTGGCTCCATTTGGCGTGGTTGCCGCAGGCTTGCCGTAAAGATCAACCGCCAGCGCGATATAACCCTGCTGGGCATATTCAGCCGCAGTTGCCCGGATCTGATCGTTCAGCCCCCACCATTCATGGATCAGAACCACAGCCGGTGCCGGTAACTTTGCCGGGAGAATGACTTCGGCAATCATGGTTTCGCCGGTTGGGGCGGTAACCGTCACCTTTTTAAGGGTCGATGCCGCCGCATGGGCCAAAACCGGGTCCGCCAGCACCACAGCCAGCGGCAAAATGGCAAGCCCTTTTAGAAACAAGCGCCGTTCCTGATCTGTTGCCTTGGGCGGCGGCCCCAAATGATCATGTGACCCACATCCATCAAGCGTACACATCCAAGCCTCCTGTTTATTGTTTAACCGCAATTAATCCGCGCGGGCCATCTGCTCTCGCCGCTATCGCAGGTTTTTCCCGGCAAATGCCGTTGATGAAAAAATGGTTCCTCACCTGCCCCAAAATGGCAAATCAAAGTTCTGTTATGCAGGGGCCGTTTTTTCGGTCCGCAGGGTGAAAATACTTGTTTTCCGCCACTGATTACAGGCCTATTGCCCTTCAACGGCACAATACCACCGTGATCTGGTTCACCTTTCCCCGGCCAACACCCGTTTTGCCAGGCTGGCGGATGGTAAAACTTTCTCAAAAACCGGGCTGTGGTTACATCACAACTTTAAATCATCGGGAAATGTGTTTTAGTCTACAGGTCGCAAATTACAATAACGGCAGGAACAGATGCAGGAAATTAAAACGGTATTGTTTGACCTTGGCGGCGTGCTGGTGGATTGGGACCCGCGTCACCTTTATCGCAAGATTTTTACCGATGGCACCGAAATGGAATATTTCCTGGGCGAAGTATGCCATCCGCACTGGAACTTCCTGCATGACAAGGCCGCGCTGGAATTTGAAAATTCCATTCCCGACCTGCAACACCGCCACCCCAAATATCACGACCAGATTGCCGCCTGGCGCGACCGCTGGCCCGAAATGCTGGCCGGGTCGATTGGCGGAACGGTCAGGGTGCTTGAAGACCTGAAACACCAAGACAAGGTTCGGCTTTATGCGCTAACCAACTGGTCACATCAGACCTGGCCCCATGCCCTTGAAAAGTTTTCTTTTTTGCAAAATTTTGAAGGCATTCTGGTATCGGGTCAGGAAAAACTGGCCAAGCCCGATCCGCGCATTTTCGAGCTAACCGCCAACCGGTTTGGTTTTGACCCCAAAACCACACTGTTCATCGATGATTCTGAAAAGAACATTCAACAAGCCCGCGAAATGGGCTTTGCCACCCACTGGTTTCGCGAGCCGACAAAACTGCGCAAGGATTTGATGGATCGCGGAATTTTGTGAACGCGGTCATGCAAACTACCGCCCAAAACAACGGGCCGGTGGCATAATACCACCGGCCCAAACTGTTTAACCTGCCCCAATCGGTCTATTTTTTCACGTCCCGCAAATAGGTTGCGAAAACGTCGCCAAAAACTTGCTGCCAACCCGTGATGTAACCCTCACGCACGGCTGTTGCGATATCCCCCAGGTTTTCCCATTCCCAATGCACCAGTTTGATCACACAATGGCCAAAGGCGTTTTGGTCAAAGCTGACACTGACACGGGTATAATCGCCGGTATCCCAGCCCGGGTGCCAGGTAAAGGCAACCTGTTCGCCCGGCAGCCAGATTTCGATCTTGCCCCAGGTAATCGGCTTACGCCCGCGCGCTGTTTCAATGATTTCGCCCCCCAGCCCCGGCTGCATTTTAATGCCGGTGCATTCTTCGCGCGAAATGGTGTGGCTGGCGCGCGGCCACCATTCATTGAAGTTTTCGGTAAAGGCAATAAAAGCCATTTCGGGATCACGCGGCACTGTAATTTCAACAGTAACGGGATCAAGCAAGGCGCGGTCCGTCGGCCCTTCAGCGATAATATTTTCGTCTGTCATATGCTTGCCTCAGGCCGTTTGGGCGGCCGGTTCCCATAAATCATCCAAAAGCGCGGGTAACTGGTCAAAATGATCAATAACCGCATGCGCCCCGGCTAAATGCAATTTTTCGCGATCATGATACCCCCATGCCACCCCAATCGACAGCATTCCCGCCGCCCGGCCCATTTCGATATCAAAGGTGGTATCGCCGATCATGGCACAATTGCGCGGATCAACGCCGGTTTCCATCATCGCGGCTTCCAGCATCGAGGGATGCGGCTTTGACGGATGATTGTCGCACGTCTGAAGCGTTACAAACCGCCGTGACAGGTTATTGCGGTCCAGCACGGCATCCAGTCCGCGACGCGCCTTCCCTGTTGCCACACCCGAAAGCCATCCGCGCTGATCAAGGGTATCTATCACCTCGATCACGCCCGGAAACAGGGGTTCAAAAAAATCAGGGCTTTGCCGCAGGGTAAAAAACGCCGACTTATAGCTGCTGGTCACCGCCTCGATCAGGGGTGCTTCCAAAAAGGCGGGGCGGGCCAGATGCGCAATCGCTTCAGGCAAGCTAAGACCAATGATGGAACGGGTATTTTCAAGACCGGGGCAATCCAGCCCATGTTCAGCAAAGGCATGGTCCATGCAATGGGCAATGGCATGCTGGCTGTCCACAAGGGTGCCGTCACAGTCAAATATCACCAGTCGCAGCAAATCTTTCGTCATTCACAAACCCTGAATTATGTTCCGGCCACGCTTTTAGCATGGCAATCCATTATGGCCATCGATCGGAGAAATTGTGGCAAAGCTGTCTTTGCCATCCAATCGCGCGGCACACCGATAGGGTCTAGCGCAAAGTACGAGAAATATCGAGTCTTCCGAACAAAAGAAACGCGTGACGCAACCAGTGTGCAAGTCGTTCAACCTACGGGAAAATAAAGATGCCTGTTTTTTATTAGATTTAAGTCATACAATTAGGCGTGGCCCCGAAACAGACGGGAGGAAACCATGCTAACCCTTAAGGACTGCTTCGACTTTAGCGACCTTACCGAAGCCGAAATCTGCGCGATTGCCGAATGCGAGCATATTCCGATCATCAGCGCCCTGGAAGAAGGCGACAATCTGGTTCACAGCGCACATGGCCGCAAGCGCATTGCCAAAATGCTGCTGCAACGGGCAGAGGAATGCGAATTGCATGGCAAGGATGACCACGCCGCGCAATTACGGTGCATTCACAAGGCCTTTATCACCCGCTTTGGCCCCTAAGGAGCGGGCGCGGATGAACGACGCCTTTGAAAAGGTGTCAGGGCCAATCCTGTGGCCTGGCAAGGCCATTACCGCCGGGATTCTTCCCGGCGGAAGGTCTTTTTCTCTTTTTCGCGGTGAATTTCAGGCGTCAAAAACTTGGTCGCGGTTTTGGGATCGAAATTCAGCGTTTTCATGCTTTCGCTAAAATGCGGCGGCACCGGAGCCTCGATAATCACGCGATAGCCGGTAATAGGGTGCGGAAAATCAATGGCGCGGGCATGCAAATGCATCTGGTTAGACAAACCATCGCGAAATGCCTTTGTCCCCCCATATTTACCATCGCCCAAAATCGGGCAGCCCATCGCCTCGCAATGGGCGCGCAACTGGTGGGTACGACCGGTAAGCGGCGACAGGGCCAACCAGGCCGCCTTACGACCGGCACGGGCCAACTGGCGATAAATCGTCTGTGCCGATTTGCCTTCTTTGGTGTCGATCACCATTTTCTCGCCGCTTTTGCCGCCCTGCTTGGCCAACGGGGCATCAATCATGCCTTCGCGTTCGTCCGGCGCGCCCGAAACCAGCGCCCAATACAGTTTCCGCGTGGTTTTATCCTTGAACGCCCGGGTCAGCGACGCTGCCGCCGACGCGGAACGGGCCAACAGCAACACACCACTGGTATCTTTATCAAGACGATGAACCAGTTTGGGGCGTTCCTTGCTATCAAGTTTTAACGCATCAAGCATGCCATCAATATGCAGCGCCGTATTGGTGCCGCCCTGTACAGCCAAACCGGCCGGTTTATTAATCGCAAGCACAACTTCGTCATAAAACAGCACAGAATCGCGCAAGGCCTGCAAATCTTCTTCGCTGGCATTCACATGGGCGGGGCCGGATTTAACGCGCGACTCATAGCCCCCCTCGCGCCAGGCGGTTTCACCGCCCCCCGACATGACAGGGACCGGCGGCACACGAATTTCCTGGCCCGACTCAACCCGTTGGTTGGCCTTGGCCCGTTTACCATCGACACGGATCTGCCCGCCACGCAAAAATTTCTGGACCTGGCCGAATGTAAATTCAGGACAGTTGCGCTTGAACCAGCGATCCAGGCGAAGTTCCGCCTCGTCCGCCTTGACCCGACGCAGGGTAACACCGCTCATTGGACGGCTCCTCGTACTAATGCCATTGCCCCGAACAGGGCGGAAATGCCAACAAAAACCGATACCGTGACATAAAGGGCCGCCAACGCGAAACTGCCGCGCTCATAAAGCGTCGCAACATCCAGGGAGAAGGTCGAAAACGTGGTAAACGCCCCTAAAAACCCTGTAATAACAATTGCGCGAATTTCAGGCCCTATCGAAAATTTAAGTGCGCCCAGTTCAATGACAAGCCCCATGATGAACGAACCGATAATGTTGACAGCAAAGGTTCCCCACGGAAACCCGTGACCCAACACGGAATTCATCCAGCCAGAAACAACATAGCGCGACATAGCCCCCAACGCCCCGCCAAGGGCAACACAGGCAAAAATGATCGGTGAAAATTGCATGGCCGGAAAGCTAGTCCTTCATTGTTCAAATGTCACATGCGAAAACCGCACGGGCGACAAGCACCTTCGCACGGATCAAATGACATGAAACCGTTCTGGCACCCCCTGCTCTTTTACCCGGCCTCAATCGAAAACCAGCCGCAAGGCGGCGCGCACAGCCCCGGATGTACCAGAGGATCGCGATACAGGCAATATGATCATCGCAAAACGCGCCACAAAGCACAACAAACCGGGCATTATCCCCGGTTTAGAGCATTTGGTCGCCATGGACGGCCTGAATTTCTAGTTTACAACCTTTAACTGTGTCATATGGCCCAGTTGCGAAACCAGCTTTTTCAGGCGTTTTTCGTTGGCGCCAAAGTCGTCGGCACCATAAACTGACCGGCTATACCCCAAAAGCTGGCTGGTATTGTCTTCAACCGGCGTTGCTTGCAGGTCAACCCAATCGGGAAATCTGAAAACCGGGCTGCGCAGTACAATGCGCAAATGCAGGGTTTCGCCATTTCGCCATGTCATTTTGCCGCCCATTTTTGCAACAACGTCCTCAATCCGGCTAAACAGCTGGGCGGCACTTACCGGATAAACCGGGCTTTCAACCTTGCGAATGGCGGGCGGGCAGTGACCGCTCCCGCAGACCAGGTAAAAATTAGGCTGCGTTGGCAGCACCATTTCCGACGAAAAGCGGGTTATTTCAGGCTCGCCTGCGGGCAGCATTGAATCAAGCAACCCGCTAAATCGCACACCTGCAAATGTCAGACCTACAACCGCTACAAGCCACATCATCAAAATAATAAACCGCGACACACAGGTCCCCTTGTTTCATCCGCAGACACGGGCCACTTTGCCAGATCGCCCGGTAGAACCAAAGGATATTAGAGCATGAAATCGCAAAAACAAAAGACCGGTGCGTAAAAACACCGGTCTTTGTCATCAAATACAACGCACAGGGGAATTACCCCAAACATGCAATGCTTTATCGTCTTAAACCGCTAATCAGGCAGCAGTCGGCAAAGCCACAGCTTCAACATTGGCCAAACCGGTTGCCATTGCCTTTTCCGCATCCACACCAAAGCCCGATGCTTCAATTACGGTAACGTCGGTAATACCGAGGAATGCCAGGAACTGTTTCATGTAAGGGGTCGCAAAATCGACCGGGCTGTTGACCGGAACGCCACCAGTTGCCACGACCAGATACGCCTTTTTACCGCCAAGGGCGCCAACCGGGCCGTTTTCGGTGTAATTAAAGGTAACGCCAACGCGGGCAACCATGTCGTTCCATGCCTTTAAGGTCGACGGAACAGCAAAGTTATACATCGGCACACCGATAACAACGATGTCGGCGGCCTGCAATTCGGCAACCAGGGTATCGGAATTTGCCAACAGCGATTTTTGTGCATCGCTGCGGTTATCGGCCGGGGTGAAATATGCGCCAACAACGTCGCCGCTCAGCGCCGGGGCAACATCTGCGTCAAGCACCCGCGAGGTCACCGATACCGAAGAATCAGCGGCCTTGATGCGCTCGATCAGTTTCAGGGCCAACTGGCGGCTTTTGGAATTTTCGCCGTTAACGGACGGATCGATATGTAAAATCGTGCTCATAAAGAAGTCTCCAGACTGGGTATGTTGTTATGGTCACACCATACCAATTTCGCCAATGAAGACTATCCACCGAGTACTCACATGTTTGTTTCCGTTTTTGTCCTAATCGCCGGATCCACGTTTTTGCCGTTCCTGGCGCAAGCGGGCAAAATAATCGACCCTTTTGCGCAAATCGCGTTCAAATCCGCGTTCCACCGGTTCGTAAAACTGCTGGCGACGCATACCTTCGGGGAAATAGTTTTGCCCCGAAAAGCCATCTTCCTGATCATGATCATAGGCATATCCTTGCCCGTAACCAATTTCCTTCATCAGTTTGGTCGGCGCATTCAAAATATGTGACGGCGGGGTTAGGGAACCGGTATCTCGCGCAATTTTCGCCGACCGGTTATAGGCATTGTAACCCGCGTTGGATTTCGGCGCCAGGGCCAGGTAAATCACCGCCTGCCCCAATGCCAGTTCGCCTTCGGGACTGCCCATGCGTTCGTAACTTTGCCAGGCACCCAGGCATATTTGCTGTGCCTGCGGGTCCGCCAGGCCAATATCTTCAATCGCCATGCGCAGCAAACGCCGCGCCACATATTTCGGGTCTTCGCCCCCGGCCAGCATCCGGTTGAACCAGTAAAGGGCGGCGTCCGGGTCCGAGCCGCGCACTGATTTATGCAGCGCGCTGATCAGGTTATAGTGGCTGTCATCGCCCTTGTCATAGATCGGCACCCGTTTTTGCACCACACGCGACAATTCGGCCACGCCAAGCGGCCCCTCGTCACTGGCGGGCAACATAAACAGTTCTTCAGCCATGTTCAGCAAATAACGCCCGTCACCATCGGCCATGGCGCGCAGGGTAACGCGGGCTTCTCCGGTTAACGGCAGATCAAAGCCCATTTCGGCTTCGCTTCGTTTAAGCAGTTCTTCCAGTGCCGGGTCATCCAGGCGCTTTAACACCAAAACCTGGCTTCGCGATAATAGTGCGGCATTTAGCTCGAAGGACGGGTTTTCGGTTGTAGCCCCGATCAGGGTGATGGTGCCATCTTCAACATAGGGCAAAAAGCTGTCTTGCTGGGCCTTGTTGAAACGATGAATTTCATCAACAAATAACAGGGTACTCGCCCCGGTGCTACGTCGCCCGCGTGCGCGGTCAAAAACCTTGCGCAAATCGGCAACGCCCGAAAAAATTGCCGACAGGGGTTCAAACGCCATATCGGCAATATCTGCCATCAAGCGGGCCAGCGTGGTCTTGCCACAGCCCGGCGGCCCCCACAAAATAACCGAGGGCACACGTCTTGTTTGGGTCATCCGGGTCAGCGGGCCGTCATCGCCAAACAGATGATCCTGCCCGACCACCTCGGTCAACTTGCGCGGGCGCAGCCGATCTGCCAATGGTCGCGCAACCTGACTTTCAAACAACGATACCATGCCTGCCTTTTAACCTTTCGTGCGTTTCCCACGCACTTATCAAACAGATGTTCCGGCGCAAAGCGGCCCCGGAACATCGTATATCACCATCTTACAGCGTATAGTCAGCTGTCAGGGTTTTGCCATCGCGTTTAACCGCAATCGACCAGTTACGGCCCTTTTCGCCCCTTTTCAGGGCCGTTTTAAGGTCGCTAACGCTGGTAATGTGGTTTTTATTCACATCCGTAATCAGATCGCCAGGTTTCAGGCGCGCCTGCCGGGCCAGACTGTTGCCAGGAACTTCAAGAACAATAACACCGCTCATCAGGGTATCAATGCCCAGTTCATCGGCCAGTGCCGGGTTAAGATTGGCAATTTTTGCACCCCCAAACGGGTTACGGCCGCCAATAACGGTTTCGTCACGCGCCGGTGTTTCCGGTGCCACTTCCAGCGGCACGGAAACATCCTGTTTGCGTCCGTCACGCCAAATGGTTAACACCGCGTCGCCTGTGGCCTCAAGGGTTGCAATGCGAAACCGCAGGCCATTGGGGTCGTCCACTTCCAACCCGTTAACCGCAACCACCACATCGCCCGCTTTTAACCCCGACCGACGCGCCGGGCTTTGCGGATGAACAGCATTAATCAGCACCCCGCCAGGACGTTCAAGGTCAAGAGAACGCGCCAAATCCGCCGTCACGGTCTGCCCCGACGCCCCAAGCCACGGGCGGCGCAAATCACCACTGATCAGGCCACGCATCACGACCTTGACCATATTCACCGGAATGGCAAAACCAATGCCGTTCGAACCACCTGATTTGGTAAAGATGGCCGAATTCACCCCCACCAGATCACCGTTCATATCGATCAGCGCACCACCGGAATTGCCCGGGTTGATCGCCGCATCCGTCTGAATAAAGGACTGATAATCCTGCCCGGTTACACCAGCACGCGCCAGGGCGGAAACAATACCGCTGGTCACCGTTTGCCCAACACCAAACGGATTCCCAATCGCCAGCACCAGGTCCCCGACCTCGACATCGTCGGAATCGCCAAGTTTCAGGGTCGGCAAGGCTTCATGTACGTCTTGAAGTTTGAGAACGGCCAGGTCGGTGCGCTCATCCGCACCAACCAGTTTGGCATCAAATTCACGCCGGTCATGCAGAACCACGCGTATTTCGCTGGCACCGTCAATAACGTGGCGATTGGTAACAATGGTGCCATCGGGCGACACAATCACGCCAGAGCCAAGTGATCGTTCGATCCGCTGGCGCGGTGCACCAAACGCCCCGCCAAACCGGTTGCCAAAAAACTGGCTAAAAAACGGGTCATTCATAAAAGGGTTGGCAGGTCGCGACGTCACAACCTTTTTGGTAAAGATGTTTACCACGCTTGGCGCTGTTTGTTTGACCAGCGGCGAAAACGACATCTTGATTTCGGCATCACTGGTTGGCAACCGTCGTTCAGATGCGGCGGCCTGATGATGCCACCCCCCTGCCAGCACTGCCATCCCCATTGCCAGTACCAACGCGAACATTCCAATCTTTTTTGCCTGCACGTTTCTCTCTTCCATGCTTGAGATGGGTGGCTTTCGACATCCTGCGACACCGGCGTATCGTCTGTCCGTGCGGGCGGACAGTTCATTTTTTAACGGAATAACTTCCACCGTGCTGGCGCATATCTGGCAACAGGCAGAGAAACCGGGGCCGGTTCACGCTGGTTTTGAAAACCCTGGGACCCAAAAGATTTAGGCTCAAAACCGCTTGCCCGCAACCATCGACCGCCCGGTTGGCGAAATCACCGCGATTACGGTGCGTTTTCACCCCGTAATCGCCCGATAACGACACCCGAAGACATCCCCGCCCCTATGCCAGCGGCCATAAAAAAACGGACGATGCCCGAAAGCACCGCCCGTCTGTTTCTTCGGCCAAGATAACCGGACTTATTCGTCCGAACCTTCGGCTTCGCCCTCTGCTTCGAGGCGGGCGCGGTCTTCTGCGCCTTTTGCTTCCGGGTCACGATCAACAAGTTCGATCAGTGCAATCGGAGCCGCATCGCCGTAACGGAAACCGGCTTTAAGAACGCGGGTGTAACCACCACTACGATCTTTATAGCGTTCAGCAATAACGCTAAACAGCTTGGAAACAGCCGTTTCGTCACGCAGGGTCGAAAGCACCTGACGGCGTGCATGCAGGTCGCCCCGCTTGCCCAGCGTAATCAGTTTTTCGACATACGGGCGAAGATCTTTGGCCTTCGGAAGAGTCGTCTTGATCTGTTCGTGAGTGATCAACGAAACAGCCATGTTGGCAAACATTGCCTTACGATGGGACTTCGTCCGATTAAGTTTACGGCCTTGCATACCATGACGCATGAGTACTCTCCTTCTGGCTTGGCTTCGCGCGCGAAACCGATTGTGAAACCGTAACGCCACCCTGAAAACAGGTCATGCACGTACGGTGCGGGCAATTATGCCCAATCAGGATGTTAATCCTGTGCTGGACCGCAGAACGCGTTCCATATCGACCCGCAGGCCAAAGCCCCGTCTTAGAACGGGTCTTCGAACTTGCGTGCCAGATCTTCAATATTCTCGGGCGGCCAACCGCCGACTTCCATCCCAAGATGCAGGCCCATCTGTGCCAGCACATCTTTGATTTCGTTCAGCGACTTACGACCGAAGTTCGGCGTACGCAGCATTTCTGCTTCGGACTTCTGAACCAGATCACCGATATAAATGATGTTGTCGTTCTTCAGGCAGTTTGCCGAACGAACAGACAATTCAAGCTCGTCAACCTTGCGCAGCAAGTTTTTGTTGAACGGCAGTTCGTCTTCTTTCTTCTCTTCGACAACCGTTTCGGGTTCTTCGAAGTTCACGAACAGCGACAACTGGTCTTGCAAAATGCGTGCAGCAAGGGCAACCGAGTCTTCCGGGGTAACCGAACCGTTGGTTTCAACCGTGATCGACAATTTGTCGAAATCGGTATCCTGGCCAACACGGGTGTTTTCAACCTTGTAAGCGACCTTGCGGATCGGGCTGAAAATGGCATCGATCGGAATCAGACCAATCGGTGCATCAGCAGAGCGGTGCGCAGTCGCAGCAACATAGCCCTTGCCGTTTTCAACCGTAAATTCGATATTGAGCGTCGCGCCATCATCAAGGTGGCACAGCTCAAGACCCGGATTAAGGATTTCGATATCGGCACCGGTTTCAATCTGACCTGCGGTGACGGCACCAGGGCCGGTCGCCTTCAGAGTCATTTTCTTCGGACCTTCGGCATGCATGCGCACGCCCAGAGTCTTGATGTTCAGGATGATGTCGGTAACATCTTCCCGGACCCCCGGGATCGACGAGAATTCGTGTAAAACGCCATCGATCTGGATTGCAGTAACCGCTGCCCCCTGGAGGGATGACAGCAGAATGCGACGCAGCGCGTTGCCCAGGGTCTGACCAAAACCGCGCTCCAGCGGTTCGGCCACGATCGTACCGACGCGGCTGGCGTCTGTACCCGGGGTAACATCAAGCTTCGTCGGCTTAATCAGTTCCTGCCAGTTCTTCTGAATCACGAGACCCACCTTCGCAACTGGAGCCTAGGGTAATGTGAGGTGCTACGCACCCCAACGAGAAACGCGAACAGGCCCGGTTTCCCGGGCCTATACGCGGGTCGTCCGCAGATCGGCGCGATTAGACGCGACGACGCTTGCGCGGACGGCAACCATTGTGCGGAATCGGCGTCACGTCTTTGATCGACGTGATGTTAAAGCCGACAGCCTGAAGCGCACGCAAAGCCGACTCACGTCCCGAACCCGGGCCTTTGACTTCGACTTCAAGAGTCTTCATTCCGTGTTCAGCAGCTTTTTTACCAGCGTCTTCAGCAGCCATCTGGGCTGCATAAGGCGTTGATTTACGCGAACCACGGAAACCCATGCCACCAGCGGTCGACCAGGCAATGGTATTGCCCTGGACGTCGGTGATGGTGATCATGGTGTTATTGAAGGTTGCGTTAACGTGGGCGATGCCGTTCGTAATATTCTTACGCTCGCGGCGACGCACACGAGTCTGAGGTGCTTTTGCCATAATCGTTCCCCTACCTTACTTCTTCTTGCCAGCAATCGGCTTAGCCGGGCCCTTACGGGTGCGGGCATTGGTGTGGGTACGCTGACCATGCACCGGCAGACCGCGACGATGACGCAGACCGCGATAGCAGCCCAGGTCCATCAGACGCTTGATGTTCATTGCGGTTTCACGACGCAGGTCGCCTTCGACGACGTAATCAGCATCGATAACTTCGCGAACACGCAGAACCTGATCGTCGCTCAGCTGGTGAACACGCTGCTGCGCTTCGATACCAGCTTTCGAGCAAATTTCTTTAGCTTTCGCCGGACCAATACCGGTGATGTAGGTAAGCGCAATCACGACGCGTTTGGCAGTCGGGATATTTACGCCAGCAATACGAGCCACTGTGTGAGACTCCTGTTTCCTGTTAACAAACCCTGCGGCAGATCCGGTTGGGTAGAGCGCGGCAAAAGTGGGCCAGCATTACTGCCAACCCGCCAGCAAAAAGACGCCCTGCCCGGGAAATTACCCCAGGATGGCTTCAATCTCGCGCGTAACTTCGTCGATTTCGGCCATGCCGTCAACTGTTTTCAGCTTTCCATCATTTTCGTAGTACGGAATGATGGGAGCAGTCTGCCTGTGATAGGCTTCCAGTCGGGACGTAACCGTTTCGGCGTTGTCGTCTGCACGACGCTTAAATTCGGTGCTGCCACAAACGTCGCACACACCTTCGACCTTGGGTTTCTGGAATTCATCATGATACCCCTGCCCGCATTTGGCACAGGTAAAGCGGCCAACAATCCGGCGCACAAGCGCCGCATCGTCCACACGCAATTCAATAACGTAGTCCAGTTCAAGACCTTTATGTTCCAGCATCACATCCAGGGCTTCCGCCTGGGCTGTGGTACGTGGAAATCCATCCAGAATGAAACCGCCCTTGGTGTCATCCTGTTCAAGACGTTCGGAAATCAAACCGATCATAAGATCGTCGGAGACAAGGTTCCCTGCATCCATGACTTCCTTGGCTTGTTTGCCCAGCTCCGTACCGGCGGCAACTGCTGCACGCAGCATGTCACCGGTAGAAAGCTGAATCATCCCGCGACCCGTTTCAAGCCGTTTGGCCTGGGTCCCTTTGCCGGCACCGGGCGGGCCGAGTAGGATAATGTTCATCGTTACCCCCTGATAGTCGCGTGGACAGTCTTATCGGCGACGTCCACGCAGTTTCGATTTCTTGATCAGGCCTTCATACTGATGTGCCAGCATGTGCGACTGAACCTGTGCCACAGTATCCATAGTTACCGTGACAACGATCAGTAAGCTAGTACCACCAAAGTAGAATGGTACAGACCATTCCGCGATCAACAATTCTGGCAGGATACACACAAAAGCCAGATACGCGGCACCCAAAACCGTCAGGCGAGTCAGAATAAAGTCAAGATGGGCCGCCGTATTTTTGCCCGGGCGGATACCCGGAATAAAGCCGCCATGCTTCTTGAGGTTGTCAGCTGTATCGTCCGGATTGAACACAACAGCCGTATAGAAAAACGCAAAGAACACGATCAGAGCGATATAAAGCGCAATATAAAGCGGCTGCCCGCGACCGAGTACGGCGGTAACCGTTGTCAACCACGCCGGTGCGTCTGCCCCCGCCGTAAACTGGGCCACCGAGAGCGGCATCAGCAACAGCGAACTGGCAAAAATCGGCGGAATAACACCGGCAGTGTTAATCTTGAGCGGCAAATGCGAGCTTTGCCCTTCCATCACCTTCATGCCAACCTGGCGTTTCGGGTACTGAATAAGCACCCGGCGCTGTGCACGTTCCATAAAGACGATAAAGGCAATGACGCCCACGGCCATCACAATAATCGCAACAATAACCAGGGCTGACAGCGCACCGGTACGGCCAAGTTCAAGCGTGCCGGCAATGGCGCGCGGCAGGTTGGCAACAATCCCGGTGAAAATGATCAGGGAAATACCGTTACCGATACCACGCTGGGTTACCTGTTCGCCCAGCCACATCAGGAACATTGTACCGCCAACCAGCGTCACAACCGCAATGAGGCGGAAGAACATTCCCGGCTCGTGGACGGCAGCGCCGCTTGAGCCTGACATGCTTTCGAGACCGACAGCAATGCCCCACGCCTGAATGGTCGCGATCAACAAAGTCAGATAGCGGGTATATTGATTAATTTTTTTCCGACCCTGCTCACCCTCTTTTTTATATTGCTCAAGAGCGGGTGAAACGGTCGTCATCAACTGAATGATAATAGAAGCAGAGATGTAGGGCATGATGTTCAAAGCAAAGATCGTCATGCGGCTTAAAGCGCCGCCTGCGAACATGTCAAACATGCCAAGGACACCACCCGCATTCTGCTGGAAAATATCAGCCAGAATGGACGGATCCACGCCAGGAACAGGAATATATGTTCCCAGACGGTAAACAATAAGCGCCCCCAAAGTGAACCAGATACGCTTTTTAAGCTCAGTCGCCTTGGAGAAAGACGACCAGTTCAGGTTCGCGGCAAGCTGCTCGGCGGCCGATGCCATGCACTCATCTCCCAATACACTAAAACCGGAGGGTCCGGGCCCATGCATGATGGAACCGGACCCTCACGTCGTTACAGAGGCTTACTCTGCGGTTTCGTCTGCGGCAGCAGCCGGAGCCAGAACCGTCACCGAGCCACCGACTTTCTCGACAGCTTCAATAGCTGACTTGGAAGCACCGGTGATTTCGATCGCAAGTTTCGCCGTAAGTTCGCCCTTGGCGAGCAGACGCAGGCCGTCTTTTTGCGGACGGGCCAGGCCTTTTTCAACCAAAATGGCGATGGTCACATTTGCACCTTCTTCAAGAACACCGTTATCAACGGCGGTCTGAAGGGTACCCAGGTTAACCACACCATATTCCTTGCGGAACGGGTTTTTAAAGCCACGTTTCGGAAGGCGGCGATAAATCGGCATCTGCCCGCCTTCGAAACCGTAAATCGCTACGCCGGAACGGGACTTCTGACCCTTCTGGCCTGCGCCAGAAGTTTTGCCTTTGCCCGAACCAATGCCGCGACCAACACGGGTGCGCGCTTTGCGGGCGCCCGGGTTATCAGCAAGTTCGTTGAGTTTCATCAATCAACACCTTTTCGATCTGGGCCAATCAAGCCTCGTCCACACGGACGAGGTGTTTGACCTTGGCGATCATTCCGCGAACAGCCGGAGTATCTTCCAGCTCACGAGTCCGGTGCATCTTGTTGAGACCAAGACCGACCAGCGTTGCACGCTGGTCTGCCGGACGTCCAATCGGCGACCCGGTCTGGGTAACGCGAACGGTCGCTTTTTTGCTAGCAGCCATATCGAATTACTCCTTTTCGAGCGCAGCCGCGGCAGCAGTAGCTGCAGCAGAACCGCTATCGCGACGGGCAACGATATCGCCAACCTTCAGACCGCGCTTTGCTGCCACCTGACGCGGTGAAGCGCCATTGACAAGAGCGTCGAGGGTTGCACGGATGACGTTATGGGGGTTGTTGGACCCGGTGCACTTGGCAACCACATCCTGAACACCCATGGTTTCAAAAACCGCGCGCATTGCACCACCGGCAATAATACCGGTACCGGCCGGAGCCGAACGAAGAAGAACCCGACCTGCACCAAAATGACCATTAATGTCATGGTGAAGGGTACGGCCTTCGCGCAAGGGAACGCGGATCATGTTACGCTTGGCTGCTTCGGTGGCCTTGCGGATCGCCTCGGGAACTTCACGAGCTTTACCCGTGCCGTAGCCGACGCGACCGCGCTGGTCACCAACGACAACCATTGCGGAGAATGCAAAACGACGACCGCCTTTGACCACCTTCGCGACGCGGTTGATACCAACCAGCTTGTCAACGAGTTCAGTCTCTTCGCGGTTTTTCGGCGCTTGCTGTTGATTTTGGTTACGTGCCATGGTCGTGCTCCTTAGAAGTCCAGACCGCCCTCACGGGCGGCATCGGCCAGAGCTTTCACCCGGCCATGGAACAAATACCCGCCACGATCGAAAACGACCGTTTTGACACCAGCGGCAACAGCACGTTCGGCAATCGCCTTGCCAACCAACACAGCTGCATCGGCGTTTCCGCCTTTATCACCGTTCTCACGCGACGAAGCGGAGGCAATAGTAGTGCCTGCCAGATCGTCGATGATCTGCGCATAGATATGCGCGTTCGAACGGTGAACGCTGAGGCGCGGGCGACCGGCCGCTTTCTGGCGGATCGCAAAACGAACGCGGCGCTTGCGACGTTCGAAAAGGTTTCTCGCGTTGTTCATCGTGCCAGTCCTTACTTCTTCTTGCCTTCTTTGCGCAAGATATACTCGCCTTCGTAACGGACACCTTTGCCTTTGTAAGGCTCCGGACCGCGCCAGCCGCGTGCATTTGCAGCGAACTGACCGACAAGCTGTTTATCTGCGCCAGAGATGGCGACAAGGGTCGGCTTTTCAGCAACGACGCTAAGACCCGTAGGGATCTCCATTTCCACGTCGTGTGAGAAGCCAAGCTGCAGAACAAGTTTGTTGCCTTGAACCTGCGCACGATAACCAACACCAGTGATTTCCAATTTCTTGGTGAAACCTTCTGAAACCCCGGAAACGAGGTTCGAGATGTTCGCACGGGTGGTACCCCAAAGGGCACGAGCGCGCTTACTATCATTTTTCGGTTTCACCCAGATCTGGTTATCTTCCTGGGTAACGGTTACGTCCGAGGTCAGAGACAAGTTAAGCTCACCGAGCTTACCTTTTGCACTGATCTGCTCTTCGTTCAGGGTGATGGTAACGCCGTTAGGCACGACCACCGGATTTTTACCTACTCGCGACATCGTTGGCCCTCCTTAGAATACCTTGCAGAGGATTTCGCCGCCGACATTCTGTTCGCGAGCCTCCTGATCCGAAAGAACTCCTCGCGGAGTGGACAGGACTGCGATGCCCAAGCCATTGTATACCTTCGGAAGATCTTTGATCTTCGAATATACACGACGACCCGGGGTCGAGACGCGGTCGATCTGCTTAATCACACCTTCGCCCTCAAAATACTTGAGTTCGATGCTGATTTCACTGATGCCCTTGCGAATTTCACTTACATTATAACCGCGGATATAACCTTCGCGCTGGAGAACATCCAGCACACCGGTACGCAGTTTCGAAGCCGGCGAGACAACGCTGGATTTCCCAACGCGCTGACCGTTACGGATACGCGTGAGCATATCACTTACGGGATCGGTCATCGACATGTGATGTCCTCCTTACCAGCTGGATTTCACCATGCCCGGGATCTGACCACGTGAAGCAAGTTCACGAAGTGCGATACGGGACAGGCGGAATTTGCGATACACACCGCGCGGACGACCGGACAACTGGCAGCGAATACGCTGACGGATGCGGGCCGAGTTACGCGGCAGCTGGGCGAGTTTGATCACAGCCACGATACGATCCTCAGGGGACGTTTCGCGGTTGCCGATTACCGCTTTAAGGGCGGCACGCTTGGCAGCAAATTGCTTCGCCAGGCGTTCACGTTTGAGTTCACGCTCTACAGCGCTCTTCTTGGCCATGGGCCAACCTCCAGTTAGTTTCCGAACGGAAGATCAAAGCCCTTAAGAAGGGCAAGAGCTTCATCGTCAGACTTAGCCGTGGTACAAATGATGATGTCCATCCCGCGGACCGAGTCAACTTTGTCGTACTCGACTTCAGGAAAGACGAACTGTTCCTTCAAGCCCATGGCAAAGTTGCCACGACCATCAAAGGATTTTTTGTTCAGGCCGCGGAAGTCACGAACGCGCGGAAGCGCGATGGTGACCAGACGGTCCAGGAACTCAAACATACGGTCGCGACGCAAGGTCACTTTACAACCGATGTTCATGCCTTCACGAAGTTTGAAAGCCGCTACCGACTTTTTCGCTACCGTGAAGATAGGCTTCTGACCGGTGATAGCCGCGAGATCCGCAACTGCACCATCCAGTTTTTTGCGATCTTGGGTGGCGTCGCCGACACCCATGTTGATCACGATCTTTTCGAGGCGCGGAATCTCCATGCTGTTCCCGTAAGAGAACTGCTCTAGGAGTGCGTCACGCACCACTTCTTTATAATGTTCGCGCAGGCGCGTCATTTTTCCGTCCCTCACTTGTCGATGACTTCGCCGCTAAGCTTCGCGAAGCGAACCTTGCGACCATCATCAAGGGTCTTAAAACCGACGCGGGTCGGCTTATTTTCTTTCGGGTCAACAATCGCGAGATTGGAAACGTTAATTTTCGCTTCCTTCTCGACAATGCCACCGGCATCAGCACCGGACGGGCGCTGGTGACGTTTCACCAGGTTGATGCCCGAAACCAGAACCTTGTTCTCGGTCGGGAATGCGGCGAGAACTTCGCCGGTCTTCCCTTTGTCTTTACCCGTCAGAACAATGACGCGATCGCCCTTTTTAATCTTGGCAGCCATTACAGCACCTCCGGAGCGAGCGAAATGATCTTCATGTAACCACGCGAACGAAGTTCACGGGTTACCGGGCCGAAAATACGCGTGCCGATCGGCTCGCCATTCGCATTAATGAGAACGGCAGCGTTACGGTCAAAGCGGATCGCCGAGCCATCGGCACGACGAATTTCCTTTGCGGTGCGAACGATGACAGCTTTGTGAACTGCACCCTTCTTTACACGACCGCGCGGGATGGCTTCCTTAACGGAAACCACGATAACATCACCAACGTGAGCGGTTTTGCGCTTCGAACCGCCCAGCACCTTGATGCACTGGACGCGGCGAGCGCCACTATTGTCGGCAACGTCCAGATTGGACTGCATCTGGATCATGGGTTTACCCCTTGACTATGATTGGGCTGAGGACTCACTCCTCGACCACTACTTCCCAAGACTTCAATTTGGAGATCGGTTTGCATTCGCGAATGCGAACAACGTCACCCGTCTTGAAGCGGTTCTCTTCATCGTGCGCGTGGAATTTCTTCGACTTGCGCACGTACTTTTTATACAGCGGGTGCATGACCTGGCGTTCCACACGGACCACCACAGTCTTGTCGTTCTTTGTAGAAACGACTGTCCCCTGCAATACACGCCTCGGCATGTGTGTTTACTCCTCTGCGTGTCCTGTTAGGCCGCGGTCGCACCCTTCTCGTTACCGAGAAGGGTTTTGATGCGGGCGATATCACGACGGACCTGACGGACCCGCGCAGTGTTCTCAAACTGACCAGAAGCCTGCTGGAATCGCATATTGAACGACTCCTTACGCAGGTCCAGCAGCATCTGTTTTAGTTCGTCAGCGCTTTTAGCGCGGAGATCAGCAACTTTCATCACTAATTACTCCCCTTCACCAAGACGTGTGACAAACTTGGTCTTGATCGGCAATTTTGCCGCTGCCAGCTCGAAAGCTCGGCGTGCAAGATCCAACGGAACACCGTCGAGTTCAAACATAATCCGCCCCGGTTTAACGCGTGCCGACCAATACTCGATCGAGCCTTTACCTTTACCCTGACGGACTTCGGCAGGCTTCTGCGAAACCGGTAGATCCGGGAAAACGCGTATCCACACACGACCTTGACGGCGCATGTGGCGAGTGATCGCGCGGCGAGCCGCTTCGATCTGACGCGCCGTTATACGCTCCGGCTCCAAGGCTTTCAAGCCATAAGCGCCGAAATTCAGTTCGGTACCACCTTTGGCCTGCCCTTTCAGGCGACCTTTGAAGGCTTTACGGAACTTTGTACGTTTCGGAGAAAGCATATCGGGATCTCCTTACTTACGACCGGAACCAGCCGACTCGAGCGCTTTACGCTCTGAAGCCAACGGATCATGTGCCATGATTTCGCCCTTGAAGATCCAGACCTTCAGACCGCAAACACCATAGGTGGTGTGTGCTTCTGAAGTGCCATAATCAACGTCCGCACGCAGCGTGTGCAGCGGAACGCGACCTTCACGATACCATTCGGTACGAGCGATTTCAGCGCCACCAAGACGACCAGCAGCATTAATACGAATGCCACCAGCACCGAGACGCATTGCGTTCTGAACCGAGCGCTTCATAGCGCGACGGAACGAAACACGGCGCTCAAGCTGCTGGGCGATGTTATCAGCGACCAGCTTGGCATCGATTTCCGGTTTACGGATTTCGATGATGTTAACCTGCACTTCTGACTTGGTCATCTTCTGCAGATCGTTCTTGAGCTTCTCGATGTCCTGGCCTTTTTTCCCGATCACAACACCCGGACGGGCAGAGTGAATCGAGATGCGGGCTTTTTTCGCCGGACGTTCGATAATCACCTTCGAGACACCGGCCTGCTTAAGCCGGGTGAAGATGAAATTACGGATCGCAATATCTTCATGAAGAAGATCAGCGAAATCGGTCTTGTTGGCGTACCAGCGGGAATCCCAGGTACGGTTAATCCCAACGCGTAGACCGATCGGATTTACTTTTTGACCCATTACTCGGTCTCCTCACGTTCGCAAACGACGATGCGGATGTTGGAGAACGGCTTAATGATCTTGCCGACACGACCGCGTGCACGGGCGCGCCAACGTTTCATCACGAAGGCCTTACCAACAGACGCCTCTTTGATAAAGAGACGATCAACATCAAGCTGATGGTTGTTCTCGGCATTTGCGATTGCCGATTCCAGCAGCTTTTTGACGTCCTGCGAAATACGTTTGTTGGAGAAGGTCAGTTCTGCCAAAGCAGCTTCTGCCTTCATACCACGGATCGACTCGGCGACGAGGTTGAGCTTACGCGGGGAAATGCGTAAAGCCCGGAGCGAAGCAGCAGCCTCGTTATCCGCCAGCCGACGGATGTCAGCTTTCTTACCCATCGTTACTTCCTCTTCGCCTTTTTGTCGGCCGCGTGACCATAGTAGGTACGGGTCGGCGAGAATTCACCAAACTTGTGACCGATCATATCTTCGTTCACGAGCACTGGCAGAAACTTCTGGCCATTATAAACCCCAAAGGTGAGGCCTACAAATTGCGGCAAAATCGTCGAGCGCCGCGACCAGGTCTTAATTACCTCATTCCGGCCTGAGGCACGGACAGTATCGGCTTTCTTAAGAAGGTATCCGTCAACGAACGGACCCTTCCAAACGGAACGCGCCATAGTCTAGCCTCCTCCGTTAGCTCTTGTGACGACGGCGCATGATAAGCGCGTCGGTCTTTTTGTTCGAGCGGGTACGTTTGCCCTTGGTAGGCTTACCCCACGGCGTAACCGGATGACGACCACCCGATGTACGACCTTCACCACCACCATGCGGGTGATCGATCGGGTTCATGGCTACACCACGAACCGAAGGACGTTTGCCAAGCCAGCGATTACGGCCGGCTTTACCAAGGTTGATGTTTTGATGGTCCTGGTTAGACACGGCACCAATGGTAGCCATGCATTCACCACGAACCAAACGTACTTCACCGGAGGACAGCTTCAGCTGGGCGTAACCCTGATCCTTACCAACAAGTTGCACATAGGCACCTGCTGAACGTGCGACCTGACCACCTTTACCGGCTTTCAGTTCGACGTTATGGATAATGGTACCGACCGGAATATTCTTCAGCGGTGCGGCATTGCCCGGCTTAATATCTACGCGTTCAGCGGCAATAATCTTGTCGCCAACAGCGAGACGCTGTGGTGCTAGGATGTAGGCCAATTCGTCGTCAGAATAACGAACCAACGCGATAAACGCGGTGCGGTTCGGATCATATTCCAAACGCTCGACGGTACCGACAATATCAAACTTGGTACGTTTGAAATCGATCATACGGTAACGACGTTTGTGACCACCACCAATACGGCGGGCGGTGATACGACCAGTGTTGTTACGGCCACCTTTCTTGCGAAGACCTTCGGTCAACGCTTTAATCGGCTTGCCCTTGTGGAGATCAGAACGATCGACAAGAACCAGCTGACGGCGACCAGGAGAGGTTGGTTTAAACTTCTTCAAAGCCATTGTCTTAGATTCCCGTAGTCACATCGACGGAATGACCCTCTTCGAGGGTTACCATCGCTTTCTTGAAATCGCTCCGACGACCGGAAATACCGCGAAAACGCTTGGTCTTTCCTTTTACCACAGAGGTATTGACCGCCTTGACCTTCACCCCGAACAGACCTTCCACAGCAGCCTTAATCTCCGGCTTGGTGGCGTCGATCGCGACTTTGAACGCAACTGCGTTGTGTTCAGAAATCAACGTCGACTTTTCAGTAATATGCGGGGCGCGGATGACTTCGTACATCCGCTCTTTGCTGATGATCGTCATTTGAGACGTGCCTCCAACGCTTCGACCGCACCCTTGGTGAGCACCAAGGTGTCACGGCGAAGGATGTCATAGACGTTAGCACCGATCTCAGGCAACACATCAATTTGCGGGATATTGCGCGCAGCGCGAGCAAAACCTTCGTTGACCTGCGTACCGTCAATGATCAATGCAGACTTCCAGCCGAGTTTGTTGAAAACTGCAACCAGACTCTTGGTTTTAGCATCCGAGAATTCCGCATTATCAAGAACGATAAGCTTACCGTCCTTTGCTTTAGCCGACAGAGCGGTTTTAAGCGCGAGCTTACGGAATTTCTTGGTCAGATCGTGTGCGTGATCGCGAACACGCGGACCATGCACAACCCCACCACCACGGAACTGTGCTGCCTTACGGGAACCGTGACGAGCACCGCCACTACCTTTCTGACGCACGAACTTTTTCGTGGTTGCGGAAATTTCCGACTTTTCTTTTACCTTATGGGTACCAGCACGGCGTTTTGCCAACTGCCAGTTCACCATACGGTGCAGAACGTCGCGACGCACTTCCAGACCAAAGATCTCTTCTGCGAGATCAATGTTACCGGCCTTGGAAGCGTCAAGTTTAAGAATGTCGAGCTTCATGATGCTTATTCCTTATCCTCGGCGACAGCTTCTTCAGCAGCCGGGGCAGCACCCTTAAGCGCGGCTGGGAACGGAAGACCTTCCGGCGCAGCACGTTTCACAGAATCCTTAACAAGGACATATGCGCCCTTGTGACCCGGGACTGCACCATGAACCAGGATCAGACCTTTTGCTTCGTCAGAAGTGACGATTTTCAAGGACTGAACGGTAACACGTGCGGCACCCATGTGACCTGCCATCTTCTTACCTTTGAAGACGCGGCCCGGATCCTGACACTGACCAGTGGAACCATGCGAACGGTGCGATACAGACACACCGTGCGACGCACGAAGACCACCGAAGTTGTGACGCTTCATCGCACCGGCAAAACCTTTACCGATGGAGGTGCCGATTACGTCAACGTACTGACCATCAACAAAGTGAGTAGCAGAAAGCTCTGCACCAACTTCGATCAGGCCATCTTCGCTAACGCGGAATTCAGCAAGTTTGGCTTTCGGCTCAACCTTGGCTTTGGCGAAGTGACCGCGCATCGGCTTCGATACGTTTTTCACTTTCGCTTTGCCATAACCAAGCTGAACAGCGACGTAGCCGTCGAGTTCATTGGTACGGTTGGCGACAACCTGAAGATCTTCGACCTTCAGAACTGTTACAGGAAGGTGGGAACCATCGTCGTTAAAGACGCGGGTCATGCCGACCTTCTGGGTAATAAGTCCACTACGCATTGCGGCTTACTCCCGATTAAAGTTTGATCTCGACGTCGACACCGGCAGCAAGGTCGAGCTTCATAAGAGCATCAACGGTTTGCGGGGTCGGGTCGACAATGTCGAGAAGACGCTTGTGCGTACGGATTTCAAACTGCTCACGCGATTTCTTATCGATGTGCGGAGACCGCAGAACAGTGTATTTTTCGATGCGGGTCGGCAGCGGAATTGGGCCGCGGACCTCTGCGCCAGTGCGCTTCGCCGTATTGACGATCTCGCGCGTGGACTGATCCAGCACGCGATGGTCAAACGCCTTAAGGCGAATGCGAATGTTCTGACTATCCATGTAATTATGTACCGGAGCCCTCAAAAGGACACCGGCCCCTCAACTGGAGTTGACGATTGCCGCAAAAAGTATCGCGGGCGGCTTATGTAGCCGCCCGCGATACAAAGATCAAGGAAATTATTCAATGATCTTTGCAACGACGCCTGCGCCGACGGTACGACCGCCTTCACGG
>NZ_CAXBJJ010000010.1:0-238427 GCF_963976115.1 uncultured Thalassospira sp.
CCTAGTTCGTAGCGCCGCGCCCCGTCGGTGGAGGCGGGTTATAGGGGCCTAAGCCGGACCTGTAAATACCTTTTTTAAACAAAAATGACGTTTTTTACGGAACCTTGGGATTTCCCGGGCAAAAGAAAACCCGAAAGAGAACAGATCCGCGAGGCGTTCCCGCCTGAGGCGTAAGGTGCCGTAAATCGCCAGATGGAAGGCATCCATACGGCCCGCCAATGCCTTAATCCAGCCAGCCCCCCCGGAAAAAACGGTACATAAATTGCTACCATGCATCATGGAACGCAGAAAGACGCAGAAACAAGGGTGGGTTTAAAAGTGCGCCACCCTTATTCGTAATCTCGAAGACGGTCGGCAGGGTTAAAAAACGATCCAGATCTTCATCCCATATATAAGTCGGAGAACCAGGGCGGGAAAAGCTGTGCGATGCGCTGCTGCCCGCCTGTGGCAACGTCGTCCCGGCATCAACAAAAGAGGCGTATTTCAGATCGTTAAACGACTGCCATTTTCCTGCCATGGTCCACGGGCAGATGACGCGCGCCGGGAACAGGTTTTTCAAGAGGCCTCAACACTTCTTAAACCTTCATACTGGCACACTGACTTTGGCAACCTGACCACACAAGGCAGGCAATTAGGGTTTCACAATTGTCTGTCATTTTGTATAACACTTCCGCCGATGTTGCCAAAAAGAGCAACACGTTGGGTACACTGCATTTTTGACGACAGGGGAGATCTGCGGCAATGGCCGGAAGACAAATCGTATCACTTGCTGCACTTGCGGCCATTATTGGCGGGACAACTGGCTATATTCTTTCCGACCCACAACAGGGACACCATGGCCCACTTTCTGCTTATGCAGCGGAAAGCGCGACCATGCCGAAACCTGCAATGTCGCCGAAGCATCAGGCGCTCAATGAAGTTGCTTCTGTTGCGGAAACGACACATGCAGTTGAAGGTTCCCTCCAAGATCAAAATAATTCATCACGGCAGGATACTGTTGTTTTGGAAAAAGGATCAAACCTGATGGCCGTGCTGACCGGTGCAGGTTTGGAGCGTTCGGTTGCGTTTGAAGCAATTGAAGCACTGCGCGACGTTTATAATCCGCGCAAATTGCGGGCTGGCCAGGAATTTGACCTGGTTTATGCCAGCGAAATCAGCGGCGACACCGGCGACCTTCTCGACACTTTGCGCTTTCAGCCCGATGCGGAAACCATTGTTTCGGTATCGCGCACTGACGACGGATTTAGCGCATCGACAGACAAGGTCGAACTGGTAAGCTCGCCCAATGCAACAAGCGGCACCATTGATCAGAGCCTGTTTATGGCGGCAGAAAAGAACGGCATGCCGTTATCGGTGCTGATGGAAATGATCAAGCTGTATAGCTATGACGTTGATTTTCAGCGTGACATTCAGCCCGGCGACAGCTTTGAAGTCATGTATGACGACATGAAAAATACCAAAGGCGATCTGGTGCGCCATGGTGACATTGTTTATGCCAGCATGAGCATTCGCGGCACCGACTATCGCCTGTATTCCTATACCGACAGCGATGGCAACCAGGATTTTTACAACGAGAAAGGCGAATCGTTTCGTCGCGCCTTGATGCGCACACCGATTAACGGTTCTCGCCTGTCTTCGGGATTTGGCATGCGCAAACATCCGATTTTGGGATATAGCCGCATGCATCAGGGGGTCGATTTTGCCGCCCCGACCGGAACGCCGATTTTTGCTGCCGGTAACGGCACCATTGAACGCATTGGCAAGGTTGGCGGCTATGGCAATTATATTCGCCTGCGCCACAACAGCAGCTATGAAACGGCCTATGGTCATATGTCGCGCTTTGCCAAAGGGCTGCATACCGGATCGCGGGTGAAACAGGGTGATGTGATTGGCTATGTCGGCATGAGCGGCAGCGCCACCGGCCCGCACCTGCATTTTGAAATTCTGAAATCAGCCCATCAGGTCAACCCGATCAGCGTGAAAATGCCAAGCGGACGGACCCTGACCGGGAAGGAACTTGATCGTTTCCGTAACAGTTCGGAGCAATTGCAAAAGCAATATGCCGAATTGGCGATCAAAGGGGCGAAAGTTGCCAGCGCCGACTGAAGCGATCTAACGATTTGTCGTTCTTCCGAACCCTGCCAGTTCCCCCTGGCAGGGTTTTGTTTTGTTCCCATAACATGCAGCGTTTTACCATCGCAGACGGTTGGCCCTTTTCGGGGGCTCCGGACACGACAATCGGGCAGGATATACGGATATTTCTGCAATCATCGCTGGGAAAATGTCTGAAGTTCGTCCAGCATCACATCATAAAATTCGCGGGCGACACCCGATAACGGATGCACATTTGAGGTAATCACCTCAAGCGGTTCGAGAATTTGCGGGCGAAAGGGCAAAAGCCTGACATTGGACAGGTTAAATGAGTCTGCGAACAAACGACAATTTAGCGCATCGACCAATGCCACCCCGACCCCAAGATTAACAAAAGACAGGGCATGAACCGTTGTGTGAACCTCCACCGCCCGGTTGAATGCAAGCCCGCGATCCGCATAGATCCTTTTTAGAGCCTTTGTTGTCGCATTCTCGGAATCAAGGGTGACCCAGGGAGAATCGGCAATAGCTTCGGGTGTGAGTGCGTCCAGATGCGCCGCCGGGTGATCCTTGTGGATCGCGCAGTGACATAACAAATCCATCGCCACCGATTCGTGGCTAAAGGAACTTTGCGATTTATCGACAAGCCCGATCTGATATTGGCCGGTTGATATTCCCTGACGAATCACCGAACACCCCGCCTGATGCAAGCTGACCTGGACACCGGGATGCTTTTGTAAATAGCGCGCAATCAATTCTGGCAAGAACCGATAAGATGGACCGAAAATACTGCAAATGCGCAGGCGACCGGCCTTGTTGTTTTTTGCCGCTTTCAAGCTGTCATCAAGATGATTAAGGCCCTGAAGCAAGGCATAAACCTCGTCATGCAGGAAATGGGCTTCGTCGGTCGGGATCAGTTTGCCGTTACTGCGCGCAAACAGCCTGTAGCCAATATCGCTTTCGAGATTGGTCAGCATTTTGCTCGCCGCGGGCTGGCTGACAAAACTTCTTTCGGCGGCCCGGGTGATACTTCCGGTCACAAAAACCTCGTGGAAAATCCGCAAGCGCCTGACATTCATCGCCATAATCTAAAGTTATAACCTTATTAAAAACATTCAATATCATTATTAAAGTACTTAAACTAGCATCAGATCAAGCGTCGGATCAGAGCGCGGCACAAATAACAAAAAGTGCGATACCAAATTGCACCGTTTCAGTCTGGGAATATGCTTTTACGGCGAATGCCCAACGAACAAGAATTTTAAAACAGGGAATCAAAATGAATAAAGTAAAGTCAATTGTGGCTGCGGGGACCGCAATCTTTGTGATGCAGGCTGCAACCAGCCCGTCGGCCATCGCGCAGGAACGCACCAACACCCTGCAACAGGTCAAGGATCGCGGATATTTGAGCTGCGTGATTGGCAATTCCTTCCCCGGATTTTATAGCCTTAACAAAGACGGCGAATGGCAGGGAATGGACATTGACATGTGCCGCGGGGTTGCCGCAGCAGTGTTTGGTGACGCGTCAAAAGTCAAATTCATGCCGGTTCAATGGGCACAAAGTTTTACCTCCATCAAAAGTGGCGAAGGCGATATGCTGTCGAAAGGCATGACATGGACGCTATCGCGCGATACCAGCCAGGGTCTGGACTTTCTTGAAACCTATTTTTATGACGGCCAGGGTTTCATGGTGCGTAAGGATCTGGGGGTAAACTCGGTCAAGGACCTGAAGGGGGCAACGGTTTGCGTTCTCACCGGGACATCAAGCGAATTGAACCTTGCCGATTACAGCCGCACCCACGAACTGGACCTTAAAACCGTGGTGTTTGATGATTCTGCTGTTCGCAACACTGCGTTTTTCAATCAAAACTGCGATGCCCTGACCAATGACAAATCGGGCCTGGCAGCACAACGTTCGGCCGCACCGAACCCGGACGATTATATCGTCCTGCCCGAAACCATTTCGAAAGAAGCCCTTTCCTTTGCGGTGACCCAAAATGACAGCGAATGGGCCAATGTTGTGAAATGGACCTTTGAAGCGATGGTTGCCGCCGAAGAATATGGCATCACCTCAGCCAATGTTGATGAGATGAAAAACAATTCAGCCAGCCCGGTTGTCCGCCGTATCCTGGGTGTTGAAGGCGATCTGAACACCGGCCTTGGACTATCGCCGGACTGGGCCTATCAGGTGATCAAAGCCGTTGGCAATTATGGCGAGATTTATGCCCGCAATGTCGGCCCTGAAAGTGTTTTAGGCCTTGAACGCAAAGGTACGCTAAACGCCCTGTGGCAGGATGGCGGGCTGATGTACGCCAAATCGTTCCGTTAACGCGCGTTGGTTCTGACATTTCAGGCAGGCCTTTCGGCCTGCCTGTTTCAAACCTTTCAAGGTTCGGTTCCCCGGCATGATCCCCTCTTCGACGCAAAAATCACGCAAATCCCCCCCTGCCCGTTCTGGTTCCAACCTGGTTGGGCGTCGGTCGCTGGTCGCTTTTTTAAACAAGGATTCGGCACGCGCCGGCTTTATTCAAAGCGCGGTGCTTTTACTCGTCCTTTTGCTTTTTCTGTATCTGTTTTCAAACGCGGCCCATAACCTTGACCGACTGGGAATGGTTTTCGGTTTTGACTTTCTGACCACGACCGCAGGGTTTAATATTAGCTGGAGCCTTATTCCCTATGACCCGGGGATGAGTTACTGGCGGGTCTTTTTCGTTGGCATTACCAACACGCTGGTGTTATCGGCGGCAGTAATCCTTTTTGGCACCCTTATCGGCACCATTGTCGGCATTCTTCGCCTGTCGCACAACCCGTTGGTGGCCCAACTGGCCCGTTGTTATGTCGAAGTGGTTCGAAATGTTCCCTTGCTGATCCAGATCATTTTCTGGTTCACCGCAGTTTTTTCGGCCTTGCCGCCCCCACGCCAGGGATTTTCCTTTGGCGAGGTGTTTTTCCTGAACAATCGCGGGTTCTATTTTCCCGCAGCACAGTCAGATATCCCCCTCAGCTGGTTTGTGATTGCGACATGCGCCTTTGTGTTTGGCGGCTGGTTTTTGCGATGGTCTTCCCGATCAGGCCCGGATGCGCGTACGCAAAAATCGCGGGCAGGTATGGCAGGTTGGGGATGCTGGGCTGTTTTATTACTTGCCTGCGTGATTTTTCTTGGCCGTTCTCTAACCTGGTCGGTTCCCGCCCTTGACGGTTTTAATCTTGAAGGCGGGCGATATATTCCAGCAGCGTTCGGGGCGGCCTTTGTTGCCATGACGGTTTACCGATCAGCAGCAATTGCAGAAACTGTTCGTGCGGGGATGCAATCCATTGACAAGGGGCAACATGAAGCCGCCGCGACGATCGGGTTTTCCCGGTATCAGACCTTGCGCCTTGTACTGATCCCCCAGGCTGTGCGGGCGATTATTCCGCCGCTGGCGAATTCCTGGCTTGTGGCCGTGAAGGATTCATCCCTTGCCGTTGCTATCGGTTTTCCAGAAATCGTGTCGGTTTTCATGCAGACCTCGATCAACCAGACAGGGCGCGCCATTGAAATCATATCGATGGTCATGGGTTTTTACATCGTGGTCAGCCTGAGCATTTCCTATTTGCTAAACCGGTATAATGCCCACGTGCAGTACAAGGCCAGATAAATGAGCAACCAAACCGGGCTAAAACAGTTCGTTGCGAAACCTGCACGTCTGCCAACCCAAAATGAACAAAACATTATCCGCCGCATTCGCAGCCGTTGTTTTAACACCATCGGCAACAGCATTCTGACAATCGCGGTTGTGGTTCTGGCCTGGTATGTCATCAGGGCGGCCCTTGACTGGGCCGTATTTGATGCCGTGTGGCACGCCAGCACCCGGCGCGAATGCATGAATATCAGCCCGGATGGCGCATGTTGGGCCGGTGTCATCAGCTGGTTTAACGGGCTGATTTATGGCCGGTACCCGGCAGAACAGCAATGGCGCGTTAACCTTGGTTTCATCCTTGCCGTGATGTGGCTTTTCCCGCTGAGCTGCCAGAAAATCGCCTATCGCAATTTTATCTTGCTGTCATGGATAGCGCTATATCCGTTTTTTGGGGCCTATCTGTTTCTGGGCGGCTCATTCAGGGGCGATATTGGCATTGTCCACGCGGTTCTAACCTGCCTTGCAAGTGGCTTTTTTATATTGCTGTACACAAACTGGCTTTTGGCGGTTTTAAACAAACCACATCTTTGCCAAATGCTTCAGCCCTTGGCATCGCGCCTGTTCAATCGCGGGTCACAAACCCTGTGCCTGCTTTTGGTGTGGGCTTTATTAAGCCTGCCGGTGGCGGTTGTTCTATCGCAGGCACAACTGCAACCCGTGGCGATCGAACGATGGGGCGGACTGTTCCTGACCATGATCATCGCCACCTTCGCAATTACCATGTCCATTCCAATCGGGGTGGTACTGGCACTGGGGCGCCAATCGACATTGCCGGTTATTCATTGGTTATCACTGCTGGTGATCGAACTTGTACGTGCGGTTCCCCTGATTACGGTTCTGTTTATGGCCGTAACGCTGTTACCGATTTTTCTGCCAAGTGATGTTGAACTCAACAAGCTGTCCCAGGTTCTTTTTGCTGTTTGCATTTTTGCCGGTGCCTATATGGCCGAAAACATTCGTGGCGGTTTGCAAGCCATTCCACGCGGGCAATATGAAGCGGCACAATCGCTTGGTCTGGGATACGGGTTCACCATGTTGCTTATTGTCTTGCCCCAGGCATTACGCCTGATGATCCCCAATATCATGACCTCGTTCATCAGCATTCTAAAAGATACCACGCTGGTCTCCATTATCGGCCTGTTCGACATCATGCTGATGGCCCGCAACATCGCAAACGACAAGGACTGGATCGGGCTGCATACCGAACCCATCGCCATGATCTCGATCCTGTTTTTTGTCCTTTGCTACAGCATGTCGCAATACAGCCTTAACCTTGAAAAACGCCTGAAGGTGGATCGCTCATGACCCTGCAGAACCGTTCGGCGCCCGCCCCGACATTACCTGGCCGTGCCATCGAAATCAGCGGACTTAACAAATGGTATGGAGCCCATCACGTCTTGCGCGATATATCGCTTGATATCGCGGAAAGTGAAATCATGGTGGTGTGCGGTCCATCCGGATCAGGAAAATCAACCCTGATCCGGTGCCTGAACCATCTTGAAGAATATCAGGAAGGGCAGGTTTCAGTATTTGGCCACCCCTTGCAGCGTAATGCCCAAAGCAACCGCTATATTCATCAGACCATCGGCATGGTCTTTCAAAGCTTTAACCTGTTCCCCCATTTAAGTGTTTTGCAAAACTGCACTTTGGGCCTGACATGGCTTCGTAAAAAAAGCGACCGCGAAGCCCGCGACATTGCCATGAGTTTGCTGGACCGGGTTGGTATTGCCGATCTGGCAGATCGTTTTCCCGGGCAGATTTCCGGTGGTCAGCAACAACGCGTGGCCATTTCGCGGTCCTTGGCGATGGAACCGAAAATCATGCTGTTTGACGAACCCACATCCGCCCTTGACCCGGAAATGGTCAAGGAAGTGCTTGATGTGATGGTTAACCTTGCAAAAACAGGCATGACAATGGTGTGCGTGACCCACGAAATGCAATTCGCCCGTCAGGTCGCTGACCGCGTTGTCTTTATGCAGGATGGCGAGATTGTTGAGGTCGGGCCGCCAGAACAGGTTTTGCTAAATCCGCAATGGGACCGCACGAAGGAATTTCTCGACCATATCCTTTAGCTGATTGCAGCCTGCAAAAACAACCACGTCAAAAAAACGGAAAATGATCGAAATGTTGGCAAAACATTCATCGAATTACACCCATGCGCCTTATTGGCTTGAAGACACATCCGTCAGGGCTGCACCTGCAACATTTCGGCACCAGGACCTGCCCGCTTCTGTCGATGTGGCTATTGTCGGCGGCGGCTTCACCGGTTTGTCGGCGGCCATAACCCTGATCCGTGCCGGTTTAAAGGTTGCTCTGTTTGAAGCCGGACATTTAGGCAGCGGTGCCAGCACCCGCACCGGGGGAATGCTGGGGCCGAGTTTCAGCAAACTGGGTGTTAACGGGCTGGAACGCCATTACGGGCGCGATCAGGTTCATGCCTCAATCAAGGAAAGCCTGGTCGCGTTTGACTGGCTGGTAAAATTCATCCGCGACGAACAGATTGAATGTGACCTGCAAATATGTGGGCGGTTTCGCGGGGCCAGCCACCCGTCGCATTATGCCGGGCTGGTTGAACAGGCAAACCAGTTGGCAAAGATTGTCGATTTCCCGGCAATTGAGGTTAGCCGCAACGAACAGCTGCAAGAAGTTGGCAGCAATCGTTATTATGGCGGACTGGTTTATCCAACCGACGGTGCCGTCCAACCGGCAAAGCTGTTTCGCGGCTTATGCCAGATTGCCCGAACAGAAGGTGCCATGCTGGTTGAACAAACGCCTGTGCGCACTGTTCAAAAACAAAACGGGCAATTTAGCGTTCGCTTTGATACCGGGCAAATCAATGCCGGTCATGTCATTATCGCCACCAATGGCTATACTGGCGGGGCATTTTCGCAATTTAAGCGGCGCCTGATTCCCATTCGTTCTGCCATGATAGCCACACAGGAATTGCCCGAATCTGTGATCCGTTCTGTTTCGCCCAAATTACGTTGCCACGGCAGCACCGAAAGGCTATCGGCCTATTATCGCCCCTCGCCTGATGGCAAACGTATTTTGTTTGGCGGCCGTGCCTTTGGACGTGGCGATCGGCCCGACCTTTATTCACACTATCTGCGCAATTTCATGGTCAGGTTGTTTCCCCAACTTGAAACCGCTAAAATCGATTACGCGTGGTCCGGGCTGATTGCCTATACCTTCGATCATGTTCCCCATATTGGCGAACTTGATGGCCTGCATTATGCCATGGGTTATTGCGGTTCGGGGGTTGGACGGTCAAACTATTTCGGGCGCAAAATTGCGCAAAAGGTTTTGGGGCTTGCCGAAGGCCGCACCACATTCGAAGATTATCCGTTTAAAGGTCGACCGTTTTACTATGGCAATCCGTGGTTTTTGCCTGCGATCATGAAGTGGCATGAACTTGCTGATCGTATGGGGCTGTAGACCCAAATATGCCGCTATGCATTCCCTTCATATGGGGCAGACATAACTGATCACGATCATACCCAAAACGCCAATTGGCAGACGCAAACAAACAAACGCCGGAGGTGTCAATGAAACCGCCGGCGTTGTGTTTTTAATGATGTTGCGGCCCGCCCGCGCATAGGGGCAATGGGCAAGGATATCAGAAGGATATCAGGCGGCGTCACTTTCAAACTGTAATTTGGCCAAACGGGCATAAAGCGGACTGCTTTCAAGCAGCTCGTGATGCGAGCCGATGGCAACCAGCCGACCATCATCAATCACGGCAATGCGGTCTGCATGCAGCACGGTTGACAGGCGATGTGCAATCACCAGCGTCGTTCGCGATTTCATGATGGTTTCAAGCGCCTTTTGCACCACCTGTTCGCTTTCGGCATCCAATGCGCTGGTTGCTTCATCTAGCAGCAACACCGAAGGGTTGCGCAGAATGGCACGGGCAATGGCGATCCGCTGGCGTTGCCCGCCAGACAAGCGCACACCTTTTTCACCCAGAAAGGTATTAAAACCATCGGGCAAGCGATCCAGAAACTCGCTGGCATGGGCCGCCTCGGCGGCCGCACGCACATCGACATCTGATGCATCGGGGCGGCCATAACGGATATTTTCCCAAGCATTGGCGGCAAAAATAACCGGGTCCTGCGCGACCAGGCCCAAGCGTTCACGAACGGCAATCGGGTCGGCCTGGCGAATATCGACACCATCAAGCGAGATCGTGCCCGATGCCGGATCGTAAAAGCGCAGCAACAACTGAAAGACAGTGGTTTTACCCGCTCCCGACGGGCCGACCAGCGCAACAGTTTCGCCTGCATGCACATCAAGCGAGAACCCGGTCAGGGCCGAACGATCGGGCCGGGCCGGGTAATGGAAGGTAACATTTTCAAACCGGACATTGCCCTGATGATGATCCGGCATGGCAACGGCATGGGTCGGGGCAGCAATGGCTGGCTGGGTCTGAAGCAGGACGATCAACCGTTCGGCCGCACCAGCAGCACGCTGCAAATCGCCAATGACCTCGCTAATCGCGCCAACCGAGCCCGCAACAACAATGGCATAAAACACGAAGGCCGACAATTCACCGGCGGAAATGGCACCATTAAGCACATCGTGACCACCGATCCACAAAATCACGCCGACAGCGCCAAACACCATGATAATGACCACGGCGGTCAAAAGTGCACGGGCAGAAATACGCGCAATCGAAGTTTTAAAGGCCCCTTCGACATAACCGTTAAAGCGGTTGCTTTCGATTTCTTCATGAGTATAGGCCTGCACGGTCCGCAGGGCATTGATCGATTCTTCGGAAAAAGCACTGACATCGGCGATGCGGTCTTGCGAATCCCGCGACAGCCGACGCACCTTGCGTCCGTAAAAAATGATCGGCACCACCACCAGCGGCACCACCAGTAAAACCAGGGCGGTCAGCTTGGGGCTGGTAATGGCCAGCATCGCCAAGCCCCCGACAAACATCAAAATGTTGCGCAGGGCAATCGACACACTTGAACCGATAACCACCTGCAACAGGGAAGTGTCGGTTGTCAGGCGTGACAACACCTCGCCAGTACGGGTGACTTCAAAAAAGCCCGGATCAAGACGAATGATATGGGCATAAATCGAACGACGAATATCGGCCACCACCCGTTCCCCGATCCAGGAAACCAGATAGAATCGGGAATAACTGGCAAGCGCCATCAAGATGGTGAAGCCCAAAAGCACAAATAATGCCTGATCAAGAAGACCGCCATCACCTTTGGCAAAGCCCTTGTCGACCAGAAAACGCAAACCGTTACCCAAGGCAAGAACCGTCCCCGATGCCACAACAAGGGCAAGGGCGGCACCCGCAATTTGTAATTTATACGGCTTGATAAAGGGCACGATAGCCCGCAAAGAGGAGAGGTCCCGGCTTCGATCACGATCTTCGAGGCGGGGAGACTTTCGCGGAGAGGTCGCCACGGCAATATTCCAGTTCTGTAATATCGAAAGGAAAACGCCGGACCAAGGATTTAGTCCAGCGCGATCTTGTGCCCGGTCTTGACGGCAAGATCGGCAGCAAGCTGTTCGGGCAAGGTTGTGGCCCCCCGGGTGGAGCGCCAGCTTTCGGTATCTTCGTCATAATCGTAATGGCTTGCACCGCTAACGGGCGAAGACATCCAGATCTGACGATTAAGGGCGTGTTTGTTAATAATAAACTGCTCACGCGAATCGAGTTCGATCGTCAAAATACCGGCTTCCAGGTCGACGTCGATGTCGTCGCCCATTGCATCATCGATCAGATCAGAGATGGTTTCGATGGTCTCATCCGCAAGGCGATGAAAAAAGGTTTCTTCAAGAGGCACAATCAAACTCCGTCTGTCAGGCGGGAGGGCATGGTGCCGTCCCGATGATGGTTCTGGTCTGTCCGCGCACCATACTATATAAGGTGACGTGCGCAAGTAGACATCATCAATCAGGGCAAGGAAATCCCGCGTTTTGCCCCAACTGAGATATTTCCCGTCACAGGGGTTGCGCAGTTCGTTTTTTTCGCCTATACACCGCGCTTCAAATTCCGGAGTGATAGGCGATGAAACAAGACATCCATCCCGAGTATCATGAAATCACCGTTCAGATGACGGACGGCAGCACCTACACCACCAAGTCGACCTGGGGTAAACCAGGCGACGTCATGAAGCTGGACATTGATCCGAAGAGCCATCCGGCTTGGACGGGTGTTCATCGTCTTCTTGACAGCGGTGGACAGCTTGCCAAGTTCAAAAAGCGTTTCGCTGGTTTCAATATTGGTAACAACTAAGAACACAAATCGCATTTTGCGGTTTATGGGATTATCGCCCGCGGCATCAAAACGATGCGGCGGGCGTTTTTCTTTGACCCAAGATCTTTATATCCGATCTCACACGTCTCATATGCCATAACAGCCTATGGTATAGATGCCATTTTCTTGCCATACTTAATGTCGGGACAGGATAATCGGGGCGGATAGCATGTATATCATGCCGTCTTCGCGGGAGCGCGAGGTATGAATCAGGTGATCGCGCGCAAGCAGATCAGCTATGAAGTCTATATTAAGGACCGTACGGGAAAATGGGTTATCCATGCCCATTACACCGGTGCGCAAAAAAAGGTTGCTGAAGAAGAAACCTATCAGCTTGAACGTGAAGCCCATGTGATGGCTGTGAAGCTGATTCGCGAGGTTTACAGCAGCGAAACCAACAGCGCCGACGAATATATCGTTTACCAGACACGCACTCCCGAAAGCCGCGAAAAAAGTGCGCCAGCGCGCGCCGCCAAGGATGTAAAAAACTCCGCCGAAGCGATCCCATCCGAAAAAGACACAACAGAATCCACAGAATCCACAACACAGGCTCAGCCCCGATCGGGATCAAACCCGCCAAAGGATGTCGGCCTGGTTGGGCTGATCCTGAAAATGATGCTGGCATTTTGCGGTGCCATCGCCATCGGTTTGGCCGTTATGTTGGGAACGGCCCGCCTTTTGGAAGCAATGCCCAGTATGGGCTACAATATCAGCCAGGGTGTATTTGAAAAAGCGAACTTTTTTGCCTTTGTCCTGGGTTTTGTGGTGTCGGTTACGCCCATGATGATGGCATTGACCCGCCGTTTCAGGCATGTCAGCCACAATGGGAAAAAGCAAAAAACCATACCATCGAACGCCCCCGCCATTCCCAGCGGCCCAACGGAAGAACAAATGCGCCAGGCCCGCGCCGCAGCCCTGCGCCGGAGCCTGGACGAAAATCTTGCGGCAATAGCCACTGACGAACACACCGGCGACCCGTCATCCGCACAAAATACGAGCGACACCGACGACACCATAGAAGACAAAGAAAGCATACTGGCCGAACCCGACGGCCAGCCCGCACCAGCACCTGTGCCCAACACCCCGGCCCTGCAAGCCACCCGACAAATCATGCGGAATTTTATGGCCGGAACGGTGGTTGCCATCGGCAAAAGCCTGCCTCAGATGGATGCCTATCAAAAATTCGGCGTTAATCTGTATGTTGCCGGGGCGTGTGATGCCTGCAGCGAAAGCAATGCCTTGCCCCGCGATAATGGCCGCGAGGTTCTGTACGACTGCGTTTCCGCCCTTGGGACCAACGACAAAATGTCGGAAACCTTTTGCCGCAGCCTTGACCAATACCTGCTAGAGCCGAAATACAACGATATGTATGGCGCCGGGCGCGATTCGATGGTTGATTTCATAAAAGATGAAACCAGCCTGTCAAGGTCGGCAATCCAGGCCCTGAAGATCTGGTCTGAAAAACCGGCCAAAGCGGCCTTGCCAATGACCGGCAAAAAAGTCCATGCGCTGATGTTTACCGATATTGTCAATTCCACCCGCTTGACCCAGGAACTGGGCGATCTCGGCGCACAACAGATGATTCATACCCACGACAACATCGTGCGCACCGCCCTTCTGAACAATTATGGCAAAGAAGTAAAACATCTGGGGGACGGCATTATGGCTGTTTTCCCGTCATCTAACGCAGCCATCGAGGGGGCGATTGAAATTCAACAGAAAATGGCCCTTCACAATACGCGGGGCGAGCTGGAATTTCATGTCCGGATCGGTATTAACGCGGGCGAAGCCATTGCCGAGGGAAACGACCTGTTTGGTACGGTCGTACAGCTTGCCGCAAGGGTATGTGCGGCGGCCACCGGCGATGAAATACTGGTGTCAATGGCGGTAAAGGAAACCTATGCCGGAAAACGGGCAGCCTTTGCTGCGCGCGGGGCACGAAAGATGAAAGGTTTTGGCAGCCCGGTAGAAGTATTTGCCGCAACCAGCCGCAGTTGATGGCGAAAAACCACCCTTGATACCGGCACCACCTGGCTTTCCTTTTAAAGCACTTTTCCTTTAAAGCACATTTCCTTTAATATGACCCATTTTGTTTGATTTTGGCGGTGTTTGGCAAGGCACAGCGCGCTGCGCGATGCGGCGCATCGGGCGAGCGGTGTAACGCCGCCAAACACCGCCAAAAACAAACCCTGTGGGCCAGCGCAGTCTGCCGCCTGGCCGCGTCGAAATCCTTGTCCGTAAACCCATTACGCCCGGCGGACTTCTCCTTGCCAGGCGGCAGACTGAGCTGGCAAAATGGGTCATATTAAAGGAAATGTGCTTTAATCGCGGGAGCTATGGCGGGCGGCAACCTGAAGTTCCATCCGGGCTGCACGCATATAAAGCGAGTGCGCCCGCTCCATCAGGCTTAAAAGTGCGGGTGTCGCAATATCGCAACCGTCCCGGTCATCCTGAATGCAGATTTTGATGTCCACCATCAAATCGTCACTGTCCACCGCATCGGCCCATTCAATTTCCCCGGACTCCACCGCGCGAACCGACAATAACCACGCCATAGCCCGGATAAGGCGCGTGGTCATCCGCATTTCTTCACGAAACTGATTTATGGCACCATCGCTGAGCTGATTTATCCTGTCTCGCTTGCGATTGGCAGACAAATAGTCTCTGGCCTCAACCAAAAGGGTCAGGGCCTCGTCATAAGTCTTTGAAAAAGGTACGATGACAAAGTTGCTGTCATAGTTCCTTTTCCCGTTGAACGGCGGATCATATGTCATCCCCCGTATATTGGACTATATGGGATTCAGTTCAAGCATCATTGATACCAAAAAGCGAAGAGGCCGCTCCTGATAAGAGCGACCTCTGCCTCAACCTGCTAAACTTGCCGGACTGTTTTATTTTTTGAAAATCTATACTCCCGGTTCTAGCCGGGTCAAGCGCATAAGTGTCAAAAATGTGACTGTGCGTATTACTACGTATCGGCACCACGAAAAAGAACCGCCCTTTAAAAGGGCGGCCCAGTTTAACAGGGAGGCATCGAAACATCACGTTCGACAAGGGATCAAGACTGAACCCTTAACCTTACATATAGGGCAGCAGAATTAACATTCAATGAACCCAGGGTTTATTTTATCGTTTTAATGACAACCGAATGAATTTTATTTGAAACGTTCAGGTTCTAAACAGGGCTTCGGCCCCTTTGCGAACACCATCGCGGCGGTTAAGTGCTTGTTCTACGCGCTCAATTTCAAACAAAAGCACGGATTTGTAAGCCATCAGATTTTCACCAGACATGTCATCCAGGTCGCGCGGAATACCAACCGGCATTCCTGCGGCGGCGGTTGCCAAAAGGTCATCTTCCGTCATCATTGCCCTCCAATGTTATCCTGCCAACCAACATGCGCCCAAAGGCCGGTTCCGGTTCGCCAACGGTCTTTGCATAAAAACCGCCGGATCAACAACAACATGCCCACAAAGGCCTTTCATGTATCAATGTGAAAACTAGATAATAACCAGACACCCCTTTCGCCACAGAGGACGCGACATGAGCGCACAAAAAATTCCCGACACCATAAAAATCATCGCCATTGAAAATAGCGGCAAAAACGGAAAGCTGGTGCCCCAAAGCGCCCCGTGCCCCAAACCGGGTAACGGCGAAGTCCTTGTCAAGGTGGCGGCGGCCGGTATTAACCGCCCCGATTTAATGCAGGTTGCCGGCATGTACCCGCCACCCCCGGGCGCGTCCGACATACCAGGCCTGGAACTGGCCGGACAAATTGTTGAATGCGGCGAGGATTGTGGTGAATGGCAGCCGGGCATGGATGTTTGTGCGCTGGTTGCAGGCGGGGCTTATGCCCAATATGCGGTTGTTCCCGCCCGGCAGTGCCTGCCCGTTCCCAAGGGCCTTTCCATGATCGAGGCGGCCTGCCTGCCTGAAACCTTTTTTACCGTATGGCACAATGTGTTTGATAAAGCCCGGTTGCAGGAAGGCGAGGTTTTTCTGGTGCATGGCGGGACGTCGGGGATTGGCACCACCGCCATTCAAATGGCAAAAGCAATCGGGGCGACCGTTATTGCCACCGCAGGCAGCACAAACAAATGCCAAGCCTGCCGCGATCTTGGCGCAGATCACGTTATAAATTATCGCACACAGGATTTTGTTAGCGTCGTTATGGAGGCAACACAGGACAAAGGTGCCAATGTCATTCTTGATATGGTGGCAGGCGATTATATCGGGCGCGATTTTCAATGTGCCGCGCAAGATGGCCACATAGCCGTGATTGCCTTTTTAGGGGGGCCAAAGGCCGAAACCAACTTTTTGCCGCTGCTTAAAAAACGCCTGACATTAACCGGTTCAACCCTACGCGCCCAGCCGGTTGCGGCAAAGGCAGCAATTGCAACCCGGTTGCGTGAAACCATTTGGCCCCTGATCGAAGCTGGCAAGATAAAACCTGTCATTTATAGCGAGGTCGCATTTGACGATGCCCAACAGGGACATGATATTCTGAAAGAGGGCGCGCATATTGGCAAAGTTGTGATCAAAATGGAGTGATATCGCGGTTCAAAAGCGGAATTCGGAGCTTAAAACCGGCAATTCGGGGCGATAAAAATATTATTGCCCCTTAAACGCAACAGAATGTTGCTTTTAGGCCCGCATTGATCGAAAAGAACGCAGTGGTGCGTTGGGCATTCGCGCGCGGCTAACCGTTGGTTGACCTGCTGCGTTGCCGAACCAGCAAAAGAGATTATATTCTGGGGCAGATATTGCCGCGTTTTTGGGCCTTTTACCCATCGCCGGTCTCCAGAAGTTAAATGATAACAGGAGGAATTATGGCTCAGCCCCTCATGCCGAAAGCAACTGCTGTATGGCTTATCGACAATACCGGCTTGTCATTCCGGCAGATTGCCGCCTTCACCGGTTTGCACGAGCTTGAAATCCAGGCCATCGCCGATGGCGATGTCAGCCAGGGGATCGTCGGGCGCGACCCGGTGACGAATGGTCAATTGACCCAGGCAGAAATCACCCGCTGCGAAGCAGACCCGCGCCAAATTCTTAAACTGGCGAAATCGGACCTGCCACGTCCGCGTTCGCAAAGCAAGGGTGCGCGTTATACCCCGGTTTCAAAACGCCAGGACCGCCCGAACGCCATTGCGTGGCTGTTAAAACACCACCCGGAACTGGCAGACTCACAGGTTTGCAAGTTGATTGGCACCACCAAGGACACGATCGGCAAAATTCGCGATCGCAGCCATTGGAATTCTGCCAACCTTGTCCCGCGCAACCCGGTCACCATGGGCCTTTGCACCGAGCTTGACCTGGAAAAACAGGTTGTGATCGCACGCAACAAAAACCCGGAAAAAATCGTCCGCGACGTCGAACCTGATCCACTGCCCGAAGAATTGCAGATCAAGCCGGAACCAGATTTTCCCGGCGCAGGTTCCGACAAGGACAAAAAAGAAGACCGCAACAAGTCTACGCACGATTACAAGGAAGCTGCCGAGAACCTTTTCCGCAGCTAATCCCCACCGATCAGAAGGAGGCCGCCGCAAGGCGGCCTTTCTTTTTTGCCCGTTTGTTGGTTTCATATGAATGCAGCCGAACCGTCATATTATTGAAACGCACCTGCACTAGCATTCATTCGCACCTTAAAACAGGCCGATAGAAAAACAATTTTATGCAAAAACGCCCAACCGAACGTCAGGCCTGCATTGTCGAAACAGTGCGCGCCGATGGATTTCGCACCATCGAAGACCTTGCTGACCGCTTTCAGGTCACCGCCCAAACCATTCGCCGCGATGTAAACGCATTGTGCGAAGAAGGGTTGCTGCGCCGCCGACACGGCGGTGTTGAACCGGCACTGGAGCATGAAAACATTGCTTACCGGGCTCGCAAGGTTTTGCATGTTAACGAAAAACGTAAAATAGCAGCCCTGGTTGCCCGCCACATTCCCGACGGGGCGTCGCTGTTTTTTTCCATTGGCACCACCCCCGAACTGGTTGCCAGCGCCCTGTTGCAGCACCGCTCGTTGCGGATTTTTACCAATAATCTGAATGTAGCCTATGTCGCCGCCACCAATGACAGCTTTGACGTCACCCTGATCGGCGGGCGCTTGCGCAACCGTGACCGCGATGTTCTGGGCCCCGAGGTCGAGGCGTTTTTTAACAGCTACAAGGTCGATTACGGCATTTTCGGTGTTGGCGGCATCGACCCTGATGGCAGCCTGCTTGATTTTGATGAGCACGAAGTCCGCGCACGATCGGCCATCCTTGCCAATTCGCGCCAAAACTATCTTGTTGCTGATCATACAAAGTTTGGGCGCAATGCCGTGGTGCGCGGCGGCAATATCGCCCAGGTATCAGCCTTTTTCACCGACACCACCCCGCCCGATGCAATCATTGCCATGATCGAAAAAACCGGGGTCGAACTGCATGTGCCCGAACCAGGTGCCGAATACCCGACATTTTACGTCCCTGACGATCATTAAAGTATCCGTCTTGATCAAGCACTTTTCCTTTAATATGACCATTTTGCCAACGCCAACATACTGCATTCCGTCAGGTATTATTTTCGTGTGCAAACGTGCTGGCTGCGGCAAGGATACCGTTTTGAACGGCGCGCAACCCTTTTGTCAGGGTTTTATCGCGCCGGACAATAATGGCCAGATCCCGCCCCAGCAAAGGTGACAGGGGCCGGGAAATAACCGGCAACCGGGTGCGCCCATGGGCCAAGGCCATCGAGGGCAACACCGACGCCCCCAACCCCGCCCCCACCAGTTCCTTAATCGCCTCGACACTGCCCAGTTCCATGACGGGTCGGACAGCCGCCTTCCCCTTGCCCCCCAGCCATGTATCGGCAAGGACACGGGTATTTGACCCCAGTTCAAAAAACACCAGCGGGAAACAGGCCAGTTGTGCGGGAGTGATCATGTCGGCAACCTCGCTATCGGCGGCGAAAATTGCCACAAACGGGTCATGCATCACCGGAGTTACCTCCAGCGCACGGCTGCTGACCGGGACAGTGACAAAACCAATATCAAGATCATTATTTTCCACCAGTCGGGCAATGTCGGCGGTATTTCCGGTTTTGACTGAAATTTCCAATTCAGGAAAACGCTGCTGAATATCGGCCAAAACGGCAGGCAAAAAATAGATACAAGCCGTCGCCCCACAACCGATCCGCACCCGCCCGCGCACGCCACTGCCAAAGGGGGCCACCGCATCAAGCGCATCGCGAATAGCACGGTTGATGGGGCCAATATGGGCGCGCAACGCCTGCCCGGCAGCGGTCGGCATCGCACGTTTGCCAATGCGTTCAATCAATCGCACACCCAGGCGCGTTTCCAACAGTTTCACCTGCTGGCTGATGGCAGGTTGGCTTAAATTACGGTGTTCGGCCGCAGCCGAGAAACTGCCCAGGTCAATCACATCGGCAAAGGCTTGCAACTGATCCAGACTAAACCCGCGCATTATCGATTTTCCTTATGGTTTGCATAAATAATCAAACACATACTTATGATAAAAACCAAACTATATTTTGCCAATCGCTTTCACCGCGCCGATCCGGCCACATTGGCAAAGACTTTATCCGATGACGAAACACGCCTATGCCGACCAGGCCCCAAGCGGGCTTGCAACCACCTTGATGGTACGCGACGCCACACCAGACGATATTCCCGCCATTACCCGTATTTACCAACAGGCCGTTACCGAAGGCACAGCATCATTTGAAGAAGTCGCCCCCGACCAAATGGAACTTGCACGCCGCCAGAAAACCCTGATGGCGGACGGATACCCCTATATCGTTGCCATAAACGCCGCATCAGGCGATTTATGCGGTTATGCCTATGCCGGACCTTATCGCCCGCGTTCGGCCTATCGCCATACGGTCGAGGATTCCATTTACGTTGCACCAAACTCTTGGGGCAACGGGGTGGGCAGCCTGCTTATGAGCACCCTGATCGCGCGGTGCGACGCCGGGCCGTGGCGGCAAATGATTGCCGCAATCGGCGACAGCCAGAATAGTGGTTCTATCGCGCTTCATCGCAAACACGGCTTTCAGCTTGTCGGCACTTTTCACAATGTCGGGTATAAATTTGGCCGCTGGCTTGATTCCGTGCTGATGCAGCGCCCGCTAAAATCCGACACCGCCCTGATGTCTGCCCCGGCCCCGACGAAATGATCACAACCGGTCTGGTGATCCGGCTGGGTATTGCCCAATTAATCAGCTGGGGAACGGCCTATTACCTGATCGGCAATTTCGGCACCCGCCTGGCCCAACAACATGGCTGGAGTGAAACGGTCATTTATGCCGGGTTTTCCCTGTCCCTGCTGGTGATGGGGGCTGTATCACCGCTATGTGGCAAACTGATTGACCAGCATGGGGGCCGCAAGGTGATGGCGACGGGGTCAATATTCCATATCGGCGGCTGCGTCACCCTGGCCTGGGGCACCAGCCTTGGCAGTTATTTTGTCGCGTGGCTGTTGCTTGGCATTGCCATGCGGCTCACATTATATGATGCCGCATTCGCCACCCTGGCCCGCATTGGCGGTGCCGCTGCACGGCGTAGTATGGGGCAGATCACCCTGTTTGGCGGCTTGGCCTCGACGATTTTTTGGCCGCTTGGCCATTATATCGACGCCCAATTCGGGCTGACGATTGCCTTGCTGAGCTATGCCGGGTTTGCCTTTATCACCCTGCCACTGCATTTATCCCTGCCCCGTACCACCATAAAACCAAACCACGACCAGCCGCTTTCCACGCCCCATACCCCGGCGTTTCGCCCCTTGCCAGACCGGCAACAGGTGCTGTGCGGGGCACTCTATGCCGTGATCATGTCGCTGATCAATATTATCAATGCCGCGATGTCGGCCCATATGATTGCCCTTCTGGCCGGGTTGGGCCTGATCGGGGCACAGGCGATTAATATTGCCAGTCTGCGCGGGTTTGGGCAACTGGCATCCCGGTTGGCCGACACCCTGTTTGGGCGCAATTTCAACCCGGCCATTGTCACCATCAGTGCAGCGTTATTATTGACCCTTGCCTTTATCGTCGGATTTGCATCTGGCATATCGCTGTGGGCTGCGGCCGTGTTTACGGTGTCGTTCGGGGCGGCGAACGGGGTTTTAACCATCACACGCGGCACATTACCGTTAATGATCTTTGACGCGCGCCACTATGGCAAACGGGTCGGCAGCCTGTTATTGCCGGGCTTTATCCTTTCGGCGCTGGCCCCGTCCCTGTTTGCCATGGCCATGACGGGGCTGGGGGCCGATGCCGTTTTGGGCATATTGTGCGTGCTCTCGCTTTCCACCCTTATTGCCTCTGGCGTGCTATATGCCCAGATCACAAAAAAACCGCCCGCCCCATAAACAGGAAACGGACGGCCATGTTTGTACGCGCTAAACCAGATCTTGATGAGTTATCCTCACAAAGATCTGGTATAATTTAACCTATAATCGTGCCGGTTACCCTGCTGCACCCTCGCGGGCATAGCCGATATCGCGCAAGGCATCGGCAATTTCGGGCAAAATGCCGGGGTCATCAATGGTGGCCGGTGTTTTATAGGCTTCGCCATCAGCGATAGAGCGCATGGTCCGCCGCAGGATTTTACCCGACCGCGTTTTGGGCAAACGATCAACAATTGTTGCCTGCTTGAAGGCTGCCACCGGACCAATCTGATCACGCACCATGGCAATAACCTCGGCAATGATTTCGCTATCAGGACGGTCAACCCCGGCCTTTAGCACCATAAAGCCCAATGGCACCTGGCCTTTTAAATCATCATGCACACCAATCACCGCGCATTCTGCAACATCCTTATGGCCCGATAAAACTTCCTCCATCGCGCCGGTCGACAACCGATGCCCGGCAACATTGATAATATCATCGGTCCGCGACATCACATAAATATAGCCATCTTCATCAATAAAACCGGCATCGCCCGTGGCATAATAGCCCGGATATTCCGACAGATAGGATGAAACAAACCGGTCATCGTTTTGCCACAGGGTTGGCAGGGTTCCTGGTGGCAAGGGCAGCTTTGCCACCAGCGCACCGATTTTGCCGCGGGGCAATTCATGACAATCTTCATCGACAACCTGAACTTCCCAACCGCATACGGCCACCGTGGGCGAGCCATATTTGATCGGCAATAATTCGATCCCGCGCGGATTAGCACAAATTGACCAGCCGGTTTCGGTTTGCCACCAATGGTCAATTACCGGCACACCCAAATGCCGTTCCGCCCATTGTAATGTATCGGGATCAGACCGTTCGCCCGCCAGATACAAGGCATCGAAACAGGAAAGGTCGTAATCCTTTAAAAGTTCGGCATCGGGATCATCGCGTTTAATGGCGCGAAAGGCCGTTGGTGCGGTAAACAGCACCTTGACCCCATGTTGGGAAATGACCCGCCAATAGGCCCCGGCATCGGGGGTGCCGACCGGTTTTCCTTCATACATTATGGTGGTACAGCCCGCCAGCAGCGGCCCATAAACAATATAGGAATGGCCAACAACCCAGCCCACATCAGAAGCGGCCCAAAAAACATCGCCTGCCGAAACGCCATAAATGTTTTTCATCGACCAGTTCAGCGCCACCATATGGCCGCCATTGTCGCGGACCACCCCTTTGGGCTGCCCGGTGGTGCCCGATGTATATAAAACATAAAGCGGGTCGGTTGCCGCAACCGATACACAATCGGCCGGGTTGGCTTTGGCGCATTCATCTTGCCAGTCAAAATCGCGCCCGGCGGTCATGTCGGCCTGCGCCTGGGGACGCTGCCAGACAAAAACAGCATCGGGTTTATGGGTTGCCTGCTCAATAGCCCGGTCTAACAGCGGTTTATAGGCAATCACCCGGCTGCCTTCGATTCCGCAACTGGCCGAAAGCATCATTTTTGGTTTGGCATCGTTTATGCGGGTTGCCAGTTCGTGGGCGGCAAAGCCCCCAAACACCACCGAATGGATCGCCCCGATCCGCGCGCAGGCCAGCATCGCCATCGCAGCCTGCGGGATCATGGGCATATAAACAATAACAAGGTCGCCCTTGCCAACACCGTGCGCCTGCATCGCACCGGCCAGCATCGCAACCTCGTCGCGCAGTTCACGATAAGTATAACGGGTTACGGTGTCGGTGACGGGGCTGTCATAAATCAGGGCGTTCTGGTCGCCCCGCCCGTCATCAATATGACGATCCAGCGCATTAAAACAGGTATTGACCTTCCCGCCGACAAACCAGCGCGCGACGGGCTGGGCAGAGAGATCAACCACCTGATCCCATTTTTTATCCCACGACAGGGCATCGGCCGCCTCGGCCCAAAAAGCCTCGCGATCCGCAATCGAATGGGCGTAAATATCCTGATAGCAACCCGGCATTGGCGTCATTCCTCCCGCTTGGCGGTCATTTTGTCCATTTTTCATGACCGGTTTTGCCGCCCTGCCCTGCAAGGTCAATACCGGTTTCATGATGGCCCGTTAATTCCGCATTATAATACCGATTTATGGATAAAACATCCCTTAGACATTGGTCGATCTTTTTGATCCCGTTTTGAATAACTTCAAAACGCATTAGCTGGGGGGATGAAAATTATATGACGGGAACCGGACCAATTATCAAATTGGCCTAACACAGCCGGCAGCGCGTGTTCGATTTCAAGGCGTCGTCTTCAGGCAGATCCGGATCGTTGCGCAGGCCACAACATCATGGTTTTAAATAAGGGTTCTGAACATATTTGCCGCCTCACGGCGTGGGCACAAACCGGAGGCGGCGAAATTAAAAGGGGTTGTTCTTTACATCGGCAAAAGACACTTTGGCTGGTTCAAACCATTGATCATTTTACCGGGAACTTCTGCATCCTTTTTCAGTGTGTGATCCGACTAATCTCGTCTTTGATTTCCAGTTTGCGCCGTTTGATACTTGAGATCCGCGATAAATCAGGGGACGGTCGACATTGCTCCGTATGAAGCTGTTGCTCGAGCGTGGCATGTTTGGCAGTAAGAGCTTCGATATGGGATTGAACGCTCATTCGCCTACTCCTCATTCCTGATATTGCCCACAACAAAAGGGTAGTAATTCTGTAACGTGATTTCCAGTCTTTCCGCGCATAAATCGAACAATTTTTGCCCGCTATCCCTAAGAACATGTCGTGAATTGACCAATAATTGATGGCATTTCAGGGGGTTCGTCGTGTTTTGGCCAAACAGGATTTAATCATATCGCGTGAAATCACGCCGCCAGCAGCCTTCGGCCATTTTTCTATTGGTGTCCCCAGCAACCGCCATCTGCACAATAAAAAAGTTCCGGAATATCAATAGGGTTACATCGAACGACACATTCCGTCCCCAGCGGCTTTTGCACTGTCAATAATCTGCTTCACACACCCATTTTATCCGCAGGCAACATCGAATTCGCAGCGCAGTTCGCATAAAATCTGTGGAGTCGCGTTTACGTAAAAACCCGAACCGGTCTTAAAAGCGATATGCGATGGCATATCGCCATTCGCGAAAACGGCCAGCATCCACGACAAGCGGCTTGCAGGATCAAAATTCTTTGCGGATTTTGGTGCTGTTACTCAAGCCTCGGGGGCAGCTTGGCGATCAGAAAACGCAAGGCTTCGTTACACTCATCCTGTGTCAGATCAAACCGGGTTGGCGACAAATAGGCGCGCATCGGGGCGGTTTTATCCTGATTGGCCGGTATGGTTTCAACCGCAGCACAGAGCAATTCCTGCTCGATCCGTTCGCCAACAAGTTCATCTTTTTTAAGTTGCTCGCGCAGGGCCTGCACACCGACAGACGGATCATCGCGCAAATATCGCCGTGTGGTTCGCAGCGGTGAAATCACATTTTCGCGCCAGGCCCGAACGGCATTTTCCAACGCTGAAATGCTGTGCGGGGCTTTGTCCTGCAACCCCAGCCATGCCAGAAACAAAAGCAAATTCACATCCAGCCCACATTTTTCCTGCAATGACAGGCACATAGGGGCTACCCCCGGCCGCCCGTAAAAGGCGACCGTAAACTTCCATAACGCTTTGGCGTCCATTTGCTCGCCCCTGTTTTGCTTGCCTCTTTTATCGGGCAAATTTGTATTTTTCCGTATTTCAATATTACGGCAAATCTTGTTCATTTGCCGTAATATCTTATCGTCTTACACAGTTTTTGCCGTTTTTTTTGTTTCCGGCGGCGTCCCCATATAAGCCCCCAGGCCGATTGCGGTAGACACCATTGTTTCGCCGGTATCCACCAGCCGCGGCCCGGCAATCACATCGGCCATCGGCACATCCACAACCCGGCGGTTTTGCCACGCCACAACCCGGTCAAATTTGTTCTGCGCAATCAGGTCCACGGCATGAACGCCAAATGTCAATGCCACCAGCCGGTCGCGTGGCGATGGTGTTCCGCCGCGCTGCAAATGTCCCAGCACCGTTACTCGGGTTTCCCAGCCGGTTCGCTCGCCCAGTTTTTCTGCCAGCCAGTGGCCGACACCGCCATAACGCGCCTTTTGCCCGTCATGGCCCGAAAACACAGCGTCACCCTGGTCGGTTTTAACGGCTTCCGCCACAATCACCAGGGCATGGTTGCGCCCCCGTTTGCGAATATTCAGGCAATGCCGGGCCAAATCATCCAGGTCATAATCCATTTCCGGGATCAAAATAGCATCGGCCCCACCGGCAATACCGGCAAACAGGGCAATGTGCCCGGCATCGCGCCCCATGACTTCCAAAATCATGATCCGTTCATGCGAGGCCGCGGTAGGCTGTAACCGGTCCAGGGCCTCTACCGCCACATTAACGGCTGTTGTAAACCCCACCGAATATTCCGTATGCGCCAGATCGTTATCAATCGTTTTGGGAATCCCGACCAAATTGATCCCGCCCTTTTGGGCCAGTTGGCGCAATATCGCCATACTGCCATCACCGCCAACACCAATCAGCGCATCAAGCCCCAGGGCCTTGTATCCGGCAATCACTTCGTCGGAACGATCAGCAAAGCTGCCATCGGGCATCGGGTAATGAAACGGATTGCCCTTGTTAATTGTGCCTAAAATGGTGCCGCCCAACCGCAACATGCCATCATTGTTCACATAATCATTTAACGGCATCACCGCAGGTGGGCGTTGCAACAAACCGTGCGTTCCCTGGCGGATACCGACCACATCCCAGCCATACCCCAACACCGCACGACGCACCACAGCCAGAATAACCGCATTCAGCCCGGCGCAATCACCACCGCTGGTTAAAATCCCGATCCGCATCAAACATCTCCCGTTGCAATTTTTCGTCTTCTTTATGGGGCACATGATGAAACCACCACATTATTGCTGTGGGTTCGCGCCCGCTTTCTGATAGTATTACAGGCTATTCGCGTTGATAAATAAGCTGGATCAAAAATGGACGAAATCAATCAGATCGAGATTGAAAAAAAATTGGCCACTCTACGCGAGGAACACCGCGACCTGGACATTGCCATTGCTGAAATGGCGAACAATCCGCGTCATGATCAGTTGCGCCTGGTGCGGTTAAAAAAGCGGAAGCTGGCATTAAAGGATGAAATCCGGTATGCCGAGTCGCAAATACTGCCCGATATTATTGCCTGAACTGTCCGTTGTCGGGCGCAGAAGCAAGGATCTTTGGTCCTGCTTTTTGTGAACGGTTGTCCAACCAGCGCATCAATCCCCACAAACAAAAGAAACGACTGCCCGCCGGAACCTGCCTTTTGCCAAGGTGCGGGAGAAAGCAAATGCTGCTTAAAAGCATATTTCCTTTAATGCAGGTTTAACCGGCGCGTTATTTATGTTGGCGTCGTTAAATTCTGAAGCCGTACCATCGACTGGCGCAATTCATGATCGACCCCCGCCATAACGCTGGTCAGGGTTTCGCCAGGTCCAATCTGATAAACCCCGAAAACCAGGCGATAATCCACCAGTTGGCCGTCCCAGAAATACGAAGCCCGCCGCAATTGTTCGCCAATCGCCTGGGACCGACGCCATCCCTCGGCCGCATTGACGTTATAGAGCAGGGCCGCAAAATCGTTGCAGCCCAGATACCCCAATTGATGGGGTGGCTGAATATAGACGGTCAGAAATTCGGCAAGCTGGGCAATCATCGCATCCTTGCAAGACTGCCCGTAAATTTTCGACAGATTTTCCAACCCGGAAATTTCGCACAATAACAGGCACCGCGGCGATGGGGCTGACAGCGCAACGGTGATTTCATTTTCAAGAATTTGCATAAAGGATGGCCGCGACAAAAGGCCGGTAAAGGGATCTTGCGACGAACGCCGTGCCAGTTCCTGCTGGTGTTTTTGCACCGTTTCAAGCTGGGTCACCAAGGTATCAACCCGCGACATCAGACGCGACAGGGCCTGCTCAACGGCAGGGGTAATCTGTTCGGAGGGAATACCTAACAGGTTGGCCGGATCAACAGGGGTACGGCCATTTGCATCCCGCCCGCCAGTGTTTCCACCACCGCCGCCAGCAGCCCCGTTAAAGCCGTTGCCACCGTTGCGAACATAAGCCTGTGTGGCATAAACTGCCTGTTTTGCGGCTGGATCCCGTCCTTCGGAACCGGCCCCAGAGGATGACGATGCCATCCTCGCCTCTGTGACTTTCATGTCGGGTTCTCGCGCTACCTGCGTTTTGGAACTGCCTGCATAGCAATCTTCCATATTGCAGCTTAAATCATCTTTCAGATAAAATCCATTAAAGACATACCATACAGACAGATATTCAACCATTAAGATGGTAAGGCGACAATTCGTCAAAAACAGGGACACCATCGCCCGTATGTGAACAATTACCGATTTTGCCTGCCTGAGCCCGGCGTTGCGCTTGCATGACGATACGACCTCCCTATAATGCGGGCCTTCGTATTGCACGCCATTAAAACGGAGCCTCCATCATGCGCGACCCCCGCCCGGCAATCGGCATTATCATGGGCAGCCAGTCCGACTGGGAAACCATGAAAAACGCCGCCGATATTCTTGATACGCTGGGGGTTGCCTATGAAACGAAAATCGTTTCGGCCCACCGCACCCCGGACCGCCTGGTTGACTATGCCAAAACCGCCAAATCCCGCGGCTTGAAGGTTATTATCGCAGGTGCCGGCGGCGCCGCCCATTTGCCTGGCATGACGGCCGCGATGACGCCGCTTCCCGTTCTTGGGGTTCCGATACAAAGCCGTGCGCTTAAGGGAATGGACAGTTTGTTGTCGATCGTGCAAATGCCCGGCGGCGTGCCGGTGGGCACATTGGCAATCGGAGCGGCCGGGGCAAAAAATGCCGGTCTGCTGGCAGCTGGCATCATGGCCCTGATGAATGACGCTCTGGCCGACCGTCTTGATGCCTGGCGTCAAAGCCAGACCGATGCGGTTGCACAAGACCCCGTTGACCCGGCGGTCTGATACCTCTGATCGCGCATTCCCCGATGCGCCATTTTTACATATGTGTCTTTGTCCGACTGGCGCGATATAATGCCAGGGATGTTGCCATTGCGCCCGAAACGGTATCATGTGCATAAACCACGTTGGTGCCCCGAACATCACCCGTTTCGTTCCGTGCCCGCCTTTCCGATCCGAGGATTTCATGACCCCTGATTTTGACAAACGCATCATCGCCCCCGGTGGCACCATCGGCATTATGGGCAATGGCCAATTGGGCCGCATGGCCGCCCTTTGTGCTGCCGAACTGGGATATCGCGTCCATGTGTTTGGTCCCGGAAAAGACAGCCCGACGCAACAGGTCTGCGACAAGGCAACGGTTGCCAACTATACCGACTTCACCGCCCTTAAAGAATTTGCCAACAGCGTTGATGTGGTGACATTTGAATTTGAAAATGTCCCTTACGATGCGGTCAAACTGCTTTCTGGCATGGTGCCGGTTCGTCCGGGGTGGAAATGCCTGCATATTTCGCAAAACCGGTTGCGCGAAAAAACCTTTTGCAATGAACATGGCGTTGGCACGGCCCCGTTTGCGGCCGTGCGCTCCCTCGCCGATCTCGAAGCAGCGGTTAAACAACTGGGCCGTCCATCGGTTTTGAAAACCACTGAAATGGGCTATGACGGCAAAGGTCAGATTAAAATCACCGATGACACCAACCTGGCGTCTGCCTGGCTTGATATGGGCAGCAGCGAAGCCATTCTTGAAGGCTTTGTCGATTTTGAACGCGAACTTTCGGTCATTGTCGCCCGGGGCATTGACGGCAAAATGGCCTGTTTCTGCCCGGTGGAAAACCGCCATGCCAACCATATTCTCGATGTCACCATCGCCCCGGCCCAAATTCGTGCGTCCCTGCGCACTGAGGCCGAAAACATTGCCAAAACACTGGCCGAAAAGATGGATTTTATTGGCCTTCTTGCGGTTGAAATGTTTGTGACCCGCGATGGCAAATTGCTGGTCAATGAGGTCGCCCCGCGCCCGCATAATTCCGGCCACTGGACGATTGATGCCTGTGTGACCAGCCAGTTTGAACAATTCATCCGCGCGGTGTGCGGCCTGCCGCTGGGCGATCCGACCAACCATTCAGATGCAGAAATGAAAAACCTTCTTGGCGACGATATTGATGCCTGGCAGGCAATTTTGTCCGACCCTGATGCCAAATTGCACCTGTATGGCAAGGCCGACGCCAAACCGGGCCGCAAAATGGGCCATGTGACCTGGCTGCGCCCGGCAAAACCCGCCAAAACCGCCAAATAACGCAACCCGCATTACCGGGCGACATTACACCCGCCAAAAACAATACCCCGTCGCCCCGTTTATCCGGGTTGCGGGGTATTTTTTTAACCATACACATTCCGCCCAAATTACCCGGTAACCTGCATCCCGTCATCATCCCCTACCCCGTTTTATCCAGCCCCCACTGCCAATGGCGGTTTTGCACAGTTTGGCAACACTGCCATACTTGGCCTGCCCCCTTAAAACCGGCACATCTGCGAACATGTCCAGGGCGGCATAATCTGCCTGCCAAAACTGGCATTGCTTTTGCTGATGTCCTGGCAGGTCATATGTGAGGCAACGGACGATGCAAAAACTTTTCTCCACGCTGGCAATCCTGATGGCGATCCTTCTTGCCCCCGGCATTGGCGGGGTAGCACGGGCAAGTTCATTTAATCCGGGCGCAGCGGGTTTCCCCACTGTCATTCGTGGGGACCAACTTTTGTTTGGGGCCATGGCGGTGGATCTTTTTGGTATTCGCGCCCCCCAACCCGGCACAGTTTGCCGGGCCGATGATATTTCATTTCAATGCGGCGAAGCTGCGGCCCAGGCCGTACGGCGTATTCTTCAGGATTATGCCGTTTCGTGCGAAAAAGTATCCGACAGCCAGCTTTTCCCGATGCTGACCGAATGCCACGTTGGCCAAAGCGACCTTAACCGCCTGATTTTGCGGGCTGGCTGGGCCATGGTTGACATGAATGTGTGCGAAACCTATGCGCGCTGCAAAACCTATATCGCCGATCAGAATTTCGCCCGCGATAACCGCAAGGGCATATGGATGGGCAGCCCGCCCGCCAGCCTGATTGCCGCAACCAGAAAATCCGAAACAGTTACCGCCCCGGGTGCCAAAGCCGCTATTCGCAACGCCATTTTCAATGTCGATCTGGCCGCCGAAATGAAGGCACAAAACGAACCGGACCGGACCCTGCTCAGCTTTATGATGCCGTGATCAAGCCCCCAAATTTGACCCCAAAAAAACCGTTGCCCACATTGCCGGACAACGGTTTTTGATTTTTGATCGCACGGACGAAAGATCTGCGCCTTATCGTGCCCCGCCAAACTGGCGGGCAATGCGGCCCGGTGTGGGAATACAAGATGCAATCTTGCGGCCCATGCGAAACCCGCCTCCGGCAACCTTGCCGGCTTTGCCAAGGCTTGCCTTGACCTTGGGGATCATCATGACATTGCCTATCCGGCGGTCCATAAATTCCCAGGTCGCCTGATGGTGCTCTGATGTATCATCAAGCCAATATAGCAGGGTTGATCCATAAACACCGGCCAGCAGGCCACGCTTTGTGTACCAGTTGTGATCGGTCGATGTATCGCCCGCCGCCTGCCACATCAGATCAACCGTTGTGGCCGTCATGCGCAGGCTTTTGAGCAGGTTTTGCGGCAGCGACAAATGGACAACGGCGGCCCGTACCGCGTCCTTGTGCGCTTCGGCCAGGTCCAGCCGCACCCGGATTGCTGCGCCAATACGGTCGCGAATTTTCATCGACTTAATATCCATCGCCGCCAGACGGTCCATCATGTCGCGGTCCGTCAGGGCGACATAATGCGCAATCACCTGGCCGATACCGCCGGGAAACAGGCGGTCGATCTCCATCGGCGACCAGCCCAGATCCTCGGCTGCGGTGCGCAATGTTGTCTTGCTCCAGCCATCAAAGGCCACATGGTCCAGGGCCGCGCGCACCAATTCGTCGCGCTGGCGGGCAATGCGGGCAAAACTTTCCTCAACGGACATGCTATTTCTCCTGTTGCGCGTCGCCACTGCCCTGGGGGTCGGCCTCTGTATTGTCAGACGAAACATCGGGCGGGTCGCGGCGCAATTCTTCGGTAAATCCCATCAGGGTCATGTCTTCCATACGTTCGGGATACATGACTCCGATCAAATGATCATATTCATGCTGAACAACGCGGGCATGAAAACCGCTGGCAATTTTTTCAACCCGGTCGCCATTTTCATCAATCCCGCGATAGCGGATTTTGCGCCAGCGCGGCACATAGCCCTGAAAACCGGGAATCGACAGGCAACCTTCCCAGCCGCCGACTTTTTCGTCATCCTCCAGGGGCTCAATCTCGGGATTGATCAACACTGTCAAGGGAACTTCGCTTTGCGCGTCATCCTCATTGGTGCGGCTTGGCGGCACGAAAAAAATCATCACCGCCAGAGACTGAAACACCTGTGGTGCTGCCAGGCCAACGCCGCCAGCATCCTTTAATGTTTCAATCATATCGGCAATTAAGCGAATGATTTCAGGGTCGTTCGGGTTTTCGACCCGGTTCGCAACCTTGCGCAAAACCGGGTGGCCCATCCGGGCAATTTTTAATATCGACATGGCCTTATTATCCGATCAAACCCTGTTTCCTGCCAAGAACAATCTTATATAAATGTGGCGGAACAATTTTAGACAAACGTCTGGCGCGATCTCTTACGCTGCCCTCTTCCCTTTTTATCCACTTTGCACTATATAACCGCCACGGCCATGTTGGCCGCTTTAGCATCCGGTTGGCATCCATGCCTTCCGGCTTATTGTATTTTATTGAAAGGAGCGTGGTTTCCGTGCAGGTAATCGTTCGCGACAACAATGTCGATCAGGCTCTGAAAGCCCTTAAGAAAAAGATGCAGCGTGAGGGCATTTTCCGTGAGATGAAACTCCGTCGTCACTTTGAAAAGCCGTCGGAGAAGAAAGCTCGCGAAGGGGCGGAAGCAGTCCGTCGTTCTCGCAAGCTGGAGCGCAAGCGCATCGAGCGCGAAGGCTTCTAGTCTTTTTCACTTTCGGGGTTCCTCGAACGTGACTGTACGGTTGAATTTAGCGCGCTAAATTCGAACCCGTGCGCCAAACCCGCCTCGGAGCAATCCGGGCGGGTTTGGTTTTTCCATATCTTGGCCACAATCAGGGCCCCATCAAGAACCGATCAGGCTGCCTTGCAGATCGAATTGCCGCCATCGGCCAGCATGGCCGATCCGGTAACAAAACTTGATTGATCCGATGCCAGGAACAAGGCCGCCTTGGCAATTTCGTCCGGCTCGGCGATCCGGCCAAGCGCATGGAACTTTTCGACCATGGCGCGGGCTTCCGGATTATTGGCATAGCTTGCGGCCATCGGGGTATCCGTTCCGCCGGGCAGCAACGCATTAACCCGCACATTGGCCCCGCCATATTCCACCGCCAGACATTGCGCCATGCCCATAAGCCCCATTTTGCTGGCGGCATAGGCCGTCATGCCCGGCAGTCCGATGGTATGCCCGACAAAGGTGGACGTAAAAATAACCGATCCGCCACCACGCTTGGCTATTTCGGGCATCTGGTGCTTTGCTCCAAACATCGCCGAGGTCAGGTTGGTGCGCAGTGTCTGGTCCCAGTCGTCTTGTTCAATATCGACCAGCGCCCCAGGCGATCCCAGCGTCCCGGCATTGTTAAACCCGACATCAAGCCCGCCATATTCCCCAATGGCCGCATTGACCAGCGCCTTGGCGAACGCCTCGTCACAGACATCGCCCGCAAGGGCAAAGGCCTCGCCGCCTGCAGCGGTAATTTCACTCACAACCGCATCCAGCCGATCAACATTGCGCGCACCAAGGACAAGCTTCGCCCCCTCGGCGGCAAACAGCTTGGCCGATGCGGCGCCGATCCCGGAACTGGCCCCGGTGATAATCACAACCTTGTCTTGAAGTAACATGATCTTTCCAATCCATCTGGCACCGGCCCGAAGGCATGCGGTGCAATTAACGATGTGGAAAAATATGCCTGGCCCCGAAAATCTGCTCGCCAGTTTCGGACGCGACGTTTTAATCGCATTCAATTCCCAGAAACCCGGCCCTGTATTTGATCTGGCATGGTGGGTTTTGTGTTTTTAAAACAATGCCGCATACACGACCTGTTGTTTTAAACAGCAAAATAATTATCTATTGGGACAAACCATATCAGGAGCCGCCAGCGTGACAGATCACCCGCATCGCAAAAACCTCGCTTCGTTTTGTCTGCCCTCTTTCACGGTGGCCCTGACAACCGGCTTTGTCATCCTGTCTGCTTTCTCGGCGTTTGCGCAAACGCCACCTGCGGCCACCAACGCCGCACAAGGCCAACCGGCAGCGGGCCAACCAGCGACAACACCGACACCGGCACCGGCACCGGCATCTACGCCAGCCCCCCCGGTTGAGCATTGCGACACCGCCCATCTGTCCCTGTGCGAGGATACCAACCAGCTTATATGGTCCAAAGGCTTTGCCGACAATGTTGGCGCCTTTATCGGCACCGGAACTGCTAACTGGCTGTTTAAAAACGGCAGCAAGATTGATCAGATGATTGACGCGCTGAGCGGACCGCCCCAGGTCCGGCAAAAAATCGGTGAGGATATATGGCTTTACGGTGCATGCCGCGAACGGGATTGCTCGGAAAAGGGGGCAATTGTTCTTTCTTCCGATGGCAGTATCAAGGCCGCGGCCCTCTTGCATTTTTCCTGCGGCGATCGCTGCAAGGACGACTATACCCTGACCATCCTTGGCAGTGATGACAAGGCCCTGTCTGATGGCATCGAAAACTGGGCCAAAACCACCCTTGCCGATGACGCAAAAGTTCATAAACTGGCCAACCCGCCCAAAATCGCAACGGTCGAACATATTGGCACAGGTGGCGCAGGCGACAAAAAGGCCCCGCAAAGCACCAGTACAACACCGCCGGCCCCGTCGCAAACACCGGCACCGAAAAAATAGCCCTCAGCACCGGCAAACCACCCCGCTATTGCGGCGCGTCCTCGCCCATCAGCCAGTGAAACAGGTTGCCAATGCCGCCTGCATTGCTTTGGCTGGCATCTGCGGGTTGTTCGCGCACCAAAAGCCCAAATTGCGACCGGTAAACGATAAAACTGTTTTGGGTGGAAATATCGGTATAGGTCGAACTGCCATATTGCGCATCCATCAGGAAATTCCACGGCAAAAGCCACGCCCCAACCGACCCGCTATATTTTGTCGCCAGATCATAGGCCCGATGGGGGCCGTTATTCTGGCGGTCAATATCGGCATAGCGACCTTCAAACCGGTCCAGCCGATAGCGCGCATCCATGCCGATAATATTGGCCCAGGGTTTTAACTTCACAAATTGCGCATCCATGCGCCATTGATCGCCATAAATCGTGTATTTGCTGGGAATATCCTCGCCCGGCAGCCTTAAATAGGCATTAAATTCTTCCGGGCCGACTTGCTCGAACCGCACCTGTGCAACCGGCATTTCGGCGGTCAGGCGGGTATAGGTCAGCACAATCCCGGCAATGGATACCACAAGCGCCAGTGACAGCAGCACAATGGCAAAAAACGAAACCCTGACCACGCGAAGTTTCAAACCACATCCACCACATCAGCCATAAAAACCGGCACCAGTGTCCCCCAGTCCGGTTTGACAAACAAGCCCGAATAACCAACGCGCCAGACCAATAGCAACGCAAATCCGCCCACGATCCTGACAGATCATTCGCCCCAGTTTCAGGCTCGTCTTTAGACATTTTATAAGCTATTTATAAATGATGGTATTCACATGGCATGACATGCCGTGCAGGCATGACAAACGGGAGACAGGGCGTTGACTTTTGAAACATGGCTGGCATTCACCACCGCGTGCATTGTGTTAACGCTGATTCCCGGGCCTAAAGCACTTTTCCTTTAATATGACCCATTTTGCCAGCTCAGTCTGCCGCCTGGCAAGGAGAAGTCCGCAGGGCGTAATGGGTTTACGGACAAGGATTTCGACGCGGCCAGGCGGCAGACTGTGCTGGCCCACAGGGTTTGATTTTGGCGGTGTTTGGCGGCGTTACACCGCTCGCCCGATGCGCCGCATCGCGCAGCGCGCTGTGCCTTGCCAAACGACACGCCAAAAACAAACAAAATGGGTCATATTAAAGGAAAAATGCTTTAGCGTCTTGCTTGTCATCGGGCAATCCCTCACACGGGGGAAAGGGGCGGCGATGATGTGCATTCTGGGCGATGTTATCGGCAGCATTGTGCTTATGGGCCTGTCCTTTGCCGGTGTTGGTGCCATCCTTGCCGCTTCGGCCCTTCTGTTTCAGGTCGTGAAATGGGGTGGTGTGCTTTATCTTGCCTGGCTGGGATACCGGCAAATCGCCGAGGCCCGCCAAACCCCGACAGCAGACGCAGACACAAACACCCCCATGCCGGGCCAAAGCCATTTCGCCTGGCGCAGTTTTTGGGCCGGGACCATAACCGCCATTCTAAACCCCAAAGCCATCATCTTTTACATGGCATTCCTGGCGCAGTTCATTCATCCCCAGGCCGATTTAACCGCACAGCTGGCTATTCTAACCCTGACATCCAGCATGGTCGTCCTTGTTCTTTTAACCGGCTATGCGCTGGTTGCCGCCCGCGCCCGCCAGCTGTTTCAAAGCCCACGTGCCAAAAAGCGTATGGGATATACCAGCGGCACCTTTATGATTGGCGGAAGCGTTTTAATGGCAACAACCCGCTAATCTTTACCGGCATCAAGGGCAACACCTTCAAACCCGGCACGGGTGATCTGGAAATAACGGCACAATTCGTCCTTTTCGCGGGCCGAGGCATAGAGCCACCGGTCATCGGCCTGCGACATGCCCCAACACCGCATCACGCCAAACGATGCGGCGTTTTCAAGCTGCGCCCCCGCCTCGATCACATCAACGTCCAGCATGTCAAACGCGGCGGCAAGCACAACCGGGCCAACTTCGCGCAAATATCCTTTGCCATGCGCGTCCATCCCCAACCAATACCCGGCCCCGCCTTTTTGGGGGTCAACCGCATCGCGAAAAATGCTCACACAGCCAATAACAGCACCTGTCGCCCGTTCCTCGATGGCCAAAGGCAACATGTTGCCGTTCTTTGCCGCTTCGCGCTCGCGTAAAATACGCACGCGCGCCTTTTCCACGGTAAAGGGCAGCGACCACGACGCCAGCCAGCGCGAAATTTCCGGCATCATCAAGGCCGAAATCACCTCCGCATCCTCCACCTGCACACAACGCAGTTTCAACCGGGATGTTTCAAGGGTGCAATCGCGAAAATCAGTCATGGCCGTTTTCCAATATTCCCTGCGACAAGGGCGTTAAAAGATATTCGGGGGCGCACCCCCATTTAATAAAAAATAGCCATCCAAGGCGAGGGTTTTATCAATGCAAAAAGGGCAGCCCAATGGACCGCCCTTTGCTTTGCGAACCGAAAAATCAATCACGCATCCAGATGCCCAACGATTTCCTCGCACATCTTTTTGGCATCGCCAAACAGCATCATGGTGTTATCCTTAAAGAACAGTTCGTTCTGGATACCGGCATAACCTGCCGACATGCCACGTTTAATGAACAGCACCGTTTTTGCCTTTTCCACGTCCAATATCGGCATGCCGAAAATGGGCGATGACGGGTCGGTTTTGGCAGCCGGATTGGTAATGTCGTTTGCACCAATCACGAAGGCGACGTCGGCAGTGCCAAAATCGCGGTTGATTTCGTCCATTTCAACAACGTCATCGTAAGGCACACCGGCCTCGGCCAGCAGAACGTTCATGTGGCCTGGCATCCGCCCGGCAACCGGGTGAATGGCATAACGCACGCTAACACCTTCGGCCTTAAGAAGGTCACCCATTTCACGCAGCGCATGCTGGGCCTGCGCCACCGCCATGCCATAACCCGGCACGATGATCACGCTGGAGGCGTTTTTCATGATGAAAGACGCATCATCAGACGAGCCTGATTTCACCGGCCGGTCGGCATCACCACCCGCAACTGCGGCACCGCCTGCTTCAACCCCGAAACCACCGAGAATAACGTTAAAGATCGAGCGGTTCATGCCCTTGCACATGATGTAGGACAGGATCGCACCCGATGCGCCGACCAGCGCGCCGGTAATGATCAGCGCGTTGTTTTGCAGGGTAAAACCAATGCCGCACGCCGCCCAGCCCGAATAGGAATTGAGCATGGAAACCACCACCGGCATATCGGCCCCGCCAATGGGAATGATCAGCGTGATCCCCAGTACCAGCGCCAGAATGACCGCCAGCCAAAAGGCCGTATGGCTTTCGGTGGTCACAAAGATAATACCGACGACGACAATGGCGATGGCAATGGCAAGATTGAGCAAATGCTGGCCTGAAAACTGCACCGGGGTGCCCGAGACAAGACCTTGCAACTTGCCAAAAGCCACCAGCGACCCGGTAAAGGTGATGGCCCCAATGGCAACACCCAGGCCCATTTCGATCAGGCTGGCGGGGTGAATTTCCCCAACCGTGCCAATGCCATAAGCACCTGGCGAATAAAGAGCTGCCCCGGCAACAAACACCGCCGCCAACCCCACCAGCGAGTGAAAGGCGGCCACAAGCTGCGGCAGGGCCGTCATTTTGATTTTAAGGGCGATAATGGTGCCAATCGACCCGCCAATCAGAATGCCGACAATGATGGTGGTGTAAGATAAAACCTCTGGCGAGGCCAGAGTGGTGAAGATCGCAATCGCCATGCCGACCATGCCCAGCATATTGCCGGTACGGGCGGAATCAGGCGACGACAGGCCGCGCAAGGACAGAATGAAGCAGACCGAGGCGACCAGATACAGGAAAGCCGACAGGTTTTCCGACATGATGTTTCCCCTTCCCTACTTCTTTTTCTTGAACATCTGCAACATACGTTGCGCGACAATGAAACCGCCAAAGATATTGATCGATGCCAACACCACAGCAACAAACCCCATAACCTTGGAGATGTTCATATCCACCGGACCGGACGCCAGAAGCGCACCGACAATAATCACCGATGAAATGGCATTGGTCACCGCCATCAGCGGCGAATGCAGGGCGGGTGTTACTTTCCACACCACGTAATAGCCCACAAAGCAGGCCATCACAAAAACCGTCAGCCCCATCACAGTTGGGCTGACACCGCCTGATGATGCCACATGGGCAGCCCCGCTTGCCATGTCATGTGCCCCCGCTGCGACCTGATCGGCCAGCCTGGCGGCTTTTTCGGCCAGGCCAAGGGCAGCATCACGCATGTCGTTGGCAGACTGGGTGATAGATTGATCAGTCATTGGAAGCCTCCCCCGACGGTTCTTCACCACCAAATTTCGGATGAACGATCTTGCCGTCATGGGTTAACATGGTATCGACAATAATCTGGTCTTCGCGGTTAAATGCCAGTTCCTTCTTGTCGCGATCCACCATCAGGGTCACAAAATTCAACAGGTTTTTGGCATACATCGCGGTGGCATCGGTCGGAACCGAGCTTACGATATTGGACGGACCAATAATTTTAACCCCGTTTGCCGTGATCGTGGTTTCGCCCGGCTTCACCCCGGCAACATTGCCACCACGTTCAGCCGCCAGATCAATAATGATCGAGCCGTCCTTCATGCCCGCAACCATGTCGGCTGTGACAATTTCCGGGGCCGGACGACCAGGAATAAGGGCGGTTGTAATGACGATATCGGTTTTCGCCAGAACTTCCTTGAGCTTGGCCGCCTGCTTTTTCTTATAGTCATCCGACATTTCACGGGCATAGCCACCGGCGGTTTCGGCGGTTTCAGCTTCGTCATCCTCCACCTCGATAAAGGTACCACCCAAAGACTGGACCTGTTCCTTTACCGCCGGGCGCACATCAAATGCCGACACGACGGCCCCCATGCGCTTGGCCGTGGCAATGGCCTGCAAACCGGCCACACCCGCGCCCACAATAACCACGCGGGTCGGGGCAAGGGTGCCCGCCGCCGTCATCATCATCGGAAAAATACGGCCAAATTCATAGGCCGCGTCAATTACGGCACGGTAACCGGCCAGGTTTGACTGCGAGGATAAAACATCCATCGACTGGGCGCGCGAAATGCGCGGAACAAGCTCCATGGCAAAGCTGGTCACGCCGGCTTCGGCCATTTTACCAATCAGTTCGGCGCGGTCATAGGGCTCGATCAACCCGATAACAGCGGCCCCTTTTTTATAGGCTGCAAGCTCGTTAGTTTTGCCTTCGACCATCGGCGGGCGAACCTTCAACACGATGTCGGCATCGGCTACAGCGGTCTTTGCCGTTTTGGCAATGGTTGCACCGGCGTCGGTGTAACGACCATCGGCAATCGACGCATTTTCGCCTGCACCGGTTTCGATCACCACCTCAAACCCCAATCCCGTAAATTTCTTAACGGTATCAGGGGTGATGGCAACGCGTTTTTCACCGGGCCATATTTCCCTTGGAACGGCCAGCTTCATCGCGTCGTACCTCCTTCCCTATTTGAACAATCCTGTCTGATATATCGGTCATTCTTTTATTGTAGCGCCCCTGTTTGCGAGGCGTTGGTATTATTTTGTTAAACCCTTGTCCGGCCAGCCGGTCGTGTCGTCATTAATGGCGTCGCAACCCTGGCTGCAAAATCCCGTCGGGTGTTCCCGCAAAACAGCAAACCCCCGTTTGGGACGAAAAAAGGCGGTTCTTCTGAAATAACAGAAGAAACCGCCCGCTTTCCCACCACGCGTTCCAAGGCCGCAAAGCCTTGGTGACAAATCGGGTCCCACCCGCCAATGATGCTCAGGACAAACATTCACCAGCGCCCCGCTTTGTCTGCGTTGATTGAAAGATGCGATTTTCTTCTCAAGACCTCAACAGCAAACACACATAAAAATCACGCTTAACCTGTTTTTAGTTTACAACTGACGCATAGCGACATAGGCGGATTTCCACACACATCTTTATCTCTATGGAACAGGTGTCATTCCCATCAACGCAAAATCAAACCCCTGATTTTACTTGATATTTTTGCTTTCACACCCGCGAAAAAAGACAATTAATCCGACGCTACACACCCGGAGATTTTCATTAAAACCCGCATAAAGCAAGCCAGCATTGGGCTAAGATTAATTGTTTCAAATGCCGGGCAATTGGTTTTTTTGCCGTCTGGTTCTAAAATTTGCCCCGTTGCCAAAGCCAAATCAGCATTTCGCGGGAATAATTCATACCATCCGAGTCTGTGGCCCCGATGGTTCCCCGGATGAAATTTCCACAACCCGCCCGATAGTGCGTCCTCCTGAAACAACAAAAAGCCGGATCGCATCATTTTGCCATCCGGCTTTCATCTGTATTTATGGCTGTCACAGGGGCAGGGGCAGGGGCAGGACCTCACGCAAAGATTTGTTGCACAGGGTTACTTTGCCGCCAATGTCTCTCTGTCGGGTAAAAAGATAATGCCCAGCAGAATGTTTTCATCAATGCCGGTTTTCTCTGCCACCTTATAAATCGATTGTTCCGGTGTTGCGGCAATACCTTGCCCGGCCAGCTTTGCAATAATCACGTCCGGTTGGTTTCCGACAACCGCCGCCAGTGCCGATAACGGGGCAAAGACCAGGGCTTCCTCAATCGGGCGTTCCAGTTGCGGGCCGGTAATCAGCCCCCATGAAAAACACGACAAAACAAAAACAATCCCGAAACCGGCAGCAAAAATAGTACCCGACCGTGATTTCAACCGACTTTTGAACGGTTTGAAATTAACAAAAATATGCGCCCCGGCCCCGATCAGAAAACACCACGAAAACCACTGATGCACCACCGCAGTTAACCCGTCTTCAAATTCAAAAAACAGCATCAGGCCGGTTCCCGCCATCAATAGAAAGGCACCGATGGTTAGTTGGGTCGCCCAGCTGCGCAAGAAAGCCATTTTGGTCATGCCATCAAATCCTGTTTTGGCCGGGCCACTTGTAAATCTGTGCAATTTACCGTGGCAATGTCGGCCCCCCTTCTGTAATAATGTGTAATATGCACATAACAGAGGCTCGATTGATGTCAAGAAAAAGCGTGCAAAATACACATATAAACATGCAAATGCGCAACCTGCACGGTGCGTTGATCGAAATCATCAGCGTGATGAACCGCCCGCAGCGCGATGATGCCATGATCCGCGAGGCCGGCATCACCCTTGACCGCGCGCTGTTTCCGTTACTGGTTCTGGTGGAAAAACTTGGCCCGATTGGCATTGTTGACCTGGCCGAACGGGTTGGCCGCGACCACACAACCGTCAGCCGTCAAATTGCCAAACTGGAAAATCTGGGCCTGATCACACGCCAATCCGGCGCGACAGATAAACGTGTACGTCATGCAATCATTGCCCCGGCAGGCAAACAAATGACCGATGCCATCGACCGTGCCCGCGAACGGATCGGACAGGCTATTTTCAATCAATGGGATGAACACGACCTTAGCGAACTTGTCCGTCTGACCCGCAAATTCGCCGACGCCATCAAAGCCCCGCAACAAGCCGAAAGCTAAGATACGCAAGCGGTTAAAAGCACCAAGGTCAGGGTTATTCGGGCCGAACCAGCCCCACCTGTTGCAGGGCTGCTTCCTGATTGCCTGCCAGTTCGGCTTCATTAAAATCGCCGACCAGATCGTGGAAAATGCGAAACCAGTTGACCTTGGCATCAAGCCTTAAAAAAACTGATCCCAGCCCGACCGCAGCCCGGTCTACCAGCACAAATTCGCGGGGCGGCTTTACCCCGCCCAATCGGCGCAGTTCGCTATGAACCTTGCCCGCCACCTCGGCCCCATAGGCGACCGAATTGCTTTCTTCCATTTTGCGTTCGCGGTCATCTAGCAACGGGCCATAAACAAACCCGGCCCACATGTTCAACACATCGATCATCTCGTTTGACAGATTGGTAAAGCCCCAGCTTTCATAGGCCGCCACCGCCTTGTCCCGGTCACCATCGCGCATCGCCTGATAAAGCGAAATCACCGCCCCGACAAATGTGGGCTGAAAGACCCGAATACAGCCAAAATCGAGCAAATTAACGCTAAGATCATCACGCAGGGAATAATTACCCAAATGCGGGTCGCCATGAATGACGCCATATTTGTAAAACGGCACATACCAGGCGCGAAACATGTTTAAGGCCACCTGGTTGCGCTCGGACTCGGACGGGTTACGGTCCACAAATGCCTGCAATTTTCCGCCCTGAAGCCAGGTCATGGTCAAAAGGCGCCGGGTGGTCAGATCATTCACCGGTTCGGGCACATGCACGTTGGCTTCACCGCGCAACATGTGGCCGTATAACGCCATCTGTTTGGCTTCACGTTCGTAATCAAGTTCCTCGCGCAGGCGTGCTGTTAGTTCCAGCTGGATATTTTCGGCATCTATCGCACTGTCATAGCGGCGATAAATGGCAAAGGCCGCGCGCAGCTGTTTTAAATCGGCCTCCACCGTTGCCGACATATCGGGATATTGCAGTTTACAGGCCACATCGCGGCCATCAGGCAAGTTGGCACGATGCACCTGGCCGAGCGATGCCGCCGCCGCCGCGTCCTTGCCAAAATCGGCAAATTTATCCTGCCAGCCCGCCCCCAGTTCCGTCCGCATCCGGCGTTTGACAAACAGCCATCCCATCGGCGGGGCATCGGCCTGCAACCCTGCCAGCGCATCGGCATAATCGCGCGGCAGGGCATCGGGGATGGTGGATAATATTTGTGCCACTTTCATCAGCGGGCCTTTAAGCCCGCCCAAAGCCGCCGTCAGATCGGCGGCATAGCGGCCATGGTCAATCTCGGTGCCAAAGACCTTGCCCACCGCAAGGCGCGTCGCCAGTTTCCCGGCAGACGCCCCCACGCGGGCATAACGACGCACGCGCCCGCCAAAACGATTATCTTCGGATTGGCGAAATCCCTCGTCGTTATCTTCGGTCATATCAGGAAAGTTCCTCCAGCTCGTCAATCAGACGTTTGATCATGTTCAGACCGCGCTGCCAAAATGCCGGGTCGGATGCATCCAGCCCGAACGGGGCCAGCAATTCCTGATGGCGCTTGGTGCCGCCCGCTTTGAGCATATCGAAATATTTGTCGGCAAAACCGTCTTCGGCATTTTGATAAACATCATAAAGCGAATTCACCAGGCAATCGCCAAAGGCATAGGCATAAACATAAAACGGTGAATGGATGAAATGCGGGATGTAGGACCAGTAATATTTATATTCCTCGTCATAGCGGATCGCATCACCCAGACTTTCTTTCTGTACGTCAATCCAGATCTGGCAGATCTCATCTACTGTCAATTCGGCTTCGCGGCGTTTGGAATGCACCCGTTTTTCAAATTCGAAAAACGCAATCTGGCGCACCACGGTGTTCAACATATCCTCGACCTTGCCCGCCAGCATGATCCGGCGCATTTTCGGGTCGGTTTCGGCCCGCAACATCGACTGGAAGGTCAGCATTTCGCCAAACACCGATGCCGTTTCTGCCAGGGTCAGCGGGGTATCGGACAGAAAATAACCCTGTTCGCCTGCTAAAATCTGGTGCACCCCGTGGCCCAGTTCGTGGGCAAGGGTCATCACATCGCGGGTTTTACCATGATAATTCAGCAGCAAATAGGGATGGGCCGAGGGCACAGTCGGGTGGGCAAATGCGCCCGATGATTTACCGGCACGCGGCGGCACGTCAATCCACGGATTGTCAAAAAACCGTTTGCCGATATTGGCCAGGTTTGGGGAAAATTCACCATAGGCCTTCAGCACCGTTTCGCGGGCCGAATCCCAATCGATCTGCCGGTCGTCATCTTCGGGAAGGGGCGCGTTGCGGTCCCAGTAATCAAGCTGATCAACACCGAACCATTTGGCTTTCAGCTTGTAATAACGGTGCGACAAATCCCCATAGGATGATGTTACCGCTTCACTTAAGGCTTCGACAACATCGTCTTCGACCTGGTTTGACAGGTTCCGCGCGCTGACCGGGGTTGCGAAACTGCGCAAACGGTCGTCGATTTCCTTGTCTTTGGCCAAGGTGTTGGTGATGTGGGCCAGCAATTTGATGTTTTTGCCCAGCACATCGCCAATTGATTTTGCCGCAACCTTGCGGTCTTCAACCTTGGTCGAGGACAACATATTGGCCGCATCCGACATGGTCAGGTCTTGCCCGTTAATCGGAAAGCGCAGTTCGGCCATGGTTTGGTCAAACAGGCGAATCCACGCCCCCGAACCGGCCACTTCGCGTTCATGCAAAACCTGTTCAACTTCGTCGGAAAGCTGATGCGGGCGGAACGAGCGGTTTTCATCCAGCCACGGACGATAGCGCACCAGATCGGCACTTTCGTCATATTTGGCCTGAAGGGCGGTTTCTTCGATGCGGTTTAATTCCAGGCCGAAAAACAGGGTGAAGCTGGAAATTGTGGTCAGTTTTTCGCGAACACCCTGATAAAACTGGCCAATCACGGGGTCGCTGCCATCGCCCGCATGGAGAAGACCGGCAAAGGAACCGATCTTGCCGCAAATTTCGGAAATGCCTTCATATTCAACAATCGCCGTGGCAAGGTCCGCACCGGAAAGACCGGCCAGCTTGCCCTGATATTCCTTCTGGAACGCCTCCGAACGCTGTTTGGCATCGTCAAGATCTTTGCGAATGGCGGGGTCTTTGGCATCCGCATAAAGATCGCTTAGATCCCACGTCGGCAGGTTCTTGTTAATCGCGTTCATTGGTCCTCCAGATAATTCGGAATATAAAAGGCTTTGCTGCGATATAAGACACAGATATTTTAAGCGCCAGCATGATACGGCAAAAAGATCAAAAACAGCTGATCTGATCACCGTTTTGACGGGCGTCGTACAACATATATATAAGAAACCGGGAACAGGGAAACGCCATGACAAAATTGCAGGATTATGCCAACTGGCAGAACTTGCCGATGATGTTTTTTGATATGGCCCGCCAGCATGGCGACAAACCGCTTTGGTGGACCAAATCATCAGAATCGGGGAAGTTTGTTTCGATCAGTTGGCGCGAGGCGGCCCATCAGGTGCGTGCGCTGGCGCGCGCATTGTATAACTCTGGTGTACGCCCCGGTGATCGCGTTATTTTGCTGTCCGAAAACCGGACCGAATGGGGCATTGCCGATCTGGCGATCATGTGTGTGGGGGCATTCACCGCCCCGGCCTATTCCACCAATACCGAACGCGACCATTTGCACATTATCGAAGATTCCGGGGCCAGTCTGGCGATTATATCGACCAAAAAACTGGCCCAGCCCTTTTTGCATGGCGCACTGGATTCCGGGCGCTGCCGCCACGCCATCATCATCGAGGATTGGGGACAAAGTTTTGTCGGCGGCATTTCGATTTCGCGCTGGAGCGACATGATAGCAACAGGCAGCGCCCTTGACGACGATGTTGACGCCTGGGTTGCCAATATCAAACGCGACGATACCGCCTGCCTGATTTACACATCAGGGACCGGGGGCGCGCCCAAAGGGGTCATGCTCAGCCACGGTGCCATTATCAATAACTGTGCTGGTGCCTTCGATATTATCGAGGCCCTGGGCATTAATGACGAAGTTTTCCTGTCGTTTTTGCCGCTGTCGCATTCTTACGAACATACCGCCGGGCTGTATTTCCCCATCAGCCTCGGGGCCCAAATTTACTATGCCGAAAGCCTGGACAAACTGGCCGCCAACATGGCCGAAGTGCGCCCGACCATCATGACAGCGGTGCCGCGCCTGTATGAAATGCTGTATCAGCGCCTGAGCCGCACGCTGGAAAAGGAAGGTGGCTTTAAATTAAAGCTGTTTAACCTGACGCTGCGTCTGGGTCGCAAAAAATACGAAGGTACGCGCCTGAACCCGGTTGAATGGGTGCAAAACCTGGTGTGCGAGCTGTTGTTACGCCGCAAATTGCGCCAACGCTTTGGCGGGCGCTTAAAAGCCATGGTATCGGGTGGCGGACCGCTGAATTACGAACTGGGTGTTTTGTTTGTTTCTTGCGGTTTGCGTATTTTACAAGGATACGGCCAAACCGAATTTAGCCCCGTTGTGTCGTGTAACCGGGCTGAAAACAACAAACTGCGCACGGTTGGCCCGCCGATGTTGGGGGTTGAATGCAAAATTGCCGATGACGGCGAAATTCTGTTGCGCGGCGAAAGCATCATGACAGGCTATTGGAACCTGCCCGAAACCACCGCACAAACCATTATCGACGGCTGGCTGCATACCGGCGATATCGGCCAGCTCGATGATGAAGGCAGCCTGATGATTACGGATCGAAAGAAGGACATCATCGTCAATTCCGGCGGGGATAATATTTCACCCCAGCGCATTGAAGGTTTGCTAACCCTGGAAACCGATATTGCCCAAGCCATGATTTATGGTGATAACCAACCTTATCTGGTTGCCATTTTATGGCCCGAAGAAGACATGATGCGTGATTTCGCCCGCACTCATAAGCTGGAAAACAGAATTGAAACCCTGTCGGAAAACGAAGAATTTCGCAAAATAATCCGCAAGGCCGTTGATCGGGTCAATACCCGCCTTTCCACAATTGAAAAGGTCCGCAGCTTTACGTTTGCCGATGGTGCATTCAGCATCGAAAACGAAATGTTGACACCATCAATGAAAATTCGCCGCCACAAAATTCGCGCCGCGTATGAACAGCGCCTGATATCTCTCTATCAACGCAAACGGCAAAGCTGATCACGGTTTGTTGATACCTTCGCTGGCGCAAGATACCAGCGAAGGTATCAATCCTTGTTCGATGAATCCCGATTTGCAGCACCGTTGTTGCAACACACTTTATTGCTTACACCGCCAATTCACTGATCGAGATTCCCCCAAAAACGGAATGCGACGACCACTACCATTGCGAAACATCAATCCTCGGAAATCATCGCCCAGATTGTAATGAAACAATAAATCCGCCATAGTGAACGGATGAAAAACAAACGGAATTATCCGGAATTTCTCCTAAGAATTCAGACTGCCGTTTTGCTCCTGCCCCGTCATCCTTGTGTCACGATCTTTGCCACTGTTGCGTTATGCGCGGTCATGTTCACGCTGCCATTCCCGGCGGCCTCCCAGGAAAAATGCACCACAATTATCGTCGGATACAGCTATTATCCGCCATTTTCCTATCGAGATGGCCATAATGACGCAAAAGGGGCATCTATCGAAGTGGCCAAACGGGCCTTCAAACAAATGAATATCGACGTCACCATGGAACAAATGCCATGGGCACGCCTGTTATCAGAGGCCCAAAGCGGATCGGTTGATTTTATTCCCGCGGGCTATCGCACACCTGAGCGCCTTACCTGGGCAACATATAGCGATATACCCATCGGCTATGAACGCATTGTCATCATCCACGACAGCCGCATCAAACCGGGCGAACTGACCCTGAACGAGTTACGCCCGCAAAAGGGGCTGCTGCGCCGGGGCGACAGCCACGGCCCCGACATTGACAATGCCATTGCCAAAAGAATTCTCAAGGTTGATGTCATTCCCGAAATCGAGGTTGGCTTGCGCATGTTAAGTGCGCAACGTGCCGATTATCTGCTTACCAGTGATTCCGTTGCCCGCTATATGTTGCGCCAATATGACGACCTCGACTTGTCATTCAGCCAACTTAATGTTACGGGCGAAGCCCTGTATGCAATGTTTTCGCAGCAAAGCAACTGTGTTGAACTGGTCGACCAGTTCAACCTGACCATTCGCAATTTATACCGCCAGGATTTAATGTCTACAACACTGATACAATATCTAAAATCCGTCGGCTCCCCCCTTGTCACCAAGCTTGCCCCCAAAACCAACTTTCCGGTGCATTAAGTGCGCCGCCCTATACTGTCATATCAACGCCACATGGTACTTGGCATCACGCGGCAAGGTTAGGCTGGCGCAAATGCGGTCAATCTGCGAAATTGCATCAAACCTCTTGCGCAAATCAGTGCGGACCGCAGCTTGATGACCACGTCTGATACCAAACAGCTTTTGATGTTAATCCGCGGCTTGCCGGGATCGGGCAAATCAACGCTGGCACAGAAACTGTGCCAGAATGGTGACCTGATCCATCTTGAAGCCGACATGTTCATGACGGACCGTAACGGAAAATACAGTTTTTCACCGGCCAAACTGGCCGATGTTCATGCGCGCTGTGAACACGAAACCCGCCAAAATCTGGAAGATGGCCATAGCGTTGTTGTTGCCAACACCTTTAGCCAGGTCTGGGAAATGCAGCCCTACCTTGATATGGCGCGCGAAAGAAAAATTCCCGTGCAAATCATTGAATGTCAAGGGCAATTTAAATCGATCCACGATGTGCCGGAGCGCGGCATAGCCACAATGCGCAACCGCTGGGAAAAACTGCCCCCAAAATAACGCCACAACCATACTGGTCATGCCAGCCTTGCCCCGGCCAACCCGCCAGGCGCAAGGCTCCAGAGGGTATAAAGCATACTCAACAAAACTTACTGTGCTGCCGAAAAAACCGTCTTAAGAACATCTGTCGTCCACTGGCCCGGATTGTTGCGAATCTCGCCTTCCTGTACGGCCAAATAATGAAACAGCCCCTTCATGGCGGCATCGGTAGCATAATCGGTCAGGGATGTTTTAACATCCGGCATCATTGGCAATTTATCATACTGCCCCAACATCTGGTCATATAGCTGCAACGCCCCGGTATCGGCAAGTGCGTCATTCATCACCGGGCGCATATCATCGGCAATTCTGGTGCCGGAAACTTTTTGCAAATAGCGGGTCGCGGCATCATCAGGCCCCTGCAAAATCGCCTTGGCATCGGCCACCGTCATTTTGCGAACCGCGTCGGCCAGAATACTGCCTGCATTGTTCATGGCACTTTCGGCTGCACGGTTCATCCGCAGTTCGATTTCATCGCCGTAGCTGCCCATCCCGGCCTTGTTCAACAACGACTGCACCTGTTTCACGGTATCAGGCAACGGAATATGCGCCACCGGGTCGGCGTTAAAACCATCCTTGGCCCCCAGCATTTTCGTTACCGTGCCAATCCCTTTATCCAGGGCTTGGCGCAGACCGTCATCCACCACGCCTTGCGACAACGACGACAGGGCCGCGTTTTGCCCGCCAGAGCTGCTCGATGAGGACGAGGATGAGGATGAGGATGATGCCTCGGAACCGGACGAAGACTGGTTGCTGATAACGTCGCCCAGCGCCTTTTTGGCCGAACTGAAAAACGAATTTTCTGCCTGGGCTGGCACTGCTGCCAACACAATGCCCGCTGTCAAAAAGGCAGCGCCCGCAGCAAGAGCAATTTTACGCGACAACAACATCATTCAAGGCTCCCCGGCCAATAAAAAACGAAACACCTGTTGTATGTCATAAATCTTCGCGGCCAAATTATGTTTGTAAAACAAACCCCCGGCATCAGTTCATCCTGCGATGCCGGGGGCTTAAAACGATTTTGGCGACACGTCGAAACAGGTCTTTAATCGACCAGTTCAACCTTTTTGCCATTTAACAGCAAAACACCTGCCTCGGCCGATACCGGCACCGTTGCACCATCGCTGACGGTTCCCTCGAGAATTTGCATTGCCAGCGGGTTCTGCAAATAACGCTGGAACACACGTTTGAGCGGACGGGCACCATAAACCGGGTCATAGCCCTTATCGGCCAACCAGCTTTTTGCAAAATCATCAAGTTTTAGAATGATCTTGCGATCCTGCAAAAGCTTCTCGAGGCGGCCCAGTTGAATATCAACGATATAATCCATCTGGGCACGTTCCAGACGATGAAACAGCAACACTTCGTCCAGACGGTTGAGGAATTCCGGCCGGAACGATCCCCGAACCACTTCCATCACCTGGTTGCGCACTTCGCTGGTATCATGACCTTCACCCAGATTGGCCAGAATTTCGGACCCGAGATTGGATGTCAGAATGATCAGCGTATTGCGGAAATCAACCGTGCGGCCCTGCCCATCGGTCAAGCGCCCTTCATCAAGCACCTGAAGCAGAACGTTAAACACATCGGGATGGGCTTTTTCGACCTCGTCAAACAGCACCACCTGATACGGGCGGCGACGCACAGCTTCGGTCAATGATCCGCCTTCTTCATAGCCAACATAGCCCGGAGGCGCACCAATCAAACGCGCAACCGCATGTTTTTCCATGAATTCAGACATATCAATGCGCACCATTGCCTGTTCATCATCAAACAGGAATTGTGCCAATGCCTTGGTCAGTTCGGTTTTACCCACCCCGGTCGGGCCTAAAAACAGGAACGACCCGATCGGACGGTTGGGGTCCTGCAACCCGGCACGGGCACGCCGCACGGCATTGGAAATAGAACGCACGGCATCGTCCTGCCCCACCACGCGCTTGCGCAGCACATTTTCCATGTCCAAAAGTTTCTCACGCTCGCCTTCCAGCATTTTATCAACCGGAATGCCGGTCCAGCGCGACACCACCGAGGCAATATGCTTTTCGGTCACGGCCTCGTCTTTCATGCCGTGGGTCGGATCATCATCGGCCTTGGCCTGCAAGCGTTCAAGGGCGGGAATTTCCTGATACTGCAACTGCCCGGCCCGCTCTAAAAGACCATCGCGCATCGCACGTTCAAGCTCGCCGCGCGCCTGATCAAGCTGTTCCTTGATATGGGTCGATGCCGCCAGTTCGCTTTTCTGCGATTCCCACTTCGCTGTCAGCGCTGCGGATTTACCTTCCAGATCGGTCAATTCCTTTTCCAGGCGGCGCAGCCGGTCTTTCGAAGCGTGATCTTCCTCTTTTTTCAAGGCTTCGCGTTCGATCTTCAGCTGAATGATCCGACGATCAAGCTCGTCGATTTCCTCGGGCTTGGAATCGAGTTCCATCCGCAGGCGCGATGCCGACTCGTCCATAAGGTCGATGGCTTTGTCAGGTAAAAACCGGTCAGTAATATACCGGTTCGACAAGGTCGCTGCGGCCACCAGGGCCGCATCCGCAATACGCACCCCATGATGAAGTTCGTATTTATCCTTGATGCCACGCAGGATCGATACCGTGTCTTCCACGGTCGGCTCGCTAACAAATACCGGCTGAAAACGACGGGCAAGGGCGGCGTCCTTTTCAATATATTTGCGGTATTCATCTAACGTTGTCGCCCCTACGCAATGCAATTCACCGCGTGCCAGCATCGGCTTTAACAGGTTCGATGCATCCATCGACCCTTCCGATTTGCCAGCCCCGACCAGGGTGTGCAATTCGTCGATGAACAAAATCACCTGTCCGGCTTCGGCTTCAATTTCGGATAAAACCGCTTTCAACCGTTCTTCAAATTCACCGCGAAATTTGGCACCGGCAATCAACGCCCCCAGGTCAAGCGATAACAGCTTTTTGGTTTTCAGGGTTTCGGGCACGTCGCCCTTCACAATCCGCAAGGCAAGGCCTTCGGCTATGGCGGTTTTACCAACGCCGGGTTCGCCGATCAGCACCGGGTTATTCTTGGTCCGACGCGACAACACCTGAATGGCCCGGCGAATTTCTTCGTCACGACCAATTACCGGGTCAAGTTTACCGTCGCGCGCGGCTTCGGTCAGGTCGCGGGCATATTTTTTAAGGGCGTCATACTGGCTTTCGGCCCCTGAACTGTCTGCCGTGCGGCCTTTGCGCAATTCATTGATCGCGGCATTCAGATTTTGCGCCGTCACCCCGGCATCAGCCAACACTTTGCCCGCAACCGCCTTGGTATCAAGGGTTAACGCCAGCAACAGCCGTTCTGCCGTGACATAGCTGTCACCGGCCTTTTTGGCAATTTTCTGCGCTTCGTCGATCAGACGGGCAAATTCGCTGGAAAGGTAAACCTGATTATTGGCACCAGAAACCTTTGGCAGCTTTGCCAGTTCCTGTTCGGTGCGTTGCAGGGCAAGTTTCGCATCCCCGCCCTGTACCTTGATCAGGTTGGCCGCAAGGCCTTCCTCGTCATCAAGTAGCACTTTAAGCAGGTGAATTGGTACAAATTGCTGATGATTTTCGCGTAAGGCCAAAGACTGGGCCGATTGCAAAAATCCCTTGGACCGGTCGGTAAAATTCTCAAATTCCATTAACTGTCACTCCTTGAGTCAACAGAGGGGTACTTGGCGGACCTTGACTGAAGCATCCGTCACCATTTTGGGTATTCATCCTGCGTTACAGATACAGGAACATCAGGTGAACGTCCTTGATATGTCTCAAGTATTGCCAGGCGCAAGCCCCAAACTGGGAAATCCGGGCGGGTTTTTCAGGCAGCCATTCTTCCAATGATGAAAGGACCTTGCGGTACTTTGCATACATCCCTGAAGCATCATTTTATGATACCACATTCAACACGGTTTGAGGCGATGTTTCCGCCCCGATTGCCGCCATCATTGCCCGATAAAATCAGGACAATTGCGCCCTTGCCGCAGGCAGAAACAATCAGTAACGTCTGATCTTGAAACATAATGAATATGCAGCGCCTTGCGGGGCTGCCCGTGACAGAAAAGCAGGCAATAACGATGGCAAACGGTGAACTTGGCGCGATCATGCGCTATCCGGTCAAGGGACTTCGCGGCGTTGAAATGGCATCGGCAACGATTGATGCCCAAAATATGTTACAACATGATCGCCGCTATGTTCTGGCAACAAGCACATCGCTTGGCCAAGACGGACTGGCGGGCTGGGCGCGCAAACGAAACTTTTTGCAATTGGTCAACACGCCCAAACTGGCCGAACTGGGCATTGATTATGACGATGCCACCACCACCCTGACCATTTCACGCAACGGCCGTACCATATGCAAGGGCAACCTTGAAGAGGCGATGGGCCGCACCGTGATCGAGGATTTCCTAAGTGCCTTTTTGAAAAATGATATTGCTGGCAGCCCCAGGATCATGTCGGTGCCCGGCACCCATTTTAGCGATATGGAACAACCTTATATCTCGCTGCTTAATCGTGCATCGATCCAGGATTTTGGCGACCGTATCGTCGGCCAGTTTGTCGATCCTATGCGCTTTCGCGGCAATTTTCTGGTCGATGGCCTCCCGGCCTGGTCTGAACTGGAATGGGCCGAAAACCAGGCCATCACCCTGGGTGATGTAACGTTTCGCATGGTCCACCCTATTACCCGGTGCAAGGCCACCAGCATCAACCCCGACACGGCCCAGTCCGATATCAATGTGCCGTTATTGCTGCGCAAGGGCATGAACCACCTGTTTATGGGGGTTTACCTTGAAGCAACCAGCGGCGGCACCGTTAAAGCCGGTGATCACCTTACAGTCGGTTAACCGGGCAGCGCCAGCCGCCAGGTGATGTTAAAAAGTTGGCGGGCGGGTTGCGAGCAACCGAAAGGCATCGTCATCCGCCCATTGCAGCCGCAAGGCCCGAATGGGCGGCAATCCCTTGCAAAACAGCAACTGTTCGATATCGGGCAGCCGGGCCACTTCAACCGATTTTAACATTGGCTGTTTGTCCCGGCTGCGCAAATGCACCGGTGCATCAAGGGTGCCGCTGCGGTTGCTGGTATCGACAAAACGAGACATCGCCGTCAGCCCTGCGGTCCAATCCAGATCAAACGCGCCATCCTGACCAAATATCTGCAAAACGTCGCTTCGGCCAACCACATTTTCCCAATTGTGACACACATCCATAACCGCGCTAACGCCGCTAAAACAGGGCCATAATGTAAGCCCTTCATTGCTACTGCCGCCCCCGCCGCCCAGCAACCGTTCAAGCTGTACCAGCCGCCCCAGTTTTTCAACACCATCGAGCATCACCAGAAAAGACGGTATTTTTTGCGCCAGATCACGCCTGGAAATCAGCGATAAAAAACATCCCAATACCACCCGGCTCCATGCGATCAGGGATTGGTCGTCGCCCTCGGGCGGGTCACCAATAATAAAAACCGATGCGTCACGCAGCGATATATCTTCAAGTTCAAAACTGGTTTTGCTGCTGGCATGTTCGATTTGTGAAATTTCAAATACCGCCGTCGCCCTGCGACAGGCATCGATAATGGCGCTGCGATGCTCGTCCGACATATCCATGATCGACAGCGCAATGTCGGAAATCCGCCCTTCTGTGGCATCGATATCCATCAATTCACCCAGCAAGGGGTAAAACCGGTGCGACGGTAATGTCAGGCTGCGGCGCATTTCTGCAAGATGCCGGTTGGCCTCGCTGGCATTGCGATAGGTATGAATGATCAGGCCCTGCAGCAACACGCGGGCAACCCTGGCGTCCTGCGGGTCAAGTTCGCGTATGAAATGGGGCGCCAGCAACAATTCCGCCAGCATTCCGGCATCCGACACCAATCCGTCACCCTGCGGGCGCATAAAATCAAATGGATTAAACTGGTCCGGGGTGCTGCCAGAACGACCAAACGGGTCCAGCACGATCATTTTCTGTCCCAATTGCGTCCGCCGGTCGCGCACGGCCTTGCACACCAGGCCATTTGCCTCAAATACCAGCAAATTATCGCGCGATGTCAGGGCATTGGGGATCACGCTGCTTTGATAAAAATCGGTCGCTTGATTGCAAAATGTCATTAAACGACGCACCGACGGCAAGCCAATCAGTTTGGTGGTATTGCGCCACCGGGCCAAATAAATTTGCGGATCAGCTGCCATTACGCCAGCCTGTTCCAAACCGTCTTCCGTCGCCCAGTGACCTTGCGGTTCATCCTGGTCCGGTTCGCTGGGCGCAACAGGCGCTACACCCGTGCTGGCTGTTGTCTGACTTGCCGGTCGGCCATTAAAAAACGGGCCAAGGATGGCGATAAACAGCCGCACAACCATCGGGATAACAACACAGCTCATCCCCGCAAGCACCAGGGCATTATCGCGTGCCATCATGCCAATAACCACGACCAGCGCGCCCAGTGCCAACAGCAACACCGATATGACCCGGAAGCCGGATGGCCCCATTGCAACCTCCCCAATCGCCCTGTTTTATATAAGTTTATGGTGTGCCCCGCCTAAGAGGCCCATACCCTTTTTCGCCATTATGCGGGCACGCCCGTTTGCCCGCGCATCGGCTTTATCGCCCGTTGCCGTATGTCTGTCGCCTGCTGGTAAAGAACCACCCTGAATTTTTCACGGCGGGTCGATGCAATCGCACCGGCATACCCCCCATACCCCACAGGATTGCAGAGAAATAATTTATACCTGCAGGCAGCAAGTTTCCACAATCGCTGTTTACAGGCGGCACCTCCGAACCGTGATGAATGGCATAAAAAACGGCCCGCACCGGGAAAATTTGGTGCTGAACCAAAAAATCCCCGGCCACATTTAAGGCCGGGGAGATTTTCAGACAATCATGGCTATGCCATTAAATTGATAAATCAGGCTGAAACCTTTTCGGTGTCAGTATCGGTGTCGGTGTCGCCACCGTCTTCGCCGTCTTCGCGCGAACCAACCCGGCTACGGCCCCGACGGGCAGTCGGATGACGCCCCCGGGTCCGCGTGGTGGAAGCAGCACGCTTGCGCGGCTTTTTATCGTCGCCATCTGCATCGGCGTCGCCATTGGCAACAGCATCCGCCGGAACATCACCATCGCTTGCAGCAGGTTTCGCAACAACAGCAGCTTTTTCATCGCTGTTGGCATCGTCACCCGCTTTGGCACTTGCGGCGGTTTTACGCGGCGCACGTGGCGTTGTGGTGCGACGCGCCCGCGTGACACGTTTTGGTGCGGCTTCTTCACCTGCATCCGAACTTTCCACAACCGGCGCTTCAACAGCGACCGGCGTAGAAACAGCAACCGTGTTTTCAGCGCGCGCGACAGGGGCGGCCTCATCATCGGCAGCAGCAGCAGGGGCAATATCGGCCTTGTGCGGGCGTGGTGTGCGCGCACGCGGTGTGCGCGGTGCCCGTGCCGGTTTTGCATCATCCTGGCGGGCATTGGCCGCACCGTCATTGCGACGGTCACCATCATCGTGCTGGTTTTGTGCCGGCGCACTGCCAGCATCGCCTTCTGCACCATGGGTACTGTTCGTATTGTTAGCACCGTTGGTACTGTTGCCACCATTGGCACCATTACTGGTGTTGGGCGACGTTACGTTGTCTTGCGACGGCGCGTCATCTGCCCGGGCATCAGCATTGGTGTGGCGGTTGCCACGCTGGTCATTGTTGTTACGATCGCCATTATTATTGCGGTCGTTGTTGTTGCGATCGTTATTATTCCGATCATTTCGCTCGTTACGTTCCGGACGGGGTTGCGCATCACGGCGCTGATTTTCCCATTCGATCGCAGACTGCATAATACGGTAATAATGTTCGGCATACTGGTAGTAATTTTCTGCCAGAACAGGATCATCGGTGCAGTCTTTGGCAAGCGAAACATATTTTTCGTAAACTTGTTGGGCATTACCGCGCACACGCCCGTCCGGACCGTTACTGTCAAAATTTTGAAATTTCGGATTTACAGGACGTTTATTAGGCTGTGGCCGCCCGCGCGGACGTTTATTGTTATTTCTCATATCAACATACTGTTGGCGTTGAGGACACCCGGCGGCATCGTAATCGTGCCCCGGAACCAATCCGTCTGAAAAAACACATTTCCCGAAAAACAGTACCGGCCAACGGTACCGTCAGAAATCAACCGATGACCAATTTGAGGAACGGAGATTTGTTACTGTTTACAGGGGAACACGGCGCAATAAGAAAGCGCGTCAGGCACCCGGCCTGCTCACGACAAACTATATGGCTTGACGGCTTATTCCAACTGTTTTTTTCCGTTCTTTCAATTTTTTTACATCTGTTTGGCCGCAATGGCCGCACAGGTAATGTTTGCGTGCAAACCCAAATGCTTACGAGGGCACAAACATCCGGCACCGCCAACTTGAAGGGTGACAAAGGGGTCATTCAGGCAAAAACGAAACGTTAAAATGCGACGAGCGCGGTTTTTGACCGCCCACACAGCGGATGATACCACCCAGGTCACGCCGGTATTGAACACTTTCAAACCCCTGCTGTTCAAGCAGGCTGCAAACTACCTCGTGCTGGCCCCGACCAATTTCAAAAAGCACCCAGCCCGATGGTCGCACCAGGCGGGCGGCAACACCTGCCAGAATGCGATAGGCCCCCAGCCCGTCGGCACCATCGCTTAACGCACCAAACGGGTCAAAATCACGGACCTCGGGTTCAAGCCCGGCCATTTCACTGTGCGCAATATAAGGCGGGTTCGACAGCATAATATCAAATCCGCCCGTCTTTGTCTGCGCATCAAGGTCGCGATCCCAGTCCGACACCACAAATTGGCAGCGCTGATCAAGGCCCAGTGCCACGGCATTCCCGGTGGCACATTGCACGGCACCGGCGCTGATATCGACGCCGAGCCCAAAACTGTCGGCCACGTCGCCCAGAACCGACAATAACAAACATCCCGTGCCCGTGCCAAAATCCACCAGATCGGGCCGAGTAAAATTGCCCGCCTGGGCAATCGCCCATTCAACCAGCGTTTCACTATCGGGCCTTGGGTCCAGGGTGTCGGCTGTAATCTTGAATGAATGGCGCCAAAAATCGCGCTGCCCCAAAATCCGCGACACCGGCTCTCGCAAGGCCCGGCGATGAATCATTTCAAGAAAAGCGGCGGCCTTTACGGAATCAACCGGGTCTTCAGGCCAGGCCATAATGCGACTGGCGTCAACATGACACGCATTTGCCAGCAAAAGGCGGGCATCAAGCCGGGCGGTATCGCACCCGACCTGTTTTAACTGCGCCGTAGCCAACGCCATCAGCGCCCCTAATGTTGGTTGATCCTGCGGGTTCATCCCTGGGCTCAACCTTCAATTTCAGCCAGTTTTTGGGCCTGATCTTCGGAAATCAGCGCATCAATCATGTCATCTACCGACGGACCGCCGGTCAAAAAATCATCGAGGCGGTACAGGGTCAGGTTAATACGATGATCCGATATCCGACCTTGCGGGAAGTTATAGGTCCGAATGCGTTCGGACCGATCCCCCGAGCCCACCTGCGACTTGCGATCTGCCGCACGGGCGGCATCTTTGGTTTCGCGTTCGTGATCATACAAACGCGTCATCAGCATCTTCATGGCCTTGGCCTTGTTCTTATGCTGCGATTTTTCTTCCTGGCAGGCCGCGACAACCCCACTTGGAATATGGGTCACGCGCACGGCACTGTCGGTGGTATTCACATGCTGCCCACCGGCCCCCTGGGACCGATAGGTGTCAATGCGTAAATCCTTGGGGTCGATATGCACATCAACGTCTTCGGCTTCGGGCAAAACGGCAACCGTGGCAGCCGATGTATGAATACGCCCGCCCGTTTCGGTCACCGGCACACGCTGTACCCGATGCACACCGCTTTCATATTTCAACCGCGCAAAAACCCCAACGCCTGACACATTGACGACAACTTCCTTAAACCCGCCAAGGTCGTTTTCATTGGCGTCCATCAATTCGAACCGCCAGCCTTTGTTTTCGGCATAACGCTGATACATGCGATACAGATCGGCGGCAAACAGGGCCGCTTCCTCGCCGCCGGTACCCGCACGAATTTCCAGAATGGCGTTCTTTTCATCCGCCGAATCCTTGGGCAAAAGCATCAACTTTACGGCATGTTCGGCCACCGGCAGTTGCTCTAGCAATTCCTGGCGTTCCGCCTCGGCCATCTCGCGCATATCGCGGTCGGATTGCGGATCAGCCAGCAATTCCTTCACCCCGGCCATGTCATCATGCAAGCGCTGAAAAGCTTCGATTTTTTCAACAACGGGCAATAATTCGGCGTATTCGCGCGACAGTTTGGCAAAACTGTCATTGTCGCCTGCCCCGCCCGACAACAGGGATTTAAGCTCGTCAAACCGGCGAACAACACCATGCAGTTTACCTGGGTCCAAACTCACTCTTTCGTCTCCTGATTTTTATCTGTCGGCTCAGAACGATCATCGTCATTGGGCTGAAGCGGAAAAAGCCGCCCCAACAATTTTTGCGCTTTGACCCATTCCATCGTTCCGGCACCACCGGTGGTGGCTGCTAGGTCTTTAAGGGCTTGTGTAGGTGCATGCAACAGGCGATTAACCAAAAGCCGCGTTGCCTTTTCCGCATCGCCGTGGCTTTCGGCCAGGGCCGCCGCCCGCACCGCATCAAAATGCTGGCGTAATTCGGCCAGGGCTGGCACGGCGGCCCGTTCGGCGCGCACGCGCACAAAATGGTCAACTTCCGCCTCGACCATGGCCCAGGCTTCGTCGGCTTTTTCCTCGCGCCCGCCACGACCCTGTGCGGCAATATTTTCCAAATCTTCCAGGCGGTAAAAAAACACCTCGGAAATATCATCAACCTGCGGGTCAATGTCGCCGGGAACCGCGGTATCAATCATCAGAACCGGGCGATAGCGCCGACGTTTAACCGCCGCCAGCGCAATGTCATGATTAATCAGATAGCGCCGCGATCCCCCCGCCGTTAGCACAATATCGGCCTCGGCCAGCAAACGGTCCAGATCCCCCATATCCGACCAGTGGCATTCCAGTCGCTTGGCCACCAGGCGCGCACGGGCGGCCAAACGGTCCACCACCATAATGCGGCCCATGCCGCGTTCGGCAAGCGACGCGGCAATCAACTCGCCCATATCGCCCGCACCGGCCAACAGCAAGGTGCAATTGGCAATATCCCCGTGCAGGTCGCGCGCCACCGATTGCGCAGCAGCGGCAATCGAAACAGCCCCCTGCCCGATCCCGGTCTGGCTGCGGACCCGTTTGGAAATGGCATAGGCAGTTTGATAAACCTGTTCAAGTTCCCGGCCCACCAGCCCATGCATCCGGGCAATTTTATGGGCTTCCTTGATCTGGCCAAAAACCTCGGGTTCGCCAATGACCAGGCTATCAAGCGACGCGGCCACGGCAAAAACATGCCTTAGGGCTTCTCGCCCGGACCGAATATAAAGTTCGCTTGCCAGCTGGTCCCGGTCCAGATCGGCCCACAGGGCCAGAAGATCAATCACGCGTTCGCGGCCCCGCTCGGCCTCAAATGCCAGTAAATGAATTTCGGTGCGGTTGCAGGTTGAAACAACCACCGCCTGCCCCAGCCGGGCCTGATCAATCACGCCAAGGAACTGGGGCAAACGGGTTTCATCGATAAAAAGGCGGTCGCGCGTTTCCTCACTGGATCGCCGGTGGTTGGTCCCAACCACCATCAAACGGTCCAGCGGCCAGTCTCCGGCTTCGTCGCGTCCCGCCGCCTCACTCACCCGGCACTTACCTTTCGCCAATCACACCGATCAGGCTGTCGATGGCAACTTCATGCTGCTCACCTGCATCAAGATCACGCACCATGGCAACACCTTTTGCCAATTCGTCATCGCCAATGATGACAGCCATGCGGGCCTTGGCCTTATCGGCACGTTTCATGCGTTTTTTCATGTTGCCCGCATAGCCCAGCTCAACGGCAATACCGGCTTCACGCAATTGCTGCGCCAATGTGCGGCAACGGCTTTCGGCCGCATCGCCCATTGGAATCAAGGCAACCGGTCTTACTGCCGCCGGGGCATTGCCCACCATCATGGCCAAACGTTCAACACCGGCAGCCCAGCCCACACCTGCGGTTTGCGGCCCGCCCATGGTTGAAATCAGCCCGTCATAACGGCCACCGGCCATAACGGTGCCCTGTGCGCCCAGCGTGCTGGTGACAAATTCAAAACAGGTATGGCAATAATAATCCAGCCCGCGCACCAAACGCGGATTAAGCTGGTAATCAATACCAATATCGCCCAGCCCGTCGGTCAGCTGTTTGAAAAAGGTCTGTGAATGTTCGTTCAGATATTCGGCGAATAACGGCGCATTTGCCACCAGTTCGCGGTCGCCTTCATCTTTGGAATCCAGAATGCGTAGCGGGTTCTTATCCAGACGATTGCGGCTGTCTTCCGACAGTTTTTCAAAATGGCCTTTGAAATAATCCACCAGCACATCGCGATACGCCGCCCGGCTGTCGGGGTCGCCAAGGGTGTTAAGCTCCAGCGTGATATTCTCCCACAGGCCCAGCGCCTTTAGAATATGCGCGCCATAGGCAATCACCTCGATATCGCCGCCCACCTGTTCAACGCCAAGCAATTCAACACCGATCTGGTGGAACTGGCGCTGACGGCCTTTTTGCGGGCGTTCATAACGGAACATCGGCCCGTAATAACACACCTTCACCGGCGACATTTGCTGCATGCCGTTGGAAATATAGGCGCGCGCAATACCGGCGGTGTTTTCGGGGCGCAGGGTGATTTTTTCGCCCCCGCGATCTTCAAACGTATACATTTCCTTGGTCACGACATCGGATGTATCGCCCAGGGTGCGGGCAAAAACGTCGGTAAATTCAAAGATCGGCGTGGTCATGCGATGATAACCATACAGCTCGCCAATGGCGCGGGCGGTTTCCGCGATATGGTCCTGTACCCGGTTTTCGTCAGGTAAAAGGTCATGTGTGCCACGGACGGGTTGAAGCGATGCCACGTTTGGTCTCCGATATTCTTGCTGTTTTTCTATAAAGGGATCGTCATATACGCACGAAAATAGCCTCCCGCCGGGGTGGCGGAAAGCCTTAATTCGGCAAATATCACGCTATTCTGCCGCAGCCTTGGCGGCTTCAATTTTTGCAGCCCGTTCTTCGACCAGATCCACGATATGGTCGACCATCTTTTCGCTGCTGATATTATGGTCCGGCTTGCCCGAAATATACATTTTGTGGTTGCCGCCACCACCACCGGTAAGCCCGATATCGGTTTCGCGCGCTTCCCCCGGTCCATTGACAATGCAGCCAATGATCGACAGGGAAATCGGCGTTGCAATATGGGCCAGCCGTTTTTCAAGTTCGGCCACGGTATCGACCACATTAAAACCCTGTCGCGCACAGGACGGGCAGGAAATGATCTGCACGCCACGCGTCCGCAAGCCCAGCGACTTTAACATGTCATAGCCAACATGGATTTCTTCCACCGGGTCGGCCGACAGCGACACCCGCAAGGTATCGCCAACACCGGCCCACAGAAGGTTTCCCATGCCAATTGATGATTTTACCGTACCACCGCGCAAACCTCCGGCCTCGGTAATACCCAGATGCAACGGATAATCGCAGGCCTCGGCAAGGCCATAATAGGCCGCAACCGCCAGAAAAACATCCGATGCCTTGACCGAAATTTTGAACTCGCGGAAATCCTGATCTTCCAGAATCCGCGCATGGTTCATGGCACTTTCAACCATCGCCTCGGGGCAAGGTTCGCCGTATTTTTCCAGCAATTCGCGTTCCAGCGACCCGGCATTGACCCCAATGCGCATCGAACAGCCATGATCCTTGGCCGCCTTGACCACTTCACGCACGCGTTCGGTTGACCCGATATTGCCCGGATTGATCCGCAGGCAGGCAGCACCGCTTTCGGCGGCTTCGATCGCGCGTTTATAATGGAAGTGAATATCGGCAACAATCGGCACGCTCACCTGTTTGACAATGTCTTTCAGGGCCAGTGACGATTCCTGATCCGGGCAGGAAACACGCACAATGTCGGCACCGGCTTCTTCAAGGCGGTGAATTTGTGCGACTGTACCCGCGACATCCGTGGTCAGCGTGTTGGTCATGGACTGCACGGTAATCGGCGCATCGCCGCCAACCTCGACAGAACCTACACGAATTTTCCGGCTTTTGCGGCGCTCGATATCACGATAGGGGCGGACACTCATTTGCGGATCCGTAACCTTTGTTGCAACACAGTGAACTGTAGGCCTGTATATAGCTTATCACTGGCCCGGAAGAAACCATCGCACACAGGTTTTTCGCGGTGTTTTTATGACAGCAAGAAAAAAGGCGGCCTGGGGTTTGGCCGCCTTAAAGAACAAAAACCATTTAACGGCTTGTTATTGTGTCTTTTTTTCTGCCACAGAAGCCAAAACATCATCCGGATTCAGGGAATAATTCGAAATCACCTGGCCATAGCCGCCAACCGGGATGTTTTTGGTGGCATCAACGCTGACCGACAAGGCACCCGCATTGCCAACTTCAAGTTTAAGCCCCGGGCGATTGGGAACGCGATAGACATCCCCCGCACTTAACATCCGGGTCAGCAAAATATTGCCGTCATCCTCGCGGATGCGCACCCAACTGGTTTCATTGGCCGAAATGGTCACGCGGCTATCGGCATTAACGGCACCAAAAACACGCCCGCCGCCAGCATCACCAACCTCGGGTGCTGCCGGAACCGACGCCACTTCTGGCGTCCCTGCGGTTTGCGACGCATTGGGGGCCCGCGGCGGCAGCGGAATATTGCCTTTGTTGGGCATTACGGCCGCGCTCTGCCCTGCCGGAACGGTCGCGTTGCCATCAGTTCCTGCATTACCAGCCGTATTTGACCGGGCGGTATTTTGGGTCGTCGGTGCCGGTGCCGGTGCGGGTGCCAATGCGACATTGGCATTGCCATCAACCGATGCCGCGCCCGGTACGCCATCAACGGTTACATCACCATTGGCCACCGGGCCATTTCCGGTTTGCATATCGGCATCAAATCCCGGTTCGGCAAACATGCCATCAACCGTGCCATTCGGGGCGGAAGTCATGCTTTCAGATGCCTGTGCCGAAGGAGACGCGCCCATTTGCCGACCGGAAGACGGCCCAACCTCGGCAGCGTGCGCTTCGGCGGCATTTTCAAGGGTTCGTTCCCGTTCCGGCGTGGTTTGGTTATCGGCCCCACCCGCAGCGGGAATGGCGGCATAGCCCTTCATTCCCTCAGGTAATGGCTCGACCAGATCGGCAATTGTCTTGCCCTGACTCGACAGATAATACCAGCCACCATAGGCAACAATACCCAAAACCGCCGCGATCAGCATCATGGCGCCACCAGGCACCCGGCTTTCCTGCACCGGCTTGGGAAACGTCAACTCGCTGCGTGCTGTCGGCGCGTTGCTTTCTTCCCTGAAACGACGGACAATTTCCTTGCCATCCAACCCCAGATGTTCGGCATAGCCCTTGACAAAGCCCAAGCCATACGGACCGCCCGGAAGCAGGTCATATTGGCTGTTTTCAATGGCTTCGATGTAGACTTTCCGAATCCGCAAAAGCTGTGAAACCCCTTCAATGGTTTGCCCATAAGAGGTCCGGGTATGGCGCAACAACCGCCCGACATTCGCCGCTTCAGCGTTAAAATTAACCTGTGGTTCCATACTCATATCATTTGACGGTGCACTGCCAGGCAGCGGCTTGAACCGCAGACGCCCTTTTGGTGGCACTCCCAAATGATCTTCCTTTCGCTTTCCGATCGCCAACTCCCGCACCCCCACGTTACGATCCAGCAACAAACTAGCAAATACCTCAACCAAAAGCGATTTTTTTTAAAGTTTTACACCATGATCTATTGCGAAAGCCTTAAGACGGGACCTAAGACTTTTTCTGGGGCTGTCGAGGAGCGAGAGAACATATTGTTCAACACTCTTCGCGTTCATGCTTCTGACCATTTCCTTGACCGGTCCAACCGAGGCAGGTGCCATTGACAGGCGCCGTATCCCAAGACCAATCAAAGCCATCGCCTCTAACGGACGTCCGGCCATTTCGCCGCAAATGGTCAACCGCACATTGCGGTCGTCACACAACTGCACAAGATGCCTTAAAAAGGTAAAGACACTTGGCGACAATGTATCATAGCGGCCCTCAATGCGCGGATTTCCGCGATCTGCTGCAAACATGAACTGAAGCAGGTCGTTGGTTCCTACCGACAGAAAGTCGACCCGGCTTAACAGACTGTTCGCCTGCCACACCAAAGCCGGAACTTCCAGCATCGCACCAACCTTGACCGTACGGGGCACGAACCCCCGTAATGCTTCGCGTTCAAGCTGCCGGTCAAGCAGATCTTTGGCGGCCACAAATTCGGCCACCTCTGCTATCATCGGGAACATGACATGCAAATCCCGATCATGGGCTGCGCGGATCAGGGCACGCAACTGGTGCACCAGAACCGCAGGACGATCCAGTGTAATCCGGATCGACCGCCACCCCATCGCAGGATTCTCTTCTGTCATATCCTGCCAATAGGGCAATAATTTGTCACCGCCAACATCAAGGGTGCGAAAAACCACCGGGCGGCCCTCGGCCTGCTCGAAGATACGGTTATAAAGCCGGGTCTGATCTTCGATATCGGGCATGGCAGATCGCACCATGAACGGTATTTCCGTCCGGTACAGGCCAATGCCATCGGCCCCGCTTTCAATGACGTGGGGCACATCAATCAGCAAACCGGCATTGATGTTTAGTGAAATGTTAATGTCGTCGCGGGTTTGTGCTGGCAAATCGCGCATTTGCGCATAAAGCGCCTTGCGTTCCGCCCGCGCCTTTAACGCCCCGTCAATAACAGCGCGCACATCCTCGCTGGGGCGCACAAACAACTGGGCGTTGTCGGCATCGACAATTAACGGGTCCCCCCCCTCAACCTTGTCAAGAACCCCTTTTACCCCACCTAGCACCGGAATATCAAGGGCACGCGCCACAATCGCCACATGCGATGTATGCGATCCTTCTTCCAAAGCAAGGCCGCGCAGACGGGTGTGATCATAATCGAGAAGTTCTGCCGGGCCGATATTGCGCGCCACCAGAATAATATCATCGGGCAAATTACCAAATGCCGGAGACTGAAACTGTCCGGACAAATGTTGCAACAGCCGATTGGCCAAATCTTCAAGGTCGTGCAAGCGTTCGCGCAAATAAGGGTCCGTTACCTGCGCCATACGCGCACGGGTATCATCATGCACCTTTTGCACGGCGGCTTCAGCCGTGAGGCCGGTATTCACCGCTTCGGTAATGCGGTTTAACCAGCCGGTATCCTTGGCAATCATACGATAGGCATCAAGGATGTCGCCCGGGTCATCGCCGCCGCCCACATCAAATTCGCCCACCGCCTCGACCATGCGATCCAGGTACTTTTGCAGGCCCCGCATTGCTTCGCGCAAGCGGGCAAGTTCTTCTTCCGGGTCTTCGGCCACCATGCGATCAATGACAATGCGTGGCGCATGCAAAACCGCAATACCCTTGCCAATGCCCGGTGCCAGACGGGCACCAGACAGGCGCAATGGCAACAGGGCAATGCCATCAGCCGGGATCAGTTCGTCGCGGTTAACCAACTCACCACCGGCAACCATTTCGGCCAGCACCATGGCGACGTTTTCAAGGGCTTCCTGTTCGTCTTCGGTATATTGGCGTTCGGTGCGATTCTGCACCGCCAACACACCAATAATCCGGCCCCCGCGCAAGATCGGCACGCCGATCATGGAATGATAGATTTCTTCACCGGTTTCCGGGCGATAGGCAAAATTGGGGTGCGATTGCGCATCGCGCAAATTAAGCGGCCGTGCATGGGCGGCAACGTAACCGACAATACCCTCGCCGGTGCGCAGGCGCGTGCGATGCACCGCCTCGGCAGCCAGGCCACATGTGGCAAAAAGTTCAAGCACCTCGCCCGCCCGCATGACATAGACCGAACACACTTCCGCAACCATGTCGGCGGCGATAATGGTAACGATCTTGCCTAGGCGTTCTTCAGCGGTACCCGGTCCGGCCATAACGTCGCGCACCCGTTTTAACAGGCGGCGCGGACCAGTCACTGCGGCGGGCGATATGCTCATCAGATTTATATGTCTCTTTGTACGAAGGACTGAACGGCCTGATCGACCAGTTCTGCCAGAATTTCAGAAGTCGGCTGTTCTTTCTTTACCATACCAACCGACTGCCCCGCCATGACTGATCCGTTTTCAACGTCTCCGTCAACCACCGCACGCCGCAAGGCACCAGCCCAGAAATGTTCGATTTCAAGCTGCGCTTCCCCCTGTTCTAACTGACCGGAGCGGAACTTTTCAATCACTTCACGCTGTACATTCATAAATGCCTCGGTCCCCTTGTTATTCAAGGCCCGAACAGGAATAACCGGGAAACGGCCATCAAGCTGCACCGTTGTAACTGCTTCGCGTGCACTGGCCCGCATAAACGCCTTTTTAAAGGCCGGATGGGCAATACATTCGGTCGCACAAACCAGACGGGTACCAACCTGCACGCCAGAAGCCCCCATTTCCAGAAACGATGAAATCGCTTCGCCACGGCCAATGCCGCCTGCACAGAAAATCGGCACATCGCGAATCTCGGGCAAAATTTCCTGCGCCAGCACGTTCAGCGAGACCGGGCCAACATGCCCGCCCGCTTCGCTGCCTTCAATCACCAAAGCATCCGCACCGGAGCGCGTCAGTTTTTTCGCCAGCACCAGTGCCGGGGCAAAACAGATAACCTTGGCAAATTCCTTGACCGCCTTGATCGAATTGGACGACGGAAGGCCACCGGCCAGCACAACATGGCCGACATTCTGTTCCCGGCACACCGCAATCAGTTCTTCAAGTTGGGGGTGCATGGTGATCAGGTTAACGCCAAACGGCTTTTGTGTCATTTCCTTGGTCGCGGCAATTTCAGCGGCCAAAAGTTCAGGCCCCATCGACCCGCAGGCAATTACCCCAAAGCCACCGGCATTTGATACCGCAGCAACAAGGTGACGTTCGGAAACCCACGACATCGCACCGGCCAAAATGGCGTATTCAGTGCCCAGGAATTCCTTGCCGGGCGCCCACAATTTTTCCAGACGGTTGCGCGCTGCCGCAAATTTCGGATCGTTCATATAGTTGTACCCCAATGCAGAAATGCAGGGTACCGCATGGTCCCTGCTATTTCATCATAATGGTCGAAACAAAATGTTCCAGACCAGATATGTATTAAATAATGGCCCTTTAATACCACCTTAACTGCACAAAACAATCAGGCAGTGCAAGAACCTTGCCCGTGCGGCCTAAAGCACTTTTCCTTTAATCGGCATCCAGCCCATAGGCCGTGTGCAGGGCACGAACGGCAAGCTCGGTATATTCTTCGGCAATCAGGACACTGACCTTGATTTCCGATGTCGAAATAACCTGAATGTTGATGCCCTTGTCAGACAGGGTTTCAAACATTTTCCGCGCCACCCCGACATGGGAGCGCATGCCAACACCAATGATCGACACTTTGGTCACATCCGAGGTGCTTAACAGTTCCTGATAGGCAATCTTTTCACGGTTGCCTTCAATCACCTGAAGCGCGCGTTTGAATTCGCCGCGCGGTACGGTAAAGGTCATGTCCGTGCTGTTGCCATTTTCCGATATGTTCTGAACGATCATATCGACATTGATATTGGCTTCGGCCAGCGGGCCAAAAATGGTTGCTGCCGTACCCGGCTTGTCGGCAACCTTGACCAGCGTGATCTTGGCTTCGTCCCGGCTATAGGCAATTCCGCTAACGACTTCCTGTTCCACGATTTCATCCTCGTCTACAACAAGTGTACCTGGTGCGTCACTAAAGGTTGAACGGACCTGCACCCGGACGCGATGGTTCATGGCCATCTCGACAGAACGGGTTTGCAGAACCTTTGCCCCTAACGATGCCAGTTCCAGCATTTCTTCGTAGGTAATTTTTTCAATCTTGCGTGCCTTGGGCACAATCCGCGGGTCGGTGGTGTAAACACCCTCGACATCGGTATAAATATCGCACCGGTCGGCCCGAAGGGCTGCAGCCAGTGCAACCGCCGAGGTATCGGACCCGCCACGCCCCAGCGTGGTAATACGGTTATCTGGCGCAATGCCCTGGAAACCGGCAACACAGACCACTTCGCCGCCATCAAGGCGCTTGTCAAGTTCGGTTGTGTCAATCGATTTGATCCGGGCCTTGGCGTGCGCGCCGTCGGTCTTGATCGGAATTTGCCACCCCAGCCACGAACGTGCAGGAACATCGATGCTTTGCAGGGCCATCGCCAGCAAGCCCACCGTTACCTGTTCACCCGACGAAACAATCACGTCATATTCGCGTGCATCATAAAGCGGCGATATGGTATCGGCCCAGCCAACCAGTTCGTTGGTTTTGCCCGACATCGCCGAAACAACAACCGCAACCTGGTTCCCTGCATCCACTTCGCTTTTGACGCGACGGGCAACGTTTTTGATCTTTTCTACATCGGCGACAGATGTGCCACCGAACTTCATGACAATACGGGCCATGAAAATTCCCCGTTATGCTTGCCTGTACATCTCGCCAGCCGAAATGCCAGGTCTTGTGTTTCCGCCAGTTTTCGGGTCACAGACCTGCAAGGTTGCAAGCCCCCTGATCAGAGCGGCGATATCAATACTGCCATAAGGGCCGCGAAACAAGCATGAAGGCAATGTTAATCCACCTTGTAGCTATTTTTAACCGTCGATCTGTCGCCAAATCTGAAATACTGCGTAATCTGAGCATAAATTTGCGACAACTGCGAAATGATCATGCGTAATAACCCGCAAAACGTCAACAACCCGCCAAGCGCCCCATGCGCGGCCATTGTCCCGGGGTAAAAACAGGTGCCATAACGGCCCTTTAAACGTGCCACGACGACAAAACAGCACATCACGCGCAAGCATATGGTTGCGCCAGACCGTCGGCCCGCGTAAACAGGGCAAGGATATAAAACATCCCCCTGTTACGCGCCGCCGGAGCCCTGCAATGTCAGCCCATCCCAATCGCACTGCCAACCCTGACGAAATTTCACGTTTTTCTGCCATGGCGGATGAATGGTGGAACCCGGAAGGGGTGATGAAACCGCTGCACAAGTTCAACCCGGTCCGTTTACAGTTGCTGCGCGATCACATCGCCGCCCATTTTGGCCGCGATGCCAATGACATCCATGTCCTCAAAGGGCTGGACATTATTGATATTGGCTGCGGTGCAGGGTTGCTATCTGAACCGATGGCGCGGTTAGGGGCGAACATAACCGCCCTTGATGCCGCTGAAAACAACATCAATGTCGCCCGCATTCATGCTGGGCAAGCCGGACTGACCATTGATTACCGCCTGGGCACACCCGAGGCGATGGTCGATGAAGGCCGCCAGTTTGATGTGGTGTTGAATATGGAAGTCATCGAACATGTCGATGATCCGGCCTTTTTCATGCAGGCCTGTGCCGCCTTGCTTAAGCCAGGTGGCATCATGTTTATTGCCACTTTGAACCGCACCCTTAAATCGCTGGCTTTGGCCAAAATCGGTGCGGAATATGTTTTGCGCTGGGTTCCGGCGGGAACGCATGACTGGCGCAAATTTGTCAAACCGGCCGAATTGTCGCGCTATATTCGCGATTGTGGCCTGCAACTAACCGACATTACCGGCATTTCCTATAACCCGATCCAGGATAAATGGCTGCCCGCCCCCCGGGATCTGGATATCAATTATCTGGCGATGGCCATAAAACCGACCGTCGATTAATCACAAAACAGCCGCAGCAACCGCCATGCCCACATGCATTTCCAATACTGCAACCACGGTCCGGCTTGAAACACCCCGCCTTGTTCTCGAACCGTTCGGGTTGCCAGAACATATAAAGGTGTGGTGCGACATGGATATGGATGCCGAAGTTATGCGCCACATTCGCCCGCCCAGCCCCGATATGGCCAGTGCACGCGCCCGGCTGGCACAGGCCGATACCGCAGGCACGCAGATTGTGGGTAATTGGGGAGTGCGCGAAAAAGAAAGCAACATCATTATTGGCCGGGCCCTGTTACGCTGGCTGGCAGATGATCGCGGTGTTGAAATTGGCTATCGATTAAGCCGCACCTGTTGGGGCAAAGGATATGCATCGGAACTGGCACACAGAATTGTTGCCCATGGTTTTGACACCCTGAACCTGGCAATGATATGCGGGGTTTACCAGCCGGGCAATCGGGCCTCGCGCCGGGTTTTGGAAAAATGTGGTATGTCCGATGCCGGAACTACATCTGTCCACGGCGGAAGCGCCAAACCGGTCATGGCGATAACCGCCAGTGACTGGAAGAACGGGCCAACAAAAACGTTTGCCTGATACAAGCAACACGGATCAGGAAAAACCGATAATGACCCAGCAACCGACCCTTACCACCGAACGCTTGTTACTTGAACCCTTTGGCGAGGCCCACGTGCCCGCACTGGCGCGCGCCGACATGGATGCGCGGGTCATGCGCTATATTCGCGAACCCAGCCCCGATTACGAATCAGCCAAAAACCGCATTCGCGAAATCCTGATGCGCGATGATGGCCCGCAAGGGGTTTGGGGGGTGCGTTTGCGCGATACCAGCCAGGTCATCGGTCTGGGCATTTTGCGCCCGCTGCCCGATGGCAGCGACATCGAAGTCGGCTACCGCCTTTTGGTGCCGCACTGGGGCAAGGGCTATGCCACCGAAATTGCCGCCGGTCTGATCAATTATGGTTTTGAAACCCTGAAACTGCCCAGCATCGTGGCAACATTCGATGCCGAAAATGACGCGTCGCGCCACGTTTTAACAAAATGCGGCTTGCGCGATGATGGCACAACAACCGCCTATCACGCATCAGGCACACCGCTGGTTCGACTGAGCCTTGAAAACTGGTCCGGCGATATGGCCGCGCAGGCATAAATAGACAAAACCCAAGACCGGCTCAAAAATGAGCTTGTCCCTGATCGCCCCATACGATGCCGATCAACCGGGCCAGGTATTCAGTTCTTTTCGCTCTTGTCATCGACCCATGGCAAGGCATGAACATCAATGCCCTCATCAACCAGTTCGACAGCTTCCTTAATGGTTGCTTCGCCATAGATGCCGCGTTTTTCGGTTTCGCCATAATAGATCTTGCGGGCTTCCTCGGCAAAGCCGGCACCGACATTTTCGCAGTTGCTTTCAACCTGCTGGCGCAATTCGGCCAGAACTTTGTGGGTTGCTTCGGCGATGGTGGCCTTTTTGCGGTTTTCCGCCGCCGTTTCCTTTTGTCGCGAAGTCCTAAGGCGCGGCGCCATCAGGGCCTTGCTCACCTGGTCAGACCCGCACATTGGACACGAAAGCTCGCCACTGGTCGATTGCGCCTCATATGTCGCACTGTCGCGAAACCAGCCTTCAAATTCGTGGTCATGGTTACATTTTAGCTGAAACAGAATCATGATTGCGTTTGGTCAAGTCGTGTTAAAAGTTTGTGAACGGAAAAGTCTGTGGTTGATATATGGCGATTTTATCGAAAAAGACCAGCACTACCGTGCCGACAAGCAATGATTCACAGATGATTTCGTTTAAGCATGGCAAATCAATCCAACCAGCTGACAGGCTCCGCCCAAAACGCGCCCTTTGAAACAAACCAACGGGGACACGTGGGCCGTTCATACGTCCCCATACCGCAACCCTGGATTAAACATATTGGAAACCCGCTATGGCGAAGGCCATAAAATTGCGCCATCACCATCATGGCAGCAAGTCGATTTCCCCAAGGATTATCCACGTTCTGGTCCTAATCTTTAAAAAGAAGAGCGCCAAACCGAAAACAACCGAAGATGAAATATCACTCGCCCTCTTCACGACTGTGAACCAGTTCACATTTACCCGCGATCATTTAAATTATATCAACAATTTCAATACATTATCAGATTGAATAATTCCGAAAACGATTGTCACCATGCAATCATTTTTCTGTCACAGAACCGTTGCAGATACCACCTATAATCCCGTCGCGAACCGAGGGGGTCCTGCCCCCTTAATTGTTTCACAAGGGGGTAAAATTGATGAAACGCGTTCTTTGGGCTACCGCACTTGCCAGCAGCATGTGCTCTACCGCAGCTTTCGCTGCCGACAAATTGCCGCAGGCCGAAAATCCGTATTACACGGCCGCTCAGCAGGAATTGCAGCTGAAACTTGCCGACAAACCGAACACCAACAAAGCCAAAAACATCATTTTGTTTGTTGGCGATGGCATGAGCATTCCGACCATCACCGCAGCGCGCATTTTTGAAGGCCAGCAGCGCGGTGTTGAAGGAGAAACCAACAGCCTGGTATTTGGTCAGTTCCCGAATGTGGCCCTGTCAAAAACCTATACCCATGACGGCCAGATCGCCGATTCTGCACCGACGGCATCTGCCATGATGAGTGGCGTTAAATCCAATAACGGCACCATCGGTGTTTCCGGCGACGTTAAACGCAAAGACTGTGCCGCACAGCTTAAAATGCCGACCGTCTCGCTGGCCGAACGCGCTGAACTGCTGGGCATGTCCACCGGTATCGTTTCCACCGCCCGCCTGACCCATGCCACCCCGGCCGCGGTTTATGCCCACACCGCTGATCGCAACTGGGAAAGCGACGGCGACCTGCCGGAAGATGCCAAAAAGAATGGCTGCCCCGATATTGCATCACAGCTTGTTGCCTGGGCACCGGGCGACGGTTTTGAAGTTGCCTTTGGCGGCGGTCGCCGCATGTTCATGGACAAAACCATGGCCGATCCGGAAGACACGGGCAAAACCGGCCAACGTACCGATGGTCGCGATTTGACCGCTGAATGGGTCAAACGCTATGGCAATGACGGCGCATTTGTCTGGAACGAAGAACAGTTCAAGGCCATTGACCCGACCAAGACCAAGCACGTTCTGGCCCTGTTTGAACGGTCGCACATGAAATATGAAACCGACCGCGCCAAGGATGCCGGTGGCGAACCCAGCCTGGCCGAAATGACCGGCAAAGCCATCGACATGCTGTCGCAGAATGACAAGGGTTTCTTCCTGATGGTTGAAGCCGGTCGTATCGACCATGCCCATCACGAAGGCAATGCCTACCGTGCCCTGCAAGATACCGTCGCCCTGAACGACGCTGTTAAAATGGCCCTGTCGAAAGTTAAAACCGACGACACCCTGGTGATCGTTACCGCCGACCACAGCCACACCATGACCATTTCCGGTTATTCCAAGCGTGGCAACCCGATCATGGGCCTGTCCGAAGAAAAAGGCGACGATGGCAAACCTTACACCACCCTTGGCTATATGAACGGCCCGGGTGCGCTGAAAGACGAACTGCGCGCCGATCTGACCAATGTTGACACCCAGGACCCGGACTTCCTGCAACAGGCCTTGGTACCGATGAGCAGCGAAACCCACGCCGGTGACGACGTTGCGATTTTCGCAACCGGCCCGTCGGCCTACCTGTTCCACGGTGTTGTTGAACAGAACTTCATCTATCACGTCATGGATTACGCCGCCAAAGTTGAAGACCAGTTGGCAAAGTAAGCCCGTAACGGCACGTACAGGTAAAACCGGCCGTAAATCTTTGCGGCCGGTTTTCTCATTTGGAGGCTCCCCCATGATCCTTGATCGTCGCAACTTTCTTATTGGCAGCAGTGCCGCCCTTTTAGGGCTGGCCGCAGGCACCCTGCCCGCCCGTGCCGCCGAAACCATCAAAATTCGCGATATTTACAAAAATCAGAACGAATTTTCCGATACCGCCAAACGTCTGGCAGGCAAGCACATTGAAATTCCCGGTTTTATGGCACCTCCGCTTAAAGCTGATGCCAATTTCTTTGTTCTGACCAAACGGCCGATGTCGGTGTGCCCGTTTTGTGAAACCAGTGCGGACTGGCCCAACGACATTGTCTTTGTCCGCATGCACAAAAAACTTGATGCCGTTCGTTTCAACCGCCCCATCATCGCCCGTGGTGTATTGGAACTTGGCGTTGCCAAAGATCAGGAGACCGGATTTGTCAGCCTCGTCCGACTTGTCGATGCCAGCTTCGACCTCGTCTGAAACCGCATCTGCCGCCAAAACTGACACTGGCGATAACAACAACACCAGAAAAAGCCCGGCCCTTGAAATAAACGATTTATCGCTTGGCTTTGGCAAACAGGCCGCCCCGATCCTGTCTTTGCCCCATCTTGTGGTTGCGCCGGGAACGTTGTTGGGCATTGCCGGACCATCAGGGTCGGGGAAGTCATCGCTGCTCTATTTGCTCAGTGGCCTGTTACGCCCTGGCAAAGGATCGGTTCATTGGGGCGATACGGACCTGACATCCTTGTCCGAAGGGGCATGTGATGCCTGGCGGCGCCAGCATGTCGGTTTTATTTTTCAGGATTTCCATCTGATCGGCGAACTGGCCCCGCTGGAAAATGTTTTGCTGCCTGCCGGATTTCATGGCTGGCGCATCCCTGCCGATTTACGCGCGCGCGCAACCACCCTGCTGGATCTGGTCGGGGTGCCCACCAATCGCGGGTCGGTGGTCGATTTATCGCGCGGCGAACAGCAACGTGTCGCCATTGCCCGCGCGCTTTTGTTTGATCCGCCCATTTTGCTGGCCGATGAACCCACAGCCAGCCTTGATGCCGTTGCCGCCGATAATTGCGCCGACATCCTGTTTACCTATGCGCGCAACAACAACCGCACATTAATTGTGGTCAGCCATGATCACACCGTGATCGACCGATGTGCCCGTGTTCTGCATTTTGACAAAGGCCGACTTTTAACCAAAACGGAGGCCGCATGAACCCGTTCCCCATCGTTTTCGCCAGCCTGCGCCGCCATTGGATAATGAATACACTATTCATCGCCCTTATTGCCGTTGCCGTGGCGATTGGTGTTGGCATTACCGCCCAGGAACGCGCCCTGCGCCAGGGCAGCGCCCATGCCGCCGACAAATTTGATATTCTGGTGGCCGCCCCGGGCAGCCATACCGACATTGTCATGAACACCATTTTCCTGCGTCCCTCGGCGGTCAATCTGCTTGAAGGGCCGATATGGTCAAAATTGCTGGATGATGACCGCGTCGATTTTGCCGCGCCGCTGGCCTTTGGCGATTCCTGGCACGATCACAGCATCATTGGCTCCACCGCCCAATTTATCGACTATCTTTCTGGCGGCCTGCATGATGGCACCATATTTGCCGACCACGAAGAAGCCGTGATTGGCGCTGCCGTGCCGCTTGAGATTGGCGACACATTCGAGCCCGCCCACGGCCACGGCTTGGAAGCCGAAGAACAGCATCATCACGGCGTTAACATCACCGTTGTTGGCCGCATGAATGCCACCGGCACCCCTTGGGACAGCGCCATTATCGTGCCGGTCGAACAGGTATGGGAAGTTCATTCGCTTGCCAGCGGGCACGCCGAAGACGACCATGACGATGACCATGATCACGCCGCCACCGGCAGCGCAGAACATGCCGATCATGAAGATCATGAGCACGAGCAAGAAACCGTAAAACTTGGCCCGCCATTTGACGGACTGGACCTGCCCGGTGTTCCGGCAATGGTGGTGCACCCCAAATCTGTTGCGGGTGCCTATGGCATCCGGTCCAGCTATCGCACCGACCACAGCACGGCGTTTTTCCCTGCCGAAGTGCTGGTGGAAATGTATCAGATGCTGGGCAATGCGGGCACGGTCATGCGCTGGATGGCGCTGGGCACACAGGCGCTGGTGGTTGCCGCCATTTTGGCCGCTGTCCTGGCCTTGATGCAAATCTACCGCAAACAGTTTGCCGTTTTGCGCGCCCTTGGTGCCCCACGCAGCTATATTTTCGGCTCGATCTGGTTGTATGTGGCAATATTGGTGGTATTCGGGGCGGCCATCGGGCTGGCACTGGGCTGGGGGGTGGCGCAGGCCGTGTCACAGGTTTTCACCGCCGAAACCGGCATGTCCATGACCGCCACCATCGGCAGGCCGGAACTTGGCCTTGCGGCTGGCTTTGTCATTATCGGCTTTGCCCTGGCCCTGGTCCCGGCCTTTATGCTGTATCGCAAACCCGTGGTCGAGGCCCTGCGCGGGTCATAACCGCATGTCCTCACGCCACTGAAAACCAAAGGACCGGCCTCCAAAGCCGGTCCTTTATTTTGTTAGAGATGGCTTTGATCAAGCCGGGCGATAAGCATGATCATTGCGCAGGGATGGCACCATCGCGCGGACTTCGTTCACCCGTTCCAGATCAATTTCGGCGGTGATAAAGCCAGGCTCTGTGCCGCCATCGGCCAGCACAACGCCCCACGGATCAATCATCAGCGAATGGCCAAATGTTTGCCGCCCGCCCGGATGATCGCCGCATTGGGCCGCTGCAATCACAAAACAACCGGTTTCAATGGCGCGCGCGCGCAATAAGGTATGCCAATGCGCCTGCCCGGTTGTGCGGGTAAAGGCGGCGGGCACGGTAAGCACCGATGCGCCTGCCTTGGCATAGTTGCGAAACAAATGTGGAAAGCGCACATCATAACAAATCGCCAAACCGATATTGGCCTGGTCGGTTTTAACCAGCCGGGCGGCATCGCCAGGGCGGAAGGTTTTGCTTTCGCGGTATGATTCGCCATTGGCAAGGTCCACATCAAACATGTGGATTTTGTCATAGGATGCCAAAACCGCACCATCCGGGCCAATCGCATAACAGCGGTTGGCAACGCGGTCTTCACCAGGCACGCTAACGTGAAGAGACCCGACAATCAGCGTGCTTTCAAGTTCGCGTGCCAAATCAACGAAAAACGCCAGTGCCGGATGATCCTTTTCGGCAAAGGCTGCGGCACGCACCTTTTCACCGCCAAACGACATCATCGATACATTTTCGGGAAACGTGATCAACCGGGCCCCGGCGGCATGGGCATCGCGCGCATAAACAGCCGCACGCGCCAGATTGCCCTGCATGTCATCGTGGCTGTTTACCTGAACACAGGCAGCAGTAAAACGGGTCATGGTGCATTCTCCTTGTCCGACAAAGCCGGTCATTGTTGCTTTTGAACAATAAAGCACGTTTCCTTTAATATGGCCCATTTTGTTTGTTTTTGGCGTGTCGTTTGGCAAGGCACAGCGCGCTGCGGCGCATCGGGCGAGCGGTGTAACGCCACCAAACACCGCCAAAAACAAACCCTGTGGGCCAGCTCAGTCTGCCGCCTGGCTGCGTCGAAATCCTTGTCCGTAAACCCATTACGCCCGGCGGACTTCTTCTTGCCAGGTGGCAGACTGAGCTGGCAAAATGGGTCATATTAAAGGAAAAGTGCTTTAAAGCATGAAAAACGGCGCGAAAAAGTCAAAAACAAAAAAGGACGGCCCGCATTGTGCGCAGCCGCCCCTTTTTAAAAGCGCGTGTCAATTATGCCGACAGCATTTTATCCAGGCCGCCCCTGGCGTTTAAGGCCATAAGCTCGTCACAGCCACCAATATGCTGATCATTGATAAAGATCTGCGGCACACTGGTCCTGCCACCGGCACGATCCATCATTTCCTTTTTGCGGCGCGGCTCCATCATGATGTCAATCACGTTATATTCTGCGTGCTTGTCATCAAGCAACTTGCGCGCCCGCTTGCAATAGGGGCACCAGTCGGTTGCGTACACTTCAATTTTCGCCATCAATTCAATTCCTTTTATCCCGGGCTTCTGACCCGCAATATCTGTTTGTTCAGGCCTGTATAGCAGATAATTTCCCGTTCGTCAGCGTACCACCCGCGCAATTGTGATCAGGTCCACCTGCATGGCTCCGGCTTTTTTTAACACATGCGCACAGGCCGCCGCCGTGGCCCCTGTGGTTAAAACATCGTCCACCAGCACAATTTTGCGGCCTGCCACATCGTAGCGCGCCGCCATTTTGGCCGATATGGCAAAGGCCCCTTGTACCTCGCGCAGGCGCGAGGATCGGCCCAAACCGGCCAGGCTGCGGGTTTTGCGTTTGCGGGTGATTAAATCGGGCGCAAACAAAATGCCGGTCTGTTTTGATAACGCCGCCGCCAGCAACCCCGATTGATTATAACGGCGCATCAATAACCGGCTGCGATGCAGCGGGACAGGTACAAGCAATGTCGCATCGAGCCAAAAATCCTGCCCGGCCTGCATCATCCAGCGGGTTAAAAGCGGGGTTAGATCGGTCCGGTCACCATGTTTATAGCGCAGCACATAATCCCGGCTGCCATCATCATAAATCAGGGCCGCCCGGGCCCGGTCATAGGGCGGTACATGGCGCAAACACGGACCGCATAAAACGCCACCGGCAAATATGCGCCCCTGTGCCGCCACATCCTCGGCCGGGGCCAGCATTTCCACTGGCATTAATTCAAACGGATACCCACAACAGGCACAAAAAGGCGGCGACACAAACCGCAAGGCCGACCAGCAACTGGCACACAGGGCATGGGGGGCATCGCTGATCATGCCGCATCCGCCGCACCGTGCGGGCAACAAACCGCGCAAAACGGCCTGCCAAATCGCCGTACCGACCTTTTGCGCCGATGCCCGATAGCCCGGCATGTCATCGTGTTGATCAGAATTATCCATTTTGCCCCCGGCCCCCGCATATGCGCCCACCCGCAAACGGCCTGTCATCCCGGCATTTAAGCACCTGCCACCCGGCACGACAATTATTCGTATTTGCGAACCGCCGGATTGGTCCGCAAACGATCCGTTGCAAAATCAATAAAGGCCCGCACCTTGGCCGATGCCCGTCGCCCTTCGGGATGAACCAGATGAATGGGCACCGGGTTTTCGTCATATTGCGCCAGCACCGTTTCAAGCTGGCCCGATGCCAAAGCCGGACTGACCTGATAGGACAACAGCCGGACAATGCCCCAGCCATCCATCGCGGCTTGCAGGGCGGCATCGGTGGCATTGGTTAACAAGGTAGGCTGTATTGCCACCGCAATTTTTTCGGCCCGGCCAAACCGCCATTCCTGCGTTGTTGGCGGGTTGGTGGTGCCAATAATGCGATGTGTCGCCAAATCCCCCGGCTTTTCCGGTCTGCCATGCGCCGCGAAATAGGCAGGTGCCGCACATACCAGTCGTTTAACCGCACCAACCCGCACCGCACTTAAGCCTGAATCCGCCAGATGGCCAATCCGCACCGCCAGGTCCATGCCTTCCTCAACCACATTTACCACCCGGTCCAGCAACAAGACCTGCCCGCGCATACCGGGATTTTCATCCAAAAACGCCATCAGGATCGGCATGACAAACATTTTACCAAACAAGACCGGGGCGGTAATGGTCAAGGTGCCGGTCGGGGTGGCATAGGCACCACCCGCTGAGGCTTCCGCTTCGGCCAGATCATCAAGGATGCGGCGGCAATCGCGCAGGTAACGATCCCCGGCTTCGGTCAGCTTTACGCTGCGCGTGGTGCGGGTTAACAGCCGCGCGCCGGTAATTTCTTCCAAAAAGGCAATGGCACGGGTAACGGCAGGCGGGCTCATACGCAAATCCCGTCCGGCTTGGGCAAAACTGCCACAATCGGCCACGCGGATAAAAACCTTCATTGCCTGCCAGCGATCCATTATTTGCCTTTATGCACCATGACGGAAAACGGCCTTTTATTATTCCGCCATACGGAACAGTAAATTCCAAATACTCTATCTTAATCATCGCCATTGAAACAATCATAATCGCTTCGTCACCCGCTGCCATCCCCTTTTTCAAAGGCACATGTTATGAAGCTTTATGATTTCCCGCTTTCCGGCCATGCCCACCGTGCGCATCTGTTTTTATCGCTGATTGATGTGGATTTTGAACTGGTCGCCGTCGACCTTGCCAGTGGCGAACACAAAAAGCCGCCCTTTCTGGCGCTAAACCCGTTCGGGCAGGTGCCCGTGCTTGAAGATGACGGTTTTATCGTCCCCGATTCAATTGCCATCATGGTGTATGTCGCCAAAAAATACGGCAAAACTGACTGGCTGCCTGAAGACCCGCAACAGGCCGCCCAAATCCAGCGCTGGTTATCGGTTGCGGCCGGGCAAATCGCCTATGGTCCCTGTGCGGCACGCCTGGTCACAGTATTTGGTGCCGATTTTAACGCCAATGAAGTCATTGCCCGGGCGCACAGTATTTTAACACTGATCGACGCCGAACTGGCCAACCGTGACTGGCTGGTGACCAACCGCGCCACCATCGCCGATATCGCGCTTTACAGCTATATCGTTCAGGCACCGGAAGGAAATGTCGATATCAGCTTCTATCACGACGTCGCCAAATGGCTCCGCCAGATCGAGGCTTTGCCGGGCTTCGTCCCCTTCCCGACAAGCAAAGCCGGTTTGCGCGCGATCAGCTAATCCTCCCCCTTCACAACCGATATTTCAAACGCCCGACACGGCAGGCGACCCAACCTTCTTTCTCAGGGTCGCCGCTGCCTTTTGCGTGCTTTATCCCCAACAAAGGTCATTCCCATGTCGATGTCATATTCTCCGCCCGCATCTGAAACATGGCATGAAGGGGAGCTTGCCCTTCATCAGCACATGGGAATTACCGGGCAAATGGCCGCTATCGGTCAACGTGCCATTCGCGACCACATGATCGAACAGCACCGCACCTTCTTTGCCAGGCTGCCCTTTGTGGTTTTGGGAACAGTCGATAATCAGGATAATGCCTGGGCAACAATCCGTACCGGAAACCCCGGTTTTATGCAGGCAAAAAACGACAAAACACTACAAATCAGCGTAGCCCCCAACAGCAATGACCCGGCGCAAAATGGCCTTTCCAGCGGCTCTGCAATCGGCATTTTGGGGATCGAACCTGAAACCCGGCGTCGCAACCGCATGAATGGCAGCATTGCCAATTCTGGCGAGGCCCGGTTTGATATTTCTGTCCATCACAGCTTTGGCAACTGCCCGCAATATATTCGCCTGCGCGACCATTATTTCGTTGCAGAAAATCCGGCTGATGAAAACATCCGGCATATCGACCATATCGATACGTTTGGCCAAAACCTGATCAAAAACGCCGATACATTTTTTGTCGCCAGCTATGCAGACCGCGCCATTGCCCCGCGCCCTGCAACGGCCCAATCCACCCCGAACACGCGGCGCGAAATTGATGTCTCGCACCGGGGCGGCAAGCCCGGCTTTGTCCGGCTTGATGATGATGGCGGCCTGACCATCCCCGACTTTGCCGGGAACCTGTTTTTCAACACGCTGGGCAATATCTTGCAAACAGGCCGTGCCGGGCTGCTTTTTGCCGATTTTGAAACCGGCACCGTTTTACAAATGACAGGCCGGGCGGAAGTCCTGCTTGACAGCCCCGAAACTGCCCATTTTCAAGGGGCGGAACGCCTGTGGCGTTTCATACCCGCCAAAGTCGTCATCCGCGAAAAGGCCCTGGCCCTGCGCTGGCACCCGCGCGATGCAGGCCAATCCCCCAACAGCCTGTTAACCGGCAACTGGGACGAGGCGGCACAACGCGCGCGTGCGGCACGGCTGGCAACTGAGTGGCGGCCGCTTGAAGTGGTCCGCATTGTCGATGAAAGCCGTTCTGTGCGGTCATTCTATCTTGCCCCGCCCCAAAACCGGCAAGATATCACAAACACCGATGCCGCCGGGCTTGTTCCGCCGCACGCCGGGCAGTTCCTGCCCATCCGCATCACGATGCCCGATAACAGCACACCAGTTCGCACCTATACCTTGTCGTCCTCACCGGTGGATCAACATTATCGCATCAGTGTCGCCCGCCAGACCACTGTATCGCGTCATTTACATGCGACGATTGCCGTTGGCGACATCATCGAAGCCCGCGCGCCACAGGGCAATTTTGTGCCAGATGCCCTGTCAAACCGGCCCGTCGTCATGATGGCTGGCGGCATTGGCATTACCCCCATGATCGCGATGTTGCACCACATGCTTTACGAAGCCCGTCGTGCCCGGCGTTTTCGTCCCTGCTGGCTGTTTTATGCCGCACGCAGCAAGGAAGACCGCGCCTTTGATCGCGAACTGGCCGATCTGGAAAAAGCATCGCAGGGCATGTTTAACATTATCCGGGTTCTAAGCGATACCGATAACGCCCTGACAAGGCAGGACTATGATGCCAGCGGCCACATCGATATGGATCTTTTGCAATCCCGCCTGCCGTTTGACGACTACGACTTTTACCTGTGCGGCCCACCCGGTTTTATGCAGGCAATGTATGACGGGTTACGGGGCAAAAACATTGCCGATGCCCGCATCCATGCCGAGGCCTTTGGCCCCGCCAGTGTGATCCGCACCGTTGATTCCAACCCGGCAAACAGTGTTTCGGGCGACAAACCACCCGCCACCATTTCCGATGTGCCGGTCGAAGTTAATTTCGCCAGAAGCGGTAAAACCGCGCCCTGGCACCCCGACAAAAACCAGACCTTGCTGGACCTGGCCGAGGCAGCAGGCCTGAGCCCGGAATACGGGTGTCGCAGTGGAAATTGTGGAAGCTGCAAGGTCGGGATCGTGCAGGGCGATGTTGCCTATGCCAGCCAGCCTTCAGCAAGCCGGGACGCCAATAGTGCCTTTTTATGCTGCGCCATGCCTGCCGCAGGTGCCAACACCAGGCTGGTGCTTGATATCTGAATGATACAAATTTGAATATGCCTGCCTTGTCGCCAGTTGCCCGATCAAGACAGCCAAAATCGATGATCCATTGCACGCCTGCCCTGTGCGGTCTATTTATGGGCCAACTTGCCAATTCCCGCACAATGGAGCCTCTGATGAGCGATCCGATTACGGTGTTTGATCGCCGTATCCTGAAAATGCGCCGCGACCGCGCAGCAGCCCGGTCGCAGGACTATAATTTCCTGTTTGCCGAAACCGCCGAACGACTGGCAGACCGGCTGGACGATACCACACGCCGCTTTCCCACCGCCCTTGATCTGGGCTGTCACAGTGGCGAACTGGGCCAGATCATTGGCAAACGCGGCGGTATTGAAACCCTGTTTCAATCGGACATTTCGCCTGGTTATGCCCGCAACGCCCAAAATGCTGCCGTCAAACACCCCACCCTTGTCGCGGACGAGGAATTTTTGCCTTTTGCCCGCGGCTCGTTAGATTTGATCCTGTCGAACCTGTCGTTGCACTGGGTGAATGATTTGCCCGGCATGTTGCTTCAGGCCCGCCAGGCATTAAAACCCGACGGGTTCTTTTTGGCATCGATGCTGGGCGGGGAAACGCTAAAAGATTTGCGCGATGCCCTGATGACCGCCGAGGCGGAAGAAGAAGGCGGGGTATCGCCGCGTATTTCGCCGTTTATTGATGTCCGCGATGCCGGCGCACTTTTGCAACGCAGCGGCTTTGCCCTGCCGGTGGTGGATATTGATGACATCACGGTCGATTACCAAGACGCGCTAAAACTGATGCGCGACCTTTCGGGTATGGGCGAAAGCAACCTGATTTTAAAGCGCAGCAAGAAATTCACCAAACGCAGCACCCTTGCCCGTGCTGCTGCCATTTATCACGACCGCCACGCCCGGCCCGATGGACGGGTCAATGCCCGTTTTCAGGTCGTATATCTAACCGCATGGGCACCTGATGAAAGCCAGCCCAAACCGCTGCGCCGGGGCAGTGGACAGGTTAGTCTGGTGGATTTTTTGAGCGATGACTTACCAAAACAATAACGAAAAACAGGGCTAAATTCATGGACCTTCCCCAGCCGCTTTTGCGAGGCCGCCTGATCCAGCGATACAAGCGTTTTCTGGCCGATATTGAACTGGAAAATGGCGATATTATCACCGCGCATTGTGCCAATCCCGGTGCGATGACCGGGCTAAAGGATGCCGGAATGCCAGTGTGGGTTTCAATATCGGACAACCCCAAACGCAAACTGAAACATAGCTGGGAATTATGCCAGGTGGGCGAGGCGATGGTGGGCATTAACACATCCCACCCCAATGCCATCGTTGCCGAAGCGATTGAAAGCGGCAAAATCCCCGAACTGGCGGGCTATCAAACCCTGAAGCGCGAAGTGAAATACGGGCAGAATTCGCGGATCGATATTTTGCTGTCCGACCCCGATAAAGGCCTGTGTTACGTCGAAATCAAAAACGTCCATTTAAAACGCGATAATGCCATTCCCGGCCTTGCCGAATTTCCCGATGCGGTCACAAAACGCGGGGCAAAGCACCTTGATGAAATGGCCGACATGGTCGCCCAGGGTCACCGCGCGGTGATGTTTTACCTGATCCAGCGCACCGATTGCGCAGCCTTCACCCTGGCTGCCGACATTGACCCGCATTATGCCGCCCGTTTCAAGACCGCCACAGCACGCGGGGTTGAAGCCATTGCCTATGATTGCGCCATTGATCCATCATCGGTCACGGTGCGCAATAAACTGCCTGTTTTGCCAACCAGCTAAGGCGAAAGGTCTGGCAGGCACATTAGCGATCTTTTGTTGCCTTGATCCGAATGTGATCGAGATTGGCAACCAGATCGCTAAACCGGTCGCCTTGCACCTTGACGTGGGCCAGCAAAAGGGCGCGTGTCGCCTCGGCATCGCCGCCCAGAATATTTTCAATGATCGCCTGATGTTCATCAAACGATGCCTTCATCCGGTTGCGAACCCGAAGCTGGAGGCGACGATAGGGCCTGAGCCTTCGATGCAAAAACGCACATTGTTCCGTCAAAAAGCTGTTTTGGCTGGCGGAATAGATCGCATGGTGAAACGCCTCGTTTTCATAATAATAGGCGTCGGTATCCTCGTTATTGGCCGCTTCCTGGCATCGATCATGCGCGCTTAAAAGCAAGTCCTTATCGTCGGGCGTATGCCTGCGCGCGGCCAAAGCACCTGCCATCCCTTCAAGCTCCGCCATCACCTCAAACATCTCAAAGACATATTTGGGGCCGTGATCGGCCACAACGGCCCCCCGGCGCGGTCGAAACTCAATCAAACCGATGGCACTTAATTGCATAAGGGCTTCTCGGATCGGGGTGCGTGATACGCCAAACCGCGCCGCTAACTGCGTTTCGTCCAGTCGTTCGCCGGGCGCAAAATCGCCTGTAAGAATCCCGTTCTCGATATCGTCTCTCAGCTTGTGAAATGTGCTTCCCATAAACCCTTACACCGCATACGTATTTTTACCTCTTGTATACAAGAATGTTGACTCTGCACACAAAAACAACAAATGATTTATATCCCAAGAAACAATTCAATCAAAAAGGGAGGAAACAATGCAGAAAAAAATAACACTGCCCGCACTGCTTGCACTCGGCATTATGAATATCGGCGCGTCAAGCGATGCCCTTGCCCGCGTCACCGGTTTTGAAATCACGTCAAAAAGCACTGCTTTTGAAGGCATGCCATTTCCCAAGATCGGCACCTATGATCGCATTGATGCCAAGGCAACCTTTGCCATCGACCCAAAATCACCGCGCGTTGCCAACATTGTCGATATTGACAAAGTCCCGGTGAACAAACAGGGCGAAATCGTATTTTCGACCGAGGTTTCCATTCTACAGCCGACAGACACCGCTAAAAAATCCGGTTTGCTTTTCTATGAGGTCCCAAACCGCGGGCGTAATCTCAGCTTTATGCTTTTGAACCGGTCTGCCTCTTCAGATATCCCGCAAAAAGCAGGCGATGCGGGCGATGGCTTTTTGATGTTGCGGGGCGATACGGTGGTGTGGTCCGGGTGGCAAAGCGATTTGCCCGCATCCGCCCTCAATCTTGACCTTCCTGTGCTTGACGACATAACAGGCCCGTCACGCGAACAGTTCATTTTTGACAAACCGGGCAAAACCGGCACAGGCACCCTGACCTATCCCGCCGCCGACCTTGACCCGACAAAAGCAATTCTAACCGTGCGCGAGAACGAAAATGATCGCCGCACAACGCCCGCCGGGCTTTCTTTTACATATATAAGCCCCACCGAAATTGAAATTACCCGCCCCGAGGGCATGGATGCCGGTGCCATTTACGATTTCGTTTACCCGGCCAAAGATCCGGTCCCCCAGGGGCTTTCTTTCGTTGCGACCAGCGATGTCGTTTCTTTCCTGCGGGGCAATCCGGGCCACGATGCCCAGGACCCGCTCACTGGCATCAAACACACCTTGGGACTGGGCATTTCGCAATCAGGACGTTTCCTGCGCGATTTTATTTATCAGGGCTTTAATGCCGACGAAACCGGCGCCAAGGTTTTCGACGGTGCCATGCCCCACATTGCCGGTTCACGCAAAACCTACACCAATTACCGTTTTGCCCAACCGGGCCGTTATTCACGCCAGCATGAAGACCACGATTATCCCGGCGACCAGTTTCCCTTTACCTACACCAAAACAACCGACCCCTTAACGGGCAAACAGGATTCCATTCTTGAAACCTGTGGTAAAACCAACACCTGCCCCAAGATCATGCATACCGATACCTCGACCGAGTTTTGGCAGGCCCGCGCGTCATTGGTCTCAACATCGCCAGACGGCAAACCGCTTGATATGCCCGCAAACGTTCGGCTTTATTTTATTGAGGGTTCCCCCCATTTCAATGGCTGGGCGACTGCATCAAAAATGGACCCGGTTTGCGCTTACCCCACCAACCCGCTCAGTGCGGCCCCTGTCATGCGGGCCTTATATGCACAAATGGCAAACTGGATTACGCAGGGCAAAACACCCGTTGCCAGCCGCTATCCGAACCTTAAGGATGGTACATTGACGCCATTGGCCGATTTCAAAATGCCCATGTTTGGCGACATGGCCCCCGTACCGGCCTATAACGTGCTGCAAGTCATGGATCATTCGGTCGTCCCGCCCAAACGCGGTGCCACTTACCCGGCCTATGTCCCGCCGCTTGATGCCAATGGCAACCCGACCGGTGGTGTTGCCTTGCCCTATGTCGCGGCACCTTTGGGCACCTATGCCGGCTGGAACCTGCGCAATGATGGCTATGCCCCGGGCGAATTGTGCAGCCTGACCGGGCTTTTTGTGCCTTTTGAAAACAATGCATCTGGCGATGGCCGCAAAAGCCTTGCGCAACACTATCAAAATCAAGCCGACTATTTAAACAGTGTGCGCGCGGCATCACAGAACCTGATCAAGCAGGGATATATGCTCCCGGACGACATCGGTTATGTGATGGAAAAAGCAAAGGCGCAAAGCGCCAATCTGCCCAACTAACCATATACGCATGATCTGCATTCTCGTGCAGGACACATAACCTTAAGCTCGCCTTTTTGGCGGGCTTTTTCATATCGCGAACCGACCTTGATATGATCGGCAAGTTACCCTTCATAACGGCGCGCTTTTCGCCCTTTGCCCCATTTCCCGTAAACATGATGCAGAACAAAGCCATTTACCCCCTAAAAAGGCACAATAACCCCTTGTTAGGGCATGATTGCGCGCCCAATCCTTGCGTCTTGCCTGGACAACGATTATTTCAGTAAGCTGCAAACAAGCATTTATGAGCATGGGGTTTCCCCATACGGACCGCCAACACAAGGAGAATTCGGTTGGCAAACGGAAAAGTAAAGATTCACGGCCCCGAAGCCTTTGAAGGCATGCGCGCCGCCGGTCGGCTGGCTGCGGAAGTACTGGACTTCATCACCCCCTATGTCGTGCCCGGCGTAACCACGGGCAAACTTGACGATTTGTGCGATCAGTATATTCGCGATCATGGTGCTATTTCAGCCTGCCTTGGCTATCGCGGGTTTCCCAAATCAACCTGCACATCGATCAATCATGTGGTTTGCCACGGCATCCCCGGGGATAAAAAACTGCAAAATGGCGACATCATGAATATTGATGTTACCGTTATTCTTGATGGCTGGTTTGGCGATACAAGCCGCATGTATATTGCGGGCACCCCCAAGGTGATGGCGCAGCGTTTAGTGGATGTGACCTATGAAGCGTTGTGGCGCGGTATTCGGGCGGTAAAGCCCGGCGCGACATTGGGCGATATTGGCCATGCTATTCAGTCCTATGCCGAATCTGAACGGTTTTCGGTCGTCCGCGATTTTTGCGGTCATGGTCTGGGGCAGGTTTTTCATGATGCGCCCAATATCCTGCATTATGGCAAACCGGGCGAAGGGCTGGTTTTGGAACCGGGCATGATTTTCACCATCGAACCCATGATCAACCAGGGCACCTATGAATGCAAGGTTCTGTCCGATGGCTGGACAGCCGTTACCCGCGACCGCAAGCTTTCCGCACAGTTTGAACATTCGCTGGCGGTGACCGAAGATGGGTACGAAATTTTCACCCGTTCCCCCGCCGGGCTTGAAAAGCCACCCTACGAAATCAGTGACGCTGCCGAATAATAAATTACGCAGCCTTCATTCGCAAAAAGGGTAGACCGGCTTGATTTCGGTCTGCCCTTTTTTGTTCAGTTTGGCTGACATCACTCGGCGGCAAGGGTAACCTTGGGGACCTCGTTAACCAGAATGCGCCATCGCCCGTCAACACGGCGAATACGCATTTCGCGATATTTAAACAGATAAACCAACGCCACCAATGCTGCGGCAATTCCCGAAAGGGCGGCAACACCCAGCGCCCAGCGCGGCCCGTAATAATCGGCAATCCAGCCCACAATCGGCGCGCCAATCGGCGTGCCGCCCATAACAATCGCCATGCGAATCGCCATAACCCGTCCGCGCATCATCGGGTCGGTTGAAAGCTGGATCAAACCGTTGCTGGAACTTAAAAACACCAGTGCGGCCACCCCGATCACCACCAGGGCGCCTCCGAACAGGGCGTAGCTGGGCATCAGGGCCGCCAGAATACATCCCAGCCCGAAAACCAGCGCCCCATAAAACAACAGGCCAATTTGCGGCGTTGCCCGCTGCGCGGAAAACAGCGACCCCATCACGGTGCCCACCGCCATGAGCGAGGACAGCATGCCAAATTGCCCGGCACCGGAATGAAAAACCGTCACGGCCATTGTCGAAATGAAAATGGGGAAATTCAGCCCGAAAGTCCCGATCAAAAACAGCATCAGCATGATCGCCACAAGGTCCGGTCGCCCTGCCACATAGCGAAACCCGCTTACCAGATTGCCGCGCCCGCGCAGAGGCCGTCGGGTTACCTTAAGGTCCTGTTTGCGGATCATCACAAGCGAGGTCAGCACACCGGCAAAGGAGGCGGCATTGAGCAAAAAGACCCAACCCGTTCCCACCACCGCAATCAGGACGCCAGCCACCGCCGGGCCAATCATGCGGGCGGCGTTAAAGGAGGTGGAATTGAGTGCGATGGCATTGGAAAGATAGCTTTCGGGCACCAGGTCGGACACAAAGGTTTGCCGGGCCGGAGCATCAAAGGCGGCAACACAGCCCAGCAAAAACGCAAACACATAGACATGCCAAAGTGCGACAAGCCCGGTCAGCGTTAGAATGCCCAGCCCCAGCCCCAAAAGCCCCATCAAAAATTGCGTAACCATCAGCAATTTGCGGCGGTCAAAATAATCGGCCGCAAAGCCGGTAAAAGGCAGCATCAACAGCTGCGGGCCAAATTGCAGGCCCATGACAATGCCGACGGCGGTTGAATTATGATTGGTCAGTTCGGTCAGAACGATCCAGTCCTGGGCTGTGCGCTGCATCCATGTGCCCGTATTCGACACAATCGCCCCACCGGCCCAGACCCGGTAATTGTAAATCGCGAGCGACCGAAACGTGCCTTTCATCGGATTTTTCATCACATCGCCCCCCATAATCGGGCGGAATAATGATTGGCCCGAAATTTCCGGGACCCTTTTTTCTGTCCTGTCATTTGCGGGGACCTTCCCCATCAAGACAGGACAAAATATCCTCAACTGTGCCGGTTTCGCCCAGGCGCGGGAAAATGCGGGTCACACTATTAACATGGGCGTCTTCGTTCATGTCGGTCATCGCATCAACTGCCAGCGTCACATTCAGGCCCCGTTCATGGGCCTGCCGTGCGGTGGATTCCACACCGATGCTTGTCGCGATACCCGCAATCACAACCTGCGTGACGCCGTGCTGTGCCAGATAATCGGCCAGATCGGTGTTGCTAAAGGCGCCCCATGTGCGTTTGGTCACCAGATGGTCGCTGGCACAGCCCGCCAACTCGGGTGCCAGATCGGCCCAGTCCGGCGGCAAGGTTGCGGTGCGGGCCGGTTGTTCATTTCGCCCCGGCGCCATGCCCGCAACATTGACCAACACCACCGGCAAATTGCGCGCCCGAAACGCACCTGCCAGCTTTAGCGATTTTGCCAGAACACCCCCCACGTTATGAACGGTGGGATAAGCCATAATACCCTTTTGCAAATCAATCACGATCAGGGCGGTTTGGGGATCAAGGACGGTAACAGGCATGGGGCGCAATCCTTTTTTTGGGGCGAAACAAAGACGGTATTCGGGCAGAGAATGGAAAGTGGAAGGCGGGGAAGTAAAATATGAAAGACGGGGAGAGCAAATTTCGGACCTTGACAGGACGCAACGAGGCCCTGGTCATATCGAACACTCAGATCGCGGGGATGCAGGAACGGTAAGGTCGATCGACGAGACGGCAAGATAAGAACGACGCGAGCCATCTTTGGACGGTGGCGATCCGGTCATGGCGCATTCAAAATTCGAAATGTGCAACCAGATGCAAGTCAAACAGCATTGTCTTTGCCAGGGGCGCTAGCTATCGACGATGCGGCGCAAAAGATTGGTGGCATCGGAAAGTGTTTGTTGCTCCTGCTTTGAAAAGTTTTCCAAAATCGCGTGATACAGCCAGTCTTCGCGCACAGCGCGGCTGGCCTGCATCCATTCCCGACACGACGGGGTTAACGACAACAGGGTTTGCCGCCCGTCATTCGGGTCCGGTTCGCCCACAACCAGCCCGGCGGCGACCAACGCGGCAATATGCGGGCCCATCGATTGCGGACGCACCCCTTCAGCCCGGGCCAGCACGGTAACCGTGGCCGGGCCATCCTTTTCCAGATGGCGCAATACCGATTTTTGCGTCCAGTTCAAATCACCCAAATGCGCCTGCGCCCGCAATTTGCGCCGCAACGTCCCAATAATGGCGTGCAGTTCCGTGGCAAGGGCAAGCGTCGACGGCGAAGCGGTATGGTCGGCTTTGTGAGCGGCGTTTGTCATGATGTGGCTTTCATATACAAAGGCAATCTACCAAGTTTACCTTTCTATACCAGCAAAAATAGAGCAAGCCCGAAGATTGTCAAGCGCGCCCGACAACAATTTTAAAGATTAAAACCAGCGCGCCAAACGCTCTGAACCATAGCGCACAACACAATAAAAACGGCCAGCCCCGCAAAAGCGAAAGGCTGGCCGCCATAAAACAGGTGTCATTAAATTGCGCTTAACAACAAAGATGCGTTCACACCGCCAAAACCAAACCCGTTGCAAAGGGCATGTTTCAGGTCCGCCTTGCGGGCATGGTTGGGCACAAAATCCAGATCTTCCATGCCGTCATCAACCTGATGAAGGTTAAGGGTCGGCGGCAGAATGCCATCGCGCAGGGCAAGTGCGGTAAAGATCGCCTCGACCCCGCCCGCAGCCCCCAGCAAATGCCCGATGGCCGACTTGGTTGATGAAACAGGAATATTTGGCAAATCTTGGCCAAAAACCCGGCGCAAAGCCGCAATTTCAGCCCGGTCGCCAACCGGGGTGGATGTCGCATGGGCATTAACATAGCCAATATCGGCCCCGCCAAGCCCCGCCATGCGCAACGCCGCCTGGATCGCAAGCGCACAGCCCGATCCATCTTCGGGGCCTGCGGTCAGATGATAAGCATCGGCACTGGTGCCATAGCCGGTAACTTCCACCAGGGGTGTTGCCCCCCGAGCCCGGGCATGTTCCAGCGTTTCAATCACCATCAGACCGGCCCCCTCGCCCATCACAAACCCGTCGCGGTCGCGATCAAACGGGCGGGAGGCTTCCTGGGGGGCGTCGTTGCGGGTTGACAGGGCGCGCACGGCCGAAAAACCACCAATCGACAGGCGATCAACACAGCCTTCGGTGCCCCCCGCCAGCACAACATCGGCTTCGCCTGACCTGATCATGCGCACACCATCGCCAATTGCCTGCAAGCCAGCAGCACAGGCGGTAACCGGCGCGCCAATCGGCCCGCGAAAACCATGCTGGATCGACACATTGCCCGCCGCCATATTGGCCAGAAAAGACGGCACAACAAACGGCGAAATTCGCGACGGCCCCCGATCAAGCAAAACTTCCTCGGCATGGGTAATCACCGGCAAACCACCAATCCCGGTGCCAATCACGGTAGCGGTGCGGTCTTTTGCATCCTGATCAAGGTCGGTCCAACCGGCTTGCGCCAGGGCCTGCCGGGCGGCACTAAGGGCGTAAATCGTAAACAGATCGACCTTTTTGCGATCTTTTTTAGAAATAACCTCGCCCTCGTTCAAGCCCGCCGGGTGTTGCGTATGATCGGGAACCAGACCGGCAAACCGGGTGGGCAAATCGCTGCTGTCAAACCGGTTGTGGGTGACAACACCCGACTGACCGGCAATCAGGCGTTGCCACACAGCATCAAGTCCACATCCCAGTGGCGTTACAAGGCCCATTCCTGTGACCACGATCCGCTGTGTCATCATACCCTCGTCTTCATATAAAAAATGTTGATCAAAATTATCCGCCGATGCTGGCGATTAAGGCCAATGCCTGCTGGGTAGCATGCCAGTTATCCGCCCCGATCTCGCGATAGGTCGTGGATTGCAATTTTTCCCAAACCGGCACAATTTGTCTTACCTTTTCCGCCCCTTGTGCGGTCAAAGAAAAAACCTGCGTTTTACCCTGCCCGGTTTGGTCGGGTGCAATCATACCGTCACGTTGCAATACGGCAAGGTTGCGCGTCAACGCACTTCTTTCAAGCCCCAGTTGACGGGCAAGATTGCTAATAGATTGAAAACCACCCCTGGCGATGCAAAACAGCAAGGACGCCTGCGTACATTGCAAACCATAGGGTTTTAGCAACACGTTATAGCGCCGCGTAATTGCACGCGCCGCCTTGCGGCTTTTTAACACCAAACATTCATCAATCAGGGTGTCGGGCAATGGCATAATCATTCCGATTGCTTATCTTGTGCATATACACAAGTCAAACAAATTCGGAATTTTGCGCAATCATCCCCGTCAACACGTGCTGCCCACTGGACAGCGACGGCAGGGCGACGCAAACTGTCGGTGCAACGTCAAATTGCATCAACGCAGGAGCCCGCCGTGAGTGCCGACAAACCCCGCCAACCCGCCCAATCCACCATCGATGACGGTAGCCGGGTTTATTTTAATCCTGCGGAACAAGTGGCCGATAGCACCACACACGGCGCGCGAACTCCTGGCGCATTCTCGCCAGGGGCCACCCCTGCGGATAAAACCGATAAAAAAGTCCCGGCAAAAAAGCGCACGGCCCGCACTGGCACGGCCGATACCGATGGCCTCGCGCCTGATCCCCGCGATGACGAAACAGCGGCAGCATCACCACAATTGCAATTGCCCGCCAAACCACCAAAACCGCACTATTTTGGCCACCGCCAACGCCTGCGCGAACGGTTTTTAAAAGGCGGAAATGCCGCGCTGGCCGAATATGAATTGCTGGAACTATTGCTGTGCATGGCCATCCCGCGCGGCGATGTTAAACCGCTGGCGAAATCACTGATTGACCGTTTTGGTAATCTGGCCGGGGTCCTAACCGCCGATCAGACCGAACTGGCAAGCTGCAAAGGCATTGGCGAAGCTGCAATCGCCGCCATCAAAATTGCCGAGGCCAGCGCCCAGGTTTTGTCCCGCGAACGGGCAATGGAACTGCCGGTGATTGCATCGTGGGAACAGTTGATTGATTATTGCCGCGTAAGGCTGGGCCACCGCAAAACCGAAGAATTGCACTTGCTGTTTCTAGATCGTAAAAACCGCCTGATTGCCGATGAATGCCACCAGACCGGCACGGTTGACCACACCCCGGTTTATCCGCGCGAAGTGATCAAACGCGCGTTGGAACTGCACGCATCGGCCCTCATTCTGGTGCATAACCACCCCAGCGGCGATGCCACACCATCCCGTGGCGATATTGAGATGACCCGCAAAATTGTTGAAGCCGCAAAGGCCATGGATATAAATGTACATGATCACATCATTATCAGCCAGGCGGGGTATAATTCGTTTAAAACGCTGGGGCTTATGTAATGCCTGTCATTGGTCAATTTTCAATTGTCGTCGATGATTATGACGATGCAATTGCCTTTTATTGCAATAAGATCGGGTTTGACCTGATTGAAGATACCGATATGGGCGATGGCAAACGCTGGGTTTTAATCGCACCGCCACGTGCGCCCGTAAACGCAACCCGGATTTTGCTGGCCCGGGCGGTTAACGACACTCAAAAACGCGCTGTCGGCCAGCAAACTGGCGGGCGGGTCGGTTTCTTCCTGATGACGGATGATTTTAAAACAGATCATGCCCGTATGGCTGAAAACGGCGTTCGTTTTTTGGAAGCCCCACGCCACGAACCCTATGGCATTGTTGCCGTGTTTGAAGATTTATACGGCAACAAGTGGGATTTATTGCAACCCGCCTAATCGCGAACTTTCAGCATATTGTGGAAATCCGGGATCATTTCCTGATAAATCGGCAAGGCTGCCGCCCCGCGTGCCGCCGAATAGGTACTGGCATCGCCAATATGAACGGGCACATGCGCGCCGGTGGGCGCCGGGCCGCCAGCATCCTGCAATCTTGTCACTTCCCGCCACAGGGCGGTTAAAATCGGTTCGGGCAGCAACCCGCCCAATATAATCGCCTGCGGGTTTAGCATGCTTGAAATGATCTGAAATGTTGTTGCCAGATGTGGGGCTGCCTGATCGATCCAGTTGCGAACCGGAATGTCATCGGGCGACATGGCAGAAAGCCGGGTTAGCTTGTGATCAAGCACCAGATCATCGCGATGGGCGGCGTCAAATTCATCATACAGCGCCAATAACGATACATACCGTTCAAGGCACCCCTGGCGCCCACAACCACATTTGCGGCCATTGGCCTTGATCGGGATATGGCCGATTTCACCCGCCGCCCCCTGGGCCCCCCGAATGATCCGCCCGTCTAAAAACAGCCCGGCACCAAGGCCATGACCGATAAAGATATAAACGAAATTATCAAGCTCGCGCGCGATGCCATACAGCTTTTCCGAAATCGCTGCCGCGTCGGCGTCATTTTCAACAAAAACCGGGCAACCCGCCTTGGCCGTCATGGCGCTGGCAAGATCAAAACTTTCCCAGCCCGGCGCGATACCGGTTGGTCCGGCAATGCCAACGGGGCCCGGCATGGCAATGCCTATTCCGATATTGCGATCCGGGTCCAGTCCGGACGTCACAATAATGTCCTGGCTGGCCGCAACCAGAAGATCAACGGTCTGATGCGGGTCGGGATGATTGATTTGCAGGCTGGAACGGGCGCGTTCTTCGCCAAGCAGGTCCACTAAAACAGCATCTATCTGCGTACCACTTAGCTGAAAGCCAATGGCAAAACCGCCTTGCGGGTTCAGACGATAAGGCCGGGCGGGCTGACCCCGTTTTTGGCGCACCGGTTCCCCGGCCAGCAAAAGCCCGGCTTCTTCCAGCTCGGCGACAAGGTTTGACACGGCCTGGGCCGACAGATTGGTAATGCGGGTAATATCGGCGCGAGACAACCCGTCACGGCGCCGAACCGCATCGAGAATCGCACGACGGTTATGACTTTTGGCATGCAGAAGATTGGTGCCCGTGACACTTTCTGACAGTTTTTCTTTTGGCACCATTGCCTTCCTCCATTTTTTCCATTATTAATTACATCAAATTGAATTAATAATAAAGCCTGTGATCCAACAGATCACATTTCAATCGTTCCGTATCTCATTTATCAGGGAGATAAAAAGATGAAGATCAAAAATGTCCTCAAGGGCGCTGTTTTCGGTATCTTCGCCGTTTCCGGGGCCGCGCACGCCGCCGATGTCACCTTGAATGCGCTGTTCATGTCCCAGGCCGCTTATAGCGAAGACGATATCCGCAACATGACGGCCGACTTCAAGGCCGCCAATCCCGGTATTGATGTCAATGTTGAGCTGGTCCCCTATGAGGCCCTGCACGACAAGATTGTTCTGTCGCAAAGTGCCAATGGCTATGACGTTGTTCTTTATGACGTGATCTGGCCCGCAGAATTTGCCCAATACAAACTGCTTGAAGACGTAACAGACCGCATTGACGACAAAACCCGCAAGGCCGTTCTCAGCGGTGCCTGGACCACGGTGGAATATGACGGCAAATATTATGGTATGCCCTGGATTGCCGACACAAAGTTCCTGTTCTACAACAAGGACATGCTGAAAAAGGCCGGGTTTGATCATCCGCCAGCCACCTGGGAAGAACTTGAAACCCAGGCAAAAGCCATCAAAGACAAGGGGATTGTCGATTATCCGCTGGTCTGGTCGTGGTCACAATCCGAAGCCGCAATTTGCGATTACACCACCATTCTGTCCGCCATGGGCGGCAAGTTCCTGGATGCCGACGGCAAACCGGTTTTCAACACCGGTGGCGGCCTTAAGGCCCTGCAATACATGGTTGGCACCCTTAACGATGGTGTCACCAACCCCAATTCACGCGAATATGCCGAAGAAGATGTGCGTCGTGTCTTTTCAAGCGGGCAAGCTGCTTTCGCGCTTAACTGGGGCTATATGTACAATCTTGCCAATGACCCGAAGGAAAGCCAGGTTGCGGGCCATGTTGGCATTGTCCCGGCACCGGGCGAAGCTGGCATGTCAAAGGCATCGGCTGTGAACGGGTCGATGGGCCTTGGTATTCCCGGCAAAAGCACGCACAAGGAAGAAGCCTGGAAATATATCAAGTTCCTGACCTCGGAAAAGGTGCAGAACAAATATGCCCGCCTGAGCCTGCCGATCTGGGAAGCATCCTATAGCGACCCCGACGTGATCAAAGGCCAGGAACCGTTTGTGAACGCCGCTAAAACCAGCCTTGCCGTCATGGCCCCCCGCCCGACCATGGCAGCCTATCAGGAAGCATCGGCTGTTTTGCAAGAAGCCCTGCAAAATGCGATGCTGGGCACGGTTTCACCGGCAGACGCGCTTGATGATGCAGCAAAAAACATCGCCGATATCCAGTAACCACGTCTGCCGTTATCTGACTTCCAACCGGAGCCGAAACCACCGCTATGATTTCCTATCGTAAAACGGTGACGGCGTGGCTGCTGCTGACCCCGATGATTGTGATCATCCTTGGGGTCAGCGGATACCCGTTGATCAAAACAATTTATTTCAGCATGACGGGCGCCAAACTGGTTGCCCCGGAATTGACCGACAGCTGGGTCTGGTTTCACAATTATGTTCGGGCCTTGTCTTCGTCCAATTTCCGCGAGGCGATCTGGCACACCACCTATTTTGCGGTGATTTCGGTCGGCGCGGAAATGATCATCGGCGTGATGGTGGCCTTGCTGCTAAACGAGGTGTTTGTTGGCCGCACCATGCTGCGTGCCATGCTGATCCTGCCTCTTGCCCTGCCCACCGTGGTCAATGCCATGATGTGGCGGCTCATCTACAACCCCGATTTCGGCACCCTTAATGCCGTGCTGGTACAATTCGGGGTGCTTGATGCCTACCGATCCTGGCTGGGCGATCCGGCAACCGCCCTTGATATGGTTGTTGTTGCCGATGTCTGGAAAAACTTCCCCCTGGTCGCCCTGATCGCACTGGCCGCCCTGCAAACCGTCCCCAAAGATCTATACGAGGCCGCAACCCTTGACGGTGCAGGGATGTGGAACCGGTTCTGGCGCATAACACTGCCTGCCATTATGGGGCCGCTCAGCGTGGCGCTGGTGCTGCGCACCATCGAGGCCTTCAAGGTTTTTGACATTATCTATATCATGACGCGGGGCGGCCCGGCCAGCAGCACAAAAACCGTCAGTTTTTACGTCTATCAGGAGGCCTTCGCCTATATGCGGGTCGGATCGGGGGCATCCTATGCCCTGATCGTGGTGCTGATCAGCGCCTGCCTGATTGCCGGTTACATGTATCTGATCCGCAAACACGGAGAGGCCTGATCATGCAAACATCCCTGGCCAGGAAAATATCCATCTATCTGGGCGCGGCCTTGCTGGCACTGGTCATTGCCCTGCCCGTGCTTTGGCTGTTTATCATGAGCATCAGTTCCTCAACCCACCTGACAACGCTGCCCCTGCAATGGTGGCCCGATAGCCCGACTTTGGAAAATTACCGCAGCTTGCTGATCTATGCGGAAAACAGCCCGTCGCAAAGTTTCCTTTATGCGATCCGCAACAGCATTTTCATCGCCCTTGCCGCAACCGGGATATCCATTTGTGCGGCCATTCCCGCCGCATACAGCTTTTCGCGTATGCCCGGCCCGCGTCGCAAAAACCTGCTTTATGCCGTAATCGCCATCTTCATGTTGCCCCCGGTGGCCCTTGTGTTACCGCTTTATACGGTGATGAATGCTTTGGGGCTTTTAAATACGCATTTTGCATTGATCATTGTGTATTGCTCCATCCTGCTGCCCTTTGCCACATGGCTTTTAAAAAGCAATTTCGACGCGATCCCCGGCGATCTGGACGAAGCCCCCATCATTGACGGGGCCAACCGGTTACAGGCGATCTGGTATGTCATCCTGCCCATCGCCCGCCCGGCATTGGGGGCCGCTGTCATGATGTCGGTTCTGCTGGCCTGGGACGAGTTTTTCTATGGCCTTTTGTTCACCAACGACATCCGTTCCAAAACCATCACGGTCGCCATTGCCGACCTGGCCGCCGGGCGCGTTGCCGATTATGGCCTGATTTCCGCAGCCGGTATTCTGGCCGCCGTACCGCCGGTTATTTTGGCCTTTTTCATGCAAAAAACCCTAGTTTCAGGGCTGGCCAGTGGCAGTGTCAAGGGATGAATGTCATGCCTAAAACACCCAAAACCCTTCACCCCGACCCGGCCCGCGACATCATTTCAATCGGGACAATCAATATCGACCAATTGCTGGGCCCGGTTGACCATTGGCCCGATCGCGGCACCGAAACCGTTTACCCCGATTACGAAATGCGGGTTGGCGGCGGCGGCGGCATATTTGGTGCGGCCCTGCTGGCCCTTGGTGCCCATCAGCGCATGGTGGTCAATATTGGCAATGATGAAATGGGGCAGTGGCTTAAATCGCAATTCGGCCCGCTTGCCGATCACTGGCATCACAGCAAGACCGTTACATCAGTGACCATCGGCCTGACCCATTCCGACAAGGAACGAACATTTCTGTCCAACGAAGGGCACAGCGCACTTTTTGATGCCAACATGGCGCGAAAAATGCTGAAACATGCCAAGCTGGACGGATCAATCGCCCTTTTGGTGGGCAATTTTCTGATGCCACGTCTGGTCCCCGATTGCACGGCCCTGTTATGCGATCTGCGCGACGCAGGTGCGATTGTCGCCCTTGATACCGCATGGCCCACAGGCGGCTGGACCGATACCGTTCAGGACCATCTGCAAAACTGGTTGCCGCAAGTTGATATCCTTTTGATCAACGAGGCCGAAGCCGCCGGATTGCTGGGCATCACCAGTGATGATTTTACCGCCAATGTTGATGCCCATATGCGCGCGATCAGTCCGAAACTGGCACCGGGTGCGATTGTTGTTGTCAAACGCGGCAGCCAGGGTGCCTCGGCCTGCACGGGTGAACATGTGCTTCATGCCGCCCCCTTTGAAAAAATCAACGTCATTGATACAGTTGGGGCGGGCGACTGTTTTAACGCAGGCTTCCTGCTGGCATTTCAGCGCGGGGTCGATCTGGTTGATTGTCTGCATACCGGGATCGACGTGGCGGGCAAAGCCATTGCCAGCCATCCGCGCCGATACCCAACCCTTGCCGATTTAAATGCCCGCATTCGCACATTGCTAACATCGGCCCCTCACCCCCGACCAACAAACAATCACAAGACCTTCGATCAAGTGGAGAACGGCTGAGATGTCATCAATATCATTGTCAAATGTCACCAAGACCTTTGGGGATGCCAACATCATCAAAGGCGTTAATCTGTCTATCGACGATGGGGAACTGGTTGTTTTTGTCGGACCGTCGGGCTGCGGGAAATCAACATTGCTGCGCCTGATTTCCGGGCTGGAGGAAATAACCAGCGGGCAAATTCACCTGGATGAAAAGCGGGTTGATCACCTTTCCGCATCCAGCCGCGATATCGCCATGGTGTTTCAGTCCTATGCGCTGTATCCGCATATGACGGTAGCGGAAAATATTGGCTTCCCCCTTAAAATGGCGGGCAAATCCAGGGCCGAGATCCAGGCAAAAACGCACGAAATCGGCACCATCCTGCAATTGCTGCCGCTGTTTGACCGAACCCCCAAACAATTGTCGGGCGGGCAGCGCCAGCGTGTCGCCATTGGCCGGGCCCTGGCGCGCGATCCGCAAATTATTCTGCTAGACGAACCCTTGTCAAACCTTGATGCCGCCCTGCGTGTTGACATGCGCATGGAACTGGCCCGCCTGCATCGTGACCTGAAAGCCACCATGATTTACGTCACCCATGACCAGGTCGAAGCCATGACCATGGCCGACCGGATTGTGGTGCTGCGCGACGGGATCGTCGAACAGGTTGGCTCCCCGCTGGAGCTTTATCTGACACCGGTTAACCAGTTTGTGGCTGGTTTTATTGGCTCGCCAAGAATGAATTTCTGGTCGGCCACAACCGATGAAAACGGTGATCTGGTGGTGCCATCGGGCACGGCCCTGTCATTGCCGCGCAAACTGGCCGCACATCAGCCCGTGACGGTTGGCGTGCGCCCCGAACATCTTGTTTTGGCCGCCGACGATGGCATGTCGGCCTTGCAAGGCACTGTTTTATCGGTCGAACATCTGGGCTCGGATACATTTGTTCAGCTTCACTGCGGATTTGGCGACCCGGCGCAAAGCGACATCAATGTACGCTTTGCCGGGATCGTTCCGGTCCGCATTGGCGAGCGCGTAAACCTGTCGGTTGCAACGCCGGATAACTGGCACATTTTCGATGCCGAAGGCCTGCGGGTTGAGAAGGCGACATAAAATCGGCAAGGCCGGGCACACCACAACGGGTCAGTTATAAAGTCAACATCGACTGCCACACCAGTGCCCCGGCATAATCGGGCCAGTTATCAAGATAAAACGTATCGGATGGCAGCCTTAAGGCCGGATCATTGATGGAAGTACATTTGAAAATGGCTTCATACACACACCATTGCTGGTAAAAATCAAACCGGCGCGGATCATTTTCAATCTGGTGCATCCGATCCGGATCAAACTGGTTGGGGTCAACGCGCCGCTCGACGCCAAACAACCATTTTTCCAGCCGGGCAACGTTGCGGGCAAGATCGCGATATTCAATATCAATGCCGATTTGGCCAATCGGGCAAAAGGCCACAGCGAAAATATCACCGCTATGGGTAATACTGGCGCCATATTGCCCCGCCCCGTTTGACCGCTGCAAGGCAGGTTTTCCGCTATCTGCGCGTATATAGGTCAATCCGGGCTCACCCGTGACGGTTCCCGCCAGATCACACAAGGCCAAACGCGCCTGATTTGAAATCATCTTGCGGCGTAAAATCCGGTCTGGCGGCAAATTTTCCAGCCTTTTCCATGTCCAGAAAACGTTGCCATCAAAGGCGGTTTCAATCTGCATTGCGGCCTTCCATTTTTCCAATTGTCAAACCGGTCACATGCCTGCCCTGTTTACCTGTTCTGTTTCAATGCTCTACAACAAGTTATCAAATAGATGTGACCACATCTGTACAAACGCATATTTTTATATGCAATGTTCAAACGTTTCCAATCAAGGAGCCATACCTTATGATGCGTTCACTCAAAATTGTCCTGCTTGGCATGTTAACGATGCTGGTTGTTGCCTGCACAGCCCCGATTACCCAGGTCGAACGGCAACCGTTTCCCGACGATGCGCAAAACCTGAGCATGGACCAGATTGAAAACGCCATCATCACCGCGGCATCTGCGCGTGAATGGACGGTAACAAAACTCGCCACCGGCAAACTGATCGCGACCTACGCCCCGCGCAACCATGTTGCCAAGGTCGAAATTGATTTTACCCGGCATGATTTTTCAATTCTGTATGTTGATAGCACCAACCTGAAATATAGTAGCGGCACCATTCACAAAAATTACAATCGTTGGGTCAATAACCTGAAAGTTGATATCCAGCGCGAAGTTGCCGCCAAGGCGGCACGGTCTTCGTAAGGAAAGCAGTCCCAAATGCAGTCTATCCCGGTTTTTATCCCCAAATGGGCGCTGTGGCAGGATCATGCTGCCCAGCCAACCCTGATGACGCAACAGTCTGGCAACAGGCCAATCGGGATAGACACAAAAGACCTGGCACGCGACATCGCCCCGGTCTGGCGACGGCGGCTGGATCTGTTCGGTCGCGCCAGTGCCGAGGTTTTAAGCCAAATTCTGGTCGGGTTACCCGAAAATCAGCTTCGCAATACACGGGTTATTTTTGCCTCGCGGCATGGCAATATCGAACGGACCCTGAAACTTCTGGGCCAAATTGCCCGCGCGGAAATTCCTTCGCCAGCTGATTTTAGCATGTCGGTTCATAATGCGCTGGTCGGGGTTGCCTCGATCAACTGGGCAATCACGCAATCACACAGTGCCATTTCTGCCGGAAATGACAGCTTTATCGCCGCCCTGACCGAAGCGCTGGCGCAACTGACCGATGACCGACAAAGCCCGGTTGCGATTGTTTATGTTGATTTGCCCCTGCCCGATATTTATGCCCGCAACGACCCGGCAGACATGACCGGCACCGCCTTTGCCATGCTGATGCAAACGGATGAAAGCGTTGCGACAAATGCCGGTTTTACCTTTGAACCCCGTCCGGTATCGCCCACTGATGTGACGGAAACAACCGAAACATTTGCCCGGACCCATGCCTGCATGATGGCCCGTTTTTTAAAGGTCGAAAAAGAAAATGCCCCGTCAACATGCCTTTTAGCCGGGCGCAGCTTTGCCTGGAACGTGCTGCGCAATGAATAAAATACGCCCACTGATGTCGCACCTTGCCTGCAAGGCGAGCCAGGCCTGGCGTCTGTTGGCGACGGGCATGGCCTTTTGCATCTTTGGCGTGGGGGCGGTTTTACTGGCCGTCACATTGTTTCCGCTGCTGATGCTGGTGTTGCAAAACCGGGTTAAACGGCGCAACGCCGCACAGTTTGTTATCTGCCGCGGGTTTCGGCTGTTTTGCTTTATTCTTGAAATTGCCGGTGTGGCATCGGTGCAGTTTGAAGGAAGCGAAAAACTGCTGGCTGCAAAGGGCAAACTGATTATCGCCAATCACCCGACATTATTGGATGTCGTCATTATTCTTGCCCAGATGGATCGTTGCCAGTGCGTGGTCAAACATCAACTGTTTCGCAACCCGTTTATGGCCGGGGTCGTGCGGGCAGCGGGGTTTATCCGCAATGATGATGACCCCGAAAAACTGGTTGCCGATGCCGCCCGGCATTTACGCGCAGGCGATTGCGTGATGATTTTCCCCGAAGGCACACGCACCGCCAGCGGCGAAAAACTGGGCCATCTGCAACGCGGTGTTGCCAATATTGCAATCAGTGCACCTGCCGACTTGATTCCTGTGGTCGTGCGCTGTAATCACGATACCCTCAAAAAGGGGACGCCGTGGTACAATATACCACCATCTAGAATACAGTATAATGTTCGTGTCGGATCAACCATATCCGCTACGGGGGGAAGTGACCCGTCAGACGCGCGCGCCCGCCGGTCGCGCGCCCTGACGACAGTCATAAAACACTATTTCTGCGACAGGCTACACCATGACCACGCTTGAGACCGAGCTTAAATCTTTCATTATCGAGACCCTCAACCTTGAGGATCTCGATGTCGAGGATATCGACAGCAACGAGGCCTTGTTTATCGAAGGGTTGGGCCTTGATTCAATCGATGCCCTGGAACTGGGTGTTGCCCTGCAAAAAAAATATAACGTCCGAATTGATGCCAAAAGTGATGATGTCAAAAACCATTTTGCATCGGTTCACAACCTGGCAAAATTCATTGAAATGTCGCGGAGCACGTCATGACTGTGGCAAATTTGAAATCGCGTCAGGACGTTTACCAGCAACTGCATAACTATCTGGTCGACCTGTTTGAAGTGCCAAGCGAGGCCATAACACCCGAAGCGCGCCTGATGGAAGATCTCGATCTTGACAGCATTGATGCCGTTGATCTGATCGTCAAATTCCAGGAAAAGGTTGGCAAGAAAATTCCGGCAATGGAATTTAAATCGGTACGCACTGTTGATGACGTGGTCGAAAAAATCCATGCCCTGGTCAATACCTAAACGGATCATTGCCATCGCACTGGCATTGATCGGCTTTGCCTATCCGGTATTGGCCTATTACGGGCTGACCCATTTTTCAGCCCGTTATGTGCTGTGGATTTTGCTGGCATTAATCCTGGCGCGCGCGGCATTGTTTCTGGCGTCATCCCGGTTGGGGGCGGCCAGTGTTGCCCTGTCCATCGCCGTGGTTATTGGCGTGACAGGCTATTACGCCGAACTGCATGCCTTGCGGGTCTATCCGGTATTGATCAGCCTTGTTCTAGCCGGGATATTTGCCGCCACACTTAAATATCCCCCCGCCATGATCGAACGGTTTGCCCGCCTGCGCCACCCCGATCTTGATGCCTACGGGGTTGCTTATACCCGTGCCTTAACCAAGGTTTGGGTTGCATTTTTTATCGGCAATGCCACCCTCGCTGCCGCCACTGTTATATGGGGCACCCTGGAACAATGGACCATTTATAATGGCATTGTTTCCTATGTGTTGATTGGCATTCTGTTTATCGGCGAATGGCCGGTGCGCCATTGGCTGCGTCAACGCTATGAAAACAGGAAACCGGGCGAATGACCGGCTTTTTAACAGCCCTGATAACACAAAACACCCCGGAAACCGTCATTTGCATCGATGGTGAAACCTGCTTTCACCGCGATCAGGTTGCGGGCGATATTCGCCGTCTTGGTCAGTATATCGGCCAAAGCGGGGCTAAAAACATTGCCCTGCATTGCCGCTCAGCCCGACTGTTTTTAACCGGACTTGCCGCCATCTGGCAGGCCGGTTGCCATGCTGTTTTACCCGCCAGCGACCGTGCCGGGTATCTTGGCGAAATTGCCCACCAGTTTGACCTGTTTCTTGACGATGCCAAACTCGAAGAAATTCTGGCATCCATTGCCCCGGTGCCAACCGGCAATAATGCGACCCTGCCCGCAGCGGAAAATTGCCGGGCAACATTTTATACATCCGGTTCGACCGGCGCGCCCAAGGCCATTGCCAAAACCCTGGCCCAGCTTGAAGCCGAAATGGCAATGCAAACCCCGTTATGGCAACCGGGCCTGCACGATGATGCCCGCATTTTGGGGCTGGTATCACATCAACATATATACGGTTTGTTGTTTCGTGTGATTTGGCCGGTGATGACCGGGCGGGTCTTTGTTGCAACCCAGGCCCGGTTCTGGGAAGACATCATGGTTGACCTTGAAGAAGGTGACATCATCATTGCCAGCCCGGCCCATTTGCAACGCCTGCACCCCGATTTGGCACAGGCACAGCGCCCGGCCCGTATTTTTTGTTCCGGCGGGCCGCTGGACCAGCCATCGGCGGCACACAGCCACGCGGCATTTGGCGTTTGGCCCACCGAAATACTGGGCAGCACCGAAACCGGCGGCATTGCCTGGCGCCAACAAACCACACCGGATGCCCCCTGGACCCCGCTGCCCGATGTAAAAGCCGCCATCAATGATGCGGGCTGCCTTATGGTGGCCGCCCCGCATATTGACGGGGCAAACTGGCACCATACCGAAGACCGCGTTATCTTTGACCCGACGCCGGAATCACGCCGGTTTCGCCTGCGGGGCCGAGCCGACCGGGTGGTGAAAATTGAAGGCAAGCGCATATCGCTCAGCCGGGTTGAAACGCATTTGAAAGGCCATGACTGGGTTGACGACGCCGTGGCCCTGCTGCCCGATGAAGCCGATCGCAGATTGGCGGCAATTGTGGTTTTAACCCCGCAGGGCAAGGCACAGCTTGCATCAGCGGGTGCCTTTCGAACCGGGCGTGTTTTGCGCAATCATATTGCCCATCACGAAGATGACGCGGCCCTGCCTCATCGCTGGCGATTTGTGAACACCCTGCCAACCGATAGCCAGGGTAAAAAGCCGCTTCATTTGTTGCGCACCCTGTTTGACAAAAACGTACCGGAAACAGCCACAACACAAATGCCCCATATAACAGCCCCCGCAGAAAGCAGTCCGGCCCAATTCCCCACTATTATCGCCCGATCAATAAAAAAGGATCAGGCGCGAATTGACATGCGCCTGGAACCCGGTCTGCTTTATTTTCAGGGCCATTTTGACGGATCGCCGGTATTGCCCGGTGTTGTACAATTACATTGGGCCGTTCATTATGCCGGCATCGCTTTCAACATTGTGATCACACCCCACACGATAACCCAGCTAAAATACCGCAACGTCATAACCCCGCAGGACCAGATCCACCTTCTTTTGGAATGCAACCGCATTCGAGGCCAGATTAAATTCAGCTATGCTGGCACGGACACCCATTATTCCAGTGGTATCATCACGTTTTCAAAGGCCGATTGATGCAGATTTGCGCGGTTATCCCGACCCATAATCACCATACGGCCCTGGCCGATGTGGTGGCTGCGGTGCGTGTTTGCGGCCTGCCGGTTATTATCGTTGATGATGGCTCGGATGTGCTGGCACGCGATGCCATTGCCGCCCTTCATGCCCCGCAAAACGATGTTTTCGTGCATCGGCTGGATGAAAATGGCGGTAAAGGCATTGCCGTGATAACCGGGTTGGCCATCGCCCAACGCCACGGTTACAGCCATGTCCTGCAAGTCGATGCCGACGGCCAACACGACCTTGAGCGCATTCCCGATCTGTTAACCGCTGCCCGCCAGCACCCCGATGCCGTCATTACCGGCCAACCCGTTTACGATGACAGCATCCCGACCGGGCGCAAAATTGGCCGCTGGGCAACGCATGTGTGGGTATGGATTGAAACCCTGTCGCTGACCATTCGCGACAGCATGTGCGGGTTTCGCGTTTATCCGGTTCATGCCTGCCTGGATGTGTGGAAACGCGAAGGGGCGGGTGCCAAAATGGATTTCGACACCGAAATCCTGGTGCGGCTGTTCTGGCGCGGGGTGGATGTTATCAGCATTCCCGTTCGGGTGATTTACCCGGATGGCAATATATCCAATTTTCGCCTGTGGGACGACAATGTCCTGATTACCCTGATGCATACCCGGCTGGTTTTTGGCATGTTGGCCCGCCTGCCCGCCTTTGTCATTGCGGGGGGCAAATGGCACCCAGACCGGGAAAATACAAAAACAGGCATCCCCCATGCACCCGCATCGCACGGCCCCCATAACCGAGGCACCCCGCACTGGGCCGATATGGACGAACGCGGCATATATTGGGGCATGCGGTTTTTAGGCTGGATTTATAAAACCGGGGGCCGTTTTTTATGCCTTGGCGTGATGATGCCGGTGATCGTCTATTTCTTTTTAACTGGCGAAACCGCGCGCAAGGCATCGCGGAAATATTTGCGCAAAATGGCACGGGTAAACGGCACAGCCCCGCCGACATGGCGCGACAGTTTTCGCCATTTCCGGCATTTCGGCGAGGCCGCCCTGGACAAGATCGCCGGGTGGTCCGGCGATGTAAAAATGGATGATGTCGTTTTTCCCAATGGGCAAAACGGCGTGTTTTCCTATTTACCCAGGGACGAGGCAATTGTTTTACTGGTGTCGCATTTTGGCAATATTGAAATGATCCGCGCCCTTGCCAGCCGCGAACGCAATTTTCGCGTCAATGTGTTGCTGCACCAAAAAAATGCCGCCCGTTTTGGCAAGGTTTTACAAAAGCTGGCCCCGGAATCGCAGGTTAACCTGATCGAGGTCAGCGAGATCGGCCCTGACACCGCCATGATGCTCAGCCAGAAGGTAGAACAGGGCGAATGGGTGGTGATTGCCGCCGACCGCGTGGCCATTGGCGCGCGCGACAAAACCGTGATGGTGCCGTTTCTGGGCGACCCGGCCCCCCTGCCACAAGGGCCGTTTATTTTGGCCCATTTGCTGGGATGCCCGGTTTATATGGCCGCCGCCTGGCGTAATAACGGCCGGTTTGAAGTGGCGTGGGAAAAACTGACCGACAAACTGGTTCTGCCCCGTGGTGGCCGCGTTGAAGCAATCACGGCATATGCCAGCCAATATATGGCCTGGCTGGAACCAAAGGTCCGCGCCCATCCGATGCAGTGGTACAATTTTTTCGATTTCTGGGCCCGCCCAAAGGATAAAGATGACCAATAAGAACAACAATAATAATCCCGTCTCGAATGTTGAATTTGGCCGCCAGAAACTGACCATCGAAGATGTTGTTAATCTGGCCGAAGGGCGGGCAAATGCCGTTTTGTCCACCGACCCCGATTTTCGCGCCCGCATTCAAAAAGGGGTGGATTTTCTGGATCGCGAATTGCGCGAACATGGCCATATTTACGGGGTGACGACGGGATATGGTGATTCTGTTTTGCGCCGTGTTCCGCCCGAACTGGTTGGCGAACTGCCCCTGCATCTTAGTCGCTTTCATGGCTGCGGCCTGGGAAATGAATTATCGCCGTCGGCCAGCCGTGCAGTTTTGGCGGTGCGCCTGGCGTCACTGTGCAGCGGTTATTCCGGGGTCAGCCCCGAATTGCTGGAACTGTTAACCGCCTTTTTTGATCATGGCATCACACCGGTCATTCCCGAAGAAGGATCTGTTGGGGCCAGTGGCGATTTAACCCCGCTTTCCTATATTGCCGCCGCCCTGGTGGGCGAGCGTGACGTGATGATGCGCGGTGAACGCCTGCCTGCCGCCATCGCCCTTGAAAAAGCCAAATTAACACCGTTAACCCTGCGCCCCAAAGAAGCCCTGGCAATTATGAATGGCACATCGGTGATGACAGCCCTTATGTGTCAGGCCTATCGCCGGGCGGATTATTTATGCGCGCTTACTGCACGTATCACCTCGCTTGCCACCATTGCCTTGCATGGCAACCCGGCCCATTTTGATGCCCGCCTGTTTGCGGCCAAACCCCACCCGGGGCAGGCGAAAATTGCGGCCCATATCGCAAGCGACCTGGCCGATCTGGGGGCAACATACCAGCCCGCCCGCTTGCAGGACCGCTATTCCATTCGCTGTGCGCCGCATGTGATTGGGGTTTTGGCCGATATGATGCCAACGTTCAGAACCACGCTGGAAACCGAGCTAAACAGTGCCAACGACAACCCGTTGATTGATATTGATGAGCAAACCATTTTGCATGGCGGGCATTTTTACGGCGGACATGTGGCCTTTGTTGCCGATGGCATGAAAACCCTGATCGCCAATCTGGCCGATTTGATGGACCGGCAAATGGCCCTGATGGTCGATACCAAATTCAATCATGGTTTGCCCTCGAACCTGTCTGGCTCGGCACCGGAACGTGCATCGATCAATCATGGTTTGAAGGCTGTTCAAATTGGCGTTTCCGCCTGGACGGCCGAGGCCCTTAAAAACACCATGCCCGCCAGTGTGTTTTCACGTTCCACCGAATGCCACAACCAGGACAAGGTCAGCATGGGCACCATTGCCGCACGCGACTGTTTGCGCGTGTTGCAATTAACCGAACAGGTCGCATCGGCCTTGCTGATTACCGTCCGTCAGGCCGTGATATTGCGTTTGCAACAAGGCAGTATTGACCGCACCCAACTGGGCGAAGATGTCAGCGCGTTCCTCGATGATCTGGGCAACGACATTGCCTTTATCGATGAAGACCGCCCGCTTGAGGGCACCCTGCGCCAGTTGATCGAGCGCATTCAGACCCGTCACTGGCCGCTTTATACATCCCCCCCGGATGGGGCCGCCTCATGATCAGTGCCTGTGTGACACAAACCATCCAGTTTTATCACCTCGACCCGATGAAGGTGGTTTGGCATGGTAATTATGTGCAGTTTTTTGAACAGGCGCGCTGCGCGCTTCTGGATCTGATCGATTACAATTATCCGCAAATGGATGCATCGGGCTATGTTTGGCCGGTTGTCGATATGCGGGTAAAATATGTTCGGCCCTGTCGATTTGGGCAAAAAATACAAATCACCGCCACATTGATCGAATATGAAAACAGGATGAAAATCGGTTACCTGATTACCGATGCCCAAACGAGCGAAAAGCTGACCAAGGGTTTCACCATTCAGGTAGCGGTCGAAAAGGCCAGCGGCGAAATGCTGTTTCGCAGCCCCGATTTCCTGATCGACAAGCTGGAGGCGATGAATTGACCCTTGCCCGTTTTGTGCGTTCCCTGCTTTTGGCCGGGTCGGTTTTTTGTGCCCTGGCCGCACCCCATGCAGCCCTTGCCCGTCCCGGTGTTGTCGCTCTGGAAAAAAGCCAGTATTTGCAAGGCGATTTCACCTTGAACCGGCATTTAAGCGGGTTCGATAAAGGGCTGAAATCGCAGGGGGATTTTGTGCTGGTTCCCGGTGCCGGGCTGATCTGGCAAACCACGGCCCCCTTTCCCGGCACCACGGTTTTAGGACCGGGCGGCATTGTGAATATTGATGCCAATGGCGACCGCAACAAACTGGGCACTGGCGAAGCCCAGTTTGGCATTTTTGTCGATTTGATTTCATCGGTGCTGGAAGGCAACTGGAGCGCGCTTGAAAACCGGTTTCATGTTGAATTTTCACCGCCGGGCAAAGACACATGGCAGGTCAAACTGACCCCGTTTGGTGAAAGTGCGATTGGCGGGCAAATCACCGATATTGTCGCCACCGGCGATACCTTCGTTCAACAGGTGCGCCTGAACAAACCCGGCGGTGATTTTGACGACATCAGCCTAAGCCGACAGCAAACCCGAAACCTGCCGCTGCCCGATGACAAAGCAGCCCTTTTGCCAAAGGCAGCAGGCGAATGACAGGCCGCCACGCCACAGTCTGGATCATATGTCTGGTCATCGCGGCCACCTGGTGCGCCTGGCAAATTGGCGGCGGGCACACCCGCATTGATGCCGATTTCATATCGCTGATCGGCCAGGAAAACCCCGGTGACACGGGCGAGTTTAACAATATCAACGCCGTCCGTCATATTTTGGCGCAAGATTCCCGCAAGGCAATTTTTATGGTATCGGCCCCCAACCGCGACCATGCCAGCAATGGCGCAAATGACCTTGCCCAGCGCCTGTCCTGGATCAATGGCACCGAAAAAGTCACCACCCCCGATGATCGCGCCGGACGCCTGCCCGAACTCATTGCATTTTTGCAGCCCCATGCCGCCGCCCTTTTATCCCCGCAGGACCGTGAAGCCCTGCAGGCTGGCAAAGGCGCGCAAATTTACCAACGCGCGGTGCAAAACCTGTATTCCCCCACCAGCACGGTCAGTGCCCGGTCCCTGCAACAGGACCCGTTTTCCCTGCTACCGCAATTTCTGGGGGCTCTGGCCGGATATATGGGCGAAGGTGGCGGCGTGGTATCAAAGAACGGACGATATTACGTGCCGGTGGTGGCTTCGCTTGATCCCCGGCTGGCCGGGGCCGACCGGGACGGCCAATGGGTGCGCGATGCCAACAGTGCCGCAAACATCGTTACCCGCGATAACGACATTTCCGTTGCCCGTACCGGACAGGTGTTTTTTGCCGCTGCGGAAGCCAGCCACGCCAAGGCCGATGTGCAGCGCATCGCGCTTTTGGCAACCACCGGCATTGTCTTTATGGTCGGTCTGGTGTTTTTTTCGTGGGGGCCGTTACTGGCCGCGCTGATTACACTGGCAAGCGGCATTTTGGCAGGCATTACCGCCATTACGCTTGTTTTTGGTACGATCCACGCGATTGCAATGGTTTTTGGCTCCAGCCTGATTGGCATCGCGGTTGATTATGCCCTGCATTATGTCAGCATCGATCCGAAACGAGGCAGCGCACAGCAACGGTTGCGCCTGATTTTACCGGGGCTGACACTGGGGCTGATCACATCGGTGGTCGGCTTTGCCGCCCTGTCCATCAGCCCGACCCTGCTGCTGACCCAGATTGCGATCTATTCGGTGTCCGGGTTGATTGGTGCCTATTTGACAGTGATTTTCCTGCTGCCGTTTTTGCCCGTGCAGCCGGTACGAAATTACCTGCCGATCCGCCGCAGCGTGGCAATTTTACAATATGTTCAATATCGCATGACCCCGCCCACATGGGGGCGGCTGTTGCTGGTTGCGGTTATTCTGGCCGGATTTGGTGCCAGCCCCTTTATTATTAAGGGCGACGACAATATTCGTAACCTTGGCCGTGGCAACACCGACCTGATTGCGCAAACCACCACCATCCGTCAGGTTTTGGACATGGGCGCCAGCCCGATGTTTTTACGCGTTAACGGTGCCACCGCCGAAGACCGCCTGCAAACCGAAGAAGCCCTGCGCCCCCGCCTGTCGCCGCTACTGGCCAGCGGCGCACTTGATGGCCTGGTGACCCTGGCCGATATTATTCCGTCGCAAAAACGCCAGTCTGAAAATATCGATCTGGTGAAAACACAGCTTTATGTCCCCTATGGGCAAAAACTGGCGTCAATTTTGCCCATCGATATCACCGCTGCCGATGCGGCCACAGCGCCATTATTGTTGCCCGATGATACCAGCCTGCATGTTTTACCCGAACTGGCCACGTTACAATCAGGCAATAGCGATATTGTGCGCCTGCGTGGCGTGCAGGATGCCAGTGCGCTGAAATCGGCCCTGTCAGGCATGAAAAACATCGCCCTGATTGACCCGGCCAGTGCCATTTCCAGCCTGTTTGGGCAATACCGGCAGTGGGCTTATCTGGCACTGGGTGTTGCCATGTTTGCCGCCTTGGTGCTGGCGATTTTCCGCTATGGGCTCCGCGATGGCATTTGCGTTTTTGGCGCCCCGACCGGGGCCGTTTTATGTGCGCTTGTCGGCAGTTTTGCCCTGGGCGTACCGCATAACTTTTTCACCACCATGGCGCTGTTTCTGGTTTTTGCCATTGGTGCCGATTACGTGCTGTTTCTGGCCGAAAGCCGCCATAGCAGCCACGACCAGGATACCAGCCTGGCGGTGTTGTTATCACTGATCAGCAGCGTTTTGGCCTTTGGTCTGCTCGCCACCAGTTCGGTGCCCCTGGTCAGCGACATTGGCACCGTGATCGCCATCGGCCTGATCGCGGCCTGGATTTTGGCCCCGGTCATGGCCGGAAGACGCAGCGCAAACCCGGTTGGTATTGTGCCAGCACCGCAAAACGATAGCCCCCAAACGGCCAATAGTGCCCCCATAAACAAGGATGGCAGCAACCATGGCCAAATTTGATATCGCCATTATCGGTGCAGGCCCCGCCGGGGCCGTTAGCGCCAAATTCCTGCACGATGCCGGGCTGTCGGTGATCGTGTTAGAGGCAACACATTTCCCGCGTTTTGTTATTGGCGAAAGCCTGCTGCCCTTTTGCATGAATGTGCTGGAAAAATGCGGACTGGTGCAAACCGTGATCAACCAGGCCGAAAAAGCCGCCTTCCAGTTTAAAAATGGTGCGGCCTTTGCCCGGGGCGATCAGCATTGCAGCATCGATTTTCGCGACCGGTTTGAAAATGATGGCTGGGGGACGACCTTTCAGGTCAAACGCGATGCCTTTGACAAAATCCTGATGGATGCGGTCACACAGGCCGGGGTCGATGTGCGATTTGGCCACCGGGTGATCAATGCCCGCCTCGCCGATGGTGACTGCCAGATCGATTATGAAAATGACGCGGGCACCTGCGGCACAATCCATGCCGGCTTTGTCATTGATGCCAGTGGATATGGCCGGGTTATTCCCAAATTGCTGGGGCAGCCAAATAACGCCACCATGCTGTCGCGCCGCGCCCTTTTCACCCATGTGCGCGACAATATTACCGATGCCACATACGACCGGGAAAAAATCCTGATCACGGTTCATCCGGCCCGCCAGGACATCTGGTATTGGCTGATCCCGTTTGCCGATGGCACATCTTCGCTTGGCGTGGTTTATCCGCAAGATGGTGCCACCACCGCCCCGCAAACCGATGAGACTGCCTTGTTTGACCGGCTGGTGGGCGAAACCGGGCTGGGGCCACTTTTAAGCCGGGCTGAAAAAACCCGGCCCTTGTCGGCCATTGGCGGATACAGTGTTACCACCGACCAGCTTTATGGCGATGGCTATGTTTTATTGGGAAATTCGGCAGGCTTTCTGGACCCTGTCTTTTCCTCGGGCGTTACCATTGCAATGTATTCTGCGGAACTTGCCGCCAAAACCCTGATCGCCCGGCATCACGGCCACCAGCCAAACTGGGAAAACGACTTTGCACAGCCGCTAGGCGCTGGCATTGCCACGTTCAAATCCTATGTCGAGGCGTGGTATGATGGCCGCCTGCAACAGATTATTTTTAACCAGCCAAATCAGGACTTGCAGTTAAAACGCATGGTGGTTTCAATTTTGGCCGGATACGCCTGGAATATGGAAAACCCGCTGGTCGCCAAGACAGACCGATATCTGAACCTGTTACACGAGTTATGCCTGTGAAAATTGGTCATGCCCTGATAATCGCCACAGCGTTGCTAACCGCGGCCTGTGCAAAACCGATGGAACTGCCGTTTGATCTTGGCTCGATTGATCTTAGCGCGCTTGATCTGTCAAATTCCGCGCAAAAAGAACATGTAAAACGCCACGAGGCCGCCTTGAACGCGGCCCGACCCGACCACATCGTTGCCCTGAACGGCGAAAATAACGCCCTGTTTGTGCTGCCCGAAATTCCGTGGCCGCTTGATGCCAATACGGTTGATGTCACCCAAAAGGTACATGCGACCTGGCAAAATGGCCAATCCGCCGATTTTGAGGCCCGCCTGAGCATGGCACCGGGCCATGTCCGAATGGTGATGCTTGACCAAATGGGCCGCCGCGCCATGCAAGTTAACTGGAGCCGCACCGAACTTGATTTCCAGCGTGCAAACTGGATGCCCGATGCCTTTGATCCGGCCCGGATGCTGGCCGATCTGATGATGGTTTATTGGCCGACCGACATTCTGCGCGATGCCCTGCCATCGAACATGGTGCTGGTATCGAACCCGGAAAACCGGCAAATCGCCACGCTTGACGAAAACGGAGACGACACCCCCTACACCGCCATCACCTATCCTGCACCGGATCGCTGGCAGGGAGAGGCAAGCCTGACCAACATCCGCGACGGGTATAAATTGGATATCCGCTCGTCAAGGATCGGAACACAATGACGGTGCGGCGCTTTTCGGGGGATAGCGCCATACCTGAAAATAACGGCGTCAGCACGGGCGGCGGCAAGCAGCGCCGCCCGGTCGGCTTTCTTCATGCCCTGGGCATTGTTTCAGCCCTGGGCATGAATTGCGAGGAAACCCGCAATAGCCTGTTTGGCAATCGCCGTGCCAACATGGTGACCAGGGATACTTTTTTGCCCGACCGTGCCGTCACCGTTGGCATGGTGCCCAACGAACCACCGGCCCTGCCCGATAATTTGTCCCGTCACGATACCCGCAATAACCGCCTGCTTTGGGCTGCCACCTGCCAGATCAGCGATTGCATTCATGCAACTGTTGCCCGCTATGGCTCGCAGCGCGTGGGTATCATTCTGGGTACCAGCACATCGGGCATCGATGAAGGCACACAATCCTGTCGGTATTACCTGCAACATGGTGAATTGCCCGATAATTTCCGTTATCCAGGCCAGGAAATTGGCGCCCCGGCCGATTTTCTGCGCCAGGCCCTGGGATTAGGCGGCCCGGCCTATGTTATTTCCACCGCCTGTTCGTCAAGCGCCAAGGTATTTTCCGCCGGGCAACGCCTGATCCGGGCGGGCATATGCGATGCCGTGCTGATTGGTGGTGTCGACAGTTTATGCAGCCTGACCATTGCCGGGTTTGCCGCACTGCAATCCATCGCAACGGGCCTTTGTTCCCCCATGAGTGCGAACCGCAATGGGATTAACATTGGTGAAGGGGCGGCTGTTTTCATGATGCGTCGCGATGAGGCCGATATTGCCCTGCTTGGGGTTGGCGAAACATCGGATGCCCATCATCCCAATGCCCCGCATCCCGATGGCATCGGCGCACGGGCAGCGATGCAACAGGCACTTGATCAGGCAGGGTTGATGCCGACAGACATTGCATATTTAAACATGCATGGCACCGCGACCCCGTTAAATGACAGCATGGAATCCAGGGCCATTCACGATCTGTTTGGCGATCAGGTGCCGGTCAGTTCCACCAAACCCATGACCGGTCATACCCTGGGCGCGGCCGGGGCCATCGAAGCTGCCATTTTGTATTTATCCCTGTGTGATGCCCAAAACAGCGGCCCCCGCCTGCCCCGCCATATCTGGGATGGCGCGCGCGATAATACCCTGCCAAACCTTATGCTGGTGAACGATCATAACAGCCACCTTGCCCCGACAAAGAAATGCGCCATGCTCAGCAATTCTTTTGCCTTTGGCGGCAGCAATGCAGCCCTTATTCTGGCAACCGGCTGGCATAAAACCGCCACGTCCGACCCAGTATAACAAAACCGACCCTTGATTCCTGACTTGCACAAGGCCGAAAAACCATGTCCAAACCGCCCGTGGCATCTTCGAACCCGGTATTTCCACCGGTGGCAACACTGGTCCCCCATGCCGCCCCGATGCTGCTGATTGACCGCATCCTCAGCGCCAACGACGATGGCATGACAGCCGAGGTGACCATCGGCCCCGACAGCCTGTTTTATCATCACGAAACGGGTGTGCCGGGCTATGTTGGTATTGAATATATTGCGCAAACTGTTTCCGCCTATAGCGGCTGGCGCGCACGCAAAACCAGCCCCGAAAATGGCGAAAAACCCAAAATCGGCTATCTTTTGGGAACGCGAAAAATGACCATAACATCAGATGGTTTTCAGTTGGGCGACCGGCTGGAAATTGCAATTTTAAACATATTCGAAGACGGGGAAATGGCGGTGTTCGATGGCACGGTTTACTGTAACCAACAGGTGATTGTCAGCGCCCGTGTAAACGTGTATCAGCCAAACACGTAAAATTAATCAACCGTCCTTCCCAAAACAAACCGTAAGAACCCATGACAGAAACCATTCTGGTAACAGGTGCCAGCAAGGGCATCGGGGCCGCAACGGCCCGCCGTCTTGCCCGTGATGGCTTTGACATTATTGTGCATTATCATTCCGACCAGGCAGGCGCACAGGCCGTATGCGACGATATTGCCGCCTGTGGCCAGCAGGCACGGTTAATACAATTTGATATCGCCAATCGTGACCAAACCCGCACTGCCCTCGAACGCGATATTGCCCGACATGGCGCGCCTTATGGTGTGGTCCTTAATGCCGACCTGACCCGCGATGGGGCGTTTCCCGCATTGGAAGACACTGACTGGGACATCGTGATCAACACCAATCTGGGTGGTTTTTACAATGTAGTCAAACCTCTGGTCATGCCAATGGTGCAACGGCGCAAACCGGGGCGGATTGTGGCACTCACATCCATTGCCGGGCTGGCGGGCAATCGCGGCCAGGTGAATTATGCTGCGTCCAAGGCCGGTATTATCGGGGCCGTTAAATCGCTGGCGCTGGAACTGGCGAAACGCAACATTACGGTCAATGCCGTGGCACCGGGCATTATCGAAACCCAAATGACCGCCGACCTGCCCGAGGCCGAATTGCGCGCCATGATCCCGCTGCGCCGGTTTGGCAAAACCGATGAAATCGCCGGGGCCATTTCATTTTTATGCGGTCCCGATGCTGCCTATATCACCCGCCAAGTGATCAATGTGAATGGTGGCATGTTATGAGCCGCAGGTCATCGGGGTTTCCAAGGCGCGTTGTTGTGACCGGCATGTCGGGCGTCACGGCCCTTGGCAATGACTGGCCAACCATCCGTGCCCGCATAAACGCTGGCGAAACCGGCATTTGCCGGATGGACGCATGGGACGGCAAATATGATTTGCATACAAAACTGGCAGGACCTGTCCCTGATTTCAGCCTGAAGGGGCAATTTAACCGCAAACAGTTGCGCAGCATGGGCCGGGTGGCGCAAATGGCGCTGGCCGCCACCGATAGCGCCCTGACAGATGCCGGTTTGCGCGATGAAACCGCCATCTTGCGCGGCGGGCGGCTGGGCATTGCCTATGGGTCATCTTTTGGCAGTACGCCGCCGGTACTGGGGTTTACAAGGTTATTTGAAACCGGGTCGTCAAGCGGTATTACCGCAACCAGCTATATCCAGATGATGAGCCACACGGCCGCGGTCAATATTGGCGTTCTGTATGGTATTTGTGGCCGCATCATTCCCACATCCACCGCCTGTACATCGGGCAGCATGGGCATTGGTTGTGCCTATGAAGCCATCAAATATGGCATGCAAGATGTGATGATTGCCGGGGGTGCCGAAGAACTTTGCCCGACCATGGTCGCGGTGTTTGACACATTGTTTGCCACCAGCACCGCCAATGACGACGCCCGCCACAGCCCGCGCCCCTATGACGCGCGACGCGACGGACTGGTGATTGGCGAAGGAGCCGGAACCCTGATTTTGGAAGAATACAACCACGCCAAGGCACGCGGGGCAAAAATTCATGCCGAAATTGTTGGTTTTGCCACCAATTCCGACGGGGCGCATATTACCCAGCCCGCCGCCGACAAAATGCAGATTGCCCTGCAAAATGCCCTGAAAGATGCCGCTTTAAGCGCAAATGACATTGGCCTTGTTAACGGCCATGGCACCGCCACCGACCATGGCGACCTTGCCGAAAGCATTGCCACGCGGGCCGTTTTTGACCGCGCGGTGCCTATTCACACCCTGAAAGGTCATTTTGGCCATTCATTGGGCGCATGTGGCGCCATCGAGGCCTGGCTGGGCATTGAAATGATGCGCGAAGGCCGGTTTGTGGCGACCGCCAACCTTGAACAGATTGATCCGCGCTGTGCCGATCTGGACTATATAATGGAAACGCCAAGGTTTCTTGAAACCGACCATATCATGTCCAACAATTTTGCCTTTGGCGGCATTAACACATCGCTTGTGCTGCGCGCTGCCGATGCAATGGTCACATAAATTTGGGCAGCGCATTTTCGCACGCTGCCCAAAGACCGTCCATAACCTGACGCTGGCTTAAAACTGGTAAACCAGCCCCAAACCAACACCATAAATTACGTCATCCTCTATAATCGAACTGTCCTTGTATTCATCGGGCAAAAAGGTTGCACTGGCGTTGGCGCGCACGATCATTTGTTGGGTCAACTGATAGCCAACCGATGCATCAAGATGCGGCAAAAAGGCGCTGTCAGCGGAATATGCCGCGCGATCGGCACGGGCTTCGCCCGGTTCAACCCCGACATAATAATTGTTCAAATCCGAATCACGCCACATAACACCGCCGCCCACTTCATAGTGAAAACGCCCGGTCTGAAACGGCACGGTATAGGTGGCATCAGCCTGCTGGCCTTCATGTTCACCACTTACATCGTGCAGATATTCGATATGTGCGCTGCCCGGGCCAATGTCACGATCATAGGCAACACCGGTTTCAAACGCCCAGTCCCGATCATGCAACCCCCTTAGATACGAGCTGTCATCATCATCGAACGGCTTTTGGCGCAAGTTACCCAGAATCGAAACACTGCCCCAGTTACCCTGAACAATCTTCGCCTTGATCCCGTCAATCCCGACATGCAGACGTTCGCTATCAAAGCTGATCCAGGGAAGGCCAGCCAGATCGTAATCATCGGCACCGCGATAGGGCGATGTCTCGACATTGCCAACCGCGCCCAACTGCCAGCGACCTTTCAGCCACTGATCACGATAGGACGCGTTGCCAGCAGATATGCCGTCATTCTTCGGCATGGTGTTTTCAGTATTATTTCCTGCCGACCCGTTTTCATGCAGCATGTCATCTGCCGGGTTTGCCCCCGGCTGGGACATGGGCGGCTTGTCATCGGCCCGTGCCGCAACAGGCAAGGCAACCATTGCCATGCACGCGGGCACCAGGCAATAACGTATATGATGCAGTCTCATGTCCAAACGAGTTCTCCATTATTGGTCATTGTGATCGGATACTGAACGATTTTGTTGTTTGCTCATTACCGTGTCGATCAGAACAGTTTGCCTGTTTTATGGCCACATGGCGTCCTTGCGGGTAATCTCGGTCGCCAAATGACGTCCTATTGCGCATTAGGACGTTACGTTTTCCTTACGGCGCAGGCTGCTTGGGGTCTCGCCAGTGATTTTTTTGAATGCCAGGTTGAATGTCGACTTCGAATTAAAACCAACCTCCAGCGCAACATCAAGAATGGGCCGATCAGGTTGATCAAGCAAAATACGGCGGGCTTCGGCAATACGGGCGCTGTTTACATAGTCAAAAAAGTTTTGCCCGACATGGTGGTTCAAAACATAGGATAGCTGGTTGGGGGAAATACCAACGGCACGCGCCAGTTTTGGCAACGATATCATCGGGTCATGCAGCAGGTCGCCCTGATTATGAATAACCTGTAACCGCCGAAGGGCACGCTGGGCATCGTCTTCGTCAAGAAGGGGCCGTGGCAGCGTGTCCGTCCCCCCGCGGGCAGGTTCTGCCGTGTCAGTTTGGGTATCATCGGCGCGATCCGCCACCTGCTGCGATGCACCCAATACAGTTTCATCCGGACGCGAAACAGCCTCTGGTTCAACCGTGGTCAGGCGCATTGGATTCGATTCGCCGTGTCGGTTTAACCCCGATTCGTTTTTGTCCAGAAAGTGACGAATCGGTAACTCTGGAGTCCCTGAATTTCCGCCATTTATTTTTTCGCCATCACCTTTATCATATAAACTACCCAACCCCGAATTTACCCCATGTGATGATGTTGCCCCGGTAACCGCCGCCTTAACATCACCGTCCCCCTCAAGATCATCTGCAAGGTTATGCCCGTCGGCATCATCCCAATCGGGTAAAACAAAAACAACCTGCTGGGTTGCGAGGGTGTAGCTAAGCCAGAAAAACACCAGCAGAAATGCCACATTTAAAAACTGGAACGACCAAACTTCATTTTGATGGTGAAAATCACCCGCAAATTTCAGAACGAAGAAGACCAAAAAGATAAACAATACACTGCCAAGCACATTACGCAGCCATCGCGCTGTCTCATCGCGCCTGGCACCCAGTTGTTTTTGCACCTGCCGGAAATAACGGGCGGCGACATGCCATAACAACACGACATAAATCACAGCTTGCAGGTTGATCCCGAAATATATGGTGTTAAAAATCCCGGACATTAATGGGCTGCCGGTCGCCGCAAGTTCAGAGGTCAATTGACCATTGGCAGGCGGCGCGGGAATACCGATTAAAAGCCAAAACGTCAAATTTGCTACGACCGGCACAATTGCCAAATGTAATCCGTAACGAATTTTAACCACACCGGCTGCTTCGCAAAAATACAGATAGATTGCCGGGGCGATAACGAAATTGAACGGTTGAAAAATCAGTTCGCTATAATAATTGACAGAAGACGAGCCAAATACGTCAATAATATCCTCAATCAGATTGGCGCAAACCGCCGCGATAAAAAGAATCATCCAGCGATTGGCCCGATAGGCCCTGCGCCCTTCAGATAACAGCAAAACGCAAAAAAAAGCCGCCTGTAGAAGTCCCAGGACCGAGACGAACATCTCAACCCCCTGATAGAAACTGACTGTATTCAAAACATTTCCATCCTGCACACCCGGTATTTCCCCTTTCGCCTGCAACTATAGATTACAGGCATCAATCATGCCGGCTAAATTGTATCTAATCTATATGTCCGAATGCGTTTTTGCGCGTCCGATCCTGCATAAACGGACGCAGTTTTCCTATTTTTCAGCCAGTTTCCACTCTGTCAGCCCGCAATAGCAAATCCGCCACAAGTGACGCGAAAAAGATACATCCGAATAAACCTTGACGTTGATTATATCGAACCGTCATACTGCAAACCAATATATATCGAATTGATATATTAAACGCACGACAGAAAGCAGCAGATACAACGATGGATATGCGTTCGCTATGTCTTGGCGCCCTGATGGCGGGTGATGCCAGCGGCTATGAAATCCGCAAAATGTTTGAAGAGGGCGAGTTCAGCTTTTTTCAAATGGCATCGCTGGGCTCGATCTACCCTGCCCTGACCAAGCTCAGCCAGGACGGCCTGGTAACCTTCACCGAACAGGAGCAGGAAAACCGGCCCGACAAAAAAGTTTACCACCTGACCCCGGAAGGGCGACGCCGCTTTTTGCGCACCCTGTTCCAAACACAGCCCGGCGAGGATCGTTACCGGTCTGACATTTTATTCATGCTGTCTTTTGCCGACGAGCTTCCGGTGGAACTTTGCGAAGCCCTGATCGACGAATATGCCACCCGGCAGGAAGTAATGCTGGAACGTATTTTATCGTCGCAAAAAGACGCTGACAACACCGCAGGCTGCGTGTTCCTCAACGGCTTGGGCGATGCAATTTGTCGGGCAACCCTGGACTTCATTGTAAAAAACAAACAGCCGTTTTTGGCTGACATCCGTAAACGCCGTTCGCGCGCATCCTGACCAGATAAAACTGCGCAACATAAAAATGGCAACCGATAGAACTTAGGCACAGATCTTTTAGGAACGCGAAACCAATGAATGCTTCACGTTTGATCGCGATTGCGCTGATTGTTGGCGCTGTTTTGTGGATTGGCTCAAGCATGCTGCCCGGCGAGGCCCCCGACCCCGAAGCAGGGAACAAGGGTGCCGCCACCACAGATGGCCCCAAGGCCGGTAATGATACCGCCCCGAACGAACCAGCCCCCTCTGTCAGGGTTATGGCATCGCACGCGCAGAACCATGTTGATGAAATGATCCTGACCGGCAGCACCGAAGCCGCCGTTAAATCCGACATTCGCGCCCAAACATCATCGCGCGTCGTGGAAATTGGCGTAGAAAAAGGCGTGCGGGTTAAAAAAGGCGATGTTCTGGTGCGCCTTGCCGCCGATGACCGCCCCGCCCGCCTCGAAAAGGCGCGTGCCCTGGTCGATCAGCGCGCCCTGCAATATGACGGCGCAATAAGTTTGGCAAAAAAAGATTACCGGTCCAAAACCGGGCTGGCACAATCGAAGGCAGAGCTGGAAGAAGCCCGCGCCGATTTAAAAGCCATCGAAGTTGAATTGTCACAAACCACCATTCGCGCCCCGTTTGATGGCGTCATCGAAACCCGCGCGGCCGAAATGGGCAACCTGGTTTCAATTGGCGATACCATCGCCACCGTGATCCAGCCCGACCCGATGCTGGTGGTTGCCTATGTACCCGAACATTCCATTAGCCAGCTTGATGTCGGCCAAATGGCCCATGTCCGCCTGTTTGATGGCAGTATCCGGCAAGGGGTTGTGCGCTATACCGCCATTGCCAGCGACAGCCAAACCCGCACCTACCGGATCGAGGTAGAACTGGAAAACGCCAATTTGGCCATTGTCGACGGCATGACAGCAGAGCTGGTTATTCCGGTTGGCACGAAAAAGGCACATCAGATTTCATCATCCTCACTGACGTTAAATGATAACGGCGAACTGGGGGTGCGCGGTGTGGAAAACGGCCAGGTGGTATTTTACCCCGTGGCCCTGCGCGGCGGTGACCGCGACCATGTGTGGATTACCGGTCTTCCCGACCAGATCGATCTGATCGTTGTGGGGCAAGACTGGGTGAAGGAAGGCACAAAGGTAACGATAGACCGCATCGACCATGTCCCGACCAGTGCCCGTCAACCCGGTGAAACAGCAACGGCGCCAAATACACCAGATGCACCGGCCCAAACGCCCGCCAGTTCCGCGCAACAGCCGCAAAATGCTGGCAACTAGTTTGCAAGCGCAGAGGAAACAACACCATGTCTCTTATTGATCTTGCGCTGGACCGGTCCCGCACCGTCATAATGACACTGATCCTGTTGCTGGTCGCGGGCTGGGTTGGCTATAACGCAATTCCCAAGGAAGCCGACCCGGATATTCAAATTCCGATCCTGTATGTTTTAATGAACCATGACGGTATTTCCCCCGAGGATGCCGAACGCCTGTTGCTGCGCCCGATGGAACAGGAACTGCGCACCATTGAAGGTGTGAAGGAAATGCGATCGCAGGCCTATCAGGGCGGTGCGTCGGTAACACTGGAATTTTACAGCGACATCAATATCGACGATGCCCTGGCCGATGTCCGCGAACGGGTTGATATTGCCAAATCCGACCTGCCCGACGATACCGACGACCCCGAAGTTCACGAAGTAAACCTGTCGCTGTTTCCTGTACTGGTCGTCACCCTGTCTGGCGAGGTGCCTGAACGCACCTTGTTGCGCCTGGCGCGGAACCTGAAAGACGATATCGAAGGGGTGCCTGCGGTGCTAGAGGCCAATCTGGCCGGGAACCGTGAAGAACTGGTGGAATTTGTCATCGACCCGATGAAAATCCAGAGCTATCGCCTCAGAGGGATCGACATTGTGTCACTTGTGCGCAATTCCAACTCGCTGGTTGCGGCGGGCGCGCTTGATACCGGTGCCGGGCGGTTTAACATCAAGGTGCCAGGCCTGTTTGAAAGTGTCGACGACATTTTAAACATGCCGCTGCTGGTCGACGGGGATTCGGTGATCCGCTTTCGCGATATTGGCGACGTCCATCGCACCTTCAAAGATGCCACCAGTTTTGCCCGCCTTAACGGGCGCACTGCCATTGCCATCGAGGTTTCCAAGCGGGTTGGCGAAAACATCATTGCTGTCATCGACAACGTTAAGGCGGTGACCGCCGAAGCCGCCCAAACATACCCGGAAACCGTAAAAGTTACCTATTCACAGGACAAATCATCCGATATCCGCACCATGCTGACCGATCTTCAAAACAGTGTCATTCTGGCGATTTTGCTGGTGATGGTGGTGGTGATCTGGTCGCTGGGATGGCGCTCGGGTCTGTTGGTGGGGCTGGCCATTCCCGGATCATTCCTGACCGCGATCCTGATTTTGTGGGGATTGGGCATGACGGTAAATATCGTTGTGTTGTTCTCGCTGATCCTTTCTGTGGGCATGCTGGTGGATGGGGCGATTGTGGTCACCGAATATGCCGATCGCAAAATGCTGGACGGTTTACACCGCAAGCAGGCCTATCCTTTGGCGGCCAAACGCATGGCCATGCCCATCATTGCCTCGACCGCAACCACATTGGCGGCCTTTTTGCCCCTTGCCTTCTGGCCCGATGTGGTCGGCGATTTTATGAAATTTCTGCCCATCACGGTGCTGTTTACGTTAACCGCGTCGCTGGCCATGGCCCTTATTTTTGTACCAACCGTCGGCGCGCGGTTTGGCAAACCGGGCATGGCCGCCAATGATGCCCTCGACGCCGTCGCCGCTGGTGAAACCGACAAGCTGGAAAAACTGACCGGCGGCACCGGTTTTTACATTCGCATTCTGCAGGCGTCCCTGCGGGTTTACTGGCTGATCATTCCACTGGCCTTTGTCATCCTGATTGCGGTTTGGGCGGCATTTGGACAATACGGCAAGGGGTTTGAATTTTTCCCATCGGTCGAACCTGAACAGGCCGCAGTGCAAATTCGCGCTCGGGGAAATTTGTCCTATTACGAACAGGATGCGCTGGTGCATCAGGTTGAAAACCGCATTCTGGCACTTGATGACCAATCTGAAAGCGGCCATCACTGGTTTGATACAGTCTATAGCCGCGCGGGCACCTCTGCCCAAAGCGGCGATGATGCCCCTGAAGACGTGATTGGTGTGATCCAGCTGGAATATGCCGATTGGAAAGTACGGCCCAGGGCCAAGGAAATTGAACATAAAATTCTCGAGGCCACGCGTGACCTTGCCGGGATTCAGGTCGAAATCCGTGCCGCCGAAGCAGGCCCGCCGCAAGGCAAGGATGTTCAAATTCAGTTGCGATCACACTACCCGGATATTCTGGATGTCACATCGGCCAAAATCATTGCCGGTTTACACAAGCTGGGCGGCCTTTACAATTTTGAAGATGGCAAATCCCCCCCTGGCATTGACTGGGAATACAAGGTGGACCGTGCACAGGCCTTGAAATTTGGTGCCGACATTACCTCGATTGGCAATGCCGTAAAACTGGTAACCAACGGCATCAAGTTTTCCACCTATCGCCCCGATGATTCGACCGAGGAAATCGACATTGTCGGCCGGTTCCCGCAAAACCGCCGCACCCTGGAAGAATTGCAACGATTGCAGATTGTGACCGACAAGGGACTGGTGCCGTTGTCAAACTTTATTACCCGCACCGCCGAGCCCAAAACCGGCACCCTGCACCGGGTCGACAGTCGCCGTGCACTTACCGTCAAGGCCGATGTGACCGAAGGTGTTCTGGTCGACACCAAGGTCCAGGAGGTCAAACAGTGGTTAAAAACCCTCGATATTGACCCGCGGGTGAGTGTTGAATTCAAAGGCCAGGACGAAGAACAACAAAAATCGGCAGACTTTTTGAAAAACGCCTTCTCGGTGGCGCTGTTCATCATGTTTATCATTCTGGTCACACAGTTTAACTCGATCACCAGTTCCCTTTTGATCATGGTGGCGATCATTATGTCGACCGCCGGGGTTTTGGGCGGGTTGCTGTTAACCGGGCAGGCCTTTTCCATTGTTATGAACGGCATTGGTATTGTTGCGCTGGCCGGAATTGTGGTGAACAACAACATTGTTCTGATCGATACCTATGACCGCTTGAAACTAACGGCGGACAGTATCGAGGACGCCATTTTACAAACCTGTGCACAACGTTTGCGCCCGGTCATGCTGACCACGGTCACAACCATTCTTGGACTGGTGCCGATGGTCTTACAAATCAATATCGACTTTATGACCCGCGAGTTTTCCATAGGTGCCCCCTCCACCCAGTGGTGGGTCCAATTGGCAACCTCTATCGCCTTTGGCCTGACCTTTGCAACCGCGCTGACCCTGGTGTTTACGCCATGTTCCTTGCTCATGATTGCAAAATCCGGCCAGGTGTGGCGGCGCTGGCGCGCAAAGAAAAGCCTGCCACCCTCTGATGGTCCGACCTATCTGAAACGCTGATCTGATTAACGTTCCCAAAAGAAAAAGCTGCCCCTGCAAAAAGGGCAGCTTTTTTATCACCAAGGTCGAATTAATCTATACCAAGGAATAGAAATTCGTCAGGATCAAAATGCAAAACACGGGTTGATCGATCAACAGGGGACCTGATCGTCATGGCAATAGAAACTGGGATGCGTGGCCGCGCCATAACAGCCTGTTTTATGACCGTTCTGTTCTGGATGGCCGGAACGCAAGGCACCGCCGCTGCCCCGGACATCACATGGACGTATTCGTCTTTTCCACCGGCTTATATCGAACAGAACAACACCCTTCAGGGATATGCAACCCAAACGCAAAACTGGCTGATTGACCGCCTGCCGCAATATCATCACATCGTCAAAACAGTGCCTCTTGCCCGCCTTCTGGCTGAAATGCGCAGCCCGGAATTGCACTGTTCACTTACGTTGATCCCAACCGAAAGGCGCAAAGAATATATCTATTTTGCCAAGCCGATTTTGATCAGCCTGCCGCCATCGGTGGTTATCCTGGCGCAGAAAATGCCCGTTTTCAGACCTTATCTGAATGACAAAAACGAAATCGATATCAACCGCCTGCTGGCCAATAATGGTATCATCACAGCCATTCGTCAGGGACGATCCTATGGGCAATATATTGATGATATCGTTAGCCAGTATCTGAGCCGACCCAATATCATCACCGTCGGCAGTGATGACAAATTCATTCAGTTGCTGGAAATCGACCGGTTGGACTGGGTGATGTACCTGCCCGACGAGGCCGAATATCACCTTCGCCAAAGCAATTACAACAGCGAGATTATATCGCTGCCGATTGCCAATATGCCCCCCTTTGTCAGCGCTACAATGGGGTGCCCCAAAAACAGGCAAGGCAAACAGGTAATTGATGCGGTGAATAACATTCTGGATGCATATCCCGACATGCCCTGGACACAATATTATAAGGCATGGATCCCCCCAAAAGACCGCCCGCGATATAACGACATTCTAAAGGGTATTTTAGCAGCCCGACTGTCGCAGCCCAATTCGCCGTTCTAAACGGTAAATGTGCTGATTCCCAGCCCGGCAGACAGCACATAACCCTCTTGCATTGCCAAAGCAAAAAGACCAACCGTTTCAAGCGGCTGGCCTTTTCGTCAGAATAACGTCAATTTCTACAACAGGGCCTGATAATACAGGCTGTTGCCAATGTTATCAGTTCTGGTGAACGCGGTTCAATCCGTCTTCGGGGTCATCATCGGGCTGACCCAGATCTTCTTCTTCCTCGGGTTCATCCTGGCGTTGTTGCTGTTCAACGCCCATCCGGCGATAGGACCGGAAGCTGAAGAAAAACGTGGCAAAATAAACCCCGGCAATGACCGACAAAGTCAACCATGGCGATGATACCAGAAAGGCCACCGATGCGCCGAATGCCAACATCAACGGTAACACCCAGGCACGCGGGACCTTGACCTTTTTAAAGCTGAATGTCGGCATTCTTGACACCATCAGCACAGCTATCAGCACGATATAGGGTGCGGTAATAAACGGGCTGTTAAAAACATAGGCACCGAACTGAAAGCTTAACACCATCGGCCACATCGACAGGGCCGCCGCGGCCGGGGCCGGAACCCCGGTGAAAAACCGGTAGGCCCAGGTGGGCATTTCCGGTTCGCCCAGCATCTGGGTGTTAAACCGTGCCAGCCGCAACGACATGCAAACAGCAAATAACAGGCACAAGGCCCAGCCAATCGGCCCTAACTGATGAAGCGACCAGAAATACATCAGAAGAGCCGGTGCCACACCAAAGCAGACAAAGTCCGACAGGGAGTCAAGTTCCGCACCAAAACGGCTGGATGCGTTTAACATGCGGGCCAAACGCCCATCCAACCCGTCAATGATGCCCGCAATCAGAATGGCGGTTACGGCGGCTTCCCAATGGTCCTGCATGGCAAACCGGATAGATGTCAACCCGGCGCACATCCCCATAAGGGTTGCGACATTGGGGATCAGACGTGACAGGGACAATGCCTTGAAACGCCGGGGCCGTTTGCGATCAGGACCATAGGCCATTAACGGATCTCCCCGGTTGCCGGAACCGCTGTTGTTTCGGAAACATCTGCCAGCACGGTTTCACCTGCCACCGTCAATTGTCCCACACAGACCTTGGGCTCGACGCCAGCCGGAAGATAAACATCAACGCGCGAGCCAAACCGGATCAGACCAAAACGTTCCCCGGCCTTAAGGATGGAGCCACGGCCAACATCACACAAAATACGCCGTGCCACCAGACCGGCAATCTGAACCACGCCAAATTCGCGGCCATCCTTGTCGCGCACAAGCAAAATCTGACGTTCGTTATGTTCGGACGCCTTATCAAGCTCTGCATTGACAAACTTGCCCGGCACATAGGCTTCGCCAACAATTTCACCATTGATCGGCGAACGGTTGACGTGAACGTTAAACACATTCATGAAAATCGAAACACGGGTGCGCGGCGACTGGTCCTGAAGTTCCAGTTCTTTGGGCAACGGAGCCTGCGAAATCATGCAAATGCGGCCATCGGCCGGTGCAATCACCAGATCATCGCCAATCGGCGTCACCCGGTCAGGATCGCGGAAGAAATAGGCGCACCACAAGGTCAGGATCACGCCAATCCACCCCAATGGCTGGGCGATCAGAAACAGGATCACGGTCACAGCGGCGAAAATCGCAATAAATTTCCAGCCTTCGGAATTGATCGGCACAAGAACGGATTTCAAAGTTATCTTCCCTGGTTGCAATGCGACGCCCCAATCAGTGGTACGTCTGGCATGTTCTTATCATTGGCGATCCTTTCCCTTCAACAAGGGGGATCATCCAATGGTGCTTTTTTCACCATAAATCGGATCATTGACCCTATTGTTGATCAGATCACCCGGTTTTGGCGGTCCAGCGGCGGCAAATATACCCCGCGACGGGACCCGTTAACAATCAGGCGGCGTTTCCAGCCGGGCCAGTTTAACAAACTGTCATCGCACTGTGGCACGTCACCAGGGCAACAGCAATTCACCATCCAATCTGCACCAAACCGGCAGGCATTTATCCGTCACGATCCCGGTAACAAAGCCTGGGCCGGCACAATCGATGCCCAAAAGTCAGCAACATCGAACAAGGGCCGCCACCCCCTTCTCCCGCTGCATATAGGAGCCAATTTGCTAAAATCGATGGCACGGCAAGGCCGCAATACGGAAAATCGCTGTATTGCGGCCTAAATCAATTGATCAGTTGGATGTTTTTTCTTCCGGCAGGGCAAAAATCTGGCCTGGATAGATCAGGTCCGGGTCGCGGATCTGATCTTCGTTGCGATGATAAATCACCCAGTATTGAATACCATTACCATAGGTACGCCGCGCGATCCGCCACAGGCTGTTGCCCGGCTGCACCACATATCGTTTGCCCGGTTCCATGGCCTTTTTGACATCGGCACGTTCAAACGGCAGCTCGACACGGGCAACAACCTTGCCTTTTTTGTCAACTTCGTCCGCACGTAATTTATACTGCCCGGGGTCAATATCAGCACCCAGCGTCATCGACCAGTCGCCTTTGGGATCGGTCGGGGCCGTGCCGACAAATTTATTGTCCAGATAAACGCGAATATCATGATCAGGATCAGCATCGCCCGACATCGCAACCTGACCTTTGTCATCATAATCAACCACACCCACACTCAGACGCGGCATTGACGATGCAATTTCAGGCTGGCCGGCATCCTTTGCGGCCTGATTGGCGGCCTTCGCGATTTCCTTGTTTTCCGCAACGGCCCCAGGTCCCTGCAACACGGTTGTCGGTCCTTCACCTTGTGACGGAACACGAAGGGCGATAATCGGCTGCTTGTCAGATTTTGCTTCCGGTTCGGCAGTCTCGCTTTTTTGTGCAACCATCGGTGCCGTGGTTTCAGTTGCCGGATTTTCCGGGATCAGCACAACCACATCTTCATTGCCCGACTGAACCTTGCCGTCCTTGTCTTCGCTTTCAACCGATAATTCACGATCCCCCGGTTCCAGCGGTTTTTCCGGCAAAATCACCCATTCACCGCGGTTATCGGCCGTGGCTTCCCCGATCACGTCCTTGCCTTCACGTACCCGAACCCTGGTGTTGGGTTCGGCACGCCCGGCAATAACCGAATTACCATCCGGGCTGACACGCACAACATCAAAGCTGGGATCGATGACATCAGGGGCATTGCTGTCTGTGGTGTCTTTGGCTTTTTCGCCGGTTTGCGGCGCGGGATCAGCCGCAGGTGTCGTGCCGGTATCAGCAGGTGCCGAAGATGACGATACAACGTCGGCGTCATCGTCTGACCCGGTCAGCGTATAATTTAGCACAATGGCAGCAATGATCAGCAAAACGCCGATAATGACGAGGATATAAGGTCGTTTCACCGGAAAATATCCTTGAACGATGGTTGTCTTTTATTCGCCGAAGGTCAGAATTGCATCAATATGCGGCTTTGCATCATGAAAAATCCAATCCGGTCCCCACCCCCGACACGCTTATTGGAAACTTGTACTACTTTCATCGCACAGTTTCCATACCGTAACAAAGCCGGAAATGCATCAAGCTGTTGGAAATGCGTCAAATTGCACTTCAACGGCCCTGTTTTGGGCCTACCAATCGGTATTTATGCCCGTCAAGTATGCATGTGATGACCATCACCCGCAATAAACAGGGGGGATTACCGAAAAACCTTATCAGGGTGCCGTCATTGCAGCGCCGATAAAGGCAACAAGGGCGGCCATGCCAACCGGCAAGGCCAGAACCAGCACGCGCACCACCGCACTTCCAGCCCACAAAATACCGGCTTCACGGCTGCTGCCCCCCTTTGTGCCGCTGGCGGCAACCCGGTCCAGGCGCAAGACACGATGCAACAAGATGGTTCCGGTCCCGGAAAACATCACCAGAACCAGCACCGCATGGGCAACCAGACTGGCCGGTGCACGCAAAATTGCCGTTGCGCCCGCCACCATAATGGCCCCCACCATCGACAACCAGACCGCTGCGCGATATTGCGGCGCGGCCTTTTCCGAGATCAGGGCAATCAGCAAGGCAATTGCCATTGCCCCATGCAGGATTTTCAAATCCCGCAGGCCAAATTGCACAGCAATAATGCCCATGCCAAACACCAGAGCGAAAAATACCGACAACGCACCCGGCCCACGATCGCCACCATCAGCATCGCTGCTGACCGATTTGTTTTTGCGTGTTGATGTTATTTTTGTTGTTTTGGCTTTGGTTTTCTTCGTTGTTTTGCCGCTATCCTCGGCGGCATCGGCGGCAAAATCGGGCAGGGTCACATAGGCCAGCACCAGGGCCACAGCCAAATATCCGGCCCATGCCAGCACCGAAACCACATGCGCCGTTCCTGGCAATGTCAGTTGCCCTAACAAAGCCGCTGTCCCGCTAACATCGTCGCCCAGAACCAGCCAACCGCCCCCGACAAGAATAACGCACGCCAAAACCGATGCGATGCGGACCGAAAAACGGGCCACATCGATCATGATCCCGGCAAGCCCCCCGATCAGGATCACGGTTAAAACCGCACCGGCGCCGCCCCGCATACCTTCAGGCAAACCAACGGCCGCAGGCACCGCAACCAGAATGGCGGGAATAATCGCCGACAAGGCCATGCGCCGCGCCACAGCGCGATCCAGCCCCAGCCAAAGGGCAAGCATCAACACTGCCGTAATAATGCCGGAAACAAGGATGGCAAACCAGAATGGGCTATCGACAAACACGCTGTATGAACCTGCCTTTATTGTTGTACATCTTTTCATATTCCAACAGTACCGGCCCCTGTCAGAGGAAAGCACAATGCGAGATCGCCACAATACGACATATTGCGGCACAAATCGGGCTGCGCAGGACATTGCGCAAAATGGCGCATTGCAACATCACCGGCCCCCTGCCTGTCATCAAAACCGGTTTTGACATCAAGATATCATTGACGGCGCAGGCATATCATACGCTAAGCTGGGGATGAAAGGGTCATTGAAACCGTTGCCGGTTTTAACGCATCCTTTCCTGCAACAAGATAACAACAAGGCAGGCCGTCATGACGAAAATAAACTCGATTTGTGTGTTTTGCGGTGCATCGAATGGTGTGAACCCGCAACACAAGGAAAACGCCATCGCCTTTGGCAAAATGATGGCCGAACGCGGCATTACCCTGGTTTACGGCGGCGGGCGCATTGGCCTTATGGGCGCGGTTGCCGATGCGGTGATGAAAAACGGCGGCAAGGTTGTCGGCATTATTCCCGCCCATCTTGACGACATTGAAGTCGGCCATACCGGTCTTTCGGAACTGATTGTGTGCAAGTCAATGTACGAGCGCAAGGTGGAAATGTTCCGCCGTTCCGACGCCTTTGTCACACTGGCAGGCGGGCTGGGCAGCCTTGATGAAGCGTTCGAGGCATTAACCCTGCGCCAGCTTGGCATTCACGACAAGCCATTGGTGTTTTTAAACGCACTGGGGTACTGGGACAAATGCCTGGCGATGATCGAAGGCATCATCGAGGATGGCTTTGCACGGCCCAGCAACCGCCAGCTCTATTCAGTGACCGATACGCTCGAAGGCGTGTTTGAAAAGCTGTCGGCTGAACCGGGACCGAAATTTGATCCCAAGGAAAAGCTGCTGTAATCTGGTGCGATGATCCAGGGATTACAAGGAATGCAAAAGTGCAAAGGGTGTCACATTGCGCCCTTTGCATCCGCCCCGCCCGCTCCTTTTCCCGGCACCAACGGGCCACAACAGGGAACACAATGGTGACCACCCCCCATGTAACCGTGATCGGTGCGGGTATTGTTGGCATCACAACGGCCTTTTTCCTGGCCCGTGCCGGGGCATCTGTGCGGCTGGTCGATCGCCACGACACACCGGGATGCGGGGTCAGTGGCCGGTCTTTTGGCTGGATCAATTATATCACCCGCGACCCCGCCGACGATCTTTCTGTGCACCGCTATTGCCGCGCCGCATTTGATCGTTACCAAGCGCTGAACAAAGACTTTGACGGCATGCTTTTTCCCCCGGCAACCGGTTCCCTTCTATGGACAAAAAATGCCGCACAGACCTTTGATCTGGCCAGCCGACACCAGCAGCAAGGCACCTCCACACGTGCAGTAACCCGCACTGAATTTGCCATGCTTGCCCCCTTCATTGTTCATCCGCCCGAATGTGCCGCCTATTCCCCCGACGATTTTGCGCTGCATCCACGCCACGTCCTTGAACATTATCGCAAGGCCCTTTGCGATCGTGGTGCAGAGATGATTTTCGGTCAAAACGTCGACCAGATTGTGGTGCAAAACAATCAGGCGCGCGCGATTGTGCTAAATGGCACGGAACTGGCAACCGATATGGTTATTGTTGCATCAGGCACGGATAGCATTGCGCTGGTTTCACCCTTTGGCAATCATCACGGCATCATATCTTCGCCTGCCGTCCTGATCACGATACAGGCGGAAATTCCCGGGTTTCAAGGTGTTTTGTGCGGCCCGGAACTTGAAATTCGCCAACTTGAAAAAGACCTGTTCATCATTGCCGAAGACATGCCGGAAAATCCGGCGTCAAACGCTTTGCAACACTTGGCCGATCAGACACTGGCATCTGTTTGCAGCGTTTTTCGCCAGGTCAAAAACCCGCGTATCATATCGGTAAATGTGGGCAACAGGCCCGACAGCACCGATGGCCGGGCACGGGTTGGGCGTTTGAAAAATGTTGAAAACCTGTTTCTTGCACTTGCCCATCCCGGTTTTATTTTGGCACCGGTTATTGCCCAAAGCCTGACCGACCAGATTTTTGACCGGGAAACCACATACGAAATTCCGACAGGGACTATCGAGACCTGATCTCGCCCTTCAGGGGGAAGGCTGCGAACCGCACTGCAAACGCATATTTAACGCCCTTCAAAGCAACCAGGGTAATATATTTTATATCAATATTAATTAAATTAGATTTTTGACATAAATCATGGTTTTCAGCGGGTTACAGTGATGATGTGACGCCACTCGCATATGAGAGAGGGGACCATCATGAACACCACCCGTAGCTTCGTCCGGTTGCTGGGGGCTAGCGCCCTGTGCATCGGATTTGTGACCAGCGCCCTTGCCGCCGACAAGGTCGATAATGCTGCCCTGCGCAAAGCCGCAGGTGATTATTTTGAAGTGATTCCGTCGGCTGTTCCGGCGGTTAAAGGCAATGCCGTTACCCATGAAAAAGTCGAACTGGGCAAAATGCTGTTTTTTGAACCCCGCATTTCATCCAGTGCGCTGATTTCGTGCAACACCTGCCACAATCTGGGCATGGGCGGTGACGATAACCTTGAAACGTCGATCGGCCATGGCTGGCAAAAAGGCCCGCGCAATTCGCCGACCGTATTTAATGCCGTTTTCAACATTGCCCAGTTCTGGGATGGCCGTGCCGCCGACCTTAAGGCACAGGCCAAAGGCCCGGTTCAGGCCGGTGTTGAAATGGCCAGCACCCCGGAACGGGTTGTAACCACGCTAAAAAGCATGCCCGACTATATCGAGCATTTCAAAAAAGCCTTTCCCGGCGAAGCCGACCCGGTAACGTTTGATAACATGGCCAAAGCGATTGAAGCCTTTGAAGCCACGCTGATCACCCCGACATCCCGTTTTGACCAGTTCCTTGAAGGCAATGACGTGATCCTCAGCGATCAGGAAAAAGAAGGCCTTGCCCTGTTTATGGATAGCGGCTGTGCCTCGTGCCATAATGGCGTGAATGTGGGTGGTAACGGCTATTATCCGTTTGGCGTGGTTGAAAAACCCGGCTCCGACATTTTACCGGCCAACGATAAAGGCCGGTTCGCCGTCACCCAGACTGCCGATGACGATTATGTCTTCCGCGCTGGCCCGTTGCGCAATATCGAGCTAACGGCCCCCTATTTCCATACCGGCAAGGTCTGGGATCTGGAACAGGCCGTTGGCATTATGGCAACCAGCCAGTTGGGCACCGAACTTGATGATAAATCAATTTCGGCCATTGCCGCCTTCTTGCGGACCTTGACGGGTGAAGAACCCCGGATCGTTTACCCGATCCTGCCGGTAAGCACCCATGCAACGCCCAAACCCGTTGCCATGACGATCAAGAACTAAAGCATTTGCACTGGTGGGCGACTTATCCCGCCAGTGCACTCTGTCACCGCTCGTTTACCCCGCCTGCCGCCCACCCGCATTGCCGGGCCGGGCGGCTTTTTTGTGTGCAAAGCCGTTACCAGCAAAATCAAACCCCGGCGAACCAGTCATATCCCTGATTTTCCCAATAACCGCCGGAAAAGCTGTTGGTGACTTCGATGACCCTTAAATTCTTGGCACTTTTAAACCCCAGCTTGGTGGGGATGCGCAGGCGAACAGGTGCCCCCCATTCCGGGCTTAGCGGTTTTCCAATAAACTCCAGTGCCAGAATGGTTTGCGGATGCAGGGCGCTCGCCATATCAATGCTGGTGGTATAATCATCAAAGCAGGTGAATTTTACATATTTCGCCCGCGTATCCGCCCCGATTTTGCGCAAAAACACCGCAAGTGGCACGCCACGCCATTGCCCAATCTGGCTCCAGCCTTCAATGCAGATATGGCGGGTGATCTGGCTTTCTTGCGGCAGGGTTTGCAAGGCATCCAGGGTCCAGGCTTTTTTGTCGGTGACCTGCCCGGCAACTTCCAGCCGCCAGTCATCCGGAACGCCGCGCACCTGCCAATCGGGGTAATAGGCATTAAAGCGGAACGGGTCGGTAATGGCACTGGCGGGATAGGTTTGTGCCAAACGCGCCGGATCAAATAATTTGGCCTGCACCTTGTCATCAAACCGCAAGATTGCCTTTAACGCAGCATCAACACCGCTATCGGTGGATAAATTACACCCGGTTAACATCGCAAGCCCGCCCAGCGACAGTGACCCGCGCAAAAATGCCCGGCGGCTAAACCGATCCAGATCGGCACGAATATCGTCTGGCGTAATCACCGGCTTAATACGCTTTTTAAGCATCATGTGCCTCCTGCTGATCAGACGGAACAGATTTGAACATGGAAACAAGCGTGCGCGGTACAATCGCGACCAAAGCAAGATGAACAACGATAAAACCGACGATCAAAATCATCATTGCCAGGTGAATATTGCGGGCCAGAACAAAGCCGCCAAATAGCGAAACCAGCCCGCCAAACTGCACCGGCTTCCAGATCGACAGGCCGGTTAAAACCTCGATCGCCAGAATGCAAATCACACCGCCGTAAAACAGGCGCTGAACAGCATTGTAATGGCCGATTTTGTGCGGCAAACGCAGGCAAATCGCTGCCCGCATATCGCTTAAAAAGGCCCTGGGCGATGGCGGTTGCAAATTGCGTTTGAAGTGACCTGAAAAAATGCCGTAAAGCACATAAGCCACCCCATTGATTACCAACAGCCACGCGGCACTAAGATGCCATGCCAGTGCACCGCCCAGCCACCCGCCCAATGTTGCCCATTGGGGAAACAAAAACGGTAAGTCGGGCGAGGCATTGTAAATTTCCCAACCGCTAAACATCATGCAGCCAAGGGCATAAACATTTACCCAGTGCATGATGCGAATGGACAGCGAATGGGCAGGTCGCCCCAATGGTTGTGCAGGATTTTTCATGAAAATCACCATTTTGAAAATCAGACCGGCGGCATACAGCCAGTAAGGGGGTGGGGCATGAAGATAAGATACAACACACAAGCCCCACCCGCTCAGGCAAGCCTTTGCCGTTTACATCGGCGGGATGACGCCGTCCTTGCCAACGGCAATCAGCTTGGCAGTTGTGGTTTCACCATCGTGAATGGCGACAACGAAAACACGCGCTCCCGTTGTCAGGTCGGCCTTTGTACCAGCCTGCAAAGCCACAATTGGGGCTGTTGGCGGCACAAGAACCGTCTGCTCACCGCCTTTATAGGTAACATTCAAAACGGTAAGTCCGCCTTTGGCGGCAGCCATGGACACATTGCCATTGGTCATGGCACTGTGAACATCGGTTTCACCCGAACTGGCAACGGTGGCGACATTGCCGTTGGTCATGGCGCTGGCTGTGGCGGCACCGGCGGCAAGTGTGGTGTCGGAAATTTTATCCCATGCATAATGGCCTTCACCGGCACCGCGCATTTCGGGTGGAAATATCGATACTTCCAATGCAATCAGCTTGGAACCGATGGTTTTGGTGGCTGTGCCAATATAGCTGCCTTCTTTTAAATTATCGAGGCCGGAGCGAACCACAGCAGCATAATGGGTCTGATCATCAAGGGTGACAGTGATATCCTTGTTTTCGCGGGTATGGATAACCAGAGATTGCGGGTTAAGCGCGCTAATGCTGCCCCGCAAACGTTCGGGCATGGGCTCGGCATGGGCAAACGGGGCAAAGGCAACGGAAATGCCAAGGGTGGCCAGGGTTAGAGCGATAAAAGGTTTCATTGTGATCTTCCTGTAGATTGGAGACGGGGGAGGGAGAAGCGTTAAAAACAGCAGAAAAAGTGCTGTTATACGGGCGCAGGCAGGTTCGTTTTCCCGTCAATTGGGCACGCCAGCTGACAGAAATATTGTGTCGCAAAAAAAGCCGTGATCAGGCTGACAATCCCTCAAGGCACTTCACCTGAAATGCGGGAAAGGTCATGTTGGTGATGGTTTACATTTACGGGGCGGCGGGGGCGTTAATTAACAATCGTTCCAGCGCGGGCCAGGCCGTTGCGCCAAAACAGGCGGGGTCACGGGCGGCCCGTGCCGATATCATAGATCCATGAACCAGCGTCATCAGCATCCGCGCCTCAGCCTTTGCACCGGCCTGCAGGCAGACCTGGCCCCGGGCGTCGGCCCGTTCCATTACCGTGGTTAGCCAGCCAGACAAATCGTCGAAATGCCCCTGGACTTCATCGGCAACAGCATCGGGAATTAACGGCAATTCAGATGCCAGCATCACGCAAATGCAAAACGGCAACGGTCCGTCATGCAGGCAATGTTCCCAAAACTGGATAAAAAGCCGCAAAAGCTGTACCGGATCGTCATGTGCGGCTGCCGCCAGGTCAAGTTGGCGGCGGGATTCTTCCCGATACCGGGTCACAACAGCCTTTACCAGATCGGCCTTCGCCGGAAAATGGTAATGGATGCTGGCATTGGTGACGCCAAGGGCCTTGGCAATATCGGCATAGCTAAAACCATTGTAACCGCCATTGGCAATCAGCAAACGCGCAAGATCAATAATTTCGAGGGCTTTGGGCGATGTCTTTTGGGTCATGGGCAAAACTTACTTACTGATTAGTAAGATGACAATACCTGAATCGTGGCTTTTCGTACCCCAAGATAAGAACAGGCCCTTTGCCCGCCCCGGAAGAAAATATTATTCATTTTTAAAATCAAATAGATAAATGGATATCGCCTACTGATTTTCGTTAAAATCTCCCGCCCCACACCTTTCTGTGATCGGCCTGTGAGCAGCCTTTTATCCGTAAATACTGCCGTTATTTTCCAGATTGATAGCCGGGAGTCCAAACTCTTGCAGTCTGTTTGCCATGGGTCCGTCACAATGAAGCAGCGCAATTTTCGCCAGATATGACGGCCCTGCCCGCATCGCATGATACCGTAAGGTTAACCAGAACGCTGTAGGATGAAGCATCCGGACAATCAACCGGAATGATTTCGGAGACACCTCTGTTACCGGCAAAGGACAGATGGCTCGGAAGCGTTTGGCGCGGGCTTCAGAGAAGTTTGAGGGACTCGTTGATCAGTTTCGATCAACGAGCTTTGGCATAAACAGCTTACCCGGACAGAATAGTGTTAGCACAACACCAAAAACCAGCGGCACAGACTATGCCAGGCTACATTGATGGCTGGCATGACCTGTCGCCCCGCCAAGCCGCAATTGCCGGGTTTTAAAGCGGTCCGCCACCCAGTCGCCCGCGATGCGAATACCTTCGGCTTTGCGTAAATCGCGATGCACAATCAACCAGATGTCGGAATTCAGCGCCGCAATCGGTTGCGAAACCCGCACCAGCCCCGGGTCTTCATCGCCCAGAAAACATGGCAAAATCCCGGCCCCAACCCCGCTTCGTATGGCATGTTGCAACATGGGCGTGGTGCCCGCGCGAAACACCGGTTTGGCGTCACCCAAATGCCCCAAAAGCCAGCGCTGACTTTCATAAAGGTCAAATTCCTCGGCAAAGCAGGCCCAGGGCGCATCCATAAAAATACGATCCCTGGTCAGGGCCAGCATTTGGGCTGCCAGAGGCGGGGCAGCGTAAACCGCGCAGGCAATAGACCCCAGACGCCGTGTAACAAAATCGCCCGTCAGCGGCAGGCCGTGGCGCACGGCAAAATCGGCTTCGCGCTTGGTTAAAAGTTGGGTGTCGTCGGACTGGCGGATTTCTAAAAACAACCCGTCCGGTCGCGCGCCAATTTCATCAGCCAAAAACAGTGCCGCCCACGGGCTCGCGGTTAGCCTTACCTGGCGGTCGCGCACACCCGAAATGGCATCGCCGTGGCGGTGAAAAGCCAGAGCAGCTGTTTCCATGGCTTCGGCACGCGGCATCAAATCGCGCCCGGCATCGGTCAGGCGCAAACCTTCCGGCAGGCGATCAAACAGGGTGACGGCAAGGCTGGCCTCAAGGGCGGATAAATGGCGACCCACGGTGGGTTGGCTTATGCCCATTTCCTGCGATGCAGCGCGCAGGCTACCGGCCCGCGCAATGCCCAGAAACATGCGAACATGGTCCCAGTCCGGTGTTTTTCCTGCCAGCATCATGGTCCTGCCCCCCTTTTGTTTTCTATCTGCCGTCGTTCCCTGCCCGTACACGGCTCGCCCATTTGCAAACGGTGCGCAAAAATGGACCGGTGATACAAAAATGAATAGCTGCATCAAAAATAGCAGCATAGATATTCAATTCTGAAACAGCAATACTCTGCATGTTCATACAAATTTGAGATTTTTCATATGCCTGTTTTACTGCTGCTGATGTTAACAACACTGATATGGGCATGCTTGCTGGTTGCCAACCGGGTCGCATTGGTTCAATTCAATGCCGATGCCTATGCCATGACATGCTGGCAACTGGCCTTTGGCGGACTGGCATTAATTATGCTGTCGCCCGGGCGGCCCATTCCGTGGCGGCAATTTACCCTGCCGGTAAACTGGTTTTACGGTTTTTTGCGCGTGCTGACCGGCGTAACCTGGACAGCAGCGCTGATTTACATCTCGTCCCCGCAAAGCGGTATTTTATCACAAACCGGCATGCCGATGGCCGCCCTTGCCGCGACCTTTATTTTAGGTCGTCCCCCCCATAAAAGCGAATGGATCGGCCATGCCCTGTTGCTGACCGGGGCGGGATGGATGGCTTTTCACCTGCCCGGCGGTTTTACCAATCCTGCAGTCTGGCTGATGCTCGCAAGCGAGGTTACCGCCATTTCATCCTCGGTCGTTGCGGAAAAACACCCGCATAACCAGGTCAGCGACAGTTGGGCGCATTTGCGCTTTACCGGGGTTTTACTGCTGATCACGTCGGCCATGTTTCTGATTTTCCCACCCCTGATCGGCATCATCTCGCCGATTGATTTGCCGTCCCTGTCGCTGGAAAAATTCTTTGGCCTCGAAACCGTGCTGTCTGGTTTGATCATTGGTGCCCTGTTGCGCGGCCCGGCCATGGTGTTGACCCTTCGGTCCATCAAACTGGCAGGTATTGAGTCCTATATCCTCGCCACCAGTTCTTTGCCATTTGTGTTGCTGGCCATCGAAGCCGCAGCGGCACGTTTCACCACAACCCCCAGCCCCAAACCAGATAGTGTGTTCTGGGTATGCGCCGGTTTGGTGGTATGTGGCATTACCATGATCACATTTGGCAAACGACGGGGGGCCAAAATTCGTGCCACCCGGCTGGCCGTTGCCAGCCAATAATAATACGCTTCCCCGTGCCGCACCGTGACGCCTGAACCGGGGTTTTGGGTATCGCGGTAAACGTGCAATCCCTGTTCGCCCTGTCGTGCTTCACCACACCCCAAAACCAAACCCCCGAACTGCACAAGGCAATTCGGGGGTCGGCAAACCGCGCAGGCGGGGTCGGGGGGAGAGTCCAGCGCGGTTTTCTCCTTCGGTTCATTCCCATATCGGCAAAGAACCAATCAGAATATCAATGGGCCGGGGCAGAAGCCCCCATTGCATTGGGTTTTTTCGCCAACGGCAACAATAACAGGGCAAGAACAAACGCCGCCGCCATTGCCAGATGCACATCATTAAAGGCAATCATGCTGGATTCACGGGTCAGAATGCCGCTGATCGACTTCATCGCCGCCGTAGCCGGTTCCGCGATGCCAAGTGCTTCATAACGTGCCGTCAACATCTTCAGGTAGTTCTGATATATCGGGTTGGCCGGGTTGATATATTCAGCCAGATGCGCCCAATGCAGATCGGAACGATTATCAAGCAGCGTATTAATGCAGGCCAGACCGATGGCACCCCCAAGATTACGGGTCAGGTTAAACAGGCCCGAGGCGTTTTTGATTTTGTCATGTGGCAAGGTGCCCAGTGCCAGACTGGTAATGGGCAGCATACAAAACATCAGGGCAAAGCCGCGCACTGCCTGGGGAACCAGCAATTCATCAAAGCCAAGCTGGCTGTTTTGAAAACCGTTCAGGCCAAGGCCCAGCGCGAACAAGGCCAACCCGAGCCCCAGCAACGCACGGGGTGGCCAAACCTTCATCAGGCGCCCCGCAATCGGCGCGGAAATGAACTGACATGCGCCGGTGACGGCCATGATGGTGCCGATTTGCAGGCTGTCAAACCCGCGGATACGGGCCAGTTCCAACGGCAAAATATAAACGCTGCCATAAAGGCCGATCCCCAGGGTGAAACTGAAAATACAGCCCATGGAAAAATTACGGTCGGTAAACGAACTTAAATCGACAATCGGTTTTTCGTAGGTAAACATGCGCCACAGAAAATACAGCCCCGACAGCACACAGATCACCGCGCCATAGGTTATCGCCCGATCATCAAACCAGTCATTGCGCGGCCCTTCGTCGAGCACATATTCCAGACTGCCCAGAAAAGCCGCCATTGCCACCAGACCTTCGATGTCAAAGCCCTTCAGCAAAGAGCGATCGCCCTTGTCGATCCGCAAGGTCATCGCAACAACGATACCAACAATGATCCCCGGAACAATATTGATCAAAAACAGCCAATGCCATGACAATGACTGGGTCAGATAGCCCCCCAAAGTCGGGCCGACCGTGGGTGCCATTGTAGCAATAAGGCCGATAATGACGCTGGCCCCGTTCTGGCGGGATTTGGGGAAAATGATATAGGTCGTGGCAAAAACCGTCGGGATCATCGCGCCACCAAGGAAACCTTGCAATGCCCGAAACACAATCATGCTGTTGATCGACCACGCCATGGCGCTAAACACGCTCATGATCGTGAAACCGGCAGCCGAAAGCACAAACAGCCAGCGCGTTGAAATCAGCCGCGACAAAAAGCCCGATAGCGGAATCATCACCACTTCGGCAATCAGATAGGATGTCTGAACCCAGCCAATTTCATCGGGGCTGGCCGACAGCCCGGCCTGAATATTTTCAAGCGAACTGGCAACAATCTGAATATCAAGGATCGCCATAAACATGCCGATCACCATCGCGATCCAGCCAATAAAGTGCAGCGGATCAATATGGTCGGGGCCATGCGGGGGGGGCCCGCCGGGTTTTCCCCCATTACCGCCATCAGCACCACCACCTGCCCTGCCCGATGCGCGAACAGATGCAGAGTCAAATCCAGCATCAGCACTTGACGCGATACGGTCATCGGCGCTGGCCCGCAAATCCGGAGGGTTATTGTTGTTTGCCATATCCGTTACGTTCGCGGCACCGGCATCTGCTGCCATGTGCTGTTCACGTTCCGGGTAACGGGTGTTTTCGGCCATTATTGCAGTTCCGACAGGTCGCGGACCAAGGCCTGGTTCGGCGCAAGCCCGGTGCCCGAGGCATGCATGTCACCCGACGCATCACGCACATCAACGTCAACCACCACCGACAGGCCAGGGCGCAGCGCATCAGCAACGGGGCTGGGATCGAGTTTGATGCGCACCGGCACACGCTGGGTGATTTTGGTAAAGTTGCCGGTGGCATTTTCAGGCGGCAACAGGCTGAATTGTGCGCCGGTGCCCGGGGCAAAACTATCGATCACGCCTGTAATTTCCGTGTCAGGAAAGGCGTCGACTTCAAGCGTCACTTTCTGTCCCGGTGCCATATGGCCAATTTGGGTTTCCTTGAAATTGGCCACCGCATAAACGCCGGGCAACGGCACCAAAACCAGCAATTGCTCGCCGGGCTGCACCAATGCGCCCAACTGCACCGACCGATTGCCGATGACACCGCTAAACGGTGCAAAAATGCGTGTATCGTCAAGGGTTTGCTGGGCCAGATCCAGATCGGCACCGGCTTCGGACACAGCACGTTCTGCTTCGATCTTTTGTGCCTTGAGAACTTCAAGCTGCCCTTGCTGCACCGCAAGCGTTGCCTTTGATGCATTGACCTGGGCAACGGCCTTGTTACGGTCGGCAACGGCGTAGTCATATTTCTGGCGGCTGGCGGCCCCTCTTTTGACCAGATCCTTGTAACGGTCAAAATCTTCGCCGGTTGTCTTCAGGTCAACCTTGGCAATGGCCAGATTTGCGGCAGCCTGATCGATAGAGGCCTGTTGCAGGTCAATCTGCTTGTCCATTGTATCAAGGGCAGCCATACGCGATTCAAAGGCGGCTTTGGCCTGATTGTATTTGGCCTGATAATCTTCGTCACCAATCACCATCAAAAGGTCGCCCTTTTTGACGGTCTGGTTATTTTCCACCAGCAAACGGTCAATATAACCCGACACCTTGGGCGAAATTGCCACCTGGTCAGCGTGCAAATAGGCATTATCAGTTTCTTCGTGATAGCGACCGTCGGTCAGCCAATAGAAACCGTAATAAGCAGCGCCACCAATTGCAGCCAGGGCAATTAAAGGCAGCACGATTTTTTTAGCGTTCATTTTTTAGCGTCATTCCTTTTGGTATTGATTAGTACCATTTCGTGCAATATGGTACTGGTCAGTACCCCGGTCAAGAATTAAATTGATCTAAAAATGGAATGGCAGCTTGTCTGAAATGAAAAAAATTGACCCACGCACTGAAAAACGTCGCGAAGCCATCATTGAAGCGGCCCGTGAACTTTTTTGCGAGCATGGGCTTGCCGGAACGACCCTGGAAATGATCACCGCAAAAGCAGGCGGATCACGGCGTACGATCTATGAATTGTTTGGCAACAAGGACGGTGTTTTTGAAGCCGTGATTCGCGACTGCACAGGGCGGATTACCAAAATCATGCGCGATTTGCCCGTGTCCCAAAAACCCCTGCGTGACACCTTGATCAAGTTTGGCAACAACCTGATGACGGCCTTAACCGGGTCCGACACGCTACGTTATATGCGGATGTTTTTAGCGGAAGTATCGCGTTTTCCCCATCTTGGTCAGATTTTCTACGAAAGCGGCCTGATGACCGGACGGCGCCTGATGTCGAGCTATTTTGAACAGCAAATGCACCTGGGTAACTTCCCCAAGGGCGACCCCGAACTTGCCGCCAGCTTTTTGATCAGCCTGATCAAGTCGGACTATGATATCCGCCAGGTCACCTTTATCAAGTGGGTCCCCAGAACCGCGAACCTGGAAGAACATGTCACGATTGCCGTGGATTTGTTTCTGGCCGGTTACGGTTTGGGGCAGCCAATTGGCACCGGCACGGACGTGCCCCCGTCATCACAGGCGTAATCCCCAATAAAAAACGGCGCCGGCCAACCCGGAACAACAACGCAGATCCCGTGCGACCCTTGCAAAAACAGTCCAAAAAACAGTGCAAACCGGCCTTTTGCCCGGCAACAACCGCATACTTGCCACCCCAGCAAATGGCAATGACGATTTGCGATACATTGCGATGAAAAGAACTTGCGAGGGAAGTGAAGCCAGCCTATTTGATTTTGCGTTCGCATCCTGTATGTTGCGTTCTCCCGACGCGGCCAGGGCGCTCCCTCGCGCGCCGGATGAAATTTGACCCGCCTTGTCAAATGGCAGCCGCGCTGATAACGGGCCGCGGCCAGAAAGGGAGTATATTTGCATGACCAAGATTAAAGTGGCCAATCCGGTCGTCGAGCTTGACGGCGATGAAATGACCCGGATCATCTGGGATTTCATCAAGAACAAACTGATCCTGCCGTATCTTGATATCGACCTGAAATATTACGATCTGAGCGTTCAGAAACGCGATGAAACCAACGACCAGATCACCATTGATGCGGCAAACGCCATCAAGGAATATCGCGTTGGCGTCAAATGTGCGACCATCACCCCTGATGAGCAGCGCGTTGAAGAATTCGGCCTGAAGAAAATGTGGAAGTCGCCGAACGGCACCATCCGCAACATCATTGGCGGTACCGTTTTCCGCCAGCCGATCATTTGTTCCAACGTGCCGCGTCTGGTTCCGGGTTGGACCCAGCCGATCGTTATTGGCCGTCATGCATTTGGCGACCAGTACCGTGCGACCGACTTCAAAGTTCCGGGCGCAGGTAAACTGACGATTAAATTCCAGCCGGCAGACGGCGGGGAGCCCATCGAACACGAAGTGTTTGACTTCCCGTCTTCGGGCGTTGCCATGTCGATGTATAACCTTGATGACAGCATCAAGGGCTTTGCCCGTGCCAGCTTGAACTATGGTCTTAACCTTGGCTGGCCGGTTTACCTGTCGACCAAAAACACCATCATGAAAGCATATGATGGCCGTTTCAAAGACCTGTTCGAAGAAGTCTATCAGACTGAATTTGCCGACAAATTCAAAGCTGCCGGCATCACCTATGAACACCGCCTGATCGATGACATGGTCGCATGTGCCATGAAATGGAATGGTGGTTTCGTTTGGGCTTGTAAGAACTATGACGGCGACGTTCAGTCTGACACCGTGGCACAGGGCTTTGGCTCACTCGGTCTGATGACTTCTGTTCTGATGACCCCGGATGGGCAGACCGTCGAAGCAGAAGCCGCCCACGGTACCGTGACCCGTCACTATCGCCAGCACCAGCAGGGCAAAGAAACCTCGACCAACCCGATTGCGTCGATCTTTGCATGGTCGCAGGGCCTGAAATACCGTGGTGAATTTGACAGCACCCCGGAAGTCGTCAAATTTGCTGAAACCCTGGAAAAAGTTTGCGTCGACACCGTCGAAGCCGGCTTCATGACCAAGGATCTGGCATTGCTGATCGGCCCGAACCAGAAATGGCTGACCACCACGCAGTTCCTCGACAAACTGGATGAAGGTCTGAAAAAAGCGATGGGCATGTAATTGCCTGGCAGTCTTGCCAAGCTGACAAACCCCGCCAGACTAAATTCTGGCGGGGTTTTGTTTGACAGAATTAACGGGCCGCTGCGACGATGCCGCACGGCGAACAGCGGTCTGCCAGGTTCAAGGCTGCGCATATAAATATCCAATAATAGCGCGACCAAAAAAAACCCCGCCAGAGCAAAATCTGGCGGGGTGTTAGTTTGCACGTGTCCCAACGAGCGGCAGGGCTCAGAAACGACAGAATCAAACGTTTCGAGCCGTCAGGTGCCGCTGGTCCCGGTCGTGCTTCCCGTGACACCTTTTGCGCCTTGCGGCGCGACAATGGCGGGGCATTTCCCGTCATTGCATAATTTCTTCAAGGGCGTGTTCGCCACCAGGTTTTTGTCTTGCCCGGTTTTTTGCGGCGATATTTGCCACCCGTCCCTGATAAACTTGCGTTCCTGTTCCAATCCAATGTCCGACCCGGCCGGTGCGCCAAAAACGTGCCATATGACATGGGACAACTCCCCCGCCATGCCTGGAATATCCCGAATACCGGGCGGCAAACCGCTGCTCGCGACTGCGCCCTGATCGTTGTATCCGGCCCCGGCATGCCCTTTTGCCACCGTGTCACTGTTCGGCAATGAACCCGTATCTGGCGCACCAACCGTGTCGTCCCCATTGGGAGACGGGCCAGTTGCGGTTTCAAAACTGTTACCTGCACCTGGCCGATCTGCAACGCCCGCACATTTTCCGGCCCCCGCCGAAATGTGATGCGTGCAAATTCCTGTATCACCTGCCGGGCCAACCGTCGGCGTGACAAAAGGCAAAAAACCATCACGCGCCGTATGGGCCGACAAGGGCGTTACCGCCGAAATAATCATTACAATGCCGCCAAGGCTGCCTTGCAATAACCGTTTAAGCAGTGCCATCTGTCCCTGGGCCATCCGCTTTCTCCCGATGCGAAACCCTGATTTTGTCTGCTTTCTGATGAACAACGCTCACGTTGCCCTATTTCTTCCAAAAACTTTTTAAAAAATGTGCGGAATAAAAATTTGACCTGGTACGTTGTCCCATTAACCGACTTATCTGGATGCCATGCAGACACATAGGTTCGACCCGGCCCTGCGCGACGAAATGTCCCGCCTGTTGCCACGCATACTTCGTTTTGCCCGGTCCCTGACCCGCGATAGCGCGGCTGCCGAAGACCTGGTTCAAAACGCCTATATGAAGGCCGTTGAAAGCCTTGCCCAATTTACACCCGGCACCCGGTTAGATAGCTGGATGTTTAAAATTGTGCAAAACACCTGGATTGACGAAAAACGGCGCGCACAAAGGGCGGGAAACGTTATCTCGCTTCAGGATGCGCGCGATGCCGGAATGCCGGTTCAGGGCCACGGGGGCAGTGATCGCGTATTTTTGCGCGCCGCCCTGGCGGCCCTGCCGACCGACCAGCGATCAGCACTGACACTGGTTTTGATCGAAGGTTACAGCTACCGCGAAGCTGCAGAGATTTTGAAAGTGCCCGATGGCACCGTGATGAGCCGCGTCGCCCGCGCCCGCCGTGCGCTGGTTGAGTTACACGACGCCGATCACGCTGTGCCACCGTGCGATATAAAACGGGGGACTCCATGACTGCAACCCTTACGCCAAATGATGATTTGCTGATATCAGCCTGGCTGGACGACGAACTGGACCCGGCCCCGCGCCAGGAACTGGAACACCGCCTTGATACCGACGCCGCCCTGCGCGCGCGCCTGGAAATCATGGCGCTACAGGCCGATATTCTGGAAAACCCCGGTGACGATCATGTTCCGGCCCAGTTGCAAAACCGGATCGATGCCATACTTGATGAAGGCTTCGAAATAAAAGCCACGCAAGATGACACCATGACAGGAATGGATGATGGCGCAGCCGACTTCGCCCCATCCCAGCCCGCACACGACAATGATCACGAAGACAACCTTAACGGTCGAGCGCCCCGTCATCGCAACGTGACCCTGCACAAAGGAAATCAGACAGCCGCCTTCGTAGCAGGGTCGCTTGCCCGCCGGGATAATCCGCAAATTGCCCATTTTAACCGCAATCGCATCGCCGATACGCCGATGACGACAAACCAGCCCCATGAAACAGCCCCGATGCAAGGGCGCGCGAAAACAACGCGCTGGTGGGCCAGTGCCGGTATTGCCGCGGCCCTTGCCGTGGCCTTTGTTGCTGGCGGATGGTATGGACGAACAACATCGCCGATGGCCCCGCTGGTTGCCGCCAATGGCAGCGACACCAAGGTCGATAATGCCGGGCTGGACATGCTGATCAACGAGACACTGGAAACCACGCAAAGCGGTCAGGTCAAACGTGCAGCCCTTGCCACCAATTCGGAAAAAATCGGTCAAACCACGATCGAACCGCTGCGCACCTTTCAGCTTCAAGGACGATTTTGCCGGGAATATCGCGCCAATATTGATTTAGGCCAGGAAAAACCGATTACCTTTTTTGGCCGTGCCTGCCGCGACCCCAAAGAAGGCTGGCAAACAGTTTACCGCCTGTTTCCCGGGTCAGGGGTTGATTTAGGACCAGAACCACTGGCCACACATCAGAACCTGTAATCGATCTGCGGGGTTCAAGACGGGTATAGATAAAAATAGCGGGCGCAGGATTTTAACCCTGTGCCCGCTATTTAAAGGAAACGTGCTTTATTGAAATGGCATTTTCAACCCGATACCAGCTTAACTTGTGGCTTTGGCCCGCACAAACCGGCCTTTTTGAAAATCTTCAAAGGCCTGCATCAGCTCCTGGCGGGTATTCATCACAAACGGGCCATGACGGGCGACAGGTTCATTTAACGGCAATGCGGCTATCAGCAACATCCGCCCGCCTTTGGTGCCACCTTTCAGCAAAACCGAATTGCCATCTTTCAAAACGGCCAAATGGTGCGTGGCAACATCCCGACCGGCAACTTCGGCATCGCCAATAAAGACATATACAAACGCGGCATGTCCGTCGGGCACCGGCAGGGTCACTTCTGCCCCGGCTGCCAGTTTAACATCCATAAAGACCGGCTTGGTCGCAATGCCCGAAACCGGGCCGGTTTTGCCAAAGGCCTTGCCTGCCACCAAACGAATATCCACCCCGCGATCCGGGCTGATTTCAACAACCTTGTCGGCTTCCAGGTTCTGATAGCGCGGACGGCGCATTTTGTCTTTGGCAGGCAGGTTGATCCACAACTGAAAGCCCTGTAAAAGGCCGCCTTCCTGCTCGGGGGTTTCGGAATGGATAATCCCGCTGCCCGCCGTCATCCATTGCACCCCGCCAGAGCGCAAAACGCCTTCCGATCCAATACTGTCATTATGGCGCATTGCCCCCTCAACCATATAGGTTACGGTTTCAAAGCCACGATGCGGGTGTTCGGGGAAACCGGCAATATAGTCATCGGCCTTGTCACTGGAAATGGAATCCAGCATCAGGAACGGATCAAGCATATCAAGGGCGGGCGAGCCCACCGACCGTTTCAAGCGCACACCGGCCCCGTCTGATGTATCCATCGCCCGAATCACTCGGGATATTTTACGCAAATTCACGCCATCATCTTTCATCGGGATAACTCCCATTCCTGAACCGAGGGGGACTGCCCTGTCTGGCAGCCATCACATGATGTCAATGTGGCACAAACCTGTTCGCAAACAACCGCCATTCAGGCACCTTATTGTTTCCCAAAAAATGCTAATATTGCAAAACCCTAATGACTGGTCAGGTATATCGATGCCTCGAAGGCCCGCAGGCGCTTATAAATGGATAACAATTCAATGATGGTGGTCCAGGCACTGACCAGATATTGAAACGATCCTGAAACCTGGCTAAACGCCGTTAAAACCTGTTGCAAAACGCCAAAGGTAAAACCAATGGTGGAGCCTGCGGCAATGGTGGGAATTAAGATCGCCAGGGCAAAAACGTTGTCGGCCTGAAGATACAAGCCGCGAAACACGTTGAAATAGGTGTAATGCCAATAAAGCCGGAAATAATTGTGGCGAACAAAGTGAAACAATTCGCTGACCGTCGCGGGTTCTGCGCGATTGGGGTTATCTTCGCCATAGACCAGTTCCTTGCGATAGGCGGCCTCGACGCGCTGATTATGAAATTCCAGCCCGGGCAATTTGACCCCGACCAGCGCTAACAGCAACGTGCCCAGCACAGACCAGACAATTGCTGCCGTGACCAGCGGGGCGGGAATGTCGCCGACCAGCGGCAGGCGGGTCACATATTTTGACAACCCCCACAGCAAGGGCAAAAATGCCACCAGGGTTAACACCGCGCCAACCAGCGAAATACCCAAACCTTCCACGACACTGGCAAAGCGCATTGTGTCTTCTTGCACACGCTGGGCGGCCCCTTCGGTGGTGCGCAATTTCTGCCAGTGGGTCATGTAAAAACTGTTCATGGCGGTGCGCCAGCGAAAAATCCAGTGACTGACCAAAAACCGGGTCACCACAAACAAAAACATCGCGCACAGGGCAATTTCGGCGAATTGCAAAATCAAAACATACAGGTCGACTGCTGTAACTAGAGCTTTGCCCGACAAAGCGTTTTGCACATCATCAAAAAACGGTCGACGCCAATTATTGATCGCAACAGAAACTTCAACATCGAAAAAAGTGGTAAAAATAATAACCGCCGACCCGAAAACAGACCATAACTGCCAAGGATTTGACGAAAACAAACGCCAGAAAAGTCCAAAAATGGCAACTGAAACAGTATAATAAACACTGAACCACAAAAACGTTGGCGTCACAAAATAACCAATACCAACGACATTTGCATCCGCCACCGACGGAACCCCCAGCCCGACATATTGCCCCCACTGATCACCACCGCCATACCATATCGCAGCAGCAATAGCGGTCCATAATATCGCACTGGAAAAAAACAGTCCGGGCTTGGGAAAAAATGACTGAAACACTGGAAGCTCCGTTTTTCAAAGACCCTTTGAAAAAATCAAATGCTCCCGAACCAAGGCAATTCCGCGACACAATCAAGGTAATTGCGCCTAAAATGGGCCGAATTTGAAATTATTTTAAAACGGCAATCGCACAGCGCCACGCATGGCGCGTTAACGCAAAATGCCGTGCCGGTCACACAACCAACACGGCATTTCCTGTTTTATAATCGACCGTTATCAGGCTGACAGTAAAGACCTGATGCAAGCGTTTAAAGATTACCGGAACGGCAATTTTGCCCGCTTCACATCTGTATTTAAACTGGTATTGGCAATCCAGGGACGGCCATCGGACATCACATCGACCCGGTCGGCATTTGTATTTTTGACCGTGTCGAACGCCTTGTTCGTGGCATTCCATTTCTTCAAAACGTACTGGCTGCCACTCCATGAAGTGATATAAACACTGCCATCCGTCCCTGCACCAAGGTCTTCGACGCTTATGCTTTGACCTCGCGGGCGATTTTCAAATTTCGTTCCGGTAAATTGTTGGACGATGTTGCCAGAGTCCGTAATCCACAAATCGCCCGCCCGGCCAACCGCCACTTTATGGACGTCATCATTGCCGAACCTGGTAAACGTGCGGGTTCCCGGCTTAAGATGATAAAGTTTTTCCGCAATTACGACGTAAACGGTGCCGTCCACGCCAATCGACAAACCGCCGATACCGCCCGATGTGACCGCATAGGTGCGTCGCAGGCTGCCTGTCGATGACAATTGATAAACCGATCCGTTTTGGGCCGTCCAAATGCTGCCATCGCTTGCAACGTCGATATTTTGCAGGTTTTGACTAAATGAAAGCGAGACTTCCTCAAATTTCTTGGTCGTGTTGTTGAATTTCAAAAACTGGTTCGCGCCCTGATTTAGCGGCGCGCCATAGACATAGACATCATCATTTTGCCCAACGACCAATTCTTCAATTGTATTAAGGTCGGTGACATAGGTTTCAAAGCGAATATTTTTTGAAAACGTAAAGGCATTGTTCGATGCGACATCGACCACCGCTGCAGTACTTCCGCTGCCGGTGGTATTCCCGATTGTTGCTGCGGCGACGGCACGATCCGTCAGCTCATCGCGTTCAAAGAATGTCGATGCCAGTGCGAGCATCTCGGCGGTAACCACCCAAGGAAAACCCTTTGGTCCGACCGCCACATTTTGCGGCGTATGGCCGGGGGTGCGAACCACGTTAAAACTTTTGCCATCCGCGTCCAGACGCATCAGCTGGTCCCTGTCTGACACCACATAAACGCTGCCATCCGGGCCAATCGCAATGCTTTTGGCTTTTTGCGCAAAGATTTCGCAGGGTGATGATGCGCACCGCTGTACCAGATTATCAGCACGAATGGTCCAAGGGGTGCCATCCGGGGCCACCGCCACCAGAAGACCCTGTCCGGAAATACGCTCAAACCGGGTCATTGCCTCATTCAGCCTGGATAAGGTGCCAGAAGCATCCGCAATCACCACCGACCCATCCGCGCCAACGGCAATGTCAGAACCCGTTGCACCGGGGATTTGTTTCCATTGATGTCCGGTATGACGAAACACCCGTCCCAACGTGGAAATGCCCCATGGGTTGCCCTGCGCATCAACCGCAAGACGCACCAATGTGCCGGGGAAGCTTTCGAATTGTTTGCGACTGTTTGACCAGCGCAGGATATTGCCCGCGACATCCAGACCAAACACACTGCCGTCGCGACCGATTGCCAGCGTTGCAGCGCTCCTTTGGGTATTTACAAAGGTAATGTCTTCGTTGGTTGTTAGTGTTGCCGGATCAAGGCTGGCACTGTTCCCCGTTGTCGGGGCAACCATATTGACGGCAGTTTGCCCGGTTCCGCCTGTTCCGCTTGTTTGAGGGAGCATCGGGGACGCGCTTGGTGTCGCTGCCGTCTCAACTGGCGCTGCTGTAGCCGGTGGTACTTGCGCTGGCGGCGCAACAACCGTTGACGGTGTTAAAGGTGCCGCAGAAACCCCCGACGCAACAGCCACAGGCGCTGTATCGACAGGTGCGACCGCCTGCGGTGCCTTGATATCAGGTGCGCGCCCTTCTTCGGTTTTGATTTTCTCTGGCGTAACCAACAAGGTGGTTGCCATAATAACGCCATCGGTAATGACGGCCCATGGCCCGCCATCGGGTGCTGCTGCTGCCGCTGTCACACCTTCAACCCCGGCGACCGCCTGCCAACTGCGCTGTAAACCGTTCCACGTCCTTATCCGGCCCTCGGTATCGGCAATCACCACCGTATTGTCCCCGCCAACGGCAATGTCGACGGCACGTCCGGGCATCGCCCCCCAAGCCTTGCCATCAAACGCAGCAATACGTCCATCGCGGGTCACGACCCAGGGATTGCCCGACATGTCCAGTGTCATGCGAAACGCCAGACCTTCAATGGGGTGCCATTCACTGCGCAACGGATTCCATTTTTTGATTTGGCCGCTCACTTTGGCGATATAGACATTACCCAGCGCATCGGCGGCGACATCGACAACATCTGTATCTTTGTTTTCCCACCACAAACCATTATAGCGAAAAACCACGCCTTCGGGATTGACCGCCCACGGGCGGTTTCCCTCAGCTGCGGAAATCCGGACAAAATCCCCGGACATTTTGCGCCAGCGTTGTTCCAGCGCATCCCACCGCCACGGCGTGCCATTCAGGGCAACGACATAAGCCTGCCCCTGGCTGTTGATCGATATATCAACCGCAGTGCCGGGCAAGCGGGTCCATGTCACAGACGTTGAACTGTCTTGCGCCCAAGTGCTATTAACAAGCAGGCCTGTCGCAAATACGATACAGACCACAACCCGACAAAACCGCACCCTTGCCCGCGCCATTCGACGACCTCGCATCATAGTTTCTGTAACAAAAACGTTATTGGTCAAGCAATCGGTCGCGCACCATCGCAATATGTTGCTGGCCGTTGGCATCGTTTTGCCAAGACTGAATTTTCACATCCCCGCTTCTGAATTCCTCAAAAAATTCACGTCCTTGCAGTTTTTCGATGACTTCGTTAAAGGTCGCGCGCGGTGTGAACCAATCCTTGTGGCGATGCTCCAGACGCTCAATGTCACGTTCCAGATCGGACATTTCCTCGATCACGCCATCCCGATCAGCCTGCGCCCGACGGGCATAAAGCGGACGACGTGGCGTCATCAAAATCAGGACAGACCGTTCGAAGTGGCGTTCGACCCGCTGCGAGAACAACAGATTAAGGATCGGAATATCCATCAAACCCGGCACGCCATCGGCCGATTTGGATGTCTCGCGCTCGCTCAATCCCCCCAGTACCAGTGTTTCGCCGAACTTCATGGTCACGGTCGAGTTCACATTGGTTTTGGTGGTGTCGAGGCGGAATTCAAACACAACCGAATTGGACGGATCGGTCAGGAAGGTGCGTTCTGCGACCACATGCAAGCGGATCATATCATCGGGCAAAATTTCCGGTGTTACCGCAAGTTTGACGCCAACCTCCTTTTGCACCGAAACGCTGTCGCCATTGCCGCCCGAAACCGCCGCAGCAAGAATTTCAGTTCCCGAGAAAAATTCCGACGTTTGCCCGGCCTGTGCCACCAGACTTGGTTTGGCCAGAACCTGATTGTTGGCATCGGCGGAATTGGCAATATTGAGCGAATATGTCACGGCGGGAATACTGATTGCGCGGGTGATCGTTTGCGTACTTTGCTCCAACCCGGTATTCAAATAATCCTTGGTGCGTGTTGATTCATAGCCAAACCCGGTTGTCCCGGTCAGGGGGTCGCCAAACTGCAATTGCAACCCGTTCAACAAATTGATCCCACGCGAATTGCGAACATCTTCCTGCGTGCCGATCAAGACAACATCAACCACCACCATGCTGGAATCCGCAAAGCCTTGTTGCATCGGATTACCTTGCGGGGCAGGCGCCCCATATGCACCTTGCTGCTGCGGCGGCTGGGTGCCATAAGGCGCAGGTGCCGCACCATAGGGATCGCTGGAACCATATGGATTATTTCCGGAACCATATGGATCATTGCCATATTGCGCCATCATAACCGTGGCATCGCTGTCATAAAACGACTGCCACCCCTGAACCCGGCTTTCCAGATAGGCGATGTTTTCCGGTCCCAGAACCGCCTTGCGATAGGCCGATACAAACGACGATGCCCCCGCGCGATCATCCATTGCCGCCAGCGACAATGCCGCAGCTTTCAGGATCTCGGGTTGTTCCTTGGTCTCTGGTGCCACAGCCATCAAGTGCTTTAATGCGGCTTCTGCCGTTTTGGGATCACGCGCATAATAGGATGCCGACGCCAGACTATAAAGCACCGCCGGGTCATCCCCGCGATGAAGGGCGACGGCTGCGAAATAGCCCTGTGCCAGGCCATAACGCCGTTGGTCCATATACAAAAGACCCAATTGGTAATTGGCCGACAAGTTGCCCGGGTCGAATTTAAGCGCCTGCTTATAGCCTTGCTCGGCCAGATCAAACTTGCTGGTGTCGCCCTGTACCCCCATCAGGTGGTAGGTCAAGCCATTGAGAAACTGTAAATCCGGGTTGGTGATATCAAGTTTCAAAGCCAGATTGATCAAGCGTGATGCTTCATCCATGTTCTGGGCTTCCAACGCGTCAATACTTTTGCGCACCAGGACCTGAACGGCATCATCCTGGGTGATGGAATGTGTGAAAGCCGGTTGTTGCGCCCCCTCGTGCCCCACTGACTGCACGCCGCTGGCGTTCAGCGAACCGTCAGACATCGAACCGGCGGTCTGACAACCGGCAACCAGCAATGTCGATAAAACCAATGCCCCTCTAAAAGACGTTTTAAGCATAGGTTCGCGCTTAAATTGTTTACGTATCTGGATCAACCGCCACTTCCCCACAAAAAATCAACTACCTTATTGCTTGAAAACAGAGCGCCCCCAGCACCGACAGTCATTTGCAATTCGGTCTTTGGCAATCCGGGGTGCAAGACTGTCCGGATTGCCCACGCCATCAAAAATTGAAAGCAGAACGAAAAGGGCTGAAATTGCCTCAGCCCTTTTCCCTTAGTTCATCTGGTAAATTTCATTCTTTTTGGTCAGCCGCCATACCTGCCCGCCGCCCGCACCGATGGTGTTAGAATCCGTGTCTGGTGAAATCGGATCCCAATCGCGTTTCGTGGCATTAAACAGATAGGTTTTGCCATCCGTGCCAATGATTAAGGCCGCACCCGGGATATCAACCGCAATATCAACGGCAGAACCAGGAAGCTTCTCCCACTTCTTGTTGTTGTCATGGACATAGATGTTGCCTTGGTCGTTCACGACCCATGGACGGCCATTCTGATCAATGTCGATCCGCTTTGCCGTTCCGGGAACGTTTTGCCACCGGTTTCCATCCCGGACATGGATGCTGCCATCAACACCGATGATCCAGACACCCTTGGCACTGGCGCCGATGTCTTGTGCCGCCGGGCCAGGAATACGTCGCCATTTGGACCCTGATTGGGCGAATATCAGGCCCGTTTCGTTGACGACCCACGCCTCTTTATCGGAAACGGCAACCCGGCTTGCTGCACCGGCCATCTTTGTCCATTTCTTTGCGGTCTTGGCGCGTTTATAGATTTCATACCCGCCGCCGGCTTGGGCCACACCGATGACATAGGTGGTGCCGTCGGTGCCGATCGCAACATCGGTGGCGTCTCCGCGTATGAGATCCCATTTCGTTGCACTACCAGCAGCGCTCGCTTTGCTGGTTGTGCTGGTCGATCCAACCTGGGTTAACGTGATCGTGTCCGTCTTAGTTTGGCCGCCATCAATAACGGTATCAATTTCGAAGTTGTCGACAACAACATTGCCGTCTTCAAACGTTACGCTGTAATCGTCGGCACTCGGTGCCTTATCAGACGGCATCAATTGCGCCCAGGTACGTGTGTTCGGCTTGATGGGCTCTTGGGTCATCAGGGCCCAGTTGCTCGCAACTTCGGTTCGTCCTTCATCTGTCTTTAACAGACGGGCGAGATTGACTGGACGCTGCGCCACGGCGAGGGCGTCTTTGACGATCGCTTCCTGCTTGTTCTGGTCTAGGGCGATGTCAGTTGCGATTGTTGCAAGAATCGACGTGACCGTCAGAATAATCATTGGTGGTCCGAGGGCAGCAGCTCCGGCGGCACTGGCTGTTCCTCCTCGTGCCGTAGCCAATCCTGCACTAAGCGCTTTGCGGTATGGAAGGATTGCCTGGGCCAGACTTAGCGTTAGCTTGCTGACTCCGGGGGCGGCAGCTGAGAGTGCCGATGCGCCAATAAATGTCATGGTAATCAAGCCAGGGGGCGCTATCAGCAACACATCATCAACCATATTTTTCATATCTGGCGGAGCGACGCCAGTATCATATGCCGCTACCATATTGTTCCCGCGCGTTTGCCGCCACGCCTGCCGGCCGCGCTGCCAGCTTTCCCAGACATTATTCATCTCTTCTGCAACCAGAAGACGGGACTTCTGAACGTAAGCCGCCAGATAGTTCAATAAATCGCGTTCAGCCTTGGTCTTTGCCCCATTTTTGATGATGTCATAAGTATGATCATAGACGGCTGCCATCAGGATCGGCGAACTCTCTGGTTCGGTTAAGATCAGTTGCCAGGCAGCAGTTCCATACTCAGCGCCTTCGGCTTTGCTGAGCTTGCTTTCCGAAATGAATTTGGCAATGGCGGCATCAATCCTCACACGTTCCTGAATCACCTGAGCGGCGATCTCATGGCCGCCGGGCAAACCAAATAAACCATTCGGTGTACGCTTGACCGAATTCCAGCGCATATTTGTGTATTCACAGGCCTGGTTCGTCTTGACACCGAAAACGGACCGGACCGACGCTTCGGGGCAGGACCAACATGTTCCGCCATCGACAAAATCGAAATGCTCGCCCGCCTTACAGGTCAGGGCCGCCGTTTGTTCTGCGGGCACCAAACTTTCATTACGGAAACACGCATTGTTCGCGGTTACCGCATTGGCCGTGCGACGGAACCCGTCAGGGCAGGTATAGCAACTGCCATTCAGGTCCGGAAACGAACCTTCGGGGCAAACCCGGTCAATGAATTCCGCGCGGCGGGCCGATTGGCCGAACGCGCCGCAGGCATCCCATTCATTCACCGCCGAAAAAGTCCGGCCAAAACCAGTTGGGCACGACCAGCATTCACCACCATTGCGCGGATCTTTGAACGACCCGGCCGGACAGGATTTGTGTGCAGCAACGCGTGTTGCCGATTTGTATTGGGCGCTAACGGTCTTGGAACAGGCCTTGGGCGTATCAACCGCAAAACCGGTTCTATTGTACCCGCTGGGGCACGAAAAACAGGCCCAGGTCCCGATATCAAAGAACGATCCCCGTGGGCATTCACCAACGGCCTTGCCTGTTTTGGTTGCCGAGGCAAAACCGCATGCCCCCAAAAGGGTGTTGGTGCGCAAATCCATTGCGCCACAAATGGCATATCCCGGTTCTGTAAACGGTGCTTGCGTCTGCTGTGCTGCTGCATCCGATGCGCCAGCCAATACGCCGACGGTCAGCAAAATCAGCACAAGCAAAGCCCGCCGAATTGCGCCCGCAGACTTAAAACAGGTTCTCATAGGGTGTTCCTCATCCAATCAACACGTGGTGCGCCCTGCCTGCGGTAAAGCAGCCAAGACTAACGGCGCAAAGACCATGAGATTTGCCCATGGACTGCGTGGGGGATGAGAAACGCTATGAGAATTCGGATTGCTTACCTAACAGCACACCATACCGCGACACACCAGGTCTGGTTACAGAACAAGGCCAACGCCGGGATGACCGTCAGATGGAAAAGCCCACGTGATGTCCGGACTTTTCCGTAAGCAAAATCGCGCCCCAATATCCGTCAAATCTGCAAAAGAAGATAAGATGGCTCAGTCCCCGTGCAGAGAATTGAACAGGTGCAGCGATAAGGAAACACGTATTGACAAGCTGTCATACGTTTATGACGCATTTGAGATATTGCGGTCGTTTTTCGGATATTGAGGACCCATACTCTATGCGTTTTTACGCACAGTCTCGGAGGGAAGTTCGCCGAACTCCCGACAATAATCCCGAGCAAAACGGCTCATATGTGTAAAGCCCCATTGTTTCGCGACATCAGAGATCGCATGTCCGTCCAACTCGCCGCGCAAGATTGCGCGGATGCGTTTCAATCGAACAATGCGCAAATAGGCCATCGGCGTTGTCCCATACGCATCCATGAATCCTCTTTGCATGCCGCGATAGCCACATCCGGCCACTGCTGCGATATCGGCAAGCCCTATTTTCTTGTCCGCATGAGCATGGATGTAATCACGCGCACGTTTAATGTAATAGGGAACAACCTTTGTGACGTCATGGCCATTCATGAGGTCCTGATAGCTGTTGGGCAACAGGCTTAGGCACTGGGTTAACAGGATGTCTTCCATTTGTGCTGTGACGATTGGATTGTGCAATTCGCGCAATGGACCATCAAGCACTTCGGCCACATAGTAAACGGTATTGCGAAAAACATTCCAGCCAGGTGCACTGGAATCAATCACAGGATCGAAGCTCAGTCCCATCAAATCGACATCTTCGCCGACCAGAGAACGTGCATGGTTTTTCAATTTATCTTTGGATAAACGAAGAACAAATGCGCCGAAATTATCTTCAGTAGCGCTGACCGGGGCCGCCAAATTACGCATGAAGCCCTCACCCGACGAAAATTCGACTTCTTTTCCGCAATGCTGGGCAACACCCAGGCCACTGGTAACCATATATAAAAGAAGCCCGTCGGGATCTTCTTCCGAAGATTTCACACTAAGTCTGGACTCCCCGAACGTCACATGCATAAGGCTGAGGTCACCGCACTGCACAGCGGCAACGCAGGCCTTAAATTGCGCATCACAGCCCTTGACATCCAGGTCATGTCGAGAGGCCAAATTCATGATGGACTCTCGAACCTGATCTAAATCGGTCGAAGATAAAATCTTGTGGTTTTGTAGATAGGTCATTGCCGCCCCCAATGTCTATCCCCCCGAATAATGCGCTGTTCCCGACGTCAAAATGCAATGAAGACGTCTTTATAATATCTACAAAGAGAGCGATAATCTATTCAAGATTGACGTTGGGGCAAGGCAAAGGGCAAAGGTGCGAACGACAGTGTCGTGACAGCACGTCAATCGGATGCCCTTTAAAGTACTTTTCCTTTAATATGACCCATTTTGTTTGTTTTTGGCGTGTCGTTTGGCAAGGCACAGCGCGCTGCGCGATGCGGCGCATCGGGCGAGCGGTGTAACGCCGCCAAACACCGCCAAAATCAAACCCTGTGGGCCAGCGCAGTCTGCCGCCTGGCCGCGTCGAAATCCTTGTCCGTAAACCCATTACGCCCGGCGGACTTCTCCTTGCCAGGCGGCAGACTGAGCTGGCAAAATGGGTCATATTAAAGGAAATATGCTTTAATCAAGCAAGGTTCTGAAATTACCGGCCCCTGATGCAGGTAACGAACTTCAGGGTGGCACAATAGATTTGTTCTATGATTGATCTAAAACGCCGCCATGCCTTGCGCGTTAACGCAAAATGCCGTGCCGGTCATACAACCAACACGGCATTTCCTGTTTTAAAATCGACCGTTATCAGGCTGACAGTTTTGCCGCCAGCTCGGCAACATGCTTGCCCTGGAAACGGGCAATTTCAAGCTCGTTTTCCGAAGGCTGGCGCGATCCGTCGGCCCCGGCCAGGGTTGTGGCACCATAGGGTGACCCACCGGTAATTTCGTCCATTTTGGTCAGGCCGGTACAGCTATAAGGCACACCGACAATGACCATGCCGTGATGCAAAAGCGTGGTGTGGGTCGAGGTGATGGTGGTTTCCTGGCCGCCATGCTGGGTGCCGGTAGAGGCAAAAACAGACCCGATCTTGCCAATCAGCTTACCCTGCGCCCACAGGCCGCCGGTCTGATCAAGGAAGGTGCGCATCTGACCGCACATATTGCCAAAACGGGTCGGCACACCAAAAATAATGGCATCATAATCGGCCAGTTCGGCAACCGTTGCGACTGGCGCATCCTGATCAAGTTTTGCACCCGCCCCTTTTGCAACGTCTTCGGGCATGGTTTCGGGCACACGTTTCACATCAACCGTGGTGCCCGCAACACCGGTCGCACCTTCGGCAACCGCCTTTGCCATTGTTTCGATATGTCCATACATCGAATAATACAGCACCAATACTTTTGCCATTCCGAGACTCCTGTTTAAAGGGTTGGACCATTTTTAATCCGGTCAGATGACATCATGGGCTGTTTGACCGGCAACGAAAAGGGCAAGAATGGAAACAGTGAATTTCGCCCGGAAATGGCAAAAGGACCGGAACATTGTGCCCCGGTCCTTTTTTTAATCGGGTCTTTGGCAATCCGTGCGGAACGGTCTTATTCCGGGGTTGCTGCCAGATAGTCGACCACCTGATCGGGGAAGTCGGTGAAGGCACCGTCGATCCCGGCATCGTCAAATACCGCCGTCATGACAATGCGAAAATCACCGGCCCATTGTGGCAACTGGTCGGCCCGCAAAGTATAAACATGAACCGGCAGATGGCGGCGCTGGGCGGCGACAAGGGTCGGTGTCATGATGGCATGGCCATTTTCGCTTAAACCTTCGATCACCTGGCTAAGCGACGGGCCGATGGCGTCCACGACCTTGGCCATTTCGCCCACACCCTCGTCGGATTTCAAAAAATCGAAATCGACATTGGGGGCGACTTTCCAGCTGTTTTCCCCCAAAAGCTGCACCATGCGGCCCTGATATTTAAGCGCGTTGCGAATGCGTTTGGTTTCGTTCCAGTCAAAACACTGAATATACCCGTTGGACTCGCGCGTGCCGTATCCCCATTTTTCCATCACCTTGATGACGGCCTTGGAAATATCCTGCCCTTGCGCACGGTGCCAGGCCGGGTCCTTGATTTCGGCATAAATCCCGATATCGCGGTCGGTGGATTTATTTAAACCCTGAATCAGTTTGATTTCTTCTTCAAAGGTCGGAATTTTGAAAATGCCGTATTCCAGCGGGAAACGCGCCGGATAAACCTGCTTGCCGGTTTTGGCATCAACCCGTTCATGCACATTCAGGGTTTTCAACTCAGCCAGGGTAAAATCAATGGCATAATATCGGCCATCCTTGCGGTGCCGTTTGGGGTATTTTTTGGCAACATCGGTGGTGGTATCAAGGTGAATGTCATGCATCACCACCGGCACGCCGTCTTTGGACATCACCACATCCTGTTCGATGAAGTCCGGGTCCATGCCATATGCCAGCGCCACCGCAGGCAAGGTATGTTCAGGCAAATAACCGGACGCCCCACGATGCGCAATCACAACATGATCGTCGGTTATGGTTTGTGCCCCTGCCCCCGACACAGGCACCAAGGCCGCACAAAATAGTCCTGCTGCCAACGCCACTGCCTTCAACATCTGCAACTCCTTAATCTCGAACAAATTTTGCGCGATAGTGACGCGCCCAAGCGGCAGGATCAAGGCAGTTCGGTTGCACAATCGACGGTTTATCGTACCTGCCGAACAGATTTCATCGAAATTTCACTGGTTAAGATCGGTTTTCAGCCAGTCTCGCCGATCTTACCCCAGCAATTTTCGCGCAATTTCGGCCAGAAAATCGGGCAAAACCTTGTAACAATAGGGCGCATACAGCCGTTCCAGGCGCTGGTGATATTCCCGTCCCCACGGGCCAATATTGACCACCGGATATTCCAGCGCATCGACAACCGGATGATCGACCAGTTCGCCCACGGGAGTGTTTTCGGCAATAACTTTCGATTCGTCACTTTCTGGACACTTTCCGAAAAACGACATATCGGAAATGCCGCCAAAATATCCCCGATCAATGATTTTGGTGTCATGGCGGGCTTCAATCACCTGCCGGGCGGCATGAATGGCATCAATAAATGCGTGGTCCAGCGGCCGGGTGGTATCCAGATGCACGGCGGGGTAATGCAGGCTGGCATTGCCCGTGATAATCGCCGGGGCCGACAGACGGGCCTCGGCCAGGGTGGCTTGCACCAGCACGCGGGAGCGCAAAAGCGGATTATTGCTATAGCGATATTCTTCTTCCACTGCGGCAATACGGGCAAGGGCCGCTTCCCCGCCCATATCGCGGGCCATGTCTAGCAACCTGGCATAGGAAACCACCGCCAACGGGCGATATTCCATTGGGGCGGGTTCGCCATTGGCCTGCGCATGGATTTTTGCCCGTTCAAACAGCCGGGTCAACGCCCGGTTGGCCGCAACCTCAACAATCGCGGCAAACTCGGCCAAGACATCGGTTGATGTTTTTCCCTGTATCAGCCAGTTAAACGCCATCCACACATGTTCGGGCGTGGTGACTTCATAATTTTCGCGCAAATCGCGGCATTCAAGGCATACCGGCGGCGGGGCCATAACGTTACGTGCGGTGTCAGAAAAATCCGTGTTGCCCTCAATCATCTGCATGATTTCGGCACTAATGACATGAGCACTAATGCCATCAAACGGGTATCCCACATGGGTGGGTTGGCCCACAATCATGGCAAAGGGCATCATTTTACCGATGGAGCCATGAAAAATTGCCCGGCCCGTATCGCCATTTTCGTAATCGCTGCTGGCATCCAGGTTAATGCCACCCACAATATCAATATCCCAACGGCGCACCAAATCGGGCAGCGCATTGCGCAGGCTGCGCATCCCGCAGCTATTGCGTTCTTCATCCGGGGTTAAAAACAACACCACATTGCCGGTGCGATCGGCGAGCTGCGAAAAATGCTCCAGAAAAGCAATCCCGGCAGCATCGCCGCTTTTCATGTCCAACAACCCGCGACCGGGAATAAAATCGCCGCTTTGCAAATCTTTCAGCGCCAGTTTTTCTTTGGCTGTCAGGTTGCTCCGTTCGGATAAATCTTTGATCAGGGCCGTACAAAGCACGTCCGGCGCAAAGGCCAGATGTTGCAAATCGTGGTAATTTTCAATCGACACCACATCAAAATGGCCCGCCAACGCCAGCGTTTTACGCCCCTGACCGCGCACCAGCGCCACCACATTTTTCGCCATCGCCGTGCCATTGGCAACAAGATGGCTGTCAATCACCGCAATGTCGTCGGGGTTTTCCTGAAAATACGGAATTTCGCGCAACAGCCCCACCAGCTTGTCGGCAAAATCGGCCTCGTCCTTGCTGCCGGTCACACTGGGCCAGCGGGTCAGGCGGTCGGCAATTTCGCGGGTGCGGACTTCTGGGCCCCAAGGGGAAAAGACGGTCGTCATGACAAGGCACTACCCTGATTTGTTTATGGTGGTTAACCCAGATTACCCCGACACCGGATCAATAAAAATGCCAGTTCGATGCAATTATGTGGCATAAATTGCTTAAATCAGCAGACAAATTGCCGAAAACGGCAATGGAGGATAAATTGGATGATCTTGACCGCCGCCTGATCGCCGAATTGCGCATCAATGCCCGCGCATCCGTGCCCAAACTGGCAGCCCTTTTGGGCGTCGCACCTGGCACAGTAAAGGCCCGCATGACGCGGCTGGAAGAAACCGGCGTGATTGCCGGTTACACCGTGCGATTGCGCGAAGATGCCAGCGACGGCACCATTCGCGGGGTGATGATGATGGAACTTTCAACCCGCAATGTGAAGGCGCTGGTGGCGACATTGCGCAAAACCCTGGGCTTTCGCGCCCTTCACACCACCAATGGTGAATGGGACCTGATCGCCGAGGTGGAAGTTGGCAGCCTGCCCGAATTCAACCGCATCGTCACCCATATCCGCAGCATGGACGGTATTGCCAAAACCGAAACCTATCTGTTTTTGGGGCCTGCCTGAAGATAGCGAGAACCGGCCAGAGGTTAAACTTTCTCAGCCTGAGAATGCCGCACAAAAATCTGCTCTGTCACTTCCGTGCCCCATTGCTGGCCTGACTGTTCATTTTCAAGAATAAAGCCATTGGCCTCGTAGAGTTTACGTGCGGCATCAAGCCCCTTGAATGTCCAAAGCCGGGTTTTACCAAACCCGATAGCATCGCAAAATGATAGTGCCTCTATAAGTAACAAACGTCCCACGCCACCGCCACGCTGCCCGTCATCGACAATAAACCAGCGCAAATGGGCACTATTATCGCCAAGGTCCTCGCCATCGATAGCGATGGAGCCGACGATGCGCCCACCATCGTCCATCACCGACCATATCTGATTAACCGGGCGATCCAGCCGCCCGGCAAACTCTGCCATGCCCGATGCCACCTTGCTTTCAAAAAAGGCCCCGAAACCGGTTGTGCGTGCATAGTAATTTGCGTGCATTTCCACCACACGCCCGATGATGCCCGGCTGATAGCCCCACATCATTTTCGGAGCCGTTTTTGCCAAAACCGATGCTTCGGTGCGGCTTGCCGCCAAGGCATCAGCATAAGCGCCAAGGCCCTGATGCAGCGAAATACGAATATGGGGCGGAAGAAATTGCAAGGCTGCGCGCACCTGGGCACAGGCAAAGGCATCGATCCGGGATAAAGTCTCGCGCCCTTTTGGCGTCAGGCAAAGCGGCTTGGCCCGCCCGTCATGCGCGCACGCCCCTTCGGCCAGTTCCCCGGCCCGCACCAGTTTTTGCAAAAGGCGGCTTACACTTGATTTTTCAAGCCCCAGCACTTCGCACAGCTCCGACGCCGTCATATTCCCCCGCCGCCCGACCTCAACCAGCGCATGAACGGCAGAGGGTGGCATATCTGTCCGGGCGAGGGTTGGCTTCATAAAACCCAGCTCGCGCACCAAACGGCGCGAAGCCTCCCGAATGGGATCAACCGTCATGTCATCCATAACCGAACCAGCTATAAAGTTGCACGATACAACCTTATAGCTTACACTAGACCCATTGGAAATACCGTTGCCCTTAAATGGTGTTAACGGTTCAACTCCCCGGTCATCCGGTCCAACCCTTCCAGGGTTAACGGATACATCCGCCCTGCCATCATCTTATGCAGAAGCTGGATCGAGGGGGTATAATGCCACCATTTTTCCGGCTGCGGGTTGATCCAGGCGGCATGGTTGAAATGATCCAGCAGGCGTTGCATCCATACCTGCCCGGCTTCCATATTCCAATGTTCAACCGAGCCGCCGGGATAGGTGATTTCATAGGGGCTCATGGTGGCGTCACCGACAAAAACCAGCTTGTAATCGCTGGAATAGGTATTGATCACATCAAGGGTTGATATTTGTTCGCTACGACGGCGCGCATTGTCCCTCCACAACCCTTCATAGGGGCAGTTGTGGAAATAGTAATATTCCAGGTGTTTGAACTCGGTTTTCACCGCAGAAAACAGTTCCTCACATATCCGAATGTAATCATCCATCGAGCCGCCAATATCAAACAGCATCAACACCTTAACTGCATTGTGCCGTTCGGGCCGCATTTGCACATCGAGCCAGCCCTGCCGGGCGGTTGATCGAATGGTGCCCGCCAAATCCAGCTCGTCCGCCGCACCAGTGCGCGCCCATTTACGCAATTTTCGCAACGCCACCTTGATGTTGCGGGTGCCGATTTCAACACTGTCATCCAGATTTCTAAATTCGCGCTTGTCCCACACCTTGACCGCGCGGCGATGACGCGATTTATCCTGGCCAATCCGCACCCCTTCGGGGTTATAGCCATAGGCGCCAAAGGGCGATGTGCCCGCCGTACCAATCCATTTATTACCGCCCTGATGGCGTTTTTGCTGCTCTTCCAAACGCTGTTTTAACGTCTCCATCAGCTTGTCCCAGCCGCCCAGCGACTGGATTTGCGCCTTTTCTTCCTCGCTGAGATATTTCTCGGCCAGCTTGCTCAGCCATTCTTCGGGGATTTCCGCCGAAATCTCCGCGCCTGCATCGGCCAGACTGGCAAGCCCCTTAAAATGCGCACCAAACACCTGATCGAATTTATCAAGGTTGCGCTCGTCCTTCACCAGGGTAGCGCGTGCCAGATAATAAAAATCCTCGACCGAATATCCGGCAACACCCTTTTCAACGGCTTCAAGCAGCGTTAAATATTCGCGCAGGGAAACCGGCACGCGCGCATCTTTTAGCTTATAGAAAAAGCCGATAAACATGGTCTAGCGCCCTTCGCGTCGCGCCATAAAGGCAAGGCGTTCAAACAGGTGTACATCCTGTTCGTTTTTCAAAAGCGCACCATGCAAAGGCGGCACGGATGATTTGACGTCTTTGGCGCGCAGGGCTTCGGGCGAAAGGTCTTCGGCCATCAGAAGTTTTAACCAGTCGAGCAATTCCGATGTGGAGGGTTTTTTCTTAAGCCCGGCAACATCGCGCATGTCATAAAACAGGTTCAACGCCTCGGCCACCAGACGTTTTTGAATGTCGGGGAAATGCACATCGATGATTTGCATCATGGTATCGGCATCGGGAAAGCGGATGTAATGAAAGAAACAGCGGCGTAAAAATGCGTCGGGCAGTTCTTTTTCATTGTTCGAGGTGATGATGACTATCGGCCGGTTTACCGCCGTGACCATCTTTTGGGTTTCATAAACATAAAACTCCATCCGGTCGAGTTCCTGAAGCAAATCGTTGGGGAACTCGATATCGGCCTTGTCAATCTCGTCAATCAGCAATACCGGGGCGTCATCGGCCTCGAACGCATCCCACAGCTTGCCTTTGACAATGTAATTCGCAATGTCATGCACCCGTGCATCGCCCAACTGGCTGTCGCGCAGGCGCGACACCACATCATATTCATAAAGGCCCTGCTGGGCGCGTGTGGTGGATTTGATCGACCATGTGATCAGTTTTTTACCCAGCGATCTGGCAATTTCTTCGGCCAGCACGGTTTTGCCCGTACCCGGTTCACCCTTGACCAAAAGGGGGCGTTGCAACGTGATGGCAGCATTCACCGCAACCATCAGGTCCTCGGTCGCAACATAATTTTCCGTACCCTGAAATTTCATTTTTGCCCTGCAACACAAGTTGACGTTTACGTTAACTTACGGTGTCTGCCGCTTTTGGGCAAGGAGGCAATTCAAATACGGACCGGCTCCGGCCCCGCAATACGCGTCCCCTGGCACAAGCACATCAACGTCCTTAACCTTGAGCACATATTCTGACTTGCCGAAGTTCTTTTAAAGATTACCTTACGTTTAGCCGTTTGAAACCAAAGGATTGAATAATGAAAATCGACCTGACTGGAAAAACCGCCCTTGTTACCGGATCGACCGGTGGCATTGGTTTTGCCATTGCGGCCGGGCTTGCAGGTGCCGGTGCCAACGTTATTGTCAATGGTCGCAAGGATGACAAAACAGCCAAGGCGGTTGAAAAGCTGAAAGCGCAATTTCCCGATGCCTCCATTCGCGGGGTTGCCGCCGATCTGGGATCGGCAGAAGGATGTGACGCGCTGGTAAAAGCGGTGCCGCATATCGATGTTCTGGTCAATAATGTCGGGATTTTCGGCCCGCAGGACTTTTTTGAAACCCCCGATAGCGACTGGCAGAACTTTATGGATGTCAATGTGATGTCGGGTGTGCGCCTGTCGCGGGCCTATCTGCCAAGTATGGAAAAACAGGGATGGGGACGGGTCTTGTTCCTGTCGTCTGAATCCGCACTGAATATTCCGGCTGACATGATCCATTACGGGGTAACCAAAACCGCCTATCTGGCCCTGTCGCGCGGCCTTGCCAAACGCATGGCAGGCACCGGTGTTACCGTAAATGCCATTCTGCCCGGACCGACCCTGTCAGAAGGGGTTGAGGCCATGCTGGCCGATGATGTGAAAAAATCTGGCAAACCGCTTGAAGAAGTTGCCGCCGATTTTGTTATGTCGGCCCGCCCGACATCGATCATTCAGCGCGCCGCCACGGTCGAGGAAGTTGCGAACCTGGTGGTGTATGTCGCATCACCGCTATCATCGGCAACGACCGGTGCCGCCTTGCGGGTTGATGGCGGTGTGGTCGATACCATCGCCTGACCTGCCCCCATCCCAAACGCCGCCGCACAGAACTGACCCCGTTCCGGTTTTCACGCCGGAACGGGGTCATTTGTCAGCCGGAAATGCGGGCGTGAGGGAACGCGGCGAAGATCGCCTATTCCCGACCGACAAAACTCATGGATTGATAGGCGATGCGCACCGCACGCCGCCGGGGGAATTCACCGTTGACATAACGGTGCACCGCAACAAGCAAATCTTCGCGCCACGGGGCATCGGGAAAAGCGGCCAGTTCCGCCCGGGCCATCATGATGGTTTTAAGGCGATGCACGGGTTCAATATAATCACTGCAACCATGGTTTAACACACGTTCGCGCAGCAGATCGCGCAGGATGGTTTCGTCCTCCTGATCCCCGCCAATACCAAGACTGGCGGCATGATCGGGCTGGTCCGGGTCTGTATTCATATATTTAACATTGCGGCCAATGAAACAACCAATTTGCAACAGGCCATCGGCCCACAATTCGGGCATTTCGGTTGCCAGTTCACGCACTGCCTGCGCGGTTGTCAAAGCGTGGGTAACATCCAGCCAGTTTACATTCGTGCCAATCGGCATATTGGTGCGATACATAACGCTTTCATCAAAATGGCGCACCTGCCAGGCTGCCGCCCCCAGCAAGGCGTGATAGCACCCGTGCACATCCCCCGCCGAGCGACGGACACGCGCCAATACCCGCGCAACAGGCAACCCCAGAAAATCATCCTTTGTCACCGGATCACTGCCCACAAGATTATCCCAATCTTTGCGCACGACATGAAACGCCCGAAATTCGGGGATCAAATCTTCGCGGGTGACCGTGCATAAATGCCGGGTTAACGGCAAAAGCAGGCTTTCCAGCGCATCTGCCCCCAGTGCTGCCAATAAAGGGGCCACTTTGGAAACATAGATCACCGAGTGACCAAAACCGGCATAATGGCGCATGGCACAGCGGGCAAAAGCCGGGCGCAGCTCCTCCCACGACAGGCCCGCTGCCATTGCCCCGCGCACCAGCGCCACGGCGGTGTTTTCATCTTCGGCCTCGACCGCGCGGGAAAATTCGGGTTCGGACCAATCTGCCACGTCTGATGTAAACGGGTAAACCGGGCGATAGCTACTATCCCAGGCGATGTGACCGACGATTTCCGCAAGGCTGGCTAACCGCTCATAGTCATCGCTCAGTTCTTCGCGATAGGCCAGCCAGTCCGCCGCACCGGGCATGGCGTGGGTGGTGCCATATTCAAACCGGTCCATACGCAGGGCAAAGGCCGATTTAATGGCCGCAAGCGGGTTCACACCGATCATTTCCAGCCGTGCCAATTCGCGGCACAAGCGATCATAATCATGTTCGTGCAAGGCAACATCCAGATTGGACAGGATTTCATCACGTTGCTGATCTTGCGGCGGGTCGGTCATATCAAGTTCGACAACACCGTCATCGGTCACGCGCACCGGATAACGGCGGAGTTTATCGCCACCCACCAGCGTGTCTCCACTTTCAAGATCAAACTTCCAGTTATGCCAGTTACAGGTCAGCACACAGCCCTGCGCCAGGGTGCCTTCCATTAACGGAAAGCCTTCATGCGGGCAGCGATTATTACAAGCGTACAATCCGTTTTCTGTTTGAAAGATCGCCACCTGACGGCCCGAAATACGCACCAGTTTCCGCCCGGTTTGCGAAAGTTCCGCCAGGGTTGTTGCCACCTGCCAGTCGCCGCCAGATGCAGCATCTGTTGCGCTGTCAGATGGAACCACCCCCGTCACGGCCGGGTTGAAACACGGTTCTTGCGATGGTTTTGCGTCGGGGTTCTTTCCCGGTTGGACGGACGTTGTCATGGCGACCTCATTTATAAAGATTATTCTTTAATAAACAAATTACGCCAGATCTCTTGCCTTTTCAATAGAATTTTCTTTATAAATGGATCATGACAAAACGTAATCCCAAAGCCGCCGACGGCGAAACCCGCCGCGCCATTCTAGATATGCTTAAGGCCAACGGCCCGGCCCGTGCCGACCATATGGCAACATCCCTTGGGGTGTCGTCGATGGCGGTGCGCCAGCATTTAAAAACGCTGCGCGATCAGGGCATGGTCGACGAACAGCAAATGGCATCCCCCAAGGGCCGCCCGGCAAAATTATGGGCGCTGACACAGCGCGCGAATAAAGCCTTTCCTGATGGGCATCAGGAACTGGCAGTGTCGCTGATTGACTGTATGCGCGACAGTTTTGGCGAAGACGGCCTGATGCGCATTGTTGCTGCCCGGGCCGAACAGCAAAAAATGATATACCAAACCCGGTTGCAAAATTGCCCGCCCGACCTTGAATCACGGGTGCGCGCCCTGGCCGCAGCGCGTGATGCCGAAGGATACATGGCCACAACCCTGCACGAGGCCGATGGCACCTTGCTGCTGGTGGAAAACCATTGCCCGATCTGCTCGGCGGCATCGGCGTGCCGGTCGCTTTGCGCCAAGGAACTTGATGTGTTTCAATCGGTTCTGGGTCATGATGTTATTGTGGAACGGACTGATCATATTCTGGCAGGCGCACGGCGATGCGCGTATCGTATTTATAACCGCCCCTGATCCCTCTTGATCTTTCTTTATCCCGACACCCGCACCCGCCTTGCCCAAAACCCGCCTCTTGCAAAACAGGATACCCGCACATGACCACGGCTGATTTCACCAAAATGGGTTTGGAAGCCCTGTCACAAGGGCATTATGATGCGGCAATCAACATGTTGCGCCAAACACTGGGCCGCAAACAAGACGACCTGCCCGCGCGTTTTGGCCTGGCCGAAGCCCTGCACCGGCGTGGCAATTTAACCGAATCCATTTACGAATATCGCAGTGTGTTGCGCGCAGACCCCGGCCACCAATTGGCCCTGCGCCAACTGGCCGAGGTTTATTTGCTGTCGGGCAAACCGCGTGAAGCGTTAAATAACCTTGATATCGCCCTGCGCAGTTCACCGGGCGATGCCGATTTGCTTACCGCACATGGCATGGCACAGCTTGAACTGGGCCGTCACAGAACAGCCCTGGCCGATTTCCACAATGCATCGCGCCTGCGCCCCGGCGACAGCATGATCCACCACATGATCGCGCTATGTTATCGTGCCGCAAAAGACAGCGACGGCGAACGCCGGGCACTCGAACAGCTTTTGCGCATGACGCCACATTCGCTGGCTTGCCTGAATGATCTGGGGCGGCTGGAAATGCTTGATGGCGATTATCCTTCTGCGCTTCATTATTTTGACCGGGCCTTGCAAACAAACCCGCAATCGGCAACAGCCCTTGCCAACCGCGCCATTGCCTTAACCGTTCTGGGCGAAGACAGCGCCCAACCGGCCTGGGAAGATGCCCTGAAAGCCGATGCCAATGCCCCGCATGACGGGGTGCGTAATGCCGCCATTTCACAACTTCATCAACTGGCCGAAGGTTTGCTGGCATCAGCCACCTGCGCCAACACCGATACAGATACCGCCGGGCAACGCCAGTATCTGGCTGCGGGGGCGCTCACGATGTCGACCATCGTTTAAGTTTCGCCCGCATCATCCGTTGCAGCATATTTCCCGGCAGGCCCCTGGCACACCAGGAAAATAACAGAACACTCAATGTGCCGGGGCATCGCCCGAATTTTTGCCAAGATCGGGCATAGCGCGTTTCCACGCCATAATGCCGGCAACGCAGATCATGGCCGCAACAAAACCCATAAAAAACGGCGATTGCGGCGATTGCCCGGAAAGCAAGCCCCCGACCAGCACCGCCACCGCCTCGGCCATGACATGGGCGGAGCGGTAAACCCCCAATGCCTGACCTTGTTCATGCGGACCTGCGGCATCGGAAATAAACAGGCTGGTGGTGACTTCGCACCAGGCAATGCCAAACGCCGCCAATGACATCGGTACAAAGATCCATATCAGCCCATCGGGCAGCAAAAACGTGATCATGCCGACACCAAGGAAAACATGGGCAACCGCACTGACCCCGGCCAGACCAATGCGTTTACGGGCGGGTTCCACCAACAGGCCCGCGGCAATCAGCGGGATTGATATGATGGCAGAACACACCCCCAGGAACGAACTGCTGACATCATGCATCTGCACCAGATAAACGCCGAAAAAGGCGAAAAAAATGTAAACCGCGACATAGCTGAAAAATGAAATGACAAAGCCCGGCAACAGTTTTTTGTCGCACACCGTTTGCCACAGCGTGCGGGGGCGGAATTCTGTTTCGCCGTCTGTCGCAGCCAGCCCGACCGTTCCGGCATTGGACGACAATTCTGCCGCCCCGGCCGCGACCAGCGGCAAATCATCCCCCGCGTTTTGAACACTGTTTTCACCTGTTTTACGGCGGCGGGCATAATCGGGAATGCGCAGGGTGAAAAACACCACCAGCAAATTGACGCCAAACATGCCCGCCGCAAAGAAAAACGGCCAAGACACATTAAAACCGGCATAAATATCGGGATCAGACAAAAAACCGCCCAATAACGGACCAATGATCCAGCCGACATTGATGGCGACCGTGATCAGGCCAAAATTGCGCACCTTGGTTTGGGGCGTGCTGATGTCGGACGTAATCGATTGGGCAATCGCCATATTGCCCTCGCACAGGCCCGACAAAAACCGCCCTGCCAGCAACAAGGGCAGGCTGGAAATGGCAACACCAAATGCCGTCACCAGATAGCCCCCTGCCGCCCCGACCAACGAGCCTAACAAAACCGGTCGCCGACCAATCCGGTCCGACCAGCGACCCAACCACGGCGCACCAATAAACTGGCCGATGGGGTAAAGGGCAATGGCGATGCCAAGCAAAAACGGCCGATATTCAACCGGGATCGACGGATCTAAAAACCCCAGTTCAGGTTTTAAAAACATCGGCCCGAATACCGGATAAGGCAGGCTGAACCCGGCAAAGCCGAACAAAACGGTCATAAAGACCGCGATCATTAATTTACGTTCCTGGGACATGATGAGGACTTTGTTTTAAAAATTAAAAAATCAGGAAGACAGTGCCGATATAAAATGTGCCGGCATATAGCGCACACCCAGGCTGCGAATAACGTTATCGGCGGTATCGGCCTGCCACCCTGCCCCAACCAGAAGGGCGGTCAGGCCATCGCAAAAGGTATCAATGGCGTTTTCACGCAACAGGCTGCCGTAATGGGCATCGGTAATTTCGGAAAGGGCAAGGGCATTCATGCCAAACGATAGCGCCCAACTGCCAAGATTAAGGGTTCGCCCGCGATCACGGGACTGTTCTGGCCCTAAAATCGGGACTGCCTGATCGAGAAAATCCTGAAACATGCGGGTGGCATCGCCGACCTTGCGCAAAAAATCCTGATGGCGTGTCACCGTCGCACGCCGCCAGACCGACGGCGACATGGCCAGATATTCCATTTCAAACAATTCAGGATTTTCGATGGAAAACAGAATATCAAGCAAACTGGCGACAATGAATTTTTCCAAAGCTGGCCCATCATGCTGCCGGGCCGTTTCCAGAAAAGCCGTCCGTTTGGCACCGGCCCGCAAGGCAAGGCCCAGCAGCAAATCCTCCTTGCTCGCGAAATGAACATAAAGGGTACCCACCGAAATATCCGCCGCGCGCGCCAGATCCGACATCTTTAAATCAAAAAAACCGTATTGGCCGATCAGCTCCTGGGCGCAGTCCAGAATAACCTTTTCGCGCTGCTGCCATTTTTCCTGCTTTACCATTACACACCTCGACAGAACCTGAAATGATTAAAAATCGAATTTGGTTCATTTTTTAGCGCGTGGCAATCCCTCTTTTTTGCAATGCTGCCAACCTCGAAAGATGTTCTTTTAACTTCAACTACTTAAACGGGTAATTGCACTTTATTGCAGGCAATATCGCGTACCACGCACGTTTTTCACATATTGCGCAATAACGGACAGGTTTACAGGCCCGGTTTATGGCACCATCCGGGGTACGAACAACGGCACAATTGTGCCCCACCGGCAAAATAAAGGGCGCCCAATTGCAAAACTATCTGGAACGGTTTCGTCGTGTAATGCGCTATATCGACGATCATTTGGCCGAAAACCTGAACGGCGCGCTGCTTGGCACCATTGCGGCCTATTCCCGGTATCATTTTCATCGCCAGTTCAGCGCCTTGTTTGGCATTGGTGTGGCGCGTTATATCCAGTTGGCCCGGTTTCACCGCGCGACCTGCCAACTGGCGCACCGGCCCCATATGTCGGTCCTTGAAATTGCCCTTGATTGCGGGTTCGACAGCCCGGAATCCTTTGCTCGCGCTTTTAAAAAAATTCACGGGGTGTCACCGTCGAATTTTCGCAAAAATCCGACCTGGGATGCCTGCCAACAAATCTATCAACCCCTTATGGATGCCCGGAACAAAACCATGCCCAATCCCGATCTTGCCCCGCTTCCTGATATTGAAATTGTCCATTTCGCGCAAACCCGTGTTGCGGCCCTGCGCCACCATGGCGACCCGGCCCATATTGGCAACAGCATTCGCCCGTTTATTAACTGGCGCAAACGCAACCACTTGCCGCCGCACAAAAATGCAACCTTCACAATCATCCATTCCAACCCGGATGACACGCCAGTGGATGACTTTATGATGGATTTATGTGTCGCCACAACAATTGCCATCCCCGACAATCCCGAAGGCGTATTTGAGCATATCATTCCCGCAAACCGCTGTGCACGACTGCGCCATATCGGCCCGGATCACGATTTAAAACGCGCCGTCGTTCCGATTTACGCCCGATGGATGCCACAAACTGGCGAAACCCCTGGGGATTATCCGCTGTTTTTACAGCGCATTGCCTTTTTTCCCGATGTACCTGCCCACGAAGCCATAACCGACATTTATGTGCCGCTGGCGAATGCACCGCTATTACCTTAAGGCAGGGAACCACGGGGATTTGCAAACGTTTATTTGATATCGCTTTGCATCGCTTATTGCCTGCATCCTGTTATCGCGCGGGTTTTAAATTTAACATCCTTTATTGGTGTGGTCGCTGTTTACATCACCTGTAGGGATAACCGGATATCCATATGTTTGAACGCCTGATCCGTCTGTGGGAACGACTACGCCAAAGCCTGTGGATTTTACCGCTGTTATTTGGCTGTGCCGGAGCGTGTGTGGCTACGGGTATCATGCTGCTACCGCCCTTGCCCTTTGATCAGCTATTATCGCCCATATGGCCGATTTTCCGTGATGTCCGCGACATTCGCGACTTGATCGGCATGTTGCTGCCCGCTGTGGTCACAATCTTTACCCTGGCATTGTCAATCACGATGGTGGTGCTGACACTGGCGGCGCAAAATCTGGGACCACGGCTGATCCGCAATTTTCTGGGCGATCATATCACCCAAAGCATGATCGGTATCTTTGTGGCCGACATCACCTTTCTGGTCACCACCCTTTTGATGATGGGAAACATCGGCAACCACAACGATCCTGCCCAAATCGCCGGGCTGGTTGCGGCATTAGCATTCATGGCCAGTCTTTTCTCGCTGATTGTTTTTGTCCATCACCTGGGCCGATCCATTGTCGCCGACCAGGTGATCATTGATGTTGGCGAACAGCTGGAAAACACCATACTGGAAAACCACAGCCGACTGGGACACGCCATAACCAAGGCTCGAAATTCGGCAACCACTATTCCTTCTGCACTTGATATTGACCCCGAATTTGCCGTGCAGGCAAAACGATCCGGCTATATTCAGGGCATAGATTACAATGGGCTGTGTAAGAAGATTGCCGCCCGTCATGCCCGTGTCGAGCTGATCTGCCGCCCTGGCGAACACGTCCTTAAGGATCAAATCATCGGCCATATTATCTGTGATGCTGATAAAATCAAAACCCTGTGCCCTGCCATTAATCAGGATGCTGCCAGCACCATCATGATTGGCAATTACCGCACAGCCGCCCTCGACATTGAATTTTCCCTGCGCCAGATTGTTGAAATAGCCGTACGCGCCCTGTCCCCCGGGGTCAATGATCCGTTCACCGCCATTGCGTCGGTTTACCGTCTGGGCCGGGCCATGCGCCAAACACTGGCATTTGTTTACCCGGTCGGGTTGTGGATGGATGATCATAACATCGCCCGGCTCAGCGGCCCGGTCTCGGATTTTAGCGGCATGTTAAGTGCTGCCCTTGACCAGATCCGTCAGGCGGCAGTGGCAAAACCCGACGTGTTGATTCCCATCACCCAAACCCTTGAAGGATTAATACCTTTTATTGCCAACAATCGGCAGCGCGACGAAATCTGCCGTCAGGCCAAAATCATTATCAACACCGCCCGGCGCACCATTGCCGAATCCGATGACCGCAAAGATGTGGAAAAAGCCGCCTGGCGTGTATTGCGCTATAGCGCGCAATGGCAGGAAAAAACTTTATCCAAATCTTAGCTCCCATTTCTCACAGCACCTTATGGAGAGCTTTTTTATTCTGAAAAACAACATTAAATGACCTAAACGCCAATCGACCAGTTTTTATCGAGCATATTCCAATTTCACCGATAGCATTCATTACCTCACGTCGGTTAGTTTCCACGTAGTTCGGACCAAGTATCACCTCCCGAAGCACAAACTCACGGCCAAATGGAATGAAATAAAGATATTTATGTTCTTTTCTTGGGTTTTCCTCCCGAATGACGTCAGAACCGTCAAGGGGAAACACTGCTCTTCTCTCTGATTCGTACCGCCAATGAGAGAATTTCGTAAAGCAGAAAGAAGGATTATACTGCCGACTCTCGTCTTGACATGCAGCCTCCAATTCGGCTTCTGATAATTCCACACGTTCGGGAAGATAATGAATTTTATTCAAAATATTTTCCTTAACATCAAAACCGAGACAGATACCTTTATAGTTTTCTGCATAATGACTCCAAATCACGGGATTTTTTCTATTCTCGCAAAAGGAGACAAATCCCGTCTTCGCCGGAAACGTATCTCTCCACACTTTAAGTAATCTACGACAACTTTTATTTTTGGTATTAATTGCCGCAAATTCAAAAGGATCATTAACATCAGATAACGTCGATAACTTTAACCGACGTTTAATTATAGCTTGCCGACCGTATTCAGCCGGGTAATATTTATACACACGCAAGCTGATCCCCCATTATTTACAGTACAGAAAAACAAAGCATCATACGCAAAACCTAATCGAAAATATTACAAAAAAGGGACCGGTCTGCAACCGATCCCTTAAAATGAACATCGTTCCTAAATATAACTCTACTTAACCCGCAAGCGCAGCCTCGATTGCGGCCAGTGCCTGTGCGGCCTTGTCGCCATCGGGTCCACCGCCCTGGGCCATATCGGGGCGGCCACCGCCGCCTTTGCCGCCCAGTTCGGCCACACCGATGCGCAGCAAATCAACCGCGTTATGACTTGCCACCAAATCTTCGGTCATGCCAACCACGATGGATGCCTTGCCGCCATCAAGGGCGATCAGGGCCGCAATGCCCGATCCCATCTGGCTGCGCAATTCATCGACCATGCCTTTAAGTTCCTTGGCCGGGATGCCCTCAAGAACACGGAACGAAATTTTAACCCCGTTAATTTCCTTGAAACCATTGGCCCCGCCTGCACCACCGGCACCGCCGGTCGCCAGTTTTTTCCGCAAATCGGAAACTTCGCGTTCCAGGCGGCGACGTTCTTCCTGAAGCGCGCGCACACGTTCGGGCACATCTTCGGGCACGGCTTTCAAATCACCGGCGATCACCTGTAACAAGCGGTCGCGGTTGCCCATGTAATTGGCAGCATCGGCCCCACACAGGGCTTCGATCCGGCGCACCCCACTGGAAACCGCCCCTTCGGAAACGATTTTAAACTGGCCAATATCGCCGGTGCGTTTGACATGAGTGCCCCCGCACAGTTCCAGCGAATAGGCATAGGATTTGTCTTCGGGCAGGCCCATGGAGACAACCCGAACTTCATCGCCGTATTTTTCGCCAAACAATGCCATCGCGCCGATCTCAATCGCTTCATCCGGGGTCATCAAACGGGTGAGGACTTCGGTATTTTCGCGAACAAGGCGGTTTACATCAGCTTCGATCACGGCAATTTCTTCGGCTGTCACCGGTTTGGGGTGCGATACGTCAAACCGCAGACGGTCCGGTGCCACCAGCGAGCCTTTCTGGGTAACGTGGCCGCCCAGATGTTTGCGCATCACAGCATGCAGCAAATGCGTCGCCGAATGGTTGGCGCGCAGCCTGGCACGGCGGGTATGATCGACCTTAAACTCGGCTTCATCGCCGGTTTTAATCTCGCCCGACACAACCTTGCCCAGATGAACATGCAGGCTGCCCAGTTTTTTCTGGGTGTCGGCAATTTCAATCACCGCACCCTTGGCGGTTTTGATCACACCGGCATCGCCCTGCTGACCACCCGATTCACCGAAAAACGGCGTCTGATTGGCTAAAATGGCAACGGTGTCGCCCGCTTTGGCCGCGTCAACTTCGGTGCCATCGACGATAATCGCAGTGATGACACCTTCGGCATTTTCGGTTTCATAGCCCAAAAATTCGGTCGCACCCAAACGGTCATTCAAATCGAACCAGACTTCTTCGGTTGCGGCCTCGCCCGAGCCCGACCATGCCGCACGGGCCTTGGCCTTTTGCTCTTCCATGGCGGACGAAAAACCGCTTTCGTCAATGTCGATCTTGCGCGGCTTAAGGGCATCGGCGGTTAAATCAAGCGGGAAACCATAGGTGTCATACAGCTTGAACGCCACTTCGCCCGGCAGAACCGCCCCTTCACCCATATCAAGGGTGGCATCGTCGAGCATTTTCAAACCACGATCAAGCATGGTTTTAAAGCCGTGTTCTTCCAGTTTCAGGGTTTCTTCGATCAATGCCTGGGCACGTACCAGTTCGGGGTAAGCCGCCCCCATTTTGCGCACAAGCGCCGGAACCAGCTTGTACATCAGCGGGTCCTTGGTGCCGATCATGTGCAAATGGCGCATCGCACGGCGCATAATACGGCGCAACACGTTCCCGCGACCGGCATTGGACGGCAAAACACCATCGGCAATCAAAAAGCTGGTGGAACGCAAATGGTCGGCAACCACGCGGTGCGACACATTAAACGGTCCATCGGGGTCGGTATTGGTGACAGCGGCCGAAGCTTCGATCAGGGCGCGCATCAAATCAATATCGTAATTGTCGTGCTTGCCCTGCAAAACGGCGGCCACACGTTCCAGACCCATGCCGGTATCGATTGACGGTTTGGGCAGGTCCAGACGAGTGCCATTGGCCAGTTGTTCATATTGCATGAACACCAGGTTCCAGATTTCGATGAACCGGTCGCCATCTTCGTCGGCACTGCCCGGGGGGCCACCCCAGATATGATCGCCATGATCAAAGAAAATTTCCGAACACGGGCCACACGGGCCGGTATCGCCCATCGACCAGAAATTGTCCGATGTCGGGATCCGAATGATACGATCATCGCTCAGACCGGCAATTTTCTTCCAAAGGGAATGGGCCTCGTCATCGGTGTGATAAACGGTAACCAGCAATTTATCTGCCGGGAGGCCATATTCTTTTGTGATCAGGTTCCAGGCAAATTCAATCGCGTTTTCCTTGAAATAATCGCCAAACGAAAAGTTGCCCAGCATTTCAAAGAACGTGTGATGGCGTGCAGTATGCCCGACATTTTCAAGGTCGTTATGCTTGCCCCCGGCCCGCACGCATTTCTGCGAGGTGGTTGCACGCGAATAATCGCGATGCTCCTGCCCGGTGAAAACATTTTTAAACTGGACCATCCCTGCGTTGGTAAACATCAGGGTTGGGTCATTGCGCGGCACCAGCGGGCTGGAAGATACGACCTCGTGGCCGTTCTTACGGAAAAATTCCAAAAACGTGGTGCGAATATCGTTAACGGTCTGCATCTCTCTCCAACCCGGAAAACGCGGAACAAACACACCCGCAACACCGCGGGCAGGACTGCCTATTTAACGGCTCGGCCCTGCGCTGTCCAGTCGGGGGAAGGCTTTTCGTGTTAAAGTCACGATTTCTGCCTTTAATCGATGGCCGCAACGTCGTCAGAACACGGCCAGCAGTCATTCGTTACTCAAGAACCGGGCGCATGAAACTGCGTTCATAGCTGATGATGCTGCGGTTCCGCTGTTCGAGCGCCAGCGTTGCCATACATTCGGCATCATCGGCCATTTGAGTACGATAGTCTTCATAGGCAGCAAGACTAGGAAAGCTAAACAGCGCATAGGCGATGTTGCTGGCCCCTTCGTGGGGCAGAAAATAGCCATGATGATCGCCGCCCATGCGGTTAACAATGGGAATCCAGCGACGGGCATAATCCTCGAATTCGGGAATTTTATGCATATCAATAACGTATTTCAGATAGCAGGTAATCACAACAGCCCCCTTTTGGGAAACAAACCGGTCAACGAATGCCCAATCGGCACACCACGTAATGCCTTAATTCGCTTTGTCTTGTATTTTCTGGCCCAGTTTTTCCAGATCCTTGCCAAACCCGTCGGCGGTTTCACACCCCGCCAGCGCCACACCAAATGCCACCATCAACAGAATCGCCACAGCATTGCGGATCCGTCTTTCCATCGCCCGTCTTCTCCTGCTTTCGTCAAACGACCATCAACGCAAAACAATTTCGTCCCGACCAACGCCATATCTGGCCGGGTCAGGCGAAAAGTCATCTTTGATAAACAGGCAAAATATACCGAAACCCTGACGTCGCGATACAAAATTTGCAGCGCGACTCACCCTCAAAAGTGACAAACAGGTAGCACGCAACACGGCTCGTCTCCCTTGGCAACAAACAACCGCGTGATCAGACGGGAAAGATCAACCCTGCCGCACACCCCGATGCCTGTCATGCCCTTGAAACTGGCGCGGCTGTCACATCGGCTTTCCAGGGCGACCGCATTGGCGCACCATGCCAAAAAAACGGGCCCCGCAAGGGACCCCGTTTTTTATGTTGTCGGTGATCAATATGATCGCCGATGCTTTTTTGCCAGCCTATAGCGGCGGGCTACGCCCCCGCAAAGCGTTGACCAGCAACGACACCACAAACAAGACGATAAACACAAAGAACAGAATCTTTGCAATCCCGACAAATGTCCCGGCAAGCCCGCCAAAACCAAGAACGGCGGCCAGCAATGCCAAGACAAGACAGAAAATTGCCCAACCAAGCATCATTATTCTCCTGTTGTTATGATATTTTCAGGCGGACAAGGCAGTTTGCTCGTGATTTACGTTTGAATTTTATGCCCGTCGTCCGCCATCACGCCAATCCCTTGCAAGCCTGTGCCCGAAGGATCAGTTGGCGGTATCCTGAATATTGTCACCGAGTTTTTCGACATCCTTGCCAAAACCATCGGCGGTTTCACAAGCAGCCAGGCCCATGCCAAAACCGGCAATGATTGCCAAAGCAAAAACACGTTTCCAGAAAGTAGACATGATTTTCTCCTGATCCTTGATCTTGAGATTACTTTGAATTTTCCACACAGCATTTACAACGTCAGGTCTCGTTTGTTGTTCCGTGTTAAAGAAGGCGCAGGATACAACTTGTGGTTTTTCACCCAAAAACCACGTCAAAACCCGCAGGTCTGTGCGATTGAGGCAAATCATGATCTTTTTGGGGCAGCCTCTGTTTATCGCAATTTGGCGAAACAGGGTTGGGTGCAGGCGGTATCGGCACCGTTTCAATGCACTGATTTTGCCATGAAAACACTCTGAACATCGTTCTGATACGGGCCAAAAGGCAGACAGCGCGCAAAACCAAGCGCCTGATACAGCAAAATCGCCGCATCCGATTTGATACCGGTTTCAAGATAAATGCCAACATATCCGCGTTCGCGTGCGTCCTGCTCGATATAACGCATAATCTTTTGGGCAATACCCTGCCGTCTTGCCGCCGGATCAACAAACAGCCGTTTGATTTCCAGGCAAATGCCGGGCTTTGTCACCGGTGAGGATGCGATAAATACGCCATCGGTGATTTCAGGCATCGGTACATAGCCCCCACATCCCACAGCCTGACCGCTGATTTCAGGACGGGCGACAAAAAAGCGCACATCCTGCGCAATCAGCTGTGCCGCACTGACCCCGGACCGCTCATGGTCGCCATAAAGAGAAGCCGACCGCACATCGGCCTGTTTAAACAAGGCAGCAATATCGGGTTGATCAGGGGTTTCCTGACGCAGAATGATCATGTCAAAAAGCTCTGTCGTTGAGGGAAAGTTTAACGAGGTATAGAGCGGAAAATGCGCCCGCAAACAAGGTATAAGGCCTGTGCAAAACCGGATCAAATGCCCTTAAACGCCGCGCAAATTGCCCCAGACATGGACATGCCATTGTGGCATAACACGCACGTCAAACCAGCCCCTTTGCGACACCTGATCCACCAGCCAGCGATATTTTTCGGTCAGGGCATCAAGATCAACCCCGTTGGCACCATCAGGGTGCGGGGCTGCCGGGGTGGCGTTAACCGGTTGCAGGTAACAGGGAATATCACGGTGCATCCGGCGCACCTGATCGGCAAATGCCAGATCGTTTTCATCGGCCACCGGAAATTTCAAGGTTATGGCGGGCGCAAACGGCCCCCCTTTGCGGGCAGCATCTATACAGGCCGCCAGATCATCCGCATTAAAAACCGTGCCACTTGAGGGGGGCTTGGGGCTTAGGGTCAGGTGGTCCAGTTTGGCAAACCATTGGCGGGCAATGCTGCCCTGGGTTTCGATGGCAAAGGTAAAACCTTGTGGCTTTCCAAGATCGATTAACGGTTCAAGCGGCTGGATTGCAGGATTACCGCCCGAAAGCGTGATCAGGATGGGTTGATGATGTGACAGTTGTTTAACCCGGGCCAAAATCGCCTCGGCGTCCATCGGCAGCCAGTCGGCGCGAAAAGCCGGGTCAACCGCATACAGGGTATCACACCACGAACAGCGAAAATCGCAGCCGCCGGTACGGACAAACACGGTCGGCATGCCCAACAGTGCCCCTTCGCCCTGCACGGTAGGCCCGAAAATTTCGGATATGCGAATTTTGCCCGTCCGGCGCACCGATTGCACATCATCCCGTGCTGTTTGCGCCGTGGAACCGGTTTGATCAGAGCAGGTCAAGCAAGCAACATCACCGGTCATGGGCGGTATTCAGCCCAGGTTTTCGGGGTTTCGGAAACCCGCACCGCCGAAACTTCATCCCAGCGAACCCGGGCCCAGTCATAAAAGAACTTTGCCAGATTTTCTGCCGTCGCATGATCGTGGCCCAGCACATCATTCAGATGGCGATGATCAAATTCATCATCGATCAGGTGTTTAAGCGGGCCCAGTTCACGGTAATCGCGCACAAACCCGCGGCTATCAAGGCTTGCAGCACAAAGCTCTATCTCGACAATATAATTATGGCCATGCAAACGCGAACAGGGATGATCGGACGAAAGCCCGCCTAAAACATGCGAGGCCGAAAAGGCAAACTGTTTGGTGATTCTATACATATTATCGGCTCTGTTATGCGGCGCGATCCGGGCTGAAGGGCGCATATATGCGTGCGCAGGTCCAGGCAGATCGCACGAAAACGGTTAATCCTGGATCGCTTCTGCCGCCATTTTGCGTATGGCATGTTCGGCGCGGGCCTGTTTCCAGTATTCACGGTCGGTATAAACCGTCGGATCGGGCACACGTGCCAGTTCCAGGGCTTCGCGACGTTCAACACAGGTCCCACAGCGCCCGCAATGCACGTCTTCGCCTTTGTAACACGACCATGTCCGGTCAATCGGCACCCCTAGCCGTCCGGCTTCGGCGGCGATATCGGCCTTGGTGGCATTGATATAAGGCGTATACAGGGTGACTTGCGCGACACCTTCCAATGCGTGGTTCTGCATTTTTTGAAAGGCGTTGATAAAATCGGGGCGGCAGTCCGGGTAAATAAAATGATCACCGCCATGCATGGCAGCGGCAACCCGGTCTGCACCAGCACTGGCTGCGGCCCCAAACGCCACCGCCATCATAATCGCATTGCGATTGGGAACCACGGTAATGCGCATGGTTTCTTCGGCATAGTGACCATCGGGCACGGCAACATCATCGCTGGTCAACGAAGACCCGGTCAAAAGGGCACCGGCGGATGTTAAATCAACGATATGATGCCGAACGCCCAGTTCTTTGGCGGTATTTGCGGCAAAATCGAGTTCCTTTTTATGGCGCTGACCATAATCAAAGGAAATCAGGGCATGTAAACTGTGCTCACGCGCAACCTTGTGCGCCAATGTCACAGAATCCAGCCCGCCTGAACAGACGACGAGGGTTTTCATGGTCTTGAACCTTTGCGTGTTTTTTACCTGGTGCTACGACAGGGGGACCCGAAAATGCCGACAAAACTGTCCTGCATCAGGGATCGCCAAGTCTTGCGTCTCGCATGTGCAGCAAAAAAAGGCAAGGTTTTTTGACCTCTTAAAGGTTAGCTCCCCCTACAACCGGATAGGATATGAAAGCACATTGGCACGCGAAAATGTGCATCTTCAATATGTTGCGACAATTCCGCCCCCATGGCCGCGTCGATGGCAAAACTTTTGTTTGCACCGGCATTTCTAAGATACGGGCCAAATAACATTTCCATCTGCGGACGCCAAAATGCCGCTTTCGCGGGAATCCGCCCAACCGGCGCATGGGTGGCCAGAGATATATCGGTAAACCCGGCTTTCTTCATCCGCGCGATGGATGATTGCGGATCGGCAAAACCAAACAGGTTTAACCCCGCCCCGTCAAAGCCAATGCCGATTTCAGCGCGCAAAACCGCCTCCATGGCGACAAATAGCGGGTTATGGGCCATCGGCGCCCACAACATAAAGGCCGCCCGCCCGGCAGGTGCCAAAACACGATAAGTTTCACCAAGAGCCTGATCAGGGTTTTGGCAAAACATGATGCCAAACCGGCAAGATATGGCGTCAAACGTTTGGGCACCAAAAGGCAATGCCGCCATATCGGCAACAACCACATCAAGATTGCCAATGCCTTCAGCCTGCGCACGCGCAGCCAAACCATCACACATGCCCGGCACAATATCAGAGGCCACAACATGGCCCCGCAAGCCGGTTTCGGATGCCGATTTCACCGGGCTATCTATATCCGGCCTTTCGCCTGAAACATCGGCGGCCAACATCTTTGCAATACCAAAGGCAGGTTCGCCCACACCAGATGCCAGATCGAGCACCCGCAGGCCCCGGTCCTTATGGACGGATGACAGACCTGGCAATTGCAATGCATCGATCAGATGAGTGTTGATTTTCCCTGCCTGTGGTGCAAGCCGGTCCGCCCATGTCAGCCAGTCGGTCGAAAGGTCGCGCCAAACATGGCTGTGGTCCTTTTGGCTCATTTGGAAGTCCCCGCCCCCTGTTTTTCGATTTTTATGTCGCAGGAGTATTGCGCATGTTTTCGGGCGAAGATTCAACACATAAAATTGCGCGCAAATTCGCGATGTCACCGCTTTTCATCGACCGTATTTCGGCAAGATGTGACCAAAATCTCTTGCCAAAAAAGCGGTTTTAAATATGCGAGTCGCAAAAAATGAGACTGCGGAAAACAGATGCGCGCCAACAACCACGAACTTGCCAGGTCCCAGCGAGACATATTTTTTATTTTCAAATACTTAAAAAAAAACAATGCCCTGAAATTGTGAAAATTACTTCCCAAACCCGCTTTTAGGCAACACGTCCAAACATGGTACACGCAACCCTGATATCCGAAAAATTCATAGCACGATCAATCGTCTGCACGGTTTGAGACAATATCGCTCTCCCGCTTTACCAGTCCTTGTCCATCAATGGTTTGACCGATTTTAGCAACAACATCCCGAACCACCTTTCGCGCAACCAAAGGCCGGTTAACTCCCGTTTAATAGCAATAATTGCCAATAACACCCTGCATTTGCGCAAAATTTTTCCAATTGTTTCGGATTTATGGAATTGCCGCTTGCAGGAAACAATGTTTATCATCAGTATTTTCGCGTACGCATTAGTGGGGATGCTTCCCGCTTCAGGGCATCAAACAAAAACAAGGGAGACATACTGAATGTCATTCATCACGAAGACCAAAGGGGGTCTCGTGCACGGTTTTTTGAATTCGTCACGAGCTTTCCTTATCGGCACTGGCCTTCTTGCAAGCAGCATAGCTGCACTCTCGCCGGTTGCGGCACAGGCCGAAATGGTCCTGAACCGGGGCAATGGCGCCGAGCCGGGCAGCCTTGATCCGCAAATTTCCGAGGACGTTCCTGCCTCGCACATTTTGCGCGACCTTTTTGAAGGTCTGGTTGGCGAAGAGCCCAGCGGTAAAATTGTGCCTGGTGAAGCCGAAAGCTGGAAAATCAGCAAAGATGGCCTGACCTACACCTTTAAAATTCGCGATGATGCCAAATGGACCAATGGCGAACCTGTTACAGCCGGTGACTTTGTGTATGCCTGGCAGCGTGCGGTTGATCCGAAAACCGGGTCGGAATATTCATTCCTGCTCTCGCCGATCAAAAATGCCGACGACATTACGTCGGGCAAAATGGCGCCCAAAGAACTCGGCGCCAAGGCGATTGACGACAAAACCCTTGAAGTTAGTCTTGCGGGTCCGACCCCCTATTTCCTCGGCCTTCTGACCCATTCCATCAGCTATCCGGTAAATAAAGCTGCTGTTGAAAAGTTTGGCGACCAGTGGACCCGCCCGGGCAATTCGGTCACCAACGGGGCCTTCAAACTCGACGAATGGAACCCGCAGTCGCGCATTGTTCTCTCCAAAAATGACAGTTACTGGAATGCAGATAGCGTCAAGCTCGACAAGGTTATTTATTACCCGACCGAAAGCACCACCGCAGAACTGAAGCGTTTCCGCGCTGGCGAACTGGACTGGACCTATGAAGTCCCGAACGACCAGATCAAATGGATTCGCGATAATATGAACGACGAATTCGTCGTTTCAAACTATCTGGGCGTTTATTACTACGGCTTTAACATGACCAAGCCGCCGTTTGACAATGCCAAGCTGCGCGAAGCCTTTTCGCTGGCGATCAACCGCGACATCCTGATGGACAAAATCGTCACGGCAGGCGAAGTTCCGGCTTATGCCTATGTGGTGCCCGGCATGACCGGTTACAAACCGGTTTACGCCGATTTCAAGGATATGACCCAAAAGGAACGGAACGAAAAAGCCTACAAGCTGTATCAGGAAGCAGGCTATTCCAAGGACAACCCCGTTACTGTCGAAATCCGTTACAACACCAATGACAACCACAAGAAAATCGCCATCGCGATTGCCTCGATGTGGAAAAGCGTCTTTGGTGCCCAGGTCAATCTGGTTAATGAAGAATTCAAGGTCTTTCTTGAAACCCGTAAAGCCAAGGAAAAGACCCAGGTTTTCCGCGCGGGCTGGATCGGCGATTACAACGACCCCAACACCTTCCTTGAGCTGTGGAAGTCTGATTCCGGCCTGAACGATACCGGGTTTGCCGACCCGGAATTTGACAAGCTGATGAAAGAAGCCTCGAACGAGCAGGACTCTGAAAAACGGATGGAACTGCTGCGCAATGCCGAGGAAATCTTCTTAAAAGCCAACGCTGTTGCCCCGATCTATCACTATGTCACCAAGCACATGATCAAATCCTATGTCAAAGGCTGGGATGCCGATGGCAAAGGCCATGTCAACGTGATGGACCATGTTCGTTCGCAGTATCTGTGGATCGACAAATAACCGGTTGATCAACAGTCTGAACGCATTGTCCGCCGCGCTATCCCCTTGCGCGGCGGACAGGCTTTGGGGATATCCATATGCTTGGCTTTACGCTGAAACGATTGCTCGGGGCGATCCCGACGCTTTTTATCATTGTTACCTTGTCTTTCTTTCTGATCCGCACCGCACCGGGTGGACCGTTTGACAAGGAACGTTCTGTCCCGCCCGAAGTTGCCGCCAACCTGAACGCTGTTTATCACCTTGATGAACCGTTATGGATGCAATATGGCCGCTATCTGGGTGATGTGATACAGGGCGATTTTGGCCCGTCTTTCCAGTATCGCGACTTTAGTGTGACCGAACTGATCTTTCGCGGTTTTCCCGTGTCGCTGACATTGGGCGGATCGGCCATATTTCTGGCTTTTATGATCGGCACAACGCTGGGAACGCTCGCCGCCTTAAAACAAAATTCAAAGCTGGATTACGCGATCATGGCCACCGCCATGACCGGCATTACCATTCCAAACTTTGTCATGGCGCCGTTATTAACCCTTGTTTTCGGGGTTTATTTGCGCTGGCTGCCTGTGGGCGGCTGGGAACAGGGACTTGATCAGGTTGTTTTGCCGATTATCGCCCTTGCCCTGCCGCAAATTGCCTATATTGCGCGGCTTACCCGGGGGTCGATGATCGAGGTTTTACGGTCAAACTTTGTGCGAACCGCACGGGCCAAGGGCCTGCCCGAACGGGTGATGATTACCCGCCATGCCTTTAAAGCCGGTATTTTACCCGTGGTTTCGTATCTTGGCCCGGCAAGTGCCGCCGTTATCACCGGATCGGTGGTGATCGAACAGATTTTCTCCATTCCCGGCATTGGGCGTTATTTCGTCCAGGGCGCGCTGAACCGCGATTACACACTGGTGATGGGCGTGGTCATTTTCTATGGCACGCTGATTATTCTGTTCAATCTGTTGGTCGACCTTGTGTATGGCCTGCTCGATCCCAAGGTGAGGATGCAGTAATGTTTGCAAAAACCACCCCCGATTCCGCAGCCGAGGCCGTTGATCTGGCCTTGGCAGGCGGAAACGTTAAAGGCCGTTCGCTGTGGGAAGATGCCTTTCGCCGCCTGCGTGCCAACAAGGCCGCCGTTTTCAGTGTCGGCCTGCTGTGTTTCATCACCCTGGCGGCCATTCTGGTGCCAATGGTACACCCGCATCCGTTTGATGAAATTTACTGGGATTATATCCAGGCCCCGCCCGATATTCAGGCCGGTTTCCTGTTTGGGACTGACACCAATGGCCGCGATCTGTTTGTTCGCGCCATGTATGGCGTGCGGGTATCGTTGATGGTCGGCATTGTTGCCACATCGGTTTCGCTGCTGATTGGCGTAACCTTTGGGGCCATTTCGGGCTATATGGGCGGGCGCACCGACAGCATCATGATGCGTATTGTCGACATCATGTATTCGATGCCGTTCATGTTTTTCGTCATCATGCTGATGGTGGTGTTTGGTCGCCATATTTACCTGATCTTTGCTGCCATCGGGGCGGTGGAATGGCTGACAATGGCGCGCATTGTGCGCGGTCAGGCGCTATCGATCAAAAATCGCGAATTTGTCGAGGCCGCACGGGCATCGGGTGTTTCAAACTTTAACATCATCCGCCGTCATATTGTGCCCAATGCGCTGGGCCCGGTGATTGTTTATGTCACCCTGACCATCCCGCAGGTGATTCTGATTGAAAGTTTTCTGTCCTTTTTGGGGCTGGGTGTGCAGGAACCGATGACCAGCCTGGGTGTGCTGATTTCGGAAGGTGCGCAGCAAATGGAAAGTGCGCCCTGGACGTTGCTGTTTCCGGCAACAATTCTGGCCGCCATTCTGTTTTGTTTTAACTTCATCGGCGATGGTCTGCGTGATGCGCTTGACCCGCGCGACCGCTAAAGGAGCATGACGCCATGAGCAATATTCTTGACGTTCAGGGCCTGACAACGGTCTTTAGAACCCATGATGGCGATGTCAAAGCCGTCAATGATGTCAGCTTTTCAGTCAAGGCTGGCGAAGCCTTGGGGATTGTCGGAGAAAGCGGGTCGGGCAAAAGCCAGACGTTTCTATCGATCATGGGGCTTTTGGCATCAAACGGCTATTCTTCCGGGTCGGCCAAGCTGACCGGGCAGGAATTGATCGGCCTGCCGACCGCCGCGTTAAACAAGGTGCGCGGATTGCGCATGTCGATGATTTTTCAAGACCCGATGACGTCGCTAAACCCCTATATGCGGATTTCCAAACAGCTTTCCGAAGTGCTGGTGCATCACAAAGGCATGAGCGAAAAAGACGCCCGTGCCGGTGCGCTTGCGATGCTCGACCGGGTGCGTATCCCCGAAGCCCGCAAACGGTTTGACATGTACCCGCACGAATTTTCCGGCGGGATGCGCCAGCGTGTTATGATCGCGATGGCCTTGCTGTGCGAACCCGAATTGCTGATTGCCGACGAACCGACAACAGCCCTTGATGTAACGGTACAGGCGCAAATTCTTGATTTGCTGGGCGATCTGAAACGCGATTTAAACACCGCCATTGTCATGATCACCCATGATCTGGGCGTGGTGGCGGGCATTTGCGACCATGTACAGGTGATGTATGCCGGGCGGATTATTGAAAGCGCGCCGGTCAACGAATTGTTTGCCAACCCGCAACACCCCTATACCGCCGGGTTACTGGCATCCTCCCCGCGCCTTGATGTGGTGAATAGTGACGAAAAACTCACCACCATTCCCGGGCAACCGCCCAACCTGCAACATCTGCCCGCCGGGTGCAGTTTTGCCCCGCGCTGCCCCCACGTCATTGACCGTTGCCTAAGCGAACTGCCATGCCCCCGGCCAACCGAAAACAGCACGGCAAACGCACCTCATAGCAAAGCGTGCCATCGAGACGACAATAAGGGACTTGCCGCATGACAGTTGAACCCGTGCTTTTGGATGTCAAAGACCTGAAGGTGCATTTCGATGTTCCCGCAGGTGGCATTCTGTTTAAAAAAACGGTGCCGTTAAAGGCGGTTGATGGTGTCAGCTTTCAGATCAAGGCTGGCGAAACACTGGGGGTTGTTGGTGAATCCGGCTGTGGTAAATCGACACTGGGGCGGGCGATTTTACGCCTGATCGAACCCAGTGCAGGCGAAGCCATTTGGCTGGGCCGTGATCTGGCATCGATCCATCACAAACAAATGCAGGCCCTGCGCGCCGATCTTCAGATCATTTTTCAAGACCCGCTAGCCTCCCTTGACCCGCGCATGACCATTGGCCAGATCATTTCCGAACCGCTGATCACGCACCGCCCCGAACTGACCAAAGCCCAGGTGCGTGACGAAGTGCGCGAGATCATGGAACGTGTCGGGCTTCTGCCCGACATGATCAACCGCTATGCCCATGAATTTTCCGGCGGGCAGTGCCAGCGCATTGGCATTGCCCGGGCAATGATTTTACGCCCCAAACTGATTGTCTGTGACGAAGCCGTTTCGGCACTTGATGTATCGATTCAGGCGCAGATCGTAAATTTGTTGCAGGAATTGCAGCGCGAATTTGGCCTGGCTTTGCTGTTTATCAGCCATGATCTGTCGGTGGTGCGCCATATCAGCCATCGTATTCTGGTGCTGTATCTGGGCAATGTGATGGAGATTGCAGACCGCGATACCATCTATAACGCCCCCAAACACCCCTATACCAAGGCGCTGATTTCAGCCGTTCCCATTCCCGACCCGATCTTGGAGCGCAACAAGGAACGCATTGTTCTGACCGGAGAATTGCCCAGCCCGATCAACCCGCCTTCGGGCTGTGTCTTTCGAACCCGGTGCCCGTTTGCACGGGAAAAATGCGCCACCGATGTGCCGAAAATCGAATTTTTAGGCCCCAAACATCAGGTCGCCTGCCATTTCCACAATGAAATGTAAATTGCGGTTATAAGTACAAAAGCAACAGGGGCCGCCATGCTGCGGCCCCCTGTTGCCATTGGGAAAACAAAGACCGTTAACGACGGATATAGCGTTTGATATCAACGTCATCGCGTTGATCGGGGCGCAAATAGGTATCGCCATAATCGCGATAGGCACCGCTGGTCAAAAACAGCTCGAACAGGTCGCTGTCAATTTTGCCCTGATCGCGCATGGTGCCCAGAAGATCAATAGATTCCGACAGCATTTTGGGTTTCTTGTAGGGACGATCAACCGCTGTCAAGGCCTCGAAGATATCGGCTATCACCAGAATTTTTTCCAGCGTCCCCATCTGATCACCCTTCAGGCCACACGGATACCCCGACCCGTCCATTTTTTCATGGTGGTTACCGGCAATGACAGGCACATTTTGCAAACCGGACGGAAACGGCAATTGCGCCAGCATATCCTGGGTCAGAACAACATGGTTGTTAATGATGGTGCGTTCTTCGGGTGTCAGGGTGCCCCGCGGAATCGACAGGTTATAAATCTCGCCCTTGTTAATATGGCTATAAACCTGATCGGGGCGGTCTGATAACAGTGGTTCGGGACCGGGTTGCGATAATATGGCGGCTTCTTCGGGGCTGATACGGCTGCTTTCGGCCCAGGAAAGGCCCGCTGTACGGTCGAAGTTGCGCTGCCAGTTCTGCGTGGCAATGTCCCGAATATCAACGATGGTCTTCAAATCGATATTTTCACTGCCAATGTTGCATTGCGCCACCAGTTCAAACTGCTGGTGCAATTCATTACGGCGGGCGTCAAAATCGGCCTGGCACTGCGTCTTGTCGTCGCCCGCCAGTTGGCGACGAAGCATGTCGATCTCGGCATCGCGCAGCATCACCTCGAACCGGGTGCGAATTTCGTGAATACGGTTGTAAATGGTTTCAAGTTTGGTGGCTTTTTCCACCACATGTTCCGGGGTAACGATTTTACCGATGTCATGCAACCAGGCCGCAAGGTCGAGCTCATACAACTCCTGATCGCTAAGGCGGAACCCGCCAAACGGGCCTTCTTCCTGATTGACGGCGGCCTGTGCCAGCATTTTAACCAACACCGGCACACGTTCGCAATGCGCGCCGGTATGGGGCGATTTGGCATCGATACCCTGGGCAAGAATGTGGACAAAACTGTCAATCAGGTCGCGCTGGGACTGCATCAGGCGCCGGTTTTCCAATGCCACCGCCGACTGGCTGGCAAGGGCGGTAATCAGCGGTTCGATGGCGGGATCAAACGGCACGACTGTGCCATCGTCACGCCGCGCATTGATCAGTTGTAAAACGCCCAGCACCCTGCCCCGGGCACTTTTCAGTGGCACTGTCAAAAATGACTGCGACCGATAACCGGTTGCGGCATCAAAACGCCGGGTTCCGGAAAAATCGAATTCTCCGGCGGCATAGGCATCGGCGATATTGATGCTTTCACCGCTTAATGCGACATGGCTGGCAATATTTTCATGGTTGGGGCTGCCATCGGCGCGAAAAAGCGGCACAGGCGGAAACGGATATTGCTGCTGATCACCATCATCGACATAGCGTTGCAGGGTGTCATTTTCCATTATGCGAAAATGAAGTTCGCTTTCGTCCTCGTTCAAAAGATAAAGCGACCCGCCATCGGCATTGGTAAAGCCACGTGCAGCCTGAAGAATACGCTGATGCAGGGCGCTGCGGTCATGTTCGGCTGAAAGGGCAATGCCCAAATCAACAAGCTTGGCCAACTGGCCAGCCTCAGGGCTATTTGGGGGCCGGTCGGCACCGCTGTGATCGGAGATCGCGTGTTCCGAACATTTCATATCGATTTTTCCTGTGCCAGCAGGCAACGCGCAACACCAGAAGCTATATTTTTACCCTATCCCATTCTTGCGTATAAGCAACCACAACCGTCACACCTGCGCCGGCAGAACCACAAAACATGCTGTGCCCAGGCAAAAAGGCCGGACGATAAAACCGTCCGGCCCGACCATATCAAACAATCTTGCCGATTATTGCCAACAATCAGAACGAATAGAGCGCCCCCAGGGCAAAACTGACAAGATAGTCTTTATCGACAATCGGACTGTCGTGATAGGCCGCTGGCAGATATTGAACACCGGCATTCCCCACCAGCGTTACCCGCTCATAGAGCGGATAGCTGACGACAACATCAAGATGCGGAATGAAAGCGGCATCAGGCGCATAAAATTTACGGTCGGAACGCACCTCGTTGCGACGAACGCCAACCATATAATCGGTCAAATCCTCGCTTTGCCAGGTGAGCCCGCCGCCCCAGGCCACGTTTACCGCGCCGATCTCGGTGGATTGCTGGTAACTGACGTCAACCTGCTGGCCATAATGAACGCTGCTAACATCAAAAAGCGATGATACCTGAATTTCGCCCGGCCCCGTCATGGCCGTAAAGGACAAACCGGCTTCAAACGCCGTATCACGGTCTTTCATTCCCGCAAGATAGGGACCATCACCCGCTTCAAACGGTTTCGTCCGCAACGACCCGATTGCCGAAACGCTGAATTTATCGTTTTTCCAGGCTGTGACGCGCAGTTCGTCAAGCCCGATATGCAGGCGTTCGGCGTCATAGGAAATCACCGGCAGGACAAATGCCCGGGCGTTTTTACCGTCCCGGTAAATGCTTGTGGCACCACCGCCCAAAATGCCCAGTTCGAAATCACCCCCCAGCCAGGGATCACGGTTTTCATCGCTGCTGCCCTGATTATTCGGGATTTGCGACACATCAGGCACCGGCAAATTTGGCTGCTGTGCGATGCCACCAGCGTCAAGCTTCGCGGGTGCGGCACTGGCCAGACCGGTCAATGTTAACAGGATGGCAAAAGTGCAAATGCTTGCCCCCAGAATAATGGCGCCAAAGGCCAGGACCTTGGATGTATATTTGAACGACATGTATCCTCTTACCCCACAATTGATTGGTAAGCGAATAGTGCCGCATCGGAAAAACCGGCGCGTCCATGTCTATAGTCCCGAACGGTCAAACCCGCATTTCATACGAACGAATGTTCATTCACACTATCGGCGAAACTGAAAATCATGGTTTTTTCTGGCGGTATGCGCTTGGTGTCAGGCCGGTTATCTTTTTAAAGGCCAGGTTAAAAGTGGATTTAGAGTTAAAGCCAACCTCAATCGCAATATCGAGAATGGTCCGGTCCGGTTCCTGCACCAAACGGCGTTTTGCCTCATCGATGCGGAACTCGTTAACGTAATCAAAAAAGCTTTTGCCAATATGGCGGTTCAACGCAAATGAAAGCTGATTGGGTTTCACCCCAACCGCACTGGCCATTTTGGGCATGGTCAGCAACGGATCAAACATCAGGTCTGTTTCGCGTGTCAGCTTGTCAAGATTAACCCGGATACGCTCAAGTTCGTCTTCCGGCATGACCATACGGCTTTTGTCACGTTCAGGGGCATTATCCAGGGTTGTCGCAATGTTATTCCCGCCCGCATCATCGCTGCGGCCAGGCCCATTTTCAACCGCGACAAATAATGTCGGATTAACCGCAAGCAAATGCCCGAGACGGAAAAAAACAACGACAAACCCCGCTTCGATGACAATGGAAATCCATTCACTTTCCTGATCCACCATATCAATCACAACGCTGACTGTATAAATCATGAAAATCAGGGTGATGCCGATCAGGAATTCTCCCAGCCAGCGCCTGATCCCGGGCTGTTCCCCGTCCATTTGCTCGCCGAGTTTGCGCATGTAATGCAACGACATACGCCAGATCCAGACCAGATAGACAACAAGCTGGACATACAGGGCAACGGCGAAAAAAATCATCAGGACAGCCAAAGGCATCAATTGCGGATCACTTGACGGATCGACATCAAAACTCGTTTGCCCGGCAGCAATTTTCCCGCCGAACCATTCGAAAATCATGACAATCATAACCACCAATACGGTGAATATCAGCAATGGCAAAACATAATGCCAAAAGGGTCGCCGTGTGGGCAAACCGCACAATTCGCGGAAATAAAGATAAACGAAAGGGAGATAGAAATAAGGGACAACACCCAGCAGCGGAAACAGATAAAGACGCCACTCTGCCGGTGCCAGAACATCAATCACGTTCTGTAAAAAGCTGAGGGAAACCGCACAGGTAAAAGCGCATAACCAGCGATTGGCACGAAAGGCACGCCGCCCTTCGCCCGCAAGCAGGAACAACAAAGACACAGCCTGCGCCAGTCCCGCAGAGGAAACAAGCAGCCAGCCAATATCTAACGGATCAATCGATGTCACATCCCGCCCCTTGCAACAGACTCTGCGATAGACATTTCCAAAATGAACTCAGGCTGCCCATATCTTGAACAAAACAGGCCAAACCGGCTTCAAGATACAAAAATTTGCCAATTGGTACCGGGTTCAGAAAAAACAAAAAAGCACAAAATTCTCAAACCCGGTACAAACAGCACACAAAAACGTGCCTTTTTCCTCGTCAAGCTTGATAAAAGCCGCGAAATCCTCTATCGGAGCCTCAAAGCGTGCGGATCACGTGCCGCGAGGGCCCCGCACCAGAACCCCCTTGCCCGGAGACCCTGCATGATCCCCCGTTATTCCCGCCAACAGATGACCGCTATCTGGGAACCGGCGAACAAGTTTCGCATCTGGTTTGAAATCGAGGCCCACGCCGCCGACAAACTGGCGGAACTTGGTGTGATCCCGGCAGCATCCGCCAAACTGGTTTGGGAAAAAGGCAACAAGCCCTATAGCCAGGACCGGATTGATCGTATCGACGGCATTGAAGCCGAAGTCAAACACGACGTTATTGCATTTCTGACCGAGCTTTCCGAACAGGTGGGCGAAGAAGCCCGTTTTGTCCATCAGGGCATGACCAGTTCCGACGTACTTGATACCTGCTTTAACGTTCAACTGGTTCAGGCAACCGACATCCTGCTTGAAGACATGGACAAATTGCTGGCCGCCCTTAAAAAGCGCGCCTATGAAACCAAAGACGTGGCCTGTATGGGCCGTTCGCATGGTATCCACGCCGAACCGGTAACCTTTGGTTTGAAACTGGCCACCTTCTATGCCGAATTTAGCCGCAACAAAAAACGCCTTCTGGCCGCCCGCGACGAAATCGCGACCTGCGCCATTTCGGGGGCGGTTGGTACATTTGCCAATATCGACCCCAGTGTTGAAGAACATGTTGCCGCCAAACTGGGCCTTGCCCCCGAACCGGTTTCAACCCAGGTTATCCCGCGCGACCGCCACGCGGCCTATTTCGCGGCCCTTGGCGTGATTGCATCGTCGGTCGAACATCTGGCAACCGAAATTCGCCATTTGCAGCGCACCGAAGTCCGCGAAGTTGAAGAGTTTTTCTCCAAGGGACAAAAGGGTTCGTCGGCCATGCCGCACAAACGTAACCCGGTTCTGACCGAAAACCTGACCGGCCTTGCCCGTCTGGTCCGTTCAATGGCGATTCCGGCGATGGAAAACGTTGCCCTGTGGCATGAACGCGATATTTCGCATTCATCGGTTGAACGCAATATTGGCCCCGATGCAACCGTAACCCTGGATTTCGCCCTGACGCGCTTGACCAATGTGGTTGAAAATCTGGTTATCTATCCGGAACGGATGGACGAAATCCTTAATCAGATGGGCGGGCTTGTATTTTCGCAGCGCGTGTTGCTGACCCTGACCCAATATGGCGTTTCACGCGAAGATTCCTACCGGATCGTTCAGCGCAACGCCATGAAGGTCTGGAACCGCGAAGGCGACTTGCTGTCGCTTCTCAAAACCGACGAAGACGTCACTGCGCGTATCCCCAATGACAAGCTCGAAGCCCTGTTTGATCTGGGGTATCACACCAAGCATGTCGATACGATTTTTGCCCGCGTTTTTGCTGACTAAGCAAACCGGCCCATAACACGCCGTATCCGCACACCCCTGTGCATTTCTGAACGGCCCCCCGAAAGTTGGACATCAACCTTCGGGGGGCTTTTTTTATCCGATCACAGCGTTATTTTACCGATGCGATTGCAGCCTTGACAAAGGCCGAAATCAACGGATGGGTATCACCTTTCAAGGCAGAACGTTCGGGCTGAAAGGCTGTCCCGATGAAAAACGGATGATTGCGCAGTTCGACCGCGCGCGGATCTCCATCCCCGTCCCAGGCGCTGACAACCATGTCGCTATGGTCAAATAACGGCACATATTGTGGAGCAAAACCGTAACTGCAACGATAGGTTTCATTGGCTGAAGCCCGACCATAATGTTGGGAAATCCGGCTTTGATCGGCAAATTCAATATCGCCGCCCTGATCAATCAGGGCGCACACCAGCGGCGCGATCAAGGGCAAGGCCGTGCCCGGGTTGACTTCGGCATTATCGGCATCGGTCAAACCCAGAACATTGCGGGCAAATTCCAACACCGCATGTTGATAACCGCCACAGGTACCCAGAAACGGAATGCCGTTTTCGCGCGCATAGCGAATGGCACAAAGCGCACCATCCATGCTGGCATAGGGGCTGGCGGGCACACACCAGATGGCATCAAACCCGCCCAGCACCGTTTGCAAATCGACATCGGCAAGCGTTGATGTGTGTATCCATTCAATCGCGGCATCAACACCGTTGGCTTTGGCGGCAAGCTCGATCGCAAGAGGAATCGCCTGATGTGCAGTAACGGCCGCGTTAAAATCACCAATCAGGGCAATAAGGATTTTCGTCATGTTCAACCTCGTTCGTTGGGGAAAGCCCCCTTAAAAAAAACCGAGGGAAACTGCGGTTCACACAAAAGAAAACCGGCCCGCAAAACGGGCCGGAATGCATTGCGTTTTCACCGCTGCCTTTGTCAGAAATACTACAAAGAGCCCGACCGCGCCATATCTTCCAGCGCAATTTTTACCGCCTGCGCCCGATTGGACACATTCAATTTGCGATAAACATTTTTAAGGTGATATTTGACCGTGATTTCACGCAGATCAAGATGGCGGGCGATATCCTTGTTCGGTCGCCCTTCAGACAACAAGGCCAGCACTTCACGCTCACGCGGGGTTAAGCGGGCGAAATCACCTTCCCGGCCAAACTGCCCGGCATGGCGCGCACTGCTATATTCGCTTTTATTGCCAAAACCCTCGGCAAAATTGCTTAGAATGCTTGAAGGCAGGTATTTTTCCCCGGCGAGAACCAGACGGATCGCATTTGCAAGGGCTTCGCCGCGCAAGGTTTTGGGAATAAAGCCATAGGCACCGTTTTCGATCGCGTGGCGAACATCTTCGCCATTATACGCGCCCGAAAGCAGAACCACCGGAACCCCCTCGCCGACTTTTTCAACGGCCAGCTTCAACCCGTCCAACCCGTTCATGCCCGGCATGCGCAAATCAAGCAAGATCAGGTCAAACGGATTTTCCGGATCAATCTTTTCCAGCGCCGGTTCAAGCGACCCCGCTTCGATCACTTCACAACCATCAAAATATTGCTGAAATAAAAGAGATAACGCCTCACGGACCAGATCGTGATCATCTGCAAGAAGTATACGCAAAATTCTCGCCTTTCTCTAGCGGATGCAAGGCATTTTGCCCCAAACCATATACATGTCTATAGATTGTCAATTATGCGATGACAATTTCAACCAACGTCACTTTGTTATGAAAAAGAAGAATAGGGCAGGGCCAAAGCGTTTGCAAATTCGAACTGCCCGCATGGATGCATTTTGTTCAAAATACTGAACAAAATGCATCCTGATTGCTAAACGCTTCTCTTTTACAAGACGTCTGCACGCGCCTGTGGCCGCAATTCCTCCAGCCGGGCGGTTAATTGCGATAGCGTCATATCGATATTATGGCGGGCAAAGTCGGCCAGCACCAGCGCCGCAACACCGTTATCTCGCGGGTTGGTTACCACCGCAGTAACAATTTTATCGGCGTATTGCGCGCATTGCGCATCATCCATGCCCATTTCACGTGCCGCCCACTGGGCCAATAATTTATACAAATGTGCTTCCACCCGAAAGTTCTGTTCCAGATCAAAGCTGTATTTGGCTTCAAACCCGCGTTCACGGTCTGACATTTTGCTCATGGATGCCTCCCTTTCCATGTGTGCCTGGCAAGATCTTTTGCCTTTCCTATATAATTGGGTCTGATAACTGTCATTGTCACGCACCGACTTCTTTTTCTTTTCAATTTGACAAAAACCATACTGAATGGCTTTGATCTGGAACATGTGTACAGTCATTATTTTACGTCGTCCCGATCATGAATGGCCGGTCCTGATCGGCGCCAATCGCGACGAAATGAAAACCCGCCCCTGGTTGCCCCCTGCCCGCCACTGGGCTGACCGCCCCGATGTCATCGCCGGCCTGGACGAGCTTGGCGGGGGCACATGGCTGGGCATGAACGAGGATGGCGTCGTTGCAGCGGTTTTAAACCGCTATGGCACCCTTGGCCCGGCGGCAGACAAACGATCCCGCGGGGAACTGCCGCTTGAGGCACTCGACCACGCCGATGCCATTATCGCGGCCAAATCGCTCGCAGCACTTGATAGCAATGCCTATCGCCCGTTCAACATGGTGATCGCCGATAACCGCGATGCCTATTGGCTGGCCAACCGGGGCGATGGCAAAATCGAAATTCAGGAAATTCCCGAAGGTTTTTCGATCCTGACCGCCCATGACATTAACGACACCAAAAACAGCGAACGCACGGCACGCAACCTGCCCCGTTTCATTAGCGCGCCTGTCCCCAACCCCGAAGCCGATGACTGGTTTGCCTGGCAGGCCTTGATCGCCGATACCGGCATTTTACCGCCCGACCCTGACCATCACGATATTCGGGGCGATGCGATGCTGGTGCGTAGCAATATCGGATTCGAAACGGTATGCTCGTCCCTGATAGGCTTGCCAGGTATTCCTGTGCGTGAAAATGAACTGCCACGACGCCCGGTTTGGCTGTTTGCCAACGGCCAGCCCGACAAGGCACCGTTTCAACCGGTCGAAATCTAGGGGGCTGCCCCTTGAACCGAACATTGCAGAATTTGATTATCAAACCTGCGTAAATAGACCTTACGCGACAATTGAGTTTCCAGCCCAGCACTGCTATAGGAAGGGCGTTTCCAGGGTGCAAGGGCCTGCCCCAACTGCCAAAATGTGAAAGATCCCGCCAGATGTCGAGAAAACGACCGATTTACGAGGGTAAAGCCAAGGTTTTGTACGAAGGCACAGAACCAGGCACACTCATCCAGTATTTCAAGGATGATGCCACTGCGTTCAACGCCCAGAAACGCGGCACCATTGCCGGCAAGGGCGTTCTCAACAACATGATCACCGAATTCGTGATGCTTCGCCTGGCGGAAATCGGAATCCCGACACATTTCATTCGCCGCCTCAACATGCGTGAACAGCTGATTCGCAAAGTTGAGATCGTGCCGATTGAAGTTGTCGTGCGCAACATTTGTGCCGGTTCGATGGCCAAACGTCTTGGCCTTGAAGAAGGCATGAAACTCCCCCGTCCGATTGTCGAATTCTACTACAAGGATGACGATCTGGGCGATCCGCTGGTTTCGGATGAACATGTGCTTGCCCTTGGCTGGGCATCACCCGAAGAACTTGAAGAAATTGTCGGCTATTCCCTGCGGATCAACGACTATCTGTGTGGCCTGATGCGCGGCATTGGCCTGAAACTGGTTGATTTCAAACTGGAATTTGGCCGGATTTTCGACAACGAGTTCTCGCAGCTGGTTCTGGCTGACGAATTCAGCCCCGATAACTGTCGCCTGTGGGATGCGATCACCAACGAAAAGATGGACAAGGATCGCTTCCGTCGTGATCTGGGGGGTGTCGAGGAAGCCTATCAGGAAGTGGCGCGCCGCCTTGGTGTCCTGCCTGAATCCGCCGAAATAGAGTCGCTGAATAAAGACGCGACGACCTGATGATCAAGGGCCGCGCTTGCGCGGCCCTTTTATATTGGCGCCGGATCGGTGGCACGACCGGCATTGTCTGCTTTAATTGATGATCGCCTCTGGCGACTGCGAACCAACCAAGGAGCTTCTCGTGAAAGCACGTGTTCATGTCACCCTGAAGAACGGTGTCCTCGATCCGCAGGGCAAGGCAGTTCATCACGCCCTGCAAGGCCTGGGATTTGCTGGCGTCGAAGATGTCCGCCAGGGCAAGTTCATTGAACTTGAACTTGATGGCACTGACGTTGAAAAGGCCCACAGCGACGTTACGGAAATGTGCGAAAAGCTGCTTGCCAACACGGTGATCGAAAACTACGAAATCGACATCATCGCTTGAACCGGACGCGGGCCCGGCGGTAAAACGCCCCAAAGCCCGCCCGCATAAACGGGAGATTGGCCAGTGAAAGCTGCAGTAATCGTATTCCCCGGTTCGAATTGCGACCGGGATGTCCAGGTCGCCCTTCAAAACCGGATGGGCACCGCACCGCATATGGTGTGGCATCGGGAAACCACCCTTCCCAAAACAGATCTGATCGTCCTGCCGGGCGGTTTTTCCTATGGCGACTATTTGCGGTGTGGCGCGATGGCGGCCAACAGCCCGATCATGCGCGCCGTTATTGCCGCCGCCAAGGCAGGAACCCCGGTTCTGGGCATTTGCAACGGTTTTCAGATTTTGATCGAAGCCGGGCTGTTGCCGGGTGCCCTGATGCGCAACCGCGATCTGAAATTCATCTGCAAGGATGTTCATTTGCGCGTCGAAACCACCGACAGCATCTTTACCAGCCGCTTTAACACCGGCGAAATCATCAAAATTCCGGTCGCGCATCATGATGGCAACTATTTTGCCGATGCCGAAACCGTCAAGCGCCTGAAAGGCGAAGGGCAGATTGTTCTGCGCTATTGCGATGGTAACGGCGATACCAGCGATGCCGCCAATATTAACGGTTCCGTATCGAATATTGCCGGGATTGTTGATGAAGAACGCCGCATTTTTGGCCTGATGCCGCACCCTGAACGCGTGATCGAACCGCTGCATAGCGGTACGCATGGTGCGATGATATTTGATTCGCTGATGGAGGCGCTGGCATGAGCGAGATCACCCCGGACGTTATCAAAAGCCACGGCCTGACCGAGGACGAATACAAACTGGTTCTCGACATTATGGGTCGCGAACCGAACCTGACCGAACTTGGCATTTTCTCGGTTATGTGGTCCGAGCATTGCTCGTATAAGTCATCGAAAAAATGGCTCAAAACCCTGCCGACCAAGGCACCCTGGGTTATTCAGGGCCCCGGCGAAAATGCCGGTGTCATTGACATTGGCGACGGACAGGCTGCCATTTTCAAAATGGAAAGCCATAACCACCCGTCCTTTATCGAACCCTACCAGGGGGCCGCAACCGGCGTTGGCGGCATCATGCGCGATGTCTTCACCATGGGAGCCCGCCCGGTTGCCAACCTTAATGCCCTGCGTTTTGGGGCCCCCGAACATCCCAAAACCCGCCATCTTTTATCAGGCGTGGTTGAAGGTATCGGCGGTTATGGCAATTGCATGGGGGTTCCGACCGTCGGCGGTGAAACCAATTTCCATCCGTCCTATAACGGCAATATTCTGGTAAATGCCATGACTGTTGGTCTGGCCGATACCAACAATATTTTCTATTCCGCCGCCGCTGGCATTGGCAATCCGGTGGTTTATGTCGGCTCGAAAACCGGGCGCGACGGCATTCACGGGGCCACCATGGCCTCGGCCGAATTTGACGATGCCTCGGCCGATAAACGCCCGACCGTTCAGGTTGGCGATCCGTTTACCGAAAAACTGCTGCTCGAAGCCTGCCTTGAACTGATGGCAACCGACATGATCGTCGCCATTCAGGATATGGGGGCGGCGGGCCTTACCTCCTCGTCATTTGAAATGGCGTCCAAGGGCGGTGTCGGTGTCGAACTGTGGCTTGATAAAGTGCCGATGCGCGAAGAAGGCATGACCCCCTACGAACTGATGCTGTCAGAATCGCAGGAACGCATGCTGATGGTGCTAAAACCCGGTTGCGAAGAGGCCGCCAAGGCCATTTTCGACAAGTGGGAACTGGACTTTGCCGTGATTGGCAAACTGACTGACAGCAAACGCATGACCCTGATGTGGCATGGCGATGTTGCCGGTGACCTGCCGATTGATCCGCTGGCCGAAGCCTCGCCGGAATATGACCGCCCATGGGAAGAAACCCCGAAACAAGACCGTATTTCAGCCGACAGCATCGACCAGAAAATGCCGCATAGCGAAGCCCTGACGACCCTGATGGGGTCGGCGGACCTCTCCTCGCGGCGCTGGATCTGGGAACAGTATGACCACATGGTGATGGCCGATACGGTTGTACGCCCCGGTGGTGATGCTGCCGTTGTTCGCGTGCATGACACCCGCAAGGGCCTGGCTGTAACCACCGACTGCACCCCGCGTTACGTCAAGGCAGACCCGGTACAAGGGGGCATGCAGGCCGTTGCCGAAGCCTACCGTAATCTGACCGCCGTTGGTGCCACCCCGCTTGCCATTACCGACAATATGAACTTTGGCAATCCGGAACGCCCGCGCATCATGGGGCAGTTTGTGGGTGCCTGTAAGGGCATCGCAGAAGCCTGCATCGCACTGGACTTCCCGGTGGTTTCAGGCAACGTATCGCTTTACAACGAAACCAACGGCGAAGGCATTTTGCCGACCCCGGCGATTGGCGGTGTTGGCGTTATTCCCGATATTGGCCGTATGGCAACCATTGCCCTGAAAAGCAAGGATTCGGTCCTGGTCATGCTGGGATCGCCCACCGGCGAACTGGGCCAGTCGGTTTATCTTAAAAACATCGAAGGCCGTGAAGAAGGGGCACCGCCCCCCGTTGATCTGAATTCGGAAAAACGCGTTGGTGCACTGGTGCGTGGCCTGATCAATGCCAATGTTGTGCGGACCTGCCACGATATTTCCGATGGCGGCCTTCTGGTTGCCGTTGCTGAAATGTGCCTGGCTGGCAATATCGGTGCCGATATTCACCTGCCCGAAAGCGGTAGCGAAATTGCGTGGCTGTTTGGTGAAGACCAGGGCCGCTATATTGTTGCCACCCGCGACCCTGACAGCGTGATCAATGCGGCCGCCAATGCCAATATCCATGCGGTCATTATCGGCAATGCCGGTGGCACCGCCATCACCATCGAAGGCGAAGACCCGCTGGAGCTGGATGATTTGCGCAAAGCCCATGAAGGCTGGATGCCCAACTATATGGCGGCCCCGGTTAACTAGGTTAACCCAGATTCATCTGACCGCAAAAAAGAACCCCGCCGCAACGGATTTTATCCGACCGGCGGGGTTTTTCGTTAAGCAGAGCCGCCATCATGGTTTACCATGGCCTTCACCATGTTGTGCGCAAAGATCCAAACCCCCGAAACGTATGACAGAACAGGCGTGGGAGAAGTCTATATATGCATGAAGCTGTCGGCAGGATATCGCAGACATTAGCTGTGCTGCGCGTGCTGCTGGTCATTTTCATCATATGCCTGGCACCCGTTTCGGGCAGGGCGGAAACCGTTTGGGTCGACGATGCCAACCCGCCTTTCATGTATGGCAAACATGGGCAGGTAAGGGGAATTTATCCCGATCTGACACGTGAAATATTTCGCCGCGCCAAAATACCTTTGACGATCAGGGCTTTTCCGCTGAAACGTGTGATGAAGAACGCGGCCTCGGAAAAAGTTAGTGTTGCCGGTGCCTATCGCACACCTGAAAGGTTGAAAAAATATGCCTTCACCCACCTGATCTATGTCGAAGATCTGATGGTTTATCAACGGAACGACAACGCTGTTCCGATCAACAATATTGATGACCTGGACGGCTATGTCATTGGCACTGTGCGCGGATGGAACTATGGTCCCCGGTTCAACGAGCATCGTAATCAGGCCCGCTTTGAAGTTTCAGAAGCCGCCAACGACAAACAAAACATGAAAATGCTGGCAATGGGGCGTATCGACATGGTGATCGCCATCCGCGAAGCCGGCAATGAAACCCTGCGACGCCTCAATCTTGGCGACATCATAAAAGCGTCGCCAGAACCGCTGTTTTCGTATCCGACCTATATTGCGGTAAGTCGCGCATCATCGACCACATCGTTGATTCCCGTCCTGAATCGGGTAATTTTGGATATGCGCAAAGACGGCAGTTGGAAAAAAATTGTCGCAGCTGCCCTGTCCAACCCATTTCTGCATACAGACTAAATAAAAAAAACCGGCCAGAATTTCCAACCGGTTTTGTCTCTTACATCGCGCAATCGTTGCCGTTACCGAAACGAAATTTTCGGAAACAGGCTTTTCTTTGGTTTGGCTTTCGGTCCAACCTGTTCGTCAATGGCCACAGCAATCTGGCGGGCGATATTGGCATAGGCCTGCGAATGTGCGCCGTCGGGGTCGGTTTCGATAATCGGCTTGCCTTCATCCGCCCCCAGACGAATTTTAAGATCAAGCGGAATTTCGCCAAGGAATGGCACCCCTAACTCATCTGCCGCCTTGTGTGCGCCGCCGTGGTCAAACACATGGTCGACATGGCCGCAATTGGGGCACTGATAATAGCTCATATTTTCGATCAGGCCGAAAATCGGCACATTAACCTTGCGAAACATGTTCAAGCCCTTGCGCGCATCAAGCAAGGCAATGTCCTGCGGGGTTGAAACAATCACCGCCCCCGTCACCGGCACGCGTTGCGCCATGGAAAGCTGAATGTCGCCGGTACCAGGTGGCATATCAACCACCAGAACATCCAGTTCGCCCCAGTCGGTATCGCGCAATAATTGTTCCAGTGCCCCCATCGCCATAGGGCCGCGCCAGATCACCGGCTGTTCTTCATCAACCATAAAGCCGATCGACATGATTTTTACGCCAAACGCAGAAGGCGGTGTAATTTTGCCTTTCTTTTTGGAATGGGCGGGTTTGGCGGTGCGAAGGCCCATCATGCGTGGCAGCGACGGCCCATAAATATCGGCATCCAGCAACCCCACCGATAACCCCTGACGGGCAAGCGACAGCGCCAGGTTTACCGCAGTTGTGGATTTGCCAACCCCGCCCTTTCCCGATGCCACTGTAACAACGGAGCGGATTGCGCCCAGATCGAGCGGTTGTTGCGCGCTACCCGGCGTGGCAGCCGGTCGTGTGCCGACACCCGCCGATGCAGGCTTGTGGGCATGGTCGTGGCCGTGTGATTGTCTGCTATCAGGCTGCGACGCGGGCGACTGTGACGATTTTGCAGCACCACTTCGCTCGGCGGTCAGGGCAACGCGGGCAGTTGTGACCCCGTTCACACTATTTACAGCCCGCTCGGCCGACTGGCGCAAGTCTTCCAGCGACGGGCCGCGCTCGGGGTCGACTCCAATCATAACAGTGACATTTTCACCATTAATATCAATGCCTTGAACCATATTTTTATCAACAATTCCTGTGCCGTCAATCGGGTCTTTAACCTCGTTTAAGGCAGCAAGTATTGTTTCGCGTAAGGGGGAAGTCATGTTGCGGTCTCCGATTTTTGGCTTATGTCCTTGAACAGTTGGGACATATGGGTGCCTATCGTTGTTTTGCGCGGCTAGCTGTCATATAAGGCGGAAGAGCTGGCTAATCAAAGAGAAACACGGAACGGCAAGGAGGGGAAGACACTCGATGCCATGGAATTCGCAAGGGGGCGGTGGCCCCTGGGGTAACGGCGGTGGTAATAATGGCGGCCAAAACCCGTGGGGAAAACGTCCTTCAGGCGGGAACGGCGGCGGCGGAACGCCCCCCGATCTAGATGAAATGATTCGCAAGGGCCAGGAACGTCTTAAAAAGATGTTTCCCGGTGGCAGCGGCGGTTTTAAGGGCATTGTCCTTATCGGTTTGGCCATTGTCGGCATCTGGTTGCTGACAGGGTTCTACCGCGTCCAGCCGGGCGAACAGGGTGTGACCCTGTTGTTTGGTAAATGGGTCGGCACGACAGGGCCGGGGTTGAATTATTTTCTGCCCGCCCCGATTGGCGAGGTCATTACCCCGAACGTCGAACGCACCAACCAGATCGAAGTTGGCTATCGCGGGTCGGGCATGGGGGAAAGTTCCACCCGTGATGTGCCCGAAGAAAGCCTGATGCTGACCGGTGACCAGAACATTATTGATATCGATTATGTGGTTCAGTGGCGCATCCGCGACGCTGGCGCGTATCTTTTCAATATTCGCGACCCGGAAACAACCATCAAGCTGGCCTCTGAAAGTGCCATTCGCGAAGTGGTTGGCAAAACCGATCTCGAAGCTGCGTTAACCGTGGGCCGTGTTGAAGTTGAAGACCAGACACGGACATTGCTGCAAAGCATTCTGGATGGCTATAAATCCGGCATTTTCATTTCCGAAGTGAAAATGCAGAAAGTGGATCCGCCAAAAGAAGTCATCGACTCGTTTAACGACGTTCAGCGGGCCCGTCAGGACCGCGACCGTTCGCGCAACGAAGCCTTGGCCTATCGTAACGACATCATCCCGCGCGCCAAGGGTAATGCTGAACGCATGATCATGGAAGCCCGTGCTTACAAGGATCAGGTTGTTAAGAATGCACAGGGTGAAGCTGCCCGTTTTGACTCGGTCTATAATTCCTATCTGACCGCCAAAGACGTGACCAAGCGCCGCCTCTATCTGGAAACCATGCAGGAAGTGCTGAAAAGCTCGACCAAGGTCATTATCGACCAGAAAGACGGTGGAAACGGCGTTGTGCCTTATCTGCCGCTGCCTGAAATCGCGAAAAATACCGCCAGCCAGAAATCGGGAGGCGACAAATAATGGCAAGTCCAAAACTTATTATCGCCGCTGTCGTCCTGATCATTGTCGCAATTGTCGGCTCGATGAGCGTGTTTACTGTCCGTCAGGACAAACAGGCACTGGTGCTGCAGTTTGGTAACCCTGTTCGGGCGATTTCCGAACCGGGCCTGCATTTCAAACTGCCGATCCAGAATGTCGAGTATTACGAACGCCGCATTCTTGACCTTGATCCGCCAGTTCAGCAGGTTTTGCTGTCTGATCAGAAGCGCGTCAATATTGACAGCTTCGCCCGCTGGAAAATTATTGATCCGCTTCAGTTCCGTAAACGTGCGCTGAATGTAGACCAGTTTGTCCAGATTTTCGGCCAGCGTCTGAACTCGGTTATCCGGGGTGAATTGGCACAATCGCCACTTATCGCCCTTTTGACCGACAACCGGGCCCGCATCATGGAAAAGATCCAGGCGGCCCTGGTCGAACCGGCCAAGGATTTTGGCGTTCAGCTGATCGATGTGCGTATTGGCCGGACGGATCTTCCCAAGGAAACGTCGCAGGCGGTTTATAACCGTATGCAGTCGGCCCGTATTGCCGAAGCCTCCCAGCTTCGCGCAGAAGGCGAAGAAATCAAGTCTAAAACCCAGGCCGATGCCGAACGTGAAAAGGTCATTCTTTTGGCTGAAGCACGCCGCCAGTCCGAAACCCTGCGCGGTGAAGGCGACGCGGAACGCAACAAGATCCTGGGGGCGGCCTATAACAAGGATGCGAAATTCTTCGAATTTTATCGCTCCTTGCAGGCCTACCGCGAGGCCCTTTCAAACGGGACAACTCTGGTCATCTCGCCGGATTCTGAATTCTTCAAGTATTTTAATCAGTCAGAACCCGACGCAAGCCGCTAGACAAATTGATAAGGCGACCGGCATACTCTGCCGGTCGCCTTTTTGATTCATAAATAAAAAACGGGAACGTCCGCCCCTATGAAAGAACTCGCCACAGCCATTCTTCTGGCAATCGCGCTGGAGGGAATGTTTTATTCGCTGTTTCCGCGCGGGGCGAAACGGGTCATGGAACTGATGCAGGAAATTTCTGAAACCCAACTTCGCATCGGTGGTTTGGTTGCAGCTGTTATCTGTGTTGCGGCGATTTGGGCAATGCGGCAGTTCTGGCAACAATAACCCATCAATGACGGTCTATTGCCTGCTTCCCGGTCACAGACAAGCGGGTTGACACAAATCCCCCCACAGAAAACAGACTTCCACCTTACACTTGCCCTTTTTTCGCCAAACTCCCCCCTAATTTGGGAGAGGTGCGATGCAGTCCCTTGCATCGTCTGCTGCATAAATCATAAAAATCTCCGTGAACGCGGCAACAAACAGGATCAGAAACCATGCGAAAAGCATTTTACAATCCGGCCCGCAAGCTGTCTGCGGCGCTCGTGATTGTTTTATTCGGTGTAACGAGCATCGCGCAAAGCGCGTATGCCCGCAGCGCACCTGACAGTTTTGCCGATATGGCAGAACGGCTGCTGCCAGCAGTCGTGAACATTTCCACAAGCCAGCTTGTCGCTGACCGTCAGGGACCGGACTTCCAGTTCCCTCCCGGATCACCATTTGAAGATTTGTTCCGTGATTTCATGGAGCGCAATGGTCAGAACAAAGGCGACAACCAGGGCCAGAATGCGCCGAAGAAACACCGCGCAACGGCACTAGGTTCGGGCTTTATCATTTCGGCAGATGGTTACATCGTCACCAACAACCACGTGATTGACGGCGCTGACGAAATTTCCGTCACCCTGCACGACAATGAAACGCTGCCAGCAAAACTGATCGGGCGCGATCCTAAAACCGACGTCGCCCTGCTGAAAGTCGACGCGAAAAAAGATCTGCCCTTTGTGAAATGGGGCGACTCGGACAAAGCCCGCATTGGCGATTGGGCGATGGCCATTGGCAACCCGTTTGGTTTGGGTGGCACCGTTACAGCCGGTATTATTTCGGCCCGTAACCGCGACATCAACCAGGGCCCGTATGATGACTTCATCCAGACCGATGCTGCCATCAACCGGGGCAATTCCGGCGGCCCGCTATTCGATATGGATGGCGACGTCATTGGCATCAACAGTGCCATTTATTCACCCTCTGGCGGGTCTGTCGGCATCGGCTTTGCCATTCCCTCGGCAATTGCCGAGTCCGTTGTTGACCAGATCAAGGAATATGGCCGTCCGCGTCGTGGCTGGCTGGGTGTTCACATCCAGACCGTCACCGATGACATCGCCGATTCTGTTGGGCTGGACAAAGCCAGCGGCGCAATGGTTGCCGATGTCACCAAAGACGGCCCTGCCGAAAAAGCGGGCATCAAACAGGGTGACGTCATTTTGAAGTTTGACGGCAAAGACGTCGACAGCATGCGTCGTCTGCCGCGCATTGTTGCCGAAACCAAAATTGGCAAATCGATTGATGTTGAACTGTGGCGCGATGGCGCGAAAAAAGACATCACCGTTGATCTTGGCGAGTTAAAGGAAGATACGTCTGCCGATAACACCACCAAAGACACGCAGGAACAGGCACCGGAAAAAACATCAAGCGAAGCCACCATTGATGCGCTTGGCCTGAAGGTTGCCAATGTTGACGACGAATTGCGTCAGCGTTTCAACCTGACTGCCGATACCGAAGGTGTTGTTGTTACCGATGTCGACACGGCCAGCTTCTCGGCTGAAAAGGGTGTTCGCCCGGGCGATATCATTCTCGAAGCATCGCACCAGTCGGTTGGTACCGTTGAAGAAGTTCAAAAAGCCGTCAAATCGGCACAGGATGATGGCAAACGCACCATCCTGATGTTGATCGAAACGTCGGCAGGCCCGCGTTACTTTGGCCTGACGCTCGACAAAAAAGACAAATAAGCCGTTAGATTATTAACGGACTTAAACAATAAGGGGCGGTCTGAACGGGCCGCCCCTTATGCATTTACGAAGTGCCATTCTTAATGCTTTAAAGCACAACCATGGTCTGGCGCCGTCTGCTTTAACTATGCACCGACAAACTGATCGCGCGCATAACCTTGCAAATACAACAACGCTGTCAAATCTCCGTGGTTGATACGGATACGGGCCTGCTTTTGAACCGATGGTTTGGCGCGAAAGGCAACCCCGGTTCCGGCCACCGAAATCATCTGCAAATCATTGGCACCATCGCCAACGGCAATCGCATCGCCTGCCGTAATACCATTTTGGGCAGCCAGCATTTCCAGGGCATCAACCTTGGCCTGGCGGTCCAGCACCGGCTTTTGCACCTTGCCGGTCAAGGTATTATCCGCATGGGTCAGCAAGACATTGGCCTGGTCAAAATCAAAGCCCAGTTCGCGACGCACGGCGGATGTGAAAAAGTCAAACCCGCCCGATACCAAAGCGGCGAAGGCCCCGTTGGCCCGCATGGTGGCCACCAGTTCGCGGGCGCCACCGGTATATTCAATCCGTTTCCAGGCTTCATCAAGCATCGCGGTTGCCATCCCCGCGAGCAACCCGACCCGTTCATCAAGGGCCGCTTCAAAGTCCAGTTCGCCATTCATGGCGCGCGCGGTAATGGCGGCAACGCGGTCTTTGACTCCGGCAAAATCGGCAAGTTCGTCAAGCGTTTCGCCCGTCACCACCGTGCTGTCCATATCGGCAATCAGCAGCTTTTTGGCTCGCCCGGCAACCGGCTGCACCACCTTGTCGGCATCAATATTACATTTTTCCAATGCCTGATCGGCATGCTGAAGCGTTACACCATTAAAGACAATCTCACAGGCTTCATCTTGCGCAAGCCAGCGAAGGTCACCGACATCTGCCCCGGCCTGTGCGAGCGTGGTGGTTGCCGCCTCAATCATGTCACAGGTCAAAGCACCAGAGTTTGGCGCGGTGATCAGGGTCAACACCAGATCCATTTAATACAGGCTCCTTACTGGCTGTGCTTGCGGGTTGTTTCCGCCTTTATCCTGATTGCGCACTGCAAAGACAAGAAAAGTTTCGGTAAAACCGGAACATCACCGGAGTAGAAACATTGATACAACAGAAAGCTCTGCTATTTTGACATTCGTTTTTGCCGCCACGAATAACAAGAAAGCCCGTCATGGAGATCAGCACATTTACCGCCCGCGCGTTTAACCAGGATACCAGCAAAGCAAAAAAGGCAAGCCACAAAGGGCCGGTATTCATCACTGACCGGGGTAAACCTGCCCATGTTTTGCTGTCGATTGAACAATACCAGAAAATTCTTGGCCTTGCGCCGTCGATCGTCGACTTGCTGGCGATGCCCGAAACGGTTGATATCGATCTGAAACCCCAACGCATAGAAAATATGTCCGACCTGACGGATTTTGAATAATGTATCTGCTTGATAGTGACGTCATCGTTGAACTGCGCAAAGCAGGCAGCGAGAAAGCCAACGAGAATGTGGTAAAATGGGCAAATTCAGTGCCAACCGCAGGCACCTTTCTGTCGGCTATTACCATTCTGGAACTTGAAATTGCCATTCTTGAATTTGAATGGCAGGACGAAGAACGCGGCGCGATCATGCGTAAATGGCTTGATGACCACGTGATCCCGGCATTTGACGGGCGCGTGTTGCCAATCAATGAAAAGGTTGCCCGTAAATGCGCGCAGTTTCACAGCCGTGGCTCGCATTCCGAAGGCGCAACGCTGCTCGCCGCAACCGCCCTTGTGCATGGCCTGACCGTGGTCACCCGCAATATCGATGAATTCAAACCCACCGGCGTTACCCTGTGCAACCCCTGGGATGCCCCGGAAAATGCCCCGTGCAACCCGAATTCCGAAGGATAAACCAGTTGCCCCACCGGTGATATTGTCGGGCCTGCACGGTCTTGAACAATATGGTCCCGAACAACCGCCTGACGGCCCGGCTGGCCCCCCCCGATGGTCGCCCACACCTTGAAACGGGTTTCCTGCATTTGCGAAACCGCCACATATCTTACAATATCAATGCAAACAGTTTATGGATAAGGGTGCCCTGCACCTGTTATATCCCCTCCGTTAAACCGCAATCCGCCGGTCCCTGAAAATAACCGGTAACAACGGAACTGCATTGATGAGCGAGACCACCCGCAAAAACCCCACCCCGTCTGACGCCCGCATATGCCCGGCGGTGCCCCCAGAAACAGCAACACCCTTTTTGCCGGTTGTCATTGTTGCCGGGCCCACGGCCAGTGGCAAATCGGCACTGGCGCTGGATCTGGCGCGGGACTTTGACGGTGTTATCATCAATGCCGACAGCATGCAGGTTTATCGCGAGCTTCGCGTGCTGAGTGCCCGCCCGGATGATACCGAGCTATCACGCGCGCCTCACCGCCTGTATGGCGTGCTGTCAGGGCGCGAAGCGTGCTCTGCGGGCAAATGGCGCGACATGGCATTGGCCGAAATTGCCGCCTGCCATGCCAGCGGGCACCTGCCCATCATCACCGGTGGCACCGGTATGTATTTAAATGCCCTGACCGACGGCATTGCCCCGATCCCCGAAATTGATAAATCGGTGCGCGACACCATAACCGCTGAACTGACCGATCTGGGCCATGATGCCTTTTTTGCCCGCTTGCAAAAAAACGACCCTGCCACCGCCGCCACACTGGATTCTGCCAATACACAGCGCCTGATTCGCGCCGCCGAGGTTTTACGGGCGACCGGGCACGGTTTGGCGCACTGGCACGGCGCTGCAATGCTGCCTCCACCAAACGGCATGGCTTTCCTGAAATTCTGCTACATGCCCCCACGCGACATTTTATATGACCGCTGCAACCGTCGCTTTGAGCTGATGATCGAACAGGGCGCGATTGACGAGGTTAAATTTCTGCTTGAACAAAACCTGCCGCCCGAATCCCCGGTAATGAAGGCGGTTGGGGTTCGCGAGCTTGCATCATACCTGGCAGGTACGCTCTCGCTGGCCGAGGCACAGGCCCTGGCACAGCGTGAAACACGCCGTTATGCCAAGCGGCAATTGACGTGGTTTCGTCATCAAATGACCGACCGCGAAACCATCGACACGCAATATTCGGAAAGTCTGGCAGGCAAATTGCGTAATCTTGTTCACCAATTTCTGTTGACCGCGCCAAAGTGAGGCGATAGGTTGGCCTTTCCGCCAGTGAAATGGCGGAAAACCGCCGTTTCGGCGGCTTTTTCAACCCCAATCACAGGGTAGATCGATCATGTTTCAATCACGCGGTTATCACGCGACACGTTGTTGTCGCTAAGCAAGAGGCTCGGAAAATCATGGCAGAACGTATTATGAATGGTTCGGAAGTAGTGTTGCAGGCCCTGACAGACCAGGGTGTGGAGGTCGTATTCGGCTATCCCGGCGGCGCCGTCCTTCCGCTATATGACGAAATATTCAAACAGAATCACATTCGTCACATTCTGGTGCGCCATGAACAGGCTGCTGTCCACGCTGCCGAAGGCTATGCGCGCTCCACCGGCAAGGTTGGCTGCGTCCTGGTCACCAGCGGCCCCGGTGCGACTAACGCCGTTACCGGCCTCACCGACGCGTTACTGGACTCGATCCCGATCATCTGCCTGACCGGCCAGGTGCCCACCCACCTGATTGGCAACGATGCCTTTCAGGAAGCCGATACCACCGGCATCACGCGGCCTTGCACCAAGCATAACTATCTGGTCAAGGAAAGCAGCAAGCTGGCCCGCACCATGCACGAGGCCTTTCACGTGGCCACCCATGGTCGCCCCGGCCCGGTTGTGATCGACCTGCCCAAGGATATTCTGGTCGCACCTGCGCCGTATATCGCCCCCTCGCAGGTTCAGCATCGCACCTATAATCCGTCCGTGAAGGGCGATCGCTCCGAGATTGAGAAAGCGGTTGAAATTCTGGCGGCGGCGAAAAAGCCGGTTCTGTATTGCGGCGGCGGTGTTATCAATTCCGGCGCACAGGCCTGCAAACTGCTGACCGAATTTACCCGGCTGACCGGCGCGCCGATTACCCTGACCCTGATGGGGCTGGGTGCCTATCCGGCATCGGACAAACAATATCTCGGTATGCTGGGCATGCACGGCACCTATGAAGCCAACCTTGCGATGCATGATTGCGATGTCATGGTTGCGATTGGTGCGCGCTTTGATGACCGTGTGACCGGCAATATCGATTTCTTCTCGCCCGGCTCGACCAAAATCCAGATCGATATTGATCCCAGCTCGATCAACAAAAACGTTGCTGTTGATGTGGGTATTGTCGGCGATGTCGGCCATGTCATCGAAGACATGATGAAAATCTGGAAAGCCAAACAACACAGCGTTAATCAGGCGGCCCTTGATTCGTGGTGGAGCGAAATTGAAGGCTGGCGCGAAAAACGCTGCCTGTCCTATATTCAGCCAGCCGATGTGATCAAACCCCAGCACGTTATCCGCCGGATGCATGCGCTGACACGCAATCGCAAAACCTTTATCACCACCGATGTTGGCCAGCATCAGATGTGGGCGGCCCAGCATTTCGGCTTTGAACATCCCAATGAATGGATGACATCGGGGGGCCTTGGCACCATGGGCTATGGCCTGCCTGCGGCCATGGGCGTTCAGGTTGCCCATCCCGATGCGACGGTCATTTGCTTTAGCGGCGATGCATCGATCATGATGAACATTCAGGAATGCGCGACGCTGACCCAGTATCGCCTGCCGGTAAAAACCATCATTTTGAATAACCGTTATATGGGCATGGTCCGCCAGTGGCAGCAATTGCTGCACGGGTCGCGCTATTCCGAAAGCTATAGCGAAACCCTGCCCGACTTTGTCAAACTTGCCGATGCCTTTGGCTTTACCGGCCTGACCTGCAAGGACCCGGCCGATCTCGATGCCACCTTGCAAAAAATGCTCGATATTGACGGCCCGGTGATTGTCGATATCGCGGTCGATGACAAGGAAAACTGTTTCCCGATGATCCCGTCTGGCAAGCCGCACAATGAAATGTTGCTCGGCCATGAAACAAGTGGCGACCAGGCCATTGATTCCGATGAAGGGATGGTACTGGTCTGACCGGCCTGCCTTGTAAAAAGCACACCCGGAACACCGATATTTTCATTATGACAGGTAGGGCTGGTTGCGATGGTTCATCGCCCGCCCCGACCGCAGCGGAGCAAGACCGTGAAAGAAACTGAAATTTCAAAACACACCATTTCTGTTCTGGTGGACAACGAAGCGGGCGTTCTGGCCCGTGTTATCGGCCTGTTTTCGGGCCGTGGCTATAACATCGAAAGCCTGACCGTGGCCGAAGTTGACGCCGGTTCGCGCCTGTCGCGCATTACCGTTGTAACCTCGGGCACACCCATGGTGATCGAACAAATCAAGGCCCAGCTCGGGCGTCTGGTTCCGATCCACAAGGTCAGCGATTTGACCCTGGCCGGGCCCAGTGTTGAACGCGAGCTGGCATTGGTCAAGGTCATTGCGACCGGTGAAAAACGTGTTGAATCCCTGCGCATTGCCGATATTTTCAAGGCGCGCGCGGTCGATGCAACCAACACTTCCTTTATTTTCGAAATCATCGGCAGCCCTGAAAAGATTGATGCCTTCAATAAATTGATGGTACCGCTTGGCCTTTCGGAAATTTCCCGTACCGGTGTCGCCGCCATTTCGCGCGGCACCCTGATGATGTGAATTTGCCCCTCCCGGCACGGGTCGGGGGGTAAATCCATTTGATCCTTTTAATCCAGTGGCCCCGCAAGATAACAAAAAAGCGCGGCCCAACGTCCAGAGGTATCGAAAGATGCGTGTTTATTACGACCGCGATGCAGATGTTAATCTGATCAAGACCAAAAAAGTTGCCATCATCGGTTACGGATCGCAGGGCCATGCCCATGCCCTTAACCTGCATGATTCCGGCGTTGCAGAAGTTGCTGTTGGCCTGCGTGAAGGTTCAGCAACCCGCAAGAAAGCCGAAAAAGCAGGCCTGAAAACCATGACCCCGGCCGAAGCCGCCGCATGGGCCGATGTCGTCATGATCCTCACACCGGACGAAAACCAGGCTGCCATTTATGCCAAGGAACTGCGTGATAACCTTAAAGAAGGTGCCGCGCTGATGTTTGCACACGGCCTGAACGTTCATTTCGGCCTGATCGAGCCGCGCGCCGATCTGGACGTGATGATGGTGGCACCAAAAGGCCCGGGCCACACGGTGCGTTCCGAATATGCCCGTGGCGGCGGGGTTCCTTGCCTGGTTGCGGTTGAACAGAACGCATCAGGCAATGCCCTTGAACTGGCGCTGTCCTATGCCTCTGCCATTGGTGGCGGTCGTTCCGGCGTGATCGAAACCACCTTCCGCGAAGAATGCGAAACCGACCTGTTCGGCGAACAGGCTGTTTTGTGTGGCGGCCTGACCCAGTTGATCAAATACGGCTTTGAAACCCTGACCGAAGCTGGCTATGCGCCGGAAATGGCCTATTTCGAATGCCTGCACGAAGTGAAGCTGATTGTTGATCTGATGTATGAAGGCGGCATGGCCAACATGCGTTACTCGATCTCGAACACCGCTGAATATGGTGACTATGTTACCGGCCCGCGCGTGATCGATGCATCGGTTAAAGAACGCATGAAAGATGTTCTCAAAGACATCCAGGAAGGCAAATTCGTGCGTGACTTCGTTCAGGAAATGCATTGCGGCCAGCCGATGTTCAAGGCAACCCGCCGTTTGAACGCCGAACACGAAATCGAAGAAGTTGGCACCAAACTGCGCGCCATGATGCCGTGGATCGCCGCCAACCAGCTGGTCGACAAAGAAAAGAACTAAGGTTCTTTTCAATCTGTTGGCAAAGAAACGATGGCCGCCTTGTTCGCAAGGCGGCCATTTTTAGTTAAACCAGTTCAAACCGTAATTTTCGCCCCACAGCTTTCGCCCCGCGAAGAATGGTATCAAGCTGTATTTTGTCGTTTTTGGGGTCCAAAAGCCGATCAAGCTGAGTCCGGCTTGTTTGCATACGTTCTGCCATCATGCTTTTGGTCAGGTTCAATTCCTGCATCGCCTGCGAAATCTGCCATGCAATAACGCGCTTTACTGCGACGGCTTCAACGTCATCGCGAATGCCTTCTTCATCCAGAAAATCGTCAAAAGACGAACCGATATGGGCGTAAATCTTTTTCATGTCGCCACCATTGTACCTTGTAAGGTACAATTTGCAGAGATTTGACGTTGCCGTCAACAAAATATTAAATCGGGCGCGCTGGTGGAATGAATTACGCATGTGACGATTTTGTCCTTTATACCACCTTTGAGCGCCCCCGTTTTCGCCGCCGCCCATTCATCACTTTCTGGACGTTTTGGGTACGGAACTAAATTGAACAATTCTGGCAGGCAACGCTGTGCCCGCCGCGCTCAGGGCTGCCTTGCAACACAAAAGGGGCAAGGTCGCCCGGTTTTGGCTGGATAAATGGGCCTATTGTGTTTAATCCTGACCTTTAAAACTTTAACCCAATGATGAGCAGATGAATGTCCGAATTTATCGACCTTGCCCCGGAAGTTGCCGAAGCCTTTGCCAGTGGCGCACCGGTTGTTGCCCTGGAATCGACCATCATTTCGCATGGCATGCCCTATCCGCAAAACCTGGAAACCGCACAGGCTGTTGAACAGGATGTGCGCGATAACGGGGCCGTTCCCGCCACCATCGCCGTTATTGGTGGTCGTTGCAAAATCGGGCTGTCCCCGGCGGAGCTGGAATATTTTGCCAAAGGCAACGACATTTTAAAATTGTCGCGCCGCGATATTCCCTATGCCATTGCCAAAAAATGCGACGGGGCAACCACGGTTTCCGCCACCATGATTTTGGCAGAAAAAGCCGGGATCAAGGTTTTTGCCACCGGCGGTATTGGCGGCGTTCACCGCGAACTTGCCACCAGCTTTGATATTTCAGCCGATTTGACCGAACTGGGCAAAACCAGCGTTGCCGTTGTTTGCGCCGGGGCCAAGGCGATTTTGGACATTCCCATGACGCTGGAACATCTTGAAACGCTGGGCGTGCCCGTTATTGCCTATGGCACCGACGAATTCCCGGCTTTTTACACGGTTAAAAGCGGGCACCAAGCCCCCCTGCGCCTTGATAGCGCCGAAGAAATTGCCGCATTTCTGGCCGCCAAGTGGGACTTTGGCCTTAAAGGCGGCGTTGTCATTGGCAACCCGCCACCGGCCGACAAGGCCCTGGCCCTTGAAGCCATTGAACATGCGATTGACTCGGCCCTGGTCGAAGCCAAGGGTTTGAACATTCACGGGCGTGATGTAACCCCGTTTTTGCTACAACGCGTAACGCAGCATACCAAAGGCAAAAGTCTGGAAGCCAATATTGCGCTGGTGCGCAACAATGCCCGCCTGGGTGCGCAAATTGCCGTGGCGATGGCGAAATAACACCCAATATTTCAGGCCACAACAGGCCGCAAGCCGACACTTCGGATACAAAAAATGCGGACCCGTGTGGCCCGCATTTTTTATGAACAAGCGGTGCAGGACCGACTGGTTGAGAGACAGCCCTGCACCAAGCCAGCCGAGCCTAAGCTGGGGTGGCATTGCCCAAAAGGCTGCGATCGAGCAGGCTATCGTCAATCGGGTCGCCCCACACGGTACGGCAGGGAAGAACACCCGCCCAAACCGGCACGCTGTAATCTTCGATATCATCAGCCGGGTCGCCCGCGCGCATTTTGGCCGACACTTCCTCCATATCGAACTCAAGGAACATGGTTGCCTTTAATTCCTGCGAATTGGGATGACGGATTTTCTCCCAGCGGCCTTTTGCCAGTTTTTCAATAAACAGGGCGGCTTGTTCCATTTTCAACGCCGGATCCTCGATGACACGCGCTTTGCCATACATCACCACCGAACGATAATTGGCCGTATGATGCATGGCGGCACGGGCCATGACCAAGCCATCAAGATGGGCAATGCAAATGCACGCCTCTGCCCCATTGGCAAGCGCGTTCAATATGCGGTTTTTTGACGACCCGTGAATATAAAACTGTTCGCCCGCGCGCCAGTGCGCGGTGGGGATCATCACCGGACGACCATCCAGCACCGTGCTGACATGGCAAATGATCGCTTCATCAATAATGCGATGGACCGTTTCGCGATCATAGCTGGCACGCTTGGCACCCCGAACCACTTTGGTATGGGGCTGAATATCATAATCGGTCTCGCTCATTGGTCTCTCCTTGGCGGGCACGGGGTCGGGGTCGAGGTCGGCACCGGTATAAATTGCTTTGCCCGCATCATCGCCAAAATTGGACTTTTCAGAAGAACCGATATAAGAAAATTGATGGAACCAATTTAAAACAGCAGATCACCATCATGAGCACCCTTTTTTCCTGGATTTTCGCCAGCCAGCCCGATGAATCCCGTCAACCGGCCTATCGCCGACTGTATCTGGGCATTCGCGATGCCATTCTTGATGGGCGGTTAAAACCCGGCGAAAAACTGCCTGCCACCCGCGATTTGGCGCAGCAATTACGCCTGTCGCGCAATACCGTGGTGAATGCATTCGATTTGCTGATGTCGGAAGGTTATCTGGAGGGGCGCGTGGGCGCAGGCAGCTTTGTTGCCACCAGCCTGCCCGACCATTTGTTTAACCCCCGTGAGACCAATAACGCCATTGCCCCCCACACCGCAGCGCTACCAGTCTTACCCGCCAATGAACCTAACCCCGCATCAACGGCCAACATCCCTTCGCGCCCGCTTCAGATTAGCAAAAGTGCACTGCGGAGCCTGGCCTATACCCGCCATCACCCGCATTTTCCCACATTCCGTCCCTTTAACCCCAGCACCCCCGATTTATCGGCCTTTCCGTTTGATATATGGGCGCGGTTGTTACGCCGGGCGTGGCGCGTGCCCAAACAAAACCTGACCACCCCAACCGACAGCATGGGCCTGCCCGGTTTGCGCCGTGAAATTGCCGCGTGGTTGCGCCAGTCGCGCGGGGTGAATTGTGATGCCGACCGCATCATGATTGTATCGGGCGCGCAGCAAGCGCTGGATTTAATTGGCCGCGCCCTGATTGACCCGGGCGATGTTGTCGCCGCTGAAGACCCCGGATATGAAGGCATACGCGGGGTTCTGGCAGCAAATGGCGCGGTGATCCAGCCCATTCCCGTCGATAGGGAAGGCTTGCAGGTCAGCGTCCTTAATACCGAAACATCGCCGCCGACCCGCATGGTTGTGACCACGCCGTCACGTAACTTCCCCATGGGCACCACATTGTCGCTGGCGCGCCGGTTATCCCTGTTACAATGGGCCCGCGATGTTGATGGCTGGATCATCGAAGATGATTACGACAGCGAATATCGCTATGACGGGCCGCCCTTGTCATCGTTGCAAGGTCTGGATCGCGATAACCGGGTGATTTATGTCGGCACGTTTTCACGGGTTCTGTTTCCCGGCATCCGGCTGGGCTATCTGGTATTGCCGCCCGATCTGGTGCCGGTGTTTCGCGGCCTGCGCGGCTTTGCCGACGGGGTTCCGGCCCCCACAGCACAGGCGGCCTTAGCGGCCTTTTTCACCGATGGTCATTTTGGCAGCCATGTTCGGCGGATGCGTCTGCTTTATGGTGAAAGGCGCACACATCTTTTATCGCTGATTAACGATCATGCCGCCGATTTGCTTGATGTCGTCCCCACCGATGGCGGATTGCATATTTGCGCGCACCTGATGAACGGGCAGCCCGACCACCTTTATCAACAGGCATTGTTTGAAAAACAGGTCGATTGCCGGTTTTTATCGTCCTATTTTCACGATAAAAGCCCCTGCGACAATGACCCTGCCCGTCAGGGTCTTGTTTTGGGCTTTGCCGGTTGGGAACAAAAACAGCTTGGCCAGAGTTTTAGTGATCTGACCACCATTCTACGCCGTAACAATTGAAGACCCCAAGCCAAAGACAGAGCGCACCATATGCTTCCCCTGGCATTTATAAAATGATGCGCTCTGTCTGCCTTTAAAATCAAAACAATTAGAGGCCCGGATGCCCCAGCCCCCTATTGCTGTTATGTGGTTTCGCAACGATCTGCGCTTAAGCGACAACCCCGCCCTTAACGCGGCCGTGACATGGGCCAACAGCAATAATGGCGCGGTTCTGCCCATATATATTCTTGATGACGTGATGGAAAACCAGTTGGGGGGTGCCACGCGCTGGTGGCTAAAGAAAAGCCTGGGCGCGCTTGAAACATCCATCGCACAAACAGGGGCTGCCGTGGAAAAACAGTCGCCCGGCCAATCCCTGCATTTGTTTCGGGATAATGCCCAACAGGTGATTTCACGCCTGTGCAATGATCATAACATTGCCGCCATATTCTGGAATCGCAGTTACGATCCGCAATCGCTACACCGTGACGCCGCCATAAAAAACCAGTGCCGCGATGTTTTGGACCTGCGATGCGAAAGCTTTAACAGCCATTTGCTGTTTGAACCATGGGAGGTCAAAACCGGGGCCGGAACATCGTTCAAGGTGTTTTCACCGTTCTGGCGGGCCTGCCTGAAAATGCCGCCGCCCTTGCCCCCCAAACCCGCGCCTAAAGCCATTCCCCTGTCGGGTCTTGTTCCGGAAAACGCGGTCTCTCTCCCCGACCTTGATCTGTCGCCCAAACCTTTTGACTGGACCACGGGGCTGGCCGACCGCTTTACACCAGGGGAACAGGCCGCACGCGACCAGTTGCATTATTTTATCAATGACCGCCTTGTCGACTATGCCGATTTGCGCGACCGACCCGACCGGCGGGTAACATCGGAACTATCGCCGCATTTGCGGTTTGGTGAAATCAGCCCGCGTGAAATATGGCATGCCCTGACCCGCCATATGCGCGCTAAACCGGGCCAGGGCAAAACGGCATCCAAGTTTTTGTCCGAACTGGGCTGGCGCGAATTTGCCCACCATGTGCTGTTTCATGCCGACGATTTGCGCCGTAAACCGCTGCAAGCGCAATTTACCCACTTCCCGTGGCGCAACAGCCCGGCAGACCTGCAAGCATGGCAGCGCGGCCAAACCGGCTACCCGATTGTGGATGCCGGCATGCGTGAGCTTTGGCATACCGGCTATATGCATAACCGGGTCCGTATGATTGTGGGGTCGTTTCTGGTCAAACATTTATTACTGCATTGGCAGCACGGGCTGGCATGGTTTGACGATACACTGGTCGATGCCTGCCCGGCCGCAGACCCGTTTTCATGGCAATGGATTGGCGGCAGCGGTGCTGATGCCGCGCCCTATTTTCGCATTTTCAACCCGGTTTTGCAGGGTGAAAAGTTCGATTCCGACGGCAACTATGTGCGCCAATGGGTGCCGGAACTGCGCGACCTGCCGACCGCGCATATCCATAAACCGTGGGAGGCCCCGCCCCTGATCTTGCAAGGGGCTGGCGTTAAACCGGGCCAAACCTACCCCGAACCGATTGTGGATTTAAAAGGGGGCCGCGACCGGGCGATGAATGCCTATCGCGATATGAAGGCCACACGCACAGGCAATAACCCCGGTTAATCGCACAGCGACCACCCCAAGGCGAAACAAAGCCGTCCTCCTGCCCTGTAAAACGTCAACAGGGCAGGACGACTTGTTACTTAGCGCCAGAATGGCTTTTGTTTATCAAACGCCTTCCATGCGCTGGCAATGCCTTGCAAACGGTAATCAGCGCGTGCGCCATACCACCCGGCAATACGACCAACCCCGATCAATCCCGGCTTGCTCAAGGTGGGCTGCAAGATCAACAGCCGGTTTTCGGCAACAGCAGCATCATTTAACTGGCCCAGAATATCCTGCAATTCGGCCAGACTACTGCGGAATTTCTTTACCGATTTGCCGCCATAAATTTCATAGAAAAAATCACAGGCATAGCGCATATGCTTCACATCCAACCGCCAGGCATGCAAACCGGCAATGCTAAGATCCGCCACTTTGCTACCGCGTTTGGCCATGCGTTTGCGCGCTTTCTCCAACAGCGGTTCGGCCAGGTCAACAATCGGGCTCGACATGGCCCGCATTTGCGTGGCACTGGCCCCCGAAGCCCACCGCGAATAGCTCGACCAGGCACCAAGCAGCAAACACAATTGCTGATAATCGGACGATTCCAGCATCGCAATCGCCCCCTTTAACGCCAATGCGCGTTGCTCTTCGGCGGCTTTGCGCAATTCGGCATTGGGGCCGTTTTCATCCTTGTCGTGAAAACGGTATTCGATGGCAGGCAGGGTTTCGTCCAAAAACACATCCCAGTCACGCAGGGCATCGAGCTCCTTGGCACAGGATTTTAACAAGCGGCGAATTAAAACCGCCTCGCCTTCTGGCAGGTTATGGCGAAACAGGCTAAAGGCAACCCGCAAGCGACGCATACCAACCCGCATCTGATGGCAGCCTTCTGGGTGCAAATCCTGGCGCACGCAACCTTCATTGCCCAAAATCATGGCAAGGCCCTGGGCGATCACGGCGCGAAAGGCTTCTTCCGCGCTCATATCGGCCTCAAGACCAACCGGATCGGCACGATAAAATGTCGGCTGTTCATCAAAATAAAGCGACCGCCCGCGCGATGCCTTGGAACGCAAACTTAAATACAGCGGCACGGTGCGTTGTAATTCCAGCGCCAGATCAAACAGGGCCGCCGGGTGGCCTTCTTTTAGCTCCAGTTCCACTTCTGAAATCGGTGCTTCGCGGCTTCCCGCCCGCACAACCCCCTGATCAATCGCCAGTTCCATCACCGCATCGCGATATCCCAGATCAACACTGGTGCGCGCCAGATCGGTCTCAAAAATCCGGTCGATTTTCTTGTTTTTGGCCAGTTTATCGAGCAGGGCCAAAACATCATCATCGGTGAATTTGCTCAGATCAAGTGCCCCGTCGTCGAGCTCGACCGTCCATTCCTGACGTTCGGGCAAGGCTGCGCGCAACCCGTTTGAGGCCTTGACCGTTTGCTCCCAGCCCGTGGTCCCTTTTTTGCGAACACGAATTGCCAGTCCCTTGCGCGACAACGACAGCTTTGACGTGTCATAATAAATCGACACCAGCTGAGTGGTCGTCAAACGCCGCCCTTCTTTAACTTCGCGCAGAACCGGAGCCTGTTTAAGACGATTCACATGCTTCGGATCGATCCGCATTTTCAGTTCGATCTCGATCTGTTTCTCCGCCATCCCGATTCCTTCTATGTCAATCTTTGTCCTGTCAGACGCGATGCGCGCTGCCCGAAAGGATAGTTCTATCGTGAAACATGTTGCAGCAGTTTGAAATAATATCGCTCAAATGCTTGTCATTTCATTGTCATAATCCTGTAAAAATCAGATTAAATCATGGAAAAGCAAGCATTTTTGGACATGATGAACGTAATGGGAAAAATGATGTTCATCTGAATGTTGTTTTGGGTGAAATTATGCTCAAACAGTCACGACTCTGATGAGTTTCGCACATTTTATACCTGATAACACTGATATACATGCGGTACAATGTCGGCATCTCGCCAGAATCAGAACGGATTCCCGTTTTGCGCGACATATCCCAAAGCAGGCCAAGAAACTGCGCGCCTTTATCGTGGGAAAAGATACAAAAAAACCCGGCCAAAGCCGGGTTCATTTTGATCTTCAAGTGGTGCCCGGAGGCGGATTCGAACCACCGACACGCGGATTTTCAGTCCACTGCTCTACCAACTGAGCTATCCGGGCAACCTTGAAGCATTTCCGTTTCCGGAAGCGTTCCCTGCGGAACGAGCGGGGTTATACAAGCTGGGTTGCACCTTGTCCAGCCCGTTTTACATTTTTTTTGAACTTAAAATTCGTCTTCATCTTCAAGGTCTTCAAGATACTCTGGCGGTTCGGTCGCGGGCACAGCATAACTGGCGTTCAGCCACTTGCCCAAATCCAGATCTGCACAGCGTTTCGAGCAAAACGGCTTGTATTTTTCCACCACCGGTGCCCCGCACATCGTGCATTGTGTAATGGTTGATTGTGCCTTGTTCGTACCCGATGCGGTCATTTTACCGGCCATGTCTTAAACCCTTTCAATCACATATTGATCCAGCCCCAGTGAAGCATCTGCCACCCGCGGGGGCAAACCACCAAACAGGCCGGTTAAAATACGCTGACAATCTTTCTGTTGATCAAACATCTGCGCCATAACCGGATGCAGGCGCAAGCGGCATTGCCCCACTGGCTGATGGCGAAGCTCGCCCGCGATGGCGCGCAATACCGCATTTTTCGCGGCCTCTCGCCCCGGCCGGGCGTTTTGCACGAACGATTCGCCTTTATCAAACATCAAAGATGCCAAATCGGCACCACTACGCTGGCGTGTCAGTTCATACAGACCCAACCTGGTAAAACCGCCAAGTTGCACGGCACCGTCCATTTCGGTGCCAAATCCCTTGCGCAGGGCGGCTTCAAACGCGTCGCGTGCGCCCCGCCCCGGCATCCGAATCGGATCGATCACCACCAGACCGCCGATATTGCGCAAAATAATCTGCAACACAATTTCAAATGCCGCCGCCAGATTAACATCCAGATTGCGCCGGTCGGCATTTTGCCCGGTTTGCGCCTGCGCCCCACCGGCATTCACATCAATGGCACACAGGGCGGTTGTCTGCTCAATCGCGATCCAGCCACCACCAGGCAAATCGACGCGCACCTGCAAGGCTTCATCAAGGGCTGCTTGCACACCTTCGGATGCAAACAGTAACGAACTGCCCTTATGCACGCCAAGCACCGTTTCATCGGCACCATTGCCACGCAACACCCCACGCAAGCGAATATATTCTGCCATGCCGTCAACAATGCAGGGATACCCTGCCATAATATGACGTTCGACCACCTGATCAACATCGGACAGGGCATGAAAAACCCGACAAGGACGGTCGGCATTTTTTTGTGCGTCAAGCGCCTGTTGCCAAATTAATTTCAGTCGGGAAAATTCACCGCGCAACGCATCGTCGGTCCATTCAGCAGCGGTGCTGCGTAAGGTCAGGCTTTCGCCCTGCTGCGCAAGCGATTTTAAAAAACCCGCCAAATGGCTGCGCCGGGCCGGGTCGTTTATCTTGCGGGGAATATCGATAACACCGCTGCCGGGGCGAAAAATCATGCCGCCACCTTCTATGGCGATGCGGCCGGTCAGTTTCGGGCCTTTATCGTCAAATCCCAGGCGTGACACCTGCACAATTACCCATTGGCCTTCGTGCAGCGGGCCATCAATGCGGTCAAGCGGCAACAAACCGTCCGCACAGCCATCAAGCACCACCATGGCAGCAGCCATTTCCGGCAAAACACGCGACACCCGGCCAATATGAATATCAAAACGCCGTGGTCCCCCGCGATCCAGCCATATCCGGCGCACACGATCATTGGCCAGCAGGGCGACCCGGCGTTCGTTGGCGACCGCATCAATCAGTAACAGCCTGTCGCGCCAATCCCCCTGATCTGGCATGGTTATCAAACCTCCGGGAAATATCCCAAACCGCGCAACAACGCATCGGCATCGTAAAGCGACAGACCAACCACGTTGCTATAAGACCCGGAAAGATGGCGAATAAAAACAGCCGCCCGCCCCTGAATGGCATAGGCACCGGCTTTGCCCCGCCATTCATCACCGGCAAGATAGCGGTTGATATCGCCCTCGTTCAGGCCACGAAAAATAACCTGTGTTTCAACAACACGTGATCGCACTGTTCCATCTGGCGCAATCACACAAATGCCGCCATGCACCCTGTGCCGCCGCCCCGAAAGCATCCGCAAAAACTTGCGGGCTTCGGCGATGTCTTCGGGTTTGCCAAGGGTGCGCTGCCCACAGGCGACCACGGTATCGGCGGCCAAAACAAATGCACCTGTCTGGTTTTGGGCCACAGCACGGGCCTTTTCTTCGGCCAGGCGCAACGCAAGGCGGCGCGGGCTTTCATCACGCAAGGGCGTTTCATCGATATCGGCGGGCGAAATCGCATCGGGTGTGACACCAATCTGTGTCAACAATTCAACACGCCTTGGCGATGCCGAGGCCAGAACAAGTTTGAATGAAACGTTCGAGGACAAATGACGGCTCCCGGTTGGCAAAATGCAGCGCGAATCTGGACCATAGCAGGACAAATGCCCCGATAAAACCCGCCCCGATGCTGTTTGCCCTAAACAAAATACGGTTGTTAAAAAAGGCCCTTAAACAGACAAATGCCGCCAGATCAAAGATCATGCGGCATTGCGTCGGCTCGCGCAAAATAAAGGCTGTTCCGGATGAACGGGATATATCGCATATCCCAAGCCACCTTGTAAGCAAGGCGGCGAAAACCGGAACTTCTGCTGCGGATTATTTAAAGCGGAAAGTGATCCGACCTTTGGTCAAATCATACGGCGTCATTTCAACGCTGACGCGATCGCCAGCCAGAACGCGAATACGGTTTTTCCGCATCTTGCCCGAAGTGTGGGCGAGAATTTCGTGATCATTGTCCAGCTTCACGCGGAACATCGCGTTGGGCAAAAGCTCTGTGACTGTGCCCTGAAACTCGATAACGTCTTCTTTAGCCATGTGACTCCTAAACTTTCGTGCTGCAACAACAATGACCGGTTGGCGCAAACTGCGCTGTTCACGCGAAAAGGTCAAGCCCTTTCGCATGTTGCACAGTGCGCCCCGGCAATGCGGTACGTGCATGTTGTGCTTAATATAGGTAGCATAGCCCAACAGGGCCAGTCCCGAGACATTATTTACCTGCCAGAAGATGGATGTTTGATGAAAAAGGTTCTTACCCCTGATCAGTTCCCCAAAATTCGCCCTGCCACCGTCAATGATGCCGGTCACATGCATGCCATGCTTAAGGAAATTGCCCGGGTGACCGATAGCCTGGAAAAATTTACCAGCACCAAAGAAGATATCGTACGCGACGGCTTTGGCGACATCCCGGCCTTTCGCGCCCTGATCGGCGAAACAGATGACGGAATGCCGTTGGCGATGTGCCTATATTTCGACAGCTATTCAACCTTTCGCGGCAAAGCTGGCATTTATATTCAGGATTTATATGTGGATTCGTCGCTGCGTGGCGGCGGTTTTGCCCGTTACCTGTTTGCCCATGTTGCCGACTATGCCCGCAAAAACAACCGCCATTATATCCGCCTGTCGGTCGATGCCGAAAACATGACCGGGCAAAAATTCTATCGCAAAATCGGTATGAAGGGGGCGGTTAACGAATACATCTATGTGCTCGAAGGCAATGCCCTAACTACCCTTGCCGCCGAAGCCGAGCTGTTATCGTTGCCATAAAGACCCGCCGCAATGTCGCCCGGAAAGCCTTAAACCTTGGGTGACGGGGCCAGCGGAAAGCGTTCAAGAATACGTTTTTTAAGCTGGTCGCGCACCTGGCGATAGGCTTCAAGCCTTGTTTCGCGTGACCCTTCGACCATGGTGGCATCAAAGGTATTCCAAAACTCCACATCACAGGCCATGGTGCGGGTCATTTCCATGGCCCGGTGCTGGGCTTCGGGCGATAATGTGACGATCAAATCAAAAAAACCGTCTTCAAGTTCGTCAAAGGTCTTGGGTTTATAGGCCGAAATATCCAGGCCAATTTCGTCCATGACGGCCACGGCAAAACCATCCAGGTCGCCAGCACGCAGCCCGCAACATTCAACATAGACCCGATGGCCGTGAAAATGCCGCATCAAGGTTGCCGCCATAATAGACCGGACGGCGTTGAAACTGCATGAAAACAGCACGGCACCGGGAATATCCTGCGCCACCTGCCCTTACCCCCGAATATGCAAAACACAAATCAGGGTAAATAGTCTCCGGGCGGTATTTTCATCCATCACAACCTTTTCCGACAGCACGTCCCGCAATTGCTCCGACCCTTCATTATGCAATCCACGGCGCGCCATATCGATGGTTTCGATCTGGGCGGCTGATGCCTTTTTGATCGCATCGTAATAACTTTCGCAGATCATGAAATAATCCTTCACGATTCGGCGAAACGGGGTGAGCGGCAAAATAATGGTTGTCAGGTTCTCGTCATCATTGTCGCCGCGCACATCCATATAGATGCGGTTATCCTCAATGCGCAGATGCACCGAATAGGGGCCGGTAAAACCACCCGCCGGGGCAAAGTAGTTTTCCTCAAGCAAATCATAAATCGCCACGGCCTGCTCGTGTTCCACTTCCGGGCGGCGGCGAATATTATGTTTCTGGTCAAGATATATGCCGGCGATACACTGGTTGTTCTCGGTGTCTGCCATCATCTTTTCCCCTATCCCCGGTACAATGCTGTCGTGCAACAACCTTACATGCGGTTGGAACGGATCGCTACTGAAAGTCCATGTGCATGCAAACCTTCACTTTCGGCCAAGGCAATTGCCGCCGGGCCGATTTTCGCAAGGCTTTCCGGTGTGCATTTGATCAGTGATGACCGTTTCACAAAATCCAGCACCCCCAAACCCGAGGAAAACCGCGCCGAACGCGCCGTTGGCAACACATGGTTTGGCCCGGCCACATAGTCGCCAATGGCTTCCGGGGTATAGCGGCCCAGGAAGATCGCCCCGGCATGATGAATTTTATCCGCCAGAGCATCAGGGTCATCGACGGCAAGTTCAAGATGCTCGGGTGCCAGTCGGTCCACAAGGGCCGGTGCCTGATCAAGGTTTTCAACCACAATAATTGCGCCAAAATCGCGCCAGCTCGCCCCGGCAATTTCCGCACGCGGCAAGGTTTCAAGGTGCATATCAATGGCTTTTTGCACCGCATCGGCAAAATCAGCATCATCAGTAATCAGGATCGACTGTGCCACCGGGTCATGTTCCGCCTGCGAGAGCAAATCTGCCGCCACCCAGGACGGGTCATTGCTGCCATCGGCGACCACCAGAATTTCCGACGGCCCGGCAATCATATCAATGCCAACCTGGCCAAAAACCCGGCGTTTTGCCGCAGCCACAAAAGCATTCCCCGGCCCGACGATTTTATCCACCGGGCGAATGGTTTGGGTGCCATAGGCCAATGCCGCCACCGCCTGTGCGCCGCCAATGCGGTATATTTCATCGACCCCGGCAATGCGCGCGGCGGCCAGAACCAGCGGGTTCATTTTATTATCCGGTGTGGGCACCACCATCACCAGCCGCTCAACCCCGGCGACTTTGGCGGGAATCGCATTCATCAAAACCGATGACGGATAAGACGCCAACCCACCAGGCACATACAACCCGGCCGCACTGACCGGGCGCCAGCGCCAGCCCAGTTCGACGCCGCTTTCGTCGGTATAGCGTTCATCGGCGGGCAATTGCCGGTCGTGATAGGCGCGAATGCGCGCTGCCGCCGTTTTAAGCGACTCCAGCAATTCCGGCTCGATCGCGGCCAGGGCGGCATCAACCTCGTCGGGTGTCACCGCCATACCGTTCGCATCCATTGACAAACGGTCAAACCGGTTGGTGTATTCCACCACCGCATCGTCGCCGCGTTTGCGCACATCGGCGATAATATCGGCAACGGCGGCGTCAACATCGGCATCCGATTCGCGCTTCATGCCCAGCAGTTTGACAAATTCCGGCTCAAACCCGGCATCGGTAATTGACAGTTTAATTGGCATTGCGCACCTCGGAAAAACGATCAATCAGGGGCTGAATTTCGGTTGGGCGGGTTTTAAGCGCGGCCCGGTTAACAATCAGACGCGACGAAATATCGGCAATATGTTCAATTTCGCGCAAGCCATTAGCCACCAGTGTGTTGCCCGTCGATACCAGATCAACGATGCGACGGCACAGGCCCAATGTCGGGGCCAGTTCCATCGCCCCGTTTAATTTGATGCATTCGGCCTGCACACCGCGCGCGGCAAAATGATTGCGCGTGACATTGGGGTATTTGGTCGCCACCCGCACATGCGACCAGCGCGACGGATCATCCCCTTCAATCATTTCTTCCGGCTCCGCCACGGCCAGGCGGCAATAGCCGATCCCAAGGTCCAGCGGGGCATAGATTTCGGAATAATCAAATTCCATCAAAACATCATTGCCACACACCCCGATATGGGCCGCGCCAAAGGCAACAAAGGTCGCCACATCAAAACTGCGCACCCGGATAATATCGATATTCGGGTGGTTGGTGGTGAAACGCAACGCACGGGATTTGGGATCATCAAAGGCTGCTTCAGGCTCGATACCTGCGGCCCGCACCAGGGGCATTACCTCATCAAGAATGCGTCCCTTGGGCAGGGCCAGCACCAGCTTTGCGTCGTCAGTCATCAATCAGTCGCCTTGCGCTTTGTTGTCTTGTCATATCCCGCCCCGGACCGGGCGAAATCATATTTCGGTCCCCACCCCGAATATCGGGGCGGGGTATTATATGTCGGCGCACGTTATTCGCTGACCCGTTCAATACCGGCGCCGCAAGCTGCCAGCTTTTCTTCCAGCCGTTCATAGCCGCGATCAAGATGATAAACACGGTTAATCACGGTTTCACCTTCGGCGGCCAGCCCGGCCAGAACCATCGAAACCGATGCCCGAAGGTCGGTTGCCATCACCTCGGCACCGGAAAGTCTGGCACTGCCCCGCACAATGGCCGAACGGCCATGCACGTTAATGTCTGCCCCCATACGGCTAAGCTCCGGCACATGCATGAAACGGTTTTCAAAAATGGTTTCCGTAATCATCGACGCGCCATTGGCAACCGACATCAATGCCATGAACTGGGCCTGCATGTCGGTCGGAAAGCCGGGATAGGGTTCGGTCATCACATCGACACCGCGAAGGGTGGCACGATTCCCGCGCACGATCATGCCGTCATCCGTTTCGATAATCTCAATTCCGGCTTCGCGCATCGCATCCACCAGCGAGTTGATCAGCGCGATCCGCGTGCCAACCAGTTCAATTTCCCCCCCGGTGATGGCGGCAGCAATGGCATAGGTGCCGGTTTCAATGCGGTCGGGCACTACCGAATATTCTGCTCCGTGCAGGCGCGGCTTGCCGGTAACTTTCAGGGTATCGGTGCCAATGCCCTCAATTTCGGCCCCCATCGCCACCAGGCAATGGGCCAGATCGGCAACTTCGGGTTCGCGTGCTGCATTGGCAATGGTGGTAACACCATCGGCCAGCGATGCGGCCATAATCGCATTTTCGGTTGCGCCAACGGAAACCTGCGGAAACAAAATGTGCCCGCCCTTAAGACCCCCGGGCGCACGGGCCTCGATATAGCCTTCGGTCAGATGAATTTCAGCCCCCATGACTTCCAGCGCCTTTAAGTGCAAATCAACCGGACGGTTGCCAATGGCACAGCCACCGGGCAACGACACCCGGGCAATACCGCACCGGGCCACCAGCGGCCCCAGCACCAGAACCGATGCGCGCATTTTACGCACCAGATCATAAGGTGCCGTTGTCGAGGCGATTTCTGCAGCCTGCATATCAAGAACACGCCCGGTATGCCCGCCATTGGGGGCATTGCCGTTCAAATGCAGGGCAACCCCGTGCTGGCTTAGCAATTTTGTCATCGATGTAATGTCATCAAGATGGGGCAAATTGCTTAAGGTCAGGGTTTCGTCGGTCAAAAGGGCGGCTGCCATCAGCGGAAGGGCGGCATTTTTGGCCCCGCCAATTGCGATTTTGCCCTGCAAACGGCGACCACCGGAAATCTTGATTTTGTCCATTCAATCCTCGTTAAGCCGCACAATGGCGCGGCATATCTATTTTCAGGGGTGTGCCCCGGTCTTAGAGACGCGGCAGGGTCACACCTTTTTGGCCCATATATTTCCCGGCGCGATCGGCATATGACGTGTCACATTCCGCCTCGGCCTTTAGAAAAATAAACTGACACGCCCCTTCATTGGCATAAATCCGTGCCGGAAGCGGTGTGGTATTTGAAAATTCCAGCGTCACATGTCCTTCCCATTCCGGTTCAAGCGGCGTGACATTGACGATGATGCCGCACCGGGCATAGGTCGATTTTCCCAGACATATCACCAGAGTGTCGCGCGGAATGCGGAAATATTCCACTGTGCGCGCCAAGGCAAAACTGTTGGGCGGAATGACACAAACATCGGTTTTGCGATTAACAAAACCCTGATCGGAAAATTCCTTGGGATCGACAATAACCGAATCGACATTGGTGAAAATCTTGAATTCATCGGCAACACGGGCATCATAGCCATAAGAACTAACACCATAAGAAATGACGCCATCGCGCTTGATCCCATCGACAAATGGCTCAATCATGCCGTTTTCTTGCGCCATCTGGCGTATCCAGTGATCCGGTCTTACCGACATATTCTCACCTCCGCCAAAAACAATAAAATCGTCACCAAGGTTTTACCCGCCCCGACCCTGCAAGATCAACCAGACGATACCAACAAAGCGGGCTTTGCCTGCATTTTTATGCCAATCAGGCTCCACAAAGCCCCCTGCGCCCTTTCATCCGAGGTTTTGCGGGCATTATTGTGTGTCGTCATCTTTGGCATTTCCGGTGCCATCTGTTGGCGCATCATCAGGTTCATCATCCTTACGACCGCGTTGCTGTTGCTTGCGCCGCGCCAGATTGGCCCGCAGGGCCTCGGCCTCGCGTTTCAACCTTTGGGGCGACGGGATAGGCTTGGCCTGTTTTTTCTTTTCACTCATGGTCTCATCTGGTGTTGGATTTTAGTTTAAACATGCAGGTCAATCTGCGTGGAACATACACGGGAAGGTGGCAAATTCACGGCTATCGGCCTGCCAATAAAAAAGGTGCATATTTCGGGCTTGACCAGACGCTAGGCAGTAGCCTATAAACCGCCCGCACCGCAAGGGTTCTTGCTGCCGTAGCTCAGGGGTAGAGCACTCCCTTGGTAAGGGAGAGGTCGAGAGTTC
>NZ_CAXBJJ010000011.1:0-213023 GCF_963976115.1 uncultured Thalassospira sp.
ACGATACAGACCATCGCATCCAGAGGAATAAAACCTCAAACCCGACAGACTGCTAAAGCATTTTTCCTTTAATATGACCCATTTTGCCAGCTCAATCTGCCGCCTGGTAAGGAGAAGTCCGCAGGGCGTAATGGGTTTACGGACAAGGATTTCGACGCGGCCAGGCGGCAGACTGCGCTGGCCCGCAGGGTTTGTTTTTGGCGGTGTTTGGCGGCGTTACACCGCTCGCCCGATGCACCGCATCGCGCAGCGCGCTGTGCCTTGCCAAACGACACGCCAAAATCAAACAAAATGGGTCATATTAAAGGAAATATGCTTTATACCAATGCAATAATACAGATCGATACTGTCGATTTAGCATATCCGACCTTGACGATCCCCGCGCATTTGGCCAAAACAAAAGAGCCGGTGCTTTTGCACCGGCTCTTCGTCACGCGCAACCGACGGCGGGGTCGGGGGACTTGCAGATTATTCTGCAGACCGTCGAAGGCGCGGGCGCAAAGCCGGTCCGGTAACGGACCGGCTTTTTCGTGGGCGGGGCCAGCGATAATGCCGCCAGCCCCGCAGATTTTAGTTAAAGTTCCGGGCTATCATCTATGACCGGCTTTTCCTTTTTATGGATCGTGCGGCGCGAGAACGTGCCAACAATCACCATAAAGAACAGCGGGACGAAGAAAATCGCCAAAACAGTTGCCGCAATCATACCGCCAATAACCCCGGTACCCACGGCAATACGGGCGGCCGCCCCGGCACCGGTACTAATTGCCAAAGGCAAAACACCCAGCGTAAAGGCCATTGAGGTCATAATAATCGGACGCAGACGCTGCCGGGCAGCTTCCACCGTTGCATCAAGCAGATCCATCCCGTCTTCGTAAAGATCGCGGGCGAATTCAACAATCAGAATGGCGTTCTTTGCCGACAGGCCAATTGTGGTCAACAGGGCCACCTGGAAGTAAACGTCATCGGGCAAGCCGCGCAGCAACGCTGCAACAACCGCACCCAAAACGCCCAGTGGCACCACCAGCATCACGGAAACCGGAATTGACCAGCTTTCGTAAAGAGCCGCAAGGCACAGAAACACAACAATAACCGACAAGGCATAAAGCGCAGGTGCCTGGTCACCGGCGGCACGTTCTTCATAAGAAAGCCCCGTCCATTCCAGACCAATACCCTTTGGCAGTTTGGCAACCATGTCGGTCATGGCATTCATTGCCGTGCCCGAACTGACCCCCGGTGCTGCCTGCCCCTGAATGTTAAGGGAAGACAAACCGTTAAAGCGTTCCAGACGGGGCGAGCCATAACTCCAGGACGTTGTCGAGAATGCCGAAATCGGCACCATCTCGCCCTTGTCATTGCGGACATACCAGTTGTCCATATCCTTTGGCATCATGCGATATTTGGCATCTGCCTGGATATAAACCTTTTTAACCCGGCCTTTTTCCATGAAGTCGTTGACGTAGCTCGACCCCCAGGCCGTCGACAAGGTATCGTTGATATCGCTAATTGCAACACCAAGTGCCTTGGCTTTTTCCTGATCGATATTAACCTTGAATTCAGGCATATCGTCCAGACCATTGGGACGAACCCCCTGCACTGCCGGGTTTTGCGCGGCCATGCCCAACAACTGATTTCGCGCCGCGACAAGGGCATCATGGCCAACCGCACCACGGTCCACCAACTGCATGTCAAAGCCGTTTGCGGTTCCCAGCTCGACAATCGCCGGCGGAGTAAAGGCAAAGACCATCGCCTCCTTAATCTGGGCAAAAAAGCCATAGGCACGGCCAATGATGGCCTTCACCGACTGATCTGGCGATTTACGCTGCGACCAGTCTTTCAAACTGACGAAGGCAATACCGGCATTCTGGCCGCTACCGGCAAAACTGAAGCCTGCAACAGTGAAAATACCATTCACATTTTCTTTTTCGTCATTCAGAAAATGATTTTCGACTTTTTTCAAGACATTGATTGTCCGTTCCTGCGTCGCACCGGCAGGCAACTGCACCATCGAGAACATAATGCCCTGGTCTTCGTCGGGCAAAAACGAGCTTGGCAATTGTATGAACAAATAGCCAAGGCAGCCAACCAGACCAACATAGACCACCAGATAACGCCATTTGCGGTTCACAACATGGCCAACACTGCCCTGATAGAACTTATTGGTTTTGTCAAAGCCACGGTTAAACAGGCCAAACAGGCCCTTGCGGCTATAGGGATCGTGATGCGAGTTTTTAAGCAAGGTCGCACAAAGTGCTGGTGTCAGCACGATTGCAACAATCACGGAAAGCACCATCGCCGAGACGATTGTGATGGAAAACTGGCGGTAAATAGCCCCGGTCGAACCCGAGAAAAATGCCATCGGAATAAACACCGCCGACAGCACAAGGGCAATACCGACCAACGCACCGGTAATCTGGTCCATCGACTTGCGTGTTGCATCGCGCGGCGACAGACCATCTTCAAACATCACACGTTCGACGTTTTCCACCACCACAATGGCATCATCGACCAGAAGACCAATCGCGAGCACCATGGCAAACATGGTCAGCGTATTAATGGAATAGCCAAATACAGCCAGAATCCCGAATGTACCAAGCAACACCACCGGAACGGCGATGGTCGGAATAAGGGTGGCACGCCAGTTCTGCAAAAACAGGAACATCACAAGGAAGACCAGAACCACCGCTTCAATCAGCGTGTAGACCACTTCCTCGATCGAAACTTTAACAAACGGGGTGGTATCGTAAGGATAAACAATTTCCACACCGGCAGGCATATATTGCTGTAATTCGCCGATACGGCTTTTAACAGCTTCAGCCGTATCAAGCGCATTTGCACCTGTCGCCAGATTGATACCAATACCAACCGACCCTTTGCCGTTATAACGGGCAACGACGTTATAGCTTTCTGCCCCGATTTCCACACGTGCAACATCGCCCAGGCGAACCTGGGAACCGTCGGTATTCACGCGTAACAGAATGTTCGAGAATTCTTCGGGGGTTTGCAAACGGCTTTGTGCGGTGATGGTGGCATTAATCTGCTGCCCTTCAACCGCCGGAGCCCCGCCGATCTGACCGGCTGAAACTTCGGTGTTCTGGGCTTCAATGGAAGTGCGAACATCCGAAACGGCAAGGCCATAACTGATCAGCTTGTTGGGATCAAGCCACACACGCATGGCGTGCTGTGCCCCAAACACCGACACACTGCCAACACCGTTCACACGCGAAATCGGGTCCTTCATCGTGTTGGCAACAAAGTCGGCCAGGTCATGGACGTCGATATTGCCATCAGAGGATACAAAACCCACAACCATCAGGAACGACCCGTTGGACTTGGTAACGTTAATACCCTGCTGCTGAACCTGGCTCGGCAGAACCGACATCGCCGCCTGCAACTTGTTCTGCACCTGAACCTGGGCAATATCGGGGTTCGTTCCGGCGTTAAAGGTCAGGGTAACCTCGGCACTCCCCGTCGAGTCACTTGTCGAAGACATGTAGCGCAGGTTATCAAGGCCGTTCATCTGCTGTTCGATCACCTGGGTGACCGTATTTTCAACAGTTTGTGCCGACGCGCCCGGATAGGTTGCCGATATCGCCACCGAAGGCGGCGCAATTGACGGGTACTGCTCGATCGGCAATTGCAGAATCGACAGCCCCCCCGCCAACATGATCACAAGGGCGATCACCCAGGCAAATACCGGGCGATCAATGAAAAACTTTGCCATCAGATACTATCCTTACCGGGATGCCGACTGTGCGTCGTCGCCCTTTGCGGCAACCGGTGTCACCGGTGCGCCGGGGCCAACACGCTGCAAGCCGTCAACAATGATGCGATCGCCGGGGTTCAGGCCTTTGGTCACAATCCAGTCTTCACCCTTGGACTGCTCAATCGTCAGCGCCTTGGCTTCTACCGTATTGTCGGACTTGACAGTATAGACGTAAGCAGAACCGTCCGGGCGCCGCATCACGGCACGTTGAGGAACCAGAAAGGCATTCTCAACTTCGCCCTGGTCAACAAAGGCGCGAACAAACATGCCCGGCAACAGCACATTTTCGGGGTTGTCAAAAACAGCCCGCAAACGAACCGTCCCGGTGGTTTCATTCACCGTGACATCCGAAAACTGCAACTTGCCAACATGACCGTATTTTTTACCCGTCGAGTCCACAATCAGGCGAACATCAACGCCGTCGCCATCGGCGGCACTTTTAATCGCGCCCGAGGCGATGCCCTGGTTAATCCGCATCAGACGGCCACCGGCCTGCGTCACATCAACATAAATCGGATCAAGCTGCGTGATCGTTGCCATGGCGGTTGCCTGGTTGGCCGTCACAAGTGCACCTTCGGTTACCGATGAAGCCCCGATTTTACCGGGTATCGGTGCGATAACATTGGTGTATTGCAAATTGATCCGCGCCTTGTCGATCTCGGCACGAGCCGACGCAACACTGGCCTTGCCCTGGGCTTCGGCAGCAATGGCATCGTCGCGTGTCTGTTCACTAACAGCTTGATTCTTGATCAGCTTGTCATAACGGGCACGGGTTTTGGTTGCCTGATCCAGCGTTGCCTTGGCACGGGCCAGTTCTGCCTGTGCCGCATCCAGGTTAGCCAGATAAACACTTTGATCAATCAGATAAAGCTGCTGGCCTGCCTTGACAGCCGCACCTTCGACAAAATTGCGTTCCTTGATGATGCCGTCAACCTGCGGGCGGACATCCGCCTTGCGCGATGCGACGGTGCGCCCCGGCAATTCAGCAACGAGGCCGATTGTCTGGGGCTGAACCTCAACGAAGGTTACCTGCGTTGCAGGTGCCTGCTGGGCGGCGGTATCGCCCCCCTTTTGCTCGCCGCAAGCCGCAACAGAAACAACCATTACCGCCAGACAGGCCACTTTTAGACAAGAACGAACGGACAAATTTTTCTTCCTTCCAGTCCCGAAATGCAAAGCTGTTAGATCAGCCTTGCCATTGCTTTTAATGATACTGTACTGTACAGTACATATTGTGCAGTGCCGAAGCAAGCCCCAAAAACATAAGGCCCGTTAAAATTATGAGCGAAACTTTACACCCTGTTGCAAAACAAAACTCCCGCGGCGAAGCCCGTCGCCGGGCGATGCTGGATGCCACATGGGAAATCCTTTCCACCAAAGGGTTTGTGGCTGTTACGTTGAACGACGTTATCTCCCGCTCTGGTGGGTCGCGCACCACCCTTTATGACGCCTTTGGTGGCAAAGATGGTCTTATCGCATCCGTGCTGACCGAAAAGTGTCAGGAGTTTGCCCAAACCCTGCAAACATCCCTTGTCTTTGACATATCCCCGCGCGAGGCGCTGGTGAATTTCACAATCATCATGACGGAAAAACTCACCGACGAGGAATCCATCAGACTAATGAGTTTTTTACGGCTCGAAATGGATCAGTTCCCCGGTATCCAGGAGACCTTCATGAAAAGCGGCCCAAAACCCGTCATGGAAGGCATTACTTCATTTTTTCAGCGCCAGAACGACATTGGCAACATGCAGATCAGCAACCCCGAATTGACGGCGAGAATGTTCCTCTCCATGATTCACGGACAATGGCGGGATCTTGCATTTGAAACTGTCCCACAACATCTCCCGTCGCGAGCGGAAATTGTCGAAACCGCCAACCAGCTGGTCGATTTGCTTCTTAACGGCATCTGCCATCCCAGGGCGTCAGACACGTGACTTCCTTAAGATGGAAAAAACCGGCACATCATACAAACTCTAGCATATCTACGCATATTGCAACGCAACATTAAATTACAATTTTTAGCCCCGGTAAACCGTTCGTCATCACTTTTTTACTTTTATGAGACAAAAAAACGCACCTTAATATCCCGGCCTGAAACGCCCGGCATAACAGCATACGCGCGCAAAAATAGCACAATCCGGCCAAACCGATGCTACAAAATCTCATATTTGATCAAACCGTCACATTTACAATAACCCTTCTTCATCATTATCAATGACGCTCATCTCACGTTGCCAAACTAACCATGCTCGTTCAAAAATGCGTCCTTTCGGGCAAATCCGGTCGTAAACACAGGTACGATTGCGCACCAATACGTAAAATTCCGACCTAACCCTGAATCTCCACACCCTGTTTATCGAGTCACCTGGCACCGGGATAATATTTCATACATTCGCAAAGTCACATCCTGGCACGATGTCACAAAATCGTGATGCCGAGCCTCCGCTGGCCCACCTGCCCCATCTTAACCAAAATCATGCATCATCTTTCCCGCGATGACTTCATATTCAACGAGTTTACATAAATGAACATGGCCGTTTTTGATCATCGACCAAGCATCAAAATGCCCCGATTAACGGTATTTTTGTGCCTGACAGCCAGCTTACTTGTCATGCCTGGTCTCGCCTCGGCCATGGACGTTACAAAAGCCCGTCAGATTTTGCAAAAAATGATGGCGCGATATGATGTTACGGCCACCGAAGTCACCGCAGCCGCCCATGATGGCAGCGCGCGTTTTGAATATGATAACGTTCATGTGCCTTTGGGGGGATATGAAGGCGACCGCGACCTGGTGATGAGCACCGTCCAGATTGATGTGAAGGACGATAAACGCGGTCCGCGTTATATCAGCATTGACGTCAATCTGCCCAAACAGGCACAGATTACCGCCAGGGAAACCATTAACCAGCGCAATCTGACCCTGCATAACGCCCGCGGCACCGTAACCTGGGACACGAAAACCAATGCGCCAGAAGGGTTTACCGGCCTTGCCAATTTCCTGGGCGCAGACGAGCCGGTTTCACGCCAGCAATCGATGCTGAGCGATCTGAAAATTTCATGGTTACAACGCAAAGTCGACCTCGCCTGGCGCGACGCCGAATGGACGGGCCCCAACCGTGAAAAAAGGGGAGCAATGAAATCGGCCGAACTAACGATTTATCCTGATAAAGACGGCACCACCCGCCTTGATTATGCCCATGATGGCATGTGGCTGCCGGGCCTGTTTCAACCGCGCACCGTGCGCCTGTCGGGCGACGCCACCGGCATTCAATGGATCAGGGCGCGCTCGATTTTGCAACAGGGTTTGACCGATCTGTTATCGGGGATACGACCGGCGCTGGTGCGCAACAACATCGCCAATGCCCTGTGGTACGAAGCCCTTAAAACCGGCAAGCCGATCGAAATTGAAAACCTGTATGTCGAAAGCCGCAACCTTGAGGCCGCCGGCACAGGACAATTCGTACCGCAGGAAAAAGCCGCATATGGCTTTAAGGGATTGCTGGACCTTGACCTGGTGGGACGCGACCAGTTGGAATATCTTTTGGGAACCCCCAAAAGCCCCACCATTCTTGGCGCGCTGTTCCCACCTGCCGTTGACGGCCTTGCCGCGGGCAAACCCGGAAAACAGGGGATGAGCACATACAAACTGCAATTGCTCAGCGATGGCAGCATCACCGCCAATGGCCTGACCATCATGAACGGGCGTGGCCGCTAGCCTCATCTTGTCTCGCGCCTCTCGACACTAAAAATTATCGGCCCGCCACACCATCCCTGAACGGCTGGTGTGGCGGGCTTTTTGGTGTTCGCCGTCCATCAAGGCATATCCAATCCCCTGATTTAAACACCCAGACTCGAAACCGGCCAAACCGTAAATTATATGGCGCCAACCCAAGCCCCGCGCCCTATCCCGGCACATGCCCGAGTCCTAATATCAACTGCGCCAAAACAGATGAGCGTTTTCGTCGCAATATGTTCAATGCAGCGCTGGGATCGGAAATAATGCCGAGCAAGCCGCCAAGTTCTTTGTCTCATACATGTAGGAGACGAAAGCAAACCCCAGTATGTCGTCGAGTGACGCAGCAGCAAAGGCCATTCAGGCGACTGGCGTGCCGGTTGATAAAGTCGATTGGACCCTAACGGAGTTGCATGACGGCACGATGGTGCGGATGACCCTGGTAAATGGTGAACTCCGCCCGGTGACGATGAAAGACGGTACCGATCAAGTCGCGCCGGTTAAAGGAAAAGGCACGAAAACAGGCAAAGACCGTCTTTTCCAAGTCAAGCTGAAAGCCTATAAGCGGACGTTCCTGAACGTCCCGGATGCTGATGTATTGGCCATTGCAAACGAGGATATGCCCTTGGGGCAGGATCCGAAAATTCGGGTGACCTAATACAAGGTTGCGGTGGACATGCTGAAGGATAATATAAACCTGCTTGTGCTTGAGAAACAGCGCATGGCAGATCAATTGGTCCAGAATATGATGGGTAGGGCGTCAGTTGGAGCCGGTGGTGCCAATCAGAGTAACCCGACGCCGGTGGCGAAGGCAGACAATGGGGCGGTCGAAATCACCTCGCAAGCCGAATATGATACCCTACCATCTGGGGTTTATTTCATCAATCCGGTCGATGGGAAAATTCGCAAAAAGAACTGATTGGAATAGACAAAAACCGACGATCAGAGCAGCATTGCAATCGGGAGAACCGAAATATGATCAGATCAATTCTAATGGTTGCAGTTGTTGCCGTGCTGGCGGCATGCCAAACGACCAATGCCAAACTTGACGATATCAGCCCGCAAGGCAGTATTTTGACCGGGGAGTATCTCACGGCAAATGGCCGGGTTAAGGTGCCACTACCTGAAGGGGAATGGATTGTTGCCGGTTCCGGGTATCGTCGGGTTGGCTACGAAAACCCAATTGAGGAAGTAATTCTTGTTCAAGTCGACGACGGTACAGTTATACATTATATCGAAATCAGGACTGACATTGCCGCATCACCTATCGGTTGGAAGAAATCTACTTTTTGTGAACGGAACGATATCCACTACATCAAAAAAATATCCAACGTTCCTGCTGGTAGCCAGGATTGTTGGGGAATTAATCATTTCAGGATGACGTTTACTGGAAAGATACCACTCTATATGGAAGAGGCGCGCACCTATATCGTTGATCACAAAATAAGATCACCATTGAATGCGCTGGCAGTTGAATACCGTTTAGCAGATAAGCCGCATTTTCTGGATGTTAAGTATTTTTTCAATCCGGAAGCAGATGGCTTCGAGCCGCCAAAGATTGCCGAGTGGGCGACATCTGACTGGCATCGGGACAGGGTTTATATGGATCCGAAGAAAGTGGCCTATATCAAAAAATTAAAGTCGTGGGGTGAGGACTGGCACACCAAGGTCAAGGCCGGATTTGAGGGAAAACAATAACAAGGCGGCTCACGGGCCGCCTTTTTTCATAGAGCGGTGTTTATTCAACCGATGTACTAAACGCCGAAAAGTCCAAAGGTCTCTCATCCGGCTTAACCCGTGTTTCCGGTGTGCCAAACAGCGGTGTTGAACCGTATTTCTTTTCCTCACTGACGGGCTTCACAGGTGTTCCATAAGCTGAGAAGTCTAAAGGTTTTTTATCCGTTTCAACACGTTTGTCAGCTGGGTTAAATTTGAACTTAGGTGTTGGGTTTTCTGAGAAGCATCCGTTAACAATCATTTGATTGAGATAATAGCCTGATGCTCCAAAGAACAGGATTAGGCAGAAAACGACAATGATCCTGGTCGATTTGGTTTTTACGTCGGCGATAAATTGATCTACCCGTTTCTGTATTATCTCAATGAAACCAAAGTTAATCTGGCTGGCAAGCGCGCTGATTAATAAAATGCCACCCCATAAAGTTAAAAGAACCGTAATGTCGATGCGGGCCCTGTTGATAAGGTTGGTGTTAAATGGCCCTGTGAAAATAAATCCAAATCCAACCCCGGCATTATTGTGATTGAAGTGCCAAGAGTAAGGCGGGAATAACAGGGTCAGCAATATCGCCAGGATACAAACCAGCATAACGAAATTATTAGGTCTCTTCATTGGCTTTGCCTTTTGAAATGATTTTTATGATCGAAGCGTATCGCATCTAAACAGGCAAGAAAAATCAACATGGCCGTCCTTCGGAGCGGCCTTATACATTAAGAGACAGAAGTATCTGTTATGATCCATCTGCTTCTTTTGTTTGGCAGGTAGGAAGGTGTTGTGGCAGCCCAGGGCTGTAACGCCCGTAAAAAAGCTGAACACTTACGGCCCCGAGACTTGGTCCGACCGCCGAGAGAGCTTTTACGCTCGAGTATAAGGATGACAAGCCATGACCGATTATAACCGATTTGTTGGCATAGACATCCAAATCCTCGCTTGATATCTGCATTCTGCCCGACCGGGTCCACTTGACTGTCGCAAATACCGCAGCCGGCATTGCAGAGCTTGTCGCCACGCTGAAACAGTTCGTGCCAGTGGCGCGGATCATCTATAAACGCCTGGCTCTAAAAACCCTGCCGCTGCAAGGGTTTCCGATGTGTCAGATTAATGCCCTTCACATTCGGCATTTTGCCTGGGCAAGTGGTCGGCTTGCCAAAACTGATCGCATCGATGCACTGGTTTTGGTCAATTACGGCCAGCGTATGGAAACCAGCCTCGCCGCCGATCAGGATGAGGTGCAAGAGACGCTTGCGGAGCTTGTCAGCCGGTATCGTCAGTTGACGCATATCAAAAAACAGTCAGGTACTTTCATTAAACTTGACAATATCCCGATATATTGGACAAATTGGTCTGACGTCTGATGTCTGATGTCTGATGGCATACCAGAAGATGCCCGGCACGGATGCACAAACGACTAATCAGGGATCAAAGTGTGGCAGACATAACGGGTACCGGCTTTACACCCATTGCATCAGCAGGACGCCGCGATGCAATTTTGGAAGCGCTGACCGGCTTTATCGTTCAATCAGGCTTGAAACCCGGCGACCGTCTGCCGCCGGAACGCGAACTAATGGCGGGGCTTCAGGTCGGCCGTTCCAGCATCCGCGAAGCCATTGGCCATATGCAGGCACGGGGTATTGTCGAAATCCGGCGCGGGTCGGGCACCTATCTGAAACGCCCGGTTACCGAAAACACCGTTTACATGCCGCTTTCCATCGCCAGCCAGCGCGATGGCCTTTTGCAGACCCTCGAAGTTCGGCGCGGGCTGGAATGCGAAGCAAGCGTTCTGGCGGCCAAACGCGCAACCCGCGAAGATATCGAGGAAATGCGCGCGGCCCTTGAAACAATGGAAGCCGTCCATCTTCGCGAAGGAACCGCAGGCGAGGCCGATCTGGTTTTCCATCTGTCGATCTATAAAGCCGCTGGTAACCCGCTGTTTGAACAATTACTGGGCCAGATGCGCGAAGCCTTTGAATCGTTCTTTTCCATCCCGTTCAACCGCCCCGATTTTGCGCGGGATTCCTTTGAATTTCATCGCATGCTGTTTGACGCCATCGAAAGGCGCGACCCCGAAAGCGCCCGGCAGCATACCCTCGCCATCCTTGAAGTCGTTGAGCACGACATCGTGAGAATGTCCAATGAACACCAATAAGCCCCACATCGTTACCTCTTCCCCATCCACCACCGTTGCCCATGATGAAACCCATTTTGGCACTGCGGTTGTGCCGCCAATTTTTCAGACCTCGCTGTTTGTTTTTGAATCCTTCGCCGATATGGCCGAAACCTATTCCGGCCAAAAGGTGCGCCCCGTTTACAGCCGCGGCCTGAACCCGACCGTGCGGGCCTTTGAAGAAAAAATCGCCAAACTGGAAAAAACCGAAGATGCCCTTGGTTTTGCCAGTGGCATGGCCGCGATTTCGGCATCGGTTCTGTCGGTTGTAAAACCCGGCGACCGTATTGTCGCCGTCGACCATATTTACCCCGATGCCTATCGTTTCTTTGAAATGATGCTCAAAGACCTGAACGTTAGCGTGGATTATGTCGATGGCCGCGATGTTGATGCAGTGGACAAAGCCCTGCCCGGCGCAAAGCTGCTTTATCTTGAAAGCCCGACATCATGGACCTTTCAGGTTCACGACATTGCCGGTCTTTGCGACATTGCCCGCAAACACGGCGCTGTTTCCATGATCGATAACAGCTGGGCATCACCCATTTTTCAACAACCCGCACTGCTGGGCTGTGATGTTGTTATTCATTCGGCATCGAAATATCTGGGCGGACACAGCGATGTGGTTGCCGGGGTTGTGGCATCAAGCAACGAATTTATCGGTCGCTTGCGCGGGCAGATTTTGCCCTATCTCGGCAGCAAACTTTCGGCCTTTGATGCCTGGCTTTTGTTGCGCGGCCTGCGCACCCTGCCCGCCCGAATGCGCGAACATCAACGATCAGCCCTTGCCATTGCCCAAAAACTTTCGCAACACCCCGAAGTTACGGCGGTTCATCACCCGGCACTGGGCCGGAACCTGCCCGATGGTTTAACCGGGGCTTCAGGTTTGTTCTCCTTTGAATTTTCACCCCGCGTCAACATCCCGCTTTTTTGCGATGCCCTTGGCATTTTTAAAATCGGGGTCAGTTGGGGCGGCCATGAAAGTCTGGTTGTGCCCGCACTGGTAACGCGGGCCCAGGTTGGCGGCCCAAATTCGGCACTTCGTTTCAACGTGCCGGAAAATCTGGTTCGCCTTCACATCGGCCTCGAAGACGCAGATGACCTTTGGTCGGATCTGTCTGCGGCCATCGATGCTGCCCTTTAAATAACAAAACGTCTAATATCAGGGGACTTCACATGAACTGGAAAACAACAATTCTGGCAGGTGCAGCTTCGCTTGCGCTGGCCAGCCATGCCTATGCCGATACCACGTTAAAGCTGGTTGAAGTCATTACCAGCCCGGACCGCACCGCAACCCTGAAATCGCTGGTCAAGGAATATGAAGATGCCAATCCCGGCGTGAATGTGGAAATCACTTCACTGCCATGGGGCCAGGCATTTGAAAAATTCGCCACCATGGTGTCGGCGGGGCAAACGCCCGATGTTGTGGAAATGCCCGATACCTGGCTGACACTTTATGCCAATAACGGTGCGCTTGAAAGCCTGGAACCCTACTTGAAAAACTGGGACGCGACAGCAAACCTTAATTCACGCACGCTTGAATTTGCCCGTGCTGCGGGCAACGAAGCCTATATGCTGCCTTATGGTTTCTATCTGCGTGCCCTGTTTTATAACAAAAAACTGTTCAAGGAAGCCGGTGTTACCAAAGTGCCAAAAACACTGGAAGACTTCCACGAAGCCGCCCAAAAGGTTTCGGCATTGCCCGGAAAATCGGGCTATTGCCTGCGCGGCGGGCCTGGCGGACTTAATGGCTGGGTGATGTTTGGTGCGGCGGCGGCCGGGTCAAACGAATTTTTCACCAAAGATGGCAAAAGCACCTTTGATTCCGAAGGCTGGGTCAAGGGTCTGACATACCTGACCGACCTTTACAAAGACGGCCTGGCACCCAAAGACAGCCTGAACTGGGGCTTTAACGAAATTGTTGCCGGGTTCTATTCGGGCACCTGTGCCATGCTTGACCAGGACCCCGACGCCCTGATCGCGATTTCCAGCCGCATGAAAGCCGAAGATTTCGGCATCACCACCATGCCCAAAGGCCCGTCTGGCAAAGCCTTCCCGACCATTGGCTATGCCGGTTGGTCGATGTTTAAGTCCAGCGAACACAAAGACGAAGCCTGGAAACTGATTTCCCATCTGGAAAGCAAGGATTCCAACCTGACCTGGAACAAGCGCATTGGCGCGCTTCCAATTTACAAGGGGGCTGAATCCGATCCGTTCTTTGCCTCTGACCAGTTCAAAGGCTGGTTTGCCGAACTTTCGGACCCCGATGTGTTCCCGACCGTGATGCCGACCCATCTTGAAGAATTCGCCTTCTTTAAGGATTCACTGGTTATTCGCACCAGCCAGGAAGCCCTTCTGGGCCGCATTACCCCCGAAGAACTGGGCAAACAGTGGGCCGATTACCTGACCCCGGCCCAGCAGAAATGGATGGCGACAAAGCCGTGACCAACATGACTGATGTCGGAAAACGTCCCGCCGCAAGGCGGGGCGTATTTTCCCGCAGGCTTTCCGGCATACTTGAACCCTATTACTATGTATCGCCCGCCGTGGTGCTGATTGTTGCGGTGATGCTGATGCCCCTTATTCTGGGCTTAAGCTATGCCTTTCGCGATATTCGCATTCTGAACCCGTTTAGCGGCGGGTTTGTCGGGCTGGCCCATTTCCAAACCCTGGCCCATGACAGCGCCTTTATCGGTGCGCTGATCAATACCGCCTGGTGGACCTTTGGCTCGCTGGTGTTCCAGTTTTCACTGGGGCTTATTCTGGCATTGCTGCTAAACCGCCAGTTTTTGGGGCGCAGGCTGGTTCAGGCCCTGGTGTTTCTGCCGTGGGCGGTGCCAACTTTCCTGTCCGGGTTAAACTGGGCGTGGATGTTTAACCCCGTTGTTGGTCCGCTGCCCCACTGGCTGACCAGCATGGGCATTATGGATGCGCCCTTTAACATTCTGTCCGACCCCGATCTGGCCATGTGGGGGCCGATCATTGCCAATATCTGGTTTGGCATCCCGTTTTTTGCCATTACGTTGCTCGCTGCCCTGCAATCCATTCCCGGCGAATTATACGAGGCCGCCTCGATCGACGGGGCAACAACACGCCAGAAATTCATCAGCATCACCGTCCCCTTCCTCGCGCCCACCATTGCCATCACATTGATGCTGCGCACCATCTGGATTGCCAATTTCGCCGATCTGATTGTGGTGATGACCAAAGGTGGCCCGGCCGATTCAACCCAGATCGTTGCCAGCTACATCTTTACCCAGGCGTTTCGTCGCCTTGATTTTGGTTATGCCTCGGCCATCGCGGCTGTTTTGCTTGTTTTATTGCTGGCCTATGCACTGGCCGTTATTGCACTGCGCCGGGCGATGACCCACGCGGATCGTTAACCCCAAAGGAATTCGGACATGTCAACGCCCGGCAAATCCCGGCTTCGCAAAATGGTCTATTGGGGCACGCATTATCTTATGATTGCGGCTTTCGTGGCCTTTGCGCTGTTTCCGCTTTACTGGCTGCTTAAGGTTTCGGTTACACCCAACGATATCCTTTATACCGAAGGTGTGCGAATGTGGCCGTCACGCACCACGTGGGACAATTACACCTTCGTGATGACGCAAAGCAATTTCCCGCATTACTTCATGAATTCGGTGATTGTTTCGGGTTTTACTGCCCTGTTTACCTGCGTGATTGCAGCGACAACCGGCTATGCGTTTTCACGGTTTCGCTTTGGCGGCAAAATTATCATTGTCGCCCTGATGCTGATCACGCAAATGTTTCCCCTTGTCATGCTGATCGCGCCCATTTTCCGCATTCTCGCCCCGCTGGGCCTGACCGACAGCCTGACCGGCCTGATCATTGTCTACACCGCATTTAACGTGCCCTTCGCCACCTTCCTGATGCAGTCGTTTTTTGATGGCATCCCCAAGGATCTGGAAGAAGCCGCCATGATTGACGGCAATACCCGCTTTGAGGCTTTCCGCCGCATCATCCTGCCGCTCACCCTGCCTGGCATTGCCGCCACTCTTGGCTTTGTCTTTACTGCGGCATGGTCGGAATTGCTTTTTGCGCTGATGCTGGTCAGCAGTGAATCGGCCTCTACCTTCCCGGTCGGATTGCTCAGTTTCGTTTCCAAATTCGGTGTCGATTTCGGACAGATGATGGCCGCCGGTGTGCTGGCCCTGATCCCGGCCTGTGCCTTCTTCCTGCTGATCCAGCGTTATCTGGTTCAGGGGCTGACGGCAGGCGCGGTCAAAGGATAAACGAGGACAAAATGGCTTCAATTGAAATTACAAATGCCCGCAAAAGCTATGGTGCCGTCAATGTTCTTCACGGCATCAATCTCGATATTCAGGACGGCGAGTTTATTGTGCTTGTCGGCCCGTCGGGCTGTGGCAAATCAACGCTGCTGCGTATGATTGCCGGGCTGGAAGAAATTACATCGGGCGATATCAGCATCGGCGGCAATGTGGTCAATGACCTGCAACCCAAGGACCGCGACATCGCCATGGTGTTTCAGTCCTATGCGCTGTACCCGCATATGACCGTTGCCGAAAATATGAGCTACGCCCTGACCCTGCGCAAAACCGCCAGGGAAAAGGTCAGCGCCGCAATTGACAATGTCGCCGGTATTCTTGGCCTTGATGCGCTGTTGCACCGTCGCCCCAAGGCCCTTTCGGGCGGGCAGCGCCAGCGTGTTGCCATGGGGCGCGCCATTGTGCGCCAACCCCAGGCGTTTTTGTTTGACGAACCCCTGTCAAACCTGGATGCCCGCCTGCGCGAACAGATGCGCACCGAAATTCGCAAACTGCACCGTCGCCTTGGGGCAACGTCGGTTTATGTCACTCACGACCAGATCGAAGCCATGACCATGGCAGATCGCATCGTTGCCATGTATGACGGCATCGTGCAGCAGGTTGGCACGCCACTGGAAATTTATGACCGCCCGGCAAATATCTTTGTTGCCTCGTTTATTGGCTCGCCAGCGATGAATTTTCTGTCGGGCATCTATAACGTCACCGGCGAGGCTGCCGCCATTACCCTTGATGACGGCACATTGATCCCGGTTTTGGCGACACCTAATGCGAAAAACGGGCAAAAGCTTACCCTTGGCGCGCGCCCCGAACATATCGATATTGTAAAAAGCGGCAGTGTGCCATCGGTTACCGCCAATGTTGACCTGATCGAACCGATGGGCCTTTCAACCCTGATTCACGTTACCCTGGCCGGTAAACCGGTTAAGATATTTACCCTGGCCCGGCCAGACCTAGCCATCGACAGCACCGTTCAAATCGCGTTTAACATGGATAAAACCCATATTTTTGACAGCGAAACCGAATTGCGGATGCCCCCGGCCAGTGAACCGCTATCGGCACAAACCGACTAGCACCGCCTACCGGTGGTTTTCACCCGCCCGTTGAATACCGAAAGCTCTTTACAAGGGTCGCAGTTTTATCTCTGCGGCCCTTTTTTCATCTGCAAGTTTGTAAATAATTCTGGAAAATCCACCAAAACAACCCAAATGTAAAAAAGGCCTATCCAAATGGGTTGCCGATCACCAGACGAAGATAGAGGACGATACCGGGAAAACATATGATGAAATTGCTTGGCAAAATTCAGCTTTTCGCTGTCTTGCTCGTCCTGTCCATGAAGCCTGCCACCGCCGAGCCCTTGCTGGTCATCGCCACCAACGACTATCCCCCCTATGTCACATTATCGTCTGATCGCAATTTTCTCGTCGATCTGTTTGCCGAAATCGGCAAGGAGATGGGGGTGCGTTTTGAATTTCACTATTACCCGTGGAAACGCGGCGAACAAAAAGTGGAAAATGCCGAGGTTTGGGGGACCATCCCCTATCGCAAAACCGAAAGCCGTCAAAAAACCTTTCTGTTTTCAGACCCCATCTATCTCGCCGACTCGCACTTCTTTGCCTATAGCGCCGATCAGACAAAACCGCCCGTTACATACGAAAAACTGTCCGATCTCAAACCATATAAAATCGGCGGAATTCAGGGCTATTATTACGAACCTTGGTATGAAAAAGCCGGGCTTGATGTGCAATATGCCCATTCCGAAGAACAGAACTTCAAACGCCTGAAACTGGGCCGCATCGACCTGTTTTCAACGGCAACGACCGTTGGCTGGTACATCATCAAACAGCTGTTTCCGCCAGAAGAAGTTGCAAAATTTTACACATTGGAAAAACCGCTGATCGCTGGCGATGGCCTTTTCCTGATGACGGCAAAAAGCTATCCGAACAACGATAACCTGCTGCGCCGCTTTAACGCCGCCCTGGCCGTGATCAAAACAAACGGTACGTACAAAAACCTGGTCAATGAATACAACCTGGTCATGACATATTAAGCGGTCAGCCCGCCAAACCCGTGTAACCGCAGATCAGGACTTACCTGCCGATTTTGGTGTCGCAAAATGCGCGACCGCGTTCACGGTTTTGCCGTTTGAATTGCCCAAATATCCGCGACAACAAGGTTCGAATATTATGCGGTCAATTTGGTAAATACCCTTGGGATATTTCACCCCTTAAGGTCGCACAGGCCCAGCCAAACAACATTTCACCTATTTAACGCAACAAAAAAAGCGTCGCGCGACAAGGACAGCAAAGCTGTGCTATTTCGATAACAATGTTGTAATGCCTGCATTTAAACAGAATTCGCAGGTACTTCATGCTTGGAAGCGCCCTTATTGCTTTTTGGGATCGGCAGCCGATCTGAACCGTCAGGAAAATTAAATGCGTACTGTTTATGTCAACGGCCAGTATGTGCCGGAAAATGAAGCAACCGTTTCAATCTTTGATCGCGCCTTTTTGTTTGCCGATGCTGTCTATGAAGTCACATCGGTGCTTGATGGCAAGCTGATCGATTTTCACGGCCACATGACCCGCCTTAAACGGTCGCTTGGCGAGCTTGGCATCAATTTCGACGTCGATACCGATGCCCTTTTGGCCATCCATCGTGAACTGATCGCGAAAAACGACCTTACCGAAGGCATGATTTATTTGCAGGTTTCGCGCGGTGCCGCCGCCGACCGCGATTTCATGTTCCCGTCAAGCGACGTCAAACCGGGCCTTGTCCTGTTTACCCAGTCCAAATCCCTGATCAAAAGTGCCGCTGCCGAACGCGGGCTAAAAATTGCCAGCTTCGCCGATCAACGCTGGCGCCGCTGCGATATTAAAACCGTTCAGCTGCTTTATTCGTCGATGGTTAAAAACGAAGCCGTCAAAAAAGGTGCTGATGATGCCTGGCTGGTTCTGGATGGCAAAGTGACCGAAGGCTCATCGAACAATGCCTATATTGTTGATGAGAACAACACCATCATCACCCGTCAGTTGTCCAACGACATTCTGCATGGCATCACCCGCAAGGCGATCTTGCAATGTGCCGCCGAACTCGACCTGAAAGTCGAAGAACGCGCCTTTACCATTGCCGAAGCCCAAAAGGCACAGGAAGCCTTCATCACCTCGGCATCCTCGTTTGTTTATCCGGTTGTCGAGATTGACGGCGTTGCCATTAGCGATGGCAAACCCGGCCCCATCGCCAAACGCCTGCGCGAAATCTATATCGACGCCAACCGCGCCGCAGCCATCTGATCTGCATCGGCAGACCCTAAAGCACTTTTCCTTTAATATGACCCATTTTGCCAGCTCAGTCTGCCGCCTGGCAAGGAGAAGTCCGCCGGGCGTAATGGGTTTACGGACAAGGATTTCGACGCGGCCAGGCGGCAGACTGCGCTGGCCCACAGGGTTTGTTTTTGGCGGTGTTTGGCGGCGTTACACCGCTCGCCCGATGCGCCGCATCGCGCAGCGCGCTGTGCCTTGCCAAACGACACGCCAAAAATAAACAAAATGGGTCATATTAAAGGAAAAGTGCTTTAACAAAAACGCCGCCCGGTTCATGTCCGGGCGGCGTTTTCCAGTCATGAAATCAACGTCACCTACCAGCAAAAATCGCCAATCGCATAGGTCACATGGCGGCCCGTCACTTGCAGTAACGAATCCAGTTTTGCTTTTTCCGGCAATGTTCCGCGCGGGGCGTGTAGTTCCTCGGCATGGATACCGCCGGTGACAAAGGCAATATCAAGCCCGGCAGCATTGGACCCGGCAACGTCGGTTGATAAGGAATCCCCCACCACCAGCAACCTTGCATCCGGCCCCATATCAAATGCCTGAAGGCAAAAATCATAGGCACTGGCAAGCGGCTTTCCTTCCCAGCGCACATTGCCGCCCAGTTCTTCATAGCGCCCGGCAATGGCACCGGCACAAATAATGCGAACACCCCCCCGGATCACTTCACGATCCGGGTTTGGACACAGCATCGGAAGCTCTTTGGCCAATGCGGCATGTAACAGGTCCTCATAGTCCGACACTGTCGCGAAATCATCATTTGGTCCGGTACATAAAAGCCAGTCTGCATCGTCAAGGGTTTCAACCACATCAACATCCTGGCCTTCAAACATCGAATGATCCCGCACCGGGCCGGTACGGAACACCTTTTTACCCAGTGCCGCGTACCACGGGTCAAGCCGATTGCGCAGTTGATGATAGGCGATTTCCCCCGATGCCACCGCAGGCCCATATAGCGACCGGTCAATCCCCATTTCTCCCATACGGGCAATCACCACGCTGGAGCGGCGCGGCGCATTTGACAACAACGCGACGGGAATACCCGCTTCTTTTAATGCCTGCATCGCAGCAATGGAATTGGGATAGGGGGTGACACCATCATGCACAACGCCCCATAAATCCAGAATAACAGCATCATATTTCCCGATCACCTCGGACAGGCCGTTGATCATTTGATACGGGGTTTGCGTCATCGGGTTTCTCCTGCGTAACACGCCTGCATCCTGCTGGGGGCAAATACCAGCATCAATGGTTAAGCATCGGGGTTAAGTGTCGGCTTCAATCTGTTTTGGTCTGTTTTGGGTCTGCGGGCGCATCAATGGTCGGATCGGTCACATTATCCGTTTGGGGCAACACGCTGCCCTTGCCATCCGCACGCAAAACCTCGTCAATCGCGGCGTGCTTGCCACTGATTTCAGGAAAAGCCGCCCCAACGGCATCGCTGACCGATGCAAACCCATCCTGACGCAGACGTTTTTCAAGGTCGTCCTTGATGTCCTGTGCAACGCCGGGCCCCTCATAAACCAAGGCAGTATAAACCTGCACCAGCGAAGCCCCGTTGAGGATTTTTTCGTACGCATCCTTGCCCGATGTCACACCGCCCACGCCAACCAGCGGCACCTGCCCTTTGGTCAACCGGTAAAAATCGGCCAGAACCTTGGTCGAAGGTTCCATCAGGGGCGGACCGGACAAACCACCGGTTTCGCTCTGGTCATAGCCGTTGAGGCCAACCGGACGATCGATGGTGGTGTTTGAAACAATCATGCCATCAATTTTTAAATCCAGCACAACGCTGGCAATATCGGCCTTGTCCTCATCGCTCAGATCTGGTGCAACCTTAAGCAAAACCGGCACACCGGGGGCGGCTTCATCCCGCGCGGCCAAAACTGCCGTTAACAATTCAGCCAGCAGTTCCCGCCCCTGCAAGGCGCGCAAACCCGGCGTATTGGGCGAGGATACATTCACCACCAGATAATCGGCATAACGGCCCAGTGCGCGGACCCCCCTGGCGTAATCATCGGCGGTATCGGTGGCATATTTGTTTTTACCCAGATTGGCCCCCAAAACACCCCGGCGCGCGCGTTTGCGCAGGCGTGTTGCCACCACCGCCAGCCCGTCATTATTGAACCCCATGCGGTTAATTACCGCGCGGTCCGAATAAAGCCGAAACAGGCGGGGTTTGCGGTTTCCGGCCTGGGGTTCGGGCGTAACAGACCCTATTTCAACAAACCCGAACCCCTGATCCAGCATCTGGTTGGGGACCTCGGCATTTTTGTCAAAACCGGCAGCAAGGCCGATCGGGTTGGCAAATTTACGATCAAAAACCTCGCATTCCAAAAGCGGGCTGCTATCCCCTGCTCCATCAGGCTTTGGCACAAGATTATTTTTCAGAGCCCAAAGAGCCAGCCCGTGCGCGCATTCGGTATCGATCCAGCGCACCACCGGCAAAACAAAAGTCTTATACCACCCCACCTGTCAGGCTCCGTCCATCTGTTTGTCCCTGCCCTTTTCTTACGCGCGCACACCCGACGGGGCAAGACAAGTCTCATTTTTCGCCGCATCTTACTGTCGGCAAAGCCATGCCGCGCAAGGTGGTGCGCACCTGACGTTTTAAACCTGCGCCACTTGCTCTGTCTTGGCATCATAAATCGCCCGGGCCTTTTCCACCTCGGGCATATAATCAAGAGTCCATTTATAAAGCGCCTTAAACGGGCCCTGTAATTCCCGGCCTAGCGGCGTAATTTCGTATTGCACGGCAACGGGTGAACTTGCGATCACTTTGCGTTCAACCAGCCCGTTTCGCTCCAGCCGGCGCAAGGTCTGGGTTTGCGCCTTTTGTGTAATCCCCTCAAGCTGGCGGCGAATTTCATTAAACCGCAATGGTCCGCCATCCAGCACGGTCAATATCATCATCGACCATTTATCCGATATCTGCTCGAACAGCTTGCGGCTGGGGCAATCAACATGAAATTTATGCGCCGAACAATCAATCATGTGGTTTCCTTGAATATACCTGGTCGTCTTTGGGTGCCTGATTGACAGTAGGTATATTTTTTATATCTAAACAGCAATACACAATTTTCCGGAGACTTCCCTGCATGACCGCAACAGACATTCTGTTCAAACCCTTCAAGCTCAAATCGCTTGAGCTTGCCAACCGCATTGTCATGGCGCCGATGACGCGCTCCATGGCCCCCAAAGGCATTCCCGGCGAACCCAATGCCGCCTATTACAAACGCCGCGCCGAAGGCGGGGTTGGCCTGATCCTGTCGGAAGGCACCGTGATTGACCGCCCGGCATCGCGCAATGAAGGCAATATTCCCCTTTTTCACGGCGATGCCGCCCTGGCTGGCTGGCAAGGTGTGATCAATGCCGTCCACGGCGCAGGTGGTAAAATGGGCCCGCAAATCTGGCACACCGGTTCGGTCACCAGCTTCATGAGCGACTGGCTGCCCGATGCCCCGGTTGAAAGCCCGTCCGGCCTTGAAGCCCCGGATAAACCGCGCGGCATTGCCATGAGCGACGAAAACATCGCCGACACCATTGCCGCCTTTGCCAAGGCCGCCGCCGATGCCAAACGCCTGGGTTTTGATGTTGCCGAAATCCACGGCGCACATGGGTATCTGATCGACCAGTTTTTCTGGGCAGGCACAAACCTGCGCGACGATAAATATGGCGGCAAAACCATTGCCGAACGATCCCGCTTTGCTGTTGAGATCGTTGCAGCCGTGCGCGAAGCCGTCGGCCCGGACTTTCCGATTATCCTGCGCCTGTCGCAATGGAAACAACAGGATTACACAGCCCGCCTTGCCACCACACCCGCCGAAATGGAAAGCTGGCTTGCCCCGCTGGCCGCTGCCGGGGTCGATATTTTCCATTGCTCGCAACGTCGTTTCTGGGAACCCGAATTCCCCGAAATTGACGGCGAACAGGGATTGAATTTCGCGGGCTGGGCCAAAAAAGTTACCGGGGCGGCCACCATCAGTGTTGGTTCTGTTGGCTTGTCTGGCGATTTCATCGCTGCCTTTTCCGGGGAAAGCGCCAAAAGCAGTAGCCTTGATGAACTGGTCCGTCGCATGGAACGCGAAGAATTCGACCTGATCGCTGTGGGACGTGCCCTGCTGAGCGATGCGCAATGGACCGAAAAAGTCCGCACCCGTAAATGGGGCGACCTTAACGGTTTCTCACCGAGCGCACTGGCCGAACTGGTCTGATCACAGATCAGATCGCGATAGATAATATTATCACCCGGCGACAGGCCTGTTTGTTTCCAGCCTGTCGCCGGGCTTTAAAATCATCGCCCGTTATCGGCAAACGGGCCTAAAGCACTTTTCCTTTAATATGACCTCGCCACCAAAACGGACCAAGCGAACAATGACCGACGATGAAATAACCCGCCTGCGCCATCTCATTGCCAAACATCCGCCGGGCGAATTCCATTTCCCCGAAATTTATGGCCCGGATTGGGATAGGCTTTATATCGGCGACAAGGTAAAACGTGGCCATGCCTTCATGAATGCCGTAAGGGCGGGAAAATTCCCCGGCGTTACAGATACCGGCGCAAAAAAAGGCGGCGGCCGGGTCTATCAAAAGATAGAAAATCCCTAAGGCCAGCCACCTGATAACGCGCAGATTTAACTTAGCGCAAATCTTCCGGCAGAATGTGAACGCCGTTTTCATCGAGGCGCACATCATCGACCCGAAAAACATCCTGCACCGATAAACGTGCATACAGATGCGGAAACAGGGTGCCACCGCGGGCCGGTTCCCATTTAAGATGCTGCGCAATGGGGGCCACCGGCACGTGCAGCAATTTCAAATGATCGCGCCCGGCATAATGCAATGCCAGCGTCGCTGCCAGTGTGTTGCGGGTTGAAAAATGTATAAATCCATCGGCCACATCATGCGGCGCGCCCAGATACTCGCCACGCGACAGGGCTTCCGCCCATTCATCGCTGCCAAGAACCCGATATATAATCTGATCATTCATGACCCGCACTTTACGGCAACTGCGCAGATCGGGCAACAGGAAGGAAGTCTAGCGACAAACTATCCGTTAGAATGTCACACGAACAGATCACGGGGCAGGCAGCCTTGCCCGCCCCTTTTGGCAACGAAACTGTTAACGCGGAAAATTCGACGGAAACAACGCACGTTTGGCAACATCGTCCATTTCTGTTTTGAACGTATGTGATGCCAGCAACGTCCGCGCACGCGCCACAGCCGGGCGCGAATTGATAAAATCAAACCAGCGTGCCATATGCGGATAACTTCCAAGCGGCGCTTCTTCGTCTTTCATGATGAACCACGCCCGGTCAACCCAGCCCCAAAGCGAGATATCGGCAATGGTCAAATCATCGCCAACAACATGATCACGCCCGACCAGATGGGTGTTTAAAACCTCGTAATGGCGTTCGATCTCGCGGCGGTACCGATTTATCGCATAGTCATTGGGCTGCGGGGCGGCATGTTGAAAATGCACAGCCTGGCCGGAAAACGGCCCAACGCCACTGGCAATGAAAAACAGCCATGACAGCAACTCGCCACGGTCTTCCGGCTTGCCCAGAAACGTGCCGGTTTTTTCCGCCAGATACAGCAAGATGGCCGAACTGTCAAAAACGCGGGTTTCCTTGCCACCGGGGCCGTTGGTGTCAACAATTGCCGGTACTTTGCCATTGGGGTTAATCTTTAAAAAGGCATCGCTATAATGCTCGCCCTTTTTGGTATCAACCGGAATGGCTTCATATTCCAGCCCAGCTTCTTCCAGATACAGGGCAATTTTGGCCGGGTTTGGCGTTGGATGAAAATAAAAACGGATCATGGATCAGGCACTCCTATCGCCGGAAAAACCGGCGAATTGCTTGAATTTTAAAACGATCGTTCTATAATGGCGATATTGACCATCAAACGCAAGCCTTGCCGATAAATCATAAATCTGTCAGGGAAATGACAGTGCCTGTTCGCTCAGGTTTTGGCAGGGAAAGTATAAGGTATGCCCCATGATTGAACTTTATTACTGGCCGACCCCGAATGGCCACAAAATCACGATGTTTCTGGAAGAAGCCGGGCTGGATTACGAAATTCACCCGGTCAATATCAGTGTTGGTGACCAGTTCAAGCCGGAATTTCTGGCTTTTTCCCCCAATAACCGTATGCCCGCCATCATCGACCGTGCCCCGACCGATGGCGGTGATGCGATTACGGTTTTTGAATCCGGTGCCATCCTGATGTATCTGGCCGAAAAAACCGGCAAATTCCTGCCAAGCGACATTCGTGGCCGCACAACCGTGATGGAATGGCTGTTCTGGCAAATGGGCGGGCTTGGGCCGATGCTGGGTCAGAACCACCATTTTGGCACTTATGCGCCGGAAAAAATCCCCTATGCCATCAATCGCTATGTCAATGAAACCAATCGCCTTTATGGTGTGTTGAACAAACGCCTGGAGGGCCGCGATTTCATTGCCGATGCGTATTCCATCGCCGATATGGCCTGCTATCCGTGGATTGTTCCCCATGAACGCCAGCAGCAGAACCTCGATGATTTCCCGAACCTGAAACGCTGGTTTACCGCCATTGGCGAACGCAAAGGCACGGTTGATGCCTATGCCAAAGGCAAGGCCGCGCATTTCACGCCCACCGTAACCGAAGAAAGCAAGAAAATCCTGTTTGGCCAAACAGCGAAAACCGGCGACTAAACCATTTCCTGCTTAAACGCAAAAAAGAGACCGGCCCGCCAATATCGGCGGGCCGGTCTTTGTTTATGCCATTAAAACAATACAGCCAATCATCGCAACCAGCGCAGCACCTCCCGCGACCATCATCACAACGCCGTCGCGCAGGGTCATGGCAAGGCCAAAACCGGCCACCGCCGCCATTGGCAAGGCAGCAGCAAAGGGTACTAGTTCGAAAAACGGCATGGGCAACACCAAAAGCAGGCAAATTGTTGCCGCCCCGCGAAGGGTGCGATGGGTCAAAAGGCCCGGCCACCGTTCATGAAAATGCTGGTCCAGCCAATGACCCACAGGGTGCATTTTTTCCATCGCCCGTTCCAGTTTTGCACCTGTGATCGACCGACGTTCAATCATTTCAGGCAGCCAGATATGCCTGCGGCCCAAAATCATCTGCGCGGCAAACAAGGCAATCAGAATTGCCAGAAATGTCGGCACGCCGGGGATTGCCCCCAAAGGCGACACCCCGACCAACCCCGACACCAACAAAAACGGTCCATAACTGCGAAACCGCATGGCATGGGCCATCTCGCCCAGCGTTACGTCGCCGTTAACCCGGCCCGTTTCAACCAGCTTGTCAATAATGCCGGTCACAGGGTTTTGGTTTTTGCGCATTTTCCCACTGGCCCGTATTTGCATGTTTGATGGTTTAAAACTCATACCCTGTCAACGCTGCAAAGCCGGGCGGGTTCCCAACCGGGCGGGGCTGACATAAAACCTAGCTATCCCGACGTTTATCCCCGCTGCGTTTGACCACCGAAATCCCCAAAACGGCCAGGGCCACACCCCAGATCGGGCTGGTATTGACAAGGGCGGCAATAATCGCGGGGGCCTGCTGTGGGGTCATCACAATCGCCGCGGCAATGGCCCCCATCATCAAAACCCAGGTCAGGGCCATGGCATAGCCAAAACTGGGCCGCCAGCGCCGCACAAAGGCATCATCTGATGCCACTTCCGCCCGAATTGTCTGGTTCACCGCACGCACTACCGTGCTGTCATGGGCCAGTTCGGCGCGCACCAGTGCCTCGGTATGGCGGTTGGCTTCGGCTAGTTGATCCGCCCCAACGACGCCTTGCCCGACGGCGGCCTCCACATCGCGCAACCCTTTGGCCGCAGACTTCGCCAGCGGGTTGTCAATCGCATCCAGCCCCGCCCCCACCGCCTTGATCAACAACGGCAACCCGATTTGCGCCAATAATGCCGGTATCATGTTTTAACCTCGCCTGTTGGGTGAAAGGGATATCGCAGGAACGCCAGCGGCCATCGCCGTACGCCTAACCGATATCGCCATAAAAAACGTGATTGCCAATTTCACATACCGGCACATGGCCGCGCGCCCACCACGGGTCACATTGCAACGTGTGATAATGCGTGGCCCCCTGCACCGCATCGGCCAGTTTTCCGCCTATTGCCCGGTTTGCCACCCGGCGACATAACCGGTATGCTTGGTCCCGTTCGCTAACGCGCAACAGTTTTTCCCGGTTGGGGTCGCCCTTGTTCCAGCACGAAAATTGCCCGGCCTTTAAACAGACCTGCACCACATCATTGCCCCACCAATACCCGCCCCGGCATTGTGCCAGGGCCACGCGGTTCATAATCACACAGGCAACGGCTTCAATCCCGGCAAGGTCTTCGCCGCGCGCTTCGCCGTAAAGGGTTCGGGCCAAGATATCAACCGGCGACACATCGGCCAAAGCCGCCAGTTCCGTGTGTGTCTTTTGCGTGTCCTTGATCATTGCCTATCCCCTTTAGAAAAAGCCACCGCCATCGCGGCCAAAATCATATGTCCCGGTTTTCAAGTTTGGCCTCAATGCGCAACAAATGCGCGGTCAGGCGCCGCTCCACATCCTTTAAATACGGGATCGACACATAATTGCGTGCCACATCAAGCTTGAATGCCGCCAGCCCGTCGCGGGTTTCCTGGCAATCGCGCATGTTCTGCGCCATTGTGACATCTACCCTGCGATGCAATTCGGCCCGACTGCGCCAAATCAACCAAAACAACCCCGCCAAAACCGGCAGTTCCACCATTGTCAGCCACCAGCCCAAATCAACCGGTCCTGCTGCCATTGTTTTTCTCCCAAAAAAAAGACCCGCCGAAATTTCCCGGCGGGTCAGTTCAGGAGTTTCTCATCATTAAGAAACGTCCCCCTAATCGTATGGATCATTTGTCAAACACACAGCGCGCTATGCCCGCTAAAACTCTCTTTAGAATAGTAAAATTCGTTAATTTCTATTCTTATAGATATGATATGCGGCATGAACAAAAACAAGCAGCGCTGCAACCATAAGAGGATTTTTTTACCAATCCTCCAACACGCTGCTTCCAAATGATGATTATGGGTCAAACTGTGGTTCGGCGTGTAAAACCGCACTCGATGGTCGCCAATCCCGCCCAAAATCAGGGCGCACCACCCGTGGCAAGCGTACCGGTTCGGCTAAAATACATCCGGCAACCGCATCCAGCCCGTCATCCCGGTTGCCGCCATTTGCCCGCCATTCGCGCATTTCACGAATAAACGGGGTCCGCCAGATGGTGCGGTGCCCATGCAGCAATCCTGCGGCCAGCACCGCGCCAAAGGCATCGGCAATTCGGGCTTCCTTGTTGCGGGTTTCATGAAATTCCACCACCGCCGTCAGGCACCCGGCCTGTTTTAAGCAACGCCGTAAAATATTGGGCAAAAACCGGCCAATGCCATTGGTTTCCACCCGCACCACCGGCAACTGATGGCGCTTTGCAAACGCGGCCACTTGTCGACAAAGCTGGCTGGCTTCGTCCTCGGTATCCAGCCGGGCCGGATCGCTGCGCAAATAGGCCACATCATGCAGCCAGTATTCCCCCTGATCGCACATATAAATCGCGGCAATCACCGCCCCGTCCTGCCCCTTGCCGCCAAATGACGGATCAAAATGGCAACTGGCCGCCACCATGCGGCGGTCGCCAATGCGCAATCGTTGCTCGCCATTGGCCGTTTCAAATTCGGCCACATCGTCATAGGGTTTAATCCGTGCCGGATCCAAATCGCCCAGGTCAGGCGGCACCATTTCCAGCATCATCTGGCTGGCAAATTTCCCCGCCGGAGTTCGGGCGCGAATTTGTTCAATCTTTGCCTGCGAAAAACGATCCGGCCAGGCCGAAACGCCGTTTTCATCGATAATGGGCAAACAAAACCGTGAAAATCCGCTTAAAAACGGCGCATCCTCGCCGGTTTCGGGCCGGGTTTCGTCGGCATAAATCGAATAATAGCTATGCGGCGTGCCAATAAAAACCTGCATCCCGCCGGGGCTTAGCACATAGGAAATCTCGCCCAGTTTTTCACGCAACTCATCGCGTTTATGCGCGGTATCACAGGTTTTTGGCACTTCCACATCGTCACAAATCACTACATCGGCCCGCGACCCGGTAATATTGCCGCCAATCCCCGCCGCCTGCATTGATGGATCGCGCAGTTCGCCGGGCCGGTTAATGGTGAAACGTTCCGCCCCCCAATCGGTCTGTTTGCCCGGCACCGCCGATGCCAGCAACGGATGGCGCTCGACAATGCGCTTTACATTGCGCACCATCTTTTTTGCCAAATCAAGATCGGCGGCCAATACCAGAATGCGCAAATCGGCATTGCAATACAGCAACCAGGCGCAAAACAAGCCCACCATGGTGGACTTGCCGCTGTTGCGAAAAGCCATCAACAACAAATCACGCGGCCCACAATCATTATGATGCTGCAACCACTTTGCCATTTTCTGATGGTGGTCCGGTGTGCCCTGCCCCAGCTTCTGGTTCCATATCCAGACAAATTCGGCAAGGCTGGCCTGGCACTGCTGCATTTGCCCCTCCGTCTCGTAACGCCCCCATAATCGGCCCGCAACAGCAACTAAGCGCCCTGCATCGCCTGGCGCGCCGCCGAAATAAGCTGCGATGCCGTCTCTGGCTGATTTACCCCGTTTTCATCCGCATCCTCACCCGGTTTGCCATTACGATCACCATTTCCGCCTTTGCCAACAGATCGCCCGCCTGCCACGTCTTCCTCGCACATCCAGCGCAAAAGTTTGATCAGGCTTTCCACATGGCCCAGTGCGGCCTTGCAGGCGGCCTGATAGTTGACAAATCCCCTGACATCCATCACCCCGGCTGCCTCGCTGGCCACCCGGTGATAGGCCTTGCGTGCGCGCCGAATGTCGGTCGGCAAACTGCGCAACAATTCCATCCGCAACCGTGTAAGGCGGCTGTGAACATCGGTTTCATCATCGCCATGGCCGCTGTTGTTGGCCCCATTTTGTGTCATGTTTTCCGCCCACTGCCGTCACGCGGCCCCACCTGCACATAATGCCAATAACCGGTCATCACCCAACCGCCCCGGCCAATAGGACAAGGCCCGCACATACCCGTTAAGCTCGCTTGCCGTGCCTGCATAAGACCCAAGGCCCAATGTTTGAAAATTGCGTGGCAAAGCAAAACCGGGGGCCGATTTTAAAACCCCGTTTTGGGTGGCAACGGCAATGTCGTCGTCATCAAATGCCAGTGCCAGCAAATTGCGCTGGCCCGGCACCAACGTGCCATAAAGCGATTGCGTCATCATTTGCTGCCCGTTTTTGCGCAGGCTGATGCGCAACTGATCCTGCGCACTGTCATAGGCGAGATCAAGATGATCATCATTCAAACTGGTTGAATAAAGCTGCATCACCCGCCATATCCCGCGCCAGGCGGATGGCAAGGCCAGGTCAAAAAACAGCGTCCCGGCACCGGGCATAAACCAGCCGTCGGATAAATCCAGTCGCACGTCATCGCCATTGCGCGCCGCGGGGATGCCATTACTGATCATGTCGCTGCTGGCAAGTGCTGCGGCTTCAAGCTGGGCATTCCACACCAGCACCGATGCCGCAGTTCCCGAAATCGCCGTGCTGATTTTTGGATAGCGGCTAACTGCCGATGCCGCCTCGACAAACCCCACGCGCTGCCAGTTTTCCCCCAGCGCAACGCCGTGTTGCGAGGCCCCGTTTATCCCCCCCAGGGTAATCTGCGCCGTGCCGCTTCGCGCACGCATCCACACCGCAAAGGCATGGGTTGCCCCCGCTGCCAAATTATCCACCCGCTGATAAATCCCGCCTGATCCGGCGGCAAAATCAATCCGGGTCGCCGTTGCGCTGCCATCCGGTGCAATCCCGGCTTCAGGCTGCACCGTCACGCCGCTATCTTTTTCCCAAACCGCATTGGTGAAATTGGCCGAATGGCGCAACAAATTGGCCGATGCCTCCTCAATCCGCAGGCCTAATGCCCGCCCGTCACGATCAAATTCAAAAGCGGGCACGTCTGGGGCAATTTCACCGATCACCCCGGTTTCATTCATCACATGCGTGGTGCTGGCCCGTGCCACCTGCAAATAATCCGTTAACGGCAAAAACCGCATCGCCATATCATCTGTCCTGTTTTTAAAATCTGCCCGCCGACATACCGAAACCCCGCCAACGCTGCCGTTGGCGGGGTCTGCCACATCACATATAATAAAAGCCCGCCTGCACTCAGGCGCTTAACCGAACGACATGAAACCAGCTTGCCAAACTGGTAGCGACAATATTGCGTGTGTCGGTTGCCCCGTGGGCCACCCGCACCCGAAAGGCGTTATCGGTGCCAATACCTGCCCGGGCAATGCCACTACATCGCAATACTTTTCGCCCCTCGTCGCCATTGGGCAGGGTATCGACACCCTGCAAATGCATGTTCCAGCCGCCCGCCCCCAGCCGTTCCACAAACACCATGCCCTGCACCGACTGATCGGCCAGTTCCATGCAAATGCCGATGTCAAAATGATAATGCCCTGGCGGCACATCGGCGATGCCATCATACCCGGCACGATAAAGGCCGTGGCTGTCGGTCACGATACTGTCCCATTCAACAATGAACGCGCCATTGGCCGGAATCGCCTGCTTTTGCGTGCGCAACATTTTCACCAGCGGCCCGCCGCTGCGCAAGGTCTGAACCTGCCAGCGGCTGCCATCGCAAAACACCTCCACCGCATCGCCGCGCATCGGCAGGGCAAAAACGGCCCTTTCGGCGGCTCCATCCACCGGGTGCAACACATCATTCCCCACCGTTGCAATATCTGTTGCCGTATCATCGCCGTTAAAAACGCGAAACGTCACCCCGTTGCGGCTGGGCTGGCAGGCCGGCAGCGTAACCCGCCCGCCATTTGAAACCCGCACAACCGCGCCACTTTGCCTTGGATGCAACGTCACATTCCCCGGCGCATCCACCATCGGCATCCGCCGTTCATCCTGATAGGCCAGGGCCTGCCCGCCCCGGCAATCAAGTTGCAAAACCGCCGTGGCCGACTGGTTCACAAACCCCGCAAACGATGTTTGCGCCTGCTCTGCCGCTGCACTGGCAACATTTGCCGCCAAACGGGCCGCTTCGCCCGCCGCCTGTGCCCCGGCAATCGCGGCTCCGTCCGGCCCGTTCACCAACTGGCGCGCTGTTTCATCCCACATAATCGCCCGCCCCGCCTGCGGGTAAGGCAACTGCGCCGATGCCCCGTCCCCTCTGGTATTGATTGCGCCATCTGGCATCCGCAATGTTCCGGCAAAGCCTGCTTCCACATCGCCCAGGGCCGCCAGCACATAGTCAAAATCGGCGTTTAAAACATCGGCGCGCAGGCTGCTGCCGCTGTCATAATGACTTAACCGGCGCAATCCCAACCGCCGCGCAATCAGCACATCGGCCCCCGTTACCGGTGCCGTGGCAAACGTCACCGTGCCGCCGCTGGCCGCAACAATACCATCGCCGGTTTCCCCGCTGCTTTGGCTGGTATTCAGGGCAATACCAACATTTTCGCTAATTTCATCGCCATTCACCGTTACCTTGATGTCCGATCCGGCAAACACCGCAAATTCAAACGGAAATTCCCGGCTTTCCCCGTCGCCTTCATATCGAACTGCCGCCAGGTCGCCATTGGCAAAAATTGCCCCCACGATCTAACCTCCCCAATTATCGCGACGCGCAAACCACGATGTAATTTGCGACAACGTGTTATAGCGCGATGTATCAAGCAAACTTTGCCGCTTGTATTGTGCGCTCTGATCAATATTGCGGCTTTGGCGGGCAAAGGCACCATCGGCACTTTCCTGCACATCCAGCATACTGCGTTGTGCACCGGACAAAACCGCACGGGCTGACCCGGCGGCACCGGCCTGAATGCCCGACGCCCCCTGAGCAGCCCGCAACCTGGCCTGTTGCACGCGCAATTTGCGGGCCCGTTCGGTATCATCGCTGGCTTTTTGCGCAGCCAATGCCTGCTGGTCGTTTTGGCGTTGGGCATCAATCTGGCTGGCGGCTTTTTTTGCCTGATTCTGGCTGGTTACAATTTCGGTGCCAGTCTGTACTGCACTGGTAATAACCGGTGCCCACGATGAAAATCCCCCCATCAGTCATTCACCCCCACTTCGCTGCTAACCCCCAGTAATAAAAAAGGCCGGGGCAAATCCCCCGCAATGCGCCAAAGCCCGTTCTGGCCGCCCCGTTTCCATCCCATCGCGCGGACCGTAACCTCGCCACGAAACAATCTGGCGGACTGGTTCAAAATACGTCCGGTTGCGGTGGTGCGCAAAGGCACACGGCGCATGCCACGGCCCACATCAACGGCCATCCCGGCACTGTCATGCAGGCGAAATGTCGCACAAATCAGCCGCAAGCTTGACCCGCCATAGGGCCGTGACCCATCCCCGCCCACCGGCGGCAATGCTGCAATTTCATGGCTGAACGGCAAGCCTGCCATGACCTGTGTTTCCGCTGTATCAAGGCGCAGGCTGCCGCCTTCAATCAGAACATTGCGGTAAAACTGGCTCCCGGCCCACACCCCGGCCTCCATGCCATCAAGCAGGCCAAACTGCCCCCATTGCGCTGTGGCGTGGTTCGATTGTGCAATAACAGTTAAATCAAACCCGGCTTCCTCATCAAACCAGCCCAGAAAAAACCGGTTCTCGCGCTCAATTGCCACATAAACACGCCCACCGCTAACCGCAACATTGCGAAAGGCACCATCAATGTCTTGTCCGCTCCAGGCGGTGACACCCTCGCTACGATAAAGTGTTAAAGTCGCAATCGTGCCATCGGCCATCACCACATGTAAAAGGCGCAGGTTGGCATCATAGGCCTGATCAACAGGTGTGTTGACCAAATGGCTCGATAACAATGCCAAATCAGCCGCCCCATAGGCCTGTTCCAGATCGGTAAATAAAAACTCCCGTATCTCGGTGCCATTGCGCGCGGCAAACACCGTCGCCCCGTCAATATTCACAGGCGGCACATTGCGGTCCACAGCACTGCCAATTCGGGTTTGCCGGGTGACCTGAATATTTTGCGGGGTTAATGGCGTCCCGCTGACCATCCATTCCGCACCGCTGGTAAAAACCTGCAAATCGCGGCCCGAAAACACTGCCGCAATTGCGCTGACCTGGTCGGCCAGCAAGGCAAATTCAATCGCTTCGTCATCCAGCCCCTCGCCCAGTTCAAAATTAAACAATGCCCCCGAATGCGACATCCACAACCGGTTGGGCAAATCGCGCGATCCGCCAATCACCATCCGATCCTGATGAAAGGTCACACTGCGCGGCCAGCCCCGTACCGCAGAAAAGGCCGGTTCGGCGAAATTTTGCGTTTCATCGGCATTGGGCAGATTGGCACGCAAGACAAGGGTGGCATGTTTGCCATCGGCAACGGCGGTCATTTCCCCCTCAATTCCCTGCACCCGCCATTGCACCCCCACATGGCCTGCCACAAACAGATCTTCGCTGGCTGTCAAGGTTACCGTGCCCGATACCCCCGATGGTTTGACCGACACATAAGGTTCAGCAAATTTGTAATAGGGTTGCTGACGTTTGGTGGTGGTTTCCCCCCATACCAGGTTTGTCACCAGCCAGTTTTCATTTGCCCTGGGCACAATTCGCATCGGCACCACATCGGGATGCACAACAAACAGGGTATCTGCACTTTGTGTCCAGCTGATCTGACTTAAATGTTTGCTTTCAAACGGTGTTGTCAGTTCCTGCACCACCTTGTCGCCAGCATAAACCGTGGCCCGCAAATGCCAGAACACCACTAAAAACGGCTGATCAACGTTAAATTCAAACGGCACCAGCCGCACCGGCCCGCGAACTTCGTCAATCAGCCGCACGCCGGGCCTGCGGCGCACCCCGCCCGAGGGCTGCACAAACACATTGCGCAATTTTGCCGCCCCGTTGCGATAGGCGGCAATATCGCCGCGCCCCCATAATTTCGGTGCCAGTTCCCCGGCACTAAAGGTGGTTTTTTCCAAAATACTGCGCGCCATTATCCCCGTGCCTCCAGCAAGGGAAAATCCTCAATCCGGCGCGGCGTCGATTGCTGGGCATCGGCCAGCCGCGCCTGATGAAACAGGTCGTCGGCCCGCTTTTGCAAATATTCCGCCCGGCTGCCACTTTCGGTCAGCGGCAGGCAAAACTCCGCTGCCAGCCGGGCCATCAGGGCCATGTCAAACCACACCGGTAACGACGCTTCGGGCATCCGCCCCACATACTGCAAAAACACCCGGTCTGCGGCACATACAATCACGCCCTTGCGCAGTTCAAATTCCGGCAAACGGCCCGCATCACTTTGCAACGACACCAGCCGGATAAAATCGCCCGGCAAGGCAAATTGCCGCTCGTCCCGCGCAGGCTGATCATCGTCCTTATCGGGCAAAGCCAACCGCGACAGCCACTTGCCCCGGGCCGCAAACCGCCACGGATACGCCGCCAGCATCCCGTCGCGCAGGGCCGGATACAGCATTGCCGCCACTTCCGCCTCCACGGTTTCCTCGGCAAAGGATGCGATCGGGCTCACCCCGATCATCACCAGTGCGCGCGCACATAACGCCACATCGCTTAACGCCATAACGACCCTCCCTGCCTGCCATCCGCCCATAAAAAAGCCCGGCTCAACCGAACCAGGCTTTTTGCGTCCTACACCGCAATCCATCAATCGGTGTTGGTGGTGCCAATCGCGGTCATATCGCGCACATCAACGCCGTTAACATCGGCCTGTGTCACCAAAAACATCCCGCCCGAAACCCCGCCGTCGCGGTTGGTATTGGCAAACATGATATCCCCGGCGCGCAACATATCGCGGGCCGGTTCAAAATAATTCAATGTGTCCACATCGGTCGCCACATCGGGGGTAATGTAATGCCACAGGGTAAAACCGTTAGCATAAGCCAGAACACTCAGATTCCGGGCCTTGAAACCTTCTGCCATTTTAAAACTCCGTCATTTTCAGGGGAAAATGCCCATCCGGGCCAATAAAAGAGGCGGCAGCAAAAGTGCCGCCCCAAAACAGCTTATTCTTTGACCTGCAAGCAGGTCACCCCGGCCCCATCGACCATAATCGCCCCCTGGCTCATCGAGTTATTGACGAAATGGGCTGCATAGTCGCCATGCCAGGTAATATCAGACTGCACATCAGCCCCCACGGCATGGCCAATGGCGGTGCGGTGATACCAAAAACAACTGCGCACATTATCCTTCACCGGCAGGCCCGAATGGGGCATCCACAATGTTCCCAGCCAGCGTTTGGCCTGGGTGCCCTTCCACGGCAAATCTTCGTCGCCAATATAATCCGACGATGCAAATTCCTTCACCGCCAGCAAATCCGACCATTGTTTCCAGCCAACAATCGCATAACGCTGTCCGTCATCAGGCACATCGCGCGCGCCCATCGCTTCAAAGGCGTGCAAAACCTTGTCCAGGGTCAAACCACCACCGTCATGCTCAATCACATCCACGGTTCCCGCCAGAGCATTAATGATCAATTCGTCGGTTTTGCGCCCCAGCGCATAGGCCCCGGCATTGGCCAGCACCATTTTTTCGTCATGGTTAACCTTCAATTCATCCAGCGCATCCACCCAGTCCCCGGCGTAATAATCGCGCAAATCGCACCGCACCACTTTATGATCCACATTCATCACCGGCACTTTGCCATGGCGCGCCTTGGTGGTGGCAACGCCCTTGCCCACTTTCTGAAAAACGGTACTCGCCCCTTTGATCCCGTTTTTCACCCGCACAGTATTACGCAGTTTGGACCCCATCCGCTGATAGGCCTGATGCACATCGGCTTGAAAATGCTCGACAAAACTTTTATCAATGGAAATACTCATCACTGCCCCTTTTGCCTTGAAAATGCCCCTACGAAGGCCATCGCGGCAAACAAGGCACAACCGCCATATTTACCGCGTTAACTGTCATTTTATGGTCATGCTTTAATGATTGATTTGCTGTTCCGGATTCTGGCTTTAGGGCCAGGTTGAATTGCCAATAAATGGCTGCCGGACGACCCCGATCTATTTAAACGTCACCCCAGTCGGAGCCTTCCAGGTGCGCGCACGTACTTATGCCATTTTAACTGTTATCGCTTTGGGGGCTGCGGGCTATTTTGCCCTGCCCTATTCACCGGTACCCGATTATCTTCACGCCTTTACCGCCCGTGTTTCAGCCCTTACCGGCTTTGGTGCCGACCGCATCCGCAGCCGCGTTTTACCCGATATGGAAAAACGTCTCAGCCAGGCCGACATTGCTGTCGGCGCGCCGGTTTATTTGCGGGTTTTTACTGCCGAACAAAAACTGCAGGTCTGGCTGCGCGGCGATACCCGCTATAACGAAATTCAGGATGCCAGCTTTTGCACCGACACGGATGGCGACGCCAACGCCGCCCCGCAAATGCCCCCGCCCGGCGTTTATCGCATCCGCCGCGACGATCTGTCGCCCAACAGCCCCAGTCATGTCGAACTGGGCCTGAACCCGCTACCCGATGACGATGCCCCAACACCCGATGATGCCGTCGCTGCCATCTCTTACAGCCTGCATGGCAACTGTTCGAACCTCGCGGGGATTTCCCTTAAAAACGACGACATCGAACAAATCTATCTGCTGGTTGATACCGCCTTGCGCGCAGGCCAACAGTTTGTCCCGGTCCATGTTTTTGAAACCGCCAAAAACATGGATGACAGTCAGGCCTTAACCAACGACGCCATTGGCAATACCCCGGCCCCTGGCCTGTATGATGTTTACGCTGCTTTCGAACGCACCCACATCCCGCCAGATGTCAGCAAAAGCAACGGCCGCTATCACGTCGCCCCTGCCAATTAAAGGAAAAGTGCTTTAACCGGGGGCCTTATTCCCCCAGGTGCAGCCGGTCAAAGGCCGCCTGCACCCGGGCCACAATCGCCGGGTTGCGATCCCGCCAGTATCGCGGGTCATTCATCAATTTTTGAATATCATTTTGCGGATCGACCCCGGTTTGTCCGGCATGGTTCCCGGCCAGTCCCGGCTCGCCGCCCCCCTGCATAAGGCGGTATAATGCGCGCACCCCTTCGGGCGTCTGCGCCATGGCGTCATAGGCATCAGGCAAATGCTTTTGCCCCCAACTGGCAAGGCGCGGGGCCAGTTTTGCCCATTGTTCTGCCCCGCCAAATTCGGCCGCCAGTTGCCCCTGCATTTCCGCCATCCGCGCAGCTGTTTGCACCTGTGCCACCATTGGCGTTAAAATCTCGGTCGCCAAATCATATACCAGTTGCGCTTGCGACCCGGTAAAACCGGCCTCATGCAAGCGGGCATTCAAGGCTTCATCCACCCCGCCCAAATCTTCAACACCGCGAATGTCATAGCCCGCCGGGCTGTCAGGCACGCCAAGGGCCGCATAAAATGCCTGGCGTTCGGCATCAGGACTGTCCGGCCCCGGTATCTGAAAAGCCGGCGCAGGGGCGTTTTGGGGTTCGGCCGTGGTTGGTGCAAAATCCACCGCTCCACCAACCGCGCCCAAATCATCGCCGCCCGCCCCATGTTGCAACGGCGCACCAGCGGCCGCATTCAAAATATTCCCCGCCTGTGGCGTTACCATTGTCGCGACCTCGCCCGCGACAACAGGCGCCCGCGCACCGTTTCCACCCCCGGCGTCACGTCCCTGCCCAACCACAACATCATGCGTATTTTCCGCCATCGAACTCCTCCAAATCCATCACGCTGGTATCAAACGTCAAACACCCCGTGCCCGGCGCAACATATGCAGCACCAGGGCGCGCTGTCCTTCAAGCATCCATATCGCCTGTGGGCTTGCCCCCGGGCCAAGGGCACGTTCCAGCGTCATGGCGCGTAAATCGGCACATACAACAGCACCATCATGGCCTGCGGCATCGCCCAAAATCCGTTGCCACGCACGGTCACGTTCTTGCCGCGACACACCACCAAAAACCCCCTTGGCAGCGGCATTTTCCGTCCCTTTCGAAACCTGCGGCAAATCCACATCCGCCTGCCCCTCATCAAACCAGCCCCACCCGCGACCATCACAGGTTTGATTTTGCGCGATATGGTCCGTATCGCCCGTTTCATCAGGCATCGCCGCCCCGCTCATTGCCACCGCCTGCGTGCCTGTTACAGCATCCGCATCCGCCCGTTTCATGCGCCGCCAAATCCTCATCATCCAGCCTCCCCGGCATAGACATTCGTGTTGGTGTTGATGTTGGTGTTGGTGTTGGCCGCCGCGCCCTCTGGGGCCTGCACCATTGCGCCAACAATTCCGGCAATCCCGGCCAGGTCTTCCGGGGTTATTTGCGGTTGCAACAAATCCGGTGGCACGCCAAATTGCTCCGCCAGCCAGCGCACGGTTTTGTCCATATCAATGGTCGCCATCGCATCAGGCCCCAACGATGCCAGTCGCCCCAGCCAATCTAACGTCTGCCCCGCCTCCGCCTTGCGGCCAAGTTGTGCCATTGGCGCTGTATGGCGCAAACACACCACCGTGCCATCAATCGGAATATCAGGCAGATCGCCACTGCGGGCGAGTACATGTAACGCCCGGCGCATCAACGGAAAAATCAGTTCTGCCTGCAACCGGCTATAGGTTGCGGCCAACAGGCGCGAATTTTCCGCAGCCCGCTCCAAAACCTCGGTTGCGCTCATGCGCGGGGCGTCCACCTGCCCCAGCCGGTCGGCCAGCAAACAGCGGCGAATGCGTTCGCGCAGATCGGCCAAAACAACGTCAGAAACATCAAACCGCCCCGGCGCATCTAATGGTGTTAACCCCGCCGATCCCACCGCCTTGGGAATAATGCTGCCTGGCACCAGGCGCACCGTTGCCGGGTTTAAAATGCCATCATCATCGGCCTGCCAAATGCCGGTCACGGCAATGGATGCATTCTTTAAAACCAGTTCCACCACCTTGTTGGCGGTTTTAATATCGGGTAACGCCTTCATCACCGGCGATCTGCCATAAATTTCGCCCGGCGCCTTTAACCAGCGAAAGGCAATATAGGGCGAAACCGCAAACCGCCCCGTGGCAATCACACCGTCCTGCGCGGTAGTATCCACCGGGTCGCTGGCAAAAAACACCACATAATCATAGCCACCTGCGCCGGACCGATCCGGCAAAACGGCCTCGATCACGGCAAATTTTTCCATCTCGGCATCAGGGCCGCTTGTCATGCGGTCAGGTATTTTTGCATCGGGCCATTTTTCGCAAATATCGGCACTGCCCAGGTTTAACTGGCGAAAAACCGCATCAAGAGTGCCATCCACCCGTTCCTCAAATGCCAGTTGGCGCACCGGCACGGCACAAAACCGAAACCGCGATGGTGCCCCCGGCCCCTCTTCCTCCAGCCGCAAGCACGCCGTTCCCACCGTCACCAAATCCAGATACGCCTGGTGAATTTCAACCGCAAAATTGGACCGTTCAAAATGCCCCTGCACGATCCGCCCCGCACGGGCCAGTTTCTCGGCCAACTCGGCTTTGTCGGCGGCGGCGACATCCTCGCCCGGCACCATCTGAAACCAGCCGCCCGACGGCGGCGTTATTTCGCCTAACAAACTGGCGGCCAGTTGCTCCACCGCATCGGGGGCAGTGGCATCAAACACGCGGTCAAACTGCTTTTTGCCCACATTGCCACCGCCCCCGCCAAAGCCGCCTGGCCCGCCAGCACCCGCATCACTCTCCTGACGCTGCGGCAGAGCAAATTCATAACATTCCTGCCAATGGCGTTGCCAATGCCCCCGGCGTTGCAGGGCCACCCGAAACCGCCTGCGCAACATCCCGGTATCTATTTCCGCCTGCTTCATCTGTTCGCCCCTGCTGCCAAAAACCACTCGCATTCCCCGTCCGCCGCTCCCCGTCACATCAGGCCCCATCCCCGGTTAATCCCCGGCCAATCCCAACGCGACGCAAAGCCCCACAGCAAAAAACCCGCCACCGTTTCCGGTAGCGGGCGCAACTCTGGTGTTGATTTAGGTATCATAGCCTATTAAAAAGAACAAATCAAGAACTTTTTTGACAAATTTTCGATCTGTTCACAAGGTAACGATACAACCCCGCCGGGGTCATCACATACCATGCCGAAATACCCAGCAATCTTTTCACCACCTCAACACAGCTAAACATCCCCAACCGCACCTTTTTCGCCGCATCATCGGGCAATGTCACCCAAACGCAACAATGCCCCTGCCCGCGATAATAGGCTGCCGGGTCAAACAAGGCTGAAAACTGCCAAAGTTCGCATTGCAACTGGTGGCTTGCCGGGTTTAAATAAATCCACTGTCCGCTCTCCCCGGTCGTAATCACCGCAAAACAATGGCGAAACCCGGCAGGCAACCAGCGCAAAAACCATTTATCCGGGGCATCGGCAAACACGATCAAGGCCCGGTTTTCCGGGTTCTTTGCGCGGGCCAGCCCCATCATTGGCACCTGGCGTCGTCCCACACGATTGCGTGCCATTGCGCAGTTGCCCTCGCCCGGCGGGTGCAAATCATCCTGCCCCCCTCGGTTCACAGCCGATGCCCGCACCACCACCAAATCCCCGTCTTCTTTTGCCGTCAGGTCATTCGCACCATGCGACCCGAAACACACCGGCAATGCTTCCTGCCGCGATACCCGACCTAAAAATGACATGGCATAAAATCCCCCTGCATTTCCTGGTCCGTGTCGTTTTCCGCATCTTCTGCCAACACGGCCCCATCGGGGTCCACAATATTGCGACGAATCAACACATTGCCCAATGCCGCCAGCGCCTCGTCCCACAAAACGGCTTTGCGCTGTTCCTCGATCACCCGAGGGTCCGGCACCCGTTCCACGGTCCCGTAATATTCCAGAACCTGCAAATGGGCCTGCCCAATCTCGCCACCGCGCCATAACCGCATCACGGCATTATAAATATCGTCCGGGTCGCACGGCCGGGTCACGTCCCCGGCATCGGCGACAACCCGTGCCCCTTCGATCCGTGCAGCCTGACAGCGCACAAACCAGAACCATGCCTGCCCGGCACTGGCAAACAGGGTCACCTCCCCGTCACGCAAGGGTTTGGGAAACAATCGTTGCTGCGTCATTTCGCCCTCCTGATAAAAGTTTTACTGCTTTGTGGTCGCCTCACACCACACCCTGCCAGCGCGGCGTCCCATCAATTCCCTGTATTCTCAGGTTGCCATTCCTTGCTCATCACACCCGCTGTTGACCAAAACGGCACCGAGCAAAACCAATGCAATCTGGCCCGGCGCGGCGCAGACAAAAAAGTGGCGTCACCGCACCCCGGGGTGCCGCGTCATTGATAAGCCGACCATGAACACTTATTGAAAGGAACGATCCATCCCGTGGCAGGCGGGCGGCAATCTTGCCCGCCACCGCTTACTCCAGGATGTAATTCTCCCGCTGACACTCAGCTTTTAGACCCTTTTTGTTCTTATTGTAAAGGATTATTTTCCTATTTTGTTCCCCTATACCTAAAAGGAATAAATTCCCTGTCCCGCGACAAGCCAACCCTGATAGAATACCCCCATGATCAGACATGACCTCATCTGGGCCGCCCTCGACAAAATTGCCGAGGATAAAGGCCTCTCGCCCTCCGGCCTTGCCCGGCTGGCCCAGCTTGACCCGACCACGTTTAACAGATCGAAACGCAATACAAATGCGGGCAAACCGCGCTGGCCCTCGACCGAAAGCATCGCCAAGGTGCTCTCGGCGGCCAATGTCACATTTCGGGAATTTTCTGAACTGATGGATGGCAATGGTGCAGGCCGCGTGCCGGTCATCGGCTTTGCCCAGGCGGGCAGTCGCGGCTTTTTTGATGATGCGGGCTACCCCGTTGGCGGTGCCTGGGAAGACATCACCTTCCCCGCCCTGCACGACCCAACCGCCTATGGCCTGCGTATCGCGGGCGATTCGATGTCACCGGTTTTCCGCGATGGCGACCTTATCATCGTCTCCCCGGCCTCAAACATCCGCCCGCGCGACCGCGTCGTGGTAAAAACCCGCGAAGGCGAGGTCATGGCCAAAGAACTGGTCCGCCGGGGTGCAATGGGGATCGACCTTAAATCCCTCAACCCCGCCTATGAAGACCGTTACATAGCCGCCCAGGACCTCGACTGGATCGCCCGCATCCTGTGGTGCAGCCAGTAACCCAAATTTTCAACCATCCAAAATCGAACCTGCTACAATGTCTTTATCGTTTGCGGTAAGGACAGTACCGTTGTAGCTACCATCCAAAATCGAACCTGCTACAATCGTTCGCTTTGGCGTATTCTTCGGGGCTGAGTTGTAGCTACCATCCAAAATCGAACCTGCTACAATGGCGTCGGTTTAGTGCCGGTAGCTATTGTTGTTGTAGCTACCATCCAAAATCGAACCTGCTACAATCGGCTGGATGTTGAGGAAGAATATGTCTCGGTTGTAGCTACCATCCAAAATCGAACCTGCTACAATAGTGGTCGATGCCGGGGTGAGCGTTGCTTACGTTGTAGCTACCATCCAAAATCGAACCTGCTACAATACGAGCTTGAGCAGATAGTCCATTACCGCCGTTGTAGCTACCATCCAAAATCGAACCTGCTACAATATTAATGCGCCGGTTTATGCACCGCTCAAGTTGTAGCTACCATCCAAAATCGAACCTGCTACAATAGCGATAGGCGGTTGGGGAACCGCCTATCGTTGTAGCTACCATCCAAAATCGAACCTGCTACAATAAGGTCTTTACGTACGATCCGATGCAATGCGTTGTAGCTACCATCCAAAATCGAACCTGCTACAATAGCCAAATTTTGACCCAAGGATTACTGCGGTTGTAGCTACCATCCAAAATCGAACCTGCTACAATAGGAACACCGAATCCCGCAGCATATTCAGTATGTTGCGGGATTTTTTTGAGTCAAAGACCGGCATTTCCATGCCATTTCCACCGGGAATTTTGCAAAAATGATGCATTTTTGACAGGCGAAAGCGGGCAATTTTCGTGCTGCTTTCGCCGGTCACCTCCGGCAAACAGCCGTTATTTAACCCCGGTCATTTCCGATAGCACCGCCGCCACATTCGGGCCTGCCACCAAAATCGGCGCCCCCTTTTCCAGTACATCCGGGGCCTGCAAAAATCCGTTGCACCAGCCCCCGGCCTCGCGCATCAAAACAATGCCCGCCATGCAATCCCATGGATTGATGTGGGGTTCAAAATAGCCAATCAGTCGCCCCGATGCCGCATAAGCCATCATAAGTGCGCAGGACCCGTTGCGAATAAACATCCCTTCGCGATCTAAAAGGTCGGTTATGAACGGCACCAATGCCCCACTTCCCACCCGGTGCGACATGCCAACGCCCATCACACCGGCATTCACATTATCAACCTGACTGGCTTTCATCGGTGTGCCATTCACCGTTGCCCCCTGCCCCAGGCAGGCGGCAAACAATTCATCCCCGTTGGGTTCGTAAATCAGGCCAATCACCGCCTCGTCGCCCACCATCAGCGCCACTGAAATCACCCAGGTCGGCATTTTATTGACAAAGCACGCCGTGCCATCAATCGGGTCAATCACCCACAGGCACTCATTTGTGCCGCGATCAATGCCCATTTCCTCGCCTAAAAATCCGTCATCGGGGAACTTTTCGGCAATGTGGCGACGAATAACCGCTTCAACATCCTTATCGGCAATGCTGACAACATCTAGCGGGTTGTCCTTGCATTCCACCACCAGTTCATCAACCCGGCGGTAATAATCCATTGCCACCCGTCCGGCTTCTTTCACCACGCTCACGGCATGTTCAAACCGTGCGGCAATATCCACGCCGTCGGCGGCCTTGTTCAACGCTTCGCTCACGTTTATTTTCCTTTTTCTGATTGCGGATCATTGACCCGACACAAGCGCAAGACCCCGCGCCGAAAATCCAATGCCAACGGCACTGCCTGCCGTGATCGACGTATCAATCCGCCCGTCAATCACAAACAATTCGCCCACATCGCACTGCATGGTGTAGTGCATGGCGCTACCAAGATATGTCGCGTGCGTCACGTTACCCTTTAACGACATTTGCAACCCCGCCGCCCCATCGCTCAGGCGCACGGCATCTGGGCGCACCGCCACGTCAACGTCGCCTCGGCCTGTTCCCCGTTTATGGCCCGCGCCGCACCTTGCACCAAATTGGCATCACCGATAAAATCGGCAATAAAGGCCGATGCCGGTTGTTCATAAAACTGGCGCGGGGCGGCAATCACCGCCCGGTTTATCAGCACCACCAGCACATTACATCGAATAAAATTCTGGCCAATTTTCGGCGACAGGCTGCCCGATGTCACCACAACACCCGCCACCTGATACTGCACTAAATTCAGCATCGACCGCGACATATGCGCAGGATCAGAGACATCAATCACCAGCAGGCGATAGCCGATTTTCTGAATGGCGCTGATCAAATGGTGTAAAAACTGTACCCGAAACGGATCTTCCAGCCCAAATGTGACCAGCCCGATCAAATCAGCTTTTGCGCCGGTTCATCGATCACGCAATCTGGTTGATCTGATAGCCCCGCCGGTCGGCTGTTTGCAAAACACGCTAGCGGGTTTCCTCCGATATCCGCCCATCGCCGGATGAGCACCGCGACACCGTGGCGCGCGCCACCCCGCACGAAATCAATTTGTATGACTTTATACTGCCTTGCACAAGCGCACATGTGGGCTCTCCCAGTCGATAAAACAGCACCATCCGCCCTCTTTTGCGCACGGTTTTCTTTGACCATCGCGGGTTAAAAAACCTATGCTGATTATCTTATATTCCGTATTCCACCAGCCCCACTGGCGTGCAGCACTGGCTGCCCCCAATAAAATAAATCAGGAGAAACAAGATGGGTCACGCCACCCCTTCCAAAACCTGGACCTGGCATCAGGGCACATGGCACGAAGGCAACCCGGCCATTATCGGCCCGGCCACCCATGGCATGTGGATGTCCTCGACCGTGTTTGACGGCGCACGCCGCATTAATGGCAAAACCCCCGACCTCAAACCCCACTGTGCCCGCGTTATTCGCTCGGCCCAATTCATGGGGCTGGAGCCGACGATTACCGTCGGTGAAATTCTCGAACGCGTCGCCGAAGGGCTGACCAAATTTGATCCCGATGTCGCCCTGTACATCAAACCGATCATTTACGGCGGAACCGGCTTTCTCGCCCCCGATGCCGACAGTGCGCAGTTTGTGCTCTGCATTAACGAAAGTGCCCTGCCCGACGCCATCACAACCGGTTTCACCGCCCAAAAATCCAGCTTCCGCCGCCCATCGCCCGAAAGTGCACCGACCGAAGCCAAAGCCTCCTGCCTTTATCCCAATGTCGGCCGCGCAGTAAGCGAAGCCAAAGGCAATGGCTTTGACACCGGTGTCATGCTTGACCCGATTGGCCACGTTGCCGAATTTTCCTATGCCAACCTGTTCTTCGCCAAGGACGGCACCGTTTACACCCCGGCAATCAACGGCACCTTCCTTAATGGCCTCACCCGCCAGCGCGTGATCCAGCTTCTGCGCGATGACGGCGTAAATGTGGTTGAAAAGGCCGTCAAATACAGCGAATTGCAAGAAGCCGACGAAATTTTCGGCACCGGCAATTTCTACAAGGTTGCCCCCTGTGTAAAACTTGACGACCGGCCCCTGCAACCCGGCCCCATCACCAAACACGCCCAACAACTTTATTGGGCTTTCACCGAGGCAAGTTAACCCGCTTACGTTTCAAACATCTTTGCACTGGCAAACATTGTCTTGCCACACCGATGGTACATTACAAAAAACGGGCCATCCCTTTCAGGCCCGTTTTTTACTGCTTTCCTCAAACGGCCTTTAAGATGCGATCAGTTTCCGTTTTGCACCGGTATTACGGGTGCACTTTGCCCGGCACGATAGGGATAGCTGGCAAAAATCGCACCAATCGCTTCGGCAATGGCGTCATCGGGATAAAAATCACCGTCTGATCCCATCCAGTTGCCGGTTTTACCTTCCCAAACGGTTTTGTTGGTTTCCCGATCAATCAGGTCAACAACCACCTCGCCGCGCACATAGGTATCCACTCGCCCGGTATCGCCAAATAACGGCACACCCACACCGATGCCCCCGCGCCCCGATGATCCGTAATAACCGCCATAAGACGGCCCACTGCGCACAACCTGCTGCTCGCGCGTGTTGACATGATAATCGACCAGCAAATCAGGACGATGAATATCAAGCCTATAGCCATATCCCTGCATCCGCGCGGCAATGCGGTCTTCCATGCGTTGGCCGGTCAGGGTGGTATATTTGGCATCCCGGTCCTTGCCTGCTGCCTCGACAAACGCATAGCTGTGATAACGACCAAAATCCGTTACCGGGTCCTGATCGGTATAAACGCGCGGGCCGCCGGCACAGCCGGAAACCAGCAACCCGGCCAACAGGATCAACCATTTGTAACGCTTCACTGCCATGTCTCGAATTCTCCAAATGAATGCCGCTTTGCCCTGTCAGCCATCAACACAGCATACGGTTGCTTTCTGACATCATCATGAAACTGCGGCATTTTTTTGCCCGTAAAATTTCCCGCTATATTTGAAGCAAAAAAATCCCGCCTTGTTCCGGCGCGCCTTGATCCATGTTCTGTCGAAATGCCGCAAAGGTGCGATCAATTCAGGTCTTTTTTCAACCATTGAACAAACCTTTCGACCGAAGGTTTTTCGAATACTTCCGGTAGTGCAAGCGCATAATATGCGAAGGCCGTCGGCCAAGTCATGTCTAACGCACGCACAAGCTGCCCCGATGCCAGGGCCTCTTGAACATAAACGTTATTCAGCAACGCCAAACCTTGCCCGTCAATCGCAGCTTTGACCATCAAAAAATCGTCGCCATATTGTGTGCCATAAACAGCCTCTTTGGCATCGATACCGTGCGCTTCAAACCACAACGACCAATCCTTGCCGCTCGCATCGGGAAGTAATTTATAGCGCAAACAACTGGCAGGTCCGGTAAGGGGCCCATGCTTTTCGAGCAAGGCCGGTGCCCCGACCAAAATCAATTCCGGAGAACAAAGCCACTCGGAAACAACACCTGGATAGCCCCCAAGCCCGTGACGAATAGCCAGATCAACGGGTTCAGACTTAAGATCAACCAGACGATCCTCTGTTTCAACAGACACTCTTATCGCCGGATACCTGTTGGAAAACCGTCCCAGGCTGGACACAAGCATGGCATGCGCAAAAGTCGCCGACGTACTGATCCGGATTGACGCCCCACGAGGCGTGAAATGTTTGCCGTGCGCTGCTTCGATCTTGGCAAACGCAGCCCCGACATCAGCTTGCAATGCCTGTCCGGCTGCCGTCAGGGCAATGCCATTTTTGCTTCGGATGAACAGCCTTCGGCCATAGCGTTCTTCAATTGCACGTACCCGCTGGCTAATTGCGCCAGCGGTCACGCCAAGTTCGACAGCGGCGTCCTGCATCACGCCAGTCCGCGTGACAACATGAAAGGTGTAAAGATCCTGAATGCGAATGACCATAAATTACTTTAGATCAGCTAAAGTAAAAAGCAAAGTTTCTCGTTAGGCATTGATCGCTAATCCGTGACAATTTTCTCGGGCAAGGAGAACCCCGTCAATGTCCAAAACTGTTCTCGTCTCATCTCGCCAGAACTGGGCCGTTGTTGCCTTTGGCTTTCTCGCTCTCTCACTGGCGTTTTCCTGTCGCTCAGCACTTGGGCTGATCATGCCGATCTGGCAAAGGGAATTTGGCTGGTCAAGTAGCTATATCTCGGGCGTAGGTGCCTGCGCGCTCGTGATTATGGCGATGATTGCGCCCTTTGCCGGTCGCCTGGTAGACCAGCGCGGACCGCGATTTACCCTCAATCTTGGTATGGGATTTCTGGGTATCGGTGCCATGATTGTCGCCCTGATGAACAGCAAACTGATGTTTGTCATTGGTTTTGCCGGATTTTGCGCCATTGGCTTTGGCATCGTCGCAACCCACGTCGTGGCCACTGCGGCAACCCGCAGTTTTTCGAAAAATCAGGGTCTGGCGACTGGTATCGCAACGTCTGGCGCGACAGGAGGGCAATTTCTAATTGTCCCGTTGATTGCGGCTGTTCTGGCTTTCATCAGTTGGCGCTGGAGTTTTGGTGCCATATCGTGCGCCAGCCTCGCCCTGATCCCGTGTATCAGGGCAAAGTTTCGGTCACGCCCGCCTCAAATCAATAGACACGCCCTTACACCGGACCAATCAAATATCCGGCGTGACCTGGCTTTTATCCTGCGGCGGCCAGTTTTTCATCTCTTGTTCTGGAGCTTCCTGATCTGCGGGTTCACCACAACAGGCGTGATCGAAACCCACCTGTTACCCTTTGCCTCTTTCTGCGGCTTTCCCCCCGTCCCCAGTGCAACGGCATATGGTCTGTTATCACTGGTTAATCTTGTCGGCATGATCGCAGCAGGATGGTTCAGCGACCGCCTGAACCGACCAATCCTGTTGGCAACAATCTATGTTTTCAGGGCGCTAACATTCGTCCTGCTTAGCATCCTGCCAGGGACATCCGTAGAAATACTATTCTTTTTTGCCTTTTTATTTGGTGCCGTCGATTATGCCACAGTGCCTGTAACGGCCAGCCTGGTTGCCAGTCACATCGGTATTAAAGTAATGGGAATGGCAATGGGGATGCTATCAGCGGGCCACTCGATCGGCGGCGCAATGGGCGCCTTTCTTGGTGGCTTTATTTTCGACGCGACTGACGACTACAGCCTGTTATGGACCATATGCATTTGGCTGGCCGTCGGCGCCGCCGGATTAATTGCCTTTATCAAAAACACACCGCCCGCAGAGGCGACAGCATAGTCCCCAAATAGACATCCGTCATGTTAAGGCACAAATACCCAGGCTCGCACAGAAAGATTTTCCCGGCAAAAAGCCCGCCACAGTCTGAACTGACCGCATAAAGTTACCCGGTTCAGACTCTGGCGGGCTACATGCCAAATCCTGCTGATTGCCCCCAATTGACGGGTTCATAAAACCCTAACCAGAAGCAGCACTGCTTGCACGACGCCATCGCCGCACCGGACCTGTTTAATCTGTATTTTGCCCAAAGACGATCAATCAGGCGCTTAAATCCTCACCCGCCAGGGCGCGGTCAATCAAAGCAACGCTTTCATCAATGCCATACAGCGCAATGAAAGATCCCATCCGCGGGCCCTGTTCCTGCCCCAGCAGGATTTCATAAAGGGCCTTAAACCAGGCGCGTAAATCGGCAAAGCATTCATGCGTTTTGCCAATTTCATAAACGGCGGTCTGAATATCGCTGCCACTGGTCGCTTTATCCAGCCCGACCAGCACATCGCGCAATTCCGTCAGGGCAGCCCGTTCTTCTTCGGTCGCATCGCGGTATTTTTTGGTCGGCTTCACAAAATCACGGTAATAATTCACCGCATAACCCACCAGCTTGTCCAGATAGGGCGCATTTTCCGGCGTTGCGCCATTGGCATAACGCGAAATAAAGCCCCACAGAACGTCCTTGTCTTCGGTATTGCACACTGAAACCAGGTTCAGAAGAATACCAAACGAGATGGGAATATCGCGGTTCGGTGCCGTTCCGGCATGAATGTGCCATGCCGGATTCTGAAGCAGCTTGACCGGGTCGGTTTCGGTTTTCAGCTTTTCGGCAAAGGTCAGATATTCATCAACCGTTTTCGGAATGACATCAAAATACAGGCGCTTGGCGGCCTTGGGTTTCTGGAACATAAACAGCGACAGGCTGTCTTCCGGCGCATAAGTCAGCCATTCTTCCACCGACAGGCCGTTGCCCTTCGATTTGGAAATTTTCTGTCCGGTCTCATCAAGGAACAATTCATAATTAAAGCCTTCCGGCGGGGTGCCCCCCAGTGCTTTAACAATCTTGTTGCCCAGTTCCACCGACGGGATCAAATCCTTGCCCGCCATTTCATAATCAACGCCCAGCGCATACCAGCGCATCGCCCAGTCGGGTTTCCACTGCAATTTGCAATTCCCGCCCGTTACCGGGGTTTCCACCAGCTTGCCGGTTTCAGGGTGTTCATAAACAATGGTGCCCTCAGATGCCTTGATTTCCACAATCTTGGCCATCAGAACTTTTTGCGTGTCGGCCTCAACCGGCATAAACGGGCTGTATGTCGCCCGGCGTTCTTCGCCCAGGGTCGGCAGCATGATCTTCTGGATCTTGTCGTAAACTTCCAAAACCCGCAAAAGGGCGGCATCAAACATGCCCGAGCGGTAACAATCAGTCGATGACTTGAATTCATATTCAAAACCAAAACTGTCGAGGAACTCGCGCAGGCGGGCATTGTTGTGGTGGGCAAAGCTTTCATATTTGCCAAACGGGTCCGGCACACTGGTCAGGGCACGGCCCAAATGCTGTGCCACCATCTCGCGGTTCGGCACATTATCGGGCACCTTGCGCAACCCGTCCATGTCATCGGAAAAGCAAAACAGCTTGGTCGGAATATCGGACATGGTTTCAAAGGCGCGGCGAACATAGGTTGTGCGCGCAACTTCGCCAAAGGTGCCGATATGGGGCAGGCCCGACGGACCATAACCGGTTTCAAACAGGACATAGCCTTTTTCCGGTTTTTTGTCTTTGTAACGCTGCACCAGCTTTTGGGCTTCGGTAAAAGCCCAGACATTGCTGTTTAACGCGGCATCACGAAGATCGGCTGTCATTTTTGAAACCTTGAACAAGTGTTTTACATAAAAATCGGATTTTGGCGCGAATTATGAATGATTCGACGCCGCCAGAAGCTAGCCCCGCTTGCGTCCAAGATCAAGCATTGAGCGCACATACCCACCCGCAACCTTCAACATGGCTATTTTGAAACCGCTACATTGCCGAAATGCCTGCAATCTGGCCGCAAAATTACGATGCCTCGCGGATTTCGCGCAAAAATCCGTTCACGGCATTCCCCAGATTAGCCGCTTCACGCAGCAAATCTTCGGCAATGTTCAGCACATCGCCAACATCGGCGCGCACAGTGGCGGCGGCCTGCGACAGCACCAATACGTCTTCATTTGCCTGCTGCGTGCCCACCGCCACTTCCTGTGACCGGTCCACAATCGACTGGGTCAACCGGGCCTGTTCGCCCACCGAGACCGCAATCGCCGCCGAATTTCCCTGAATTTTCTGCACCCCGTCCGTCATCAGGGTCACCACCGATGCCGTCTCGCGCGAGGCATCCTGTGTTGCGGCTATCTGGCGCGAAATATCGCCGGTTGATCGTGCTGTTTCACCCGCCAGGTGTTTTACTTCATTGGCCACCACAGCAAATCCCTTGCCTGCATCCCCGGCCCGGCTGGCTTCAATATGGGCGTTCAAGGCCAACAGGTTGGTTTGCCCGGCCAGCCCTTCAATCAGCCCCACAACCGCACCAATTTCCGATGTCGCCAAGGCCAGCCCGGCAATGGTGGTTTTTACCTGCTCGGCCCCGGCGGCAGTATCGCCAATAACTTTGGCGGTTTCGCCGGTACGCTGGTTAATATCGGCAATGGATGTTGAAATTTCGCTGGCGGCAGCGGCCACTTGCTGAATACCTGCGGCCATCTGGGTGGAAATATCCAGTGCTGCATTGGCCCGCACACTTACCTGATCGGCAATATTATTTAAGGCCCGCGCCCGGTCGGTCATGGTTTGCGCAGCCCCGGCCAGGGCCTGAACAATGCTTAAAACATCGCGTTCAAACTGTTCGGCAACGGCAAGACGGCCCAGTTTGCGTTGCTCGGATGCTTCACGTCGCGACACTTCCATTTGTTCGCGCGTATCATCCATCAATTTGGCATTGCCAATAAAAATGTCGAGCGCATCAATCATTTCGCTGATTTCGTCGCTGCCATCATTATGCAAGACCACCTGCCGGTCACCATCTGCCGCCCGGCGCATGGCCTGGGCCAGGTTTTCCAACCGATTAACAATCCGGCGCCCCACATACAACCACACCACCAGAATGGAAAAAACCACCCCCGCTGCCGCCAGTGAAATTTGCAGCACATTGGTCTGATCCAGCGCAGACTGTGTTTCACCGGCACCATTCGCCGCCGATTGCTCCGCCGCCGCAACAATAACCGCCACATCATCGGCAAGGCGCGTCGCAGCTTGGCGATTTTCCTGCATCATCGCATTATTGGCCGCCAGCGTATCAAGTTCCTGACGACGCAGGGCCAAAATACCATCATCGCCAAAACCGGTTTTCAACAACTGGTCAATCAGCCCTGCAATCGTTTTATTCTCAGGTCCCAATTGCCCGGCCTCGCGGTCAATCTGGTCGGCAACCTGCTGCAAGCTGGTGCTCGACACCTCCAATTGCGCCACATTCGCCGCATTACCCGCCTCGGCCAAACGCCCGACAAGCAAATTTACATCCGCCAAAAGCGAACTTAACCGAATATAACTTTCCTGGGCCTGCGGCACCTGCACGCCGGCCAGCTCTTTGGTCTGCTGGGCAATTTCCTGCCCTGATCCGGCAATATGGGTGCGAAAATTCATCATCATCGGCAACAGAAAGTTGCTGATATCTCCATCCAGGGCAACAATCTCGTCAACATATTGCGCCAGTTCAGCGGCCAGTCTTTCCGCTTTTTCCGAACCCGGCTCGGCCCGCAATTGCCCGATGCGCAACATATAAATATTTTTATCATCCCCGCCAAATGCCGCCAGCTTGTCAATCGCGCCCAACACCTTTTTCGCCGCCGGATCCTTGGCCAGGGGTCGCAGCGCGCCTTGAATATTGGCCAGGGCTGAATCAAAATCTGTCGATCGTGACATCACCTTGGACGGTTCGGTTTCATACGCCCCCAACAGCAACGATTTGGTCAAAGCCGCGGTAGCCCCGCGCAACTGAAACATCGGCACAATGCGCTGCGACAAATCATCACTGATCGAACTTGATGCCGTTGTCGTGGCCGCCGTTAACGACGTAATACTGTTTGCCAGCGCCTGCTGTGACTTTTCCATCGCCGGTTTTAACTGTGCCAGCAAGGTATCATGTTGCTTCTCAAGGGTGCCTAATCGCGCCGCACGCTGGTCCTTTTGTTCCAACCGCATCCGGGTTGACTTCACCAGTGAAGTCAGGCTGGAATTAAGCGCCCCCACCTTTTGTGCCATATCGCGGGCCGTGTCATCATCAAGATGGTTCTGCGACAAACTGTCGACCGCACCCGTCATAAAGTTCTGCTTTTGCACGCTTTCCTTGGCCAGCGCGTTCAACTCATCGGCATTGTCGGCCGCATCAATGCGCGGCCCCAGCGCCAAGATGCCTGCGGCTGACGTTGCCAGCCCATGGGCAGTTTCCAGCAACGGCACCTGGGATTGGGTAATATCGGTCACATGCCCGCGCACCGCACGATAAGACAACCAGCCAATCGACGCCGCAATACAAGGCACCAACGCAATCACCCCAAATGCCAACAACATTTTGGCCTTAATGCCCGTTTTGCCCTTGCCCGGTCTTGAACGCATTTTTCACCTGTCCTTGTGCATCGCATCATTGGCCCGAAACTAGTCTTGCGCGGGCAAAAACGCAGCAACGCTTCGGTGAAGTTTTAGTGACTCAAAAACCGCATATAATTCAGTAAGTTATTTTTGTTTTTCGCCTCACGAAACATGCCCTCAATCGCAAATCGGCACGCAGCTCGACAAAAAAATGTGAACATCATCACAGTTCCAACGTCGATCACCTTGTGCAAAATCGACCGATCGCAAACACCTTGAAAAATGCGCTTTAGAATTAAGATAAACCTAAAGATTGACTTTCGAACTATTTGGACCTGAGATTACAGACTTTATCCCTTGAAAATCGCCAGACCAGACAAACATATAATTTACAAAACTATCCGACATTCAACTAAAGATTGCGCGATCCAAAGCGTCAAATATCGAAACTGAAAACAGGATTTACCACGTCGTAAAACACCCTCATCACCGGAAAACGCATCGAATTTCGGGAAACAGTCATGACAGCCCCAGACCAACCGGTTATGCCATCCATACCTTCCACGCCTTATCCCGGCGGCGATGATGAACGCTTTGCCCGCGTGGTCGAATATGCCCCCAATGCCATGATCCTGACCGATGCCCATGGCCGCATCACGATGGTTAATGCCGAAACCGAAAAGGTTTTTGGTTATCGACGTGATGAATTAATGGGCCAGGCAATTGAAATGCTGGTTCCCGAACGTTTCCGTCATCATCATTCCGGCCTGCGCGACAGCTTTGTCAGCAAACCCGGCCCACGGCCAATGGGCCCGGGCCGCGACCTTTACGCCCTGCGCAAGGATGGCAGCGAATTTGCGGTCGAAATCGGCCTGAACCCCATTCCAATTGGCGGCCATCTGCATATTCTTGCCGCGATTGTCGACATTTCAGACCGCAAAACACGGCAGGAACGGCTGGAAAAATCACTGCGCGAAAAAGAACTTCTGCTGGCCGAAGTCCATCACAGGGTCAAAAACAACCTGCAAATCGTTTACAGCCTGCTTGATATGCAAAGTGCGCAAATCAACGACCCCGAAGTGCGTGAAATGCTGCGCGACAGTTGCAACCGTGTTCGCTCCATGGCCCAAATCCACCAAACCCTTTATCAAAGCGAGGATGTTTCCCAGGTTGAACTCGGCCATTTCTTCGACGACCTGCTGACATCGCTTTACTCGTCCTATGTTGTCGACATCGAACGGATTGTGATTAAAACCGATATTTCGCCGGTTTTCCTGCCCATCAGCCTGGCGGTTCCCTGCGGCCTGATCGCCAATGAATTGCTCTCAAATGCGCTAAAACATGCCTTTCGCGACGGCAAAAAAGGCCAGATCGATGTTTATGTCGGCGAGGTGGCCAACAAATATATCCGCATCACCGTCACCGATAATGGCGTTGGCCTGCCCGATGATCTTGATATTGAAAATGACGGCAGTCTGGGTCTTTTGCTGGTCAACATGCTGGTAGATCAACTTCACGGCACCATCACCATCCACCGCGCCAATCCCACCAGCCTTTCGGTGGAATTTCCTCAAACGGAGGCACCATGACCGGCAATTCTTTTTCTGGGCCCACCGATGTGACGGGAACCACACCTGCCAAAACCCAAATCATGATCGTCGAGGACGAACGCATTGTCGCCCTGCACTTGCGTCAACAGCTGACCCGTCTGGGCTATGACAAAATATCCGTTCACAGTGCCGGGGACGCTGCTCTTCGCGGCATCCTGAACGACACCCCCGATCTGATCTTGATGGACATCCATATTGACGGCGACATTGACGGCATCGAAACGGCTGCCGGCATTCCGCCCCATATGCATATCCCGGTCATCTATCTGTCCGCCTATTCCGAAGATCAGACCCTGGAACGGGCCAAACTGACCCACCCCTACGGGTTTTTGATCAAGCCGTTTACCGAACGCGAACTGCACGCCACCATTCAAATGGCGCTGGAACGTCGCAAGGTCGAATTTGCCTTGAAACGCAGCGAAGAACGTCTGTCCCTGGCAATGGCGGCAGCCAAGATGGCCTGTTGGGAAATAGACACCCATACCCGCCAGATCCAGACATCCGGCCTCGCCAACATCATCCACCCCGATGGCGATGCCGAAAGCCTGTCGGCCAACTGGGACAGTTTTTTAAAAAAAGTAAGCCCGGATGACCAAAACCTGGTCCGGTCAGCTTTTGAAGCGGCTATTGAAAAAGGCGACTTCTTTGACGTTGTTTTTCGATCCGATGACCCTCAACCCTCTGTCGCATGGTTTCGCGCCCAGGGAAAAACCTTTGACAATGGCCCAAACCTGCCCCGGCGCATCATTGGTGTCATACAGGACATTACAGATCAACGTCTGGCCAGCGACCGCCTGCGCCAGGCAACCACGGTTTACGAAACCACCCAGGATGGCGTCCTGATTCTGGATCACGATTTGCGCATCACCAATGGCAATCGCAGTTATGCCAATATTACCGGCATTGCCATCGAGGATGCGCTGGGTCATCGCCCGCACATGATCGCACATGACAGTTTGCCGCAAGTGTTTCACCGCGAAATGTTCAAATCGCTGGAAAGGCGCAAACACTGGCATCGCGAAATCGAAAGCCACAATGCCGATGGCATCCCCATCACTCTGATGACCCAGATTATCGCTGTCGACAGCGACGAAGGGGCCCTGTCGCATTATGTCGCCATCATATCGGACCGGACAGCCATTCGCCGCGCCGAAGAAGAACTGCAATATCTAACCCATTATGACGGCTTGACCGGCCTGCCAAATCGCCTTCTGGCAATCGACCGGCTCGGCCGTGCCATCGAACGCGCCAGCCATCGTGGCTGCTACCTGGCCTGCATGGTCATTGATCTGGATAACTTCAAAAACATCAACGACACCCTCGGTCACGGGGCTGGCGACCAGCTTCTTGTCATGATATCGCACCGTCTAAGGGCCTTAACCTCCAGCACCGATACCCTTGCCCGACTGGGCGGCGACGAATTTTTGATCACGACCGAAGACATCCCGAACGAAAATGCCGCCGCCGACATGGCCGACCGCCTGATCAAGGGCCTGCAACTCCCCACCCGTCTGGCCGGGCGCGACATAACCGTATCCGCTAGCATCGGCATCAGCCTGTTTCCCGATACCGCCCAATCGGCACAGGATATGGTCCGACACGCCAATACCGCCATGTATGCCGCCAAAAATAGCGGCCGACGCAATTTTGCCTTCTACAAACCTGCGATGACCGACGATGCCACCCATTTCATGACCCGCAGCCTGGAATTGCGCCGGGGCCTTGAAAACGGCGAACTGGTCCTGTTTTATCAACCTCAGTTTTCCCGGCTCACAGGCAACATGACTGGCGTTGAAGCCCTGATCCGCTGGAATCATCCGATCGAAGGCTTGCTGGGCCCGAACGAAATCATCCCGATTGCCGAACAAAGCGGTCTGATCATTGAAATTGGCCAATGGGTGGTCGAAGAGGCCTGTGCGCAAGCCCAACGCTGGCGAGACGACGGTCACAGTCCGCTGCGCGTTGCCATCAATGTCTCGGCCCGGCAGTTACGCTCGGACGGTTTTGTCGACGTTGTTCGCAACGCGCTGGCCAAAACCAACACCCCGGCCAAGGCACTGGAACTTGAAATCACCGAAAGCATGATCCAGAACGAAGCCCTCATCATTGCCCGGTTGCACGAATTGCGCAAACTTGGAGTCCTCCTGGCGATTGACGATTTTGGCACCGGATTTTCCTGCCTTGGCTCCATCAAAAGCCTGCCGATCGAACGCATCAAAGTCGATCAGTCCTTTGTCCAAGGCATCCCCCAAGACCGTGACAACAGCGCCCTGACCGAGGCAATCATTGCCCTGGCATACACTCTCGGCCTGTCCGTCACCGTCGAAGGTGTGGAGGAAACCTGCCAGCATGAATTTCTTGCCGAACTCGAATGTAACGACTTTCAAGGGTTTCTCTTTTGCCGACCGATCCCGGCAAACCAGGTTTTCAAGCAGCCGAACAACAGCATGAAAATTTCGTAACTCACGAACAGGTACCAAATCGGCACCGCCTTCCTCGTCAAAAGTATAGGTATTTTTAAAAAAACCTTAAATATTATATCCAAATAGGTAAATACAGTTGCCCGCCGCAGCGGATCCCCATAATCTTTCAAAAGGATAGGTTCACACATTGGGGATTCCGGCATGCGCTTTTCCAACCTGTCACTTGGCACCAAACTGGCATGTGTAAGTGCGCTTGCAATTGCCTTCTGCCTTGTCATTGGCATTTTCCTGCAAACAGCCCAAACCGGTGCCACCACGGAAAAACTCACCCGTGGCGAAGCGCAGGCCGTTGCCCTGCACCGCGCGGCACAGGCGGGCCAGGTTCTTAACAACGGCATGATGATTGCCAAAAATCTGGCCGGTACATTTCATGCCGCCCGAGAACAGGGAACGTTGGATCGTAAAACATATAACGAGATCCTCAAGCGCACCCTTGAAAATAACCCTGCCCTTGCCGGTACATGGGCCGGGTTCGAGGTCAATGCCCTTGATGGCAAGGACGCCGACTATAAAAACGAAGGCGAACCCTTTGGCGATGGGTCGGGCAAATATGTCACCTATTATTATAATTTTGGCGATGGCATTACGCCCTATCACCTGACCGGGCTGGATAACGCCGAAATCAACGAATATTACACCGAACCCAAACGCACCAATAAACCCTATGTCACCGATGCCATCACCTACGACATTCAGGGCCGCAAGGTGGTTCTGACCTCGTTTGTCGTGCCTGTGCAGGATAAAAACGGCAAATTCCTCGGTGTTCTGGGTGCTGACCTTGAACTGAACGCCCTTTCCGACCGGTTTGCCGAACTTGCCCCGTTCGGGACGGGCACGGTTAATCTGGTATCGGCACAGGGCACATGGGTCGCGCACGAAGATCCAACAATTCGCGGCACCAAACTTGACCCTGCCGATCAAACCCAGGCGGCTATTCTTGACGCCATCAAATCGGGCAACCCCCAACAATTAAACGACGAAACATTCATGCATATTGTCATGCCCATTGCTATTGATGGTTACGACAAACAATGGGGTGTCGTTGTGAATGTTCCCCTGGCAACTGTCTATGCGCCGGCCAACGCTTTACGCAATGTAACCCTGGTCGGGGGACTGGTGTTGCTGATGATCGTGATCGGGGTTATATGGCTTTCGACCAACCGCATGGTTGCCCGGCCGATGAAACGCGTCACCGATGTTATTTCCCATCTGGAAAAAGGAAATTTCGACGTCACCATTCCCTATGACGACCGCGCCGATGAAATCGGCGCCATTGCCAAGGCCCTCGAAGCTTTCAAAGACGCATCGGCGGGGATGCACCGGGCTGAACGCGATAAACGCGAAGCCGAACAAAACGCCAGTGAATCGCGAAACCGCACCCGCCTGCAAATGGCGGATCAATTTGAAAAATCGGTCGGTTCCATTGTCGTGCATGTTACCGACAGCGCCGATAACATGGAACAGCTTTCTCACCAGATGCGCAATGCTGCCGATGAAAGCACCCAGCAGGCTGCCGTTGTCGCCGACGCCGCAAACGAAGCCAGCACCAATGTGCAAACTGTTGCTGCCGCCAGCGAAGAACTTTCCGCCTCCATTCAGGAAATCAGTTCGCAGGTTGCCAGGTCCTCGCAAATTGCCGGTACCGCGGTCGCAGAAGCCTCACGTGCCAACACCATGGTCACCGGCCTGGCCGAAGCGGCCGAGCGCATTGGCCAGGTTGTCAGCCTGATCAACGACATTGCGGCCCAAACCAACCTTCTCGCCCTGAACGCCACCATCGAAGCCGCCCGCGCGGGTGAAGCGGGTAAAGGCTTTGCTGTCGTGGCACAGGAAGTTAAAAATCTGGCCAACCAAACCGCCAAGGCAACCGACGAAATTGCCCAGCAAATCGGCTCTATCCAGTCCGAAACCCACAATACCGTGGATGCGATTGAAAAAGTCACCCGGACCATTTCGGGCATCAATGAAATTACCGCCGCCATCGCGGCCGCTGTTGAACAACAAGGGGCTGCTACCGCCGAAATTTCCGGCAACGTACAACAGGCAGCAGCGGGCACAAACGAAGTTTCATCCTCAATCGGCATTGTCCGCAACACAGCCCAACAAACCGGAGAGGCCGCATCAAACGTCCAGTCCGACGCCACCGAACTGGCCGTGCAGGCCCGCAAGCTCGATACGGAGGTCAAAAATTTCCTTAATCAGTTGCGCACGATTTAACGCTCACACATCACCCGGTCATCTCGAACGAAGATAAGGGACCACCGGGTCAGCAAACATCTATGTCTTTTGCAAAGCAAGACGCGCCCCCAACCCGACAAGGATACAACCGCCCAGTCTCCGGGTCAGCTTTTGCGCGCGATTTGACCGCCTCAGACGCACCATCAAAACCCCTGCCAGCATCACACAAGCCATATCGGCCGACGAGAACAGCAGATTAACAATCGTCCCGAGAATCAAAAATTGCGCCCATACCGGAAACGCCACCGTGGCATCGATGAATTGCGGTAAAAACGCCATAAAGAAAATAGCCGTCTTTGGATTAAGAACTTCGACCGCCATACTTTCAATGAACGCCCGGCGTCCGGATTTTACGCCAACATCCAAAATCGCCGGATTTTCAGGGGATTTGGTCCGAAACAATGAAATGCCAAGCCAGATGAGATAACCTGCCCCGGCAAGTTTCATCGCCATATAAAGCGATGGCACAGCATGAAACAAAATCGATAATCCGGCTGCCGCCGCAGCCACATGCACATACCCCCCAAGATGAATGCCAAGCGAGGCCATCACCCCGGCTTTGCGGCCACGTGCCAATGTTTGGGCGGCAGCATAAAGCATCGCCGGTCCGGGAATATAAGCAAAGATCGCCGTTGTGATAAAAAAGGTGATCAGAATTTCGATAGAAGGCATGAAATGCTCCCGGCAAGCCCTTCCAGGAAACGATCCGGAAGGCGACATATGCATAATAAGATGGCTTTAAGACCAGCATAACACGATCAAACGGCTAAAACGCGATCAACCTTAAAAAGGTCGCCCCGTGCGACGGGCTTTGATCCCCGCTGTCGCGCCATTATCATCACTATCTGTTTCCGAATTTGAAATTTCGTCCTAAGCTGTCTTCCCCACAACCAGCGCACAGGGCCAAACCATGCTTTCCATTCCCGCCACGGCATTCCTGACCGGCATTTTCGCCCTGATGATGACAGCGCTTAGTCTCAATGTGTCGTTCCGGCGGCGGGATCTTCAGGTCGGCATAGGCGATGCCAATGATGCAGCCTTGAAGCGCCGCATTCGCGCCCATGGCAATTTCATCGAAAATGCCCCTCTCATCATCCTGCTATGTGCCGCCCTTGAAATAACCGGTGCGGCCAGCGCAACCTTGTTATGGGCGTTTGTGGCCGTTTTTATCGTCGCCCGTTTGTTGCACGCCCTGGGTGTTTTAAAAGTTCCCGGCATCGGCTCACAGGCCATTGGAATGGTTTTGCAACATCTTGCCGTTCTTGCAGGTACTGTCATCCTGCTTGCCGGTCTGGTCTAAAGTAAAACAGTAAAGCTGCCCTTCAGGATGCGGCCTTTTCCAGGGCATTGCGCAATGACGTCAGCTTATGGGTCAAATCCACCAGTTCATCGTATTTCATGCCGCAGGCTTCGAAAATACAATCTGGCACATCGGCGGCCATTTGTTGCAATGCTCGCCCCTGATCGGTCAATGCCACCCGCACCTGGCGTTCGTCTTCGCGGTCCCGCTCCCGGCTCAGCAAACCTGCGGCTTCCAGCCGCTTGATCAACGGGGTCAAGGTATTGCTTTCCAAAAACAGCTTGCTGCCAATGCCGCGCACTGTTTGCCGGTCTTCGTGCCACAACACCACCATCACCAGATATTGCGGATATGTCAGCCCGATCTTGTCGAGCAACGGCTTATAGATACGGTTAAAGGCGTGCCCGGTCGAATAGATCGAAAAGCACAATAACTGGTCCAGCGTCAGCCTGGGGTTTTCCACCATCAAAATCTCCTGTCTCATATGAACCGGATAATTTAAATCGTGCACGATTTAATATCAAGCGATTTTATCGCATAACTGACATTCTGAAATTTAAATCGCGCACGATTAAATCGCGTGGTATTCAAAATGCACCGACCGGCGATACACCGCCATCCACCAGACATTCAGAAAGGACACCCTCATGAACACCCTGAAAACAACCGTTGCCGCCGCTGCTCTGGCCCTTGCCACCACAACCTTCACTGCCCCGGCCACGGCCGATGTGGTTCTTGAACCCGCCACCCAAAACTTCCTCGACGGGTTGGCCGCCGCAAACGTCCCGGCAATTTATACCCTCACCCCCCAACAGGCCCGCGACCTTCTCTCCGGTGCGCAGGCAGGCACTGTCGCCGCCCCCGCCGTCGATACCGAAGACCGCACCCTGCCCGTTGGCCCTACCGGTGCCACCCGCATTCGCATCTATCGCCCCAAAGGCAACACTGACCGCCTGCCGGTCATTGTGTATTTCCATGGTGCGGGCTGGGTCATGGGCGGAACCGACACCCACGACCGTCTGGTTCGCGAACTCGCCGTTGGTGCCAATGCAGCCCTGGTCTTTGTCGATTATGAACGGTCGCCCGAGGCCAAATATCCCACCGCCATCGAACAGGATTACGCCGTCACCAAATATGTCGCCGATCACAGCGAACAACTTAATGTTGACCCCACCCGCCTTGCCATTGCAGGCGACAGTGTTGGCGGCAACATGACAGCCGTGGTCTCGCTTTTGGCCAACGAACGCAAAGGCCCGGCCATTACCGCACAATTGCTGTTTTACCCGGTCACCGATGCCAATTTCGATAATGGTTCCTATACCGAATTTGCCAACGGGCCGTGGTTAACCCGCGATGCCATGAAATGGTTCTGGAACGCCTACCTGCCCCAAAACGTTGATCGTAATGACCCTAAAATCACCCCGATCCATGCAACCCGGGATCAGCTTTCCGGTCAGGCCCCGGCCCTGGTGATTACCGATGAAAACGATGTTTTGCGCGACGAAGGAGAAGCCTATGCCCGTAAATTGTCACAAGCCGGTGTCCCTGTGACCTCCACCCGATACAACGGCACCATTCATGATTTTGTCATGCTCAATGCACTGTCCCAAACCCCGGCAACCCGTGCCGCTATCGCCCAGGGCATCGCGTTTCTTAACAATGCCCTGCACACCAACTGACCCTGCACTGTTCCCGTAACGGGGTTGCAGGCAGATGCCTGTGCCCCATGTTAAGCGCACTAACGCGCATCGACCTGTTAAACAAAGGATGATGAAAATGTCTGTTAAAGTTCTGTATCGCACGTCTGCTTCTGCAACTGGCGGCCGTGACGGCAATGCCAAAACCGAAGACGGCTCGATCGAAGTTAAACTGACCACCCCGAAAGAACTTGGTGGCGCTGGCGGCGAGGGCAACAACCCTGAACAATTGTTCGCCATGGGTTATTCCGCCTGCTTCATCGGCGCGATGAAGGCCGCGTCCTCCCAGGGCGCACCCAAAACCCCGAAAGATGCCTCCATCAAGGCAACCGTTGGCATTGGCCCGCGCGACGAAGGCGGCTTTGGCCTCGATATCGACCTGCACATTTCGCTGCCGGGTCTGGACCGTGCCGACGCCGAAAAGCTTGTCGAAACGGCTGATAAAATCTGCCCTTATTCCAATGGCCTTCGCGGCAATGTCGATGTCCGTCTTCACATCGCCTGATCCAGAACGTCATTAGGACGGCGGCTCACGCCCCCAGAACTGATCCGCCTCTTTCCAGCCCGGCACATCTCCCATGTGCCGGGTTTCCTTTTTGGCAAAGGCCCCAAAATCCCCTCAAAATAAAATAGATATTGTTAAGCAAAAACCGTCTAGGCTGGTTTTATCCAACCACCTGCATTGTGCCAGCCATACCGGAAAATACCCGCGATGACGCCGAACCTGACAGCCCTGCTAAAAGAAACCGACTGTGCCAAATCCCGGATCGCAGACTGTTTGCCACTTCCACGCTATACAGCTTCGTCCGCACGCGAAAAATTTAATCTTGACTGGATATGCCATTCCAATGCTCTTGCTGGCAACAGCCTGACCGTGATCGAAACCAAAGTCGTCCTCGAAGGCATTACAATTGGTGGCAAAACAATTGCCGAACATCTAGAAGTCGTCCATCATTGCAAAGCCATTCGCTATGTTGAAAACAGGCTCGCCCAAAATCTTGCCCTGGATCTGCAAGCCATCCTTGATCTCCACAATATCTTGCAAACCGGGCACACGAACGACACCGCTAGCGATGGCCCCTCCACCAACGCGACCGCCAGCACCAATCCTGTTGAAAAAATCCACGATCTGCTGGCGCAACGCTGCGCCCTGTCCGCCTCTCACCCCCTTATTCAGGCGGCACAATGGCATGGGCTTTTTCTCAGCCAGTCCCCGTTTCCCGGTGACAATGGCCGCCTTGCCCGGTTGCTGTTAAATTACGATCTGTCGCGGGCCGGTTATCCCACCGCCGTCATCCTTCGCGATGAAAAACAACAATATGACGCCGCCCTCAAACAGGCAGCAGCACCACATTCCCGGCAATCTGCCCCATCCACAAAGTTGGCCCAAAATACATCACAGGCATCGCCTTGCGACGATCTCGCCATCCTGATTGCCCAGGCAACCCTGCGAACGCTCCGCATGATCCTTTATCTGCTCGGTCCCTGTGCGCCGGCTCCTTCATCATCTGAACCATAATTCAGGCTGGCACATATGAAACATTCCTATGGACCCGGCATGATGCGGGCGTTATGTCCCTGTTTATGATGTCAGAAATACTGGTTTATGGCGGGCTTTTTCTGTCCGCCTTCACATCCGCCACCCTGCTGCCCGGCTCGTCCGAGGCGGTGCTTGCGGCCCTTGTCGCTTCGGGCAATCACGATGTGGCCCTGCTGGTGCTGGTTGCCACCCTGGGCAATGTTGCCGGTTCGCTGATCAACTGGTTGCTCGGCCTGGCCATCGAACGCTATCGCCATGCCCGCTGGTTCCCGGTTTCTGATCGCGATTATCAACGCGCGTGTCACTGGTTTTGCCGTTTTGGCCTGTGGGCCTTGCTGTTTTCCTGGCTTCCCGTCATTGGCGATCCAATAACCCTGGTCGCCGGGGCCATGCGGGTGCGTTTTATCCCCTTCATTCTTCTTGTCACGCTTGGCAAGGCGGCACGATACAGCATGGTCGCAGGCGGCGTTGGCTGGCTCGCAGATTTTTTCGGTTAACGCAAAACACCGCCAAATAAAAATGCTGTAAAACCAGAAAATCGAAAATTATCAAAAACACAACAGCCAGTTTTTTAAATAAAACTATAAGTAATTTGCAAAATTCCCCTAAATGTGGCCTAATACAAATCACAATAAAGAAGATTTTTTTATAAATTTCACAAATTCATATGGGAGAAAATATTATGAATCTTGAAATACCGACATGGGTAAAGCCCGGCATATTTGGCGGCGTCATCGGCGCTATCGCAATTACAATTATCGGCTTCAATGCGAACTGGGTTGTATCAACCAGTTCCGCAACAGAGATGGCGGATGACCAGGGCAAGAATGCGGTCATTACGGCCCTCGCCCCGATTTGTGTTGCACAGTTCAAAACCCAAACACCAACAAACCAGACCCTGCAGCTTGCGGCCCTAAAGCAGGAAAGCTCGTATAAGCGCGACGATTTCGTCGTCGATCAGGGTTGGGCCACCATGCCTGGCAATGAAGCACCAACCAAAGAAATCGCCGATGCCTGTGCGGACCAGTTGATGAAACTGATCTCATAACGTCGCCGTTCAAGCTCTGCGCGGCTTTATTATCGTTCAAAAACGGTATTCGGAGTCACACCCGAATGTCGTTTTTTTATGCCTGCAGTTCGCGGGCGACAATTTTCTTCAATAATTCCGGCCTGCAAACCGGCAAGTTTCCCGAAATCAAACCAACAACATTTCGGGAAACAACATGTCCGCCAATCTCAGTCTGTATCTTTCCATGGCAAGTTTCGCCCTTGTCGCCTCGATCACTCCTGGCCCGGTCAATATTCTGGTCCTGGGAAACGCGCTTCAATATGGTTTCCGGCCCAGTCTGCGCCCGGTTTTTGGTGCAACCGCCGGGTTTTGCCTGCTGTTTTTGCTGATCGGCCTTGGCCTGCATCAGCTTTTAACCCAAAGCCCCGAAATATCGCTGGTCATCAAATGGGCCGGTATCGCCTTTCTGCTCTATCTCGCCTTCAAGCTCGCCACGGATAGCGGCCAAATCGGCACCACAACCACAACAAAGGTCCCCTCGATCATGGCCGGTGCGACCTTGCAATGGCTCAATCCCAAGGCATGGATGGCGTCGGTTGCGGGCATGGGGGCGTTCATTGGCGATGGCAACACCACCCTGCTTCTGCAGTTTGTCGCCCTTTATTTCGTCATCTGTTTTTCGTCGGTGGGGTGCTGGGCTGTTGCCGGGGCGTTTTTACGGCGCTATTTGAACAATGCCGTTCTGGTCCGGCGGTTTAACCGCTGCATGGCACTGTTGCTTGCCGCCAGCGCCGTTTATTTGATGATGCACTAATTTCGCTATTCCCTTGAATATGCGCAATCAGGCACACATCACATGTGCGTATTGGCGCGGCGTTGCCGTCATTTGCCGCTTGAACACCCGTTGAAAATGCGCCTGATCGGCAAAACCGCAATCTAACGCCACATCGACAATCCGCCCGCCGCGTTTCAGGGCATGGCGCGCCCGTTGCACCCGGCAATTGATCAAATAGGCATGGGGTGTAATGCCATAGTGCTGCTTGAACGCGCGCACCAGCCACGATGGCGACAGGCCCGCTGCCTGGCAAATCTCGTCTAACCGCAACGATTGCGCACAATGGGCACGAATATAATCTGCCGCGCGCGCCATTTTACGCCCATCAACCTTGCCCACCCCCGCCAACAGCCTTTGGGCTGCAGGCCGCGACGCCGTTTTTGCCAACAGCAAACTGAAAAATCCGGTCGCGGCGGCTTCCTTGCCCAACAGCGAAACATCAGCATCCTGCAACACTTGGCCTAGCCGCACCAATGGCCCAAACACTTCCGGGTCGTGGCTTAATACCGGGTCAAAGGCGGCAAAGCCCCCCTTGGCATCGGCATCATTTTCGGCCTGCAAATTGCGCAACCACCGGGTATCCACATACAACATCTGAAACGCCCAGCCGCGTTCCACCAGCGGATGGCAATCATGCACGTCTTCGGGGTTAATAAAAATCACTGTGCCGGTATCAAGTTCATGCTGCGCACGGCGCATATGGCACGCACTGGCCCCACCCAGGATTGCCCCGATCGAAAAGGTATCATGGGTGTGTTTGTCCGACCGAATATCGCGCCCCTCGCGCACAAACCGCGCTTCAATAAAGGGCAACTGCCGGTCATGCCAAAAATACTGATTGCGGTTAGGGGCGTTTGTCATCAGCTCGACCTGTGATCTCTTGGGTAAAATTCTACGATAGGGCAAATTCCCCGGTAGCACTAGCCTCGCACTGTGCTTATAGTCCCCCAAATGTTCGATGATCGTACCGAAACCCAGCCCCGTTTTTTACCCCCCGACGCGCCGGTCATGGTCGCCGGGTTGCGCCACGCTGTGTTTTTAACCCCCGATGGCGAGGTCGAGGAAATGCCGCTGGCCGCTGCGGCCAAGCGCGCCCGCGCCCAGCGCCCGATCATTGTTCACATGCCCGCCACCGCCAAACGCCTGCGCATTGATGGTTTTATCGGCCATGATTTGCTGGAACTTTTTGCCTTTGTGCGCCCGGCACAGTTTTGTGTGCCCACCCCGCGCGGCATGGCCCTGGCCACCGGGCAAAAGGCCTGCGATGATTTGATCGGTCAGGCCGAAGCCATGGCCGAAGCGATGAAACGCCTGCTTCAGGAACTTGCCGTTCTGCCCGGTGAAAAACGCGGGCGGGCCTTGTCCATTGCCTGGCCGATGGCGCGCGGGCAATGGCCGTGGGGCGTGTCGGTTTTGGCCGCCATGGGGGCTGACGGCGATGGTCCACACCGCTTTGCGGTTTATGAAGGGCTTAAAATCTGGAAAAAACTGGGTGAATGGTCCGAACATGCGCCGCCACCCCCGCCTGGCAACAACCCGGTTGAACCCGCCGAGGCCCGCGAACGACTGTTGAAATTGCTGGGCGACGGGGCCGAAGAACGCCCGCAACAAGCCGATTATTCATCCGCTGTCTGTTCCGCCTTTGCCCCGCGCACCAGCGATGGCGCACCCAATATCGTTTTGGCCGAAGCCGGAACCGGCACGGGAAAAACCCTTGGTTACGTTGCCCCGGCATCGGTCTGGGCTGAAAAAAACGAAGGTGCGGTCTGGATTTCCACCTATACCCGCAACCTGCAACGCCAGATCGACGGCGAATTAAACCGCCTTTATCCCGACCCGCGCGACAAACGCCGCAAGGCCGTGGTCCGCAAAGGGCGCGAAAATTATCTTTGTCTGCTAAACTTTGAAGAAGCCCAACGCCCGCTGGCCCAGCAACCGCGCCAGGCCATTCCGCTGGGCCTGATGGCGCGCTGGGCGGCGGCAACCCGCGATGGCGATATGGTCGGCGGCGATTTCCCGGCATGGCTCACCGAACTGATCGGGGCACGCTTTACATCGGCCCTGGCCGATCAGCGCGGCGAATGTATTTATGCCGCCTGCCCGCATTATTCGCGCTGCTTTGTCGAAAAAACCGTGCGCCGGGCGCGCTCGGCTGAAATTGTTGTCGCCAACCATGCCCTTGTGATGGTGCAGGCCGCCCTTGGCGGGCTTGATGATGCCTCAATGCCGACCCGCTATGTTTTTGACGAAGGCCATCATTTGTTTGATGCCGCCGACAAGGCCTTTTCCGCCCACTTGACCGGGCAGGAAGGAGCCGAATTGCGCCGTTGGCTTTTGGGCGCTGAAAACAAAGGCAGTTCGCGCGCACGCGGCCTGAAACAACGCCTTGAAAGCCTGATCAGCGAACGCGAAGAACTGCGCGATGCGGTCAATGCAGTTATTGTTGCCGCCCAATGCCTGCCCGATCAGGGCTGGCTGATGCGCCTTCAGGATGGTGTTGACCATGCCAGCGGCCCGGCCGAAATTTTCCTGGCCCATGTCAAGGCACAGGTCATGGCGCGTGCCTCGGAAAAGGATCGCGGCTATTCGATTGAAACCGATTGCAAACCTGCCGTTACCGAAGTCCTTGCCAGTGCAGCCGATCTCGATCGTGCACTGGCCTCGCTCGAAAAACCGGCCAAGGCACTGATCAAAATCATCGCCCATATGCTTGACGAAAAAGCCGACGAGCTTGACTCCGCCGAACGCCAGCGCCTTGATGCCGCCATTCGTTCGCTTGAACGGCGCGCCATCATGCAGGTTGCAGCATGGCGTGGCATGCTGGAATCGCTGGTCGACGCCACCCCCGCCGAATATGTGGACTGGTTTGCCATCGAACGCCAGTTTGGCCGCGATTTTGATATTGGCATGCATCGCCATTATATCGACCCGACCTTGCCGCTCACAGCCGCCCTGGCCCCCACGACCCATGGCATGGTGGTCACATCGGCCACCTTGCGCGATGGCACCGGCGATGAAATGTTTGACTGGGGCGTTGCCGAAGACCGCACCGGGGCCTCGCACATGCCGCTGCCTGCGGTGCGTGCCGCCATGAAAAGCCCCTATGACTATCGCAAGCAAACCCGGGTTTTTATCGTTAACGATCTGGCGCGCGACAATGCCGACCAAATTGCCAGCGCCTATCGCGAACTGTTTTTGGCATCAGGCGGCGGTGCACTGGGCCTGTTTACCGCCATCACCCGCCTGCGCGCGGTTTATGAACGCCTGACCGGCCCGCTGGACGAAGCCGGTTTGCAATTACTGGCCCAGCATATGGATGGCATGGATGTTTCCACCCTGATCGATATTTTCCGGGTTGAACGCGATGCCTGCCTGCTCGGCACCGATGCCGTGCGCGACGGGGTTGACGTGCCCGGCGACAGCCTGCGCCTGATCGTATTTGATCGCGTGCCCTGGCCCCGCCCCGATATTTTGCACCGTGCGCGCAAGGCCGCCTTCCACGGAGCGCGCTATGACGATATGCTCACCCGCCTGCGCATGAAACAGGCCTTTGGCCGCCTTGTGCGCCGCGCCGAAGATCGCGGTGTGTTTGTCCTGTTGGATAATCGAATGCCGACCCGCCTGTTAGGCGCGTTTCCCGACGATGTCGACGTGCAACGCGTCGGCCTTAAAGAAGCGATTGCCCAGACCCGGGCGTTTTTACATCCCGAGCTTTGACAGGTTATGGCTCCCCGTACAGCCTTATCCGGCACCTCCCAGATCGGATGCAATATCGTGGCGAAGGGCCAGCCGAAGCGCATTGGCAATGGCAATAATATCAATACCTTCCTGTAAAAGTGCCCCCGCCACCGGGCTGATATAACCCGCTGCGGCAAACCCCATCGCCAGCACCGACAACACCATGCCGCCAATCACACTTTGCAAAAGAATACGGCGCATGGCGATGCTGATATGTAAAAGTTCATCCACCGTGGCCAGCGAGGCTTCGGGAATCACCACCCCTGCCGCCTCTGCCGTCACCGCACTTTCCTTGCCAAAGGCAATCCCGACGGTGGCAACAGCAAGGGCCGGGGCATCATTAATGCCATCGCCCATGAATAATGTCGGCGCCGCCGCCGTTTCGGCGCGCACAATGGCAACTTTCTGTTCCGGGCTTTGGGATGCCAGGCTTTTGCCAATCCCCAGCAATTCGGACAAATAAGTGACCTCGCTTTCGCGGTCGCCCGATACCAGCATGATTTTTTTAAACCTGTGGATCGGCCCTAAATGGTCAACAAAGGATTTGCCGTCATCGCGCGGCGTATCGCGAAACCGCAATGTTGCCCCATACCGGCCATCCACCATCACCACGCATTCAAGGCCCGACGACGTTTCGGGCAAAAGACGGGCATTTTCCTGGTCGGTTGCCAATAATTTTTTGCGATGGGTAACGGCAATATCGTGCCCGTCGACCACCCCGGTCAATCCCTGCCCCGGCTTTTCCGATGCACGGGCAACGTCACCAGCGGCTATCTTGCGGTCCTTGGCCGCTGCCATCACCGCCATTGCCAGCGGATGGCGCGAATAACGTTCCAGGCTGGCGGCAAAGCGCAAAACGTCATCTGCCACAAAACCCGGGCCGGGCAGAATATCGGTCAGTTCCGGGCGGCCATAGGTCAGGGTGCCGGTTTTATCAAAAATCGCGGTCTGGCAGGTTGGCAAGCGTTCCAGTGCGGTTGGGTCGCGAATGACAATGCCGCGCCGGGCCGCAATCGAAATCGCACTCATCACCGTAATCGGAATGGCAATAAGCAGCGGGCAGGGTGTTGCCACCACCAGCACGGCCAAAAACCGTGTTGAATCGCCCGTTACATACAAAACCATAATGGCAAACAACAACGCCACTGGCGCAAACCACGCCCCGATCTGGTCGCCCAGGCGGCGAATTCTGGGCCGTTTTTGTTCGGCATCACGCATCACATGCATGATCTGGGCATAGCGGGAATCACGCGCCTGTTTTTCCGCCCGGATCACCAGAACGGCATCGCCATTAATCGCGCCAGAAAGCACCGCCGTTCCCGGGACTTTGGCCACCACAAACGGCTCCCCGGTCAGATAGCTTTCGTCCATATTGCCATGCCCGTCGACCACGGTGCCATCAACCGGGGCGGTTTCATGGGGAAACACCGCAATCAGATCGCCAATGGCAACATCATCAAGCGCAATATCGCTGATCTCGCCCTTGTCATCCTTGCGATGCGCCACCGATGGCATCCGGCTGGCCAGTGCATTTAAGGCCGACGACGCCTTGCGCATCGCAAAGGCCTCTAATACCTGCCCGCCGGTCAACATCAGAATAATCAATGCGGCAGCCAGATATTCACCGAGCCAGATACCGGCAACAAAGGCAATGGCGGCCAAAAAATCAGCCCCCATTTCCCGACGCAGAAATTTCAACAGCAACTGGGCAAGGATCGGAACACCGCCAACCACAAACAGCGCCAGCAACGAAAGGTCCGCCGCCGCAAAGCCCCCCACAGCCGCCAAACCCGACCAGCGTAGGGAAAAATGCACAAAAATCGCCAACAAAGTCACAATCAGGATCATGCGATTAACAAAGGGGACGGACAATGCCGCATCGGCCCGCGCCAAAATCCGGTCTACATCCCCGATAATTGCCATATCGCACGCTCCTGTTTATGATCGGTTGATCATGACCGACTTCATGCGCCGACGCTATCTATATTACAGAAACAAAATGTTCATACCTGAATGACCCGCGAAAAAATCAAACAGGTTTGCTCTTTGTGCTGGCAAGACGGCATGACCAACCCCGTCACCATCACGCGCAAGCGTTTTGCGCAACTTTTTTTGTTAAAAATCAACTTTTAATTAAAAAATATTTTGCCACATACATCCATTGTAAGATGTGCCGTAAATCCGCCAAAATGAGATATTGGTAAACTTTGACAGTCTCCAGAAAACGTTATAATCAATCGGCAGATTAATCATGATCTGGACATTTGCCGTGCGTGCGAACCGGGCCTCATCACCGTCTGATCTGCGGGTAACCATCACAACGCTGGTGGCATGCCTTTTATTGATCAATACGGTTTTGTTTGGCTTCATGCATGCACCACTGGCGGCACAGGCCAATGCCGACGGCAAAGGATATATTCCGTTGCTGATTTGCACCGCCAACGGCATTCAGGCCATTCGCGTGCCTTCCGATCCGGCAAATCCGCAATCGGTTCCCGAAATATCGGGCAAATACGACAGCTACGAAGCCTATCAGTGCGCGATGTGCGGTTTTGGCATGCATTCGATGGCGCCAGCCGCAACTGTCGACATTCCGGTTCTGCACCGCATCTTGCTGTCCAATGCGGTTACCGCCCTTCACATCACGGCCCATTCCCCCGATTTTTATCCAAAAGCCGGCACGCCCCGCGCGCCGCCGGTCGCATTGGCAGCATAGTTAACCGTTTTTTGGTTTATCATTGCCCTGCAATTTTGCACCGGCACGAACCGTGCCATGTGTGAAATCGGCAAAAAGGGTCGATAATGTCCATTCACGCCACCGCTCCGCGCGGATGATGCTCAAAATGGCCGGTTAATCACGCCAGAACGGTTCTTCATGCTGCCCTGCCAGATCTGCCTGCGGGGTCTATCGGCTGTTTTTTCACGCCATACTCCCCCGCAGTTTATCGCAACATCATGAAATCAGACGACACAACGCCCCGCCATGCGGGAACCATCGTTGTGGCCTACTGGGGATATACCATGTCTAACCCAATCAGCGGTGCATCGCGCCGCCAACCCGAAAACACCAACGGCTTTTATCGCGCTGTCTGGCGCTGGCATTTTTATGCCGGGCTTTTTGTTTTGCCCTTCCTTGTCCTGATGGCCATTACCGGCGGGGCCTATCTGTTCCGCGATGAAATCGACAATATCGTTTATGCCGATCTAAAACAGGTTGCCGCGCCCACAACCCCGGCCCTGCCCTATAGCACACAAATTGATGCCGCCTTGGCAATGCAGGCTGGCAAGGTGGTCAAATTAACCACCCCGGTCACGCCAACATCAAGCACCGAAGTCACCATTGCCGATGCCACCGGCACCCGCCATGCAGTCTATGTAAACCCCTATAGCGCACAGGCACTGGGCGAAATGGCTGATCGCGGCACCATTATGTGGACCATTCGCCACCTGCACAGCCTGGCCGAATTTGGCACCTTTACCAACGCCCTGATCGAAATTGTCGGCGGATGGACCATTTTGCTGGTTCTGACCGGCATTTACCTGTGGTGGCCCAAACGGGTTGACGGCACATCCCGCCTTGCCATTCGCGGCAAACCAGCCAGCCGTCGCTGGTGGCGCGACAGCCACGCTGTGGTTGGCCTGTTTGCCGGTTTTTTTATCTTGTTTCTGGCAACCACCGGCATGCCATGGTCAATTTTCTGGGGTAAATATGCCAACCAGTTCGCCAATGGTACGCCCACGGGCTATCCTTCCGGGGTGCGGGTGGATGTTCCCCTTTCCACCGTCCCCATGATCGATGCCTTTGGTGAAACCGGCTGGACCACCGAAAACGCGCCCCTGCCCCTGTCGGTCGCATCCGGCCCAAAGGCGATTGGCATTGATGCCGCCACCACAACGCTTAATGACCTGGGCCTGACACAGGGTTACGCCGTTAGCCTGCCCAACGGGCCGCGCGGCGTTTACAGCGCGTCTATCTATCCCGATGATCTGTCCCTGCAACGGGTGATCCATTTGGATCAATATTCGGGAAAACCCCTGATCGATATGTCATATGCCGATTATGGCCCGTTAGGACGCGGGCTGGAATGGGCGATCAATGTGCATATGGGCCAGGAATATGGCCTGACCAACCAGATTGTCATGTTAATGGTTTGTGCATCGATTGTCTTTATGGCGATTTCAGCCGGGGCAATGTGGTGGAAACGCCGCCCCGACGGGCAAATGGGGGTGCCACCCCTGCCGCGTGACATACGCAAGGTGTACGGCGTGATGGCCATTCTGGCGATTGGCGGCATTATTTTCCCGCTGGTCGGCCTGTCGATGATCGTGATTTTACTTCTGGACCTGTTTTTTGTTGTCCGTCCGCGATTGTTGCTTCGCAACGCCTGATCATTGTTTGGGCGCACGGCATGTTCGTGCCGTGCGCCTTTTCCCGCAAACAGGAGGATCCGGCCATGAAGACCTCTGACGCCTTGCGCCAAATCCTGACCTATGCCGATGACAAACCATTGCTGATCCCGGCCAACACCTTTCTCGAACCCGAGCAGGAACACCTTGCCAACGCCTATATCGTCGAACAGGGACTGATCATTCAGGGATATTATAATCGCAGCGGCGACCGTCAGATTTGCCGGGTATATCGCCCTGGTGATGTCTTCGGGCTTGAATCCCTTGATGGCGGTTTACTTAAAAACAGCCCACCGCTGGTCAGCGAAACCCTGTCAGACTGCCAGGTCATGCGGCTACCCTTGACCCGACTGCGCCAGCAGCAATCGTCAAGCCTGTCGCTGGCACAGGTTATATCGCATTTGCTGAGCCGCGAAGTCATTGCCAGCCATTACTGGAAAATCAACATTGGCAGCGGCCCTGCTATCAGCCGCATCTGCCGCTTTTTGTTATGGGTGGCCCATCGCGACCGGTGCATTGTACCGCCGCGTGACAAACTGGGCAGCATTGTTTCCGTGACCACCGAAACAGCCAGCCGCACCATCGCCAATTTGCGCCGACAGGGGTGTCTGCTCCCGTTTGAATATCCCCAACGCGACCATATGCGCATTGACCGCACAGAATTGCTGCGCCACGCAGGTGAATTCTGGGATAATCGCGCAGCCTGACGATATAGGCGTTTCCCGGCGGCGGCTTTAACCCGCAAAACCATTGCGTTTTAAAGTCCGCCGCAAAGAAACACCACCTCAGACGATGGCGGATGCCGTATCAACATGGATGGCATAAACGCTTGTTGTTGCCGTAATCAGCAACTCGTTGCCGCGTGGCCCGCCAAATGTCAGGTTTGAGACAGTTTCAGGCACCATAATTTTACCCAGCAACACACCGTTCGCATCAAAGCAATGCACGCCGTCCGCCGCCGACGTCCAGACATTGCCATGATAATCGACCCGAAACCCGTCGGGCAGGCCCGGGTCAATGCGGGCAAAATCACGTCCGTTTTCAAGCCGGTTATCCGCGATTACATCGTAAACACGAATAACCGAGGCCACGTCTTCATCATGGCTGGCACCAGATTCCGCAACGTAAAGCAGTTTTTCGTCAGCCGAAAAGGCAAGGCCGTTCGGCTGGGCAAAATCAATTGCCACCTGGCTTAGGTCGCCGTTATCGGGATCAACGCGGAAAACACTGTGATGGTCTTGTTCCGGGGTCGATTTATACCCCTCGTAATCCGATAAAATGCCGTATGTCGGGTCGGTAAACCAGATACTGCCATCAGATTTAACCACCACATCATTAGGCGAATTCAGGGGTTTGCCCGCAAACTGATCGGCCAGTGTTGTAATCGTGCCATCATGTTCAGTCCGGGTGACAGACCGCGTTCCGTGCTGGCAACTGACCAGGCGGCCTTCCCGGTCTCGGGTATTGCCATTGGCAAAATTCGAATTTTCCCGAAACACATTGACCGAACCATCACACATCCAGCGATAGATTTTCTGATTGGGAATATCAGAAAACAACAGGCATTGGTGCGCGGGAAACCACACAGGCCCTTCTGTCCATAAATGCCCGGTCGAAAGCCGACGCAAACTGACATTTAACAGTACAAAGTCGCGAAAACGAGGATCGATAATTTCATAGGGTCCGTTCATACCCTGCCCTTTCTTTTGCTGGCCAGTGCAACCACAGACACAATAATCAACCCGGTCAGGATCAAACGAACCCCGGCACCCAGACCATAAGAATTAAGCATCGACACCAGCAGGAACATGAACAATGCCGCCGCCCAGATACCGGGCACATTTGAATTGCCCCCGGCAATCGACGACCCGCCAATCACGACCACCGCAATCGACATCAGCATATATTCTGTTCCCATATTAAGGTTCGCCCCGCCGGAAAAACTGGCCAGAATAAAACCGGTAAACGCGGCAAGAACAGCACAGCCGACATAAACCCCGAAATGCACCATATTAACCGGCACACCCGCCAGGCGGGCAGCCCGCTTGTTTTGCCCGGTTGCCAATATCCAGCGCCCGGCAATGGCCTTTTCCAAAACCACCCATGCCAGCACCGAAACCAGAACGGCGACCAGGGCGGCATTGGGAATGCCAAACGTGCCCCCGGTGGCAAAATCGGCCAGACTTTGCGGCGGTTTGATTCGCAATCCCCGGTTTGACCAGATCGCCAGCGACTGAAACAAAAATGACGCCGACAGCGTTGCGATAATAGGCGGTATACGCATCATCAAAATCAGCGCAAAGTTAAACAGCCCGCATGCCAGCCCAACGCCAATCGCAATCAAAAGCCCTGGCACAATAAGGGAACCATCCGATGCCATGAATTTTAACGCAATCGTTCCGGCAAGGGTCATGGTTGCGGGAATGGAAAGATCCACATTGCCCGGCCCCAGGGTGACGACAAACATCTGGCCGACGCCCACAATCACGGCAAAGGATGCAAAGGTAAACGCCGCATACAGCAACGACCCGGCCCCGCCGCCACCGCCCGTACCGGCCAGCATGGCCGCGATATAGGTTGCCCCGGCCGCCAGATAGGCCCATATCCACGCCTTGCGCAATACAGCCCCGGACAGATGTTTAAGCCCGCGCTTTTCCCTGCCATCGGCACTGTTTTTAACGGTCATATTCATACCAGTGCCTCCCGCCGGGTAAAAACAAGCCGCACGGCAAGCACCAAAATCAGGATCGCCCCTTGTGCGCCAATCTGCCAGTCAGATGACAGATGCAAAAACGATAGAAAACTGGCCGCCAATGTCAGGGTCAAGGCCCCGATCACCGCGCCGATCGGCGATACCCGCCCGCCGGTAAATTCGCCGCCGCCCAAAATCACCCCGGCAATCGATAACAGGGTATAACGCAACGCAATATTGGCATCGGCCGATGTGGTCAAGCCCACCAGCGCCATGCCCGCCAGCACGCCAAACAACCCGGCAATACCATAAGCAATTGCTTTTAGGCCGATAACCGACCAGCCAGAACGCTCAATCGCCTGTTCGTTGCCGCCCACACCGCGCAGCAACACGCCCAAAGACGACCGTTTAACAAAATAATGCATAATCAGCGCAATCAGGATCGGCGCAATAATTGCCACCGGCAACAAGGGCGGCTTGGCTTTCATGATGGTGCGCAACCAGTCTGGCGCGGACCCGCCGGGCGAGGGCAAAATCAAAATCGCCATGCCCGACCAGAAAAACGACATGCCCAGTGTGACAACAATCGCAGGCAGGCCACGGGCATGGATAATCGCCCCCATCGCGGCATAAACAAGGATCGCTGCCATCAAGATGGCATATCCGACCACGGGGTCGGTTTGCACAAAGGTTGCGGTGACGCAGGCACAAAAGCTGACAAAGGTGCCAATCGACAAGTCAATGTCATTGACCATCAGGATCATCATCTGGGCAATCGTTGCCAGGGCAACCGGCACCGCCAGATTGAACAAAAGATTAAGCCCGAAATAGCTCATGGCGCGCGGTTGCAGATAAAACACCGCAGCGAGCAAAATCGCCAGCGACAAAACCGGCAACATAATACGCAAATGATCGCGGTTCACTGGGCAGCCTCCTGCATTTCAAACGATGCGCGAAGCATGTTCTCTTCGGTAATGTCATCGCCCGTAAGTTCAGCGGCAATTTTGCTGTCGCGGAAAACAAAAACGCGGTCACATTCCATAATTTCGTCGGTTTCGGTGGAATACCAAAGGAATGTCCGGCCTTTTTCGGCTTCCCCGCGGATCATGCGATACACTTCCTTTTTGGTGCCCACATCCACACCGCGCATGGGATCGTCCATCACCACAATCGGCGCGCTTGATGCCAGCGCCCGTGAAAACAGCACCTTTTGCTGGTTGCCGCCAGATAGCGATAAAATCGAACGATCCAGACTATCGGTTTTAATGCCGATTTTACGGTGCCAGTGCTGTGCCAGCTTCTTTTCCGCCGCACGGTCCACCAGAAAATGGCGACTAAACTCGACCAGGGTCTGCAAACTTAAATTGCGCATGATCGACCATAACGGCATCACACCATCGCGCGCCCGGTCCCCGGCAACAAAAACAACGGCAGGTTCACGGTTGGCGCGCCAGTCTGACGACCGTTCCAGAAAACATTGCGCCAGGGCTTCGGCCTGCCCGTGTCCTGCCAGGCCCGCCAAACCAACGATTTCGCCCTTGCGCGCCGTCAGCCCGTTTGCCATTCGCAGCACTTCAGGGCCAAATTCCGTGTGCTTTCGCGCTTCGGCCACGTCTGCCCCATCGGAGGCAACATGGCCCATCGCATCCACAAGGCTGTCGCGGGTAAAATGCGCGGCATCATCATTGGCAATAATGCGCCCGTCTTTCATCACAACAAGGCGGTTGGCGACCGAGAAAATTTCGCCCAGCATGTGGGATATAAAAATGATCGATCCACCACTGGCGCAAAACTGCCTGATATATTCCAGCAACTGATCGGCAATCGCACCATCAAGCGACGATGTCGGTTCATCAAGGATCACCAGTCGGGCATCAATATCGCGCCCGGAAAAGGCAATGGCAATTTCCACCATCTGACGTTCGGCAATCGACAGATCACCAACCACGCTATAGGGGTCAATCCCGTTTCCGGGAAAAATGGCGTCCAGTGATGTGCGCACGGCCCGTGCCGCATTGCCGCGCCAGTTGCACAACGGCATTTTGCGGTAAGGAATACGCAAATTTTCCAGAACTGTCAGGTTGGGGCACAGCGACAATTCCTGAAATACGCTGCGGATTCCGACATTTCTCGCCCGCTGGGAATTGCGAAAATCGGCCTTGCTGTCGCCGCCATCATAGCTGGCATCGCCTGTCGTCGGCGACAAACGGCCATTGATCACGTTCACCAAAGTCGACTTGCCAGCCCCGTTATGGCCAACCACCCCGACACATTCACCAGGCATGATTTTCAAGTCGATATTGCTCAGGGCGTTGACCACCCCGAAAGAAACCCCGATACCCGCCAAAGTAATGATCGGCACCTCCTCGGTGCCGATCGCTTTTTGGTTCTTCACCATGATCAAGTCGCCTTACTTCGTCGACGCGATCAGGTTTTTCGCATCATCCAATGAATATTCAACATTGGCGACCGAACCTTCAGGGGTGTCTTTCAGGGTTTTTGCCAGCGTGCTTTCGTCCACATGCAAGAACGGTACAGTCAGTTCCTTGGGCACGTCATTCCCGTCAAGGATCTGTTGTGCAACCCAGAATGCCAGAGTGCTGATCCCCGGTGCAATCGACAAAGACGTGGTCTCATAACCATTGGCAGCCTGTTGGTCAGACCACCATTTCAGTTCATCCTGGCGGTTGCCCATAATGATGGTCGGCATCGGGCGATTAGCCGCAGCAAAGGCCTGTGCCGCCCCATATCCGTCGCCGCCCTGGGTTACAACTGCCGTAATATCAGGCAGGCTGGGCAGAATACCGGCCACCGCTTTCTGGGCAACGTCCTGGGCCCAGTCACCATGAACCGAACCGACAATTTTAAATTTGGAACGGCCAACTTCATCATGGATACCCGCGCTGATTTCATCATCAACGAACACCCCGGCAAGGCCGCGAATTTCCAAAAGATTGCCGCCCTCGGGATAGCGTTTTTCGAGATATTGAACCTGGTCACGCCCCATTTTCCGAAAATCGATTGCAACCCGCCATGCACAAGGCTCGGTCACAATACCGTCAAAGGAAACCACGATAATACCGGCATCGCAGGCTTCCTTGATCGCGCCGTTAATCGCAGTCGGGGAGGCTGCATCCACAACAATCGCGTCATAACCCTGCAAAATCATGTTCTGAATCTGCGCGGCTTGTTCCGTCGCCTGGTTTTCCGATGTGGTAAATGCATCGGCAGCCGCAACGACCCCGCTTTTAACAGCAGCCCCGGTAACCTTATCCCAGCTTTCGAGCATGGCCTGACGCCAGGAATTTCCGGCATAGTTGTTTGACAGGGCAATTTTTTTACCAGACGTATCGGCCATGGCACTGCCTGATGCCACAATCATAGTCCCGGCAATCGCGCCGAGAAGCAGGCTCTTGAATGTCATTTTTCCTCCCTGACGCGGCGGTGCCACGTCCTGATTTGTTTGTTTTGTTTGCGTCAATTTTCCCGTTTTGAACGGCAACAGGATTATCTTATTCTAACCAATAGGATTTACGTCGATACTGGTAAATTCGTAAAGAGCGGACACCGCATCAATCGTGCGGGTTCACACACCCGTCTTGCGGGTTCCCGCAAGACAAATCAAACCCGTCGTCATATGGTCACCGCAGGAGGAAGCATTCATGTCGGATCTCGCTCATTACCTGCGCATTTCCAATCTGCTTGCAGGCAATCTCGATATCCACTCCGCCTTGCATTCTGTAAAATCGGAAATCGACAAGATTATCGAATTTGATCATCTTGATGTCTGCCTGACAGATACGGACAAAACCTGGAACACGTCTTATGAAGTTGGGCTAAAAACAAGCTGGAGTGCGTCGCGGTCCCCGGTCAAACAATCTCCGGTGCGCGACATTCTTTTGGGAAAAACCGACCATCTTTTGACCGGTAATGCGCTGAAAGACCCGCGCTATGTTTTCCCCGACGCCATCAGTGCCCCCATCCTGCATCATGAATTTCGCAGTCGCGTCAATGTGGCGATGAAGGTTCTGGGTGAAGTTGTCGGTTCCTTGAACTGTTCGTCAAAAAAGGAAGACTTCTATAACCAGCACCATGTCGAACAGGTGCGCATTCTGGCCGATATTCTGGCCCCATATTTCTATGCCTTGCGGGCCAATGAAAAAGCAAGCAAGGAAGCCATATTTCGGGCCGAAATTCTTGCCCGGGAAGAAGGCTTGCGCCTTGGCGCGCTCAGCCTGACCGATGCGTTAGAAGCCGAACGACAACGGATCGGAATGGATTTACACGACCAGACGCTGGCCGATCTGACCCGCATTGCCCGTGATATCCACCCCGGACTAACCGAGGCACAACATCGTCGCCTGCAACAGCAATTGCAAAATATGATCCAGGATCTGCGCGACATCATTGATACCTCTATTCCGTCCATCCTGGAGCTTTTCGGCTTTCATCATGCCATCGTCACCCATCTCGAACGTGCCGTCAGCCACGAAAGTGCGATGTCTTTCAATGTCGAGGATCGCACCGGCGGCGCGGTCGATGCCTTGCCCGAAACCATCCGTATTGCCATTTTCCGCATCTGCCAAGAAGCCACCAACAATTCGGTCCTGCATTCAGGGGCGGCGCATATCTCCGTCCTTGTCTGTCATGATGACACCGGATTCCTGAAAATCAGGATTAGCGATAATGGCGCCTTTCGATTGTCTGATCGCAAATCCCGAAGGGGCCTGGCCCATATGAAAACCCGCGCCCAACTTATCGGTGCACGCTATGAAATCAGCACCGTAAACGGAACGCAAATAACACTAAGGCTGCCCCAAGCAGCCGGAAATACCAAAGGGACGGCCCATGAAAATACTGCTGGTTGAAGACGATAAAATGCATGTCGATTTCCTTCGGGAAATCGTCGAAAGTGCCCTGCCGGAATTTGATGAAATCCTGATTGCCCGGGATGGCAAAGAAGGCGAAACGCTAGCCCAGCGCCACAAAGTCACGGCCATCGTGATGGATCTGCGCATGAAGGAACATAACGGCATCGAGGCCGCCAGAACCATTTGGGCGCGATGCCCCGATACGCGCATTATGTTCTGGTCCAATTACTCTGACGAAGCCTATCTGCGCGGTATCGCCAATATCGTCCCCCATCAGGCAACCTATGGCTATGTCCTGAAAACCGCAACACAGGATAGAATGCGCCTCGCCTTGCGTGCTGTGCTGATCGAGGCACAAATCGTCGTTGACCGCGAAGTCCATCAGATCCAAAACCAGCAAATGCGATCGCGCAGTGCACTAACCGAGTTTGAATATGTCATCCTGCTTGATATTGCCCTGGGCCTTCCCGACAAGGCCATTGCGACACGGCGTAAACTCTCGCTGCGCACCGTGCAAAACCGCTTGTTATCCCTTTATGATAAACTTGACGTGGGTGCGCTTGACCAAAACGATCTCGATATTGCCCTTAACAAACGTGCCCGCGCTGTTTCTTGCGCCATCAGTCGAAAAATTATCAACCGCGAAGGGCTGTCGGCGGCAGAAAAGGAACTTCGGGCCTGGCTGACAAAATCATCAAAACTCATGCCTGAATAATGATTGTCACACAATATCGGGTATCGGGGGATAACCGCAAAGGGTCCGGTTTCAAGGCATTGGCTTAGCGAAAAATCGCTTTAATGTACCACATCTGGTTTTAGGCCCGCTTCGTATTGTGCTCGCAACAGGGCTTCCATTTCGGCGGCGGGCACAGGTTTGCTGAAATAAAATCCCTGTAACTCGTCAACGCCTTCCGCGCAAACCAGTTCAAGCTGGGTTTCGGTTTCAATCCCCTCGACATTCACCGACATGCCAAACGACCGCGCCATAAACACCACAGCACGAACAATCGCCGAACTGCCGTCTTCCTCGGCCATATCAATAATAAAAGATCTGTCGATTTTCAGCTTGTCGACCGGAAAGCGCTTTAAATAGGCCAGGGACGAATAACCGGTGCCAAAATCATCAATTGCGATGCGAATACCCTGGTTTCGCAACATCCCCAACGTAATGGCCGCTTCACGCGGATTATCCATCATCGCCCCTTCGGTCACTTCAAACTGCAATTGGCGCGGGTCCAGGCCGGTGCGTTGCAGGGCGTCGCCGACACTTTCAATCAGGTCTTCATGCCGTGCCAGTTCCAGCGGCGACAAATTAACCGAAATCAGCAGTTCTCCCAGCCCCGCTTCTCGCCATTTGCGGGTCTGAATACAGGCATTGTTCAAAACCCATTTGCCCACTTCGGCAATAATACCCATGCGTTCTGCCACCGATATAAAATCCACCGGGCTAACCATGCCGCGCGATGGATGGAACCAGCGCACCAGGGCTTCCATACCAACAATCTGGTGGCCGGTGGCACCAACAATCGGCTGATAGAACAGCTCGAATTCATCATTGCCAAGGGCACGTGACAAATCGCGTTCCAGCGCCTTGCGTTCCTGCACCTCAAGCTGCAACCGCGTTTCAAAAAAATGATACCGGTTTCGCCCTTCCGCCTTGGAGCAGTAAAGTGCCAGGTCAACATTGCGCAAAAGGTCTTTTTCGTCGCGCCCGTCCTTGGGATACACACATATCCCGACCGAGGTCGAAACCAGCACTTCATTGCCTTCCAGCATAAACCGCTCGCTGATCCGTTCAATCAGGCGCTGGGCGACAATGGTAATTTCTCCGACGGTTCCCGGGTCGTGCAACAGCACGGCAAACTCGTCCCCGCCCAGCCGCGCCACGACATCTTCGTTGCGCAACCGCACGCGCATACGTTCCCCCACCCCTTGCAACAGCAAATCACCAATCGGATGGCCCAGCGTATCGTTGATGTCCTTGAAATTATCCAGATCAAACAGCATCAAAACAAAACTTCTATGCTCGCGCTTGCCCCGCGTGACTGCCATCGCAAGACGTTCCTGAAACAAAGTCCGGTTGGGAAGCCCGGTCAACCCGTCATGATGGGCCAAAAACTGGATACGCGCTGCGGAGCGTTTCCGATCTGTAATATCGGTAATAGACCCTTCAATCAAAACCGGCACGCCACGATCATCGCGCACCAGACGGGCGTTTTCCTCGATCCAGATAATCTTGCCATCACTGCGGCGCAGCTCAGCTTCAAACCCCTGGACAATGCCATCGCGCAACAACCGCCCGGTAAATTGGAACCGCACGCCGGGTTTCACATAAAACCCGTCGCGCGCCAACGCTTCCTGCCCGACCAGCTCGTGCTCATTCTCGTATCCAAGGATCGACACAAAGGCCGGGTTGGCCGACAATAATGGCCCCAGTGGTTTGGACTGATAAAGCCCCTCGGCAGAGTTTTCAAAAATACCGCGATATTTTTCCTCGGCCAAACGCAGGGCGCGTTCCACGGCGGTTTTTTCCGTCACATCCTGACCGATGCAAATGACCCCGCCGACATTGCCGTTTTCGGCAAAATGGGCGCGGGCATTCCACTGCAACAAACGAATCTCGCCGTCCTTGCGGCGAATGGATATCACTTCATCCTTGATGATTTCACCGGCAATCATGCGATGAACACGCCGGGCAACGTTGGCGCGCTCGCGCTCGATCACCAGCAAATCAAAAAAATTGCGCCCCGCCGCTTCCATCCATGAATAGCCAAAGGTCCATTCACTTTCGCGATTATATTCCAGGATGCGCCCTTCGGCATCGAGAAACATAATCACGCTGCCAGCCGTCTGAACCAGCGCACGATAGCGTTCCTGACGGCGGCGCAAATCATCTTCGGCCTGCCGGCTTTTGGTCACATCAATCAGGGTGATGCTATAGCCCAGCAAAACGCCGCCTTCCCCATGAATGACGGTGGCATTCATCCGCACCCAGATCTGGCTGCCATCCTGACGGCGCATTTCGATTTCGCGGTCGCTAAACCCGTGACCACGGCGCAAATGCCGGGCCAATTCCACCAAATCATCTTCGCGCGCATAAAATGTTTCAGGCTTAAGTTGGTATGCCTGCTTAACAGATGCCGTATCCTCAAAGCCAAATAGCGGCGCAACCGCCTCGCTGACCTCGGTCACCTGCCCGTCAGCCGATAAATCAAGAATGCCCTGCACCGCATGTTCCAGCGCCCGGCGATAACTTTCCTCGCGCGTGCAATCGCGGCCGAACCATGCAAAGCCGCCATTATCTGCCAGAAATGTACGTCGCCACTGAAAAATGCGCTGTCCATAATGAACCGAACGCATCGTTTGGCCCGGTTCGGCCGGGCCACTTAACGGGCGTTGGCCGCCTGGAATTGCCAGGGCGGCAACATTGGGTAATCCCACTTCCATGGCAACCAGTTCTGCGGCGGCATTGCCATGCCGAAATTCCCCGTCCGGGCCCAGCACAAGCACCGGCAAAGGTGAAATCATCAACCCCGACGAAATCAGCCGATCCTTTTGCGTCAGCATCACAACACGAATAACATTGCCCCCCGCAAGCGGCAGCCACCATCCCAGAAAATAGCGCTGTGCCATCCCTGCTACCGGAATAACAAATGTTTCGCCTTGCGGTTTGTCCCGGTCCTGGCTTTGACGCGCCCGCGCAACAATATCGGAAATCTGACGATAGGCACCAACAGGCTGCCACACAAGCTGATCTGATGCCTGCATACCAAATGCAGCGACCCACGCGGCATTTCCCAGCATCACTTGCCGGTCAGGAGCAATAACTGCCGCAGGCACATTGTCACACGTAACCAGTGCCGCAACTGCCATGGCGGCATCAATTGAAATGTTGGCTCCCATTTCCCCGGCTATTATCATCTGTTTTTGTTATGTCAGCGCGACCATAGCTTTTCACCAACGTGCTGCAAAGGGCTTTTTGAACCTGTCCGCATTTGTTCGCATTCCTCACACCAGTATCAATCAAAAGCTTTATCTCTAAAAACTATTTCTGCTTTTACAACATATTCCGCGCGGTTTTCTTCCCGCGTAACCGGGCGGTTTTCAGCCACCACGCCATCCGTGCCGGGCGTCATTGGCACTATTTTCGCTTCCTATCCCCTTAAACAGTTGCGAGGGACCGGTTCCCGTTCTAACCTGAGGCTCGATCAGGTCGAATGACCCGTCGGCAGACGCGCCCTTGTCAAACCCGGAATGTCGAGGAGAACAATGGTGATTTCTCATCAGGACGCATTGATCTACACTATGGTGATGGTGTCTGCAGCAGACAACGACATTACCGATGCCGAGCTTTCCGCAATGGCGCGCCGCGTGCGTTATCTTCCCGTATTTGCCGGTTTTGACAGCGAACGCCTGACAGATGTCACGCGCGACTGCGCCGCCCGGTTGGGCGAAGAAGACGGGCTGGATAAAACCCTTATCCTGATCCGCGATGCTCTTTCCAAAAAAATGCGCGAAACCGCTTATGTTTTTGCCTGCGAGATTGTCCTGTCCGACGTCGAAATCAGTCAGGAAGAACTGCGCATCCTGGAATTGATCCGTCATCGTCTTGATATTGATCGTTTGGTTGGCGCTGCCATCGAACGGGCCATGGCGGCCCGTTATTTGCGCCCCGGCGACATATAACTCCTATGTGATTTGCGGCACCCTGCCGCAGGAAACCACGGATTTCGACGCTGATTTGCCACAATAAACCGTAAAACCGGCACCACAAAAACCCCATCAGAATTGCCGGGCACCATAAAAGGGTCCGGTTTCTTTGCGCGGGACCCGCGATATTTTCAGGCGCCATATCTAGCTGGCGCAGATCACCATTGACCGATTGCACGAACAAAGGGAACAGACCGTCATGACCGCACTGGCAGGCGAAAACATAGCCTTCATCGGACTGGGGCTTATGGGGCGCCCGATGGCCCTTAATCTGGAAAAGGCGGGTGCAAAACTGACCGTAACCACCCGCAACCCTGAAACGCTGAACATGTTCGAGGATCTCGGTGTTGAAACCGCCGCGACCCCGGCGGATGCTGTCGCCGAAGCCGACATCGTCATTATCTGTGTTGCCGACACCGATGCTGTCGAGAATGTGCTGATGGGTGAAGATGGCATTCTTGATGGTCTGGAAGAAGATACCATCGTCATCGACATGGGCACCACCTCGGTCGACGCCACGCGCCGTTTTGCCGATGCCGTCGAGGATGCTGGCGGTGAATGGCTGGACGCCCCGGTATCAGGCGGCACACTGGGCGCACAATCGGGTACGCTGTCGATCATGGTGGGCGGCGAGCCCGATATTTTCCAGCGGGTTGACCGTATTTTCAAGGTCCTGGGCAACCGCGTCACCTATGTCGGGCAGGCCGGTGCCGGGCAGATCGCCAAGGCCGCCAATCAAATGATTGTCGGCGTCACCATTGCCGCCATTGCCGAATCATTCTCCATGGCCGAAGAAGCCGGGGTCAATATCGCCAGCCTGCGCGAAGCCCTGACCGGGGGCTTTGCCGATTCAACGGTTTTACAGCAGCACGGCAAACGCATGATCGAACGCAATTTTGAACCGGGCGGCAAAGCCATCACCCAGCGCAAAGACCTTTATCAGGCGCTGGAATTTTCCGAAACCGATCTGGGGCTGGAACTGCCGATGACGCGTCTGGCGATGGAACTTTATGACGAACTGATCGACCTTGGCGGCGGTGAGCTTGACCATTCCGCCCTGATTAAAATCTACGAAGAAGATTAAACCGCCACACCAAAACCGGTTTTCAACCTGTTTTATGATCCCATCCCACACCCCTGGCACCCGGTGCCGGGGGTTGTTTTTGTCCGATCCGATACAAACAGGTTTGTATTTATGTTTACCCCTGCGTCAGGCATGATAAACCCCGTTGCAAACCGGACAATTTCGCCACCATCCAAAAATACAGAGTCCCATGACAGATACAAACCTTGAAGCCCGCATCATCGAACTTGAAACCCGCATTTCCCACCTTGATCAGGCAATGACGGACATGTCGATGATGGTCAAACGCCAGTGGGATCGCATTGATGTTCTTGAACGTCGCAACCATTTACTCGGCGAGGACATGAAACGCATGAATGACTTCATGCAAACAGCACCCGAAGACGACGTTCCGCCCCCTCATTATTAACAACTGTCCATCCGTTATGCCCGACAACAGGCAGCATCGCAAACAGGTGTCGCATGTTATGTCCTGGCAATCGATTGCACAGACGATGCTTGTGATCCCCCTTTGCGCAGCGCCATCTTTGCGATAAAAGCCCTGCATGAACAAACCAGTTTACATCACCCCCCAAGGGCTTGAAGTGCTCCGCACCGAACTGGACCGTCTTTGGAAAAAAGACCGGCCCGAAACCGTTGCGATTGTGTCATGGGCGGCGGGCAATGGCGACCGCAGCGAAAATGGCGATTACATCTATGGCAAAAAACGCCTGCGCGAAATCGACCGCCGGGTGCGTTACCTGCGCAAACGCATCGAGGATGCCGTTGTTGTCCGCTCCGCAGACCAACCCGATCATTCGCGTATTTTCTTTGGCGCGGAAGTCACCTATGTAAACGTACGCGACGAAGAAAAAACCATTCGCATTGTCGGCGAGGATGAAGCCGAAAGCCTGAAAGGCAAAATAAGCTGGGTGTCCCCGGTTGCCCGCGCCCTGATGAAACGCGAAGTCGGTGACACCGTTACGTTGCGCACCCCGGCAGGCGAGGACGAACTGGAAGTGCTAAAAATCCACTATCCAGACTAAAGATCTAACCCGTCACGGCCAGTTCATAACCATCCGGGTCACGGACAAAAAACTGCAAACTGCCGTTTTCCAACGTCTCTATCGGTTCGGGGGCATAACCGGCATCGCCAAGCCCTGCAAACAATGCCGGCACATCATCGCATTCCAGATACCACACCATCCCGGCAAAAGATGGCCGCATCTTGCGTTCTTCATGCGAAACACCACCATGTGCGGCCAGCATCAACCGGATCGGTTCGCGCCCCGTTTTGGCGGATGGAACATCTCGCGCATCACTTGCCAGCATAACCCACATCACTTCACGGCTGGCTTCATCAAGGGTGCGCGCCACCACAACAAAGCCAAGGCACCGGTAAAACGCAATGCTTTGGTCAATATTGGCAACGCTTAATAACGGAGTAGCAGCATTCAGCATCAATCAGGCCCAGCCATTCATCCATAATTTCTAAACTTTATGCTGCCAGAAAATACCCGGCAAAACTATGGCACGTTGCATCCGTCCCCCGCTTAAACACCTAAACCACAGTCCCCACCAACCGGCCAATCACGGCGGTTAACAGCATCGCCATCATGCCCCAAAATACCACCCGCATAATGGCGCGTGCTTTTCCTGCCCCGCCAATTTGCGCACCGAACCCGCCCAAAATCGCCAATGCCAGCAAGGCCGCCGCCGCAACAGCGGGGATGATAAAGGCCACAGGCACAAGCAACACGGTTATCAGGGGCAAAAAAGCCCCCAGGGCAAACATCAAGGCCGATGTCACCGCCGCCTGCATTGGCCGGGCCACATTAACCACCGACAAGCCCAACTCATCGCGGGCATGGGCGGCAACGGCATCGCCTGCCGTCATCTGCTGCGCCACCGTCATCGCCAGGTGCGCGTCCAGCCCCCGGCTTTGATAAATGTCGGCCAGTTCGCGCAATTCACCTTCGGGGTCTGTTTCATGTTCGCGCCGTTCGCGCGCCAGATCGGCGTTTTCGGTATCCGATTGCGAACTGACCGACACATATTCCCCCGCCGCCATCGACATGGCCCCGGCCATTAACCCGGCTACACCTGCCAGCAATATATCGGCCCGTGTCGGGTTTGCCGCCGCCACCCCGACGATCAGGCTGGCAATCGAAACAATCCCGTCATTGGCCCCCATAATGGCGGCACGCAACCACCCCACCCGTTCAACCAGGTGTTTTTCGTTAATGCGATGATGCGTTTTCATGGCGATGCCTTTAATGGGGTTATTTAGAAATTTTACAGGGCTTATTCATTTTTGGAACTGTCGCGGGTCAATCTTTGCCGGGTGGCTGCTTCTTGCCAGGTTGGCACGTCAAACGGCACCGTTATCAAATTTTCGGGCGTTTGATCCGCCGGGTCGGTTCGGCCTGTAACGGGTCATCGGGCCAGTAATGTCGCGGATAACGCCCCTTCATTTCCGCCTTTACCTGCGCATAAGACCCCTGCCAGAACCCGATCAAATCCGATGTGACCTGCAACGGGCGCTGGGCGGGCGATAATAAATGCAAGGTCACCGCCACCTTGCCCCCGGCAATTTTCGGTGTTTCGGTTGCGCCGAACATTTCCTGCAATCGCACCGGCAAAGCCGGGCCTTCGGGCCGGTAATCGATCCGAATATGCGATCCGGTCGGCACAGTCCAATGGGTGGGGGCCAATTGGTCCAGCTTTTGGCGCTGGTTCCAGTCAATGCCCGACAGCAAAGCTTCGGCTACATTCACCTGGCGCAACTGACTGCGCCGTATAATACCGGTTAAATACGGGGCCAGCCAGCTTTCCAGGCGGGCCAGCAACCCGGCATCGCTCATATCGGGCCAGTTTTCGCTGTCCTGTTCATGCAAAAACGCCAGCCTTGTGCGCAAATGTTCGCTTTCCTTGCTCCAGTTCAGGCACGAAAGACCCAACTTGCGCACGCCATCGACCATCGCCTGTGTCAGTTTTGCCGGGTCCACCGCATCATGAACCGGCTTTTCTTCCAACACCAATGCCCCAATGCGCCGTTGCCAGCGCGCCACCACCATGTCGTTCTGGCTATCCCAGAAAACCTCGGTTCCGGTATGGATCTGGCTGGCGAAATGGCTTTCAAGGGCGGCCTGTGATACCGGGGCGGCAAGGTATATTTTGGCTTCTCGCGATTGCCCGTCAAGCTCGGCCACTGCCAGCCATGGCTCGGACGCCAGCCCGTCTTCCCGGGATAAAACACCGCCGCGCCCGCCCGACAAACGATAGCGTGGTTCGCCTCCGCGTCGGCGCTCGCCAATCCGGTCCGGGTAGGCAAAGGCGACGAGCAACCCCACGCGGTCGGCAAAATCAATATCGTTCGCGGTTTCGTCAACAGGGCGGCGAACAATTTTGCCAACCTGCTTTAACCGCCGCGAAAGCTGGCGTGTGGCCTCGGCCAACACGCCCGGTGCGCGGCCGCGTGCCATTGCCTCGATGCGCAGGCGCAAATCGGCCCCGGCACTGCGCATAAAATCGCGATCCGACAATAAAGCCGCCAGCGCACAGGCGGTATCGGCCAAGCCCAGTTGCTGGCCCCGCACCATCATATGCGCAAGGCGCGGATGCACCGGCAATGCCGCCATCGCCTGCCCCATTTGCGTTATGCGGTTGGCATCATCCATCGCATCAAGGGCACGCAACACATCGCGCGCCTGATCAATCTTTGCGGCCTCGGGCACATCCAACCACGGCAGGCTGGTCACATCGGCCACACCCCAGCGTGCCAGTTCCAGGGTTAACGGGGCCAAATCGGCCTCGGCAATTTCAGGCGCCCTAAATTGCGGGCGGGCACGGTGTTCGGCCTCGCCCCACAGGCGATAACAAATGCCCGGTTCCAGTCGCCCGGCGCGGCCCCGCCTTTGTTCGGCACTGGCCTGCGATGATTTGACTGTCACCAGCCGCGTCATCCCCGATGCCGGGTCAAACCGGGGTAAGCGTTGCAAACCGCAATCGACCACCACGCGAATACCATCTATCGTCAGGCTGGTTTCGGCAATTGCCGTTGCCAGCACAATTTTACGATACCCCTCGGGTGCGGGCTGAATGGCAAGATCTTGCGCCCTGGTGTCCATCGCGCCATACAGCGGGGCGACAATAACCTTGTCCTTGACCGCCAATAACGGCCGAAGCTGGCTTTCCACCCGGGTAATTTCGCCCTGACCGGGCAAAAACGCCAAAATGGAGCCATGTTGCGTTGCCAACGCCTCCCGAATGGCGGCCACCATGGTGGTTTCAATCCATTCACGCGGCTTGGGCGGCATATAAGTGGTTTCAACCGGAAACGCCCGGCCCTCACTGCTGATCAGCGGGCAATCGCCCATCAAAGCGGCAATCGGCCCACCATCCAGCGTGGCCGACATCACGATAATGCGCAGATCATCGCGCAAGGCTGCCTGCGATTCCAGGGCCAGCGCCAGCCCCAAATCGGCATCCAATGACCGTTCATGAAATTCATCGAAAATCAGCGCACCAATGCCCGAAAGCTCCGGGTCATCCTGAATCTGGCGCACCAAAATACCTTCGGTTACCACCTCGATCCGGGTTTTGGCCGATATTTTGCTGTCAAACCGCACGCGATAGCCCACCGTCTCGCCCACCTGTTCGCCCAGCAATTGCGCCATGCGCCGCGCACTGGCCCGTGCGGCCAACCGCCTTGGTTCCAGCATGATAATCTTGCGCCCCGCCAGCCAGTCGGCACCGCGCAAGGAAAGCGGCACCATGGTGGTTTTACCCGCCCCCGGCGGGGCCTGCAAAACAGCATTGGTGCCATCGACAAGTGCCGTTTTCAAGGCGGGCAGAACGGCATCAATCGGCAGGCTGGGAAAATCAGACGTCATAAAACCCCGACAGTTTCCGGCATAAAAGGCTGCGCCTGTTATTCGACATTAAACCCGGTCTGGCAAGCCGCGAACATCACCCCCCTCACGGTGAAGACCGCCTGATCGCAAGAACAAAGCCCCGTTCCCCGCTGATCCGTTGCAAGGTTTTTAACCCTCGTGTCAGGGCATAAAGCCGTTCCATATCGCCATTTTGGCGGGCAATGCTTGCTTCCTTGCGGGTCAGTTGAAACAGGGCAGAAAACGCCGTGGGATCAAGGCTTTGCAAAACCGCTTCTTTTTCCGCGCGGTTCTGGTCCGGGTGATCAAAACAAAGGGGTTCCATCATCGTCCTTGTTTACCAATGCCAAGTGTTTCCTTATCAATCATAATTGACAATGCCCACACCATCCATGCCTGCGTCCAGCGCATAAAAACCCGCCGATCTTTGCCAAACCGGCCCAACCCGGCATAAAAAACGCCGCTTTTTTGGTCAAAAAGCGGGTCAATGGCAAACAGGGCCACATCGCGGGCCTGCGCCAATGCCCCAAACCGCTGTAATGTTGCCATTGCCTGTGCCACCGCATGGCTATCAAGATAGCGGTTTTTACCCGCAAAGCTGCGCGGCAAACCCTGGCCGTCAAAACATGCACGTTGATAAAACTGCCAGCCCCGATCCATCGCATTTTGCAGGCCCGGCCACCCGGCACCATCAAGGCGATGCAGCAAGTCCAGGATATATCCGCTATGAAAGCCATCGATAAAGCCGTGATGCGAACGTCGGCCATAGACCCACGCCCCGTCATCGCATTGCTGGCCCAGAACCCGGTCAATCGCGGGCTGTGAACAGGGATTACCCGGCACCAAGCGCCATAAGATCCACGCCGCCCACAGGGTCACATTGTGAATTTCCGCGTCCGCCCCGGCGATATAGGCAAAATAGCCGCCCCCCGCCCCCGTTGCCGACGGGCCACGCCACAAATCGCGCTGTAAAAACATGGCTGCCGCCTGCAGTGCCGGGTGATGGGGCGGTAATTTGCCGCCGTTCAGCAAACCATCGACCACGAAACAGGTCACAATGGCATTGGATTGCCCCCGCCTGGCAAAAAAAGCCCGCGCCTGCCATGCAAACGGGTAGCCCCAGCCACCATCGGGGTTTTGCATCGCCAAGACCTGATGCGTTATGTCCCCGGCAATCTTCGGCCCGTTAAATCCCCCCTCGGACGATGGCGGCGAAACGGACCAATCTGCCACCGGCACCCCGTCAGCCGCCCCCAACAGCAACGCCAGCGTTTTCGGGTTCACCATAGGGGGAATGGCGGCCCCGTCGCGTATTCTCGCCGGGGCATGTTTCATCGCCTGCAACCATGCCAACCGGCTGATACGATGGCGCAATATGAAAGACCCGATGCTATATTTACTGTGTAATCCATCAAACGGATCGGCCCCGGCAAACCGGTTTTCTGCCATATGCTGCCACACCCGGCCCCGCACGGCGCGCAAGCGTTCGGTTTCATCCACCGTCATCGCGCTGTTAGAGCTCACCGTCATCCGCCTGCATTTTCACATGCCATGCCACCCCGGCGGCAAGGCCGCTACACAGTAAATAATGCCCGTAAGACAATGTGTTGTCCGTGATCATTGTGATCATCACCGCCAGCAAAATATAAACCGCCCCCTTTGAGGCCCGCACCAGCCAAATCATCATCCCCCATCCGATCAGCCACAAGGCCGCCCCGACGATACCGCTTTCATAAAGCATGTGAAAATGGTCGTTATGCAAGGCCCCAAACGAAGATGCGGTTTGCAAATGCTGCAATTGCCGTTCAATCGCCCCGGCCCCAAAGCCTAGCCAGCGATTTTGCGCTGTGCCCTGCCACCATTGCTGCCAAAATAGCTGCCAATAGACCAAGCGCCCGCTGGCATGGGTGAATAACAACCGTGGCAAGGCATCCATCACCGACCACAAAGCTCCCCCCGCCAATGGTAAGCCCAACAGCCAGGTCCAGGCATGGGTAAAACGAAGACGCGCCGCCATGACAAGAACCATTGCCAAAACCGCAATCCGGGTCTGACTGGCAAAGATGCCTCCCGCCGCAATCACCGCCACCACCAGCGGCCAAAATCCGGTTTTAAGGGTTTCGTCTGGCGCTGCCGATTTTGTGTGCCCCGCCACCGCCATCACAAACAGGGCAAGAAACAAAAACGGATTGTTCAAACGCCAGCCTTCGCTGGTGAGCAAAAATTCACTATCAATCAAAACATAAACAAGCACGGGCACCATGAGCAGCCACAGGCAGCGTCGCCCCTGCATCATGCCCACGGCAAGACCCAACGGTAATATTGCCAGATTTCCCACCAACCGAAAGGCCGCCCCCATATCCGGGGAAACCAGCAAAATCCAGACCGAAAGACCGCCCCAAACCAGCGCGGCCAATGCCACATCAAGCATGAATACCGCGCGCGTCATCGCGCCCAATATTCCGGTTAAGGCCCACAAAATCAGCAGAATTTTGGTAATTGTTCCGCCCAGTGGCAATGCCCATAACGACACCGCAATAACGGCCATACCAATAACAGACATAAAAACCCGCAACATCCCGGTACGCCCTTGCCTGAGATAAGACACAGCACCTTGTCGCCTCGTATCTTTATCGCTTTTCTCATTTTGGCGGTTTTGCTTTGAGCTGGATGACGGGATCAATTCTCTCTCATTGTTCTACGTGGCAAAATGCCATGACACGGGGCCGGGTTGAACCTACACTTATGTCCTGCATCCTCAGGGGTCAAATCCCGTCATGACTGCCGCGACAACCCGCCGGGTTCTGATATTTGAAATATTGACCGCCCCGGTTTTGCTGGGCGGAGCACGGCCATGGGCGATCGCACTGCTATCGCTTCCGGTTGCTGTCGCCCTTGTGGGCCACATCCTTCACCAACGCACGTCAGCGGAACGTCATTTTTCAAATTCCAGTGGGGTCATTTTCCTTATCGGGGGCATCGCCTGTGTTTGGCTTGCTTTGCAAGCCCTTCCCGTATGGCCATCGTCAATGACCCTGCCGTTTCAAACCACCTCGCTGTCACTCGCCCCATCGCACGCGCCCGATGCCGTTCTTTATGTGTTGTGGCTTGGCGCCATTATCATGCTATGCGCCGCACAAAATGATCTAAAAAGCCAGCTTACCATCATCTGCCGGGCCATCGTCGCCAGTGCGTGTTTGCAAGCGGCCATCGCGACAAGCCTGTTCGCCCTGAATGCGCCGGGCACTTTATGGTTTGTCAAAACCGCCCATATCAACGATTTCACCGGCACCTATGCCAATCGCAATGCATTTTGCGCCCTGATGGCGGCAGGTTTTTTCGCCTGTCTTTATCTATGGCAGCAGCCGACCGGCACAATCCGCGACAAGCTGGACCGACATGGTGGCTGGCTGGCACTGGCAATTGTGCTGCTTTTATCGGCCCTTGCCAGTCATTCGCGCGCCGGTATCCTCGCCCTGATCATGGGTACCATCATCTATATCTGGCTGGCATTGCCGGGCCGAAACGGGGTAAAAATACTAACCCTGTCAGCAACCATCCTTGCCATGACCGGGGCTGTTTTTGCCACCCCGGCACTTTCCACCCGCTTCGCCCAACTGGCCCGGCGCGACTGGCTTCAACGCGATGATGTCTGGCAAAGTGCGATAAACGCTCTTATGAACCGCCCGTTTACAGGCTATGGCCCGAACGGTATTGCTGCTGCCCTGCACTACGCAGCATCACCGGGGTTAAATACACAAGCCCGCTGGGCCAGCAGCCATAATTTATGGCTTGATGGCATGTTGGTGCTGGGTCTGCCTGTCTTCCTGCTCATATGCGGGCTAACGGGCTATGTCATCACATCCGTGCTGCGCAATATGGCGCGCCAAGCCAAAACACGCCCGCAATTCGCGCTTATCGTGGCTGTTTTAACTGCTTTTTTGGTGCAATCCCTGTTTGATGGCGTTACGGCATTACCTGCGGTGATTTTACCCGCCCTGCTCATGGTCGGGTTGGCAATTCATCATCAAACCTCGGCCGCACCTGCATCATCATCGCAGCCAGCAACATCTCAACCTTTTGCCTAACCGCTTCATCCTTACCTGCAAGGGTCATAATCACCCGAAGCGCATCGGTCAGTTCCGCCCGGCGTTTTGCCTGCTCATCCCGGGACGCCACAACGTTCGGCAACATTAAAATCCGCACGCGCACATCTTGCAGCAACACATTCACATCATTGGGATAAACCCGTTTTAACTGTGTTAACAATTTGCTGGCACGGGGCCAATCCTGCGCGCGCATCGCACGGTCAATTTGCTGGCGCTGGCTTGCCAGAACAATGCCGTCACCATCCCGAAACGCGGCTTGATAATCGCGCAGATCGGGCAAGGCCCGCGCCACCTGCCAAATCTGCCAGCCCGCAAGACCCAACATCACGACCGCCATCGCCAAACCCGCGACGATGTAAATTCGTATCCCGCGTTTTGTGCCAAAACCGGTTTGCAACGGGTTTTGCGGGGCGGCAGAAGTGCTAGCGGCTAGGTTTGGCACATCTTTGTGCTCAAAATCACGACGATTGCGTCCTGTCATGATCGTGTTCGCCGTTTTTTACCGCCGTAATAGGCCCCACGGCGCGAAACACCACTAAAAATGAGGCCATCTGCCGCGCAATCGGCCTGTTCCAGGCGTTGAATGGCATCAAGGATATCATCCCGGCGGCTTTTTTGCGCGCGCAACAACAATAACCGGTCATCCGCCGCCCGCATCAGCCAGATCGCATCTGCCACCGCCAAAACTGGCGGTGCATCCACCACGATATAATCATAGCGATGGCGCAAATCCTGCATCAAACCCAACAGCTTTTCCGCCATCAATTGCCCGGCAAGGGCCGACGACACGGCATCTTCCGCGCCTAAAAAATCATAATAAACATCCCCCGGTGTCCCGTCGTGATCATCGGGCAGCCGAACCGGGAAAATCGCCTGATCCAGCGCCGCATCACCTTGTAAAACCAGCGAAAAATCCGGCTTGTTGCTATCAACTGGCCCAACACGCCCGGCAATTGGCTGTTTCTCCAGCGTCGGGCGGCGCAAATCCCCGTCCAGCAACAAAACCCGCTGTCCATTTTGGGCAAAACGGGCGGTTATTTTTTGGGCCAACCGGCTTTTGCCCTCGCCCGGCATCGGCGATGTTATACAAACAACCCGCCCGCCATATCCGTCGGCAGCGCCTTCATGGCTTGCGTTACGCCCAACATCACGCCGTAAACGAATAATGGTTTGCAAATGACCAATCGCCTCGTTTTCTTCTTCCACCACCCGCCGGACCGGGCGGGGGGAAACACGCGGCAATACGGCAAAAACCGGCAGGCCGGTTAACGTTTCAGCTTCGCCAGCCCGGTGCAAGGCCCGGTCAAAATATTCGCGCAAAATGGCCGCCGCCATCGCCAGCAAGGCCGATAAGGCAATCGCAATCACTGCGATGTCCTTACGCGAGGGAAAAACCGGTTTTCCCGGTGTTTCGGGAATTTGCACAATTTCAACATCGGGGCGCAATGCGGCCAGTTCCGACTGCATGATCCGCGCCCGATCTGTCAAAACCGATACCTCGGCAGTTACGGCATCAAGCTTGCGACTTAACTGATCAAACGCCAGCCGGTCGCGATTATCGCCCGCAGCCTGCGCCATCACCCGGTTATATTCCTGTGCAAAAGCACCAAGCCGGGTGGCCGCATTTTGCGCATCGCGGTCAATGGCGGCAATTTGTGCGGATATGGCGCTGGTTAAATCATGCCGCGCCTGGGCAATTTGCGCATCATTGGCCGTCACCAGCGGGTGGCGTGGCCCATAACGGCGGCCCAGATCAGCTTTCGTTCCCCGCAAAACAGCCAGGCGCAAATTCAGTTCACGCACGGTGTCACTGTTGGCAATTTCGGGCAGCTTCATCAAGTGCGCCACATCGCCCTGTGTCGCGGCAATCGCCTGTTGGCGGGCCTGCACCGCCAAAAGATCAATCTGTGCCGCCTGGCGTTGCGCGCGAATATTTTCCAGTTCTCGCCCCAAATCGCTGTCGCCCGAACCTGCCGCACCGCGACCACCAACACCCGCAACAAAACCGGTCAAGGGGTGCCGGTCTTGCCAGTCAATCAACTCTTGCTGAATGTGCGCCAATGCGGCGTCAGCTTGCGCGCGCTGGCGCACGGTTTCGTCATATTGATCGGCCAGCTTGCGGCGCAAATCGTTTTCGCGTTTCCACACGTAACTATCAATCACGGCGTCCAGCATCTCGCGGGCGCGTTCCGGGTCCGGGTCAAACAGCGATATTTCAATCACACGGGCGTTATTGATTTGGGCTGTTTTGATCTTGCCACGCAAAATAGCGATATCGCGGTTTTCGCGCATCCTTTCGGCCGTCATGCCTGGCGGCACCACCATCGTATCTTGCGCCGCTTTGATCCCCAGCCAGCGGGCCAGTCGCGACGGTTTTGGATCGAACACAATGCCATCGCCTTGCAAAACAGCCCGCGCGGCAGACAAAACCGCCGTGCCGCGCACCATTGCCATCTCGGTATCAAGATCGGAAATTTGAAAAACCGGTGCGGGCGGCGCGTTATCTGCCAATGCCAACGGCGCCGGTATCCACGGTAAAAAGCCAATCTGGCCAGACGCCCGAAACATCGGTTGCCATAGCGGCACCAAAAACACGCTCAAAGCCAGGAAAACGGCAAACACCAGTAACGCCCCGCCCCGGCGACGCCAGATCAGCGGCACCATATCGGCCAGCGTCACGGCCTGCCCAACCGCTTTGATCCGGGAAGAACCCTGCGTCATCTCATCTCGTCAAAACTTGGCATCATTAACTTGCCCAATTGGCTCTAAACAAACGGGAAACAGTCATTCCGGCAGCATCGAAAACTATCGGGGGCTGGCATCATCGGGCCACCAGCCATCGTTTCCGTTGGGATTCTGTTTTACCGGTTTTTCATCTTCAAACGGGGCGGGAATATATTTATCGCCATGATCCGGGGGCAGCGCATTTAACCAAACCAAACCGGGAAGATAAACATCAATCCCCGTATTTTGCGGGGATTGTTCCGGTTGATTTACAGGCGAAAACCGGTCAAACCCGTCGCCCGTCATACCAAATGCCGCCGCCGACAGGCCGGGCGCATATTGAAACGCCATTTGGGCCGGGTCGCCGCCGCCTTTGCCATATCGCAAAATCGCCACCAGCAAGGCCTGCATCAATATACCCTGTATGCCCCCCATCAAGGTGGCGGGTATAAATTGCTGCACAATCAATTTGGCAAAACACTGTTCCAGCGCCTGAATGATTTTAACGCCAATGTTTTGCAAGGTTTCGCTCTGCGGCACTTTCACCGTCAACTCATCGCGAACAGAATTGTCCCCCCGCCCTGTTTGCGGTGCAACGATGTCGGAATATTCAAAAAATGCGGCCAAAATCCCCGTCAGGGTCTGCCCGTCAATTGCAGGTAACATCCCGGGATGTTGCGCCTGCACCAGTGAGGTAAAAAACCCGGCCATAACGGTCGCAACGGATCGCACCATGTCATCACTGCCGCCCCCCCGCCCGGCCCCATTTGCCACCAATTGCGACAATTCGTGTTTTAGCTGTGCGCCAACATTGTTCTGATCCGACGTCTCCGGGGCGTTTGCACGGGCAGGCAACGCCGTCTGCCCCAGTGCCGACCCGGCCCCTAAAACAGACCCCATCACCGCAGCACTTGCCAGCAAGCTGATCAATGTCAAACGCGACAACCGCCAAACCTGCCAATGCCGGTTTTTTAACGCTTGCCCCGCCACCAGCACTGCAAACTGAAACAACCCTTTGGCATAGCGTGGGCTCATGGCGCGCGGAGCCTGCAAGACCCGCCATAACCATTCCATCCCGGCATTTTGCCAACCCATCGGTGCGCGTTTGACCTGGCCTGAAATCACATCAAAGGCCCCACCAACCCCGATCAGCAGCCGCGCCCCGCTGGCATCGGCATAATCCATCACGAATCGTTCCTTGCGCGGGCTGGGCAAGGCCACAAACACCACATCCGCCGCGCTTTTGGCGATTAAATCTGCCATTTCGGCGTCTGTCGCATCATAGCCGTGCCGCCACCCGGCAAGGGTTAAACCGGGATAATCATGCAACAGTCGGGTGCGGGTGCGATCCACAATATCGGGGCGTGCACCCAGCAAAAAAACCGATGATCCCTGTGCGGCCAGGCCCGGCATCAGGGCCATCATTAAATCAATCCCGGTTACGCGCCCGGCCAGCCGATACCCCAGCAACTTTGCCGCCCAGACAATGCCCATGCCATCCGCACTTAAACAATCGCACGACCGCAAGGCATCCCACAGGGCGCGGTCCTTGCCCGCCGCCACCAGCTTGATCGCATTTAAGGAAATATGGCGCAGGCGCTGGTTCTGTTCCAACCCCGCCAGAATATCGTTGCACAATTGTTCCGGCCCGCGCCGGTCCAGTTGCAGGTCAAAGAAACGGTTGTTTTCCCCCAAGCACACTGCCCCCCGGTTCAGTTTGCTACCAAATGAAACCCTAGGATGGCATAAGTTAACAAAAAAACATCCCTATATTGAAAGCCAAACGTGAAAATTGCACTGATTACCAATCTGATCCCGCCTTACAGGTACTGTTCCCATGCGATACTTGCAAAAATGGTGCAGGCATCCGGTGGCGAATTTCGCATTATGCGTACACATAAAACCGAACCCCAGCGCGACTGGCCCGATCAAACCGGCCCGTTTTCACAAATCATATTTCCTGGCATTCGGCTGTCATTGTCTGAAAACCGGTCTATCGCCATAACATCATCGCCCGCGCGGCATCTGGCGCAATTTGCACCCGATATCGTCATTGTCTCAGGCTTTGGCTGGGCGATGTGGCAGGCCCATCATTGGTGCCGGGCGCAAAACATTCCCTATATTGTCCGATTTGATGGCTGGGCGCAGTCTGATGCCGCCTTTAAAAACCCGTTGCGGGCGAAAATGCGCTGTATCATGATTTCCCATGCCAAAGGGGCCATTGCGGCCAGCGCGCCGGGCAAACAATGGTTTTTGGACCACGGCATAACGGCTGATAAAATTTCGGTTATTCCCATCGCCCCGTCCTTTGCCCCGTTATCACGCGAAGCCCTGCCTGATTTTGATCAACGCCCCTATGACCTTTTATGGTGCGCCCGCCCGACCGCACAAAAGGGCTTTGACCATTTTCTGTCCATCGCAAGCGCCCTTTCGCGGCAACACGCCATTTCCCGCATCTGCATTGTCGGCGTGCCCGCCCGTAACGCTACAGCCATTCAGGCAAAATTGACCGCATTACGCCTTGGCGGCATCACAACACTGCTTGCGCCAATGCCCCCGCACAAACTGGCCCCGGTTTATGCCAGCGCCCGTCTGCTTTTGTTGCCATCGCTTAACGATGCCTATGGTGTTGCCGTGGTCGAGGCGATGGTTTGTGACACAATCGTTGTGGCTTCTGATCAGGTCGGTGTTGCCCGTGATGTGCTGGTTGCGGGTGAAACCATGTTACCCCTTCCGCCTTTAGGCATGGAAAACTGGGTGACATCGATCAAACGCCTGTTGGCCGATCCAGCCTATCGCAACCGGCATTTATCGTTGCAAAAACAAGCGATTGTGCGCAATACACCGCGCAATATTGCCCAACAGACATGGCAAGCCTGCCGGGCAGCCATCGGGTAAAATACAGTACAGTGACAACAGGCTTACGGGTTTGTTTTGCCTCAACCCATAATTGTCAGATATGGTTTTATCTGTTTGCAACATTGCGGGCATATTGGGGAATTGGCCGTTTATGAAAATGCAGGATGCTTTCGTTATCAAGGATCAGGTTACATGCGAGGCCATTGCGAACGCGCGCATGACATGTGGTGAGCTGCAATGACGGCCGATATCTGGATGATTGGCAGGGTCGACCAGTTCGCCATTTTAGGCGCGCACCTCGCATCCCAGGGCAGGCTTGCCCGCTGGGACAGTTTCTGGCGGCATTCCAGCCGCGGCCCCCAAACCGGTAACGTGCTTAACCGCCCCTCGCGCCAGGTCGATGCCAATCTGTCATCCGTTCCCGGTCGCCATATCCTGCCCGATCTTTTGGGCCATGTTGCACGCAAATGCCGGTTGCCGGGCTATAATCTGGCATCGGATCTGCCGTTATCGTGGCTGGCGGCCTCGCATATGCCCGCAACGGCACGCATCATGCACGGACAAGGCAATTACAGCCTTCCGGCCATGCGACGGGCGCGTAAAAACGGTGTGCTGACCATCAGCGATGTTACCGGTCAACTTGCCCCCATCCGCGCCCGACAGTTAGGCGATGAATACCGCGCCCATCACCGGAAATGGCGTGAAATATCGCCGTTTCTGGCCCGCCGCCGTGTAAGTGAAGCCCGCTTTGCCGATGCTGTTTTTGCCCCGTCGGAAACGGTTGCACAGGGTTTGGCAACCTGTGGCGTTGCCGAAAGCCACATCCATATCGTGCCATTCGATGCCCCCTTGGCCCGGCAGTGCCTTGCCCTGCGTCCTGCCCCAAATGTCGCGGTGCCCGGCCCCCCCTTTGACCTGCTTTACATTGGGGACATGGCGCTGGCAAAGGGGCTGGCAACATTGATTGACGGGTTTAAAACCCTGCGCACCCGGTCTGGCCCGGCGGTAAAACTATCCCTGATCGGTCCTGCGCGCGATTGTGCCCGATCCCTGTTGGCCCAGTTGCCAAATGGCGCAACATGGCATGGACCACAGGCCCCAGACGCCATTCTTGATGCCCTGAAAACCGCCGATTTGTTCTTGTTTCCGTCCCTTTCCGAGGGGTCCAGTCTGGCCGTGCAAGAAGCCATGGCAACCGGCCTGCCTGTTATCGCCACTGCGGCGGCAGGCAGCATCATCAAAGACGGGCATAGCGGCGTTTTAATCCCGCCGCGCGATCCAGATGCCCTTGTTCTTGCCGTCACACGGCTGATGCAGGACCGCGCGCTGGCAGCAAAACTGGGGCAAAATGCAAAAAATGCCATCGCCGCCCAACTTGGCGAAGGATATGGCAACCGGGTTTGTGCAGCCTATGACCGGGTATTAACCCGTCATGGATAATCGCGCCCCGCTTTGGATGATTGCGGCAACCGTGCTGAACCGGGCGGGGGGATGGATCATGGTCCTGATTTTGGGCCATGCCATTGCCCCCGGTCTTCTCGCCGATTATTTCAGCGCCATTGTTACCATTGGCGTGGCCGTTAGCCTTACCCAGGCGGGTTGTGGGCCCTTGCTGGTGCGGCTGGCGCAAAACCGGCAAAGACAGGCGATTATCGCCATTGTCATGCTGCGCATTGGCCTTGCGCTAACGGCTATTGTCCTCTTGGCCCCCCGCCTGCCGCCTGTCGCATGGCCCGTTCTTATTATGCCACTGGCCGCTGCCCTGTCGCCCGACTGGATCATCACTGCCCGCCTGCAATTTCACCGCATTCTGGCAATAGGCAGTCTTGGCCAAATTGCCGGTATCGCCATCGCACTTTATGCCAGCACCAGTGCCAATGGCGTAGCGTGGCTTTATGCCTGCGCACCTGCGATAAGCCTCACATCCTGCCTGGCATCGGCTTTTGGGGCAGGGTCTGGCCGACATGACATCGCACAAAACGCCGGAGCCTCGGCCAATACCCTGAACATCAAAATCTGGCCGCAACTGGTTTTATTCACCTTGCTGGCGGGGTTATTACCCAATATTGATATTGCGTTTGTGCAATCCGCACTTCCGCCTGGCGACCACGATGTGCTGATGCTGGTGCATCGCCTGTTACTATTGTGCGCTGCCGGTTTTAGCGCCATATCCGGGGTGTTGTTTGCGCAAAAACAAACCGGGGCCGGGCGCGATATCTGGCTGTTACTGCCCGCAAGTTTTATCGCCCTTGGCTTGCTGGTTCTGCCCGATACGGCCTTAACCCTGCTATTTGGGCACAGCACCGAACAAAGCGCTGACATATTACGCATAGCCGCCCCATGGCCGCTTCTGTTAGCACTTGTGCTGCGGCAAGTTTTGATCCTGCAGGAACACCCCGGGCATTTGCCCCTGGCAGCACTGGCACTGGCCATTTGTGTAAGCAGTGCCTGGGCGCTGGCACAGTTGGGCTCGGCCAGCAGCATTCTTGTGGCCATGAATACCAAACTGGCTGTTTTGGCAGTGCTGTTTGTTGTCGCCACACGGTTTAACATCTGGCAAAGGCAGCCCTCATGCCAGAACTAATATCGCGCATTATTGATAACCGCCTGATCAGCGGCAGCTTCGGCACCGTTACTTTTGGTCCGTGGGGGGTCGAGGCATCGGACCGCATTTCATTTCTGACCCTTGATGATCACAGCCGCCATGTGCAACATGCGCGATCAGACGTTGATTTTCAAAATTCACGCTGGCAGTTAGAATATCAAACCCGCCATCCACAGGGGAGCAATGCCATCACCTTATCGGCCCGTTTTACCGCCATAACCGGCGGTCCCCTGCAGGATGCGGTCATCCGGCTGGTGTTTGACAAATCCGCAATTGACCATGGCATCATTGCCGGGCAAAAAGTTTATCATCGCGATAGCGACAAATACCGTCTGTTTCCGACACGCAAGGTTCAATTGCAAACCCGCGATCATCACAAAATTGATGTGACACTGGACCACGCCGACGGGGCCGGGCGCTTTGCCCCCTATATGTATTTGCGTGACCGCGATGCATGCTGGATTATTCACGCACGCCTGCTGCCAACCGCGCCGATAGACGATATCTGGCTGCGCTGGGCCAACCGTTTTTTTACGCTAACCTGCCCGCAAAAACTGGCCCGCCTGATATGGCGATTTCCCGGTGGCAAGGCCTTGCTGTGGCGATTGCGCGAAAGATGGGGCCGCCACGCCCCGGAAATACAGGCAGTGCCGCTCAACATTTTAAAGCCGGGCCAAAGCCTGTATCTGGAGGTCACATGCCGGTTTTCATAAACCCGCCAGATAGCGATACAAAAACAATGACGGCGCCGCCGACCCCTGAAACCCATGCAGCAGACCAGACACCACAAAGCCGGGCGCATCGCCTGGCAAAACTGATTGCCGATATACTTTGTGCCCAACAAAGCCCGGATGGCAATTTTCCGCAACACAGTTTTTATGCCACCGCCTTTGCCGTTGCCCTGTGGCAGGGGCTGGGAGGCAATAAATATCAACCTGCCATCACGGCCGCGATTGATGCCTTGCAAAATCAGGCCAATGACCCGGACTATCATCGCGAATTTATCGAATTTGCCTTGTATCAGGCACCCGGCATTTCACAAGATATGCGCAAGCGCATTCTGGCGGGCAAACGCTATCGCAATGCCCGTGTCGCCAACTGGCTGATCTTGCGGATGTTATGCCTGGAAAAAGGAAACCGGCCATCACGCCTTGTTGCCCGTGTGATGTGGCGCATGATCTCGCGCCATTTTCGCGATGGTGCTGCTTTTATGGACCGTAAAGGCAGCTTTTCGGCGCAATATCATGCCTTTTGCGCCACCCTGCTGAGTTTCAGCACCCGGCCCGTTTGTCGCGAGGCGGGGCACATGGCAACCGGGCTGATAACGGAACTGGTGGCAACAACCGGCCACGCCAACCTGATTGGCCGGGGGGCCGGGCAAAGTTTTGGCACCGTTAGCGCCCTTTATGCCCTGCTAAATGCCGGTGAAAATACCTGTGCCACCATTTTGCTGGATCAGATCGAACAAAGCCTGATCGCAAACGGCACATTGCCGCTTAATCTGCTGGCAAAAGGCGGCGGACATTCCAGCGCTCCGTCCGCCCCGTTTTTCGCCCAATCGCAAACACCAATGCCCGCATCGCCCTTTGCCAATCCCGGTGCCGATACCGCCCTGCCCGCAAATGTCATGCCGCTACGCGCCCATTCCATCCCCGCCACCTATCACCCGTTCAAACCTTCATCGGATGCGACCCTCGCTGATAAAGCAGACCGGCCCTTCGCCCATAATCCCGGACCAGACAACCCCGAAACACCGGGCTGGTATAGCTATAACCGCGAATTTGACTATCTGGCTTTTGCCGGTTTTTTCCTGCTACGCGCGGCACAGCTTCCGCTGACAACGCCGGAAAACCCTTCGCCGCCAACCGCGCCCGCAAAACCGCAAAACCGCAAAAACATGCTTGTTTCGCCCTTTCACCATTGCAGCACGGCGCATTATTCGGCCCTGTTTAACCTGTCGGGGCGTGCGCCCTACGACGTTACCCCGATGCCGGTTGTGACGTCCCCCGGCGGTCACATCATTTTGCCTGCTTGTGGTGGCGAACAGGATTTTGCCAGCCTGTATGGTGCCGCCAGTGTTCCGCTGCCCTGCTGCCCGCTGCGCAATCAGTTTGCCCGCTATGATACAGCAACGCATCAAGACGATACAATTTTGGTGCACTTCCATGTTGGTGGTTATATCGGAACACGGCGGATCGTCTTTTTCCCCGATGCCATCGAATTTACCGACCGCGTTGACATCAACCCGGACATCGCCATCAATGACAGCCCGGACACCACAACACCTGCGGCGCAAACCGACGATATTATCCGCCTGTTTCGGCTGTTTTTGCCCCACGACCTGCACGCAACCCAGCACCATCCCAACCGGTTATCCTTTCCACATATCGGGCTGGAAATAACCGGCTCATCGCCTTTGCATTTAACCCCGTCCAAGCATTTTTCTGCCTTCGGGCTGGCGCAAACCCTGTTTTGCCAAAAAACCGCGCTTGAGGATGGCACATGCCAGGCATCGCTGAAACTGCACTGGCTGGCAAAAAACTGATGCCGAAAAATGCCGATGCCAAAGCTGGCAAAACCATTACCGTAATCACAACAATCCACAATGGGCAGGGGCACTGGCCGGGATTTTTTGCCAATCTTAAAGCCCTGCTTGGCCAAAATGACGCGGCCATCCTTGTCGATGACGGATCATTCCCCGCCGTTTGTTTACCACCAGTCTTGCAAGACGACACCCGTGTCACGCTGTTATCCCCAGGCCGGATTGGCAGGGGGGCTGCCCTTAATTTCGCGATTTCACACGCCCGAACCGACCTTATCGCCATTCAGGATGTTGATGACCGCAGCGATCCGGCCCGCCTGCGGATAATGAAACAACTTGCGGCCCACTATCGCGATCAACTGATATTTTGCCAAGCCACCCGACAAGACGAAGCTGACGGGGTTATGCCAGCATCCCTGCCCGAAAATGCACCGCCCCGCCCGATACCGGCCGCACGGCTTTATCGCGGCAATCCGTTTCATCATTCGGGCCTCGCTTTTCCCAAAACCCTGTGGCAGATGGCGGGCGGATATGACACCACGTTGCCCTGCTGCCTTGATCTGGATTTTTATTTACGCTGTATGGCCCAATCCGGGCAGCCCCTGCAATTGCTTTCTTGCCCGCTGGTAACCCGCCACACTGGTGTTGATCGCCACTATGCCCGACTGCCTGCCAGAATTTACCATGAAACAGTTTTAAACATCCGGGCAAAATACCGGCCCCGAATCGAACCGCCATTCTGGACATATCTTTATGATTTACGGCATTTTGCCCTGGCAATTTGTGCCCGCATAAAATGGCGACAGAACAGCGATGCCTGACGCCAAGCCAACGCCAAAACACATTCTGGCCGTGGTGCATTTGCCGCCCCCCTTGCATGGGGCGGCCATCATGAACCAGCGCGCGATACGGGTTTTGCAGGCTCAATACCGGGTCACAACCTTGCCGTTGCGATTTTCCAGCGATATTTCACAAATTGGCCGGGCCAGCCATGCCAAATACATATTGGCCCTGTGCTATCTTTGCCGCCTGGTCTGGCATTTATTCACCAACCGCCCCGATCTGGTTTATTTCAGTTTTGCCCCGACCGGCCCGGCTTTTTGGCGCGACAGTCTTTATGCCATGCTGATCCGCGCTTTTGGTGTGCGCTGCGTCATTCATTTGCATGGTCGCGGGCTAAAATCCTTGCGCGATCACTCCAAAATCGCCGCATGGTTACAACGGGTTGTTTTCAAAAATCAGGTCGTGATTATTCCTGGGCACTCCCTGAAACCGGAACTGGTCGGGCTTGATTGCGACACCGCCATCCTGGCCAATTGCGTTGACATCCCTGCACCGCAAAACGCGGAGCCGCAACCCCCGCACAATCCTGGCCCCCTTCGCATCCTGTTTTTATCCAACCTGATCCGCACCAAGGGCATCGACACCCTGATTGAAGCACTTGGCCTTTTAAATAAGCGGGGCATAAGCTTCCGGTTTGACATTGCCGGTGTGCCGGGGGATGTCTCAGAGCTGCAATTACAGGAAATGCTGAACGATGCTGGTATTGCCAATAACAGCCACTATCACCGGGCCGTTGACCCGGCCAAAAGAACCACTTTGCTGCAAAACAACGATATATTCGTCTTCCCCAGCCGCTATGCCAACGAAGCCCAGCCTTTGGTGGTGCTCGAAGCCATGGCGCATGAGGTTCCTGTTATCAGCAGCAACATTGGCACCCTTGGCGATATCGTCATTGAAAACCAGACCGGCTTTGTCCTGACCGACAGCGGCGATGCGCCCCAATTGGCCGCCCATATTTTGCACGCCCATAACACACCTGCACAGCGGGCAGAAATGGCAAAGGCCGCCCGCACCTTATGCGAAACGGCCTTTCATCCCGATATTTTTGCGCAAAACCTGCGCGATATATTTGCGCGGTTGCTATAGCCCGGCTTTTACAACCGCCACAGCTCTATCCCGTCCGGGCGGTCTTCGCGGGGCAGCATGGCGCGCACATCGGCGACAAAACCTTTGCCGTTCGCCAGCATGTTTTGCACCATCGGCCAGCCGCCACCGACATAATCACGGTGCGAAACCGCCATGACCACGGCATCGGCAGGTTTAAGATCATCAAACGCACACAGCTTTAACCCGCCAAATTCGTGCGCCACTTCATCGGCATCGGCCATGGCGTCATGCACCTGCACCGTAATCCCGGCATCTTCCAATTCGCGGATAATGTCGATCACGCGGGTATTGCGAATATCGGGCACATTTTCCTTAAAGGTCAGGCCCAGAACCGTGACGGTCGGATTTACCACCCCGCCTTTGCGCAAAATCGCCCTTATTACCTTGTTGGCGACAACTTCGCCCATGCCATCATTAATCCGGCGACCGGCCAGAATAACCTGCGGGTAATAGCCCAGTTCTTCGGCCTTGTGGGTCAGGTAATAGGGATCAACGCCAATGCAGTGCCCGCCCACCAGACCGGGGGTAAAGCGCAGAAAGTTCCACTTGGTCCCGGCGGCGGCCAAAACGTCGCTGGTATCAATACCGGCGCGGTCAAAAATCAGCGACAATTCGTTCATCAGGGCAATGTTTAAATCGCGCTGGGTGTTTTCAATCACCTTGGCGGCTTCGGCAGCCTTGATGGTCGGGGCTTTGTGAATGCCTGCCGTTACCACACTGCCGTAAACTGCGGCAACGATTTCCAGCGTTTCCGGGGTCTGGCCGGAAACAACCTTGGTAATGGTGGTAAAACGGTGTTCGCGATCACCAGGGTTAATCCGCTCGGGCGAATAGCCGACCGTAAAATCAATACCAGCCTTCAGGCCCGATTGTGCTTCCAGAATCGGCACGCAAACATCTTCGGTGGCACCTGGGTAAACCGTGCTTTCATAAACAACGATGTCCCCTTTTTTCAGGATGGCACCCACCGTTTTTGACGCCGAACGCAACGGCGAAAGATCGGGCAGATTGGCCTGATCAATCGGGGTTGGTACGGTCACAATATGAAAGTCGGCCAGGGCGAGATCTGCGGCATTATCGGTCAAAAGCAGGTTCGCAGCCGCCAGTTCCGGTGCATCCACCTCGCCCGTCGCATCATGGCCCGAGCGCAATTGCGCAATCCGGTTTTTGTTAATGTCAAAGGCAACGGTTTGCCCATTATGTGTGCCAAAGGCCACCGCGACGGGCAACCCGACATATCCCAAACCAACAACCGAAATCTTGCGTCCGTGGCTCATAAAGCTGACTTTCTCATTTTCTGAAATGACCTACTGCTTCTATCGGCTGTTACAAACAGCGTCAACGCATAGCAAGACGTTCGCGGCAACTTTCAGGTTAATCGCGCCAATATTCGGCAATGAACAGCACATAGACCGTCATCAGTTCCAACCGCCCCAACAGCATAGCAACGATCAGCACCCATTTGGTCGGGTCAGACAGGGCTTCGAAATTGCCCGATGGCCCGCCTAACGCACCCAGGCCCGGCCCGGCATTTGCCATGCCCTGTGCCACCAATGTAACGGCTGAGAGAAAATCAGGCCCGGTTGCCATCACCCCGACCGATAAAACCAGCAATGTCATCATGTAGATGAAAAAGAAATTGCGCACGCCCAGAATGGTCTGGTCATCGACCGCGCGCCCGGCATAGCGGGTCAGCAAAATCTGGTTGGGCCGCACCATCTGGCGCAATTGCCGCACCAAACCGCCCCACAGAATTTGCCAGCGAAAAATCTTGATCCCGCCTGCGGTTGATCCGGCACAACCACCAATCAGCATCAGCATGAAAAACAGGCCGATGGCAAAACTGCCCCAGGCACCAAAATCGGTGGTGGCAAAACCGGTATCGGTCAAAACCGATGTCACATTAAACGCCGACACCCGCAATGCATGCCAAAGCGGCATATGGTTGGCATCCACATTCCACGCCGTCATCAACAAAATGGCCCCGACCAGCACCCCCAAAAATACCAGAACCTGGCGTTCCTGAAAAAAGGCCCGACTGCCTCTGGTAAACAAATGCGCATAAAAAATCAGGGGTAGCGCCCCGGCCGCCATAAAAACAATGCCGACAATTTCAATCGGGATCGAATTAAAATACCCCATCGAGGCATCTTTGGTCGAATAGCCGCCGGTCGCAATGGTGGCCATGGCATGGTTGATCGCATCAAAGCTACCCATACCCGCAAGGTCATAGCCAATCGCACACAACACCGACAAGCCCACATAAACCATTACCGTCAGGGCCGCCATATGCACCACGCGCGCCACCGGTTTGCCCGAAATATCCGATGATTCGGTACGAAAAAGCTGCATTCCGCCGACACGCAACATCGGCAGCAACATCATCGCCATCACAACAATGCCCACCCCGCCAATCCACTGCATCAGCGATCGCCACAGCAGCAGGCCCGGCGCCATGTTATCCAGACCGCTTAACACGGTGGAACCCGTTGTGGTCAGTGCGGACATGGTTTCAAAATAGGCATCGGTAAAACTTAGCCCAAGGCTGGAAAAATACAGCGGCAAACTGCCAAACAAACTGACCAGCACCCAGGCCGACACGGTTAACAAATACCCCGCCCGGGCATTTAACCGGTCCGACAACCCCCGGCATGACAATGCCAGCGATGCGCCAACAAACGAACACACACCGGCCGACCCGGCAAAAGCCCACCAGTCGGCATTGGCCATGCCCAGATCGACCAGCATCGGCACGACCATGGCGCATGACAACACCACCAACAGCAAACCATTAACGAACAGGACAAAACGCACGGCACTGCCAAACGGTGTCATGAATTCTCCGGGGTTGCGATGGGCAAATACCGTAACAAGGAAACAGGCCCGGCACTGCGTATCAAAAAAGACAAAGGCCGGGCAGAACACCCCGCCACCAGAAAAGAACAAATCGTGTGGCGGGCATCCTGCCTGAAAGTAACCGCCATCTGCGCACAATGCATGCCCAAAACAAAAATGGCACGCCCCGGAAGTAAGCCGTCAGGACGCGCCATTTTTAAAAATCCACCGTGATCTTAACCCTTAACCACAATATTTACCAGTTTCGGGGTCGGCTTGGCGATGTAAATCAACTTGACGATCTCTTTGCCTTCAATATGGCGAGCCACATTTTCTTCGGCCTTGGCAAGGGCCTCGACCGTGGCCTGGTCGGCATCGGCGGCCACCAGAATGGCCCCGCGTTTTTTACCATTGACCTGAACCGGCACTTCAAATTCATCGTCTTTGGCTTTTTCGGCATCAAATACCGGCCAGTCAAACCTGATCACCGATTTTTTGACGGCAAATTCATCGGGTGCCAATGTGCTTGCCAGTTCTTCGCCCAGATGCGGCGCAAACGGGGCCACCATCAAGGCAAGGGCACGAATATGATCCGCGTGAACCGCACTTTGTTTGCCAAGGGCGTTGGTCAGTTCGATCAAGGCCGCAAGGGCGGTATTGAGACGCAGATTGTCAATATCATTGCCAACCTTTTCGATGGTTTTATGCACCAGGCTGTCAATTTTCGCATCAAGCACATCGGTGCGTTCCGCCTGGGTTGCCAGTTTCCAGACATTGCCCAAAAACCGCAACATGCCGACAATGGCATCAGACTGCCACGGCTTGGAGCTATCAAGCGGCCCCATATACATTTCATAGGCCCGAAAGGTATCGATTGTATATTGATCGCAAATTTCTTCCGGTGGAATACCGTTTTTATAGCGTTTGCCCATTTTACCGGGCACGGTGATCAGGGCTTCGTCGGTTTTGGCGTTAAATGGGCGTTTTTTGCCATCGACATCGCGCATTTCAACATCATGAATGTCAACATACACGCCGCGCGCATCCGTATAGGCATCGGCCGTGATCATCCCCTGGTTAAACAATTGCTGAAACGGTTCCGGGGTTTGCACATGCCCCAGATCGAACAGCACCTTGTGCCAGAACCGCGAATACAGCAAATGCAGCACCGCATGTTCGGCCCCGCCCACATACAGATCCACCGCACCGGCCAACGGCTTGCCGTTGTCATCCAGTGTTTTGGACCAATAATCGGCCGCCTCGGGCGCAACAAAAGCCTCGTCATTATGGGCATCGAAATAGCGCAGGAAATACCAGCACGACCCGGCCCAGTTGGGCATGGAATTGGCATCGCGTTTAAACGCGCGGACCGGATATTCCACCCCGTTATGCACATAAGTTTCCCCGGCTTTGGCATCGACCGGTAAAACCGCACCGTCATCGAGCACAATCCCGGCAACTTCCATCCATTCCCTGGCACGCGCCAGCGGCGGTTCGGGTTCGGAATTGGGGTCTTCGTTTGATTGCGGTTTAAAATCGGTCATTTCAGGCAGCAAAACCGGCAAGGCGGTTTCGGCCACACCATGCACCTGCCCGGTTTCGATATCGAACAGAACCGGAAACGGTTCGCCCCAATAACGCTGGCGTGAAAACAGCCAGTCACGCAATTTATATTGCGTGCGACCCCGGCCAATGCCGTGTTGTTCCAGCCATTCAATCATCCGGGCCTTGGCATCATGGGTTGCAAGGCCATTCAGCGAAACGCCGTCATTGGCGGAATTGATGTTTTCGCCGGTGTCGGTATAGGCTGCGGCAAATGTTTCAGGTGCTTCAACATATTTTGCCAACAGCGCATCGCCTTGCAGGCCTGCGGCATCGGCGGGGGCGTTATCTTTAAGCCAGTTTTCGGTCGGGCGCGTGGTCGCCTTGATCGGCAGGTTGAACTTGCGGGCAAATTCAAAGTCACGCAGATCGCCCGACGGCACCGCCATAATGGCACCGGTGCCATAGCCCATCAAAACGTAATCGGCAATCCAGACCGGGATTTTATCGCCCGTGACCGGGTTGGTGGCATAGGCCCCGATAAACACACCGGTTTTTTCGCGTTCGGCATCGTCCTTGGCCGACACGGCCTTAACCTCGGCGGCCTGTTTGCGATAGGCGGCAACCGCGTCTTTTGCCCCCTCGACAACCAGCGCATCCACCAACGGATGTTCGGGTGCCAGCACCATATAGGTTGCCCCAAAAATGGTGTCGGGCCGGGTAGTGTAAACGGCGATTTTGCGATCGACGCCCGAAACGGTTTCAACCGGGAAATTCACCCGCGCGCCCACCGAACGGCCAATCCAGCTTTTTTGCATTTCAACAACGCCGTTGGGCCAGTTCAGCCCGGCAAGGTCAGATACCAGCCGGTCGGCATAATCGGTAATGCGCAACATCCATTGTTTGAGCGGACGTTTGTAAACCGGGTAATCGCCGCGTTCGGATTTACCTTCGTTGGTGACTTCCTCGTTCGACAAAACCGTGCCCAGCATCGGGCACCAGTTTACCGGCACTTCATCGACATAGGCCAGGCGGGCGCGGTCAATCGCGCGGCCAATGGCGGCCCCTTCGGCTTTTACACCATCGCCTACCATGCTGGCAGGCTGGGCAACGCCGTCTTCATCGAGCAACCACTCACCGGCATCCAGCAGCGGGCGCAGCTCGGCAATCGGGCGGGCCCGGCCGATGACAACTTTGCCATCCGGGCCGGTCCATTCCATTAACGGATCATAAAAGCTGTTAAACAGCTGCAGAAAAATCCACTGCGTCCATTTATAATATTCCGGGTCGGTCGAGGCAAAACGACGATGCGGGTCATGGCCCAGACCAATCACCTCGAACTGGCGCAACATATTTTCAATATTGGCTTCGGTGGTGATGCGCGGATGCTGGCCGGTTTGAATGGCAAACTGTTCGGCAGGCAGGCCAAAGGCATCAAAGCCCATGGAATGCAGAACGTTAAAGCCGCTCATGCGTTTATAGCGCGCCTTGACATCGGTGGCGATATATCCCAGCGGATGACCAATATGCAGCCCAACCCCGCTGGGATAGGGGAACATATCCAGGATCACGCTTTTCTTTTTGCTTGGGTCGAAATCGGCATCGCCAGGATTTGGGGTGCGATAAATATCGTTTTCACGCCAATATTCCTGCCAGCGTTTTTCAAACACCGAGGCACTTTCCTGATAGTTTGCCACTGTAGAGTTTGCCACTTTGGGGGTTACCACTGTCAAACTGCTCCTGCATCTGGTCAGGGTCAAACCGCGGAGAAATCTCGACACGCCCTGACCGGGTAAAATTGCGAATTAAACCTTGTTCAATAATCGGGCTTGGCCTGCGGTGCAATCCCCCATCGCATTTATCGGCGTTAAATGCTGCACATATCGGGCCTTTTCATATGCCATGCGCCCCTTCGCCCCGGGCCAGATCACCCGCATAGAACCCCTGCCTTCAACCCAGCGGTTAATACTTCACTGGCTTTTTACGTAAAAATATGCCAGTGTTGTTGTTGTAAAATTAACGCGCGTTCCCCCGAACGATCGCAGGAGTTGGAAAATGGACATCCTTGTTGGTGGCCAAAATATTCAAAATGCCGGAATATCAACACGTTCTGCCCAGGCTTATTTGCCCGGCGGAGATAGTGCATCTGGCAAGAATGGCTCTCAGATCGGCAAAGACTCGGGATCGAATATTTTTGGCGATGCCACCAAAATTTCGCTTTCCAGTGGCTCTGCCCAGGCGCTGACCACGGATCAGATGGTTTCGGCAATTAATGAACAACTGTCTGGTTCCGGGCTGTCGATCGAAGGTGTTAATCCTGATGATTACACACCCGAAGCCGTTGCTGACCGGATTTTAGGCGCGGTTTCCAACCTGATTACGGCGCGGGCCGAAAACGGGGACGAAGCGCGCAATATTCTGTCCGAGGCATCCAAGGGGATTGCCAAGGGCATTGATCAGGCGCGCGACCTTCTTGAAGGTCTTGGTGCGCTCAATGAAACGGTTACAGCCAGCATCAATGACACGCAACAGCGCCTTGATGATGGTTTGAAATCGCTTGATGCCCGTATCACCGAACTGTTTGGCCCGAAGAAGGACGACACTGTTGCGGCCGCCAAACCGGAAGGTGATAAACAGACCATTCAGACCCAGATTACGCAAACAGCGCAGGCCAGCCAGTATTCGGCACAATCTGCCGTGGCTCAGAACCGAAACCGCCCGCAATTTGGTGCCTATAACTGAAATTAAACGGCAAACAGGGCACAGAACTACACTCTGAAGCTGTTTGTTATTTTTTTCGATAAAATTCACCTTGGGATATTGAAAAACCCTGAAGGTCACCGACATCGAAAAACAGAATAAGACCGAGCAAGCCGCAAGAAGCAGACCGACCTGACACTCATATGTCAGGTCGGTCTTTTTTATGCGCCTGCAGACCATCTCTTATGTATAAATTTGTCTGAGCAAAATGTGAAACGACGCCCGTTCACAAAATCCGGGCCTGTCCAAAAGCAGGTGGTTTTAAAGATTTAACCTTTACAGGGGCTTTTTTGAAAATAACGGTTTGCCGTTGCACGTTGCACATTGCCCGCAATCCCCCGTCCAGCTCAAAAAAACAAAAAGGCCGGGAGGATAAAACAAACCCGCCCCGCACGGGAACAAAGCGCAGGCTGCGTGGTTCAATAGGTTAACAAATTAATAAGGAGAACACCGATGCGGGCCATCACCGTCCCCTTACGCGCCTTTGTCGCTGGCGCAGTTTCACTGCTTGCTTTTCCCGCCTTTGCTGAAGTCACGGCCACCGCGACCTTCCACAATATTGAAGGAACCAATATTGGCACGGCCAAGCTGACCCAAACCACGGGCGGCGTCGTGATCATGACTGCGCTAACCGGCCTTCCGGCGGACCAATGGGTGGCCTTTCACATTCATGAAAACGGTGAATGCGACACAGCCAGCGCCTTTACAACCGCGGGGGGCCATTTCAACCCCACTAAAAATCCACATGGTTTTCTGGTTCCAAACGGCCCGCATGCCGGGGACATGCCCAACCAATATGTCAATGAACTAGACAAAATGTTCAGTCAGGTCATCAACACCCGGGTCATCCTTGATGGCGGTGCCAATGCCATTCGCGGCAAAGCCATCGTTATCCATGCCGGTGAAGACGATTATATGTCCCAGCCTTCCGGTGCTGCGGGGGACCGTATCGCTTGCGCGATTATTGAATGAACAGGCCAATGAACAGGCCTGGGCAACCGCAAAAACCACGTAGCCTGACATGCCCAAATATCATTCTTAAAGAATAACTGGCTTTGAAGTGCCGCCGATGCCAATGGCCCGGCGGCAAGAAGACGTTTTACGATGGAAAAGCATGTTTACGCCCCTCCCCACCGGGAGGACAAACAATTGCGGCCCCCGACCTGTGCCAAATGTCGCATTTTCCACATTCATTTCAGGCCGCCAATACTATCGCAGACAAAAAAGCGGGCGCACAAAGCACCCGCTTTAACTTCATCATGCCGTCAAAAACCTAATCGTCATTGCTGACTTCGTCTTCGCTCATATTGGTCATGCTTTCGGCGATCAAACCGGCACTTTCGCGAATGGCGCGTTCAATTTCGTTGGTCATTTCCGGGTTGTCACGCAGGAAGTTTTTGGCGTTTTCACGCCCCTGGCCAACACGGGTGGAATTATAGGAAAACCACGACCCCGATTTTTCCACGATCCCGGCTTTGACACCCAGATCAAGGATTTCACCCATCTTGGAAACGCCTTCGCCATACATGATGTCAAACTCGACCTGCTTGAACGGCGCGGCCATTTTGTTTTTAACAACCTTGACCCGTGTCTGGTTGCCGACAACCTCGTCACGGTCCTTGATCTGACCGATGCGACGAATATCCAAACGGACAGAGGCATAAAACTTAAGCGCGTTACCACCGGTCGTGGTTTCCGGGCTGCCAAACATCACACCGATTTTCATGCGGATCTGGTTGATAAAAATAACCATGCAGTTGGACCGCGAAACCGAACTGGTCAGTTTACGCAAGGCCTGGCTCATCAAACGGGCCTGCAAGCCGACATGGGTATCGCCCATTTCACCTTCAAGTTCGGCACGCGGAACAAGAGCAGCCACGGAATCGACCACCAGCACATCAATGGCACCAGAACGCACCAGTGTATCGGAAATTTCCAACGCCTGTTCACCGGCATCGGGCTGTGAAATCAGCAATTCGTCGACATTAACGCCAAGTTTGCGGGCATATCCCGGGTCAAGCGCGTGCTCGGCATCAACAAAGGCACAGGTGCCGCCCGCTTTTTGGGCTTCGGCAATCACATGCAGGGCCAGGGTTGTTTTACCCGAGCTTTCAGGGCCATAAATTTCAACAATACGGCCTTTGGGCAAGCCGCCAATACCAAGTGCAATATCGAGCCCGAGCGAACCGGTTGAAATTGCCGAAATGTCAATAACACTGCCACGCTGCCCCAACTTCATGATCGAGCCCTTGCCAAAGGCGCGTTCGATCTGCCCCAGGGCGGCTTCGAGTGCTTTTTGCTTATCCATAGTATCCTTATCCACCAAATTCAGCGCGGTTTGAATCATTGCTCGAACTCTCTTATTCCACAGGGCCGGGTCAGATGCAACGCGGGCGGTTCCCCGGTCCGAAATGCGGAACGCCACCGCTGGGTACCCTGCATGGAAAAATGGAACGTATCGCTGTTTTTCCACACAGGGGCGTTGAGAACATAATGCGAACACTGTCACATCCTTTTGGATGTTGCAAGTTTGTTCTCATTTCTTCCCTCAGAAATTTGCCTGCTAAAATCAATTTAATGAAAACAGAGATTTTAAGCCCGACAATGCAATGACAAAACCGCTAAAGCATCCCCCTCGCCAGCGAACCGAACACGATCAGGTAATGATTTTCAGGTGTTCGTGCTTGTGGGTGTGTCCGTCATCGCTGTGGCGGTGGGCCTCGACATGCAATTCACCCGGCACGATATAAAGACTGCCGTGACGCACACCGGCCTGGGCCAGGATCTGATCGGCGAATTTGCGGATATCGCCGAGTTTACCTTTCAGCGTCACAATTTCAAGGCAGGTATCATGATCAATGTGGAAATGAACCGTTGAAACGGTCAGATCATGATGCTCGTGCTGCGCCGACATCAAACGGCTGGCCAGCATCCGTTCTTCATGATCATAAACATAATTCAGAACAGCAATGCCACTGCCGTTTTTGTCTTCGGCCAGTTGTTCCTGTTGCAGTTTTTCGCGGATCAGGTCGCGAAACCCTTCGGATCGGTTGGTATAGCCGCGCCCGTCCAGAAATGCATCGAACGCCGACATCAAATCATCCTCGATCGAGACGGTGACACGCGTCATACAAACTTCCTTTCCCAAATCATCCGTTATACCTGCCTACTTCAACATCATTGCTGACAGTTTTACAAAGGATGGCAGATGTTTCAATCAAACTTCGCAACAGCCTTTATCATAGCAGCCCCTGCGGACGGATTGATGATACAGGCCCGATCAGGCACCGTTCATTGAATTCTGACAAATTCAAACATTCCCGATACGAAGGGTGACAACCACAAAAATGCCTCATATGATTCAAATGCATAAACGGACAGCGACTTCCCTGTCATTTTCCGCTCCGTTTAAGCATTTGCTCGTGTCCCACAGATATTTTATCTGTTTAACTAACAGCCGTGCTTTTTTAAGTATGGCTGTTTTTTTTATTTACAGCAAAAACAGCACGGCAACACCGGCAAAGGCCATACAGGTACCAATCACGGCCTGCACGCCAACGGGTTTGCGCAAGATCACAGCTTCATAAACAATCAGCAAAACCGGCGGTGTTGCCATTAAGGTACTGGCAATACCAACATTGGCGTTTTGCACCGCCAGCATCGACAACCACACCCCCATGGCCGGGCCGATAAAAGCACCCAGCATCAGCCATCTGCGCACATCGGGTGCCGTGCATGACACCAGGGTTCGGCGCACACGACCGGTAAGGGCGGCAATACCCCACATAATCAGGACGGCAACCAAGGTGCGTATCCATGTCGCAGACAGGGCCGAATACCCGCCAATCAGCGCGTATTTCGCTGTAATCAGATTGGCAACCTGGCCCATTGCCCCGCCCAGCCCGCACAAAATGCCGATCAGATACTGGCGCCCGTTCAAGTTGGCCGGTCGCCCCTTGCGGATCATGATCACGGTCAGAATGCCGCCAACCCCCAGGGCCACCCCGCCGATCTGGCCTGGGCTTAAAACCTCGTCGAACAGAAACCATGCCAGCACCGTGCCCATGATCGGCACCGATGACATCATCAGCATCGATAACCGCGCCCCCAACACGACAAAGGCGTGAAACAGCATGGCATCGCCAATCACCAGCCCCAAAACCGATGAAAGGGTGAGCCACCCCAATTGTTCGGGCGTGGTGGCATGCGGCCAGGGTTGACCTTCAACCAGCCAGTGGAGAACCGTCAGACAGATAATTGAACATAATAACCGCCCGCGATTAACACTTTGCGCCCCGGCCTTGCCGCCAATATTGGAAAAAATCATGCTCGACGTGGCCCAGGTCAGGGCCGCCGTCATGGCGGCAGCTTCACCGAAAAAAGGGATCATGCAAGGGGCATCCAATCGGGAGACGCGAAGTCTCGTCTGAAAAGGCAGCAAAACCAAAAAGTGTTTCAATCACATATCGGGCAAATTCGCAATCGGAACGAACAGGGGGATGTGCTCCTGATATTGAAAAACAAGGACCCCGAAAGGCGGTACTGCAGACGGTTTAAACCCGTTTTTGTGATGCCAAAAACGGTTGAAATACATACTATAATTGAAATTGTTTTATTGCCCCCATTATCAACCTGAGGAATAATTATTGGAAATTGTATAAACAGGGGAGACTACACGATGGATTCAAAGCAGCCTCATAAACAAGGACTTAAACGTCGCGATTTTTTGGCAGGTGTTGGGGCGGGGGCGATCCTGATGGCGTTTCCCATGATCGCAAAATCGGCGATCAGCAGTGCCAATGCCGCACAGGCCGCCCCCAAAGGGGCAAAAATTGCCAGGCTGGGCATTTATCCTGCCATTGGTATTTCGCGTGTGGGCGGCAGCAAGCAATGGTTTTTGGCCCCCGAGGTTCCCGGCCTGCCGCCGCACCCCGAAGGCGGGTTCAAGGATGGGCGGCAACTGATCAAAAAGCAGGTCCAGCGGTTTCGCATTTACGCGTTTGACAACGAGGACCGCGTGATTGGCGAAATTACCGGCAATGATGCCACCATCAACTGGCAGGTCCATGTCGCCAATACCAAAGCCGCCTGGTACGGGTTTAACAACCCGCTTGATAATGGCGACCTGGCCCCCGGCCTGCCCGGCCAGATGCGCAACCAGTATTTCGTATCCGACAAAAAGCGCGAACAAATGCTGGTCATTGATGGCGGTGCCACATCGATTTCGGGCAAAGGCACGAACAAGGATGGCGGCATGGATGATTTTGCCATGGGCGGTTCTTTTTATGGTGACAACCCGGTCGGTCTTGGCGAAGTGCGCACCGATGATGACGGGCGCTTGCTGGTCTTTCCCCCCGATGGCAAATCGTCCAGCCCGGTAAATGCCGGTATTACCAGCTTTGCTGACAATGACGGCTGGCACGATGACTGGTGCGATGGCCCGGTCACCGCCAAAGTGACATTGGGCGATGGCACCGAAATGGCGGCAGAAGGGGCATGGATTGCCTGTGTCGGCCCCAATTTTGCCCCGGAAATTCCGCCAATCACCACCCTGTATGACGTGATTGACGATTTGAACGTTGCGCAAAAATGGTCCGCCGCCCCCAGCGAACCGCTATCGTTTCGCAAATATATTTACCCCACCTTCCGCCGCCTGGCCCTGATGGAATGGCTGACCAATGCCGCCAATCTGCGCGAAGGCTGGTTGAATGTGGGCAATTTTTCGGACCCTGCCTATATTGCCAAACTGGCCGATCCTTCGCCGGAAAACAAAAAGTTCCGCGAGGATGTCTTTGCCAAATTCCGCAATCCGGAAAATACCGGCCCCGATGCCTATAAAGAAGAACAGCTTAAAATGCCCTATATGCTGGGTGACGGGGTTAATTATGATGGCAGCCCGCTGCAATGGTTTCAGTTTCCCAAGCTGCAATATTCCTATTTAAAAGCCTGGGCGGCGGGCAATTTTGTCGATGATTTCAAGGATGAAAAAGCCGACGCCATTCAGGCACTTGACGACATGGATGTGGCCCTGCGCCCCCATGCCTTAACCGAAGCCGCCCTTGAACCCTGTTCGGGCGGAGCGTTTCACCCCGGCGTGGAACTGACCTATTATTTGCGGCTGGCCCCGATGTATGAACGCAACCGCACCCAAAATGCCGAACCGTTTCGCATTGCGCATGGCAACCGGCCCAGCCTGATCCAGAATATTGGCCGCTTGCTGACGCCGGAAAAGGCATTTAACGGCGGCAATGGCGCCCCGCCGCCGATTGGCCCGCAAATGCCGGGCGATTTAACCCGCTGGATGGGCCTGCCGTGGCAATGCGATGCCTTTAGCTGCCAGCAGGTTCTGATGCAGTCGGAATTTCCCACCGCCGTCTGGTGGCCGGCATTGCTGCCAATTGATGTACTGCCGGAACGCTATTACGACGAAATGATGCGCACCGACCTTTCGACGGCCGAACGCGAAAAGTTCTTTGAAAACCGTGTGCCGTGGTCGCGCGGGGTCGCGGGCATTGGCTATCATGCCAATGGCAGTTACTGGGATGGCATCACCAACATGATTTCGCTGTGGCAACGCATGGGGTTTGTGGTGCGCAAACCTGGCCCCAGCGATGACAAACGCCCCGAAAAAATTCCGGCAGAAATGTTCGTTGAAATGGAACGCAGTGACATGGAAATGAATTATTTCTGGACACCGGAAGACGGTGAATTGCCGAAATGAGCCGTGCCAGAATTGCTGTCATCGGCGGCGGCATTGCCGGGGCCGCATCCTGCATTGCGCTTGCACAATGCGGGGTGCGCCCGATTTGGGTTGCCCCCGCCCCCACACCGGATCGCGACCGGATTGGCGAAACATTATCGCCTGCCGCCAACACCATTCTGGCCAATCTGGGGCTTGCCCATTTGTTAACCCGCCCGATCCACCGGGCGGCAAATACCAGTTTTTCAGCCTGGGGCAGCGATCAGTTACATGAACGAAATGCCATTGTGCATCTTGAAGGGCCAGGATGCGTCCTGGACCGGGCCGGTTTTGAACATGACCTGTTCTCCGCCGCCCTAAAATGCTGTGCCACCCATATTGACAGCACCGTGCAGCGCGCCAGCCTGAACGGCAAGAATTGGGACGTCACCCTGACCAATGGCGCGAAGCACAGCTTTCGCTATGCCATGGACTGCACAGGACGCAGCAGCACCCTTGCCATCACCCAAGGCGAACGGCACCGGGCGGATCAGCTCGTTGCGGCACATTGCTTTTTAAACCAGACCGATACAGATATAGAGCCAACACCGGCAACACTGATTGAAACGGCTAAGGACGGCTGGTGGTATGCCGCCCTTTTGCCCGGCGGCCGCATGGTGATCAGCTATTTTTCCGATCCCGATCTGTTGCCCGCCGGGATCAGCCGGGATTTTGCCACATGGTCCACACAGGTGGCAAATACCCGCCACATCGCCCGCTGGATCGACAGTGCCGGTTTTTGCCTGGGCGATCTGCCGATGCTGGCTAGTGCCGGCACAACATGGATGACACCGGTAACCGGGCATAACTGGGTTGCAGTCGGCGATGCCGCCGCCGCGTTTGACCCGCTCTCATCGCACGGAATGACAACGGCCCTGTGGATGGCCCGCCAGGCCAGCCACGCCATCTGCGCCAGCCAAAAAGGCCAAACCGACGCCCTGACATCCTATGAGGCGGCGGTTAAAAAAGGCGTCGCCGATTTTTTGGTCCAGCGGCAAAAAATCTATCAGCAGGAAAAACGGTTTGACGGATCGGTGTTCTGGCAGCGCCGACAGAAAAATCAGATGTAAAAGCAATTATCGATGACAATAACTTGTTGAGAATGGGGTCGGCGCGACATTGCGACGCGGCCCATGCCGCGAAAGGCAAGGGCTCAAAAAGCCCGCCCGACTAAAGCACTTTTCCTTTAATATGACCCATTTTGCCAGCTCAGTCTGCCGCCTGGCAAGGAGAAGTCCGCCGGGCGTAATGGGTTTACGGACAAGGATTTCGACGCGGCCAGGCGGCAGACTGCGCTGGCCCACAGGGTTTGATTTTGGCGGTGTTTGGCGGCGTTACACCGCTCGCCCGATGCGCCGCATCGCGCCGCGCGCTGTGCCTTGCCAAACGACACGCCAAAAACAAACAAAATGGGTCATATTAAAGGAAAAGTGCTTTAAGGGGCTTGTTGATCGGTTTTGATCAACAAGCTTTGATATAACATCACCGATACAACAGGATTCAGGATAAATTCAGGTTTTCAATCAAGACTGCACATTGCTTGATCAAGACGGATACTTTAAGGAAGGCAGGATTGTGAAACACATATTGTTTATCATGAGCCTGTTGGCCGGGGCGTTAAATCTGCCAACACTGGCACAGGCCAAAACCAGCATCGTTTGCACCCTGCTCGCCGATGCCCAAACCGGTAACACCCTGCTGTCGCAAGGTGATTGCAACCAGACCGCCACCGCCGCCTCGACCTTTAAAATCGCGATCAGCCTGATGGGATATGACGCAGGCATTTTAACCGATGCCCATCATCCGGTTTTACCGTTCCAGAAAGGCTATCCCGACTGGCGTTCATCATGGCGCAACGACACCGACCCAAGCAACTGGATCAAAAATTCTGTGGTGTGGTATTCGCAACACATCACACGGCAACTGGGCGAAGACCGGTTTAAGGCCTATGTCACCGCCTTCGATTATGGCAACCGCGATGTTTCGGGCGATGGTGGAACACATAACGGCCTGACCCATGCGTGGTTAAGTTCAAGCCTGCAAATCTCCCCTGCCCAACAGGTCGCCTTTTTACAAAAACTGGTGCGACATGAATTACCTGTGTCAGAAAATACCTATGATCAGGTACCAAAGCTGTTTGACATCGGGTTGCAACCCAGCGGCTGGCACGTCTATGGCAAAACCGGTGCCGGGCTTTCGCAAAAGGCTGATGGCACCGTAATCAAGGGCCAACCCTGGGGCTGGTTTGTTGGCTGGGCATACAAAGGCAACAGAAAAGTGGTTTTTGCCCGGCTGACACATGACAGTACCCGCCCGGCCCAACCACCGGGATTTACGGCGCGCGATGCTGTACTGGCTGATTTGTTTGCCCACGACGGCACGTTTTAGCCGCCCGTCACCAAAACTTTTATATCCGGCAAAACACGCACCCATTTCCCCCGACAGCGCGCCATCGCCTTGCGAAATATATAGCACAAGCAGTATGGTGGGGGCCGTCGCAACACACAGGACAGCCTTCATGAGCCGGAAAAACACCGAAAACGCGCAAACCAAACCCTTTAAGGGCATTCGGCGTCATTTACATGACGGTGAAGTTGTGATCATGGACTTGCCGTTATCGGCCACATCCATTCTGGTACCTGGTATCATTAAAATCATCTGGCTGGCGGTGCTGATATACGCGGCCTATCATTACCGCGAGATTTACGATTTTCTGCGCCCCTATCTTAAATCCGCCGTCACCGGACCCGATGCCTTTGCCGCGCTGAACCGGATGTGGGAGAATTACGAATTTGTCTTTTCCATCGCCCTGTTTGGCGTGATTATTGCGGCGATTTCAATTATCTGGCGCATTTTTCGCCGCGCCCTGGGCCTTTCCACCGCCGCAGCACGCGACAGTATTTTACTGCCGCTGACGGCTGTACGCGACCTGTTCTTTTTTGAACGCGTGATCACCAATTGCCGCATTGTCACGCGCAGCGGTGTTTTCGTTAAAGATCAGGACGACACCGGGTTTGAAGCCATCAAGGCCACCCAGATTTATAAAAGCGTGATTGGCAATATCTTTGATTTTGGCGATTTACGCATAACCGACCGGCTGGGTTACAGCTTTATCCTGCGTCAGGTAACATCGCCTGAAAAAGTTGCCAAAGAACTATCGGATTTCTTTGGCCGGGTCACATCGCACCGGGCAAGCGACCCGGTAAACATTACCGGGCGCAGTCGCGAAACCGTGATTGAATCGCAAGACCAAAACCGCAATCTGCCGTCGGAAACCGAGACGTTCTAAAACAATTGGGAAGCTGGCGTCATGCGCCGAATGAACAATGGCAGACAAGAACCTTTAAACAGCCAGATCGGCCTGCATTAACGCCTGCTCAAGTTGTTCTATACCCTGTTTTGTATTGGTAAAAACGGCAATGCCGTTGCGTTGTAACAAGGCAACAGTGGCCCCAACACCGTTATGGCGCGTGCCGTTAAATTGCCCGTCATAGATAAAACTGCTGCCGCAGGATGGGCTGCCATCGGTTAACAATGCAAACTGGCACCGGTGGGAAAGGGCTATATCAAGGGCAATTTGCGCACCTGACAAAAAGGCATCGGTGACATCTCGCCCGGTATTTTCAACGATACGGGCATTGCCCACCAAAACATCTGCGCCATCATAGCCCCGTTCAATTTCAGCGGGTGGCCGTGGAATGGGCAAACCTGCTGATATTTCCGGGCATACCGACACCAGACGCCCTTCTTTCTGCCACCGGTCAATCGCACCATGAACCAACATTTTGGCAGACCCGTTATAGCGCACCGGCGCGCCCAACAAACACGAACTGATCAGGATACGAGCACGCACAAACAGGTTCTCCGAACGAAAAATACAAACTCAACACAACAAAAAGATAGTGTAATAATATACCTTATCCTGAAAACCGGGCTGCCTTTGCCGAAAAATTTACGCCCCGAAAGCGCGCTTCACATGGTCATTTTGATATCGCGATATCAAGCCAGTTGAGACGTTACCGTCACCAATCAGACGCACCACATGATCACCAGCCCGAACGGATCAGAACTGTTTCGCCCCGCCTTTTAGCATGTGCTGGCGAAATATAACGGTTCCGGCATCCAGCTTAGGAAGATAATCGCGATGCCGGGCCAAAACCCAGCTATAGACCGTGATCTCGCCAACACTATGTGCGTAAAAACCCGGAGGCACTCCGCCGGTTACGTCAAGGGAATAGCCATCGAGCAGCATGGCATCGATACGGCCCATTTTGATCATGCTTTGCATCATCTTTGGGCCCCCCGGCACACGCACCACATTCGGGTAATTCGCCAGCAAGTCGTCAGACCATTTTGACCCCAGCCAAACACCCACAAACTGGTCGCGCAAATCACCCAGGCCGGTGATCATGGCATCCCTTGTTACCAGCACTTCAGGCACCCGGCCAACGCGGGCTGAACCCGATAAAACCGGAACAGAAACTTCAGCGTCGAACCCGGGAGGGCGGGCAAAAATGCCGTCTACATCCCCGTTTTCGAGAGCCAAAACAGCCCGCCCGTTAGGCATCCAGACAGGGTCAACGCACAAGCCGGCCTGCGCCATTGCCAGAATGTAATTGTCGTAATTGTGTTGCGGCCCCAAAACTTCGGGCATTGCCATAACCAGACATTTCCCACCTATCGGGCCATGTGCCTGCGCCGGGTGAAATGGCAATAGGGCAACAACCAGCAGCACAAGAAAAACGACTCCCGCAAACTTGCGGGCAATATCAAAAGCAAAACGGTCCTGCACAATCAGGCGGCTCCCTCCGGACGCATAAAATTTATGTGCAGGTTTAAGCATATAGCGGTTGCATATGCCATAGTTTACACTTTCTAAAATAAAAAGGTGCAACCCCGGCGGTCCCCGGTTTTGCACCTATACATCATCAGCCACGCAATATTTTACAATTGCGGCGACAGGAAAAGTTAAAGGACTTCTTTCACCTTGGTTGCCAGTTCCTTTAACGAGAAAGGTTTGGGCAGGAAATGAACGCCGTTTTCCTCGTCAAGTTCATCACGGTAGGTATCTTCGGCATAGCCTGAAATAAAAATCACCTTCAAGCCAGGGCGCTCGGCGCGTAATATCCGCACCAGACTGGGGCCGTCAAGACCGGGCATCACCACATCGGAAATAACCAGATCAATGGTTTTGTCGGTGTTTTCAAGAACTTCCAGCGCGTTGTCGCCATTGCTGGCTTCCAACACATCATAGCCCTTACCGCGCAACGCGCGCGCACCAAAGGTACGAACGGCGTCTTCGTCTTCGACCAGCAAAATAGCACCGCTTCCGGTCAGGTCCCGCGACGGGGCTTCTTCGGCCACGACCTGGCTGGCAGCCAGCTCTTCGGCGGTAATTTCATAGCGCGGCAAATAAATAGTAAAGGTAGTGCCCACCCCCATTTCGCTTTCGACCGAAATAAAGCCACCCGTCTGTTTGACGATGCCATAAACAGTTGAAAGACCAAGGCCGGTGCCTTCACCGCGCTGCTTGGTGGAAAAGAACGGTTCAAAAATGCGGGTCAGATTATCCTTGGGAATACCGATGCCGGTATCGCGGACCTCGATGCGCACATAATCGCCAGGCGGAATAATTTCCGCACCGGCATGTTTGGTTTCATCAACAATTTCATTGCCGGTTTTAATCGCCAGCGTCCCGCCACCCGCCGTCATTGCGTCGCGCGCATTGACCACCAGATTGATAATCACCTGATCAAGCTGGCCGGGATCAACCTTGACCAGGCCAATGTCGCGGCCATGCGCCACTTTCAGGTCGATTTTTTCGCCAATCAGGCGACGCAGCAGGTTCGACATTTCCGCCAGCGCATCGGTAATGTTAATCACCTTGGGCTGCAGGGTTTGCCGACGCGAAAAAGCCAAAAGCTGGCGCACCAGATTGGCCGCACGATTGGCATTTTGCTTAATCTGCATGATATCGGCAAAGCTGGGATCACCCGGGCCATGGCGCGACAGCAACAAATCGCAAAAGCCGATCATCGCGGTCAGAAGGTTATTGAAATCATGCGCCACACCACCGGCCAACTGCCCCACCGCCTGCATTTTCTGCGATTGGGCAAATTGTTCTTCCAGGTTTTTCTGTTCGGTGGTGTCAAGGAAGTTGAGCAACAGCGCACCGCTTTCGCCCGACCGTCCGGCAACGCGTTGCAGGTAAATATGTGCCGCCACCCCGCGCGAACCTTGCAGGCGGGCTTCAATCTGTCCACCCTTGCCCATCCCCATCACCGCCTTGGACAGATAGCGCGCCACATCGTCACGGTCTTCGGGCAAAATCAGTTCCAAAATCGATCGGCCAATAACCTTGTCGCGTTTTTGCCCGGCGGTATCAATAAAGGCGCGGTTGGCATCGGTGACGGTGCCGCTCATGTCAGCCAGAATGATCGAAAGCGGGCTTTCATCAAAGAACCAGCGCACCCGGCGCTCGGTTTCAGCCAGAGCATGTTCCCATTCATGGGCGGGCATCGGATCGGGGAAGACAACGGCCTGGCTGCGAATAGGCCCGGTATTGGGGGCATTGATGGAATGGGTAATAAAACATTTGATCGGCTCGCCACCGCGCACCTTCAGGCGCACTTCGCCGTTCATACCATCGCCCACCATCAGGTCGGCCAGTTCCACCGCGCCATCGGCGTAATCTTCGGGTTTGCCCCCCAACCAGGTCGCCAGGCGCTGATTGACATAAAGAATACGGCCATCTTCATCCAGGCCAAACACCCCGACCGGCAGGCGTTCGATCATCAGATCGGCATGTTCGAACCCTTTCGACCCTGGTGGCCGATGCGAGGCAATACCCCCGATATGGTCCGACATATCCGGCGCAAGATGGGCGGCCACCGCCGTTGCATCCTGCAAGGCAAGGTGCCGACCCTGCGCAACGACAAGCGCATTACGGCTGGCCGCATCAACACCATCGACCGTCCACAACATTTGCCCGCGCCGGGCATTGGCCGGGGTTACCGACAAACGCAAGGCTCTCGCATCCCCCGTCGGCGCCGCTGTCAAACCGGCAGCAGGGCTATATTCAGCGCCAGAAGGACCAACGGCATAGGAATCGGGGCCGTCATTTTCCGGATCAAAATTTGACGAAGTGGTGTCAGCGGCATGATCCGATGCGCCAAGTGCATCTGACAACAGATCCAGATAGATTTCACCAGCTTCGCCGCGCATGGCGCGCGCGCGTAAATCGATCAGATCGGCACTGTCAGCGCCAAGGAAACTGAGCCGGCTTTCAAGGGCGGCAAGCATATCCTGGCCCGGTTCGATGCCAAGTTTTTGAGAAAATGCCGGGTTGGCATAAAGGGTCCGGCCATAAGCGTCGATCAGGGCGATACCAATATCAGACGCCGCAAACCCCGACATCAGCGGTGCCAGATCACGGTCGCCATCACGGCGTCGCGCCGTTGCCGACAGGATGCCGACTGCCAAAACAGCAACACCTGTGACCATTGCACCAATGATCCACATCATGCGTGGGTCAATTCCCGCCTGCGCCATGACTTGCATTAGCACATAGATGAAACCGACAAACGCCACACTTACTGCAAGGATTAACCCCCGTAACAGCACGTCACCGCCTTTATTACCAACAGCTTATTACGACAGCCTATAGTTTTAGCTGCAATTGCGCCCACTGGCTACCAGCAAGTTTCACCAGCAGCCCCCCGAAGCCATCCTATCGAACGACAAAATCACGGCATCGTCATGGCATGGCTGAAAAAACAGCAAAACATTCCCTTGTGACCGCGATAAAAACGGTTTTGGCAATCGCAACAACATTGCTGCAGCACAGCAAACGGCCACAACAAACTGCGTTATGGCCGCATGCTGGTCGATCCCGATTTATGCCTGCCGGGCGACAAATTTTTTCAAGGCGGTGCGAACATTTTCGCTGGCGTTAAACTCGATACTGGCTTCGTTTTCGTTTACCGCACAAACCCGCCCGGCAACCCAGCCCGAAATGACAGGGACTTCCAAATCAACTGCCACGCCATAGGACAGGGCCTTGACCGTTTTAATCAAGGCCCCGCCTTCGGAAATATTGATAATTTCGGCATTGGCACTGTCGCCGTTCAATCGCACCCGGGTTTTGATTGACACTTGGGCACGTGGTGCATCACGACGATCAACATCGCTGGTGGAGGTACGAACAACATCGACCAGCACTTTGCGCAAGTCACGCACCGCATGCGCCACCTGGTTGGACAGGCCCCCCACTTCGCTGGCAAGTTGACCTGTTATCGAGGCTTCCTCTGACACTTGGCCAATTCGACTCGAAACCTCGCGCGAGGCCGAGGCGCTACCGGTCACATTGCGCGCAATTTCATTGGTGGCAGCACTTTGTTCTTCGACAGCGGCGGCAATTGCCGTTGAGATCATGTCAATATCGCGGATCTTTTCGGCAATCAGGGCCACCGCTTGCACCGCCGTTTCAGTGACCGCCTGAATATCACCGATCTGGCGGGTGATTTCGTCGGTTGATCGCCCGGTCTGGGTTGCCAGATTTTTCACTTCCTGTGCCACCACAGCAAACCCTTTGCCCGCTTCGCCAGCACGTGCGGCTTCAATTGTGGCATTCAGGGCCAAAAGGTTGGTCTGGGCGGCAATACCTGAAATAAGCTCAACCACCTCGCTTATGCCATTTACCGTTTCGGACAGCCGGGCAATGGTGGTTTCGGTTTCATTGCTGGCGGCAACCGCTTCGGCACTGATGCGATTTGCATGATCGATCTGGGTGTTGATTTCAACCAGCGATGAATTCAGCTGTTCACCAGCCCCGGCGACGGCTTCCACTGTTGCCAGTGCCTGATGGGACGCACTTGCCACCGAACTGGCATTGGACTGAACCGTATCTGCCGAGCCCGACATGCGGCTGGCGGCAGCCGCCAGATCACCGGTTTGCCGGGAAATTGTTTCAACAACCCTGCCGGTTTCACTTTCGACCTTTTCGGCCATGCCAAGCAAAGCCTGGCGGCGGCTTTTTTCGGCGTTGAGACGATCTTGTTCCTGCTGCTGGCGCAATTGCCGGGCCTGCAACCCTGTCGAGCGGAAAACTTCCAGGACCCGGCCCAGATCGCCGATTTCATCGTGGCGATCAGAATGGGCAACAACAATCTGATAATTGCCTTCTGATATTTTTCCAAGATTACCAACCATCCCGACCAGCGGGATAGCGATACGACGATGCATAAACAGCGCAATCAAAGCACAAACAATAACAGCCGCAATCGTAACCGCCGAGGTCAGGTAAAAAACCTTGTTGATGCTGGCATCAAGTTCATCCAGCTTTTCGGCAAGATGTTTTTCTGAATCTTGGCTAAATAGCTGGGTTTCCTGCACCATCGCGGCCAGGGCCGCGGCCATTTTCTCAGCCGCAGCATCAAAATTTCCCATCAGACGATTGCCCTGCTGGGTGCCACCCGCAACATAAGCCTTCGCCATTTCCTTACCTTCGGCGTAATAGGCAGGAAATGCCGCCATCACGCCATCAAGTGCATCGACGATTTTTTGCTGTTTCAAGCGCAGCGCAATAGAACGCGCCTTTTCTACATCGATTTCAAGGGCCTGTGCTGCGGCCTCTGCTTTGTCAAAGCCGTCATCAAGTCCGTCCATACCGCGCGTTGCCGCAATGTCTGACAGCCATTGCTGAACCTGGACCACATTGTAACGCGCATCTGAAATGTTATGAATCAGCACCGGAATATCTGCTGTCGTGACCGAGGCAATTTCTACCGCTTCGGATGTTGTACGCCGGGCATCAAGATCAACAATCCCAATTCCAATGGCCACCGCAACAAGCATGATAACAATGATGGCGTTGGACAAAGCGATTTGCCCGGAAAGACGAAGCTTCATAAAGATATTCCTGAACTGCTCACGCGAATTAAGCGAGGTAAAAAGGCAAAAAACAGGCCCGGTCCATAAGCGATAAAACGGACCGAACCATATGACAGGCGCACATCAAACATCACCAACCCACAGAGCTGGCAGATATATTTATATGAGAAGGAAGGATATCAACAAAATTTTCGCCCAAAAGCAACGAGATATAAAATGATTTATATCTGCTAAGAACCATACCTTCCCGGGCCTGACGGTCTGGTTGTAATGCGGTGTGCCATAGTCACAGCTAAACATTTAGCCGAGCTTTTTGCCCCGCAGCCGAAAAACATAGGAAATGATTTCGGCAACCGCCTTGTAATGTTCCGGCGGGATTTCCTGGTCAACCTCAACCGTGGCATACAATGCACGGGCCACAGGCGGGTTTTCAAGCACGGTAACGTTGTTTTCCTTGGCGACCTCACGAATGCGCAGGGCAACATTGTCCTGCCCCTTGGCCACGCAATGCGGGGCCTGCATCATGCCAACATCATATTTCAGGGCAACGGCATAATGGGTCGGGTTGGTAATGACCACGTCGGCGCTGGGCACATTTTGCATCATGCGTTTCTGCGCACGCTCCATACGGATCTGACGCACCTTCGCCTTGATTTCCGGGCTGCCTTCCGTTTGCTTGTATTCGTCCTTGATTTCCTGTTTCGACATCTTCATGGTTTTGTTGAAATCATAGCGCTGATAGGCAAAATCCATGCCGGCAATGACCGCGGTTAAAGACACGGCCGCAATCATCAAAAACACGATCAGCTGATACAAATGGTCCATAATTTCAGGCAGCGACATTTGCGGATAGAGTTCGATATCGTCAAGTTTTGGAAGAATCACGATTACCAGAACCACCCCGACCAGAACGATTTTCATGATATTCTTAACGAACTCGACCATTGTTTTCATCGAAAACAGGTTCTTAAGGCCTTTTAGCGGGCTTAACTTGGTGATATCGGGCGAAATCCGTTCGCTTGAAATAACCAGCCCGTTCTGCACAAGGTGCCCGGCCGCTGCAAAAAACAGCAGCAACAGAAACGGCACTCCCATGATCTTGAAAAAGCCGAAAATCAACTGCAGCCAAAACTGACGAATGCTTTGTTCATCAAAGCTGAAATCCTGGGGGTTGGTGATATACTGCATCGACAGATCGCGCACGCCCTGCGCCATGCCCGGTGCCATCATCATGATCACCAACGCCCCGCCAAACAGCAGCATGAAATTGCCGACTTCCTTGGAAACCGGCACCTGACCTTTCTCGCGCGCGTCTTCAAGCTTTTTGTCTGTCGGGTCTTCTGTTTTTTGGCTGTCGTCTTCGTCGGCCATGTTTACACCCCGGGTGGCGCTGGCTTGGGCAGCTCTGATAATTGAGACCTGCCGCTAAAAGCATGTTTCCTTTAAGGTGCCAGGAAATTTTCCAGCCCGTTTTCAAAATAATCCAGGAACACCATCATCATGGATGGCAATACAACAAGCAGCAAGAAGAATGCCACGGCAATTTGCACCGGCATGGCAACAAAAAACACCGGCAATTGCGGCATCAGCTTGTTTAACAGCCCCAATGCCGCCTGTAAAACAATCGACACAACCAGGAACGGTGCCGAAATTTTCATGGCGATGACGAAACTGTCATTGATCGCGTGGGAAATAAACTCGCTCATATCACCGGTTGGCAACGTGCCGCCCGGCGGAAACAAGGTATAGGTCTCAAACATCGCCTGGATCATCAAATGATCAAGCCCGGTGGCAAACAGCAAAACCAGCCCCACCTGGGTAAGCAACCGGCCGGTCACCGCACTTTGCTGACCGGCAATCGGGTCATTGATAAAGGCGTTTGCCATTGATGATGAATAGGCAATAATCGTTCCGGCGGTTTGCAAGGCCCCCATCAATATTTGCCCGAACATGCCAAAAAACAGGCCAATGGTGATTTCAAAGGCCAGATGGACAAACAATGTCGGGGCATCGGCAGGTTGCACGGGAATTAGCGGCGAGGTCAGCGGCGATATGACCACCGAAATCCACAGGGCCAGCAAAAGGCGCACCTGTGTTGGCACCATTGTCGAACCAAAACCGGGCATAAAGGCAAAGGCCGCCCCAACCCTGGCGAATGTCATCAGGACAACATAAAGATTAAGAACAAGAAGGTCCTGCAAGGATGACATGACAAAGACCCGATCGGAACAAGCAAGGTTACAAGCGGTCAGGCTGACAAGCGATCCTTGCCAGCCGTGGCAAGGCTAATTGGGCAATCCGACAAAATGATCGACCATGCGATTGGTAAATTCGATCAGTTCAGTCATCATGAAAGGCAGCAATACCAGCAATGAAATGAAAATAACCAGAATTTTCGGAACAAAAGTCAGGGTCATTTCCTGAATTTGGGTCAGGGCCTGAAACAGCGCAATAATCAGACCAACGCCCAGGGCAATCAACATGATCGGCCCGGACACCTTGATCAGGGTCCACACCGCATCATAGGCCACATCCATGATCTCGGCCTGATTCATCGGAAAAATGCTCCGTCCCAGTTATGCCGCCTGACGATGAACGAAAACATCGTTCAGTGCGACCTTGTGCCAGTTATGTCTTCATACAGGAGGACAGCCCCCTGTCGCCATGATTTTGTTGTGCCATGCGACAGGCAGCAAAGGAAAGAAAGTTCAAAAGAAAAAGCCGCATCCCGGTACCAGGGTCTTGGTCCCTGGCGCACGCTATGCGGCCCCCTGCAAAAATTGCCGACCCCAAAAAAGGATCAGATCGGCATCCGTAAAATTTCCTGATAGGCCTGCAATGCCTTGTCGCGCACAGCAACAACTGTTTTCAAGGTAACTTCAGCCGCAGAAACCGCCGTAACCACTTCATGGAGTTCGGCTTTGCCGACAATGGCTTTCTGGGTCATGGTTTCGCTATTCATCATGGTATCGCGGGCATCAAATGCCGCATCGCGCACCATGTCAGAAAAACTTTGCCCGGGGTCAATGGCTGTGCCGTTATTTGCCCGCTCCGCAATCGTGTCGGTTTTGCCATCTGCCGCGTTGCGGTAGGCAGAAATTGCATTGGCAAAGCTGTTATTGATCATCGAGCGGACTCCTTATCCTTACAGACCTACCTTAACGGATAATGTCCAGAGTCTGCAACAACATGCTGCGCGAGGACTGTATCACATTGAGATTGGCCTCATAACTGCGTTGGGCTTCGCGCAGATCCATCATTTCAATCATCGGTTCGACATTCGGAGTCTGCACATAGCCCTGGGCATTTGCTGCCGGGTGACCCGGTTCATATTTCAGATTGAATGCAGATTTATCGGTATAAACCCTGTTAACCTTGACCAGATCAACCCCGGTTTCGCGGTCCATGACATTTTTAAAAGTCAGGATTTTGCGGCGATAAGGGTCCTTGCCAGCTTCGGTCGGCAAACTGTCGGCATTCGCCATATTTTCGGCGGCAACGCGTAACCGTGTGCCCTGTGCCTTCATGCCTGCGGCTGAAATCTGAAATGCGCGGTAAAGTTCCATGTCATTTAATTCCTATTGAATGCAACAGCTTAGCCTGTACGACCAATGGCCGTTTTCATCATTTCACTTTGCTTGGCATAAAGGCGGGTCATGGTTTGATAATCGATCCGGTTTTCGTTCATCTTGACCAGCTGTTCTTCCAGCACCACCGCGTTCTTGCCCGGCGCAACTTCATAGTTCTTGCGAACTTCTTCCGCCTTGAAATTGGCCGGTTTTTGAAGACCGGTGCTGTGGCCCGGTGCGGTTTTCGCCATTGCCAGAATAAACTGGCGATCATTGCCCACCGTGGCCGGGTTGAATTCTTTCAGGTCTTCCGGGCGATAGTCCGGGGTATCGGAATTGGCGATGTTCTGGGCAATAACCTGCTGGCGCTGGTTCAGCCAATCCATCTTTTCTTTCATGTTGGCGAACATGCTGAGTTTGCCGATATCCATGATCTCTACCCTTTCGTTATCCGACCCAGTATCAGGTTTGGTGGTAAAGCCGGGGTTAACACCGCCTTTTTAACCATTCCGGCCTGACTGGCATGACCCGGTTTCACCCGGCAAGCATTTCCTTGCATATCCCGTGCCACAATCCTAAAAGGCAGGAATTACTTTGCACTGCATGCCCTCTGGACCAATGAGAGCAAAGCGGGCATAGTCATGCGATCTGAACGAGACGTGCCTAGCCCCGATAAAAAAACCAGGACCGAACATGCTGTATCTGACCCGTAAAGTCGGCGACTCCGTTATCATTGACGACAATATTGAAGTCACTGTGGTCGAGGTTCGCGGGAAAACGGTAAAGCTGGGCTTTACATTCCCGGAAAACGTTCAGGTGCTGCGCCGCGAACTATATGATCGCATTCAAGACGAAAACCGTTCCGCAACAGCCAGCGTTGATTTTGCCCGCTTGCTCAATAACCGTAGTGACGAAGCCGACACGGCCACCTCTCGCCCGGATGACACCACACCGGCAGAAAATGGCGGCAACGCAAAAGATGCCCCCGATAACAGTTCAGGCCGCTAAGCCCGACAAGACCCGGAATGCCCGCATAAAAACGCCCCGGCTGAAGGGCAATATTGCAACAAATGCGTTTTGTGATCGTGTCTGATCCTGTGGGAAACAGGCTGGACCGGTGATTTTTGCGATGGTCATATCCTGTGAATGTATGCCTGCTGTGTTATGGCAAGGATTTATTGACCAACAGCCATCTATGATCGACCCTGTAAGATGACGTTACCAATGGGTCGCCTGACCAGCATGATCAGATAACGGGTGAAAATGACCGGCAAAAAAAACAGCATTGACCTGCTGGCTGAGCGCACGGCAACAAATGCGGAAAAACTTGCCGCGCCGGGCAGCAAGGATCAGGTTGCTGTTGCCCTGCGTTATTTGCAGGGCCGCGACAATGCCCCGGTACTCACGGCCAAGGGCCAGGGTAGCGTTGCGGAACAGATTTTGCAGGTGGCCTTTGCCAGGGGCATCAAGGTTCGCAAAGACAGTGACCTCGCCGAAATTCTGATGGCGGTTGATATTGAAAGTGAAATTCCGCTCGAAGCTTTTGCCGCTGTGGCCGAAATATTGAACTATATTTACCGTATCAATCAGATCTATGGCGCACAGGACGACCGTGCCGCAGGATCAGACAGAGACACCATTTCACGACTATCATCCGATGGTCACAAGCAGGAATAGCCGCATGACGCTTGAACAGTTCAAACAGGATTTAAAGCGGATTTTATCCCTGGTCTCCGCCAGCCAGCGCTTTCTTGAAGAAGGCAAGGTCGTGGAACTGGGAGCGCTTGAAACCCGGGTTGCCGACCTATGTAAAAATGCTCAGAATCTTGACCCGCAAGAGCGCCAGGAGGCAGCACCCTTTTTGGCGGCCCTGCAATCAGACCTCAACCTGCTTGAAGAAGGGATGCGGACCGAACATGCCAGCCTGCAACGCCAGCTTAAGGGACTGAATAATTCCAATCAGGCGGTTAATGCCTATACGCAGGCCGCCCGCAACCGATAAACCGGCCTGCCTTGTCGCCATACGCGATAGCCACGCGATTGGCCTGGTGCAATACCGGGCATAAAGGCGTTGCAGCTTGCACCGGTGCCAACAGTGGGATAATCCACAAAGAATATTGCAACCGTCGCCCGGCGGGCCAGTTTACAAAACAGGGGATAAGCAGCCAGCGATGGATATTGGGTCATATTTCCGCTTTGTCGCCGCACTGGTATTTGTGCTGGCAATGATTGGCGTTCTTGCGCTGCTTGCGCGCCGGTTCGTGCCCGGCGCCCGTTCGGTCAATCGTGGTAAAATACGGCGTCTCGCCCTGATAGAGGTTTTACCGCTCGATGCCAAACGCCGACTGGTTTTGATCCGCCGCGATGACACCGAACATCTTATTGTGCTGGCCCCCAACGGGGACATGGTTGTTGAACGCAATATCGGCACAACCTTTGACCAGTTGTTGCCGGATGTGGAAAATCTGCAAAACAAAACCGACACATCCCCACAAACTTTCGGCAACCAAACACCTGCATCATCGCCAGATATCGCAGCGCGCACGACAAACGGAACTGTTTTGCCATGATGTTTTTTCCCCCGTCACAACATGCTGCGCAAAAAGATCCGTCCGCCACCGGCGGGACACGTGCTGCGCCGGACCGAAAAGCACGATTTTTATCCATGCGGACGTTAAAACTTGCTGCTTTCTGGTCGCTGCTACCGCTATTGGCCGTTATGGCCGGGGGTGATGTTGCACATGCCCAATCCTTTAATCTCGACCTTGGGGATGGTCCGGGCGTAACCTCCACCGGGCGCATGATCCAGCTGATCGGGCTGATCACGGTTCTCAGTCTGGCGCCCGCCATTTTGGTGATGGTCACATCCTTTACCCGGATCATTGTGGTGCTGGGCCTGCTGCGAACCGCCCTTGGCATTCAACAATCACCGCCCAATCAGGTCATGGTCAGCCTGGCGCTGTTTTTAACCCTGTTCATCATGATGCCAACAATGGAACGCGCCTGGGATGAAGGGCTTCAGCCCATGATCAATGGCGATATCGACGAATTTGAAGGCATGAACCGGGCGATCAAACCGGTACATGACTTCATGATGACCCAGGTCCGAGCCCGGGATCTGGAACTTTTTGTCAATATGGCCAAGGTCACCGTCACCTCGCCCGATGATATTCCGTTACGTGCCCTGATCCCGGCTTTCATGATCAGCGAATTGCGCCGCGCCTTTGAAATCGGCTTTTTGCTGTTTATCCCGTTCCTGATCATCGACATGGTGGTGGCCAGCATCCTGATGTCGATGGGCATGATGATGCTGCCGCCAGTGGTGATCTCGCTGCCGTTTAAACTGATTTTCTTTGTGCTGGTTGATGGCTGGTATCTGATTTCAGGATCTCTGGTGCAAAGTTTCGGGGCCAGCTAAAGCATCAAAACCTTGCTCAACCTTGCCTGTCAACCAAACACTTAGAGCATATTTCCTTTAATAAGACCCGTGATTTTGGCACAAAAAAACAGGCCACTTCAGGGCCTGTTTTTAAGCATAAAAACCGGATTATTCGATGGTGCGCAAGCCAACATGCGAACGACGGGGGGCCGGATCGCTGATAAACAATTGATCGGCCCTGTTAATTTCATCACTCGACATACGCGAACGTACCGCATCAAATTCGCGCCAGGCGTGGGTATTTTGCGCCGGAGCCGCCATTTTAAGCCAGTAATATGCCTGGACATTATCCTGTTCGACACCATTGCCAATGGCAAAAAGCCGCCCCAATGCCGACTGACCATTTGCCGACCCTTTGCGCGCAGCACGTTCATACCAGCCAGCAGCCCGTTTCATATCAACAGGCACGCCAAGACCGTGCTCATACATAACGCCAATCAAATGGTAGCCGCCAGGATGGCCCAGTTCCGCAAGGTCCATCGCCAGATCCAGCGCCTTGCTATAGTCTGGCTCGCGATGTTTGACACCAAAAATCAAAATCTGGGTCATTTGATATTTGGCGGAAACATCTTTTAGGTCACAGGCAAGCGACAGCATCTGCCAGCCGCGATTAAACAGCTTAAGTTCGGAACTGTGACAGAAATACATCGCCAAATTGGCTTGGGCATAGGCATCGCCCTCGCCCGCAGCCAGTTCAAACCAGCTGATCGAGGCTTCGACATTACGTTCCGCACCAAGGCCAACGCCAAAAGCATAGCCCAACGCAGATGCAGCTTCGATGCTGCCGGCCCGGGCAGCCCGCAAATTATATTCAAACGATTTTCCGGCGTCGCGTTTTACACCGCGCCCTTCCAGATAAAGATAGGCCAGCACACTGGCCGCAGCCACGTCGTTCCGGTCGCACGCCGACTGCAACAGCTCGAAGGCCTGCCTGTCATTCTGTTCGACACCCCAGCCATTGAGATAACAAACACCGAGATTATAAATCGCTGCGGGCGAGCCACTGTCGGCCGCGTCACGGAACCAGTCTGCAGCCATCTCGGCATTTTCTTGCACGCCAAGCCCCTTGGCATACAAATATCCCAGATTATTCGCCGCAGTCCCTTCACCACCCTCGGCGTCTTCCCGAAACCAATAAGCAGCTTCACGGTACCACTGCTGGCCTTCGCCTGAATCACGGCTCACCCCAATACCCTTGGTGCGCATGAAACCGTAACACACGGCAGCAAAGGCCCGGCTTTGACGGTGGATTTGATCAAGGATACGACGGGTGGCTGATTCGTTGCGGGGCACACCAAGGCCACGAAAATTTTTCAGGGCAAGATTCAGCTGCGCAAAAATGTCATGTTCGACATCAGCTTCATCATAATAGACCATTTTGAGTGCACGATCCATTTGCCCTCAGCTTACACACACTGGAAATATAGCGTTACAAGAATAAACAGATATTTGCAAAGAGCAACAACCTATTCGTAAGGGTATGCGCACGCCGCGATGATGTTATAACAAGAGGAACCCGCCAAACACCGCGCAAGAGGCGATCAAGGTTGGTGATGTCAATCGAAAATCGGTCCCGGCACGCCGCGAAAAATAGCGAAAAATTTTCAACAGGCCCGTATCCATGTCCGCTTGACAGCCATCCCCCTACGGAATGATATCAAAACAACAGCGATGCCCTGACATAAGTTTGATGACCAGAAGCAGACGAAAAACGACCTAGTTAATGGAACTAAGCTGGGTTTTTTCCAATTGATCCCGATAGTTACCAAGGAAGCCCTTGAAATCTTCGACTTCCTTGATTTCACCTGAAAGCGATCTGTAATCGATCAGCCCCCGGGTTGGCGCAGACGTTATAAGATCAAAACCTTTCGCATATGGTCCTTTTGCCATCAACGCCCCATAGCGCCGCTTGACCATATCAAGCTCGCGCTCCCGGCCAGACATCGCCAGATTAATGGCCCAATTCAAAACATACTGGGCACGCTGATCGCTAAATCCATCGGCGATATTTCCGGGGTCACTTCCGACCAGTCGCTGGAAACTGTCGGCCATTGCGCCGTAATTTTTTTCTTTTCTGTAATTTTCGATTCGCAAAAGCTCGGCTTCCGGCGTCAGATCATCGCCCAGAAGCGCCATCGCCTCTTGGCCCTTATCAAGATCAAGCAAAGCCCGGGCCCGTAAATGCAAGCGCTGGGCAACCAGATCATCGCCAAGTTCGGGGCTGTCGCTGTCATCAAGAACATCGAGAGCTTGCTGCGGTTTATTGTCGAGCAAATAAACCAGCGCCAGTCTTGCTGCGACGCGGGCTTTTTCATGGCCGGTCAGACGAAAATCAATTTGATGAAGCAACAGCTCTTCGGCACGGCCAAACAGTTCGACACCAACCATGCGGTCGGCAAGGCGACGGATCAGTTCATCCCCCTTGTCGCCAGCCGGGGTCAGTTCGCGGAACTCGTCATACAGCGCGACCGCCTTGATCGCCGAAATGTTATTGATGTCATCACCAAGATACAAATCCTCAAAGGTTTTATGCATCTTTTCGGTCACGGCAGGTGTGGCCGGATTATTCGGGAAGAAAATAGCCGCCTGACGCAAGGTCTTTAACGCATCACGGAAGTGTTTTCCCTCAACCTGCAAATTGCCAAGACGGCGCAAAACGGCCAATTCAAAATCATCACCGCGCCAGGCGAACCGCAGTTTTTCCAACTGGTCAATCGCAGCGTCGACGGTCAGGCGCTTTAATTTTAACAAAAGGTCGGTGCGGTCAAAAATGGCATGTGCCCGGGCCTTGCGATTATCGCCTTCTGCCACCTGGTCCCAGGTCGCAATCGCCTGATCGAACTGGCCGGCCTCCTGCTCGAACAGGCCTTTTAGATATTGCACATCAAGCAACTTGTTTTTGGGCGCATCCGGCGTTTCCAAAATCTTGTTAACAATATCCATGCCTGCCTTGGGATTTTTAACAATCAGCGCCTGTTCTGCCGCCACCGGGCCAAGCCGCATTAACAGTTCGCTTGGATATTTTTCCAGAAGTTGAATGGAATCCATCAGGTCGCGCGCACCTTCATTCGGGCGCCCGCGCGCAGCACTGTTCACCGCACGCCACAACTTGATCTCGGTCAGATCGCCAAAACGCGGGTCATTTAACAAACGATCCGCTTCATCATACTGGCCGTTCAAAAACTTTGCCGCCCCTTTCAGGGCGCGAAATTCCGATTTCTGCCCGATTAGCGGGTCGTCCTGCTCCATCATTTCGATCATTGCGTTGGCTTCCGGCCCCAGGCCATTTGCCATATAAAAGCGGGCCATGTCCAAGCGGGCCTTGTTGCGATGTTCGTCGCCACTGTTAACGACTTCGTTTAACAAGGACTTGATCGCATTATTGTAATTATCCAGCCCGCCGCGCCGCCACTTTTCCAGGTCAAATATCCGGCCTTGATCGGCGTCGCTGCTGCGCCCGCGCACCCCCGTTGCCGATGCCAGCAACCGGGCCCCTTCGGGCGAAATATTCAATCCATTATCCGCCGTCACCACGACAGCTTCGCCCGGTAGCGGGGCTGCGGCAGGATCGTTGATTTGCACCTGAACAGCCGGTGCCACGCGATGGGAAACCTTAACACGGTCATTCACCGGTGCCACAACCACCCCCTGAAAGGATGGCAGAACATCGAATTCAGGATAATGCAATGCCGTTTCAATACCGTAGCCAGGTTGTGTTGTCGGAACAACGCGCAAACTATCACCAACTTCGGGGTCATTGACTGTCATGGTATCGCGCACACCGGTTAGGGGAACCGCCAATCTGGCACGCGTGTCATTATCAAGCTCTATGGTCGGTCCCAGCCGTTCAACCGGTTGCAACTGCCCCGCTTCCATCCCGACAACCCAGCCGCCAAGTTCATCCTGGCGGGTAATCAAACCAACGCCTTCGGGAATTGTCATACGCACCAGCGTGCCAAAAGGACTGTCGAGTTGCTCGATCACGCCGATGACCTGATTGGCTTCCTGACGGACCCGGCTCAAATCAAGCTCGGCGCGGGTATCAAAAGCAAACCACAAAAAACCGGCGCGATCCCAGATCGCGGCCCCTGTCGGCCTGCCAAAGGGAAATGTAAGTTCCAGCTTTGTCTGATCCTGATTGACCCCGACAACAATCTTGCCAATGCTTTCGACCGGCGTTGCCTGCCCTTCGCCGGTTGTTGCACCACTGCCCGCATTGGCCGAACTGACCTGACGCGGCTGTCCTGCGCTATTGCCTGCTGGTTGGCGCGGCTGTGCGCTGGTCGCCGGGGCATCAGGGGCGCTTACATCACGCGGCGCAGTGCCCGCACCTGGCCTATTGGCAGCAGATGGGGCAGAGGATGTATTTTCATCACCTTGCGGGCCGCCATCAACCCCCATCACGTCAACCACCACCTTTGTCCCGGAACGAAAATGGCGCAGGCTGCGGGCGGGGTCGGTCTTTATCTCGACGGCAAGCGGGTTGGTGGCACTTTGTGATAGCGACACCCCGCGCGGCAAACGCCGCGATGTGGCAACATCATCAATGCGGGCCGGACTGTCAAACGCGATGGTGCTTTGGCCATCAGGGCCACTTACCTGATAATTCACCGTTTTTGGCCAATCAAACACCAGCCGGTAAAATGTCGGATGACGCCCGACACGGACTTCCAGCAAAGGCAGATTCTGGTCTGCTGTTGCTCCAGGTGCACGCCCCGGACCAGGCGGAACAGCCGGTGCCGGAACGGTGTCAGTTGGCGTCGGAGAAGCCGGTTTCACAGGCGGAGATGGCAACGCCCCGCCAGTTGTTGACGGCGGTGCCGCAGATGAATTTGTTGCAGGTGCCAGAGGCGATGCCGGGGCCTGCACCGGCGACGCGGGCGCAGGCGCAGGCGGCCTGGCAGCGGGTGTTTCTGGCTGTGGTGCGGGTGTGGGGGCCGGGGCGGGTTCGGGCTTGTCTAAAACATCCAGCACCACATTGTTGCCAACGGTAAACGACCGGACATCAAAGTCATCGCGCAGAACAAACGCCACCGTTTTGCCATCCGGATCGAAAAACGCGTCGGACACGTAATCCGAAATCGGGGCAACCACACCGCTAAGCGATGCCACAAGCGGCTGATCAAAGCGGACGACAAGCTGATTGCCAATAATTTCGGCAGTGTAATTTACCTTGCGATCCCACTGCACCACGATGCGGCCATAGCCGTCATGATCACCAGAACGGATAATAACCGGGCTTGCCGTTTGGGCATAGGCAACCGATGCCGTTTGCGTTGCAACCACCAAACCGGCGGTCGCGACGGCAACAGCCAGCAACAGTCGCATTAACCCAAATCGCATCCCTATGAACCTCCGAGACCGCTCCCGCTGCGGGGTTCAATGACGATGTCAACGCGACGCGCCATTTCATAGCGCTTCTCTTCATCATCAATCCGCGGCAGTGTGTCGTATCTTGATGCCGCAAATCCGTAAATATTTATGTAATCCAGATAACCCGACCTTTTTAATTCGTTGGCAACCTCGGCCGCACGGGCCAGGGAAAGCTCCCAATTCGATGTGTAACGACTTCTCGCGCTGACCGGTCGCGGGTCGGTATGGCCCTGAACACCAACGCGATTACCAATATTTGACAGCACGCCTCCCAGCACGAACAGGGCCTGCTGTGCGCTTTGCGCCAATTTTTCGCTACCTGGCACAAACATCACATCGCCCGGCAAAGAGATAATCAATTTGTCGGCATCATGCTTCAGGCGGGCATGCATCAAAATCGGGTTATCGCGAATGGCCCCCTCAATCACCGAACTGAGGTAATCAAGGTTCATGGCCGGTTTGCGATAAACCCGTGGAATATTCATTTGCGAGGTCGGCTCGTCGGTCGGGTCGACGGGGGCGGGGCGAATGGATTGGGATAAAGAATCAACAACTTCGTCCCAACGATCCACCTTCACGCTCGACATTGCAAACAACATGACAAAAAACGTCAGCAGCAGCGAAATCAAATCGGCGAGGCTCAACATCCAGATCGGCGGACCTGGTGGTGTTTCTTTTTTGGGTTTGTCCATCATCCGCCGTCTCCCGGTGCCGGTGTTGCGGACGGGGGCGCAGGCACAACACCAGGCGATGCCATCGGCAATGGAATGGTGACACTTGGCCCGCCCGAATTCGACCGGGGCAATGCTGGCAAGGGAAGCGTGGTAGAGGAAGTATCTCTTTGGGTGCTCGCCGCGCGCTCGGCTGCGGCCTTTGCTTCGGGGGTCTGGTCCCAGAAAAACCGGAATGTCACAACGAAGGGATCAGCACCGGGGTCGATCCCCACATCGATAGAACGCGCCGGAGCCCCCTGGGCAATAACCTTGCGGGCAAAAGCACCGGCACGGGCAATTTCAAGGCTGCCTTCGATCGGAACCGTACCATGTTTGCCCAAATCACTGCCCAGCATCATTTCCATTTCATATTGCGCCCCGCCTGCTGTATTGGCCAGCGCACGCGCCAGATTAACAACAAAGCCCTGCTGACGGTCACGAATGGTTATTTTACCGGGATCAAAAAGCTGGTCGGTATGCATCATTACCTCCATCAGCTTGCCCGGCTGAAGGACTTCGACACGTGCCACTTTTAACGGAGACTGAAACAAATCACCGAGCTTTTTCTGCGTTTCCTGTGCGGCGATCAAAGGGCCGTCAACAGATGTAACCGTATCAAGGCTGGTGGTGGGCGGCAAGATCGAGGCAAAGGCAGATGACAGGCTTTGCTGCACCTTTTGCGCCTTTACCTCTTCATAGGTGGAAATGGTGTTTAGCAAAATAAAAAAGGCTAAAAGCAGAAGATAAAGCGACAAAAACAACGCCGTTGTGCCACCGGTCATGGCAACTACACGTTTTGGGACGTCATCTTCTGCTTCAGCCATACCCGTTCGTCATTTCGCCCAAGGGGTCAATTAAACATCGCGTCGATATCGGCCTGCGAAACGCCCTTGCCTTCAAGCTGCGGACCGTTCAACAGGGCCTCGTCACCCTGCTTTGCTTCTTTGGCCTTGCGCGGATTGTCTTTGGCATAACGCGCAATCTCCGCCCCGAATGCCGTTACCAGCCCTTCAACCCGTTCTTCAATGGCTTTCAATGCCTTGACGACCTTGGTTGTCCGCTGGCCGGTAATGTCCTGAAAATTGCAGGCTTCATAGACACGCATCGTCGCATTGGTCACGATTTCCGCCTGATCGGGCGACAGGGTTCCTGCAAATTCTTCAAGCGAGTCCATCGCATCAAGAATCTCATGCGTTGCCCCGGCTGTCGCATCAACGATGGCATCAAGCTCGTCGGTGGCATTGGGGATATATTCGGCCTTGATGTCATCGGGACGCAACGACGCAATTTCCGTTTTCATCTTGCGGATGATATTGGAAAGCTCATCAAGTTCGCCAAACAGGCGTTTTTCATCCTGATTGTCGGTCTTTTTACTGGCAGGAAGAAACTTGGCCAGGCTTTCAACAAGCCCGGAGACTTCCTCAATCTTCAGATCGCCTTTTTCAAGACGTTTCTTAAGCTGAGCCAGCAGATCACGTAGTTGGCTATCATCCACGGCGGTATCACGGGACAAAATGCCCCGTGCCCCTCTTTGACTTAGAAATCACCAAGAACCGTGGTCAGCTTACCCTTGAGGGTTTCGGCATTGAACGGCTTGACGATATAATTTGATACGCCTGCTTTCTTTGCCATGACAACGTTTTCGGTCTTGGCTTCGGCAGTGATCATGATGAAGGGAAGATCCTTCAGCTTTGCATCGGCGCGCACTTCCTTGAGCAACTGAAGGCCGGTCATCGGCTCCATGTTCCAGTCGGAAATAACAAGGCTGAATGGCTTTTCACGCAATTTGCGCAATGCCATGCTGCCGTCTGTTGCTTCTTCAATATTGGTGAAGTTCAACTGGCGAAGAAGATTACGGATGATACGCAACATGGTTTTGTAATCATCGACAATCAGAATTGGCATGTTGGGATCGACGGACATTTACCACTCCATGATGCTGTCAATCTGGAAAAAGACCCAGCTTAGGTTAAGAAATTTATCTTCGTGATGTACCTATTTAATTTAGGTTAATCAAGGCTTTTCACTTTGACAAAATGGGCGTTTCCCATCCGATTTCAAGAACATCCCCTAAAACAGGATGGATATTTTACAGTTTCCCGCGCTTCCACGTTTAATTAGACGCAGAGAGGTTACTGGTTTGTCAACGGAAGCGTGCTTAAATCGCGTTTATAGGCAAGCTCGGTCGTCAGGGCACGGGCGCGATCGGGGGTCATTTGGGCCATAACGGCGGCGGCATTGGCTTCGCGCATGCCCTGGGCAACCTGCAAAAGAATATTCATATCAAGATCATTCCAGATCCGGGCCGCATCCTTCGGTTTCATTTTTTCATACACCGTGATCAGCTTTTTAATGCGGTCTTCATCTTTCTCGTCTTTCTTTTCAACCAGTTGCGCAATAGACGCCTGAAGCTGTTTCATTTCGGCAATTTTGCTATCAATCCGTGCTTCGGCTGCCGTAATCAGGCTTTCGCGCTCGTCAAGGCGCTGCTCGCGACGGTCCAGTTCTGAACGACGCGCCGACAGATTTTGCAAAAGGTCAATTTCTTCCTGGGTGAACAGGGTTGGATCGCCCCCAAATGTTGGCGGCTGATCTCCCGCGTCACCACCTGACGCGGCTTCCTGGTCCATGGCCGGGGTCAGCGCACCATCAACCGGTGCATCCAGGCCCGGCTCACCCGCAACACCAGCAGGATTGGCAGGGCTGTCCTGCGCGCGCGCGGCCTGCACAACGCTGACCGCAGCAACTTCCTTCATATTGCCCCCGTCGCGCCAGATTGACACAACATCAGAAACTTTTAGCGACAGGACAAGTCCCGACACCAAAATCAGCAAAGGCAAAATACGCAAAGAAGACATTCACTCACCCGATAGTATCTGCCGCCCCGACACCGAGACGAGCTGAAAACCAAATTTGCGAGCTACCCACAACAAACGGCAGCCCCATATCCTGAAAATGGGGTACATTCATTGTCAGAACAAGCCCGCTTGCGCAAACGAGGCCTGCTTTTATCATATGGCAGCGTCGCAAATCCCCACACAATTCCCCAATATCCAAAGCACGGCCCCGCATCATCTTCGCGCGCGAGCCATCCCCAACATTAACGCACAGAACGCAAAGCGGCCAGCAGTTCCCGTTCGGCTTCGGAACGCCCGGCATCCTGGTCGAGATCATCATCGTCCATAATATTTGCCCGACGATCCCGATCATCGCGCGATGACAGGCTTGACGACCGATCATCATTTTTCATATTTCGCCCGCCGCCGTCATCATAGGCGTTGCGCGCGTTTTGTCGTTCCGTATCACGCACCATGCGCGCGGCCAGTTCCTCGGCACGCGTTTCAATGCCCACCCGATCGTTCCGGTCATCCTGTGACGATTTACTGCCATGGCCCTGCGGGCTGGAAAGCCCGGATTCCGACGACGCGGCAGACGTTTTTCGCGCCGCATTCACGCCGCTGGCCGCCTTTTCAAGACGATTGGCAATGGCGTCTCCGCGATCCACCATAAAGGACAAATCTTCATGCAGGCCACTGGCCCGCTCGATATCCTCGCGCAACGCATCCCCGCTTTGTGATGCCATTTCCTTCAAAGACTGAATGAGTATTTCAGCCCGCTCGGTCGCGGCATGAAATGCTGACAGGAACTGTTCCATGTCCTCGCGGTTACGACGAAAGGCCGCAAGCCTGCGATTGAGCATCAGCGCATAGACGATTGTCGCCACCAGCAAAACAATCATCAGGAGATCGAGATAAAACTCGAAATCCATCAGCCGGTTTCCTCCTTGTTCTTGCGCGCACGTTCGCGCACCTGAATGGCGATTCGGTCCCCTTTTCGTCCCATCAGGCCGCGAAACAGGGCAACATCCCCGCACCGCACTTCCACCGGCGACGTTGGCCCGGTATTAAGCAACATCCGGTTCCCCACTTCAAGATTGATCACATCGCCCAGCGCCATGATCTGTTCATCAAGAACAGCCAGCAAATTAACATGCGTTTGCCAAAGTTCATTGGCAAGGTGGTTTTCCCAGATCGAGTCACGGCCGAACTTTTCGCCCATGAACATCTGAAGCAGCAATTCACGCACCGGCTCCAGCGTTGCATAAGGGATCAGCAATTCCAGCCGCCCGCCGCGATCTTCCATATCAATCCGCAGCTTGGCCACAATGGCGGCATTGGCATGGCGGGCAATGGTGGCAAAACGCGGATTGGTTTCCAGGCGTTCAAACCGGAAATTAACCGGGCTTAGCGGGTCAAACGCGGCGGAAAGATCACCCAGAACCACATGGATCATGCGTTCAACCAAGTTGCGTTCAATCGTGGTATAAGGCCTGCCTTCAATTCGCATTGCGGCGGTACCACGGCGCCCGCCCAGCAACACGTCCACGATCGAATAGATCAGGGCCGAATCAACTGTTAACAGACCATAGTTATCCCATTCCTCGGCCTTGAAAACCCCCAGCATTGCCGGCAAGGGAATGGAATTAAGATAGTCGCCAAAACGCAATGACAAAATATTGTCGAGCGAAACTTCAACATTGTCCGAGGTAAAGTTACGCAACGATGTCGACATCATGCGGACCAGGCGGTCAAACACCACCTCAAGCATGGGCAACCGTTCATAGGCCACCATCGACGAGTTAATGATCGCCTGAATGCCCGACTGGTCACCCGAACCACTGCCATCATCAAAGCCCAGCAGGCTGTCAATTTCGTCCTGGTTCAGAACACGCGCAGATCCGGGGCCGACAATTTCTTCGTCCTCGCCGCCATCCTCGCCAAGCATGGATTCCCATTCGGCGGCCATGTCATCGCCGCCGTCACCGTCTTCCTCTCCGCCGCCAGCCATGGCTTCCCATTCAGCGGCCAGTGCATCATCATCGTCTTCTTCGGCCATCGGCGCTTATCCCAGGCTTTTATTTGCGGTCCTGCGCGGTACGTTATTGTACCAGCATTTCCTTAAACAAAACGTCGTTAATTTTGGCAGGCTTCGCCGCCGCACTTACCCGTATCAGCAGTTCTTCGCGCAGGCGGAACATACCTTCGGACCCGGCAAGATCTTCCGGGCGCAATTCACGAAGATAAACCTGAAAATTGTCAACAATGCGCGGCATCATCTGCTCAACTTCCGGGATTTTTAACTGGTCGGCAACTTCAAGACTAACCCGTATCTTCAAATAGCTTTGCTTGCCACTGCCGGTATTCAGATTGACCAGAATTTCAGGCAAATCAACAAACCCGACATTATCCGGTACACCAGGTGCCTGTTCGATCGCCGCTTCCGATGCGGCTTCTTCCGTGGTCTGGCTGCCCTTACCCAACACCATATCTATCACCGGCTGCATCAAGCCGGTAAAATAAGCCGCCGCCGCACCGCCAACCAGCAACAGAACCAGCAGAACAATAACAATCAGCAGCTTTTTACTGCCGCGCTTGACACCATCGTCTTCATCAACTTCGTCAATGTCGTCACCCATCAGCTTGTCCTGCCCCGCACATTGTCAGATCATTCCGGTGCGTGCATCCGCACGCCGAACCCGTATGACAGCCTTAAACCGGCCCTGTTAACATTCCGTTGCCCATGATAGCCGCTGCGCTGCCAATCGACAACAAAAGCACTGTAAAGTCATTGTCTTTGCCATCACCATCAGCATCACATGCCATTGACACCGGGCACCCTTTACCATTTGGGATCAAACCTGCGCAATACCAGCGACACAGGGCTGGCAAAGCAAAAAGTTTGCCACATCACCTTTAAATCAAACGATGGCGCATTTTCTGCCGATGCAACCTGCCCCGCCATCGCCGACCAAACCCGTTGCGATCCTGTGGCCGCACCCTTTGATGTCGCAATGCACGCCCTGGCATCGCCGCGATATAAACACCGTAAAATGATCCCCTGTTACAGGGGCCTTTCTTGCCGCATCAGCCGTTTTTTGCAAGGAGGCAAGTTTTACCCAACACCGTTAACATACTGTTTTGAATAATTTTTTCAATTCTGGCACGCCATTCGCATTACTGCTGGCAACCAATTTTGCCTGCAAACGGGATATTACCCATAATGGAAAATACATCCTATATCGCCATGTCGCGCCAAAAAGTTTTGCGAAGCCAGATGAACAACATCACGCAGAACCTGGCCAACATGGATACCAACGGGTACAAACAGCAAAACATGATGTTCACCGACTGGATCGCGGCGAACAAGGATGCGCCGTTCCGCGGCGAACGCAAGATCGCTCTGGTACAGGATATTGGCCAGTATCGTGATACCACGGTTGGCAATATCGAAACAACCGAGCGTGACTTTGACGTCGCGCTGACCAAACCCGACATGTATTTTTCGGTCGATACCCCCAATGGCACCCGTTACACCCGAAACGGCAATTTTTCACTTGATCCCGGCGGCCAGCTCATCACGTCGGAAGGATATCCGGTGTTAACCGATGCCGGACAGCCGCTGTTTTTTGGCCAGGCCGACACCCGCGTTACCATTGCCGGTGATGGCACCGTTTCAACCGATGTCGGACAGGTAGGTCGCCTCGCGGTCTCCACCTTTGACGATATCCAGCAGCTTAAACCCGAAGGGTCATCGCTTTATAATACCGACCAGCAGGCCCAGGCGGTGGAAAACCCCGGAATGGTCCAGGGTTCCCTGGAAAAATCCAACGTCAATCCGATCAAGGCAATGGTCGATATGATCGAGGTTTTACGGAGCTATCAGTCCGTGGTCAAAACCATCGAAAATGAAAACCAGCGCCAGCGCGACATGATCAGCAAACTGGGCGATGTCCGCGCCTGATTGATATGAACAATTTGGCCTGCACCTTGTTGCAGGCCCACCAAGACAGCGCAGCACGCGCAGGATGAGGAGACGAAAATGCGGTCACTCGATATCGGGGCTCTTGGCATGATGGCGCAATCCACCAATGTGGATGTAACGTCAAACAACATCGCCAACATGACCACCACCGGCTATAAACGCCAGCGTGCCGAATTTCAGGATTTGTTATATCAGGATTTGCGCCGCGCCGGGTCCCCATCATCAGATACCGGCACCATTGTGCCGGTCGGTGTTCAGGTGGGCCTTGGTGTAAAAACCGCCGCGATTGGCCGTTATACCGGCCAAGGCAGTGTGACCATGACCGAAAACGAACTTGACGTCGCCTTGCAGGGACGCGGGTATTTTCAGGTTGATTTGCCCAGCGGCGAAACCGCCTATACCCGGGACGGCACGTTCAAACTCGATGCGAACGGCCAGATCGTAACCAAAGATGGCTATGCGATCCAGCCCGGCATCACGATTCCCAACAACGCCAAATCCGTGACGATTAACGGTTCCGGCGAAGTTTATGCCGAAATTGACGGCCAGGTCGCACCGCAGAATCTGGGCCAGATTCAGCTGGCAACCTTTATCAACCCGGCCGGCATGAGCGCGATGGGCGACAACCTGTTTCTTGAAACCGATGCTTCAGGCACACCCAACACCGGTACTGCCGGGTCGGTTGGCTTTGGCTCCATGCTTCAGGGGTACCTTGAATCTTCCAACGTCAATGTGGTTCAGGAAATCACCAACCTGATCAAGGCCCAACGTGCCTATGAAATGAATTCCAAATCCATTTCCACGAGCGACGAAATGATGAGCGCGATGAGCAACCTGCGATAAGTGACCGGGCACAGTCCTTCAAAAGATGATGCCCGATACAGCAGAACCGGTCGGGCATGACAGAATTGCGTTTTGCTTTACCTGTCATTGTTGTTTTGGTGCTAACATCACAGGCATGATGATGCGAAACACCCTTTCTGCCCTTGTCCTGGCTTTGCTGTTCCTGTTGCCTGGAAACCTGCAGGCACAGGAAATGGATATTCTTTTGCGTCCGCAGGCCAACGTCGAAGGTGCCTATGTCACCTTGGGCGATCTTTTCAGTGGCTTGCCGGTCGATCAGGAAAATGTTGCCGTGGCCCATGCCCCGCAACCGGGCCAACAGGCCGTTCTTGATTATCGCTGGCTGGCCGGAATTGCCCAGCGATACAAGGTGCCGTGGCGCCCGCGGACAACCGCCGACCAAATCGTTGTGACCCGCGACAGTCAAAGCATTGGCATGGATGAAATCGCCGATGCGATTCATGGTGCCTTGTCGGAAAACGGCATCCCCGCACCTTTTACCGTGGATATGGGCGGGGAAACATTTCGTATTGAATTGCCCGTCGATGTACCGGCACAGCTGGAAATTACCGGCATTAACATCAACCGGCGCACAGGCCGGTTTGTTGCCGATGTCACCACCGGGCGCGGGACAGCCCAGCAACGCACATACCGCATGAATGGCCGTTTTTTTCCGCTTGAACAGGTGCCTGTTCTGGTTGATTCCGTGCAACGTGGCGACATAGTTCGCCCCGATCAGGTCGAAATGCGCGACTTTCGCACCGACCGGTTGCAAGCCAATGTCTTGCGCAATCCTTCTGACGTGATTGGCAAGGAAGTGCGCCGCAATGTCGGCCCCGGGGAACCCTTGCTCAACCGGGATTTCACCGCCCCAATTCTGGTTCGGCGCGGGGCCATTGTGACGATCCGGCTCGAAACGCCCAATATGTCGCTGACGGCACGGGGGAAAGCCCTTGAAAACGGATCGCAAGGGGATGTGATCCGGGTGGTGAATTTGCAAAGCAACAAAACCATCCAGGTTGAAGTTACCGCCGAAAACGATGTGCGCGCCCTTCCCGCCATGAGCCAGTAAGGCAAAGATATTTTCTGATTTTCCACTGATAGAAAAGCGCGTTGATAAAACCGGTCAACGCGCTTTTTTCGTCAGCACACCGCCATAAAGACGCTGTTGCCAATCGCGTCGGGCGCAGCACAGCGCCATTTTGCTAACCTTGCTCATCCCGATCAAACGCCCGGCAAGGTTTGCCGTCCCGGGTCCCTCATAACTGGCACGCCGGTTGCTTGTTAAACAGTGCGGAACCCAGGAGGATAAAATGAATTTTATCAAAACCCCGAACAAAATGCCATCCCGGCGCCACACCAAGCTTCCCCAATTGGCAATGACCCTGTCGCTGATCTGCGCAACGGCATTGCTGTCAGGCTGCAATACCATGCGGCGACTTTCCGAAGTTGGCGAGGCACCAAAACTGTCGGGCATCAACAACCCCACGCAAAACCCCGGCTATCGACCGGTCAGCATGCCGATGCCGGCACCACAGGTGGCTGAAAGCAACCCCAATTCACTGTGGCGCACCGGGGCGCGGTCTTTCTTCAAGGATCAGCGCGCCGCCCAGGTCGGCGACATCTTGACGGTTAACATCGCGATTTCTGACAAGGCTGTGCTGGCAAATACCACGGCCCGCACCCGCAAGAATTCCGAAGATATGGGAATGCCATCCTTGCTGGGTCTGGAAAGCCAGTTGACCAAGGTTTTGCCCGAAACCATCAATCCATCAAGCCTGTTTAACGTCAATAGCAATACATCAAACTCGGGCGGCGGCACGCTGGACCGAAAAGAAACCATCGATTTAAAAGTCGCTGCGATCATTGTGCAGGTTTTGCCCAACGGCAACTATGTCATTCATGGTCGCCAGGAGATTCGCGTCAATGCCGAGGTCCGCGAGGTTCAGGTGGCGGGCGTGATCCGGGCTGCCGACATTACGTCGGCCAATACCGTTTCCTATGACAAAATAGCCGAGGCCCGCATTTCCTATGGCGGACGCGGTACCATTTCCGATGTTCAGCAACCACGTTATGGCAGCGAAATCATGGACATCCTTTTACCCTTCTAGTCAAAACAGGCTTCGGGGTTCCGCATAAGGGCGCTTTTGCCCCCCCGATAACCGGCTGGCAAAAAATTGCCAGCCGGTTTTATTTGTGCGCCCGGCATGGGCGCACCAAAAAAAAGGGATCAGCCCTGTCTGGACCGATCCCTTGCCGGGTATCCCCGTTCTAGCGTTTCTCCCACAAGAAACAAATTTTATCGGCTGCGGTTTCCAGTTCAGAATCCCGTCTTTTTACCGTATTTTTTTACCGCTGCGATCAATCGTCGCGGCGGGTGCGTTCCATCCGTTCATGACGTTCCTGGGCTTCTATGCTCAAGGTCGCAATCGGACGGGCTTCTAGGCGTTTAAGGCTGATCGGTTCGTCAGTTTCTTCGCAGTAACCATAGGATCCGTCTTCAATGCGGCGCAAAGCGGCGTCAATCTTGGAAATCAGCTTGCGCGCTCGGTCACGCGTCCGCAACTCAAGTGCCCGCTCGGTCTCCGCAGAAGCACGGTCGGTAAGATCGGGTTCTTGCAATCCTCCGTCCTGAAGATTTGCCAATGTCTCTGATGATTCGTGTAAAAGTTCTGTCCGCCAAGCCAAAAGCTTTTGACGAAAATATTCCCGCTGACGCGGATTCATGAACTCTTCGTCCTCGGCGGGACGATAGTCAGGTGCTAATGTGATAGTCATGTATGCCCTCTATACAGGACTCACCGATCGCGCGGGAATATAGAGGCAGCAGCCTGTCGGCGCAAGCTGATTGAACAATTTCGCCAAATCTATCGAGAAAAAACCGAAAAACTGCGCAATTTCAATTAGATACCCGAATTATTCCCAATTAGCGCAAACCGGCAACATCCAGCTTTGCCAATTCAACCCGCGCGCGCAATTCAATTTCATCAAGAACCGACGCCAACGCCGGATCATCGACCTCCTCGCGCTGTTTTCCCACAACATCAACCAGTTGCGCCAATTGGGATGCCGGAAGCCCCCCCCCCAGCAAGGCCTGACGTACCCGATCAAGCTGATCAAGCAGGGTTTTCGCCCGCAAGATCGACCGCTTGCGCGGGGAATCCAGTGCATCGCCGCTTTGCTGCAGGGCCAGCAGCGCATCAAGCGCACTGACCGACGATGGTGCATGCGCCCCACCGGCAACCGCCGCCCGTTCCGGTCCTTGCCCGCTGGAACGCATGGCATTGGCAAAGCCCTGGCCATGACCACCGGTGCCCGAAGCCTTGCGTGTCGATGCACCCGATGTGGTGCCTTTTGATCCGCCAACCTTCATGTCTGTCTACTGCCTTGCTGATGCGTTCCAGGCCAATGAAATTACCGCCCGGGAAATCTCAATCAATGTCTCTGCTCCCTATCTATATCTGGAGACAAAGTGATCCTTTGTCGAGTCTTGCCCAAAGACACCATTTGAGCAACGGGAAAAAAATGCCGGGTACAGGCTTCTACAGCGTTTTTGGTGCCCCAAAACACCATAACGGGCTGAATTTGCTTAAACCGTTTAAAAATTGCGACCGCGCAAACCAAGTAAATGCTCAGTTGGCACGTTTTTCGCTTTGTATCTGGTGACAGCATCTCTCACGGCTTGTCACCCACGTTAACCGGCGTCACTTTCGCCCTCGACAAAGCGGAATAACCAACATGATCAAGCGTCTTGGCAAATATGCATTTCAGGCAGCGATTATCGCGGCACTGGGCATTTTCGCCCTGGCCCCCATGTCAGCCGCTCATGCCCAGTCCCGCATCAAGGATATCGCCGATTTCGAAGGTGTCCGTGACAATATGCTGGTGGGCTATGGTCTGGTCGTTGGTCTGAACGGTACGGGTGACGACCTTAAAGACTCAGAATTTACCCGTCAAAGCATGGTCGCCATGCTTGAACGGCTGGGCATCAATGTGCGCGACCAGATCACCAACATCAAGTCGGACAATATTGCCGCTGTAATGGTGACAAGCACACTCCCGCCCTTTTCCCGGCAGGGTTCGAAAATTGACGTCAGCATCAGCGCGATTGGCACTTCTGAAAGCCTTCAGGGTGGCACGTTGCTGGTGACGCCGCTGGTCGGTGCGGACGGCGAAGTTTATGCCGTTGCCCAAGGCCCGGTCGCCGTAGGCGGCTTTAGCGCGCAGGGCAACGCCCAGACCGTGGTAAAGGGTGTTCCAACCGCCGCACGGATCGCCAACGGGGCAATCATTGAACGCGAAATCGACTTCAACCTGAATGCCATGAAATCTATGTCGGTTGTGTTACGCAACCCCGACTTCACGACAGCACGGCGCATTTCCAACGCAATTAATGCCTATCTTGGTGAAGTTGCCGCACGCCCCAGCGACCCCGGTACCGTTCGTTTGACAGTACCGGACCGTTATAACAAGAACGTGGTGGCGATGCTGACCGACATTGAACAATTGCGTGTCGAACCCGACCAGATCGCCAAGGTGGTCATTGACGAGTCAACCGGCACCATCGTGATGGGCGAAAATGTTCGCATCAACCGTGTCGCCATTGCCCAGGGCAACCTGACCATCCGGGTCACCGAAACGCCGCAGGTGTCACAGCCCTCGCCGTTTTCCCAGGGCGGCACCACCACCACAGTGCCGCGGACAAATGTGCAGGTTGACGAAGGGGCTGATAAAAAACTGGGAATCCTTGATACCGGTGTCACGCTTCAGGAACTGGTTAGTGGCCTTAACAGCCTGGGGGTTGGCCCCCGCGACATGATCACAATTTTGCAGGCCATCAAGGCATCTGGTGCCCTTCAGGCCGAAATCGAGGTGATGTAATGATGATTGATGGCACCAGCGCCCTGATGGCGCAGGCACAAACCAGCGCCCAGGCCAGCAAGGCATCTTCCATTGCCTCACAGGCAAGCGGCCTTGGCAACGGCAAGCACAAAACCCTTGCCCAGGCCCAGGAAGCGGGCAAACAGTTTGAAAGCATGTTCCTCTCGCAGATGATGAGCCACATGTTTGAAGGGATCGAAACCGATCCGAATTTTGGCGGTGGGCACGGCGAAACAATGTTTCGTTCGATGCTGGTTGACCAGTACGCGCAAAAAATGACCAACGCCGGTGGCGTGGGAATTGCAGATGCTGTTACACGCGAAATCCTCAAGACGCAGGGAGCCTGATATCATGACAACGGACCAGATGGTCATTGAGCTGAAAAGCGTCACTTTTGACCTGATTTCGCTGCTGGAGCGCGAAACCGAAGGTATGCGGACACTTGACACCTCGGAATATGAGCGCTTCGTCTCGGAAAAATCTGCCCTGTCGATGCAATATGAACAGCTGGTGCTGGAATTACGCGTCCGGGCCGAAGACCTGAAAAACCTGCACGAGGACGAAAAAGCCGAACTGCGTGAATTGCAGGCGCGTTTTCAAGATGCTGCCAAACGCAACATGCACGCCCTCAAAGCTGCTGAAATCACCAATCAGCGCATGGTCGACACCATCGTCAAGGCCGTCAAGAACCGCGCGAATGAACAGGTCACAACCTATAACCGTGGCGGCTATGTCAATAGCCCGGTCGGTCGGGGTTACAGCACCAACAAAAATCGCGGCACCCTTTCCATCAGCCTGAACGAAACGTTTTAAGGCACAGGGGAAATACCATGTCACTGACACAGGCCCTTAATTCTGCAATCACCGGTTTGAATACCGCACAGTCGCGTATTTCGATTACATCATCGAACATCGCGAACGTGAACACGCCAGGCTATTCACGCAAAATTGCAGGTCAGGAATCCATAACCCTGAATGGACAGGGTGCCGGTGTACAAATCAGCGATGTGACCCGCAATGTGAATTCGGGCCTGCAAAGTGAATTGCGCGGTGAACTGGGCAAAGCCGGGACGGCCCAGGTTCGTGACGAGTTTTACCAGCGCATCCAGGTTTTGTTTGGCTCGCCGCAGTCGAGCTCTGGCATCAGCCAGCGCATCAGTGATCTGTCCGACGCCTTTGAACAGCTAAACAGCTCCCCGGAACAGAACTCCCCCAAGGTTCAGGTTCTCTCTGCGGCCACCCAGCTTGTCGACTCATTTGGCAAACTGTCCGATCAGATCCAGAGCCTGCGCAGCGACACCGATAATAGCATCGATCAGGAAATCAAAGATGCCAATACGCTGTTAAGCCAGATTGCCAAGCTCAACACCGACATTGTGCGCTTGGGCAATATTGACCAGCCAACCACCGAGTTGCGTGACCAGCGCGATCAGAAAGTCAATTCTCTTTCCAAAATCATCAACACATCGACCTACACCCGTGACGATGGCTCGATGGTGATTTTCACCGCCAACGGATCACGGCCGTTACTCGATCGTAGCCCGGCCACGCTTGACTTCGCCCCGACGGCTGGCTACGAACCGGGGTCAAGCGGGTCCGGCATCTCGCTTGATGGTGTTGATATTACAAACGAAATAAAATCTGGCACCTTGCGTGGCCTGATCGACATGCGCGATCAGGATTTGCCAGAGCTTGGCGATCAGATCAACGAACTGGCAACACAGTTGCGCGATGCGATCAATGCCGAACATAACAAAGGTACGGCTTTTCCGCCGCCCACCAACCTGACCGGCTCGCGCCAGGTCGAAGGCACAGACATTTTAAACGCAACGGGAACATTTCGTGTTGCGGCCCTTGATACCAATGGCGATGTTGTCAGCTATTCCGATATTGACCTGTCGACCTTACCAAGCCCGGCAACCGTTGCCGACCTCGTCACCGCCATTAACAGCTCTGCATCGGGCACCGACCTTCAGGCAAAAATTGCCGATGGCCGCCTGGTGATTGAAGGCAAGGATGGCAACCGTGTGGCGGTAAACGAACTGGATAGCAGCGCCACACTCAGCGATGGTCGCAGCCAGGGCCTGTCACATTATTTTGGCCTCAACGACCTGTTCGCGACAGCGAAAAACTCCCGCACCCTGACATCAACAGCCATGCCCGATGCCTCATCTGCCCTGGGCGTGTCCGGCACACTGACGCTGGCGGCTGGAAGCGGCACATTGTCCACCCCGATCAGCATCACCTACACCAATGGCGACAATCTGACGACCATTCAGGACAAGTTGCGCGGGCAGTTAACCGGTGCTTTGGGCCTAACGGCGGATCAGGCATCAAACATGGTGTATATCGCCACCGATGGCGGCCGTTCACGTCTGGTCATTTCAAGCGATGCCAACATGCTTGCAACCGACACCGGAAACCTGTCGAGCAAAATCGGGCTAACGGAAGACCAGCCCAACATGTCTGGAAATCTGTCTGTTTCGCAAGATATCGTCAACGATCCGTCGCGCCTGTCGCGCGGCACACTGAATGCGGATGTTTATGAATCCGGTGTGGCCACAGGTGCCGGCATCAAGATTGCCGATCCGTCAAAAACCCTTTCCGGGCTGGGGACTCCGGCATCGCCGCCCGCCCCCGCAGGCACCAACTATACGCTAAGCATAAAAGGCAGCTTCGGGACTGTTCCCATTTCATATAACGGCAGCACTGACTCGCTTGACAGCCTTGCCGCACGGATCAACGCCGATTCAACCCTGACCGACAACAACATCACAGCGGACGTGTATTTCGACGGGGCAGCGGGATCTTACAAGATCCGCATTCAGGATTCCGGCGGTGACTCGCTATATGTAACGGATAACTTTGCCTCCATGCCCTCGGTCGGTGGCACAGATAAAAGCCTGGTTGACACATTGGGCCTTGGCATCCCCTATGGTATTCGCGAAGGGGACAATTCGTCCGCGACAAACCTGGCCAACGCCCTTGCGCGTAAAGATATCAGCTTTGATGCTGCGGGCGGACTGTCGCCGGAAAAAACATCTTTGATCGACTATGCCGCCAGCATCATCAGCACATCTTCGACAAAAGCAGCTGCGGCAAAAGATAACAACACGTTTCAAAATACGCTGGCAAATGACCTCGGCAACCGGATTCAAAACGAAGCCGGCGTTAACCTGGATGAAGAAATGTCCGACCTTATCATCTTTCAACGTGCTTATTCAGCCTCGGCCAAGGTCATATCGACGGTTGATGAATTATTTGATAAGTTGCTAAATGCAGTTTAACATGCTGCGTGTAATGGAGAGCTAAAATGGTAGGCCGGGTCGCAACATTTACGAGCCACAGTATCCTAACCAACCAGGCGCTGAGCAATGCCGCAAAATATGCCGACCTGAGCATCCAGTCGTCTGGTGGCCAGAAGTCGCGCGACTATGCCGGTATTGCCTCCGACTCACAGCAATTGCTGAACCTGGAGGGTTCGCTCTCGCGCAACGGTCAGTATCTGAACAACATTACACAGATAAAACTGCGGTTGCAAAACATGGAATCGGCAACCGATTCGATGACGGATGTTGCTGTCCGCATTAAAACCCTTTTACTACAGGGCCTTAGCAACTCCCAAGCAGATGACCTTAATCTGGATGAAGAAGGAAAACAGGCCCTTAATCAGGTCCAGTCTCTTCTCAACACCACATTGGACGGTCGCTATCTGTTTGGCGGGGCAACGACCGATACAGCACCGGTAAATTTCGACACAGCCCCCATACCCGATACCTATTTTGCCTCGGTTGCCGGAAATGCCGCTGCCCCGCTCAGCACATTGGGCGGCACCGTTGGCGGCAGCCTTGACATCAATGGTCAAACCGTAACCTATTTACCGACCGATACGGCCCAGGATCTGGCCGATAAAATCAACCAGTTGTCCCCGCCCCCGGCCATTGCGTCCGTCCGGGCCGACCCGGGAACAAGCAATTACCGACTGGTTATTGAAGACTTTTCCGGAAATGCCATGTCGATTTCGGAAACAGGTGGTGGCAACCTGCTTGACGGCCTGTCGCATAATCCTGCATTGGCAGCCGATACCGGCTATTATAATGGCGATCAGAAAAATCTGACTGCGCGTGTTGACGAAGACTATGCCGTCAATTACGGCGTTCGTGCCGATGATCCCGCCTTTGCCAGCCTGATTGCCGGTTTACGCATCATGAGCACATCCACCGACGAAGACTCGTTACGCATGGCGATGGGCCATATTGATTATGCCATCGAAAATCTTCCCAACGTGACATCGAAAATTGGCATCGACACCAAAAACGTTGAAACGGTTCAGGCTCAACATCAGGACTTTACCGTTTTTGCCAACAATGCCATTTCCAACATCAAAAACGTTGATGTGCCGATAACTCTGGCCGATCTTGAACAATACAATACCGCATTGCAGGCCAGTTTCCTGACAATTTCCAAGTCCGCAGATCTCTCTCTCGTCAATTATCTGCGTTAAGACTTGATATAAGGCATGGCACGCGCGACAGAACTTGACGATGCTGCCATCAGGCATCACATGTTTGGTGTGTTACAGTGGGGAAAGACAACAAAGAATGACAACGCAACCAATTGATGAAACCAGCGTACCCAAATCGATTCTTGTGGAAACGCGATTTGGCGATATCGATTTTGTCTGGGACAAGGCCATTTACATGCCAGTGGGTTTGCTTGGATTCTCGGATCAGCATGTTTTCGGACTGGCCAATATTCCGGGCAAAAATCTTGACCAGTTCAAACTTTTCCAAAGCCTGACGGATGCAGACCTGTCTTTTGTTGTCGCACCGTATAATTCAGATAGCGGTATTTACGACCCTGTCGATATCGAACGTGCAGGCAAAAGTCTCGCCATTCCCGAGGAAGACCTGGCGATTTTGCTTATTGTCACCGTTCGCCCGACCGGGAATGAACAAAGTTTTGCCATGTCTGTTAATTTGCAGGCACCGGTTATCATCAACACAACCCGTCAGATTGGCTGGCAGCATATTATGCCGCATGACAAATATCCTGTTCAACACGATATCTGACAGACGATCCAAGACACGAAGCGGCCCGCATTTCGCTTCGTGAAGCCTGTCCGCCGCTTGACCGGTTAAGAATATTTTAACCGGTCAAGACCGAAGCCCGTTATTATCATTCGGTAATTTGGGATTTCAAAAAACACTAGACTCTATCTTCGCAGTTGGGTATATTTGGTCTATCGAATCGGTAATCCTTGATCAAGAAGATCTCGGTGCCCTCCGGCAAAGTTGCCGGGTTTGATTGGCAAAATCGCCAATTGCAAGTGATCCATGTAGGAGTATATCACTATGGCCTTGAACATTATTTCCAACTATGCCGCCAACGTTGCGCACCGTAACCTTCAGGCTTCAGACGAAGCAGCGACGCGTTCGCTCTCAAAACTGTCGTCTGGTACCCGTGTCGTCTCGGCACGTGATGATGCGGCTTCGATGGCCATTGGCGCGCGTTTGAACGCAGAAAGCCAGTCGCTAAAAACCGCAACGGTTAACGTTGGCCAGGCTAACTCGATGCTGCAGATCGCCGATGGCGGCATGGCCACCATCGATAACGTTCTCGTTCGCATGAAAAGCCTCGCTGTTCAAGCATCTTCGGGCAACTTGTCCGACGTTGAACGTGGCTTCCTGAACGACGAATATGGCAACCTGAGCGACGAAATCGACCGTATCGCAGGTACCACCAAATTCAACGACAAGCAGTTGCTTGGCTCCGGTGGCGGCACCGAAGTTAAAGCGACGGCTATTGGTGCGGACGTTACGACTGCCAGTGGCATTCAGAGCCTCACTTTCTCGTCCAATTCGCCGATTCCCCCTGGCACGGATGTGGCAGGTAACAAAATTATCTTCAGTATGCAAGAGAATGCTGCTGGCAGCAAAATTTTAACATTGTCTGCCTTTGCGAATGACGGTACGACAGCTCTCTTAGATGGTAACAACAATCCTATTACGCAATCGATCGACGTTACCCAATTTGGAGCTACCGGCTCACAAAAGATTGGTGTAGGGCAGACCAAGGAACTGAACTTCGACAAGCTCGGCATCAAGCTGAAGCTGAACGAAAACTTCGTGCACCCGGTAGATGATACAACAGTGGCGCAGATCAACGACTGGAGCAATGATGCTACAGCTAATACTTCTGGTGCCGCAGCTCGTACGATTGAACTTCGTCCGACCTCTACTTCTGCAGCGCTTGCTGACGTTGACTTCCAGATCGGGTCTGGCAACACCGCCAATGACCGGTTTACCGTCTCATTGACCGCTGTTGATACGGGATCGCTTGGAACGGTTTCTGGCACCGACACCCTGCAGTCAAGCAACCTTTCTAACCAGACCTTCGCGCAAGCCGCGATTGAAACGGTTGGTAACTCGATCAACGATCTGCAGACCGCACGCGCAAAGATTGGTGTGTTCCAGAACCGTCTTGACTTTGCCGCACAGAACCTCTCGACCACGCAGGAAAACACTGAAGCCGCCCGTTCGACCCTTATGGACCTGGACGTTGCTTCGGAAATGACGGCGTTTAGTTCGAAACAGGTTCTGGTTCAGTCTGGCGTTGCCATGCTGGCACAGGCCAACCAGATGCCGCAGAACCTGCTGCGTCTGTTGCAGTAATCCGGATATTCGTAAGGGAACGGAGCATATTGCTCCGTTCCTTATACGGATTATCCTATGCCGGTTTCATCGGCACGGGAGGCCCAAATGGAAATCACCCAATCTTTATCGCCGCTTCATGGCACCGCTTCTTCATCGAACGGCACTACTGCGGCTTCTGGTGTTTCTACCCTTGGGCTACCATCCGTAAATTCGGGTTCTTCTTTAGCCCCTGCAACCGTTGCACCGGTATCAAGATATCAGGCATCTGGGGATATTGCTCCGATTGATGCGACAGATCAGTTAAAACAGGCATTTGCCGACCTTGACCTTACAGGTCGCCCCATCGACAATTATCGGGTTGAACTGAATTTCAACCGCGATACCGGGCGTGTTGTTGCCAAGGTAACAGATCGTACAAACGGCGAGGTTCTTCGCGAAATTCCGTCAAAGGAACTTCAGAATCTGTTTTCCCAAATTCGTGATTATCTCGGTACCTTTGTCAACGAAGAAGCCTGATTATTACGCAAAAAGCGTTTCAGGCATGGTATTTGCGTATGAATGTGCGCATAATCATTTTCGGGTAAAATTTGCCCAGCTTTCGTTACCGGGAGACGCATCATGAGCGGCGTCAATTTAAACAATGTCTATGTCGGCGATAACGGACGAATTCAGCTTTCAGGCTTGAGTTCCAATATCGACTTTGTTGATGTTGTCGATAAGATGATGAAGGCGCGCCGTATCCCGGCTGACAATCTTCAAAAACGCATTGAGTCCAATGACGAAAAACTGACTGCCGTCAGCCAGTTGCAGGATCTGGTCAAAACTCTTCAGTCCTCGATTTCGTCTCTTTATGGTGCAACAAGTTTCGATCAGTCCAAAAACACCTTCGCGTCCAAGCAGGTTTTCAGCACATCTGCCGATGGCAATGCCGCAAATATAATGTCCGTCAGCGCAAGTAACAGTGCTGCGACGGGTACTTACAAGTTTGTTGTTGAACAGACCGCGTCAAAGCACAAAGTTGGCGCCGACAACGTCAACATAAACCCCGAAGGAGCCCTGAGCACCGCCACCAATAGCAGCGGAACTGCGATTGGCACCGGCAGCTTTAGCATCGGCACCAGCAAGGGCAGTGCACAGATTGATGTTACCGCGACAGACACGCTTCAGGATATTCGCGATAAGATCAACACCGTCACAGGGACCACAGGCGTTCAGGCATCTGTCGTTAAAGTGGCTGAAGGACAATCAACCATTGTCCTGACATCCACAGAAAACGGGTCGACCAACCGCATGACCTTGTCCGATGACACAGGCAATGTTTTGGAAAACATGGGCATTCTGTCATTAGACAGCGGCACGGGTACGATGGAAATCAATCCTGCCAAGGAAATCGACCCTGGAAATGACGCCAAATTCACCATGGACGGCGTTTCAATTACCCGACCATCTAACGACGTTAATGACCTGGTCGATGGCCTGTCCATCAGCTTGTTTGATGCAGCACCTGGCACAACGATAAATGTATCGGTTGAACAGGATTTGACGGCTGCGAAAAAGGCAATACTTGGATTTGTCGACGCTTACAACGCAGTTAAATCATTTATCAACGAAAAAACCTATGTCGACCCTCAAACGCAAAAAGCGGGTGAAGGGGCTGTATTGCTGGGCAATTCGACGGTTAAATCCGTTGAAACCAGCCTGCAGCAAATTGTCGGTTCCACACCGTCTCGGTCAACAAGCAGCGATAACGATCTGGCTGTTCTGGCACAAATCGGCATTACCTTGACATCGGCTGCGGAAGCCGGTGGTGGTACCGACGACAGCAAATATTCTGCCGGGACACTCAAGATCGACGATACAAAACTGAACGACATGCTGATCAATAATGTCGATGAAGTCGCCGAGCTTTTTAATTTTAAAGCCACAACCGACAATCCCGCCTTCAACATGACCAGCTTCACCGGAAATACCGGTGCTGGAAATTACGAGTTTTCTGTTACCAAGGATGCCGACGGTAAGATAACCGACGCAACCTATACCCTGAATGGCGAAACCAAGAACGCAACAATTAATGGCAGCAGCTTGACTACGGCTGATGGCCTGAAAATATTCTATAATGGTGCTGCTGGTGCAACTGAAACGGCAACAATTGACACCTCTGTCGGTCTTGGTGCCCGATTGCAATTTGCCATGCAGGACATGCTCGATAGCGAACAAGGCAGCTTGCCGCAGGAAATAAATTCTATCAAAACACAAAATACCGGTTTTGAAGACAAAATTGACCGCATCGACAGCCGCATCACCAACCAGCGCGAAGTCATGATGAACAAGTTCATCAACATGGAACAGGCTTTGGCACAGATTAAAAACGTGCAAAGCTCGCTTGACGAGTTGATGGCAGCCGGGAAAAAAAATAACTAGGTAATCTCGGGGGCCGCCGTCGATTTACCACCTTTTGGATATCAAGGAATATAGCATGAATACGAACGCAGCCCGCGCCTATGGCGACCAGCAGGTCAACACAGCATCGCCGGCCCAAATGGTTTACATGCTGTATAATAAAACCATTTCTTTGCTTCAGGAAGCGATCAAGGCGATTGAAGCCAACGATATCCAGGCCCGCTGCAACGCCAATTGCAAGGCAATGGAAATTATTGCTCATTTGTCTGGCACGCTCGACCTGGAGCAAGGCGGCGAAATTGCCAGCAACCTGCGTGAACTGTATCGTTTTTCCACGGTTCACCTGATGAAGGTTGACCGCAATAACGACGCCCAGGCGGCACAAGACGTTATTGGTCTATTGACCCCCATGCGTGATTCCTGGGCAATTCTGGCCCGCAAAAGTGCCGATGAACTGCGTCAGGCTGTTCAAGGTGCCAAGGATGGGAATACCGAACAACAGGACATGTCGCAGAACGCCGCCCCCGAAGGCGATGACAAACCCGCGACCCCGGCGGGATCGGCAAGCCCCGACGCACCGCGCCCGTCAGGCATTTCAATTTCAGCATAACGCGTGCTCTGGTGCCATAACCCGTTTTGGCTGCCCTGCCCCAAATAGCGTGTTATCTGCAGTTCTTTTGCAATACCAGACATAACCGCATCGTATTTTATCCCCCGATCCATGATCGGGGGATTTGTGCATTGTGCCCTTACCCCACCCCCAAAACCGCAAAGCGGCAAAAGATGCCGGGTGGATAGAGCACGTTGTGGGAAGACACGGCTCAACGCAACACCACTACGCAAATAGCGCGTGAACCGCAAGGATCAACGATCATCTCGTTTGGCATATCTTGTGGAGAAACAAGCGATGAAACGTATTTGTTACCTGTCGGGGAAATTTCATCCTGCCGTTGATGTGCCGGAATACCAGTTCTCGATGAGAACAACGCATCGAGAACTGGATAAAGCATGTTTCCTTTAATATGACCCATTGGCGAATTTTAAAACTGGCCCGCAGATTGCATAATCTATCGTAGACTTACAAATAGGGACCGTGTCATGCACAGCTCTGCGATAGCTAAACTCAGTACGCCGACCATATCGGTGCCCGCGCAAAACCAACCTGCCAGTAGCAGCGTGGCCTTTGCCGACATCATGGACAAGGTGCATGCGGAACGGGCGGAAACGGCTACCCGCACCCGAAACAGCCCGGCAAATAGTGCCGCCGACCTGTCGTCGCGCGATACCCGCAGCACGCAGGACGATCGCAAACCCGCCCGCAGCACGTCAAATGATGATCGCGACACAACGCCGCGCGCGGATCGCAAAGACGATGTACCAGCATCTAAAGCCGACGACACATCAAAAGACAAAACCGCGACAAAGAATGATCCCGGCAGCGACGATAAAAATGTCGATAGTCAGGACGTAGCCGACGACAAACCGGTCAAAGAAACCAACCCGGACGACACCGACGCGCCCACCAACACCGCGGGCGCAAAAGATGACGAACAAACCACGGCGGACACGAGCAAACCTGCCACCGAGGACACCGGAACGGCTGCAAAAACGGTGGATGAAACCACCGCAGAAGCCATCGCCGGTGCCACCCAACCTGTCATTGCCAGCCAAACGACCGTTGGTATTCCGACAATTCCGACACCGGCTGGACAGACTGCAACGACAGAAACCGGTGACGGTACCACCAGGGATGCCCTGCTATCGTCAACTGCCCTGTCGCAATCGGCAACAACCAATGGTGCCGTCCAGAATGACGGGAGTGCCGCCAAAACAATGCAGGCAGCCCTGTCGCCAGGCGGCGCTGGCAGTGATGGCGATGCTGCCGCCCCGGATGCCAAGGCAAGTTTTGAAGCCGCCCTGAAGCAACAAGCACCGGGTAATGGCAAGGCAGATGGCGGCAACGGCCAAAACAATACCAATAACGGTGCAAACAACGCCGCCAACACGGGCACCACAGCCAATAGCGCACCCGCGCAAGGCAGCAACACCGCAATGGCAAATCTTGCCGCCCTGCAAAATGCCACCGCGCCCCAGGCGACACCCACGCCCGCACCTGCGACAGCAACCAAAGCCACCGCCGCCATCGGGGCAACAGACGCGGCAAGTGCCAACGGAGCTGTCCCGGGCGTTACCGGGCAGGTTGTTAACGGCACAGCCACCGCAACGGCACAGGCCGCCGCAGGCCAGGCGGGCCGAGGCGCCGCAACCGCCGAAACGGTCCAGCAACAGGTGGCCGTTCAAATTAAAAAAGGGGCGGGCGATGGCGTTGACCGGATTTCAGTGCAACTGCGCCCCGAACATTTGGGGCGGGTCGATGTCAAACTGGAAATTTCCCATGATGGCCGCGTTCAAACCGTGGTTCAGGCTGATAACCGCCAAACCCTGGACATGCTGCGACAGGACGTCAAAGGATTGCAGCAAGCATTACGAGATGCAGGCCTGAATGCAGATTCACAAAGTTTCACCTTTGAGCACCGCCAGGAAGGTGGTCAGGGGCAAAGCCAGAACCAGAATAGCGGCAATGGCGGACGTGCTGGTGCATCTCGCCCCAATGAAGGCGATATTATTAGCGGTGCCGAACTGGCCCAACACGTTGCTGTGGGCTACGGCATTAATTCCAACGGTCTTATTGACATTCGCATTTAGATACCGGAGATAAAAAATGACGGTTTCTTCCTTAACCAACATCGGTCTTCAGACCAATAATGCGAATGCGTCTTCGACCAAATCGACCGCGTCGCTTTCGCAGAACTTCGATACCTTCCTGACGCTGCTGACCACGCAGTTAAAGAATCAGGACCCGACCTCGCCGATGGAAAGTGACAAATTCACCGACCAGCTCAGCCAGTTTGCCCAGGTCGAACAAGGTATCGAAACCAACAAAAATCTTGAAAACCTGCTGACCATGCAAGGGCAGCAGCGCCAATTGTCTGCTCTGTCCTATGTCGGTGCCGAAATCGAGGCGATAGGCGATACCAACTGGCACACGCCCGGCGAAGACCTCAAATTCAAATACAGCATCTCGCCGGAAGTTCCGTCAGCTCAGCTTCAGATCGTCGATCAGGACGGCAAAACGGTTTATGCGGAAACGGTCGAAGATGTTTCGGGTGTCCAGTCCTTTAACTGGGACGGCAAGAATAACGCCGGTGTTGCTGCCGCTGAAGGTGCCTATACCTTTGTTATCAAGCCGCTGGGGAAAGACGGCGAAACCTTCAAAGATGACAAGGGCAAACTGGCATCGGTGTCAATTGGCATCGTCGGCAAAGTCGACAGTGTTGATATTGGCGATGACGATATTTATCTGCGGATTGGCGATGTGTCAGTCCCGTTTGCGACCCTGACCAACGTCAAACTGGCCGCAACCACAACGAATAACGCCAGTGATGGCACCTCCGGAACAGGTAGCACCGGAAACGATGGCGACGATCCGGCAAGCGACACAGCCGCCTGATCGATCGACCACTTTTGAAATGCCTAACAGCCTGTAAGCGCAGGAGAAAAAAATGAGCCTTTTCGGTGCAATGATTTCTGGTGTATCTGGCCTTAACGCCCAGAGCCAGAACCTTGGTGTTATTTCTGACAATATCGCCAACCTTAATACTGTCGGCTATAAAAGCACCGTGGGTCGGTTCTCGACCCTGGTGACGCAAGCCGCAACCAACACCAACTATACGCCCGGTGGTGTACAGTTTCACCCGACAGCCATGATCAGTAAACAGGGCCTGTTGCAAGCAACATCCTCGACAACGGCAGCCGCCATTTCGGGCGATGGTTTCTTCGTTGTACGCGATACATCAAACCCGGGCGACGACAGCGAATTGTTCTTTACCCGGGCCGGAGATTTCAAACCCGACGATGACGGGTATCTGAAAAATACAGCTGGCTATTACGTTCAAGGCTGGGCAACGGATCGCAACGGAAATTTGCTTGACAAAACAGGCGCTGTCACGTCGTCGAACAGCTCTGCGGCCGGAGATCTTCAGATTCTGGATATCAACTCGATCCTGACGGCAGCGGCATCGACCACCAGAATCGAATTTGGTGCAACTTTAAACCTGGAAGAAACCGCACTCACCGGAACCCCGACGACGTCCAGCACGGCCGGTATTGATGCCAGCACAACCGACCTCACCACACTGGCAGGGATAACTGCCGGCGATTCATTTGACATTACGGTTGGCACGGGCGCCCCGCAAACAATAACAATTGCCGCCGGCGAAACCCTGAACAGTCTGGCTGCCAAAATTACGGCCCTGACCGGCGTAACCGCAACAGTTGATACCACCAGCACCAACCACACATTGTCAATTTCTTCTACCGATCCAGAGGAAACCCTGACACTGGCGAATAACAACAATACACCATTGACCGGATTGGGCTTTGGTACACTCACAACAACAGCTGCTTTTACACCAGGGGCTGGTAACATCGCGTCTGGTGCGATTACCGCAAATAATTCCCTGCCTGTAACAGTTTATGACTCCCTGGGGGCCGCACATAAACTGAACCTTCAGGTCGTAAAGCTGGGGCAAAATAAATGGGGTTATGAACTCACGGGATCAACGGCAGCAGGCCAGCTTGACGCAACAACGCATCCGAATGGTCTCGTCGCATCGGGAACAATGACCTTTAATGGCGATGGTGGTCTTAAAACCTTTACAGATGAAAACGGCATTTCACGGGTTGACCAACCCGTGACCGGCATTACCTGGAGCAACGGCGCCGAACCAAGTTCCATCACCCTTGATGCCGGAACAATCGGGAAGACGGACGGGATTAAACAGTTTGCCGCCGGAACCGACGCCAATGGCAACCTGATCGAATATACAACCGACTTCATCAATCAGGATGGGGCGCAGGCCGGTACCATGGTCAATTACGGCTTCACCGAAGATGGATTCTTGCAAATTCAATTTGCCAATGGCGTGAAACGCCCGGTCTACAAGCTGGCGGTTGCGACCTTCGAAGCCCCGGATTCACTGGAAAACCATACTGGCAACGTCTACCGCCAGACCCGTGAATCGGGCGACTATCTGTTGCGCGAACCAGGTACAAATGGCGCAGGCAAAGTGGTGGCATCGGCCCTTGAATCCTCGAACGTCGATCTGGCCGAAGAGTTCACCAATATGATTATCACCCAGCGTGCCTATTCGGCCAACACCAAGACCATTACCACCACGGACGATATGCTGGACGAACTGATCCGGGTGAAACGTTAACAGCGGTTGGCGCGGGTTAATCGCCCGCGCCGCTGCCACGGCAGTTTCTGCCACAGGCTTATTGTTAGGGACTCGCCCGGCTTTTGCCGGGCTTTTTTTTCGACGATCCAATACCCATATGGTGTAGTATCGATCTTTCAACCAAAGATGCCTGTAAACGAACATCGGTGGGCAAAAATTGCCGGTCGTTAACCTGTTCTTCAACTTGCCCCCCTATTCGTGTTAGGGGTGGTGTGGCGGTACGATGCCTCGCCAGTTTGGGAATTGGGGTGACCGAGCGGGATAGGAGCAGCCTGAATGGGCGGCATTTTACAGACTCTCAAGAGCCTGGGGCCGACACGTCTGATGGCGTTGTCGGGCGTTGGCCTGTTGTTGATTGTGTTCTTTGCTTTTTTGATTTTGCGTGTCTCGCAGCCAAATATGGATTTGCTGTATCGCGACCTGTCCCCGGCAGATGCCGGACAGATCGTTGATCGTCTGGAAACACAGCAGATCGAATACCAGTTGCTAAAGGGCGGCACGGAAATTCTGGTCCCGGCAGATCAGGTCAACCGCATGCGCATTTCAATGGCCGAAGCCGGTTTGCCATCGGGCGGATCGGTCGGTTATGAAATTTTCGACAAGCAGGATGGCATTGGCTCGACCAGTTTCGAGCAAAATATCAACCATGTGCGTGCTCTTGAAGGTGAATTGTCGCGTACCATCGCCTCGATCGATACCGTAAAACAGGCGCGCGTCCATCTGGTTTTGCCCAAACGACAAATGTTTTCGCGCGAAACCCAGGAACCCAGTGCGTCTATCGCCCTGCAATTGCAGGGAAAAACGCTTGATGCCGAACAGGTTAGCGCCATTCAGCACCTTGTGGCTGCCGCTGTGCCGCAACTGGTACCCAGCAAGGTTTCCATCATTGACGAACGCGGGCATCTGCTGGCACGCGGTGATGGTGAACAGCAAACGGCAACCTTTCTGACCCAGACGGCCAACGAAATGCGCGTTCGCAACGAAACCCGGTTGCGCAACACCATCGAGGACCTGCTGTCCCGGTCGCTGGGATTTGGCGAAGTGCGGGCCGAAGTTTCGGTCGATATGAATTTCAACAAAGTCACCACCAATAACGAACGGTTTAACCCCGACGAACAGGTGGTACGATCCAGCCAGACAGTTGATCAGACCTCAACCAACACCGAAAATGACGGTACGGACCCGGTAACCCTGCAAAATAACCTGCCCGACCCCAATCTGGGCAACAATGGCGCAGGCAGCAACAGCCAGGAAAACCGCTCGGAAGAAACCGTCAATTACGAAATTTCCAAAACCACCACCACCAGCATCAAGGAAATTGGTGAAATTTCGCGGGTCACCGTTGCTGTTCTGGTCGATGGCACCTACACGACCGACGCAAATGGCGAGAAAGTTTATCAGGAACGCTCGTCTGGCGATCTCGACAAGATTGCGGCTCTGGTGCGCAGTGCCATTGGCTATGACCCCAACCGTGGCGACCAGGTTGAAGTCATCAACATGAAATTTGCTGATACGGCAGACATGTTCAGCGACACACCGGTTGATACCTTCCTGGGGCTTGACAAGTCTGAAGTCTTCCGTATTGCCGAAATGCTGGTGCTGGCAATTGTCGCGATCCTTGTTATCTTGCTGGTGGTTCGCCCGCTTCTGACCCGTGCCTTTGAAACCCTGCCCAGCGCGGCAGATATGGCACAACGGCAATTGCTGGCAGAAGACGGCAACATGATGCAGGATGGCACCCCCGCCCTGGCTGGCCCGGCCCCGGTGCCCGGTGGGCATATGAACGAAGAACATGACGAACTGATCAATATTTCGCAGGTCGAGGGCCGGGTGAAAGCCTCCTCGGTCAAGAAGATTGGTGAAATTGTTGACAAGCACCCGGAAGAGGCCCTGGCGATCATTCGCAACTGGCTTTATCAGGAAAACTGAAGGCCGGGTCAGAGCGCACCGTTTGTTTGATATTCCTGATCCGGGGTTACGCGTTACGACCCCGGACTAACACCCGACAGATTGCCGAAATGATATGACTGCGATCGAAAAATTCAAATTTGAGCTTAACTTCGACGATGCCGATACCGTCATCCGCCCCGCTGGCGCGGAAGAGGAACACTATTCGATCAAGCGCAAATCGCAGCGAAAGAAAAGAGAAGAGGAAGAAAAAGGCCCCCCGCCGCCCCCGGCGATTTACACCGAAGAGCAAATGCAAACCATGTTGCGCGAAGCCGAAAGCCGCGCACGTGATGAAGCCTTTACACAAGGCCATGCGCAGGGGCTGACCCAGGGGCGCGACGAAATTTTGGCGTCGGTGCAAAAAACCGTTTCCGATACCGCCGGGCAAATTGCGGCCCGGCTGGAACATATTGACGAGATCCAGAAACGCGCCCACGCCACCACGGTCGAAGATGCCATCCATGTGACCCGTGCTATTGTCAAAAAGCTGATCCCGGCCTGGACACAAGGAAACACCACGCTTGAAATCGAAAATATCGTTCGCCAATGCCTGTCGAACCTGTTCGATGTTCCCAAGGTGCTGGTACAGGTTCACCCCGACATTGCCGAAGAACTGCAAAACCGTGTGAGCGAAATTGCCCGCAGTCGCGGTTTTTCCGGCCAGGCTGTTGTTGTCGGCGAAGCCAGCATTGCCACAGGCGACTGCCGGGTATCGTGGGGCGATGGCACCGCCATTCGCGACCAGGAACGGACATGGGCGGAAATAAATGCCGTTGTTGATAACGCCATTACCGCCCACCGCGAGGGATTTGACCTTTCCCACGACAATCCGATGACTGACCCCGAAATTCAGGAAAGCCGCAAACCGGAACCAGCCGCTGCTCCTGGCGTCCCCCTCCAACCGCAAGCAAATGCAGCACCGACGCCTTCGCCACCGCCCGCCGAGGCGGAAAACACCAAAACCGGGCCTGAAAACGCAAGCGCACAGGTGGCCGCAACAAACGACGAATAACACGGTAAAATGCCGGAGGGCATATGGACCCGTACAGTAATACTGATACGCCGACAGGCGAACTTGCCCCCCATAAAAAAAGATACCGCTGGCAGTTTTAAACAATAGATTGCATCACACATGTGATGACAGCGACAATGCGGGTTCGGCAGGAGCAATCCGTCCCGAAACATGCAGGAGAATACAATGGCAGACGATGACGATCTTGAACTGTCCGAACTCGATGATGACGATATCGAGCTGGAAGGCGAAGGGACTGAATTACTGGCCGGACTCGATACCAGTGGCGAGGGAATGAAAACCTCCAAAGACCTTGAAGCGGTATATGATATTCCTGTTCAGGTCTCGGCTGTGCTTGGAAAAGCAACCATGCAGGTGAGCCAATTGCTAAAATTGGGCCGTGGTGCTGTCGTGGAGCTTGACCGCAAGGTTGGGGAAGCTATTGATATATATGTTAACAACCGCCTGGTCGCGCGTGGCGAAGTGGTTGTTGTCGAAGACCGTCTGGGGGTAACCATGACGGAAATTATCAAATCAGAACGAAACTAGGCTGGTCAGAAGGATAGCTGGGAATGGCGGACGGGGGGACGAAGACGACGTTCGACATCGCAACGGTGGTCGGGCTCATCGTCGGGTTTGCGTTGGTTATTGCGGCAATTTTCCTGGGCGGATCGCCTGGGGCATTTATTGACGTACCGTCGATCCTGATCGTGATTGGGGGGACGGCCGCGATTACGGCAGTGTGTTTTGCCCTGGGCGAATTTCTCGGGGTGGGCAAAGTGTTGGCACGGACGATTTTTCATCCGTCGCGCAACCCTGCAGATGCGGCTTTGCAAATTTTGCAACTGGCTGAAATTGCCCGCAAGGGCGGTGTTCTGTCGCTACAAGGACATCTCGACAGCTTGCTAAGCGAGGAGTTTCTTTGGAAAGGGTTGTCCCTGGTTGTGGATGGCACCCCGCCCGAAGAAGTTGAAGGGATCATGCGCAAGGACATGAACGCCACTATTTCGCGCCACCAAAAAGGGGCGAGCATATTAAAAAAAGCAGGCGACATTGCCCCGGCAATGGGCCTGATCGGCACACTGATCGGCCTGGTGCAGATGCTGGGCAACCTTGATGATCCGTCATCAATTGGTCCTTCGATGGCGGTGGCACTTTTGACAACTTTCTACGGTGCTGTTTTGTCGAACATGGTGTTCATGCCGCTGGCGGCCAAACTGGAACGCAACTCGCAGGAAGAAGAACTATTGAACTCGGTCTATATGGTCGGTGCCGTTTCAATCGGACGACAGGAAAACCCCCGTCGCCTCGAAATGCTGATAAATTCGATTTTGCCACCGGCGAAACGGGTCAGTTATTTTGATTGATCCCCGACTGCCATTTTTCGGTGACAAAACAATGGTATTGCAGCAAAGACATACAAAAAGCGGATCGGAAAGAGATTAGGCAATGCAGGTATTGATCGTTGGTGGACTGGGCGGCCAGATCGGCGCAGCCAGCAAGATCGCGATGGCACGGGGCGCTTCGGTTCAGTTGGCCGAAAGCGTTACCACTGCCTTGAACATCCTGCGCGCGGGCAAGCGCATTGATCTGGTCATGGCCGACATCACCCTGGATGTTGGGGCCCTGATCACGGCCCTGTCGCGCGAACGCATCAGCGTTCCGGTCGTGGCCTGCGGTGTGGGCAACGACATCAATGGCGCTGTAAATGCGATCAAGGCCGGGGCACAGGAATATATCCCCCTGCCCCCCGAGGCAGATCTGATTGCAGCCATTTTTGAAGCCGTGACCGAAGAAAGCCATGCCCTGATCCATCGCGATCCGCGCATGACCGAAACATTACGCCTTGCCGAACAGGTGTCCCGCAGCACCGCGTCCATCCTGATCACCGGCGAAAGTGGCACCGGCAAGGAAATTCTATGCCGGTTTATCCATCGCAAATCAAACCGGGCTGACAAACCCTTTGTCGCCGTCAATTGTGCTGCCATTCCCGAAAACTTGCTGGAATCGGAGCTGTTTGGCCATGAAAAAGGTGCCTTTACCGGCGCCCAGGCACGGCGCATTGGCAAGTTTGAAGAAGCCGATGGTGGAACCTTGCTGCTCGACGAAATCAGCGAAATGGATGTGCGCCTGCAAGCCAAATTGCTGCGCGTGATCCAGGAACGCGAAATTGACCGGCTGGGTGGCAGCAAACCGGTAAAGGTTGATGTGCGCATTCTGGCAACATCCAACCGCGACCTTGAAGCCTATGTGCAATCAGGCAATTTCCGCGAAGACCTTTATTTTCGCCTGAATGTCGTCAATCTGGATATTCCCGCGTTGCGCGAGCGGCCCGGCGACATCCCTGTACTGGCAGAGTTTTTTGTGCGTAAATATTCCGAAGCCAACGACATGCCGATCCGGCCGATCAGTCCGCTGGCGATTGAACGGCTGGTGCACCATTACTGGCGCGGCAATGTGCGCGAACTTGAAAACACCATGCACCGTGCCGTGCTGATTGCCGGCCCCGACGAAATTGGCCCCGAAGCCATCATGTTAAGCGGCACGGCTCCACAACCTGCCCCGCAAGCCCCGCCGCCACAACAGCAAGGCTATGGCGCATCCGGCCCCGATCCGCGCGACATCGCCCGAAACAATGTGGCGGCGTCGGCCTATAACCCGGCATACGTTAACCAGGCCTATCGCAGTTCGGGTGCGGCAACGGGCGGCTATGATACATCTGGCAATGGCACCTATGGCGCGCCCCCCCGACAACCGGCACCGGCACCGCAAGATCCCTATACTGAAAATGCGCGTGCGGCCCCGGCGTCGGCACCAACCGATATCGCGGACGATCGCGCCGATCAGGGTGTGATATCCGAGAACGGCTCTATCACAGCGGCCCTGGTGGGTCGGACAGTGGCCGATGTTGAACGGGAACTGATTATCGATACGTTGAAACATTGTTTTGGCAACCGCACCCATGCCGCCAACATATTGGGAATATCGATCCGTACCTTGCGCAACAAATTGCGCCAGTATAACGACGAAGGGGTTAGCGTTCCGCTTCCCGGCAACGGATAAACGGATAAAACGGGTATCGACACATGCCCGGGGTACATTGCCACTGTCACAGATGGCTGACCTTTGGGCGTGATAGCGAAAAAAGCACCTTATAAACAAGGCCGGGTTTTCCCCGCCATAAATGGCAACAGACAGGAACCAAAGCGCAAAACATGGCAGATGGTCGCCAAATAACCCCTTCAGGGCCCCGAAACACCGACGGACAATCCGGCGGCAATGCCCTTATGGGGAATCTGAAAGGGCGTTTCCGTTCGGCCATGCGGCGTGGCGACATTGCCATGGCATTGGGGTTCGTTCTGATCCTTGTGATCATGATGTTTCCGCTGCCAACCTGGTTGCTCGACATGTTTCTGGCCCTGTCGATCAGCTTTTCCATCCTGATTCTGATGACCGCCCTGTTCATTCAGAAACCGTTGGAATTTAACTCTTTTCCAACGATTTTGCTGGTCGCGACATCACTGCGCCTGGCGCTGAACATTGCAACAACCCGGCTTATTCTGGGGCATGGCCATGAAGGCCCGCAGGCCGCAGGCCATGTGATTCAGGCCTTTGGCAGCTTTCTGGTCAGTGGCAATTTTGTTATCGGCATCATTGTTTTTGCCATTCTGGTCATTATTAACTTTGTCGTGATCACCAAGGGTTCAGGCCGTATTGCCGAAGTCGCCGCGCGTTTTACCCTTGATGCCATGCCCGGCAAGCAAATGGCGGTTGATGCCGATTTGTCGTCGGGCCTGATCAACGAAGAACAGGCCAAGGCGCGGCGCAAGGAACTGGAAGAAGAAAGCTCGTTTTTCGGGTCGATGGATGGTGCGTCCAAATTCGTGCGTGGCGATGCCGTTGCCGGTATTCTGATTACCTTCATCAACGTGATTGGCGGCATTATCATTGGCACGGCCCAAATGGGGCTAAGCCTGAATGAAGCCACCGAAACCTACACCATCCTGACAGTCGGCGATGGTCTGGTATCACAGATCCCCGCCCTGATCGTTTCAACCGCCGCCGGGTTGCTGGTTACCAAAGGCGGGATGGAAGGGGCAACGGAAAAGGCCGTCTTTGGCCAGGTTTCGAACTATCCTGCCGCGCTGGGCATTGCCGCTGCCATGATGGGCGGCATGTCGCTTTTGCCCGGTATCCCCATGATCTGGTTTATGGGGGCGGCAATCGGCATGGGTTATCTGGCCTGGAAACTTGGCAAAAACAAAGACAAGGCCGCCGCCCTTGTGGTTCAGGAAGCCAGCGATGCTGCCGCCGATGCCGCCGCCCCGCCCGCCGAAGAACCCATCGCCAACGCCCTGCGCATGGATTATGTCCGGCTTGAACTCGGCTATGGCCTGTTATCGCTGATCAGCACCGAACGCGGACAGAAACTGACCGATCAAATCAAGGCCCTGCGGCGCCAGATGGCAGCAGATATGGGTTTTGTCATGCCCAGTGTGCGCATCCAGGACAACATGCAGCTTCCGGCCAATACCTATGTGGTGCGGGTCAAGGAAATCGAGGCCGGACGGGGCGATTTGCGCCCCAACATGTTGCTGATCATGGATCCGCGCGGCGAGGAAATCACCCTGGCGGGTGAAAAAACCATCGAACCCACCTTTAACCTGCCCGCCATGTGGGTGGAACAGGGCATGAAGGAAGAAGCCATGTTCCGGGGCTATACGGTGGTGGACCCGCAAACCGTGATCACCACCCATCTGACCGAAGTGGTCAAGGACCATATGCCCGAACTGCTATCTTATGCCGAAACGCAAAAGCTGCTCGACGAGATGGAAGACGAACAGAAAAAACTGGTCGAGGATATTATTCCCAGCCAGATTTCTATTGGCGGGGTTCAGCGTGTGTTGCAGGCATTGCTGACCGAACGCATTTCGATCCGCGATCTACCCACCATTCTGGAAGGGATCGGCGAAGCCACCGCCTTTACCCGCAACCCGACCTTCATGACCGAGCATGTCCGTTCCCGTCTTGCCCGCCAGCTTTCTGACAACAATTCAAACGCCGATGGCGTTATTCCGCTTGTCACCCTGTCGCCGGAATGGGAACAGATTTTTGCCGAAAGCCTGGTCGGAGCAGGCGAAGAAAAGCAGCTATCGATGCCGCCTAGCCAGTTGCAGGAATTTATCAACAAAGTGCGCACCACATTTGAACGCCTGGGCATGATGGGGGAATCCCCCGTTTTGCTGACCAGCCCGGGCATTCGTCCTTATGTGCGATCCATTGTGGAACGTTTCCGCCCGGCAACGGTTGTCATGTCGCAAAATGAAATTCACCCCAAGGCGCAATTAAAAACAATGGGGCAAATTTAATGATCGGGCAAAAAGGGGCGCGCCATGCGCCTTAAAACCTTTACCGCCCCCACCATGAGTGCCGCGATGGCACTGGTCAAAGAGCATATGGGTGCGGATGCCATTATTGTATCGACCCAGGATATTCCCGGTTCCGGGGTACGCCTGACAGCCGCCATCGACAATGAACCCGATTTTGAGATCGGCCATGGCACCGGCATTGATGACAGGGCCGATGCCCCGACGCAAAGCGAACTGATCGAGGAAGTCGAACGTGCCTTAATTCGCCATTCAGTCCCCGAACGATTGCGCCTGCGCCTGTGCGATGCCATGGGCCGCGAACGCACCCCGGGCAATGCGCAGCAATTGCTGGCCAGTGCGCTTGACGAAATATTTGAATTTGCCCCCCTTCCCGAAAAAAGCAGCCCACGGGCGATTGCCTTTGTCGGCACACCAGGGGCGGGAAAAACACTTTGCGTTGCCAAGGCCGCCGCACGGGCCGTCATGAAAAAACGCCGGGTTGCGGTTTTAACCAGCGACACCCGACGGGCCGGTGGCGTAGACCAATTACGCGCCTTTACCAAAATTCTGAAAATTCCATTGGGAATTATCAAATCCCCCGAAGACCTGCGCGAACAGTTTGATGCCGTCCGCGGGGCGGATCTGGTGTTTCTCGACACGGCAAACTGCAACCCCTATGTCCAGGCCGAACTTGCGGTACTGGGCGAACTTTTACATGCCGTTCCCAGCGAACCCATTCTGGTTTGCCCGGCCGGTGTTGATGCCGAAGAAACAGGCGATATTGCCAATGCCTTTGCGGAATGCGGAACAACCCGAATGCTGATCACACGCCTTGATGTTGCATCCCGACTGGGAGGCGCGTTATATGGTGCGGACACAGGAAACCTTTCCTTGTGTAATGTCAGCATGACCGCCCAGGTTGCAGACGGGTTGACAGCCATTAGCCCGGTCGCACTGGCAAAGTTGCTTATGCCTGCCAAACACACCCACAAGAAAAAGAGTTTCGCCGAGGTCATGAAATGACAGCCACATCTGATGCCACCCCAAAACAGGCTGGACGCACCAAGGGACGCAATGTCATTGCCGTTGCTTCGGGAAAAGGCGGCGTAGGAAAGACCTGGTTTGCCATTTCGCTGTGTCATGCCCTGGCTTTGCATGAATTAAAATCGCTGCTGTTTGACGGTGATTTAGGCCTTGCCAATATCGACATTCAGTTAGGCCTGATGCCCAAGCATGATTTGGGCGGGGTTATTTCCGGGCGCATTGCGCTACGCGATGCCATTACAACCTTTGAAGTTGGCGGCTTTGATATTGTGGCCGGGCGCAGCGGGTCGGGCACATTGGCCAACCTGCCCGCCAGCCGCTTGCAGGCCCTGTCCGATGATTTGCTGCAAACCGGCAAATCTTATGACAAGGTGATCATCGACCTTGGTGCCGGGGTGGATCAGGGTGTTCGCCAGATGACCAGCCTTGCCAATACCGTAATTGTGCTGACCAATGGCGACCCCACCGCTTTGACCGATGCCTATGCCTTTATCAAGGTCACACATATGACCCGGCCCAAGGCCGACATCCGTGTGGTGGTTAATCTGGCAAAAGACAAAAAGGAAGGCGAAGCGATCTATGCCAAACTTCTCAAGGCCTGCGAAGGATTTTTAAAAATCTCTCCGCCGCTTTTGGGCGTGATCCGGGCGGATAGCAAAGTATCGGAATGCATCCGCAGCCAGACACCGCTGCTCACCCGTCATCCCAATTCCATTGCCGCACAGGATATTGAAGCAATCGCAACCAGGCTGATCGAAGGATAACAGCAGCATGGCAGAAATCAGCCCCCCTGTTGCCTCTGTCTCCGGTGCCAACGCCACTGGCAGTGGTGCAGCAGGTGCGGGCAATGCGGGCACCAGTGCGGTTGTTCAAAATCCCCCCGCGGCCCTTGCCAGATTACCGGTCGACAGCCTGATCCAGGCGACCATCCAAAGCAAAAACGGCGCCGAAGTCACCCTGCAAACCAGTGCGGGGACTGTCACCCTGAAACTGCCACAAGCCCTGCCTGCCACTATGAATGATCTGGTTTGGGTGCGCATCATGCCCCAAACCGGTGCCGATGGCAGCAGCAGCCTGCGATTGCAGGTATTGCCGCAAACAGTGCTCAACACCGCTGGCGGTGCAGCTTCAGGGGCCAGTGCCGGGGCCAGCGGGGCTGCGGCACCCGTTACCCCCAATCCGGCTCCGTTGGTTCCCGGGCAAAGTTTTACCGGTGTTACCACCACCAGCCTGACCTTTCCCGGCGGCAGCACCCTGCCTGCGGGCAGCCAGATGCAAATGGTCTTTATCGGCCCCGGTGCTGCATCACCGGCCCAGGCCGCCAGTTTTCTGCCCGCCGGACACATCGCCGGACAAACGGCACCGGCAAACATCGCCAACGCCGCCAGCACCAACATCCTTGCCGGGCAGGCCGGGCAAACGGGGCAGGTAGCAGCGGCCGCAAATATCACCGGAGCCCGCCCGCCTCTATTGTTAACCGGCACGGTATTGCCCGCCAACAGCCCCGAAGCCCGTATGTTGCCCGACGGGTTTACCGCCCTGCGGACCAATGCCGGTATTATCGGCGTCCGGCTGCCGGTCCCTGCCCCGGTTGGCGCAATGCTGTCTTTTGCGGTTGATGCCACCAGTGCCGCCGCCGCCCGCATTCCCCTGCCTGTCATGACCGAGGGCGAACTTCTGGCCCGTGGCCAGGCCGCCAGCCTTAGCCACAACTGGGACAGCCTGCAACGCGCGATTGCCGCCCTTGCCCAGGCGGACCCGCAAGCCGCACAGGCCCTGCTCAACCAAATCCCGGCAGCCGGGCCACGCCTGACCACCACCATGATGTTTTTCTTTACCGCCATGACGGGTGCAACCGGGTCTGCCAAAGGGTGGCTGGGCGAACGCACCATCAGCGCACTTGACGGTCGCGATGGCAAAGATGCCGGGCTGGGCAAAAAACTGGACAATGATTTTAACATTCTGCGCAACATGGCCAGCGAACCGCGTTCAGATGGCTGGCGGGTGATGGCGATGCCGTTTCATATGGGCGAACGCATTGAACAGATGCAACTGGCCTGGCGACACGGCCACGGCGAAGAAGACGACACATCGAACCGCAAGGCCGATGATGCGGGAACCCGGTTTTTGCTGGATTTGTCTTTTACGCGGCTGGGTCATACCCAGCTTGACGGGCTGGTGCGCAAGGAAACCCAGAAATTTGATTTGATCGTGCGCACCGAAAATGCCCTTGATGGCCCGCAGCGCGACGATATTCGGGCCATTTTTCATCAGGCTCTGGCGATTGCGAAACTGGGGGGCGCGCTAAATTTCCAAAATGGCAGCCGCTTTGTCGCGGTCAGCCCCGACCCGGCATCAACCGGGCCGCAAAAACGCGGGTTCGAAGCCTGAAACACAAAGCACACCACAATAAAGTACATTGCCGGTTAACGGCATTAACCCTGGCGCCGCTGGCATTAAAGCACGTTTCCTTTAATACGCCGCTGCCACTATGCTGCTTGATAATATATCTGGATCAGGAACAGGCCCATGCTGGAAATTTTTGAACGCCGCAACTTGCTGCAAACCGAAGCCAACCCCGGCATTCAGTTTGATTACGTTGTCACCCTGCAAAGCGAACTTCACGGTGCGAAAAATGTTTTCCCGGCGCAATTAAGCCTCCGGTATGTGCCGGACCGCTTGCTTTTGAAATCCGACTGTCTGGCAGCATATTTTCAGGAAATCGGAACCATAACCTTTGACAACCTTGAACAGGCTGCCGTCCTGCTTATGGAAGATTTCAACAACGAACTGGTGCCGCGCTGGATCAATATGCGGTTAAACAAATACACCGCCGACAACGACACAGTACACCATCACGAAGCCACCCTGGAAGATCGCCAGCCCCGCTGGCACAATACCCGCCTGCTGGAACGGCTGGAACGGTATTAAAGCAGGTTAGCGAAACGGCTGACCGTGAATCCAGATGGACAGGGAAAACCGCGTCCCGGCCACAGTCGGCGCGACACGGTGCAAAACAAAACTGGGAAATAAAATAGCGCTACCGCGTGCCATGGGCGCATCAATCACATGTCCGGCCGGGTTAAGCTGCAACTGCCCGCCGTCATAATCAGCCGGATCGGAAAGCTGGATCACCATTGTCAACTTGCGTCGGCGTGCCACATCAGATGCGCCAATATCGCTGTGCCAGTCATAATGCCCGCGCTGGTCGCCTTCATAACGGGCGATCTGGGCATTTTCGGCAAAATCGGTCAGGCCGAAATCAAAACAGGTTCGGTTGGCGGTTGCCACCAGATCAATGATCCGGCGCATCACCTCGGGTTCCTGTTCTTCGTTGAACCAGCCGATTTGACTGCGGCGAATATGGCTGGCCGATTGCCCCTGCACCAGCCCGCCTTCATCAAGGCGGTCGTTGAAATTGGCAATCAACCGGTCGCAGGTTTCAACATCCAGTGCGTCTGGCACAACCAAAGACATTTCGTCAGGAAACATATCGCCAGGACTCCAAAAGCACCCTGTTGGTGCAAGCGCCGATCTATACCGCTTTTTCACACCTGACCAGCGGAAAAAACGGATACCGGACACATTTTTAACAGCGCAAATTCAGGGCAATAGCATCATACCCCTGTGTCGATTTTTAGACAGATGCCAGCCTTGATCGGTGTGCTTAGGGCACGATGACATCGTCGTTTTGCGCCATCAGTGTCAATATCGGCCCGCCGGTGGCGCTGGCGTCGTCGGGGTCGTGGGTGACCAGCAAGGTGGGCAAGGCCTGTTTGCGGGCCTGATCAAACACAAAGCGGCGAAACTGATCGCGCAGGGTTGCATCAAGTTTGGAAAAAGGTTCGTCAAGCAACAAGGCACGCGGTTGCGACAGCAAAACCCGCATCACCGCCACCCGGGCCCGCTGCCCGCCCGATAATGTTGCCGGGTCACGGTCGGCAAAACCTGCCAGATCGGCCGTTAACAGGGCCTGCTCTACCGCGTCACGGCGCAGCCCCCGGCCCTTGATATGCGCAGGCAAGGCAAAAGCCAGATTGCCCCCCACCGATAAATGCGGAAACAGCAAGTCATCCTGAAACAGAATACCGACATGGCGGTCTTGCGGGGCCAGGGTATCGATCTGCGTGCCATTTAAAAAGACACGTCCCACGGCATCAAACCCGCACGCCAATGTACCGCACACATATGCCAGCAAGGATGATTTGCCAACACCGCTGGGGCCCATCACAGTAACGATCTCGCCTGCCGCAACCGTCAGGTTGACATCGCATAATTGTTGGCCCCTTACCGAAATGCGAACATCATCCAGCGTAAGGCCGGTGTTTTTATCGGGTTGTTTCATAGACCACCCTGCATACCACGACGGCGGCGAAACAGGGTTACGGGAATAATCATGGCGATGCCAAAGCCGATAAACGGCAAAATGGTTTGCAAAATACCGTAAATACCAATCATGCGCCGGTCATTGCCCGCCGCCAAGGCCACCGCATCGGTGGTAAGGGTGGCAAAGCGCCCGGCACCAATCAGCAATGTCGGTAAATATTGCCCGACACTAACGGCAAAGCCAACCGCAATGGCCACCAAAACGGGCCGGGTTAATAACGGCAAAATCACCTGCCAGAACACCCGGTCGGGCGATGCCCCTAAACACAAGGCGGTTTGGCGATACCGCGTATCAAGGGCGCGAAACGGGTCGGCCAGTGATAAAAACACATAGGGCAACACAAAAATCAAATGGGCCAGCACCACCGACACCAGCGTGCGTTCCAGCTCCAAAAAACTGAAAAACACCTGCAAACCAAACATGAAACTGATTTGCGGCATCAGTAAAGGCACATAAATCAGCCACAAGGCCCCGCGTCCGGGCCGGGCACCGTTACGCTGTTCACATTCCAGGCAGGCCACCACCAAAATAATCGCCAGCAACACCGCCGCCCCGCCAATGATGATGGTGTTGATCATCCCATCGCCCAGCGCAGGCAATTCGCGCAGCCATAATTTTACGCTCCATTGCCCCGGCAGCATATCGGGGAAGCGCCAAAACCCGGCAATACTCCATAGCGCCAAACCGGCAATGCCCAACAACACCAAGGCAGCACTGATCCCCGCCAAAGCCGCCGCCGCCACGCGCGCGGCCCCCTCCTGGCGATAGCGCCCCCCGGCCTCGGCCCAGCCACGCCCCGCCCGGGCGACTGTTTTTTCACCCACCCACCACAGGACAATCAGGCCGACAACCACGCCCAACTGAACAAGGGCGGCGGCCGATGCCATAAAGCGCATCGATAAATCCGGGTCGGACACCCAGTGTAAAATACGCACCGCCAACGGGGCCGGTGTGGTGGGGGCCAAAATCATCGCCACATCAACCACCGACGCCGAATAGGCCAAAACCGCAAAAACCGGTAATTTGATTTGCGGATAAATACGCGGCAACACGGTTTTAAACCAGCCCGCTATGCGCCCATATCCCAGGGTTAACGCAATATGGCGGGTGCGTTCGACATCGGCCTGGGGCAGGGCCCCCAGCGTCATCAAAAACAAAAATGGTATTTCCTTTGCCACCAGCCCAACCACCAGCGCCAGCCCCCAGCCATCTTGCACGGTGATAATATCGGGTGGGCGGTCCCAGCCGCCAAGGGCGGCAAAACCCCGCATGATCCAGCCAGACGGGGCAATTAAAAAGGCAATGCCAAAGGCCGCTGCCGCATGGGGGACCGACAAAATCGGTGCCAATACCCGCTGCATCAGGCCAAAGGCACGTGTGCCCTGCCATGCCGCGCAAAAAAGCATGACCACACCAAAGGAAATCCCCGTTGCCAACAGCCCCGTCACCGCCGATAACCTTATTGAAATCAGCAATCCCGGCTGCGCCCATAAAGCCTGCCACGCCGACAGCGACCATTGCCCGCCACCCAAGGCCGGTAAATAGCCAAAAGCAGGCAACACCGTGCCCAACAGCCCGGCCAATAACGGCCCGACCATTAAAAACACGGTTAAACCCGGCGCATATTTTAGCAGCTTGGGCACAGATCCCCCGTCACAACAAACATACGCCTGGCACAGCCGCGCGGGACCATTTGCAGCCACAACAATGGCACGACCCGAAAACGAAAGCTGGCAAAATCATTTGGCAACGCCATAACGTTTTTGCCATTCACGTTCGACCAGCTCCATCCAGCTTGGGTGCGGTTCGGGCAACACATTGCCCATTTCGGCAGGCGACAGGGTGGCAACACCCAAATCCAGCATGTCAAATTTTTCGCGATCTGCGGGTGGAATTTTATCCATATCAAGCACGGTAAAACTGCCCCAGATTTCCGGGTCCTGCTTGCGCAACTGGGCTTCAGGCGACATCAAAAAATCAGCCAGCACCACCGCCCCGGCCTTGGCCGATGCATTAAACGGAATGGCGACAAAGTTGGTATTGCCCAAGGTGCCCCCATCAAACACAAAGCTGCGCACACTATCGGGCAGTTCGAAATTGGCAATCGCCGAGGAAACCTCGGCCGCACTAAAAGAAAAGCCGATATCAATTTCATTATCGGCCATCATGGCACGCAAGGCCGCCCCATTGGCCGGATATGCCTTGCCATCGCGCCACAAAAGCGGCTGCATTTTTGCCAGATAAGCCCAAAGTGGCGCTAACACCTTTTGCGTATCGGCCTCATCAGCCGGTTTTTGCAAAACCGCCGGGTCATCAACCAGTTCGGTTAAAACCTGTTTTAAAAAGGATGACCCCATATAGTCGGGCGGTTGCGGATAGGTGAACCGACCGGGATGGTTCTGCAACCATGCCAGCAATTCCTGCGCACTGTGTGGCGGGGTTTTCACCCGTGATGTATCATCAAAAAAGCTAAGCTGCGCCATGCCCCACGGGGCTTCAAGCCCATCGGTCGGCACGGTAAAATCGTTCACCGTGGTTGGCTTGCCCGCCACATCAACATATTTGAAGTTCGGGGTTTGCTCCGCCCACGGCCCAAACAGCAAATCATTGCGCTTCATCGCGGCAAAATTTTCACCGTTAATCCAGATCATATCCACCGCCCCGCCATCGGTAATACCTGCGGCCTTTTCCGAAACCACCTTTGAAACCGCATCGGCGGTATCGGCAAGTTTCACCTGTTTGACGGTAACGCCGTATTTTTCCTGCACCTGGTTACCAGCCCAGGCAATATAATCATTAATGCGCGGCTCCCCGCCCCAGGCATACCAGTAAACGGTTTGGCCCTTGGCCTGTTTTAAAACCGCATCCCAGTTTTGCATATCCGGGGCCGGGTCTGCACTGGCACGGGGGGAAAATCCAGTCAGGCTTGCGCCAAGCGTTGCCGCCACCATTAAACCGGCGATTAATTTGGGCATATGTGTTCCTTCCCCCTGAACTTTTAAAATCGGCGTGCATGTCGATGGTTGCTTTGTGGGCACACCGGAACAATCAATTTTTGCCGCCGTTACCAATCTGCACTAAATTGTTGTCGGGCCTATGGCCTGTGAAATCAATTCACGCTTGCGTTAAGACCGCGCCAAACACATCTTGGTGCGACGATGCCGCAAGGCCACACCCCTGAAATGGAAACACCAATGTTTGACTGGATCACCGACCCCCATATGTGGGTAGGTCTTGCAACACTGACCGCCCTTGAGATTGTTCTGGGCATCGACAATATCGTTTTTCTGTCGGTGATTGTCTCTAAACTGCCGCAAAAGCAGCAAAAAGCGGCCCGTCGCGCGGGCCTGCTGGCGGCCATGCTGATGCGCTTGTTGCTGCTGGCCTGCATCGCATGGGTCATGGAACTAACCGCCCCCCTGTTTGAAATATTTGACCGCGCCATTAGCGGACGCGACATGATCCTGATTGTTGGTGGCCTGTTTTTGATTGCCAAGGCATCGATGGAAATTCACCACACCATTGATGAACCGGGCGAACATGAAGCAAAACCCGTTGCCGGTTTTATTGGCACCATTGTTCAGATCATGCTGCTTGATATTATCTTTTCGCTTGATTCCGTGATCACCGCTGTGGGCCTGGTGGACCATCTTACCGTCATGATGCTGGCCGTGATCATATCGGTGGGGGTGATGTTAATGGCCGCGCGCATGATTGGCGATTTTGTCGACAAACACCCGTCGATCAAAATGCTGGCCCTGTCGTTTCTGATATTGGTCGGGTTTGTTTTGCTGCTGGACGGTGTACAAATACATGTTCCCAAGGGTTATATTTATTTTGCCATGGCTTTCAGCCTGTCGGTGGAAACCCTTAATCTGCTTAACCGTCAGCGCAAAAAGAAAAACCAGCTTAAATACCAAACCGGCACCGACCAATAAACCGGTTGCCGCCGCTGCCATTTTGATCGGGCACGCGGCGGCATCCTTCATGTCTGCCTACCAGATCCAGAACATCAACACCCACGCATAAACAGGTGCGACCAGCGCCAGCGCAAACAGCAACGACGCGGCAACCTTTTGCACAGCCCCCCCATCCTTGCGAACTAAAATTGAGGTTCCCAGCCACCACGACCAGGTTGTTGCCGCGATCAGCAGGGCCAGGCGCGCCATTGGCACCCATGCCAAAGCAAAACCGTCCGCCCGCAGCAACGTTACCGTCTGTGCCGATAGCCCCAAAATAACCCCACTGGCCGCCAACGGAATCAGTGCATGGGATAAATGGAAAAAGGGCTGCCCGCCACGCGAACGCGTCACCCGACAGGCCAGCTTCAAGGGGATCGAAATCAAAACCGACAGGACAAGCGCGGTTGCGGCAATATAACCTAGCAACACGGCACCATCGAGCACGGTCAGCACGTCATTCAGGGCGGCATAATTGGTTAAAATCCACCAGGGCAAAGTCGCTTGCAACGGCCAGATAATATTGTGGTTCACCAGTGCCATCGCCAACATCTGCTTGATCTCGACAAACCACGGGCTGCTGCTCCATTCAAAGGCGCCGATGGCAACGCCCATCAGGCCGGTAATGATCAACAAGCTGTCCCAAATTGTTGCCGTGCGGCCCGACAAACGCACAATTTCATCATTGGGAGAACGGGATTGAAGGGCAACGGCATCGTGAAAACCGCTGCAGCGGCCACACATATGGCAGGGCGACGGGCTTTCCATGTTTTTCACCGCCACCAAGGGCGCACAGTTAAACCGGTGCTCGTGGCTGTGGGTTGCGGCATTCAGGTCCCATTTCGCACGATCAACACCGTAATGCATCGGGGCCAGCTTGGCCAACACCCCAAAAACACCGTTCACCGGGCACAAATACCGGCACCATACCCGCTTGTTACGCCCGTAAAGATAACCAACAATCATCGCCCCGAGCGTTGATCCGCCCAAAATAAGCAAAACCGGTGCCGGATATTGATAAACGCTGATCATTTGCCCATAGACAGTGGTCAGAACAAACGCCACAAACGGCCAGCCCGGCCAGCGGACCCAACGCGGAATGGCACGGCCCCGCCCGTGGCGACTGGCAAACTCCGTCAGCGCCCCTTCCGGGCACAAAAGCCCGCACCACAGCCGCCCGAACAGCAACATCGACACCAGCACACCGGGCCACCAAATGCCCCAGAACACGAACTGTGCAAACACGGTCACATTGTTCCAGATATGCGACGCCAGACCGGGCAAAGGCATAAGAACCGGCACAATCAGCAATATCGCATAAATGCCGACCACCGCCCATTGCAGGCGACGAACCAGCACCTGGTGGTTGCGCAACCACATTCCAAACGCCAAAAGCCGCCCGGACGGGACGGCACCAGAACCATTTACAATTTTTGTGAATATCGTCATGTCATCAAGGCCGCTTCACAAATACCGGGCACCGTCGAGGTCGCCCGGCTTCCTATTTCGCAACAATAACGCCATTGGCCGTTTTCTGATCCATATGGAATTCGTCATAAAATTCGTATGTCCCGGCAGAAAGATGACGGATCACGACGAAGGATGTCACACCCGGTGCCAAAACCTTTTCGCGGTGCAAACGCAAACTTTCAAATTCCGCCGGGCTGCTGCCCGAATTGGTCACCATAATTTTAAACGTGGTGCCCGCTGCAACCTCGATCCGGTTGGGCGTAATCACACCGTCTTTGATATCCATATGGATGACTTGCATCTCGTCGGCCTGTGCCGCACCGGGCAAACATGCCAGGCCCGCACCGACCAGGATAACGGCCCAAATCGCGAAAACAGCCTGTTTCCATTTTTGCATCATGCCTATTTCCTTGATTAACAAGCAGATTGAAAAAGCTGGCACGTCAAACACGCGCCAGCTTCACAGGCCGTTTTAATAACCGCCCTTTTTGCCAATACCGGCAAAAACAAAGTCATAGTTCTTTTTGAAAGGTTTAAACCACGGCGCAACGCCGGTTTCCTTATCAATGTGACGCCCGAATTTCGATGCGGCAGCAGGCGGTGCAACATCCAGGGTCAAACGGTATTTTCCCGGCCCCATCAATTTAACATTGTCGCCGTAATGCGGGCCGTCATTGGCAACCATCGGCATCAGCATCCCGGATTCAGTTTTGCCATCATCAAGTTTGGTCAGGGTATAACCAATGTCCAGATACGGTGCCCATTCGCCTTCTGCCAAGCCGTTTTTATTATCAGCCAAGGCATGAATATCCGCCTCAAGATGAATATCAGATGTCTCGGCAGGCCGCATGATCCCCTTGGGTTCCATGGTGATTGGCTGCAAATAGACCGCTGCCACTTCAAGGCCGCCCCCCTGCTGGGGTTCACCAATGGGATATTCAAGCGCCTGTGCAGGCAATGACATCAACAATGCAGACACACCAAGACCGGCAGCACCAATCCTGGCAATCCAGGGGGCTTTAAATTTCATAAGGCACACTCCTTCATGCGATGAAGCCAAATGCCAACAGGCAATCAACAACAAACCGCAGGTGATAACGACGTGTTCACAGGTTTTAAAATGGGGGCAGAAAGGAAGGGCTTAACAAACAAGGCCCCCAAATGACATGAGAAGGATTATCATTATCAAACTTACGGCGCCAGAATAATCGGCAAAAATTGTCCTCACCGGGTGAAATCATCCCCAAAACAGCACGTCATACAATCAGCAGGGAAATCAGAATACTTGCAAAGTGCGGATTAATTTACATCTCTGGAATGGCTTCAGGTTCACGTCGCCCAATCGGTCACAGAGTCGCAAAGGCAAAAGTTATCGCCCAAAACAAATTTCATGGTGAAATGTTTTGGCAAGAAATTGGTAAAAAGCTATTCTTTTTAATCATTATTCATCACAGCCCGCAAAGCAGCCGCCAGGTTATGAAAAAAATAGCGCCCCCCGCCAGACTTGCCGCCGCCTTTGAACAAGCCGGTTTGGCTGATATTGATGTGCTGGAATTTCCCGATGGCACCCGTTCAGCCGCCGATGCAGCAAGGGCCGTTGGCTGCGACATCAGTGACATTGGCAAATCATTGATATTTCAGGGTAAAAATACACAAACCCCGGTCCTGATCATTATGAACGGGGCGGATCGGGTTTGCGAAAACAAGGTTGAAGCCGTGATTGGCGAAGCCATTGGCAAGGCCGATGCGACACAGGTCAAAGACCATACCGGATATGCAATTGGGGGCGTACCGCCCTTTGGTCATGCCAATGCCATACGAACACTGATTGACGAAAAGCTGCTGGCAAAACCCGCCATCTGGCTGGCGGCAGGCACGCCGCGCAGTGTATTTTGCCTGACCCCGGCACAATTATGTCATATCACCGGCATTACAAAGGGCCATATACTGGACCAGAACGCGCCATAAACGCCACCAAGACGCAGGACTGCCCCCCCCTACATCAGGCTATCTTTGCGCGTGGCGGCACGTGACCCAATTTCATCGAGGTTTTCCTGTTCCTTGCGGTCCTCTTCGGCGCGCACGGTGGCAACACGGTTCCGCTCTGAAATTTCGGCAGTTTTCATATCCTTAAACGCCTGGGCCACCACATCGCGGAAACTGTCAATTTTGGCTTCCTGTGCTGCAATCTGCTCGACAAGGGCGGCGCGTTCAGCAATCACGGCATTGGCAAAATTGCCATAGGCAAAACCTGCCGTATGCGGGTTCTCCGCCGCTACCTTTTGTTCGGCTATTAATGCCCGACCCAGTTCTTCGCGCTGTTCAATCAACTGTTCCAGCACACGCAACATGTCACCCAATTCGCGCTGTTTTTCATCCAGCGTCCATTTGCGAATACGCACAAGGGTCTTAAAATCCTTGGCCATCTGGCAGCCTTTCTTATGTCTCTTGCTTTATCATCGCCAATCAGCCCGCGTTACAGCCCCACGCAGGCACAGGAACAGGCACAAGCCCGCCTATGCCCGAATATACCACCAGCAAGCTTCAGGCTTTATAGCTATCCCCCACCAAGGGCGCGTTTGGCCGCGTTCAAATCGGTCGGCGTTTGGCGCGACTGGCTGTTTACCGTCCCGCCTGGTCGGGCTGCATGGCCTGCATTACCGGCCACCTGGGCGTTCCCCCCCTCAACCGGGGTCATATCCAGCCTGCGGGCCAAATCGGCATAACCTTCGGCCAGGCGGGTACATTCATTTTTGCGCTGGCTTAAAAATTCCTCGATCAGGGGGAAATAATGAATGGCTTCGTCCACCTTGGTATCCGTCCCGCGGCGATAGGCCCCCAGCCGGATCAATTCCGCCATGTCGTTATAGGTTGCCAGCAATTGCCGGGCACGGCGCACGATCTGGTTTTCATACTCGTTATTACATCCCGGCATGGTCCGCGATACGCTGCGCAATATATTAATCGCCGGGTAGCGGCCCTGTTCGGCAATTGCACGGTCCAGCACCACGTGACCATCCAAAATACCGCGCACGGCATCGGAAATGGGTTCGTTATGGTCATCCCCATCCACCAGCACGGTAAACAGCCCGGTAATCGACCCCTGCCCCGGCCCGCCCGGCCCGGCCCGTTCCAGCAAACGCGGCAGTTCGGCAAACACGGTTGGCGTATACCCCTTTGACGCCGGGGGTTCCCCGGTCGACAGGCTGATTTCACGTTGGGCCATGGCAAACCGGGTCACGGAATCCATCATGCACAACACATCACGCCCGCGGTCGCGGAAAAATTCGGAAACCGCCATTGTCATATAAGCGGCCTGACGGCGCATCAAAGGAGGTTCGTCCGATGTGGCCACCACCACAACAGACCGGCGCAAACCTTCCTCGCCCAAATCATCCTCGATAAATTCGCGCGCTTCACGGCCACGTTCACCAATCAACCCGACCACCGATACATCGGATGTGGTATGGCGCGTCATCATCGATAACATACTGGATTTACCAACGCCGGAACCGGCGAAAATACCCATGCGCTGCCCCCGGCAGCAGGTCAGGAAAGTGTTCATCGCGCGCACGCCCAAATCCAGCTTGCCCGAAACGCGCTGGCGGGTATGGGCCGACGGCGGGGTCCGGCGGATGGCATAGGGAACATTGCCCTGCGGCAATGGCCCCTTGCCATCGACCGGATCGCCAAATGCATTGATCACGCGGCCCAACCAGCCATCATCGGGGTAAATTTGCGGCTGGGTATCGGACAATTCAACCTGACATCCAATACCAATGCCATCAAGCGCGCCAAAGGGCATTAAAAGGGCGCGTTCACTGCGAAAGCCGACAACCTCGCAAATTACGGCTTCGCCATCACGACGAACAACCTTGCACCGGTCACCAATCGACATTGCCCCTTCAACACCCCCAATTTCAACCAGCAACCCCAAAACAGCCGTCACACGGCCAACCACCCAGTATTCGGGGATGTGGCGAAGGTCGGCGATAATGTTTTTGCCAATCTGAAACATGGGGCCCTGCTTTGCTGGGGAAGAATGGTTTGCGACGCGGGGGCGGAAACCGGCGTTCTATGCCCCAAATATAGGCGATAAGACCAAATTTTCAAAGCCGCCCGTCGTTTTGGCCGTAATGACGCCAAAGTTCTGACCTAGGGAAAGGGCCTTAAACCCCTGTTAATTCTTTACTTGGTCATGACGGGAACAATATGGCGGTAAAAAAGTTAATAAATGGCGACTCGTCTGCTTGCCACGAGTCGCAAAGCAACGTATCGTTAACAAAACGGGAAAAATCCCATGATACGGCTGCTGTTGGGGCATAGCCGGGACAATCCGGATAAACACAAGATTTATTGCGGAATATGGTAACGGAGCGGAGCGGAAAATGCGGGTGCTGCTTGTAGAAGACGACGACGCCATGTCGGACAGCATAGAGCTTATGCTGAAATCCGAAGGCATGGTTGTGGATACCACCGATCTGGGCGAAGACGGCCTCGAGATTGGTAAACTATACGATTACGATATTATTTTGCTGGACCTGATGTTGCCCGACATTGACGGGTACGAGGTTTTGCGTCGCCTGCGCGATGCGCGGGTGGAAACACCGGTTCTCATTTTGTCGGGCCTGACTGAAACCGAAGACAAGGTAAAAGGTTTGGGGTTTGGCGCGGACGACTATCTGACCAAGCCATTTGACAAAACCGAGCTGTTAGCCCGCATCCAGGCGATTGTTCGCCGGTCCAAGGGGCATGCGCAATCGGTTATTGCGACGGGGAAATTGCATGTCAATCTTGATGCCCGCACCGTCGATGTGGCCGGGTCGCCCTTGCATTTGACCGGCAAGGAATATGGCATTTTAGAATTGCTGTCCTTGCGCAAGGGCACCACGCTGACCAAAGAGATGTTCTTGAACCATCTTTATGGCGGCATGGATGAACCGGAACTGAAAATTATTGACGTCTTTGTCTGTAAGTTGCGCAAGAAAATCCAGTCTGCGACCGAAGGCGATAATTACATTCACACTGTCTGGGGCCGTGGCTATGTGCTGCGTGACCCGGAAAGTAATGGTGCGCACGCAGCAGCCTGAATGGCAGTGCCGCTATCTGCACAGCAAAAAACACCTCGCCGTACATAACGTGGCGAGGTGTTTTTTGTCTCAAGACAACATCGCAAACAAACGCCCGGCTGAAAGTCCGGGCGTTTATCGCGGAATATAAAGCACGTTTAATCTTTTTTGTCGTCGGGCTTGCGCGGGTACGTCCGACCAAAAGTAGAGGATGCCGGACGGGTGGAGGAATATTTGCTTCCTGTGTCCGCGCCCGCAGGAGTTGCCGGGGTTACCGGGCGCTGATAACCGCTGCTTGACGTGCCGCTGCCACCTGCCGCCACACCACCGGTACCATAGCGTGACGTTCCAACACCGCCAGAACCCGCAGTCCCCGTTCCACTTGGTGCAGGACGGCTATAGGTACTGCTTCCTGTCGTCCCCGCGCCTGTGCTTCCGGCACCATAAGGGCGCGGTGTTGTGCTGGTCGTCGATGGGCGTGCCGTTGAGGGCGTCGTGGCTGCGGTGCTGCCAGCAGCGCCCGTCTGCATTGCTTTGGGCTTGGGAAAGGCAAAACCACCTGCTGCCCCGGGTGCCGCACCTGCGGCAGCCTGCACTTTTTCAAGGGCGGTCACATCAACATCCGGCGCGCCTGGACGGTTAAGCTGATAAATACCGCGCTGACGAACAAGGGGCTTGAACTTGTCAGAAATGCCCAGCACGGTTTCAGCACCACCCAAAAACAAAAAGCCGTCATCGGGCATTTGTGCCGCAATACGCGACAGCACATCGGTTTTGGTCGGCTGATCAAAATAGATCAGCACGTTGCGGCAATAAACAACGTCGAACTGCCCCAGCGGCTTTAAATCTTCCAGCAGGTTATATTCGCGGTACTGAACCTTGGCGCGCAAATCAGCCGAAATTTGCCACATGTCTTCAGCCTTCTGAAAATGCTTGACCAGAAGGGCAATTGGCAAACCACGTTGAACTTCAAATTGCGAATAAAGACCGGCCCGCGCCTTGTTCAGGATCTCGCGCGAAATGTCGGTGCCGATAATTTCAATCCGCCATCCCGCCAGCTGGCTGGCAAAATCCTGCAGGATCATGGCCAGCGAATAGGGTTCCTGCCCCGAAGACGCCGCCGCACACCAGATGCGCAAATGACGTTTGCTGGCCCGCGCCTTGATCATATGGGGCAACACAACATGGCGAAACTGATCGAACGGTTTGGTATCGCGAAAGAAAAAAGACTCGTTGGTGGTCATCGCTTCGACCACATCTTCAATCAATGTTCGGTCCATACCACGCAAGGCGCCGATCAATTCGCCGAGGTCTTTCAGACCACGCTTGCGCGCAATCGGCATGAGCCGGCTTTCGAGCAAATAGAACTTATCCTGCGTCAGGACCAGGCCCGAGCGGGATTTGATCAGTTTGCTAACGAAATCAAAGTCTTCCGGCTTCAGCATCTTGTGTTAACGACCTCCGGCAAATTTTTTCACGTAAGGGGCAATGCCCCCTATTGGCAGTATCGCCGTACAAACCCCGGCATGGGCGGCAGCTCCGGGCATTCCCCATACCACGCTGGTTGCTTCGTCCTGTGCCACCACCATGCCGCCAGCGCTGACAACATTGCGCCCCCCCAACATACCATCCTGGCCCATTCCGGTCAGGATGATTGTCAGCAAATTACCACCATAACTGTCAACAAGGCTGCGCAACATCGGATCAACGGACGGACGGCAAAAGTTTTCCGGCGCATTCTGGTTTAGGGCGATCCGGCGATTATTACCGCGCCCCTCAACGACCATATGGTAATCACCAGGGGCCAAATAAACCCTTCCTGGCTCAACGTTTTCGCCATTCACCCCTTCGCCGCACTTCAACCCGGTCAAACGGGTAATATGTTCGGCCAGAATGGTCGTGAACGTGGCGGGCATATGCTGGGTAATAAAAATGGGCTGACGCACCCCCACCAGGCCGCGCAAAACTTCAAACAATGCCTGTGGCCCGCCCGTGGAGCTGCCAATGGCAATCGCTTCAACGTTGATATGTTTTTCAGGCTGCAGGGTTACCGGGCCCTGATTGTTGCGCCCCCGTCGTGCCGGTGCCGGGGCATTGCCAACGACCGATCCCCGTTTGGCCTTGCTGTCGGCCGGACGTGCCGGTGCTGGCGTGCGGGCAGGAACATCACGTTTTTGCCCCGCAGCCCGCGCAGAGGCCGGGTCCGTATTTTTCGCCCCAGGCGCAGTGCCCTCGCCGGGTGCCGCGCGCGCGACTGACGGCTTGCCTGTCAAATGGGCCTTGGCAGTATGGCCCGAAGCAGGCGCCCCGCCAACGGGAACAATGCCCGCCTTTTTCGCAGCAACGGCAGCTTCTTCAATCAGGCGGCCCGGATCACGCGGCGGATAAGCACCGCCCGGCTGGGCATGGGCAGAACCGCGATCTGGCATCGGCGCAGCGTCATCCTGGTTCCGCATGGGCGCAGAGGGCATTGGCCGCATTTGCGGGCGCATCGGTTGCTGCATCGGTCGGGGGCGCAGTTCGGCCGTAAACCGTTTGCGCTGGATCCGCCCGGTTTTTTGCAACACCTGATGGTCGACCGACAATTCGGCGCGAAACGGCTTTTCACCGTCGATGTCGGCGCTCTCATGTTCCGGGGTATCCGCAGCCACATTTTCTGCGGCATCGGCAAAACCCGCATCCGCATTGACAGGCACTTCTGTGCCAGCATCCGCCAGCGAGTCCGAATATGGCATCGCACCAGGATCGGTCTCCTCGTCAAATTCACCCGCGTCAAATGCAGCTGACTGTTCGAGCATCTTGCGACGTTGTTCGGACCATGCCTTGACCTTGTCGATCAGTTCGCTACGAAACCCCGAACCAACATTAAGGTCCTTTGCCGAGGAAGGCTTGGGAATATAGTCCACCGCGCCCAGGGTCATGGCACGGAAACTGATATCAGCATTTCGCTTGGTCAGGGTCGATGCCATGATCACGCGCACCGTCGGATCAATCTCGAGGATTTTCGGCAAGGCGGTCAAACCGTCCATCACCGGCATCTCGATATCGAGAACGACGGTTTCAATGCCACCATCATGCATGACACCAAGGGCGTCTTCCCCGTTGGCAACAGCCCCGACGACTTCGATATCATGATCGTCCTGCAACATACGCGCGATAAGCCCGCGTACAATTGCCGAATCGTCAACGATCAGGACTTTGTATGGTGGATCGATGTGGTTTTGTTCCACAGATACGATGTTCCCGCTTGGTCAAAAGGCCGCAACGCCCCAAATGATGTCGCGGCCACAAGGATCAGATCAGGCCAACCTGTTCAAATTTGGCCTGGATGATCTCGCTATCAAAGGGTTTCATGATGTATTCATTTGCCCCGGCGGTAATGGCTTCCTGGATATGTTCCAGGTCATTTTCCGTGGTGCAGAACACAACAACGGGTTCATCCCCTCCTGGCGCTGCACGCAAATCCCGGAGGAAATCAATGCCGCTTTTAATCGGCATGTTCCAATCAAGCAGCACGGCATCAGGCATGTCGGAAAAACACTTTTCAAGTGCTTCCATGCCGTCTTCGGCTTCGACAACCTCGAATCCCAATTCCTCGAGAATACGGCGTGCCACCATTCTGATGACTTTTGAATCATCGACGACGAGACAACTCTTCATCGACTTCCTTCTCGCAATTTCACTTGTTAAGCCACGACCGGCAATATCCGGGCGCCGGGCGCGCCCGGTACATCTTTAACAGACAGGCATCAGCCCGCCTGCTTCACAGACCCGGCAAAATCAAGCAACCGGGTCACATCAAGAATAACCAGCAAGGTCTTTTCCAAACGGAAAATCCCGTCGGAAAATTCCCGCCAGCGCGGATCAAGTGTTGCCGGGTTCCGTTCAAATGCGTTTTGCGGCACGCTCAGAACTTCCCCGACCTGGTCAACCATCAGGCTATAAAGTTCGCCCCCCAGGTCAACAACAATGCTCATTCCCGGATCTTCGTCTTCTTTGTTGCGCAAGCCAAGACGCTTGCGCACATCGATCGCCGTAACGATACGCCCGCGAAGGTTCAAAGAACCGGCTACTTCTGGCGGCGCAAGCGGAATACGGGTAATCCGCTGCGGACCAAGCACATCCTGTACGGTCAAAACCGGAATGCCAAACATCTGTTTGCCGATTGTCGCCGTCACGAAATCCTTGGTTGATCCCCCCAGATCAAGGGCCGTCTGGCGATCAGAACTGGGGACAAGTGCGTTTTTGTCACTCATGATACTTTACCTTCGACTTAGACAGCTGCCAGCGTCTGGATCAGGGTCGACACAAGGGCTTCGCGGTCAAATTTAGCGACATAATCGCTAAACCCGGCACGACGTCCCCGCTCGAAATCTTCTTCGCTGGTATGAGAGGACAGGGCAATAATCGGAATTTCACCCCAGGCCTCATCTTTTTGCAGGCTTTCAGCAAATTCAAAGCCGTTCATGCCGGGCATTTCAATATCACTGATAATGGCGTCAAATAGCGCACCACTGTTTTTCAGTTCAATCGCCTGTTCAGCACTTTCAACCGACGTCACCTTAAAGCCCGAAACCGACAGCATTGGCGTCAGCAAATTGCGGAAGAACGGGCTGTCATCAACCAACAGCACCTTTTTCTTTTCGCCAGTTGCCTCTTCCTTGCCAAACCAGTCGCTAAAGGCCAGCTCAAGGTAATAGCCCGCATCGATCAGATCCGTTGCCTTGCCATCAACCACGGCAGACCCAACCAGACCATCGCGGTCAGCTGTCAGCTCAACATTCAGCACATCGTCAACAATATCAACGATCTCGTCAACAACAAGCCCCATGGTCCGTTCGCGATCCTGGAACACCAGGGTCGGCTGTCGACCTTCGGTTTTCATCTGATAGGCATTATCAATAAACACCAGCGGCATTAACTTGCCACGATACTGAACCAGCGGACGACCGTTGGAATATTCAATGCTTTCAACATCGATTTCTTCCAGTCGTGCCACCAGTGCCAGCGGCACGGCCCGTATTTCGTTACCGCCCGCGCGGAACACCAGCATCGAGGTGGTTTCGCGGTCAGAGCTTTCAGATTTGGCTTTGGATTCAACGCCCTGCTGACCACCAACCGTAATTTCACCGGTCCGGGTCGCAATGCCGTTCGGATCCAAAATCATAATGACGCTGCCGTCACCAAGAATGGTATTGCCCGAGAACAGCGACAGATCGCGCAAGATCGGGGCGACCGGCTTGACCACGATTTCCTCGGTGTCAAACACACGGTCAACAATAATACCAAAACTGTAGGTGCCAACCTGGGCCACGACGATGAAGGCTTCTTCATCGACATCACTTTCGTCGGCTTCATCCAGCCCCAGAATTTTCTTGAGCGTGACCAGCGGCAGCAAACGGTTGCGCAGGCGCAGAACCGGTGTGTCGTGGATACGCTCAATGCAATGTTCGGAATTGCTGGAGGCGCGGACCAGTTCCAGAACGCTGATTTGCGGAATGGCAAAGCGTTCGCCACCACTTTCAACAATCAAGGCCGAAACAATGGCCAGGGTCAGCGGAATTTTAATGATGAAGCTCGACCCGCGACCTTCAACCGATTTCAGTTCGACCGTACCGCCAATCTTTTCAATGTTGGTCCGAACCACGTCCATACCGACACCACGACCAGACACCGAGGTGACTTTTTCAGCCGTAGAAAAACCGGCTTTGAAGATGAACTGGTGGATCTGCTGATCCGACATGCTTTCCAGTTCGCCTTCGGACACCAGGCCGTTGCTGAGTGCCTTTTCCTTGATCCGTGGGACGTTCAGTCCGCGCCCGTCATCGGAAATCTCGATAATAATGTGACCGCCTTCATGATAGGCGTTCAAAGTGACCGTTCCGGTTTCAGGCTTGCCAACATCCCGGCGGCCCTGAATATCTTCAAGGCCATGATCGGCAGAGTTCCGAACCATGTGCGTCAGCGGGTCCTTGATCAATTCAAGAACCTGACGGTCCAGTTCAGTATCGGCACCAATCATTTGCAGATCGATTTTTTTACCCATTTCAAGGGCCAGATCGCGCACAATACGCGGCAATTTCGCCCATGCATTCCCAATCGGCTGCATACGGGTTTTCATCACACCTTCCTGAAGGTCGGTGGTGATGTGCGACAAACGCTGCAAGGGCACGGTAAATTCGCTGTCATCCTTGCCACGCACCATCTGCAACAGCTGGTTACGTGTCAACACCAGTTCGGAAACCAGTGTCATCAGGTTTTCAAGCAGTTCGACATTCACACGAATGGTCTGTGCCGCAACCGTGCTTTCCTTGGCTTCGTTGCGATGATGCGGGTCAGCCTTGGCACCGGCATCATGCGCCGCGTCAACAGCGGCCTGAACGGCCTGCGATTTCGGCGCCGAGGGCGGCTTGGCCGCAGCGGCAGGTGCCTTGGGGGCTTCGGGCTTCGGTTCAGGTTCGGGCTCTGCTGCAACTTCAGGCTCGAGAAAAATCTTCGCCCGGGGAGCCGGGGCGCTTTCGGCAGGCGTGGCCAGCGTATCGCCAGCGGCAGGCAGGTTGCCAGTATCAGCAAAATAGTTCAAACGGGCGATCAGGTCTGCGTCGTTTCCTTCCGGCTCCGTTTCGTTGGTTTCAAGTTCGCTCAACAGATATTTAATCGTGTCGATCGATTCAAGAACCAGCGTCACGGCATCGGGCGTAACAATCAGCTCGCCATCGCGAATTTTGCCCAGCACGTTTTCACCCGCATGAGCAACAGCTTCCAGACGCGGCAACCCCAAAAATCCGCAAGTGCCCTTGATGGTATGAACCAGACGGAAGATATTCGATAGAATATCCGGGTCGTTCGGGTTCTGCTCAAGTTTCACCAGCTCGACGTCAAGCGTCGAAAGACTTTCCGAAGTTTCGGTCAGAAATTCACTTAAAAGATCGTCCATATACCCCCTCCACAATGCCGGCAATCAGACCATCACCGGACCCGGGACGTCAACCGCATCAAATCTGCCCACTAAATTCTTTTTCTCGTCTTACACGAGAGCTACCATGTAGGTAGAGCCTAGCATACGGTTTTACTATACTGGGACTGCAATTTTTTTAAACATAGATCAAAGTAACTGAATTTTCTTTTGCCTCTACCGCCAGAGTCCGCCCCATTTTTTCAGCCAGGTTCCGGGCAAAAAAGCCCTGAATGTTACGCGGATCAAGCTCTTGCGGGTCAACCGGGCCTGAAAGAACCTTTTCAATTTCCGGCCGGATTGCGGCTCGTTTTCCCTGTGCGACGACTCGAATTTTCTTTTCGGAGTCGTGCTGAACCGATATTTCGCCGCCAAATGGCAGGGCCTCGCGGGCCATCATGATCATGTTCAGGACAACTCTGCCGGTTACCGCATCGATGCCACGGTAGTCCGTCCAGACCAGCGTTACCTTGCCATCGGCCTCATATGCCTGCGTAACCGTCTTGTGCAGTGTCGATGCATCAACACTGTTACCGGCCCGGCCATAAGCCATGCGAAACAGTTGCAGGCGGCGCTGGGCCTCCTGTCCGCTGCGGCGCATCAGGGCCAGGGCTTCATCATCTGTACCACCCGCTTCGTCCATCAGTTCGGCCCCGGCATTTACGGCGCCAACCGGACCAACCAGATCATGACAAATTCGCGAGCTGATAAGTTCTATCAGGATAAGCTCTAGCTGCCTGTCCTGTTGCATGCACTGTGCTCCAGATTCTGACGGTGCGGTTTCCCCAAAAAACCGCATCCCCACATAAAAACAAACGGATTTCGCCCCGCAAGACGGGAATCCAGGCCCTAATGTGCAAAACAGGTATTAAAACCTTATTTACATGATAGGCCAAAATCGCACCGGCAGGCAGGGCAATTTGGCAAGATGCCATTTTTCGCCCTTTGTCTGCCGTGCCTTGCGATGCTAGATTTGTCCAAACAGGTTAAATAAATAACACCCTGAGAGCAGATTTCGCCTGGCCCGATGCAAAAATGGTCAGATGCCTGCGAAATGTGCCCCTGAAAAACACCCTTAACGGTTGGGATCACAGTTTTTATGGATTTTCTTCTTACACCAGGCACCATTGTTCGCCACCCCTCTCAGCCTGACTGGGGGCTTGGCCGCATTCAGGCCGTTGATGGCGACCGGCTTGCGGTTAATTTCGAAGAAGCCGGACGCCAGATTATTCGGACGCGCCATGTGGTGCTGGAAATTGTCGAACCGGCCATCGGTTACGAATAAAACAGCCCCAAACCGGCGGATATCGACGATAGTTATTGCGCCGGAAAAATGACAGTCGATTTTTGACTGCAACATCGCGGGTTCCCGCGCTAGACTGTCGCCTCAACGGACCGTGCTTAACACCTGCGTTTTCATGACCCCGAACAATTGCGGACACCTTAAATGACAAACACTGAAACGCCGCTGGCAGCCGACAGCTTTAAAAAACGCCACCACGACGCCGCCTGGGCCGTTTTGGAACGTTTTGCCAACGGGCTGGCAGAAAAGGCCCGCAACCAGGGAAATGAAATCCGTGTGGAAGACATCAACAAGGCGCTGGCATCATTAAAGGCGCAACCCAAACTGTTTGACGATGCATGGTATGCTCTGGAATCCGAAGTCAACGCCGCCAATGCCCGGCGCACCCCGTCCATCCGCAACGACCCGTTTGGCCGCCTGATGGTCAGCCGCTTTGCCTATTTGCTTGAAGGCCGCGAAGCAGGCGATCTGGAACATGGCGCGCTGTCGCGTGAAATGCTGCATCCGTTTTTTCAGGTGATCCGCATGATGGTCGGGGCCGACACCATCGAACAGATCGATTCTGAAATTCGGGCCATTGTCGATACTCACGCCAGTGAAGAAGACGAAATGCGCGATGCCACCGATTTCTGGGATCATCTTTCGGCCAATCCGCTGGTATCTACCCAGATCACAATGGTTTTTGTGCGCATGGCCATGCATTTTGCCGATTACGAAAAGCGCAAAAACTGGTTCATCCAGCTGGTGAACGACAATATGCACCGCAACGGAACGCAATGGGAATTTACCGAAGATCATTTTGTCAAACTGGTCCAGGCCCTGTTTCGGGATGTCCGTTCCATTCTCGCCAACCCGGAACGCTCCGCCCTGCTAGCCGCCGAAATTGACCACAGCAAAGTCACCACATTACGTAGTGTTATGGCCCATATCGACCGCGACGTTGCCGCCCTGCATAATCGCGAGGCCGCCACATGGCAGGAGGATCATCAGGCCTGACCTCCGCCTTGCTCCGCAAAAAGTGAGGTGGCGGGCCTTGCCCGTGCCCCCATATATGAACTATCTGTTATAAACTATCGGTCACCCGGAGGATCGGGGGCAAACAGACCACATAACATGCAGGCAGCAAAACCGTGCACAAACCACTGATCGACAAATATGGCCGTCATGTCTCGTATTTACGGGTTTCCGTAACGGACCGTTGTGATTTTCGCTGCACCTATTGCATGGCGGAAAACATGACGTTTCTGCCCAAATCACAGATCCTGACGCTTGAAGAACTTGATCAGCTTTGCTCGGCCTTTATTGCACGCGGTGTGCGCAAATTGCGCCTGACCGGCGGCGAACCGCTGGTGCGGCGTGGCATCATGGATCTGATCCGCGGTTTGTCACGCCATTTGAAATCGGGCGCGCTTGATGAACTGACCCTGACCACCAATGGCAGCCAGCTTGCCACCTATGCCGATGATCTGGCCCGGGCCGGAGTCAAACGGTTAAACATCTCGCTTGATACGCTGGATCATCAGAAATTTGCCGAGATCACCCGGCGCGGACGGTTAGAACAGGTCCTGACCGGCCTGCAAGCCGCCAAGGAAGCCGGTATTGGCATCAAGATCAACGCGGTTGCCCTGCGCGGCCAGAATGAAGACGAATTTTCGCGCATGCTGGCCTGGTGCGGGCAGGAAGGGTTTGATCTTTGCCTGATCGAAACCATGCCGCTCGGCGATATTGATGGCGACCGGACCGACCATTACCTGCCATTAACCGTGGTGCGCGAACGGTTGGAAAAAGACTGGACGCTGGTGCCCAGCAACCATGTCACTCCCGGCCCGGCCCGCTATGTCAGCGTTGCCGAAACCGGCGGACGCCTTGGTTTCATTACCCCTCTCACCCATAATTTCTGCGAAGGCTGCAACCGGGTCCGCATCACCTGCACCGGCACCCTTTATATGTGCCTGGGCCAGGAAGACCATATCGACCTGCGCGAAATCCTGCGCGAAAATGACCCCGCCCTGCTTGATGCCGCCCTGGACCGCGCCATGCTGCTTAAACCCAAGGGCCACGATTTTATCATCGAGCGCAAAGGGGCCAAACCCGCGGTTGCGCGCCATATGAGCATGACGGGCGGTTAAACCGCCCCATAGGCCGCGATAAAGCCCCGTCAAATATCTCGGTACATCACCGCTGAAAAATCGTCGGAAACCAGTCCTCGCGCAATTTTTGCCCGGCTTGCATGCCATGCCCGGGAAAGGGCGGCGATGTCGGACCGGGGCGGTCAACATAACGGGCATCATCCCCCACCAGCCGCACCGAAAAAGCCCGACGGCGGTTACCCGTCAAATTGCCGCGCGCGCCGTGTAATATGCGAAAATCAAAGGCCACGGCATCGCCCGGCGCCATTTCCCATTCGCGAATGTCCATGCCGTCGGCATCCGGGTCGGGGATGGGCATATAATCGGCCTCGTCGGGATAAAAACTTTGTTCTGACAACCACCGTGTTGGCAATACCGCACGCGGCCATGTGTGAGACCCCGCAACACAGCGCAAGGATGCCTCGCGCACCGGGTCCAGCGGCGACCAGAAACTGATGGTTTGCTGCCCTTCAACAAAATAATACGGGCTATCTTGATGCCACGGCGTGGGCTTGGACGTGCCCGGTTCTTTGACCAGCACATGATCATGAAACAATTGCACCCCTTGCGAGCACATCAAATCCGCCGCAACTTCGCCCAACGGGGATCGGCAGATCACCTGTTCAAATTCGCCAATGCGCTGCCAGTTGCAATAATCATCGAAAAACCGCCCGCCTTCCCCTTCCTTCAAATTCTCGGCGGCATAGGGGCCGGGCTGGCTCATATTGGTTTCGATCCCGGCGGCCAGTTGGTCAACATAGTCGGCGAACAGCCCGCGGATCAAAACCACACCATCGCGTTGAAAGGTTTCAATATCGGACGGGGATACAAGAAAGTGCGGCGTGGCGGAATGCGGCGTGGCGGATTGGGGCATGGGGAAACTCCTGCTTGGCAATGTCACCAGCTTGCCGTGCCTGCTAAATAGTTTCCAATAATACATTCTAAAGTTATAATTAATCTGATGTTATATTTAACCCTGCGTCAGATCGAATATGTGGTGGCTGTTGCCCATGCCGGAAGCCTGGCACAGGCGGCGCAAAACCTGCATGTGTCGCAACCGGCATTGTCGGTGGCACTGACACTGGTGGAAAACAGGCTGGGACAAAAACTGTTTATCCGCCGCAAAGGCAGCCCGATCACCCTGACCGCGTTTGCCCAAAACTATATCGCCGAAGCCCAAACCCTGCTGGCACAGGCACAAAGGCTGGAAGACCCGGCGGCACTCTTGCGCAATGTGAATGGCACGCTGACATTAGGCTGTTTTGATGATCTGGCACCGGGCCACCTTGCCCCGATGTTAAAGGCCTTGCGAACCGGCCTGCCCGATGTCGTCCTGCGCTGGCGCATTTGCGATTTTGAAAGTCTGGCGCGCACCCTGCGCGAAGGGCAAATCGACCTTGCCCTGACCTATGACCTCGGGCTGGACGCCGCGTTCGATAAAACGGCGCTGAAAGCGGTTTCACCGCACGCCTTTATGGCCCCCCATTCAATATTGGCCGCACATGGCAGTGTCAGCCTTGCCGATCTGGCATCGCAACCGCTGATCCTGTTTGAGGAAGGCTTGTCGATCCGCCACATGCTGAACCTGTTTCGCCATGCAGGCCATAACCCCACCGTTGCCCACCGGGTGCGGTCGCTGGAGGTCATGCGCAGCCTTGCCGCCAATGGCGAAGGCATCGGCATTGCCTATACCCTGCCGCCCGGCGATTTTTCCTATGACGGCAATCCCGTTATTGCCCGCAAAATCAGGGATCATAGCGCAATTGAACCCATCATTTTGGCCCGTAGCAATCATCTTCCAAAATTGGCGGCAGCAAACAGTGCCCAACGCCTGATTTGTCGTATATTCGACGATCAAAATCAGAAAAATGGCCTCAAAGCCCCAAAATAGCAGCCCCAAACAGATGCAAACGCGTTCGCTACCTTGTCTTCGGTCAAATGATCTGCGGTACGTCTTTCGCGATATTCGTGGCCCGATAGGCGGACGGTGTTGTCCCCGTGATCTTTTTAAAAGCCAGATTGAACGTCGATTTTGAATTAAATCCGATGCTGATGGCTATATCAAGGATCTGCCGATCAGGCTCCTCGACCAGCAAGCGCAAGGCGTGATCAATTCGCACCGAGTTAACAAAATCAAAAAAGCTTTTCCCAAGATACCGATTTAGCACGAAGGAAAGCTGATTAGGTGTCACCCCGACAATTTGGGCCAGCTTGGGCATCGAAAGTAAGGGATCAAATATCACCTCGTCGCGCGTAACGATCTTATCTAGCCGTCGACAAATGCGCCTGACCTCATCTTCATCCACAAGATTGCGCGATGTTGCATTGCTTCCCGGTACACCGTCAGGCGGCACCCCCTCTTTGTCCAAGACATCATAAACGCCAGCCACACCTGCCTCGACAAAAAGCGCAGGGTTGGTTGCGATGACGTGACTGATACGAAAAAAGACCAAAACAAAACCGCAATGAGCAAGAATAATCAGCCATTCGCTTCTTAATACAAAGATATCAAACAGGTTAATCGCTGTATAAATCGCAAAGATAACACTTGTTTCAACAAGCAACTCGATAGTCCAGTTGCGCAATACCGCCCCATCAAGACCAAACTGCTGTTGCACCTGCCTGTGATAGACCAGACATGTTCGCCATATCGCAATCATATAGGCAATAAATTGCCCGCAATACACGGCAATCATCGCCAGCATCAACGCCGTTACCGAGACAGGGGCCTTCCAGTTCAGACCAAGCCCCTGATCTGTCAACAACAGGCGGTTTACATCTGTATTGCTATGAATAGCCCAGACAATGACGGATGTGCAGATGGCGACAAGCAAAACAATGGCGAAATGCCTGGCTGGTTGCGGCACAGGACGACCGGAAATTTCGCGAAAATACAAATAAGTTGCCGGAATGGAGGCAAAAACAAAGGGCGAGAATAAAGGGGCAAGATACAAACGTATCAATGGAGACAAGAAAACGTCGAGAACCTTATCAACAAAAATAATACAAACGATCGCTGTGAAAAACATCAACCAGCGATTGGCCCGAAAGGCACGTTTGCCTTCCTGAAGCAGCAATAATATCAAAAAAAGCGCCTGGCCGATCCCGACGACAGCAATAATCAGCAGGGCGACACCTTTCAGTTCAAGCATGTATCAGGCCTAACAGAAATTAAAACGCCACCCGAAACCGCAAAATGATCCGGGAAATAAACCTTCGGCACCGCACCACTATCGCGTTTCCATCCATCCGGATCAATTACGAACAGATACAGACCATACCCGACGATCATAAACAGGGAGTACCATAAAACAACATCGAACATTTTCCCTTCAACTCAGACGGAAGCGGTATTTTTGATGCTGTTCAATATGTTAACCGCCATTAAGGCTCCCCCTGGAACTGCCAGCAAATGTGCGGGGCATACCGCACAGTCAGAACTGCCGAAACCGGGAACAGGAACCGCAAGTAAAAACTTTTCACGTAACCAGCAGCACAAATCGCATTCATTGCCATCAGGTACAGCCAAAACCGACATAACCTTGCCGACCGGCATGATTGTCAGGGTATCTATGTGCCAGTGCGGTTTTTTATCGCTGGCGCAATGACGTTTGACCCGTGCGGCAAGGCCACCAGGCCCCCGCGCACTCCCACAATAAAAATATGTCCCATGTTTAATGACCTTCCCGGCAAACTGGCGCTGGACCAGGGCAACATCGGCTTTCACGACAATGTGCAAAATATAGGCTCCGGCTGCATTGGGCAGCAGCCGGAGGGTTTGGTCATTAAGGGTGGGCAAAAGCAGCATTCGTGATATTGACCACGCTATAACAACAAATCAACCGACAGGCCCGGTCCGCGCTGGCCCGATGCCAGAACCGGTTCGCAATCGCGATTGATCCGCGCAGCAATACGCTGGCGAAAGCCGCTGAAATGTTTGGACGCCACCACATCGACCGGGTGATCAAGATGCACCTCGATCCGGTAGACACCACCAACGGGTGTGCGGGTTACCCCCAGGATTTTACCCGACACGGCATGGCCAAGATAAGAACCGGCAAAGCGTTTACCGATTCCAAGATTTTCGATACTGATCTCGATGGAATTGCGCCGTGTCATGGCAAGGGCGGTGTTCCAGTTACGAAAACCGTAACTTTGCGCCATTAAAGCATGTTTCCTTTAATATGACCCATTTTGCCAGCGCAGTCTGCCGCCTGGCAAGGAGAAGTCCGCAGGGCGTAATGGG
>NZ_CAXBJJ010000012.1:0-176651 GCF_963976115.1 uncultured Thalassospira sp.
CCAGGCGGCAGACTGAGCTGGCAAAATGGGTCATATTAAAGGAAAAGTGCTTTAAGGGCGGGCCGATACGGGATTATTCACCGCCCCAGATATAGACCGAGAAAAACAGGAACAACCAGACCACGTCAACGAAGTGCCAATACCAGGCCGCAGCTTCGAGGCCGAAGTGATGGTCGGGTTTAAAATCGCCACGGTTGGCGCGATAAAGGCAAACCGCCAAAAACACCGTGCCGACAAAAACGTGAAACCCGTGAAACCCCGTCGCCATATAGAAGGTCGACGCATAAATCCCGCTATCGAAGGCAAATGACGCATGATGGTATTCATAGGCCTGACACGACAGGAACGCGATGCCCAAAAGCACGGTAATCGCCAGCCCCTGCACCATGTGTTTTTTATGGCCTTCAAGGCAGGCATGGTGCGCCCAGGTCAACGTGCAGCCCGACAGCAACAGGATCAGGGTGTTGATAAAGGGCAAATCCCATGGATCAAGCACTTCGATGCCCGCAGGCGGCCATTGGGTAACAGACGGATTGAAATCCAGAAGCGCGCTTTGGAAAAAGGCCCAGAAAAACGCAACAAAGAACATGACTTCAGACGCAATGAACAGCGACATGCCATAGCGCAACCCGATCTGCACAACCGGGTTGTGATAGATACGTGATTCGTGGACAACGTCGCTCCACCAGCGGAACATCACAAACAAGATACCGGCAATGCCCATGGCTGCCAGCCAGAAATCGGTCAACATCCGATCTGAATGCATGAAATAGACCATGCCACCGGTAAACAGACCCGCCGAAAGTGCAGCCACCATCGGCCACGGGCTTGGGTCTACCAGATGGAACGGATGCTTCTGAGCGTGATCACTCATTCCTCGCCCCCCTCAGTCCTTGAATAAATTAATTGTCAAACCACTCATTCCCGAATGCTGGACCTGTCAGATCAGCCTCCGTTCTCGCCGGATCTGTCTTCAGCCTGGGTCGCCGTTTTCACGGCATAAAAGGCAAAAGACAGCTTAATGTCGCTCAAATCCCGTAATGCCGGATCATCGGCAATCGCCGGATCAACAAAAAAGCTGATCGGCATGTTGACATACTGGCCCGGTGCCAGGCGCTGTGCATCAAAGCAAAAACACGCCAGCTTGTTCACATAACGACCGGCTTCAACCGGGGTCACACTATAGGCGGCCTCGCCGGTCACAGCCTTGTCCGACATGTTCCGGGCGGCATAGAATGCCAGCCTGTTTTCCCCTAACGGCACCGTCATCGACGCCTGTTCGGGGGCAAATTCCCAGTTCATTTCCGGGTCCGACGTTCCGTCAAACGAAACCTTGATCATACCCTGGGCAACAGCGCCATTCTGCGGCGCGCTTACCGGAATGATCTGGTTCGCAACCGTCCCCTCAACCGGGCGGGCCGATGCCGCCAAAACGATACCACCATCCCCGGCCCTCTCGCCTTGCACATCGCTTGCCCCGCCGTCAAACAAACCAGGCACCGATGCCATTTTAAAGCCGACAAACCCGCCCGTCAAAATCGCTGCAATACAAAAGATCCATCCCTGGATCTTCCTGCGGCTTTCCGGGTTTCTGCGTTTACGGCGCGTCATTTTTTTCAGCCACTCATTTTCAGGATGGTGATCACAAAAAACAAAACCGCAAGGCCTGTCAGTATTCCCAGAAGAACCCAGTTTTTACGCCGGCGGCTGGCATAAAAAGCGGCAAGTTCTTCGTCGGTCATTTTGGGGTGTTCGGTCATGCGATGAAACTTTCAAGCCAGATGTCGGCAACCATCGCGCCAAACAGCACAAACAGGTACAAAATCGAATAGCCAAACATTTTTTGCGGTGCCTTTTCTTCGGCATTGCACAAAACACGCCAGGCATGACGTAAAAACCACAGCCCGGTCAGGGCCGCCGTGGCGGCATAAAACACGCCGAGCAAACCGGTGAAATAGGGCACCAGCGTCACGGGCACCAGCAAAATGGTGTAAACCAGCATCTGCTTTTTGGTCGCATCAGGCCCGGCCACAACCGGCATCATCGGCACGCCAACCTTGGCATAATCGCCGCAACGAAACAGCGCCAACGCCCAAAAATGCGGCGGTGTCCACATAAAGATAATCATGAACAGCGCAACCGAATTAAGGTCGATGCCACCGGTTACCGCGGCCCAGCCGATCATGGGCGGAAAAGCCCCGGCCGCCCCGCCAATCACGATATTTTGCGGCGTGCGGCGTTTCAGCCACATGGTATAAACAAAAACATAAAACCCGATCGACACCGCCAGCAAGGTCGCCGCCACCAGGTTAATGGCAACCGCCATGACGGTGACAGAAACAATCGACAGGAAAATTCCCATCGACAGGGCTTCATCGGCAGGCACACGCCCGGCAGGTATTGGCCGGTTCATGGTCCGTTTCATGTGAATGTCGATATCGCGATCATACCACATGTTAATCGAGGCAGCAGCGCCACTGGCAACAGCAATACAGCCAATGGCCACCAGGGCCAGAAACGGATGCAGGTGGCCAGGCGCAATCAGCAGGCCAACGGCACCGGTAAAAACAACAAGCGTCATGACACCGGGTTTAAGCAGCGTGAAATAATCACGCACGGTCGAAACCGGAATGCTCGGAACGGTATCAAGGGTCAGCGTCTGATCAAGTGCGGTCTTGCTCATGACTGGTGCGGTCTTCTTTCTGGCTTTGGTGGTTGTGATTTGCCGGAAGTATCCCGGCAAATCACAAAAGATCGCATGGCTTATTTAATGCGCGGCAGTTCATCAAAAGTATGGAACGGCGGCGGCGAGCTGACCGTCCATTCCAGGGTATCAGCATATTCGCCATACGGGTTTGCGGCGGCTTTCTTACCACGAATAAAGGCGTGTGCCACCACACCAAGGAAGAAAATCGTTGCCCCAAACGAAATATACGCACCATAGGACGAAACAAGGTTCCACCCTGCAAACGCATCAGGATAATCGGCATACCGACGCGGCATACCTGCCAGCCCAAGGAAGTGCTGCGGGAAGAAGGTCAGGTTGACGCCGATGAAAAACAGCCAGAAGTGAATCTTGCCGCCCAGATCGGAAATCTCGTAGCCGGTCATTTTGCCAAACCAGTAATAGAAACCGGCAAAGATCGAAAACACAGCGCCCAGCGACAACACATAGTGAAAATGCGCGACCACGAAATAGGTATCGTGCAGCGGCAGATCCATGCCGGAATTGGCCAGGATAACCCCTGTCACACCGCCAACGGTAAACAGGAAGATAAAGCCAATCGCCCACAGCATCGGCGCACGCAGGCTGATGGAACCACCCCACATGGTGGCAATCCACGAGAAAATCTTGACCCCGGTTGGCACCGCAATCACCATTGTTGCGGCGGTGAAATAGGCACGGGTGTCAACATCAAGGCCGACGGTATACATGTGGTGTGCCCACACGATAAAGCCGACAACCCCGATCGCCACCATCGCATAAGCCATGCCGAGATAGCCGAAAATCGGCTTGCGCGAAAAGGTCGAAATGATGTGGCTGATGATGCCAAAACCCGGCAAAATCATGATGTAAACTTCGGGATGACCAAAGAACCAGAACAGGTGCTGATAGAGGATCGGGTCCCCGCCACCGGCCGGATCAAAGAATGTCGTGCCAAAGTTACGGTCGGTCAGCAGCATGGTGATGGCACCACCCAGAACCGGCACCGCCAGCAACAACAAAAACGCGGTAACCAGCATCGACCAGGCAAAAAGCGGCATTTTATGCAGGGTCATACCCGGCGCACGCATGTTGCAAATGGTGGTGATGAAATTAACCGCCCCCAAAATAGAGCTGGCACCAGCCAGATGCAGCGCGAAAATCGCCAGATCAACCGACGCACCGGGATGCCCCAGCGTACTTGAAAGCGGCGGATAAACCGTCCAGCCCGTACCGGCCCCCGTGCCGACCGCCGCCGAAAGCAGCAGCAGGAAAAAGGCCGGAACCAGCAGCCAGAACGAAATGTTGTTCAGGCGCGGAAAGGCCATGTCCGGTGCGCCAATCATGATCGGCACAAACCAGTTGCCAAAACCGCCAATCATGGCGGGCATGACAACAAAGAACACCATGATCATGCCATGTGCGGTCACAAGCACGTTAAAAAACTGGTGATCTTCAATAATCTGGGTTCCCGGATGTGCCAGTTCCATACGGAACCACACCGAAAATGCCCCGCCGATCAAACCGGCCAGCAGCGAGAAAATCAGATACAGCGATCCGATGTCCTTGTGGTTGGTCGACAAAAACCAGCGGCGAAAAAAGCCGGGCGTATGATCGTGATCATGCGCATATGTATCAGCGTGAGCCATTGAACTCTCCCTCACTCGGCCGAGGCAACTGAAACAGCCGCTGGCATGGTGGCCGAAGCAAACTGTTCCTGAGCCGTCTTGACCCAATCTGCGTATTCTTCCTTGGTCACGGCCTTAACCGCAATCGGCATATAGGCGTGATTAACACCACACAGTTCCGAGCACTGACCATAGAACATGGTTCCGGCAAATTCTGCCGGAATGCGGGTCCAGGTTTCGTTAAGACGACCCGGAACGGCATCAAGTTTAATGAACAGTGACGGCATCGCCCAGCTATGAATCACATCTTCGGATGTCATGATCAGGCGAATGTCGGTGTCGACGGGCAGAACAACGGGATTATCCACATCAAGAAGGCGTTTTTTGCCTTCGGCAACGGCGGTATCCTCATCGATCATCAGCGAATCAAAGGTGAAATCGCCATTGTCGGGATATTCATAGGTCCAATACCACTGCTTGCCGATAATTTTCAGCGTCATATCGGCATCTTCGACATGGTCTGCAAAATAAAGCAAACGGAAGGACGGGATGGCGATGATCAGCAAGATCAGGACCGGAACCACCGTCCATGCCACTTCAAGCAAGGTGTGGTGGGTGGTCCTTGATGGTGTCGGATTGCGCTTGTGGCTGAAACGGAACAGCGCATAAAGCAGCAACACCAGCACAATGACGACAACAGCCGTCATCAGCCAAACCAGCAATGTAAAAAACTTTTGGCCCTCAACCGCCACTGGCGAAACTGCGTCCTGAAGACCCAGTTGCCACGGCTCGGGCTGGCCCACTGCGGCAACCGCAGATGAATCCAGTCCTGTCAGAACTGCCAATCCCAGCAACAAAATGGGAAACAGCATCTTGATCGACATGCGAATCTGCCCCCTCGCATTACAACTCAAGGCATTAGTGCCATTTTCGGCGACGCCGAACAGCGTGACATATTCCGATCGGGAAGCCCCGGTCGCTCCCCGAAAATGACCCGCCATGACATTGGACCGCGGATCGGTCCCGACATCAAAACTATGAACTAATTAGCTAAGACTAATTCTATTATCCTGATATGCCAAGCATATCGGTATGCGTGGCAAATAGCTTATCTTTTCAACCGGTTCCACAAAAAACCTTGCTGCATCGCACAAATTAATTTTGTGTTTTGCCATAGTCTTTTAGCTGATTTAAGGATTTTTCTAAAACTAAACCTATGGATCAAAAGGAATATTCCCCTTATATCAACCCAACTACAGCGCCCGCAATGCCTTCTCGCCCTGCGGTAGCCAAAGCCAACAAAGCTATGTGCGTGCGGCGCGCATCGGGATGCAACCGCAAAATTTCTCTAAAATAATTCAATTCACCCCTGACGCGTTTCGCCGCGTCGCAACCTTTGATTTACATATTCAGGTACGGTTTTGCCGGAAAAGGTGCAAAAACAACGCGAATCGTCCGGTCGTTTCGGTGCCTGGTCGTCAAAACACGGTGTGGCCCCCTGCATGACCGGTTTTTACCGGCAGAACGCTTTATTCTGTCGCACCGCAAATCAGGTAAACCGGCAGGGGCCTGTCGCCGCATAACCCGCATCCCGTTACACTGCATTTTTACGCCGCCATTCCATTTTTTGGGCCAATCGGCGCGCCCGATACCGGGGCAGTGGCAAAACCGGCTTAAAACCGGGTGTTGCGTGCATTAACGGATGTCAAAACCGCACCTGCGGCTGTCTTTCGCGTGTAAAACCTGTATGCAAGACACGCGGTCTGGCGAAAGCCTCGACAATGGTATAAGATGGTCTGTCTCTGCCTTAGCGGCAAGATCGACGGTTTTTATAAAAATTACTCACAGTGGTCTCTTTACTTGTCGCCAGCTTTCCCCATTATCAAAGCATGGCAAGCGGCAATGACCGCCTTGCAGAACCCGTGACTGAAATTGCTGGCGCGCTCGCAACGACCGAATTCGAAGATTTTCGGACCCTGCGCTTGGGTATAGTACAGTATAGTTTAAGACAGATTTTCGTTATTGAGGTTTGCCTATGGCTCGTCAAAATCAAAAGAAGCTGTTCACTGCCGAAATGCGGCTGTTAAACAGGCTGGAACATATGAGCGATATCGTGTCGCTGCCCGAACCGGCAAATTACGGTGACGGACAGGGGCCGGGGCCTGCGCCGGATATGTCATCGTTGCACAATGCAATTGAAGATCTGAAGTTGGAGCTTTTGTCCGACATCAAGATCATGATCGACGAGCAGCGCAAGCACGTTGAGGCCCCTGAAGAGCAGGGCGATGCCCGCAGCGAGCTTCGGATGCTGAAAACCGAAATTCGGGCGCTGGCCAACTCGATCCAGGAAACCAAAAAAGAAATTGCCGCCCTTTATACCTCGCCCGATGATACCAGCGGAACGCGCCTGAATATTGTGAAGGGCGAACTGGACTCCATCGTCGAAGCGACCGAGGAAGCCACAGCCAATATTCTGGAAAATGTCGAAAACATTGATACCGTGGCCCATAATATCCGTTCGGCAGCGACCGATGATTATGTGCAAGGACTGGCGGACGATATTGTCGAACTTGTGGTCAAGGTGTTTGAATCGTGCAACTTCCAGGACCTGACCGGGCAGCGCATTACCAAAGTCGTCAACACCATGAAATATATCGAAGAACGTGTAAACCGCGTGATCGAGATCTGGGGTGATGATGATTTTGATGACTTTGACCTGCCGCCTGAACCCAAGGGCCTCGATAACCTCGACAAAACCGTTACCCGCTCTCCGCAGAATCAGGAAAAGAACAACCAGAACGAAGTCGATCAGATTTTTTCGCAAGACGAAATCGACGCCCTGTTCGATTAACCGGTGTTGTTATTGTTTTTCTCCTATGCGGGCAGCGCACCTTCTGGTGGGCTGCCCGTTAAAGCATGCTTCCGTTAAGATATCGGCCCATGGAAATTTAACGCAACGTCATCTTCTGGCGCTGGCTGATGCTGTGCATATTGATGTTGGCCGTGCCTGTGACCCTTGGCTGAAATTTTTGGCGACGGACGGGCGGGTTATTTCCGGCCCGCTTCGCCACGGCCCTGATCGGTCAGAATGGCGTCTGAAATAACCCCGAACAGATGTTCCGCCCGTGGGGCCAGTGCAGGTTGATCACCCAGCCAGCCCAGCGCACCGACCAGCCCGAAAAGGTCTGTCCCGTCGATATCGGCACGCGCCATATGTGCGGCCTGTGCGCGCACCAGAAGCTGCGTACCGGCGGCGCGCATGGCAACACATGACGCATGAAGGGCCGAATCCGGGTCGGCAATGGCCGCAACCATTGGGGCAATCACACCGCTGTAATTTTGCGTCACCGCCACCGCCTCGCGCAACCACGACACAAGGGCCAGCGCCGTTGTGGTCGATGTTTCAAATTCGCGCGCCAATACCGTCAATTCATCAAAGCGTGTGCGAAGCAGCGCCTCAAACAGCGCTTCTCGCGTCGGGAAATGGCGATACAGCGTGCCAAACCCGACGCCTGCTTTGCGGGCAATATCGCGCAGCGAGGCGTCTGCGCCGTGCTCTGTCACGGCTTCATGAGCAACGACAAGCAAGTGGTCATAGTTTTTCCGGGCGTCCGCGCGCATCTTTACTCCTTGACAATCGGAGCAGTGTTCCGTTTATATGGAGCAACGCTCCGATTATGAATATCACAGCTCCAAGGCAAGGAAAAGATATGAAACAAACATTGATGAAAGCGGTTCGCCAGCACGCCTTTGGCGGACCGGAAGTCCTGCATTACGAGGACGCCCCGATGCCGGAATTAACGGCGGGCGATGTGCTTGTACGTGTTCACGCCGTGGGCCTTAACCCGCCTGACTGGTACCTGCGCGACGGATATAAAATGCTGCCACCCGAGTGGCGGCCACAGGTTTCCTTTCCTGTCATTTTGGGCACCGACATATCGGGCGTGGTCACCGCAATTGGCGATGATGTGACGGATTTCGCAATTGGCGACGCTGTTTACGCCATGGTGCGCTTTCCCACGGGCCTTGCCGGAGAGAGCAAAGCTTATGCGCAATATGTCAGCGTGCCAGCCTCGGAACTTGCCCTCAAACCGGCCGGGATTGACCATACACACGCCGCGGGCGCGCCCATGTCGCTGCTAACCGCGTGGCAGTTCATGATTGATCTGGGCCACAACGAACCAAACCCGCTGCAACCCGAGATGCATCAGCCCGTGCCGCTTGCGGGCAAGACCGTCCTTGTGAACGGGGCTGCGGGCGGTGTGGGGCATTTTGCCGTGCAAATCGCCAAGCTGAAAGGAGCACACGTGATCGCCGTGGCATCGGGCCCGCACGAAGCCCTTTTGCGTGACCTCGGAGCTGACGAATTCATCAACTATACCAAAACCCCGCCCGAAGACATTGCCCGTGACATTGACCTAGTGATCGATGCGCTTGGTGGCCCAACCACCGGTCGTTTCCTGCCCACGCTAAAACGGGGTGGTGCCTTGTTTCCGATATTTCCGCTAGGCTTTTCCGGCGCGAAGGAAGCCGAAAAGCTGGGCGTCACCGTCTCGGCAACCCAGGTCCGTTCAAGCGGGGCGCAGCTAACCGAGGTCGCGCGTTTGCTTGATGACGGGTCGATCCGGGTGGTTCTTGACAGCATGTTTTCGCTTGCCGACGCCCGCAAAGCCCATGAACGCGCCGCCAAAGGGCATATCCAGGGCAAAATCGTCCTTACCGTCGATTAAGAACATAAAATGCTGGCATCCCGCCAAATTCCCCAAAAGGCGCAATAAAAGGACAAGGACGGTGATGATTATTGTTTTAGGGCATATCGAAATCGCCCCGGCAGACAGGGATGAATTTCTACGAGATATCAAAGAAATTAATCCCGCCAACAAGACCGGCAGCGGGTGCCTTTCCTATGCCATCACAATCGCTGATCCCGAGGTGGCACGCATGCAGGTAGCTGAACGCTGGCAGGATCAACAATCATTAAGTGCCCATTTGGCCCGCCAGGAAACGCTGGCATTTATCAATAAATGGTCAGGCAGAATGCAAGGAGAGGTTCTGAAATATGACGCCACCAATGAACGCCCGCTAATGGCGTAACCAAAACGGCAATGTGTATATAAAACCCCAAGCACCGGGGTAAATTACCCCAAAAGCCCGCCCGAAATAATGCGCACCAAACAAAAGACGACCCCGTCACAGGGCCGTCTTTTGTAATCGCAGAAAGGTTATCAGGTTGTAACGATTTAGAATCACGATGCCAGCGAGGCCAATGCGCCTTTAGGGGATCGATCCATCCGCCAGCTGACCAGGGCCAGAACCAGCCCACCCGCTGTCATCGCAGCGGCCACCAAAGGCACCCCGGCAAGGCCCGGCCCGTGGTCGATAGCAATACCGCCCAACCATGCCCCCCCGGCATTGCCAAGGTTAAAGGCGGCAATGTTGATGGAGGATGCCAGGCTGGGTGCGCCTTCGGCCTTGGCCAGAACCCGCATTTGCAATGGCGGCACCGTTGAAAAAGCCGCCGCCCCCAGCACACCAACGGTAATGATGGTGACGATCTGATTATCCAGCGCATAGGTCAGCACCACCAGCACGACCGACAAAAACACCAGCGACCCGATCAAAGTTGCCATAAGCCGCCGATCCGCCAGCCGCCCGCCATAAAGATTGCCAACAAACAGCCCCACCCCGAATAACAGCAAAACCGGCGACACAGCCGCATCGGAAAAACCGGCAATTTCGGTCAGCAACGGTGCAATATAGGTAAAGGCGGTAAATACGCCGCCAAACCCCAGCACCGTAATCGCCAGCCCCATCAAAACCTGCGGGCGCAGCAAGGCTTTCATTTCGGCAGCAACATTGATGGTGGTGTGTTTTTTATCACGCGGCACCAAAAACGCCGTGGCGATCAATGCCAAAACACCAATCGCGGTCACCGCCTCGAACGTGGCGCGCCAGCCATAGATCTGACCAAGCCAGGTACCAAACGGCACGCCCAGCACATTGGCAACGGTCAGGCCGGTAAACATGATGGCGATGGCCGATGCCTTTTTTTCGCTGGCGACAAGGTCGGTTGCCACCACCGCGCCAATGCCGAAAAATGCCCCGTGGGCAAAGGCGGCAATGATACGGGCGATCATCAGCGTGGCATAATCAGGCGCGATGGCGCACAGAAAATTGCCGATGATAAAAACCACCATCAAAAACAGCAGCACATTTTTACGCCGCCATCTGCCGGTAAAGACAGTTAGAACCGGGGCGCCAACAACCACGCCAAGGGCATAGCCGGTAACAAGAAGCCCGCTACTGGACAGTGACACATCAAGATCGCGCGCCACATCAAGCAGCAAGCCCATAATGACGAATTCCGTCATGCCGATGCCAAAGGCACCGGCGGCAAGCGCATAGATTGCAAGGGGCATAACAAAGCCTTTTGGTTAATATTTTACATGGCTTGCACTATGGCTTTTTTGCTTTGATGTGACTATAATTCATCAATTATAATCAGTTTGGAATTTTATTATCAAATGTTACCAAACCGGTCTGGCGAAATGGAAGTATTTTTGCGGGTTGCCGATGCGGGCAGCTTTTCGGCCGCCGCGCGCCGCTTGCAACTAACCCCGTCGGCAGTGGCAAAGCTGATTGCGCGGCTGGAAGAAAGACTGGGCACGCAGTTGTTTGTGCGCTCCACCCGCAATTTGAAACTGACCCGCGAAGGCCATGCCTATTACCAGGATGCCAGCCGCATTCTTGAGGATATCAACACACTTGAAGCCAGGCTGGCCCATGACAGCGCCACCCCGCGCGGGCTTATTCGTGTCAATGCGACCATCCCGTTTGGTAACCATGTGCTGGTACCTGTTCTGGGTGGATTTTTGGAAAAACACCCCGAAGTCTCGATCGACTTGAGCCTGACCGACGATGTGATTGATATTCTGGGTGAACGCGCCGACATTGCCATTCGCAGTGGCACCTTGCGCGATTCGCGCCTGCTGGCGCGCAAACTGGGCGTGAGCCGCCGCGTGATCATTGCCACCCCGTCCTATCTGGAACGCTTTGGCTGCCCGCAAAGCCCGGCCGACCTTGAAAATCATAATTGCCTGAATTTCAATTTTCGCCGCGCCCAGGACCAATGGGCGCTAAACCACACCGGCAACGACGACCCCGGTGCAAGAACCGGCAATTTGCAGGTCAATAACGGTGAAACCATGCGCCAGTTGGCCCTGGCCGGGGTTGGCATTGGCCGCCTGGCCCGGTTCCACGTTGGCCCCGATATTGAACAAGGGCGCTTACACCCCTTGTTAGAGGATACCGTCGAACCGGAATTTGAACAAATCCATGCCGTGTTTGTCGGCCAACGGCAAATGCCCCTGCGGATGCGGGTATTTCTGGATTATCTGGCGAAAAATATCAGCCTTGCATAGGCACAAGACAACGCCCGATCAGGCATGACCTGCTTCGCCCGACAATAATTCAGGTGCAAAGCCCAGCTTGGTAAAGGCGCGTTGCCATTTGTCTTCGCAATCGGTGCCAAACAGCAATTCGGCATCGGCATCGACATGCAACCAGCCATTGGCGCGAATTTCGGTTTCAAGCTGCCCACTGCGCCAACCGGCATAACCAAGGGCCAGAATGCTGTTATGCGGCCCTTTATCAAGGGCGATATTTTCCAGAATATCCACCGTTGCCGTCACCGATACATCGCGGTCAACCTGCAAGGTGGCATCGTTTTGAAAATCGTTGGAATGCAGAACAAAACCCCGGCCCGATTCAACCGGCCCGCCAAAATGCACCTGAATATCGGCAATGGTCGAGGCCGGGCGCACGATGCCAAGCTGTTCGAGCAGTTCGGGGAACGTGATCGAGTCAATCAGGCGGTTCACAACAATGCCCATGGCACCATCTTCGTTATGCGCGCACAGATAGACCACACTTTGAGCAAAGCGCGGATCGCGCATGCCGGGCATGGCAATCAGGAGCTTGCCCGAGAGATATTCTCCGTCGTTGCCTGCATGTGCCATTTTTCGCCATCCTTATTCACTGAAACTCAAGACTACCCCGTTCTGACGGGTCAAGCCAAGCCTGGTGTTAAAATATTCGCCGTGGCCTGTTCTTAATCAAATGGGTACGGTTTTCATATGGGTATAAAAGGCGAACCACACCAGTCGTGTATTGATGACATAACAGGTTTGACGCAGCGGTAACATGTTCGTGGCTTGCATTGAACCCTTCATCGTCGTACCCCTGCCTTGCTGACCATTTTTCCAGGAATGCCCGTCGTGACCAAGCGTTTTCTTGCCCTGTTGTTTTTGATATTGTTGCCCCATATGGCACAGGCCGCCCCCGCCCAAAGCGCCTGGCAGGACGAGGATTTTGCATCTGTGCGTGTTTTAAGTGCGCGCGACGGGGTCAAAGATGTGCACAGCCTGCGTCTGGGGCTGGAATTTGCCCTGCAACCACACTGGAAAGTTTACTGGCGCAGCGCCGGTGATGCCGGTTTTCCGCCCAAAATTGACTGGGCCGGTTCAACCAATGTCGACACCGATGCCGCCACCATGCGCTGGCCTGCCCCGGTTCGTTTTTCCATTTTCGGACTGGAAACCTTTGGCTATGAAGACCGGATTATTTTCCCCATCGACATTCCGGTTCTGGACCCGTCCCAGCCGGTAAAGCTGCATGTTCTGGTCGATTATCTGGCATGTAGTGACATTTGCGTTCCGGCAACCGCTGATCTTAACCTGACCCTGCCCGCCGATCGCGCCGATATTTCCAGCCATGCCCACGAAATTGAAAAATTCGCCGCCAAGGTACCGCTAACCGGCGACACCCTGCCCATGAGTGTATCGGCCATCTGGCAAAGCAGCGATCGCAGCGCAAACTACCTTAATGTTGCCCTGCGGGATCTGCCCGAAGGGGCAACACCGGACATTTTGATCGAAGGCAAAGCGACCGACAGTTTTGGCCCGCCCGCCCCCACCGGGCAAACGATGGATGGCAACCCGGTTTACCGGCTGGCCATTCAGAACAAGGCCAAAGCCGAAAGTTTTGCCACACAGAACATGACCGCGACCGTTCTGGCCGGTGATCTGGCGATTGAACAACCCGTTCGCGTTGGCACGCAACCACAATCGGGCATGGTGACCACCAATACCACATTGTCAACGGCCCAGCCTGCCAGGGCGAATAACACCGGCACCGATACCGGTACCGGTACCGCATGGTGGGTTATCGGCGGGTTGGCCCTTTTGGGCGGCCTGATCCTGAATGTGATGCCGTGCGTGTTGCCGGTTCTGTCGATCAAGGTTATGGGCGCCATTGGCCTGAGTGCAAAAAACCGTGCCCACACCCGACGTGGCTTTATCGCCAGTGCGCTGGGCATTCTGGTTTCTTTCTGGATCATTGCCGGGGCGTTAAGCATCCTGAAACTGGCAGGGGGATCTATCGGCTGGGGCATTCAGTTTCAGCAACCGCTGTTTTTAACCGTGATGACCATCATTGTGGTTTTGTTTGCCTGCAACATGTTTGGCCTGTTTGAAATCAGCGCCAGCCGCTTGAACAACCTTGCCAATGATGCGATTGACCATCATCAGCCCCGCACCGGTCAATCTGCACCCGACCATGGCGGCATGGGCGGACATTTCCTGACCGGAATGTTTGCCACCTTGTTGGCAACCCCCTGTTCAGCCCCCTTTCTGGGGACGGCGGTTGGATTTGCTCTTGCCGGCACAATTTTCGACATTTTCTGGATTTTCACCCTGTTGGGCATCGGCTTTGCCCTGCCCTACCTTTTAATCGCCGCCCGCCCGGAAATTGCCCGCCTGCTGCCCAAACCGGGCCGCTGGATGGCGGTGGTAAAATTCATTCTGGGGCTGGCGCTGCTGGGTACGGCACTTTGGCTGCTCAGTGTGCTGGCCGGGCAAATTGGCACCAACGGGGCCAGTGCTGTTGGCGCAGGCCTGATCCTTGCCAGCGGGCTGATCTGGTGGCGGCATAAAACCAGCCATGACAAACGCAAACCATTGCTGGCGGGTTTAGCCACCCTTGCCGTGCTGATGGCCCTGTTTGCGCCCGGATTTTCCAAACCACCGGCAAACAGCACTGCAAATGCCATGTCAAAGGCCGTCGATGACGTCGGCCTGCCCTGGCAGCCCTTTGCGCCCGAGACAATCGCATCGCTTGTGGCACAGGGTAAAACCGTGCTGGTGGACATTACCGCCGACTGGTGCGTGACCTGCCAGGTCAATAAACGCCTGGTGATAAATACCGATGTGGTTCGATCTGCTCTGGATCATGAAAATATTGTGTTGATGCAAGGTGACTGGACCCGCCCCGACCCGGAGATTGCCGCGTTTCTGGCCAAATATGACCGCTATGGCATTCCGTTTGATGCCGTATTCGGCCCGGCAGCGCCCGATGGCATATTACTGTCGGAATTGCTTGGCAAGGATCAGGTCATTTCGGCTGTTGCAACCGCAACAGGCATGCAGGGGCTTGCAAATAACTAACCCGCATCACACTTCATGGGAAGCCGCTGGCACAGAATGATTTTTTAAGTCATTCTAAGTGACCATCAGGCGCAAGCTGATATTCTGCCGGGCGCTGAACCGGTAATCATGTCTGCATTGATGCGACATTCACAAAACGGAGAAACGTCATGACCATCGCCGAAGGCGCAACGCTACCCGACGTCGTATTGCACCGTGCCACCCCCGATGGCCCCGAAGCGGTCCAAAGCAAAGACCTGTTTGCGGGTCGCAAGGTTGTTCTTTTTGCCGTTCCTGGCGCTTTCACACCGACCTGCTCGATCAAACATCTGCCCGGCTTTATCAACAAGGCAGATGACATCAAAGCCAAAGGTGTGGACGAAATTTTCTGCCTTGCCAGCAATGATGCCTTTGTGATGCAGGCATGGGCCAAATCGGAAAATGTTGGTGAAACGATCACCATGCTGGCCGATGGTGATTTGAATTTCACCAATGGCACCGGCCTGAAACTGGATCTACGTGGCAAGGGCCTGGGCGAACGGGCCAACCGTTATGCCATGATCATTGACGACAACAAAGTCACCCACCTTGCGATCGAAGAACCGGGCGCATTTGATGTTTCCAGTGCGGAATCGGTTCTGGCGGCCCTTTAAGCTGGCACCCCGCAAGCATACCCATACCGCGTGACATCCACGATGCGCGCAATTGCCAATAAAAACAGGCCAGACCGCACGCCCGCAGTTTGGCCTGTTTTGATAAAGCAGCAGCCCATATTAAAGGAAAAATGCTTTAGCGCGGCAGCATGACAGGAATCGCATCCTTGCGGCTGTCGAACTCGCATTCAAACACCGGCTTGATGCTGCGCGCCAGAAAATGGACCACACCATCGCGGTATTCGTCCTTGATCGGCGACCAACTGATATAAACGCCACCACGGCCATCATAATCGCGAATATCGCGGTCCCCGCGCAATTCACGAAAAACATGCCCCAGATCCCCGGCATTGCCTGCCAGAAGCCAGCCCGGCTTCACACCGCCATGCCACACCAGATAAACCCCGCCGACACCGTCGACCTTTAACTCGCTGATATCATCAAGCATATACAGGCGAAAATAATCACCGCGCGGGCCTGCGCGCCACTTGATGTCCTGCGCCCTGGCCTGTGTTGCATTCGCTTTGGTTGTTGACCAAAATGCCATATCCATGTCCTCCAGAACCTCCGGAGCGGATAAATCCCTCCCGGATGCTCGCTTAAATCTACCAGCGCCGCCAAGCGCCAGTCAGGCGAAGAATACGTGCCACATAGATTTATAATGCGTTTGCATTATATATCCACCCCTTACGAAGGGGGGGAACTCTATCGGACATTGGTATTCATGCGCAAAGATTAAAGACTCAATCAAACAATTTATCGATATCGTCCTGGCTGATCCCCTCGCCTTCCATTTGCGGGCCGTTCAAAAGATCAGCATCTTCGGCTTTGGCGACCTCTTCTTCCTCTTCGGACATCGGCAGGTCGGCAAAAGCATCTTCGCCCCAGATCAGGATCATATTGTGAACGCGTTTTTCAACGAATTCCAGGGTGTTAACCACCTTGTTGATGCGCTGCCCGGTAATGTCCTGAAAGTTACAGGATTCGAAGATTTTGGTAACAATAAAGGCAATCTGTTCGACATGATCGGCCACAAAGTCGCTGGTGGCAGAATTTTTCAACGTCATCGCCAGATCGTCGATCTGCTCGGCGGCTTCCAGAATGGTATGTGTCGCCATTTCGGTATCCTTGACGATTGCGTCAAGTTCACTGGCAGCCGTCACCAGCCGGTCATCCGGTGCCTTGGGGTGTCGCAAGGCGGCAATCTGAATTTTCGCCTTGTGAATATGTTCGTTCATTTCCTCGATCTGACCGCGAATCAGTTCAAGGTCATCACGGTCGGGTTCGCTCGCACCCGGACGCCTGGAATGCGACGGGTTGCTTGAAACCGGTTCCGGCAGAATATCAAGGGGGCCGTCATTGGCAGCATTGGCTTGCGAGGCGGCCTCTTCGCCTGCATCGGCAACCGGGGCCACGCCCCCCTGGGCAATCGCCCCGCGCAACTGGGCCATTTCGGCCCGCATCGCGCGAATTTCTTCCAAAATCAAATGGCTATCGCCCCCGGAAGGCGTCGATGGCGCAGGTGAAACGGTGGGTGACGGTGCCGACAGTTTCCCGGCCCCCATGCCGGTTTCCAGGGACGGATCAAAAAATGAATCTGACCAGTCTTCAACGACAGCACCCTGACGTTCCCGCAAACGTCGTTCGGCTGTAAAAATCTTCTGCACGGGACGCATCATAACAGTCTCTTACCTCCGCCACGGGCGATATGCCCTGGTCTTCCAATCACGCATTTCCAGACCAGCCTTCCCACAATGACCGGTCATTCGCAAATGTATTGCGATTATAAGGGTCCAAATTGCGACGAGTCCAACGGCTTTCAAGAGCAAGCCCTTGAAAGCCGTTGAAAAAGAACACCCCGGCCATAAGACCGGGGTGTGAAAAATCGCAGTGCAGCATTATGGATCAAGCGTTTGCAGGGTTCCAGCGCAATACAGGCTTGCGCGCAGCCGCTGTTTCATCCAACCGCCGCCGCGGAGTCAAATAGGGTGCATTTTTGAAAAATTCCGAATCCCCAGCCTCTGCCTTGGCAACCAACGACAAAACTGCATCGCAGAACTGGTCAATCGATTCTTTGGTTTCGGTCTCGGTCGGTTCGATCAAAAGGGCACCATGAACGACCAGCGGGAAATACATGGTCATCGGGTGGAAACCTTCATCAATGATCGCCTTGGCAAGATCCAGCGTCGAAACACCGGTCCCTTTAAGAAAATCATCATCAAACAGGGCTTCGTGCATGCAATAGCCAGGATAGGCCACGCTAAGTTTGGTTTTTAACCGTGCCAGCAAATAGTTGGCATTCAGCACCGCATCGCCCGATGCCTGACGCAACCCGTCGGCCCCGTGGCTTTTCATATAGGACAGGGCGCGCACAAACATACCCATCTGGCCATGAAACCCCTTCAGGCGGCCAAACGGCATTTTGCCGTCTTGCTCATCGGCGGTTTCCACCAGATGAAAGCCGTCTTCGGTTTTGACCACATAGGGGATCGGCGCGAACGGTGCCAGTGCCTCGGAAAAGACCACCGGCCCTGAACCCGGACCACCGCCGCCATGCGGGGTGGAAAAGGTTTTGTGCAGGTTGATATGCATGGCATCAACGCCCAGATCCGCCGGGCGCACGCGACCGACAATGGCGTTAAAATTGGCTCCGTCGCAGTAAAAATATCCCCCTGCGGCATGAACCAGATCGGCGATTTTACGCACATCACGTTCAAACAACCCGCAGGTATTGGGGTTGGTCAGCATGATACCCGCCACATCATCGCCCAGCTTGGCTTCAAATGCCGCCAGATCAACCCGGCCATCGGCGGTGGCAGGAATGGAATCCACCGTAAAGCCACAGGCAGCAGCCGTTGCCGGGTTGGTGCCATGGGCCGATTCGGGCACCAGCACCCGACGGCGGGTTTCACCGCGCGCATCCAGGGCGGCACGAATCGCCATCATGCCGCACAATTCGCCCTGCGCGCCCGACGCGGGCGACATGGCAACGGCAGGCATCCCGGTCAAAACCAGCAACCAGTGTGCACACTGGTCCATCAGTTCCAGCGCGCCCTGAACAGTGCTTTCGGGCTGCATCGGGTGCAAATCGGCAATCCCGGGCAAGCGGGCGATTTTTTCATTCAGGCGCGGATTATGTTTCATGGTGCAGGAACCCAGCGGGAAGAAGCCGGAATCAATGCCGAAATTCTTCTGGCTCAGACGGGTATAGTGCCGCACCACTTGCGGTTCGGACAAGCCTGGCAGGCCAACGTCGCTATCGCGTTCAAGGCCACCCATGCGGCTTTTCACCGGTCCGGGATCGGGCAGATCAACGCCACTGCGTCCGGCTTCGCCCTGTTCGAAAATCAGTTTTTCTTCAAGGACAAGGCCACGATTGCCGGTATGGGTCTGAAACGTCATGCCAGCACCTCCTTAAGGGCCGCCGCAAGGGCTGCGATATCGTCGTCACTATTGGTTTCGGTGGCTGCCACCAGCATAAACCGGCCCAGATCATCGCGGTTGGGATACAGGCGTGACAAGGGCACGCCGCCCATAATGCCCCGGGCGACAAGGGCTTCGACCACCTCGGCGGCCGGTTTGCTCAGCTTGACGGTGAATTCGTTAAAGAAGCTGTCATTAACCACCTCAACACCGGCAACGCCGTCAAGTGCGTCGGCGGTTTTAACCGCACGTTCATGATTAATCGCAGCCAGCTTGCGATAGCCGTCTTCGCCCAGCAGGCTCATATGCACCGTAAAGGCCAGCGAACACAGCCCTGAATTGGTGCAAATGTTCGAAGTCGCCTTTTCACGGCGAATATGCTGTTCGCGGGTCGACAGGGTTAGCACAAAACCGCGCTTGCCATCCTGATCCACGGTTTCACCGCACAGGCGGCCCGGCATCTGGCGCACCAGTTTGCTGGTGGTGGCAAACAAACCAACATATGGCCCGCCATAGCCCAGCGCATTGCCAATCGACTGGCCTTCGCCGCAAACGATGTCGGCCCCAAAACTGCCCGGTGATTTGATGGCACCAAAGGCAACGGCCTCGGTGAACACCACAATCAACAGCGCGCCTTTGGCGTGGCAGGCATCGGCCAGTTTGGTGTGGTCATCAAGGCGACCAAACACATCAGGGTACTGCACCACAACACAGGCGGTCTGATCGTCGATCAGGTCATCAAGCTCATCGGCAGAAGCCTGATGTTCCGGGTGACCATCGCGACCGGCAACCTCGGTATCGCTATATTGGCAATAGGTTTCGGTGACTTCGCGGTAATGCGGGTGCAAACCACCCGACAGAACTGCTTTTTTACGCCGGGTGGCCCGGCACGCCATCAGCACCGCTTCGGCACAGGACGTTGCCCCGTCCCACATCGATGCATTGGCGACATCCATATTGGTGATGGAGGCGACCTGGGTTTGAAATTCAAACAGGTACTGCAACGTGCCCTGGGCAATTTCGGGCTGATACGGGGTATAGGCCGTCAAGAACTCGCCGCGCTGGATAACATAATCCACCGTTGCAGGCACATGATGGCGATAAGCCCCGGCACCGAGAAAACTGGGGGCCGATGCCGTCCCCATGTTTTTGGCCGCCAGTTTGGCCATATCGCGTTCGACCTGCATTTCACCTTGATGATAGGGCAGGTCGACCGGTTCTTTTAACAATGCACCTTCTGGCACATCGCAATACAGGTCATCGACCGAGCCCGCACCGATGGTTTCAAGCATCGAGGCCCGGTCTGCCTTGGTCAGCGGAAGATAGCGCATCAGTCCTCCAGACCTTCGACAAATGCCTTGTAACCGGCTTCGTCCATCAGATCGTCAAGCTGGGAGGCATCGGTTATTTTGATTTTAAAGAACCAGCCATCATTTTCCGGCGATTCGTTGACCAAGGCCGGGTTGGCGTCGAGTTCTTCGTTGGCTTCAACAACTTCGCCGTCAACCGGGGCGTAAACGTCGCTGGCGGCCTTGACCGATTCGACAACTGCCGCATCGCCGTCCTTCGCCAGCTTTTTGCCGACTTCGGGCAGTTCAACATAAACGATATCGCCAAGCGCCTGTTGGGCATGGTCGGTAATGCCGACAGTTGCCACATCGCCGTCAATTTCAAGCCATTCATGTTCTTTAGAGAATTTTTTAGCCATTTCGATTTGTCCCTGCAAATTTGGTTGTCTGCTTAATTCTTGCTGCGTTTTGAACACAATACGGCGCAATCAGCCGCGGAAATAACGATGCGGTGTAAACGGCAACGCTACAATTTCCGCCGGGCGGGCCTTGCCACGTACCATCAGGTCCACCTTGGTGCCCGGCTCGGCAAATTCAATTGCGACATAGCCCATGGCAATCGGCGCATCGACAGTGGGGCCAAAGCCGCCACTGGTGATTTCGCCAATATCGTATCCATCCTTGTTAAGCACCATCGTATGTTCACGGGCCGGTGCCTTGCCTTCGGGTTTAATCCCGACGCGTTTGCGATCTGCCCCGTTGGCCAACTGGTCGAGAATAATATCTGCGCCCAGAAAGCCGCCTTCTTCACGGCGACGCTTGTTGATAATCCAGTTCAGATCCCCTTCCACCGGGGTGGTGGTGGTGTCGATATCGTTGCCATACAGGCACAGCCCAGCTTCAAGACGCAGCGAATCGCGCGCACCAAGGCCAATCGCCTCGACCTCGTCTTCGGCCAGCAGCAAACGGGCCAGTTTTTCGGCATCGGCTTCAGGTACTGAAATTTCAAAGCCATCTTCGCCGGTATAACCCGACCGGGTGACAAAACACGGAATACCGGCAATATCGATTTCGGCAAAAGACATGAATTTAAGGCTGGCAACATCGGGGGCAAAACGCGCCAGAACGCTGGCGGCTTCCGGCCCCTGCAAGGCCATCAGGGCACGGTCGCTCAATTCCTGCAATTCCACGCCATTATCCAGATTGGCGCGCATATGGACAATGTCGTCATCCTTGCAGCCTGCATTGATGACCAAAAACAGGCTATCGCCCGCATTGGTGATCATAAGGTCATCAAGAATGGTGCCATCATCATTGGTAAAAGCGGAATAGCGGGTCCGACCCGGCTTCAAAACGGCGATATCGCCCGGCACCAGTTTTTCCAGTTCGGCAACGCGATGTTCGCCCACCAAACGCACCTGGCCCATATGCGACACGTCAAACAACCCGGCCTTGGCACGGGTATGAAGATGTTCGCCCTTAACCCCTAACGGATATTGCACCGGCATGGCATAACCAGCAAAAGGCACCAGCTTGGCACCCAGTTCAACATGCAGATCATAAAGGGCTGTTTTATATAGATTTTCGGCTTGTTGATCCGCCATCAGGCTCTCCGTGACAGTCGTTGCGAAACATAGCCGACCATTGGCCAACCACATCCCCCTCTGTCTTGGAGCCTGAAAGAATCACCATTTCCGGGCAAAATTTGCACCGGGTCCGGCTTACATCTTCGGCGAGGCGCACATGTCAAAAACCATGCCGCCTACTTTCCAGAGTCCCATCTCCCCGCGGTCCGTTATGCCTGAGAGTTTCCGGGGTGGTTGCTCCTTCGGCGTCCGCGCTATCATTGTCAAATGACCGCGGAACTCTCCCACGGGGATCACTTGGGTATCGCCCCTTATACGGAGTGTCGGGCCATTGCACCAGTCAAAACATTACGCTGCGGCTATCATGCAGGCACAATTTAAAACCGGTCCAAAGGCCCGCAACCGTTAATTTTTGGCAAAGCGGCGATTATAATCAAGCTGGTCGTGGCTTAACTGAAAGCCCATGTAAATTTCATAGTTTGGCCCGTAATTGACATCGGCCAGCGGCACATGCAGCGATACCTGTTCGTCGGTATAGCGCACCTTGTTCGCATCCTTGGGGAAGGTCAGATCAACATCGAAAACCGATTTCTGAACAAATTCACCCCCCGGATTTTTCAGGGCGACAAAATATTGCAGATGCTGCGAACGATTGGTCGCTGCCGGGCCCATCTGGGCCGAAAATTCCGGGCTGATAAGGATATCAAGTTTCTTGTCTTCCAGATCATAGCTGCATTCGCCCTTATAGCCTTCAAACCCGGCCTCAAAAACCACGTCGGTAAGATCGCGGCCGCTATCCTTGAACTGGGTCAGTTGGGCGGTATCCGTGGGCAGGAATGTGCGCGGGCAAGACGGCACAGGCGTTTCCCCAAACGGATCGGCACCACAGGCCGCAAGGCCCGCTGCCATCAGAACCACACCAAGCGCACTTGCGCGCCGCAGATTGCATGCAATCGTCATCAAAGCCTCATTGATCAGACACGCCGAAGTCCCCGGCACAGGTAGTTTGGCGCAGTCTATGCTGTTGATCTGCCCGGCACAACCCGTTGCAGTGCACATTGTGCAATGCGCCCGACATGGCCCGGTATATTTTTCATCCAGCCCCCAACATCAAGGCCGCCAAAATAACGCCCCCACGGATCAAACAGCCCTGGCCGATGGCCCGAAAAACCGGCAACACATGGCACGGCAACCCCATAAATGGCGCACAGATCGTTATTCTCGCGGGCCAAAGCATGGCAATATATCCATGCGCCATCATTGCACCTTTGTCGCAGGCGCGTTATGTAACCGGAAATACCTGTTAACCCGATACCGGCGCAAACCGGTATCCTTTGCATTTTCGAGGCGGTGCCGATGCCCGACAAAGCGGACCTTCACATTCTGTTGGCCAACCCGCGCGGTTTTTGCGCCGGGGTGGACCGTGCCATTGAAATTGTCGAAAAGGCATTGGTCAAATACGGTGCCCCGGTTTATGTGCGCCACGAAATTGTGCATAACAAATTCGTCGTTGATCGCCTGCGCGACATGGGCGCTGTTTTTGTCGATGAGCTGGACGCCGTGCCCGATGGCGTACCGGTGATATTTTCGGCCCATGGTGTCCCCAAATCTGTGCCGCAAAATGCCGACCAGCGCGCCCTGCATTATCTGGATGCCACCTGCCCACTGGTGTCAAAGGTACACCGCGAGGCCGAACGTCACCACGCCGAAGGCAAGCATATTTTGCTGATTGGCCATGCCAGACACCCTGAAGTTGTCGGCACGATGGGCCAGTTGCCCGAGGGCAGCATGACCCTGATCGAAACCGAAAACGATGCCCTGACCGTGGCAGTTGCCGACCCGGAAAACATTGCCTTTGTTACCCAGACGACCTTGTCGCTAGATGACACGGCCAAAATGATCGCCATTTTGCAAGACCGGTTCCCGACCATTTCGGTGCCCAAAAAAGAAGACATTTGTTACGCCACCACCAACCGTCAGCATGCGGTGAAAATGATTGCCGAACGGGCAGATGCGATTTTGGTGCTGGGCGCGCCCAATTCATCAAATTCCAACCGGTTGGTGGAAGTTGCCAAACGCGAAGGCTGTGCGGTGTCGGTTCTGGTTGAGCGGGCGCGCGATATTGACTGGTCAAAACTTGCAAACATCAAAACCCTGGGCATTACGGCGGGGGCATCGGCCCCGGAAGTTCTGGTCGAGGAAGTGATTGATGCCTGTCGCGAACGTTACGAAGTCAGCGTCGAAACCCTCACCCTGACAGACGAAAACGTTACCTTCAAACTTCCCCGTGAACTTGCCAGCTAAGGATTTACGCGTTTATGGCTGTCTATACCGATGTGTCCGATGAAGATATCGCCCGTTTTGTGGCGGAATATGACATCGGCAAAGTTGTCTCGTTCAAGGGCATTGCCGAGGGCGTTGAAAACACCAATTTCCTGCTTCATACCGATCAGGCCCCGTTCATCCTGACCCTGTATGAAAAGCGGGTTGATCCCGATGATCTGCCGTTTTTTCTGGGATTGATGGACCATTTATCATCCAAGGGGTTAAATTGCCCCACCCCCATTCATGGCACCGACGGGGTTGCCTTGCGCCGCCTGTGCGGCAGGCCCGCCGCCATTACATCATTTTTGCAAGGCATGTCGCCGCGCCGCGTGCTGCCCCATCATTGTGCCGGGCTGGGCAAGGCACTGGCGAAACTGCATATCGCCGGGCAGGATTTTGACTATTACCGCCCCAATGCCCTGTCGGTAAAGGCCTGGCGCCCGCTATTTGCCAGTTGCGGCGATGACGGGGTCAACACGGTAATGCCCGGCCTTGGCGACCTGATCCACGGCGAACTTGATTATCTCGAAGCGAACTGGCCGACAAAATTGCCTGGCGGGGTTATTCACGCCGATTTATTTACCGATAACGTGTTTTTCTTCCCCGGTCAGGACGATGTTTCGGGCCTGATTGATTTCTATTTCGCCTGCAATGACCTTCTGGCCTATGACGTGGCGATTTGCCTGAACGCCTGGTGTTTTGAACCCGATAACAGCTTTAACATCACCAAGGCGCAAAACCTTCTGGCAAACTATAACCGGGCGCGCCCGCTGTCGGCCGATGAAATTGCAGCCCTGCCCGTTCTGGCGCGCGGATCGGCATTGCGGTTTTTGCTTACCCGTTTGTATGACTGGATCAATACTCCTGCCGGGGCCCTTGTGACCCCCAAAAATCCCCGCGAATATATAAACAAGCTGCGCTTTCACCAGAAGGTGGAAGCAGCAAGCGACTATGGCCTTGGGGACCGATAAAACCAATGACGCAAGACGATAAAGACACAGTCACCATTTTTACCGATGGCGCATGCAGCGGGAACCCCGGCCCCGGGGGCTGGGGCGCGATCATGCGCTTTCGCGGGGTGGAAAAGGAACTTTCGGGCGGGGACCCGGCCACCACCAACAACCGCATGGAAATGATGGCCGCGATTTCAGCACTCGAAGCCATCAAACGCCCCTGCACCGTCGATATTTATACCGACAGTTCCTATGTCCGCGACGGTATTACCAAATGGGTGTTTGGCTGGCAAAAGCGGGGCTGGAAAACCGCCGACAAAAAACCGGTTAAAAATGTGGAGCTGTGGCAGCGCCTGTTAGAAGCCGCCCGTCCACACAAAATTGAATGGCACTGGGTCAAAGGCCATGCCGGTCACCCGGAAAACGAACGGTGCGATGAACTGGCCCGTATGGCGGTTCCCAGATGAGATTAACCGACCGTCGCTTTTAAAGCGACGTGGCAAAAGCCTGGACGATTACAATCATTTAAAAACGTCCTTGGTGTTTTTTCGTTCGTATGATCAAATTATGTGGTTAAAATCAATCTTGTGCTTCGCCGTGTTGCCGGGATGCGATACAAGTAAGCAGGGGGGATGGGTATAGGATACGCATCCGAACAGGGGACAAGCGCTGGCCAAAAGACTAGGCCAGTCAGGAGGGATCGTTGTCGTACGGGTCTTACGGCTTTTTGCAGCGAAAATCGCTTAGCAGCCGGCTGCTGTTCATTGCGCTGCCGCTTGTCGCTTTATGCTGTTTGATCCTGTTCGTTATTTTTGGCTATGCCAGCTATGTTGGCCTGCGCGATGATCTGAACGAAAAAATCGAACAAACCGCCGATATCAATGCCCGCGTTCTGGCAACGCCGTTCTGGTATCTTGATGTTGATAATATTGAATCCGCCCTGAACGCCATGAGCCGCGACCGCGATATTGTCGCCGTGCGCGCATTGGGGGCCGATGGCACCGAATTTGCCCGGACCGGCGCATCACAAGACGAGCTTAAAAACACATTGCGCCTGTCGCGCCGGGTTTACTTTGAACGCAACAATGTCCGCCATGATGTGGGCGAACTGGTCATTCATTTTACCGAAGCACGGGTTCGCGAACTGTTGTGGCAACGGGTCGTCATTGATCTGATCCTGTTTGCGTTGCTGATCGCGGTTGTAACAGCCAGCCTGCTGATTGCCAATCACCGGTCGATCAAGGAACCCCTGTCGCGGCTTTTGCATTCCATCCGCATGACCAAACATGGCCGACTCCGCCGCCCGGTCGAATGGAACAGCGCTGACGAGCTTGGCCTGCTTATTCGCGAATATAATGAAATGGTGGCCTTACAGGGCCAGGCCCAGGAAGAAGCCCAGCGCAAACAGGCCCTTTTGGAAGCCACCCTGCATAATATCGGCCAGGGAATTTGCCTGTTTGATCAGGATTTGAACCTGATGGTGTGGAATGAACGCTATATCGAGCTTCTGAACCTGCCCCGCGACCTGGTTAAGGAAGGCACCCCGCTTTCGGATATTTTGCGCTTTAACGGGGAACGCGGCGAATATGGCGAAGTCAGCATCCCGGCCCTGATATCAGACCGGGTGGCGATTGCACGCCGACGCGAACCCTATCGCATGGAACGCACCCGCCCCAATGGCCGGGTTGTACAGGTTGACCATAACCCGATGCCCGGTGGCGGCTATGTTGCCACCTATACCGACATTACCGAACGCAAACAGACCGAGGCCCGCATGCGCCACCTGGCCGTGCATGACGTGCTGACCAGCCTGCCCAACCGGACCCTGTTTCTGGACCGCTTGCGCCAGGCTTTGCTGTCGGCCCGCCGGTTTCAGCGCGGTGTCACGGTATTGTTTGTCGATCTGGACCGGTTCAAGGACATTAACGACCATTTCGGCCATGATGTCGGCGATTTGATGATCCAGGAAATGGGTCAGCGCCTGTCGCGGATCATTCGCGATTCAGACACAGCCGCCCGCTTGGGTGGTGACGAATTCGCCATTATCCAGACCGATGTGCAAAATATCGAAGACACCATTGTTCTGGCCCAGCGCATTATCGAAGATTTGTCGCAACCTTTTGATTGCCGCGGCATTCGCCTGCATTCAACCGCCAGCATCGGCATCACCCTGTTCCCCGAGGATGGCGACAACCCCGAACAGCTGGTTAAAAACGCCGATATGGCGATGTATGCCGCCAAGGCCGAAGGCCGCAACAATTACCGTTTCTTCCTGCCCTCGATGCATGAGCGGGTCAAGGAACGCAAAACCATCGAAGAAGATTTGCGCAACGCCCTGGATTCCAACCAGTTAGTGCTGTTTTACCAGCCCAAGGTCGATTGCCAGACCGAACAGGTGGTCGGGGCCGAGGCCCTGGTGCGCTGGAACCACCCGCAACGCGGCCTGATTTTGCCTGGTGAATTTATTTCGGTGGCCGAAGAATGCGGGCTGATTAACCGCCTTGGCGCGTGGGTCCTGCGCGAGGCCTGCAGGCAAACACAAATCTGGCGCGAAAACGGTATGCCCGATTTGCGCATGGCAGTGAACCTGTCGCCGGCTCAGTTTCAGGATGCCGAACTTGTCCGCACGGTAACCAAAACCCTGGAAACCACCAAACTGCCCGAAGGCACGCTGGAGCTGGAAATTACCGAATCGATCCTGATGAACAACCCGGAAAAAGCCGTTTCCACCCTTAAGGAACTGAAAAAACTCGGCGTTGGCATTTCGATTGACGATTTTGGCACCGGTTATTCATCGCTGAATTACCTTAAACGCTTCCCGGTAACATCGATCAAGATCGACCGTTCCTTTGTCAGTGATATCAATGTCGATCCTGACGACATGGCGATTGTCGATGCCGTGATCGGGCTTGGGCACAGCCTGCACCTTGATGTGATTGCCGAAGGGGTGGAAGAAATTGAACAACTGCAATATTTGCAACAAAAGGGCTGCGATTTTATTCAGGGTTTCCTGTTTTCCCGGCCCCTGCCAGTGCCGGTATTTGAAAAATGGGTTACGGAACGCGCCGCGAAATACAAGGCATCCATCCTCGAGGCGGAAATCGTTAAACGCGAACTCTGATCCTGTTTTCAGCCCCGCATAAACCGCGCCCGAAACACCCCGGCAAAAAACCGCGTTTCCCGCTGGCCCTGTTATGTATCGCCAGGATCAGTAAATCGTTGCCGGGTCGTGTCGGTGACCGCCAATGTCATTATCGGCATCGGCATTGCGATACTGATCCACCCGTCCATCCACCAGTTTGACCATATCGGTCATGATCCCGACCAGTTGGTAATCCTTGGGGGTGTAAACCGCCGCCACCCCCATTTGCCGCAAAATCAGCATGTCGGCCTCGGGAATGATCCCGCCCACCACCACCGGAATGTGCGCAGCCCCAGCATCGCGCAGGCCGCGCACCACATCACGCACCAACGCCACATGCGAGCCCGACAAAATAGACAGGCCAACGATATGCGCCTTGTGGGTCAGGGCATTTTGCACCAGATCATCGGGCGTCCAGCGAATACCGTCATATAAAACATCAATACCGGCATCCCCGGCCTTCATGGCAATTTGTTCGGCCCCGTTGGAATGACCATCCAGCCCCGGCTTGCCGACCAGCATTTTCATCCGGGTGCCCAGGCGGGCCGACACCGCATCTACCTTTTGGCGCAAATCGGTCATTTTGCCATCGGCCCCGTCATCATCTGACAAAATGATCGAGGTAACCCCGGTCGGGGCGCGATATTCACCAAAAACAACACGCAGGGTTTGCGCCCATTCCCCGGTTGTGACCCCGGCATGGGCACAGGCGATGGAAGGTTCCATGATATTTCCGCCGTTCCGGGCCGCCTGTTCCAGTTTTTGCAGACTGGCCTTTACCGCGTCGTTATCCCGGGTTTCGCGCCAACGGGCCAGTTTGTCGATCTGGTCGCCTTCGGCCATATCATCCACCGTCATGATCGATGAAATGCCATCAGCGGTTAGCGGCGAAGGTTCGGTTTCAACAAAGGCATTCACACCAACAATGCGGGTCACGTCGTTTTCAATATCGGCCAGCCGACGGGCGTTGGCACGCACCAGTTCGCCTTTCATATAACCGCTATCAACCGCGGCAATCGCCCCGCCCATAGCATCTATTTTTGCCAGTTCGTCCAGCGCGCCCTGTTTTAACATCGCCACCTTGCGCTCGATCGCGGGATTGCCATCAAACAGGTCTTCATATTCCAAAAGGTCGGTTTCATAGGCCATAATCTGTTGCAAACGCAAAGACCATTGCTGGTCCCACGGGCGCGGCAGGCCCAGGGCCTCGTTCCAGGCGGGAAGCTGCACCGCGCGCGCGCGGGCATTTTTTGATAACACCACCGACAGCATTTCAATCAGAATACGGTATACATTGTTTTCGGGTTGCTGTTCCGTCAGGCCCAGTGAATTCACCTGCACGCCATAGCGAAAACGGCGGAACTTTTCATCGGTAATGCCATACCGCGTGCGTGTGATCTCGTCCCACAGCTCGCAAAAAGCCCGCATTTTGCAAATTTCGGTGACAAAGCGAATACCGGCATTCACAAAAAACGAAATCCGGCCAACAACCTGGCCAAATTCATTCATCGGCACCTGGCCCGAATCGCGCACGGCATCAAGCACCGCAACCGCCGTTGCCAGGGCAAAGGCCAGTTCCTGTTCCGGCGTCGCCCCGGCTTCTTGCAAATGATAGGAACACACATTCATCGGGTTCCATTTTGGCACCTCGCGATAGGTAAATGCCGCGACATCGGTAATCAGTTTCAAACTGGGGGCTGGCGGGAAAATATAGGTCCCGCGCGACAGATATTCCTTGATGATGTCGTTTTGGGTGGTGCCTTGCAAATCGGCGCGGTTAACACCCTGCTTTTCCGCCACCGCAATATAAAGGGCCAGCAACCATGCCGCCGGGGCGTTGATGGTCATGGATGTATTCATTTTATCTAGCGGGATGCCGTCAAACAAAGCAGCCATATCACCCAGATGCGATACCGGCACGCCGACCTTGCCCACCTCACCGCGCGCCAGAACATGGTCCGAGTCATACCCGGTCTGGGTTGGTAAATCGAAGGCCACCGACAGCCCGGTTTGCCCCTTGGCCAGGTTTTGCCGATACAGCGCGTTGGATGCCTGGGCCGAGCTATGCCCGGCATAGGTGCGGATCAGCCATGGCCGGTCGCGTTCCGGCGATGTTGCAGTGCGTGTGCGATCTGATGACATGGCGACCTCGCGTACATTTGTTGCTTAAACGCTTTCCGATTGTTTCGTGAAAACGTTCTTAAATTACCTACTGGACATTCAATGGGTAATTATATAACAATTTGTGCAACGCGATAAAAGCAAAATTACGCAATACAGTGAAACCAAAGCGTTAGATGCCATCGCAATCGGGGGGACTCGCCATTTCGACTCCCCAAAGCCGACAAGTCGTTATTCCGTGCCATGCGCGGCCCGAAAAAGGAGTGAAGGCCATGAACACCGCCGCTGAGATCGTATCGTGCCGGGGCGGACCGGACGTCAAAGACCTTTATGACATTGGCGAAATCCCGCCACTGGGCCATGTGCCAAAACAGATGTATGCCTGGGTCATTCGCCGTGAACGTCATGGCGACCCCGATACCGCAATGCAATGCGAAGTGGTGGATGTCCCGATCCTCGACTCGCACGAGGTGCTGGTTCTGGTGATGGCGGCCGGGGTGAATTACAACGGCGTCTGGGCGGCCCTTGGCAAACCGATTTCGGTATTTGATGTTCATCACGAACCGTTTCACATTGCCGGGTCCGATGCCGCAGGCATTGTCTGGGCTGTGGGTTCCAAGGTCACACGCTGGAAAGTGGGCGACGAAGTTGTTGTTCACTGCAACCAGGATGACGGCGATGACGAGGAATGCAATGGCGGCGACCCGATGTTATCGCCCACCCAGCGCATTTGGGGCTATGAAACCCCCGACGGGTCCTTTGCCCAGTTTACCAATGTGCAATCGCAACAGTTAATGCCTCGCCCCAAACACCTGACCTGGGAAGAAAGTGCGTGCTATATCCTGACGCTGGCCACCGCCTATCGCATGTTGTTTGGTCATCGACCGCATATTTTGCGCCCCGGCCATAATGTGCTGGTCTGGGGGGCATCGGGCGGGCTGGGATCAATGGCGATCCAGTTGATCACGACCGCCGGGGCCAATGCCATTGGCGTTATTTCCGATGAAAGCAAACGCGAATTTGTGCTGGGCCTGGGGGCCAAGGCCGTCATCAACCGCAAGGATTTTAATTGCTGGGGCCAGCTTCCCACCGTGAATGGCCCGGAATTTGGCGCCTACATGCAAGAAGTGCGCAAATTTGGCAAGGCGATCTGGGATATTACCGGCAAGGGCGTTGATGTCGACATTGTATTTGAGCATCCGGGCGAACAGACATTCCCCGTTTCGTGCAATGTGGCCAAACGTGGTGGCATGGTGGTTTTTTGTGCCGGTACCACCGGCTTTAACCTGACATTTGATGCCCGTTTTGTCTGGATGCGGCAAAAACGCATTCAGGGCAGCCATTTTGCCAACTTGAAACAGGCGGCACAGGCCAACACGCTGGTGATCGAACGCCGGATCGACCCCAGCATGTCGGATGTGTTTTCGTGGGAAGATATTCCGCGCGCCCACATGAAAATGATGCGCAACGAACACAAGCCCGGCAACATGGCCGTGCTGGTTCAGGCCAAACGCCCGGGTATGCATACGCTTGAAGACGCAGTCGAAGGATAATCCCACATGGCATCGATGCTGGTCCCCTCAGCCCATCTTGATGCCCCTTTGACTGTGACCGGTGTGATCTCGCCCGAACGTCGCCCGTTTTGGGCGGGATCACTCCATCCCATAGCTGAACCACGCGATAAACAGTTTTGCCATTTGACGGCCGCACCACATCATAATGGCAACCGCATCCCCAATTACCACGCCAGCCGATGCCGCACATGGAACGGCAAAGCCCCCTTCGTGATCTGCAGTGCCAGATCCGCGCCTGACAGGATAAAGCAATGAACGCCACAGCAAAAAATGCCATCATCCCGAACCTGACATCCCTGTGTGACGGGGCCCTTGATGCACTGGACCCGCTTTATGCCGCAACACAGGATGCGGTGAAAAGCACGGTTTGCCCCGATGGCAAACTCGACGCTGATCTGGTGGAGCAACATCAATTCGCCGCCCACGGCTTTGCCTGGTTTGCCACCTATGTCAACGCGCTGCGCCAGATGCGGGCCTGGGCCGGGCGGCTGGAACAGCAAGATAAATTCGGGCGGCTGGAACAACTGATTTTGCAGGCGGCCTTTGGCGAATATCTGGCGCAAATTGCCGGGGGCATCGCCATGTCACAAGGCGAGATCATTCGGTTGGGCGCAATGGGCACCGATATTGCCAGCATAACAGCATTTAATGCCAGCCCCGCCGTTCAAACCCTGATCGCACAGGGCAATGTCGATGCGACACGTCGCGCCATCGCTGATGAAATTAACGACAGCCTTGCCAGCGGCCAATTTGGCCATAGCGGGCTGGAAGACGACACCCTTGATATGGTCCGCGACCAGTTTCGCCGATTTGTTGAGGAAAAAGTCAGCCCGCATGCCCATGGCTGGCACGCGCGTGACGAACTGATCCCGATTGAAATTGTCAATGAAATGGCCGAACTGGGCGTGTTTGGCCTGACCATTCCCGAAGAATTTGGCGGGCTGGGTATGGGAAAAACCGCCATGTGTGTGGTCACCGAGGAACTTTCGCGCGGTTATATCGGGGTCGGTTCGCTTGGGACGCGATCCGAAATTGCCGCCGAACTGATCCGCCTGGGCGGCACCGATGCGCAAAAGGAACATTACCTGCCCAAACTGGCCTCGGGCGAAATTTTACCCACGGCAGTATTTACCGAACCCAATAACGGGTCCGATTTGGCAAATTTGCGCACCCGTGCCGTTAAAAACGACGATCATTACAGCATAACGGGCAACAAAACCTGGATCACCCATGCCGCCCGCTCTGATTTAATGACGCTTTTGGCGCGCACCAACCCCGATCAGGCCGGGTATCGCGGCCTGTCGATGTTGCTGGCGGAAAAACCGCGTGGTTGCGACGAAAACCCGTTCCCGGCCAAGGGCATGACCGGTGGCGAGATCGCGGTTTTGGGCTATCGCGGTATGAAGGAATATGAACTGGGCTTTGACGGGTTTAACGTGCCGGTCGAAAACCTTTTGGGTGGGGTGGAAGGACAGGGATTTAAACAATTAATGGCAACGTTTGAATCCGCCCGCATCCAGACCGCAGCCCGGGCCGTCGGGGTGGCGCAAAATGCCCTGGAAATTGGCATGCGCTACGCCCAGGACCGCATTCAGTTTGGCAAACCGCTTTATGCTTTTCCACGTGTGTATGGCAAAATCGCCTGGATGGTGGTCGAAACCATGATTGCGCGCCAGCTGACCTATTTTTCTGCGATCGAAAAAGACCAGGACATTCGCTGTGACATTGAAGCGGGCATGGCAAAGTTGCTGGGCGCACGCGTGGCGTGGTCCAACGCCGATAATGCCCTGCAAATTCACGGCGGCAATGGCTATGCCACCGAATACCAGATCAGCCGGGTGTTATGTGATGCGCGCATTTTAAACATTTTTGAAGGGGCGGCCGAAATTCAGGCACAGGTCGTGACCCGTGGGCTTTTGGGGCGCTAAAAATTTAGTCCGTCCCCAAACCGAACCGGGGCCAATTGGCCCAGCCTTGCGGGTGTCAGCATGCTGGCACCCGTTTTTTTTCCGTATCAACCTAAAGTACAATATGACATCGCCCCCCATTAAGAGATAGGCTTCATGACAACAAAATGAATTATCAGAGAAAAACTGATAAATCCAAAGGAGACGTCCCATGGATATTCGCCAGGCAGCCTCAGGGGCTGTATCCCTGACCCATGCCCGCGCTGCATTTGATGTCATATCCCCGCATCTTGGCCAACTCGCCAAAGATTTTACCGCCTGTCTGGCCGATACGTCCCGCCCGGACGCCGCCCAAAAAGCAACAGCACTCGCGCAATACTGGCAGGATTTGTTCAGTGCCAGTGGCCCCGAAACCATCACCCGTGAATTGGGTAAAAACCCGCTCGCCACTCTGTTTCCTGCCGCCACCATACCCTTGCTGGTTACGGCATATGAAAATGCCATATCGACCGCCCTGCACCATGTGGCTGCACATATGCATGCTCGCAAGGCACAATTGTGCGCCGATGCCCTTCGCACCACGTTTTGCACCGATATGGGGGCGGTTCTGGGGCGGCTGGCCATAACCGGCCCGGCCAGCACCGACCATCGCACAAACAGCGAAATTCAGGCAATTTCGGAAATTATCGAACGCGAAACCGACAACATCATTTCCGAAGTCGGCTTTCAGGCCGGGCGGATGAATGACGTTTCGCAAGTGATGGAAACCGATTCGCGCGAACTGTCCAAACTGGTGGAACGCATTACCGAAACCACCGCAATTGCCAGCGGCAATGTTGCCACCGTTGCCGCAGCCACCGAAGAATTACAGGCATCAAGCCAGGAAATTGCCCAACGCATTCACCAAACCAGCGATATCGCCGGGCAAGCTGTGATCCGGGTTGAGGAAACGACAGGGACAATGGCCAGCCTGTCAAACACGGCAGGTGAAATTGGCAAGGTGGTCGATATTGTTAAACGCATTTCCGACCAGACCAAAATGCTGGCCTTGAATGCCACCATCGAAGCCGCCCGGGCCGGAGATGCGGGCAAAGGTTTTGCAGTGGTCGCCAATGAGGTGAAGAACCTTGCCACCCAGACGGAAAAAGCCATTTCCGATATCAATGCGCAAATTCAGGCGATTCAGCAGGCAACATCAAGTGCGGTGGGTGCCATCGAAGGCATTGGCAGCGCCATTGACGAAGTCAGCCGCCTGTCGGGCGATATTTCGGTTTCGATCGAACAGCAAACTGCCGCGATCAACGAAATTTCAGGCAGCGCACAGGAAGTATCCACCCATATGGGGGGCATTGCCGAAGATATCAGCCTGGCCCACAGCAAAGCGCAGAATGCACGCGATACATCGGAAAACCTGCGCGGACTGGCCACCAACATCCGCCGCGATGTAACAGAAATGGACCAGCGTTTCCGGGCCGTTTTGCGCACCACAGCCACCCGTGACGGCAGCAACAATGACAGCAATAACAAGACCCGCCGCCGCGTGCCAATTGCCGTTGATATCATGGTTGATTTTGGCAAAGGTGACAGCCGTACAGGTGTTACCGCCGACATGTCGACTGCGGGGTTGCTCGCCCGCATTGACGCCAGTGAAAAAGATGCCGGGAAAGCGGTTTCGATTACACTGGAGGGCAATACAAAACTGCACGGCACCTTAAAGGCGGTATCAAACCTTGGGGCCCATATCCAGTTTGATCAACTCACCGCAGAAGCCCACAAAGTGATCGACGACATGCTGGTTAAAACCCGGGCGCATGACGAAAAAATCGCCGAGCTGGGCAAACCGTTGGCACAGCAACTTGGCAAGCTGTTTGACGATGCTGTTCGCCGTGGTGAATTAAAAATCAATGATCTGATGCAGCCACGTTACCAATTGATCGAGGGGACAGACCCCAAACAATTTACCACACCGTTTTTAAACTTTACCGACACCCATTTTGGCCCCTTGCAAGAAAGCGCGTTGAGCAAGGATTCGCATATTGTGTTTGCCGTTGCGGTAGACCAGAACGGTTATTTGCCCACCCATAACAAGGTTTTCAGCCAGCCCCAACGGCCCAATGACCCTGTATGGAACACCGGAAACGCGCGCCACCGCCGCATTTTTGATGACCGCGCCGGGCTGATGGCGGCGCGCAACACCAAACCGGTCTTCTTGCAAACCTATTTCCGCGACATGGGCGACAAGGTGGTCTTCATGAAGGAATGCGATGTGCCGATTATGGTGAATGGCAAACATTGGGGCAATTTGCGCATCGGTTATCGCGCCTGATACGCCCGCACATCATAAAACAACGGGGCACGCCAACCATGCCCCGCTGTTTCTATCCGAAGTTCACCCCAATATTTTGCTTAGCGAAATTCGAACAGTTCCTGATGAAAGCGGGTATCGGGCAAGCCATTCCCGGTCAGGTCACGCGACAGGGCCGTTCCAAAATCGCGCGGACCACAAAACCAGAAACTGGCCGATTTCCAGTCTGCAACATCGTTGCGCACCTGTTCGCCGGTTAAAAAACCATCCCGGCTATCAACAATGATGTGCAAATTAATGCCCGCCCGGTACGCCAGATCTTTTAACCGGAGCGACAGCTTTTCATCCTCGACCGGCACGGCATGATACAGGTCGATATTTCGTCGCGCCGCGCCCGCCGGAAGCTGGGCCAAATCCTTGAGCCGGGCCAGGAACGGCGTGATGCCAATGCCACCGCCGATCCAAACCTGCCGCGCGTCGGCATCATCAAAGGTAAACCCGCCATAGGGGCCTTCGACCCGGGCTGTGCTGCCCGGTTTCAGGCGACTGTGCAATGTACTGGTATAATCGCCAAGCGCCTTGATCAGTATTTTAAGCCTGCCATCGGAGGGATTCCAGGCCGAGGCAATGGTAAAGGGATGCGCGCCTTCCTTGTCATCAAAGGTCACAAAGGCAAACTGCCCGGCCCGATGCCCGGGCCACTGCTGGCCAACATTGACGGTCACTTCAACCGACTGCATTGTCGGGAATGTCTCAATTTTTTCAAGTGTGGCGGTGATGGTGGATCGACGCCCGACACGGTTGGTCAGCACAAGCACAGCGCTATAGGCCCCGGCCAGCAAAAGAACGCCCAAAATCATGCCAGAGGGCGTCACCCAATCGTCAAAATTAAACAAAACCGCCGCGTGAAAAACCAGCGCCAGATAGGCAATGGCGATCAATTTATGGGTTTTCACAAACCAGCGATAGGGAACCAGCTTGACCAAGGCCACCACCATCAAGGCCACAGCGGCATAAAAACTCCATTCGCCAATGCCTTCGGCCAGATGTTTTTGCGACATCAAAAACTGCTGAAGCGCCCCCATACCTTCGCGCGACGGGCGCGGCGGGCGACTAATTTCGATCAAACCAAGATCCCGCGCCCATTTGGGGGCTTCGATCCACAGCCAGTGGGTTACAGCCATTACCAGGGCCGTTATCCCCAGCCATTTATGCAGGCGATAGGTTTTATCCAACCCGCCCAGCCATGGTTCCAGCCATTTGGGGCGGGTGGCCAGCACCAGGATCAGGCTCATCGACGAAATGGCGATCAGTCCGGTGAGTTGCAGAAACTGGTTTCGCAGTAAAATGATATTGTCCTGCGCCCAGAAATCAGGGTGAAACCCGATCCAGAAGCCTGCCACAACCAACAGAAACAAACAGAAAATCCATTTGATGTTTCGCATGATCTCGTCCTTTGCGCTTGCGCCGCTTTCATCTTCAGGGCCATTTGCCGTCCCCCTGTTAGATCACAAACACGTCGCACAAGTATGGCGGAAGATCAAAGTTTTGTAATGAATTGTATCAGTTAATCCGTTGATTTTGCGACTGTAATTCAGAATTATCCCAATCTTGGCACTTACGCGATAATCTGCCGTGCACATCGAGATGACAAAGCTGGTCAGGATGCTTCCGGACGCAGCATCCACAAGATCGGCGCAAATATCGTCCTACCGATCAATTTCGCCAACATCTATCAGGTCAACTTCCCGACCCAGCGTGCGCTTATAGGCAATCAACTGTTTGTGTGCCATCAACGGAATCGTGCATCCTTCATAAGTCCGCAGTTCGACTGTGGCATAATCAATATCAAGTGCCACCCATTCCCCCGATGCGCGATCCTGAATGCGTGGACGGTCATCGCTGCCAATTTCGATTTTCACCCCCTCATACACAAACTGCACATAGGTCAGATCCCATCCTGCCTCTTGCTGGCGGGTGGCCGGTTTGCGAACAAAATCGTGTAACGCATCAACCAACGGCCAGAAATGCGCATCAGGCACAAACAGGTCAATATCATTCAATGGCCGCGTGCCGCCATATGCCCGCACGGCCAGCCCACCACAATAAAGCCGCAGGGCACTGGCGTAGCGGAGTTTTCCTTCAATCCATTCCAACGCTTTCATCGGGTCCCTGCGGCCTTTGTGGTTGTCGTTAAACTCAGCTATGCGAAGCCAAAATCCGCTGCGCGATTTCAACTTCAAGGTCGGCAGGATAATCCCAGAAGCCAGGCTTGAACGACGCGGCCCCGCCCGATGCCAGCCAATCGATTCCGCGCAACAAAATGGCCGAAAACGGATCAAACAGATCCTTGCCCGATCCGCCCATGCCCGGTGCCAGATTAAGCAGGCTGCCCCGGTTCAGCAGATAAACCCGCTTATCATCGCTGAGGTCAAACCGTTCGATATGGCGGCGCATCCGGGTTTTTGGCAGGGTATCGAGCCACGCCACATCAATTTCAGTATTGGAATGGCCCACATTGACCAAAACCGCCCCGCGACGCACCTGTTGTAACTGAACCTTGCCCAATATGCCTGAAAGGCCGGTGGCGGTTACAATGATGGCATTGTTTTTAAGCCCGGATTCGAGATCAACCACGGCACAGCCATGATGCTGGGCCTCCAATGCCCGAACCGGGTCGCGCTCTGCCACCGACACCACAGCGCCCAGGTTGCGCGCCCGTTCGGCAACACCCCGCCCCACCGGACCAAACCCGATCACCAGCACCGTTCGGCCATAAAGGGCCAGGCCCGTCACATTGGAAAAAACCGGCCACATTTCCTGTGCGACATGGTGGCGGTTATGCAAGCGATCCTTGATCGCAATGTCGTTCCAGTTAAAAACCGGAAAATTCAGATCCAGCTTTTCAACCCGGTGCACACCGGTTGTGGTGGCTTCAAGCGCCCCGTCAACCTGATGGCCTTTTTTAACAAACGCCTCGATCAGTTCGCCGCCCATATCGGCAATAATATCGGCCGGTTCGTTCGACAGAATATCAATACTTGTGGCATATTCATCGGGGGTCATCCCGGAAAAGGCATGAACTTCAACCCCGTTTTTTGCCAAATAGGCCGCAGCGGCATCATCGGTGCTATCGGGGTTGCACGCCCCGACCTTTACCCGCGCCCCGGCCTGCACAAAAGGCAGCAGGGTGGGAATGGTATCTTCGAGAACATGCTGAAAACTGACAATGGTTTTACCGTGCAGGTCGCGCCGGGAGACATATTTGCCATAGGCGTCGGTAACCGGGCAAATCACCTGGCGCCAGGCCAGGGCTTCCTCGGTGATTTGTGCGGCAAGGCTGGCATCTTTAATGCGGCTATTCATGGTGTGGGGCCCATTTTTCAAGTGTGATCAGACTGCCTTGGTAATCGGTCCAACAGCGAATGAAAAGCACACAGCAGGCTTGCTGCCAAAAAAAACGCCCCTGCCCGTGGTCCCACACCACAAAACAGGGGCATATCACCCATTGCAACAATCGCGACAACCGGCCTAGTGTTTGTTCACACTGAAAATATTGGTTAGCGCCCGGCTCGATAGCCCATAAGTCTGACGGATCTCCTCTCGCTTCATGCCCTTGTTGTAATCGCCCATGATCAGGGCCCGACGAATGGCTTCCGATACCCCCCACGGCGACGGAATTTCGACATATCCGCTGCTGCTCGACAAGTTCAAAATACGCTCATGCAACTTTTGCGAGATATTTAGATCCATTTTCCGGGCCAGATCAGCGCGATCATTTCGCAGATAAATTTTACGTCCCCCGTGGCAATAAACAAATTCAAGCGCCTTGCGAAATCCAAAATCCTCGATCAGTTCAGCGACCAGCCATGGCAATGAAGCCATTACCAATCCTCGGTTTTCTTCAAACAATTGTTCAAGGGTCGCAAAGGCTACCTGATCATAGATCGGAAACCCCTTAAAGATTTGACGCTCCATATTCCTGCCCCTGATTGCAGTTTACATCCCCCTGACCCTATGATGATTTAAGGTTTCTACTCAGTGGAACCATACCCGTTATGCGCGCATTTCTTTTAACGTATTCCTAACGGCGAGCAAAAAGCTCGGTGCAATAAAACTTCAGGAGAACAAAATGGATTTTTCTCTCACCCTTAATGTTAATCCCGCTGACCTGAACATCATCAATGGTGCGCAGCAGAAAATTGCCCTGGCCAAACCGGTTGGCAATGCTGCGGTCAGTGTGATCTGGGTGGCTTTCGACCCGTTTGAAAGCAACACCATTCAGTGGTCGGAAGAATACTGGATCTATGCCTCAACCGCAGCGATCGGCAAAAACGGCGAAAAAATCACCAAATTGTCTGAAGTTCAGCCCGGCCCGGCCATGGGCGGCTCGATCTATACCTTTAACCAGACCGCGACTTTCGGCGCACCGATCCAAAACACGAATGTCGATGCCGGGAGCTTTGCCGCAAAGAATGAAATGCCCTATGACAAATATCCCTGCCTGACCTTTGGCCTGTCACAAAGCGCCCAGGTCAATCAGAAGCTTGAAGAACGCAAGCCGCTCTCGGCCAATTCGGTTCTGGCCAACCAGCATATCCGGATAACCCCTTACACCGACGTCTATATCTGGCTGGAAGGCCATTTCGAAAGTTCCACCATCGTCAGCGATGTGGTGGGCAGCAAAGCCATGGCTAAATTCGGCGGCGGCATCACTGAAATTGAAATGACCTATGACGGCAAAAGCGGCCAGTTTCATGCTTGATAATCGCCGCGCATAACCCGGCCCGGCCTTCCCGCCATACGGGAACAGCCTTCCCTGCCCCCGTAGGGCAAAAAATAAGAAAAACAACGGAGGTCAGCGCCATTTGCGCTGGCTTCCTTTTGCTGTTTGCTGCCATTTTCTTCCCCGCATCCTTGCCTGGCCGGTTGAGGCGGGTCGATTTTTTTTATTATCGTTGCCGCAAAACTTGCTCTGGCTGGCAGATTGTCGCAGCATGGCGACCCTTGAGGCTGCAAGTATGGCATTAATCATTACAATTTCTTGCGCAAACACCGCGCCAGATTAGATATCGGGCAGGTTCTAACGGAGACGAAACATGGCTGCGTTTTTGCAAATCGGTGTTTTGCTGGCAATGGCAGCTGTTGGCATTATTCTGGTGCTGGGCATTATCACGATGGCACGGGGCAAAAATGCGCGGGCATCGAACAAATTGATGCAATGGCGCATTATCGCGCAGGCCGCTGCTATTTTGTTGCTGCTAATCTTGTCGGTTATGGCAATGGGACGCTAGATATGGCCGCAATTCAAGGCCGCCTGCAACAACAGACATAACCCCGGGTCACAGGCGACAACCGCTGACCCCTATCGGGCAAAAAGGGACGAGTCCGCACAACATGGTTCAACTGACACGCATTTACACCAAATCAGGTGACAAGGGCAAAACATCCCTTGGTAACGGCAAACGGGTTGCCAAAAGCGACATCCGGGTTGCGGCCTATGGCACGGTTGATGAAACAAATGCGGTGATTGGTGTGGCCCGGCTGCACAGTGCCGATACCCCCGACATCGATGCCATGCTGGCCCGCATTCAAAACGACCTGTTCGACCTTGGTGCCGATTTATGCACCCCGGGCGACGGCACCAATGATGAGGGCGAATACCCGGCCCTGCGCATTGCCGAAAGCCAGGTGACCCGGCTGGAGCATGAAATTGATGCCATCAATGCCAATCTGAACCCGTTAAAATCCTTTATCCTGCCCGGTGGCACCGCCCTTGCCGCACAATTGCACATGGCGCGCACGGTTTCGCGCCGCGCCGAACGGCTGATGGTGGAACTGGCCGCACAGGAAAACATCAACCCGCAGGCCATTCGTTATATCAACCGCCTGTCGGACCATATGTTTGTCCTTTCGCGCCAGGCCAATAATGGCGGAAAGGACGACATTTTGTGGCAACCGGGCCTTACCCGCGATGCAACAGATGTGCAAAAAACATAAAATACCGTTTCAGGCGTGCTAAAGCAGGTTGCCAACACGCCTGAAAATATTGTTTTTGATCCCACAGGATCAATTTTTCAGTAAAGAAGCTATCGTTAACGTTAACCTCTTTACGTAAATTGACAAGCCCGCATGTGCCGATTATTGTGCATCGCAGGGAAAACAGTAACACCGGGCGCACCACGCCGTTAACAGGTTGGTTGCACTCATTGGTTAGACAACAAAAACGAACAGGTCTGTCATGAAGGTTCTTGTCGCCGTTAAGCGCGTTGTGGATTACAACGTCAAGATCCGAGTCAAACAGGACCAGTCAGGCGTTGAATTAAACAACGTCAAGATGTCCATGAACCCGTTTGACGAAATCGCCGTTGAAGAAGCCGTCCGCCTGAAGGAAGCCGGTAGCGCCACCGAAGTGGTCGCCGTGTCCCTTGGGGTGAAACAGTCGCAGGAAACCCTGCGCACGGCCCTTGCCATGGGTGCGGATCGCGCCATTCTGGTTGAAAGCGACGATGAATTACAGCCGCTGGCCGTGGCCAAGCTGCTGAAGGAAGTGGTGGCAAAAGAAGCCCCGGATCTGGTTATTCTGGGTAAACAGGCGATTGACGATGACGCCAACCAGACCGGCCAGATGCTGGCGGCATTGCTGGGCTGGCCGCAGGGCACGTTTGCCTCGAAAATCGTAATTGCCGATGGCAAAATGGATGTCACCCGCGAAGTTGATGGCGGCCTTGAGACCATCAAGCTGGACCTTCCGGCGATTGTTACCACCGATTTGCGCCTGAACGAACCGCGCTATGCGTCGCTTCCCAATATCATGAAGGCCAAGAAAAAGCCGCTTGATACCCTGTCGCCTGCCGATCTGGGGGTCGATACCACGCCGCGCTTAAAAACCCTGAAAGTGACCGAACCGCCATCACGCCAGGCGGGCATCAAGGTTGCCGATGTGGCCGAACTGGTCGACAAGCTTCGTAACGAAGCCAAAGTAATTTAAGCAGGGGCAGGTCCAATGAGCATTCTAGTTATTGCCGAACACGACAATACCGAATTAAAGGGCGCGACCCTTTCCACCATCGCTGCTGCCAAAAAAATTGGCGGTGACATTACCGTTCTCGTCGCCGGTGAAAACTGTGCCGCCGTTGCCGATGCCGCCGCAAAGGCCGAGGGTGTTGCCAGGGTATTGCTGGCCGACAATGCCGTTTACGGCCACGCACTGGCGGAAAACCTGGCCGGTCTGGTCATTGAGCTGGCCGGGGATTACAGCCACATTCTGGCGGTCGCCTCAACCACGGGCAAAAACTTTATGCCGCGCGTTGCGGCCTTAAAGGATGTCGCACAGATTTCCGACATCATTGATGTTGAAAGTGCCGATACCTTCGTGCGTCCGATTTATGCGGGTAACGCCCTTGCCACGGTTCAATCCTCCGACAGCCTGAAACTGATTACGGTGCGCCCCACCGGGTTTGATCCGGTTTCTGGCGAAGGCGGTTCGGCCAGTGTCGAAAATGTTGCGATTGCGTCGGATTTTGGTAAATCCAGCTTTGTTGGTCAGCAACTGACCGAGTCGGAACGCCCGGAACTGGCCGCAGCCTCGGTTGTGATCTCTGGCGGGCGCGGCATGGGGTCGGGTGAAAACTTCCACCTGATCGAACCAATTGCCGACAAACTGGGGGCTGCCATTGGCGCTTCGCGCGCCGCAGTTGATGCAGGATATGCTCCGAACGACTGGCAGGTGGGTCAAACTGGCAAAGTTGTTGCACCGCAGCTATACATTGCGGTAGGCATTTCAGGTGCTATTCAGCACCTTGCCGGCATGAAGGACAGTAAGGTCATTGTTGCGATCAACAAGGACGAAGACGCGCCGATCTTTTCGGTTGCCGATTACGGGCTTGTTGCGGACCTGTTCGAGGCCCTTCCCGCATTGGCGAGTGAACTCGACAAATAGTCAGATCCTTTTTGGATAGGGATTAAGTGGGGAAACATGGCTTCATTGGATGATATCAAAACAATCGGCGTCATTGGTGCCGGTCAGATGGGCAACGGAATTGCCCATGTGATCGCACTGGCCGGTTATGACGTCCGTCTTCTTGACGTATCGGAACAGGCACTTGAAAAAGCGCTGGTTCAGATCGGCAAGAACCTGGACCGCCAGCTTAAGAAAGAGATGATCTCGCAAGCCGAGAAAGACGCGGCCCTGTCCCGGATTACCACCGGGGTGGAATACACGTTTTTGTCTGACTGCAATCTCGTGATCGAAGCGGCGACGGAAAACGAAGAAGTCAAAAAGCAGATCTTCAAGTCGCTGTGTCCGGTTCTGGGCGAAGAAGCCATTATTGCGACCAACACATCGTCCATTTCGGTGACGCGCCTGGCATCCTATACCGACCGCCCGGCAAAGTTCATGGGCATGCATTTCATGAACCCGGTGCCGCTCATGAAACTGGTCGAATTGATCCGCGGCATTGCCACCGATGAAACGACCTATCGCACCATTCATGAACTGACGAAAAAACTGGGCAAAGACACGGCAAGTGCCGAAGATTTCCCGGCTTTTATCGTCAATCGTATCTTGCTGCCCATGATCAACGAAGCGGTCTATACCCTGTATGAAGGGGTGGGCAATGTGCAGTCGATCGATACCGCCTTGCGTTTGGGGGCCAATCATCCGATGGGCCCGCTGCAACTGGCCGATTTCATTGGTCTCGATACCTGCCTGTCGATCATGCATGTGCTGCATGATGGCCTGGCCGATACCAAATATCGCCCGTGCCCGCTTTTGGTAAAATATGTCGAAGCCGGCTGGCTTGGCCGCAAGGTTGGCCGCGGTTTTTACGACTATTCCGGCGACGAACCGGTCCCGACCCGCTAACACGGTCGCACAGGCCGTTGTCGCAAAGGCAATTTTTGCAGACATAATTTCAAAGGTCACCGCCCCCGGGCGGTGGCTTTTTTTGTGGCGCCCCCAATCTTTGGGCGCAGGCACAAAAAATTCGCAATCAAATAAGTTGATCTTGGCGCGCGAATTTGTACTCCTGTAGGGAATAAAATCAACGGGAGGCGTTCGCGATGTTTATGGGAATCGATGTGGGCACATCAGCGGTAAAGGCCCTGCTGATGGATGAAACATCGGCAATTGTCGCCGAAGCCGACATCGCCCTGTCGCTGAGCAACCCGCACCCGTATTGGAGCGAACAAAACCCGGACGACTGGTGGGATGCCGCCCGGCAGGCGATTGACCTGATCATGGCAAAGAATGCCACAGCACTATCAAAGGTCCGCGCCATTGGCCTTTCCGGGCAAATGCACGGGGCTGTGGTGCTGGGTGCCGATGATACGCCTCTGCGCCCGGCGATTTTATGGAATGATGGCCGCGCCAAAGCCGAATGTGACGCCATAGAAGCCACCCTGCCCGGCCTTGCCCTGCGCGCCGGTGTGGTCGCCATGCCCGGCATGACGGCTCCCAAAATCATGTGGCTGCGCAAACACGAACCCGATCTGTTTGACGCGATTCGCACCGTCATGCTGCCCAAAGATTACATCCGCCTGCATTTATGCGGTGAAAAGGCCACCGAAATGTCCGATGCCGCCGGGACATTATGGCTGGACGAGGAAAAACGCGCATGGAACCCCGAGGCCATTGCCGCCACCGGCCTAACGCCCGACCAATTACCGACCCTGTTTGAAGGCAGTGACGCCACCGGTATCTTGCGGGCAGACCTGGCCACGCGTTGGGGCATGGGCAAAAATATTGTCATTGCCGGAGGCGGCGGCGATGCGGCCACTGGCGGCATTGGTGCCGGGGCCGTCACACATGGCGACGGGTTTATTTCGCTGGGCACATCATCGCAGCTTTTTGTCGCATCGGACCGTTATCGCCCGAAACCGGAATTGCTATTGCACAGTTTTGCCCATGCGGTGCCAGATCGCTGGTTTCAAATGGCGGTTTTGCTAAATGGTGCCAGTTGCCTGGCATGGGTGGCAAATCTTTTGGGCGAAACCAGTATCGCGGGTCTTTTGGCACGGACCGAAGCCCGGCACAAAACCCCGTCCGACCTGATATTTCTGCCCTACCTTAGCGGCGAACGCACCCCGCATAACAACCCCTATGCCCGCGGGGTATTTTTTGGGCTCAGTACCAGCACCACGCGCGAAACCATGGTACAGGCCGTGTTAGAAGGCGTTGCCTTTGCCCTGAGCGACGCGCAAGCGGGCCTTCATGCCGCAGGCACACATTGCGAATTGCCCGGTGTGATTGGCGGAGGCGCACGTAGCCTGTATTGGACGCAAATGATCGCCGATATCATGGGCACCCCGCTGGCCCGCTATCAGGGCGGGGCCAAAGGCCCGGCCTTTGGCGCGGCACGGCTGGCGCGCCTGGCGGTCAAGGATGGCACCATCGAGGATGTTTGCACGCCCCCCGTCATCGAAAATGTTTTAAAACCCGATCAAAACCGGCACGAACAATACCTGCCCCGCATGGCCAAATTCCGCCGCCTGTATGACGCCCTGGCCGCCGAATTTCAGGATCGCTAAAGGAAACGTAATTTAGGGTCCGTGGTCGGGCTGGCCCCGGAATTACCGGGCAGGCAGCACCGCGATAACAAACGCACACTTAAAGCATGTTTCCTTTAATATGACCCATTTTGTTTGTTTTTGGCGTGTCGTTTGGCAAGGCACAGCGCGCTGCGCGATGCGGCGCATCGGGCGAGCGGTGTAACGCCGCCAAACACCGCCAAAAACAAACCCTGTGGGCCAGCGCAGTCTGCCGCCTGGCAAAATGGGTCATATTAAAGGAAATATGCTTTAGTCGTTTGTCAGATCGGTGAAATATTTTATGATGGCAGAATCAGCCCACGGCGCGACCCCTTCGACATAACCGATCACGTTGCCATCCTTGCCGATTAAAATGCTGGTCGGCAAGCCTCGCACCTTGAACGAACGGGCAAGCACGCCCTTGGGGTCAAGGGCGACATCAAGATTATGAATATCGTTTTCCGTGTAAAACGCCTGCACATCCTTGGCCCCGCCGCGATCCTGGCTGATTGCAATCACACGAAACGGTTTGTCGGACATGGCACGCGCCAGATCATTGAGGTCGGGCATTTCGCGGACACAGGGCGCACACCATGTCGCCCATAAATTAACCAGCAGAACCGTGCCTTGAAAATCTTTCAAATCGTGAATATTGCCATTTTCGTCACTAAATCCGGTTTTACCGGGCAGTGGACCCGCATGTGTTGCAGCATCAAGTTTGGAAAGTTGATCAGGGACATCCACATTGGCAAAGGCAGGGCTTGCATAAATGGCGGATATGGCGACAATCACGCCAAGTTTTACATATTGAAGCAGCGGCTTCACAACAGACACCTTTCAGACCAAAGCGAAAACAACATGACCGACCAGACCTCTGCCGACCCAAAAAACGCCAACGCCTTGTGGGGCGGTCGCTTTGAAGCAGGCCCTTCCGCAATCATGGAAGAAATCAATGCCTCGATCGGGTTCGATAAACGCCTTTATGCCCAGGACATCCAGGGATCAAAGGCCCATTGTGCCATGCTGGTCAAACAAAACATTATTCCGGCTGAGGATGGCGAGAAAATCATCGAAGGTCTAGGCCTCATTCTTCAAGAAATCGAGAGCGGCCAGTTTACCTTTTCAACCGCCCTTGAAGATATTCACATGAATGTCGAAAGCCGCCTGCGTGAACTGATCGGCCCGGCAGCTGGTCGCCTGCATACCGGCCGGTCACGCAATGATCAGGTTGCCACCGATTTTAAATTGTGGGTGCGCGATGTTGCCTTGAATGATCTTGAAGTCGGTCTTGCCGGGCTGCAAGAAGCCCTGATCGGCCAGGCGGAAAAGAACATTGATACCGTCATGCCGGGCTTTACCCATTTGCAGGCTGCCCAGCCGGTGACATTTGGCCATCATATGCTGGCCTATGTTGAGATGTTTGGCCGTGACCGCTCGCGTGTGGCGGATTGCAAGGTTCGCATGAACGAAAACCCGCTAGGGTCTGCAGCCCTTGCCGGTACCCCCTACCCGATTGACCGGCACCTGACATCGGCAACGATGGGGTTTGACCGCCCGGCGGCCAATTCGCTTGATGCCGTGTCGGACCGCGATTTTGCGCTGGAATATCTTAACGCGGCCTCGATCACCGCCATGCATTTGTCGCGCCTGGCCGAGGAAATGGTGATCTGGTGTTCGGCCCAGTTCAAATTTATTGGCATGTCCGATAAGTTTTCCACCGGGTCATCGATCATGCCGCAAAAGCGCAACCCCGATGCAGCGGAACTGATCCGCTCCAAAATCGGTCGGATTGTCGGGTGTTATAATTCGCTGATGCTGTCGATGAAGGGCTTGCCGCTGGCTTATTCCAAGGACATGCAGGAAGACAAGGAACCGGTATTTTTCGCCCATGACCATTTGGGTCTGTGCGTTGCTGCCATGACCGGCATGGTTGCCGACATGAAGGTTTTTGCCGATAATATGCGCAAGGCCGCCGGGGCCGGTTACATCACGGCAACCGACCTTGCCGACTGGCTGGTGTCCGAACTGGGTATGCCGTTTCGCGATGCGCACCATGTGGTTGGGGCCACCGTTAAACTGGCCGAAACCCGGGGCTGCGATCTTGACCAGTTGCCGTTGGCTGACTTGCAGAAAATCGAACCGAAAATTACCGATGCTGTGTTTAAAGTACTGACCGTGGATGCGTCGGTTGCGGCCCGCAAAAGTTTTGGTGGCACCGCCCCGGAACGGGTGCGCGAAGCCGTTGCCAGTGCCAAGGAAAGGTTTTTGAAATAATGCATAAAACAACACGTTTTTCGCGCCTTGGCGCACGTGCGCTGATGATGGCCCTTGCCATCACCATGGGCCTGTCGGTAGCTGCCTGTGGCAAAAAAGGCCCGCTTGAACCGCCAACGGAAGCTGGTAAAGATTATCCCCGGAGCTACCCCAGCCAATGAACCACTTTGAATATATCAATGGCGTTTTAAACGCCGAAAGCGTTGCGATCCCGGAACTGGCAAAAAAAGTCGGCACCCCGTTTTACTGCTATTCGACCGCAACCCTGGAACGCCACTACAAGGTGTATGCCAGCGCGTTTGACGGGCTGGATGCCACGGTGTGCTATGCGCTAAAGGCCAATTCAAATCAGGCTGTCATCAAGACCCTTGCCAAATTGGGGGCCGGGGCCGATGTGGTTTCGGTTGGGGAAATGCGCCGCGCCCTTCGCGCCGGTATTGCCCCGTCAAAGGTGATTTTTTCGGGCGTGGGCAAGGCCGATGCCGAAATGCGCGAAGCACTGGATGCCGACATTGCGCAAATCAATGTCGAATCGATCCCTGAACTGGTCGAGTTGAACCGTGTTGCACTGGATATGGGCAAAAAAGCCCGTATTGCGTTGCGCATCAACCCGCATGTCGATGCCAGAACCCACGAAAAAATCGCCACCGGCAAGGCCGAAAACAAATTCGGCATCGACTGGACCCGCGCGATTGAGGTTTACCGCGATGCTGTCAAAATGGATGGCATCGAAATTACCGGTATCGCCATGCATATCGGATCGCAGTTAACCGACCTGACCCCGTTCCGCGAGGCCTTCACCCGTCTGGCAAGCATGGTCGAAGAATTGCGCACGCATGGCATCGAGATTAAAAACCTGGATCTTGGCGGCGGTCTTGGCATTGCCTATCAGGGCGAAACACCCCCCCTGCCTGCGGCTTATGGCCAGATGGTGCGCGAAACGGTGGGGCATCTTGGCTGCCACATCACCCTGGAACCGGGCCGTTTGATTGTCGGCAATGCCGGTATTCTGGTCTCGCGCGTTATGTATATCAAAGACGGCGAAGCCAAACGTTTTGCCATCCTTGATGCCGCGATGAACGATTTGATCCGCCCGACATTATATAACGCCTATCACGAAATCATTGCCGTTAAAGAACCCGGCACGGATGACAAGATGGCGCGGATGGATGTGGTTGGCCCCGTTTGCGAAACCGGCGATACCTTTGGCAAAGACCGTGAACTGCCCGATCATCTGCAACCGGGTGATCTTGTCGCGATTTGCTCTGCCGGGGCCTATGGCGCGGTGATGTCATCGACCTATAATACCCGTGCCCTGACACCGGAAGTTCTGGTAAGCGGCGATGAATTCGCCATTATTCGCGAACGCCAGTCGATTGACGATCTGATTGCGCTTGATAAAATTCCGGGCTGGCTGGACTGATTTTACCATCCTGCCTGCATTTGTCAGATACGCCGCTATAGATAAAGGGTCGCACACGCGGCCCTTTTTTACGACAGATCACGCGGTCTTTGCTTGACCTTAAGTATTGGGCGTCCAAACTGGGTTTATGATCCACCACAGGGCCGCTTGCGTGAATATGATGGTCACATCCGCCCGGCTGGAACGTCGGTTAAAAATCGCCCGTCAGATTTTGATGTGGGAACGGGTATGGCCGCGCCTGATACCGGTTTTATCGATTATTGCCACAACGCTCGGCCTGGCCCTGACCGGTATTCTCGGCCAATTACCCGCTATTGTGCATATTGCTATTCTGGCACTGGCTTTTGTCGGGTTGGGTGTGTGCGGATTTTTTGCCTGCATCGCGTTAAAATCGCCCTCCAACATACAGGTCATGGCCCGAATAGAGGCCGAAAACAGCCTGCGTCACACCCCGATCCAAAGTCAGATCGATGGCATCACGGCATCGGATGACCCGCTGACATCGTTTTTATGGCAGCGCCAGTTACAGAATAACGAAACGCAACTTGGCGATCTGCGCCTGCCGCGCCCCCGGCCCGTGCTGGCAAAGCACGACCCGTTCGGGCTGGCGGTTATTCCGGTATTGCTGCTGTTTATTGGCATTCTGGCCGGGCAGGGCAAATATGGCGACCGCCTTGCCACCGCCTTTGACCCGTTAAGCCGACTGGGTTCTGCGGCCTTTTCCACCAGTTTATGGGTTACCCCACCCGCCTATACGGGCAAAATCCCCCGCGTAATCACCCCCGAACGCGACGGCAAAATTTCCTATTTCGTGACAAATGACCAAAACAGCCCGGGCAGCCCCCCGCCGCGCGACGATAGAAGCGCAAAAGACACTGCCCACACGGTGCATTTGCGCATCCCCGCAGGCACAATTCTGGCAGGCAGCATTAACAGCGCCTGGGAACCGACCCTGATCGCCCCGGATGGCCGGAACCGCCCGCTTGAAAACAGCGACAACAACACTTATGCCCTGTCCACGCTTCTCGACCAGCCGGGCGAATGGAACATCACCGTTTGGGGCACCAGCCGCCTTACCTTGCAGGTTGATATCGTTCCCGACACACCGCCGGTTCTGGCATTTATCGCCCCGCCAACCGCCACCAGGCGTGACCATGTGCGTCTTGATTACATCGCCAGTGACGATTACGGCATTCGCACGCTAGACCTTGTGATACGCCCCCGGCTGGAAGCAACGCCCGCTGCTATTTACGGTAAAACAGACGCCATTGTGATTAATCTGTCCGGTGCGACCGACACAACAAACCCGACTCCGGCAAACCAGACCAGCGCCCAACCCGGCGAACAAACCGGCAAGGACGATGCCGACCCGAGTACCACCAACCTGCATGGACCGTATTTTTTAAATATGGTGGCCCACTCATGGGCCGGGTTGCCGGTTAATTTGCAACTGGTGGCGACCGATAATTTCAATCAGACAGCCCAAAGCGATATTCAGTCACTGGTGTTGCCCGAACGTGAATTTACCCATCCGGTGGCCCGCAAGCTGATTGATATTCGCAAATCTTTGCTGCGTTACCCCACACGGGCGCGCGAACTGCGCGATAATCTGTATCCGGTCTTGAATGCGCCGCAGGCCTATGGCGGCGATATCGGGGTGTTTTTGGGCCTGTCGGTGGCAACCGCCCGGCTGTCGGGGCATCTTGGTGATATTGCCTGGCATCAGAATGTTGGCGATCTGTTGTGGCACATCGCCGAAGAAATTGAACGGGGCCATTATGGGCTGGCGGAACGCAACCTGATGGACGCCGAAGACGAACTGCTAGATGCCCTGTCGAACCCCGACATCAGCGAACAGGAAATTTCCGACCTGATCGAGCGTTACCGCCAGGCACTTAACGAATATATGTCGGCACTTGCCCAAAAAGACGCACCGGATGCCGCAAAAAATGCCCCACAAGGCAAGATGATCGAACAACAGGACCTGTCGCGCGTGATTGACCAGATCGCCGCCCTGATGCGATCTGGCGCGCGGAACGAAGCCCGCAACCTGATCGACAAACTGCGCCAGCTGGTTGAAAACATGCAAGTCACCACCGATGGCAAAGGGCAGGGAATGGCCCGTCCGTTGCGCCAGATGCTTGACGGTATGCGCGACCTTGCCCGGCGACAACAGGAACTGATGGATCAGGGCGACAGTCGCAGCACTGACGGTCCCAGCAGCCAGAACCGCGCCCAGACCCAGCAAAACCTGTCGGACGATGCCAGTTCCCTGACCACCAATAAAAGTTTTGACCGGTTTGGCGAGGATAGCGGCCTGAAAGATGCCATCGACGCCATGAAACGTGCCGCCGATGCCCTGAGCCACGGCCGCCAGCACGAAGCCCTGCAAGAACAGCAAAACGCCCTGCAAAGCCTGCGCGACGGCATTGGCACGTTGGGTCAGACCCTGGAAAGCCTCAGCAAAATGGCACCGATGTTCGACGAACTGGGGCAACCCGGTCAGCGCGACCCGCTGGGGCGCCCGGTAGATGGCGATAACGGCACCCATATTCCCAATGCCGATACCCTGAACAAAACATGGCAGATATTGCAGGAATTGCGCCGCCGTTCGAGCGACCCCGAACGCCCGGTGATCGAACATGATTATATCGACCGATTGCTGAAACGATTTTAGATCAGGTTCACCAGCGATTTCGCCCCAAAAAAACCAACTTAAAGCGCAACAGGCTTGTGCAAACCCCGGCCTCGGGCAGAGTGTCGTTGCCCGGTGTCGTGAACCGGTGTTGCTCACCGCCAATTGATATCATCCGCCGAAACGCGATACCACCGGGCAAAACAAAACGGGCGGACCCGTTGCCCGCCCGTTTCAAAACAAATCAGTTCGCCATTAATTGATCTTAGGGTTCAAGGGCTTCACGCGGGTCAAGGAACGTTACCTGAAGGCGGGTCGCCGTCGGGTTCGGCTTGCGAATTTTGGTTTCCACATTCAGGGTTTTGCCAACCGGCAAAATCTGTTGTGCAATCGGCATACCCGGTTCGGTCTGGGCGGCCTTCTGATCATAAACCAGCGCCACTTTTTTGCGCTGAACCACCCGGTCAAGCGGATCAAGCAGTTCAATCAGCAAATAGGGCAAAGGCCGGTCCACTTTGCTGATATTGACGATTTCGGCACGCACCACCAAAACATCAACCCCGTCTTCTTCTTCGCGGGTTGGCGGCATTTCCTTAATATCAAGGCCTTCGCCAACATGGGGGACATCAAGCCCGACCATGTCATAGACCTTGGCAATCGGCGGCCACGCATTAATCAGCGTATCTTTGGCAAAATAGGCCCCGGCACAAATCCCGGCAACAATCAGCAAAAACAGAATCCAGCCGAAAATACCCTTTTTCGATTTTGGCGACGGATCGTCATTTCGGCTGAGCTGACGCGGGAAAGGCGGCGGATCAGGAATGCGATCAGCCCCTTCAAAGCCGGCATCAACATCGCCGTCATACTGATCTGCGCCAAAAACCGCGCCCGATGCCGCATCCTGGGCAAAGGGCGGTGGTGACATGTCATCGTCCCCCGCAGGCGATGATGCTGGCGCAGGCGCAGGTGCAGGAGCAGATGGCGCAGCAGGTTTCACCCCCGGAGGGTCCTGGTGCCAGCTGTTACCGCAATTTTTGCAGCGTACAGTTCTGCCTTTCGGTCCGATTGACTCGGCCTTTACAGAATATTTTTTAGAACAGTCTGGGCAAGTTATGATCATTGCAAACCTGGCATAAAGCTGTCAGCAGCTAGAATTCCGAACCTGGTGGATACAGGAAAAACGGTCGACGGACACCCCCCGCTTTTCACCGCCTTATACTATATGTAAATAGCGCCGATTTAACAGACTGTTAAGCAAAGATAACAGAAGCTGAGCAAAGCAGGCCATAAACTGCGTGCAGGATCACACACCAGAGCGACAAAACACACCCTTGATTGATAATTTTTTTTGATAAAACAGGGGTATGGCTGGCACCCGTGCCGCCTGTTTTGCATATCCATGCATTTTTAAGGCATTTTCGGGTATAAGCCGGTCTGTGGCATTATTTGATGGCAGGTCGTGCCACAACCCGGCCACACGGCGCTTAAACGCAGTCAGGAGGACGCAGGTGAACGATGTCGTCAGTTTTCGCAATGTCGGGGTCCGCTATGAATCGGGACCGGAAGTTCTGCGTGAACTGAATTTCTCGCTCAAACGCGGCAGCTTTCATTTTTTAACCGGGGCGTCGGGGGCTGGTAAATCAACCCTGATGCGCCTGCTTTATCTGGCATTGCGGCAAACGCGCGGGGAAATCAGCATTTTCGGGCGCGATAACATTCGCATCCCGCGTGACGAATTGCCCGCGATCCGCCGTAAAATCGGCGTGGTGTTTCAGGATTTTCGCCTGATCAACCATTTATCGACCTTTGAAAATGTGGCGTTGCCCCTGCGCGTCGCCGGGGTTGAAGATCTGCAAATCCGCAAAAATGTCACGGAATTGCTTGAATGGGTTGGGCTTGGCGATCAGATTAATGCGATTCCATCGCGGCTTTCGGGCGGGCAACAGCAACGCGTGGCCATTGCGCGCGCCGTGATCAGCCGCCCGGCCTTATTGTTGGCCGATGAACCGACCGGCAATGTCGATGACCGCATTGCGATGCGCCTTTTATACCTGTTCGAAGAATTGAACAAACTGGGCACCACGGTGTTGATTGCCACCCATAACCGCCACCTGATCCGCCGGTTCGGGCACAAGCACTGGTTGCTCGAAGGTGGCACCATTCACGACCTTGACCATCGCCCCCAGGCATAACGACAAAAAGCAGGAAAAACCCAGGCATTATGGCATTCCGTTCCCGTCCCTCGCATTTGCCGCTTGAAAACGACTCGTCAAGCAGGTTCCTGCCCAGCATTGTCGCTCTGATGGTGGTTCTGCTGACATTTTCAATTGTCGGTCTTGCTCTTTTGCATAATACCGTTGGTCGCTGGGCCACCCAGATTGACGGCAGCCTGACCATTCAGGTACCGCCCACCGGCCTGTCCCAGCTTGACCCCAAAGAACGCGAAGCCGCCCTGGAAGACCGGGTGCAAACCATTATTGCCGCCGTTTCAGGCCAGCCTGGCATTGTGCGCATTGCCGAACTTAGCCCCGATAAAATGGCAGAATTGCTTGAACCGTGGCTCGGTCCCAATGAAATGATCAGCGACCTTCCCATTCCGCGTATCATTGAAATTACACCATCCTCCGGTTTTGACTTTAGCGTGCTCGAAGCCACGGTATCGAAAACCGCGCCCGAAGCCGTCCTTGATGATCACCGTATTTGGCTCGAACGGATCAGTGATGTGGCGGTATCGGTTGAAATGGCGCTGGTCACGTTAATTGGCGTTCTGTTTGCCGCCACCATTCTGTCGGTTTTCTTTGCCACACGGTCCGGGCTTTCCATTCATAAATCGATCATTGAATTGCTGCATCTGATTGGCGCACCCGATGGCTATATTGCCGGCCAGTTTGCGCGCCATACCATGCGGCTGGCATTTTTTGGCAGCCTGATTGGCATTGCCATCGCCTTGCCGGTCTCGCTTTTGATTGGCTATCTGGGTTTGCGGGCGGGCTGGCAAATTCCTGCAACACTGCATTTACCGCTGTTTTTAATTCTGGTGCTGCTTGTTCCTGTCGCAATATCGACGGCAGCCTGGCTCACTGCAAAGCGCACCGTCTTAAACGTATTGCGGCGGATGTTATGACCACGACATTGATTTAATGTTGTTTTATCCCCTACACTTTACCCGCCCTGCCACGTTCCACCGGTAGACAACCCCGCCTTGAATGTGCGTAATGTATGCATCATTGACCAAGCATCCCTGATGCGTTTTACGATATGGAATGGGAGACCCAAGATGCGGCTGCGCCCCGGCGCCTCAAAAGGCATCCCGGAATGAAGAGAACCCGAACTGTGCCCCGCTCGGTCCAGAACCGTCGCCGGTCGCGCCGTATGCGATTTCTGATTTCCACCCTGATCATGCTGGTACTCGCCTGGGGTGCCGGTTTTTTCTGGTATGTCGGGCAAATTCCCGACCATGTTCTTAATCCTTATCAGAAAACCGATGCCATTGTTGTTCTGACTGGCGGCAGCGAACGGCTGAGCGAAGGACGGCGGTTATTGAACCGTCATCTGGCGCAAAAGCTGTTTATTTCCGGGGTATATCGCGGTGTCGAGGTTGACGAATTGCTCAGTGCCGGTCATGCCGACCCCGATCTGGTAGCGTGCTGCATTGTTTTGGGCCATGTGGCCGAAAACACCCGGGGCAATGCCCTTGAAACCGCCACCTGGGTTTATAAACAAGGCTATCGCAGCCTGCGTATTGTGACAGCAAATTACCACATGCCGCGCTCGCTGCTGGAATTTCACAACCTGATGCCCGATGTCGAAATTGTCGCCCATCCGGTGTTTCCCGAAAATGTCAAAGTCGATACCTGGTGGCGCTGGCCGGGCACGGCAGCTTTGATTTCCAGTGAATATAACAAATATCTGTTCGCAGCTTTTCGCAACAAAGTGCTGAAATGGTTTCCATCCACGCGCGAAAGCCTGCCACCTGTGCCCGACGAAAACCCCGACAATAACCAGCTATCGGCAGCCAACCCCATGGGCGCACCTTTAGCAGAACAACCGGTGTCGTCGGCCCCGGACGGTATAAATGCCACCACAAGTAACGGCATACAAAGTGCCCGTCACGCGCCTGTAGCAGCGGCGTCCAACGCCAACCGGGGTTAACCGGCGGGTTTTGTCGCAGGGGCATTTTGCCCCGATACAGCATTTATTTCACATTGCCTGCAAAACCCCCTAAAAGACCGACACGCAATGAATTTGGTTTGAAGGACGTAAAGATGCGCACCATTCGTGCCCTGATTTTCAACATCCTGTTTTTTGGCGGCACCGCCGTTGAATGCCTGGTGCTGTGGCCCTTTTTGTTTTTTGGCCCCGAAATTGGTCAGAAAACCGGGCGTTTCTGGTGCATGTGGGTCCAGTGGCTGTTAAAGGTTACGGTCAAACTCGAACCCCGCATCGTGGGCGGCCAGTATCTGCCCAAGGGGCCGTGCATTCTGGTATCCAAACACCAGTCGGCGTGGGAAACACTTACGTTTCATACCCTGCTGCATGATCCCGCCTATATTCTGAAAAAAGAACTGATCAAAATTCCGGTCTTTGGCCTGTTTTTAAAATATTCGGGGCAAATCCCGGTTGATCGTTCTGCCGGAGGATCGGCCCTTAAAGACATGATCAAAGGGGTTGATGCCGGGTTGAAACGGGGCGCACGCGTGGTCATTTTCCCCGAAGGAACCCGCACCCCCCCGGGGTCGGACCGCCCCTATCACCCAGGCGTTTATGCGCTATACAGGGCCTTCCCCAATGTCACCATGATTCCGGTTGCCCTTAATTCGGGCATGTTCTGGGGCCGGGGGAAATTTATGAAATATAGTGGCAAGGTTACGCTGGAATTTTTGCCGCCAATGGAACCAGGCCTGGATCGCAAAACATTCATGCGCGAAATCAAATCGCGCATCGATAACCGCACCCGCGAGCTGGAAAAAATCGCCCAGGTCGAATTTGACCTGCCCGCACCGCCGCCAACCCCGGGCATTTGCGAACCCGATGATGCCGCCCCCTCCGCAGGTGACAGCCACCGCACGACATAAAAGGCTGGTATTGCCCCGGTAATACCAAGGCGACATTGACCGGTTTTGATCAATGCAGTTTAAAGCACGTTTCCTTTAATATAAAGGCCGGACAGATTTTCTGCCCGGCCTTTTGCATCATGATGTGCAAGGTCAAATTGGATCAGGCGGTTTTGGCCGGAGCCGGTTTTGACACATGACGACGGGTTGCCCGCCAGATGCCCACGGCAATCAGGGCGATGCCGCCCAAATGATATAAATGCAGTTCTTCACCCAGAAAAATAATCGCCAGCACACTGGCAAAGGCAGGCATCAGATAAAGGAACACACCGGCATTGGCGGCCCCGACCATGCCCACGCCGCGATTCCAGAACAGATACCCCAAAAAGGCGGGTCCGACACCGATATAGGCGATTTTGATCATATCGGGCCAGGCGGGGTCCAGACGGGTGAAATACGGGTCGCCATTGATCAGAATGCTCCACAGATAGATCGGCGTCAGGTAGAGCAACCCGACCACGATGGCGGCAAAAATCAGACTGAACGGATGAATGCCACGCGGCGCATATTTAAGCAGCATCGAATAGGCCGCCCAAATCATCGCCGAAATCAAGGCAAACAGATCGCCGGAAACAAAATTCATTTCCAGAAAAACATTAATGTCGCCCTTGGCAATGATAACAGCGGTGCCCAAACCGGCAACCAGCACGCCAACCCATTGGGTCATGCGCGGTTTATCGGCGGTTAACAGGGCCGCAAACAGCAACACCCAGATCGGCGTTGTCGCATTCAAAAGGCCGGTATTGACCGCCGTGGTGTTATACGCCGCCAAATAAATGGCAATGGTGAACATGAATGTCCCGGTGGTGCCGATCAGAAATATTGGTTTCCACCCCTGACGAATAAGCGGCCAGTCGCGTGCCACCTTGCCCATACAGACTGGCAGCAGCAGCAGCAGGGCAACAACCCAGCGCCAAAACGCCAGTGCCGCCAGCGGAACAGACGCATTAACCCCGCGCGCCACCACATGGTTGGACCCCCACATCAGCGCGCAGGCAATAAGCAATATATAGGCAATCACCGGAACGGCCTGTGTTTTACCTGTCGTTGACGGTGCCTCAGACATCAAATCCTCCCCGAACCGGCCCGTATTTGGCCAAGCAGCTTTTGTTATGTGCCAGGGCGGGACGGGTAATGCCCCTAAATCCCGGCCCCCATATTTAATTGTCCATATTCCCGGCGCACCAGATCCATCAAATCATGCAGCGGCGGGTCAACAATGCCCATCTGATCAAGATGGCTAACGGTATTTTCAAGATATTCCAGATTGGGGCCGACATTACCATAGGCGGCTGTAATAATTTCAGCCGCCTGTCGCATCGGCAAGTTACCCGCATATTGCGGGTGCGACGGATCGGCGACATAGGTATGGGCCATAACATGGCGGCCATCGGCCAGTTCCACATCAATATCAACCGGAATATAGGTATTGGTCACCAGTTCGCGTTCATCAAGATAGGCTTTGACCATCGGCCAGTTTTCCGGTTTGACGCGAAAGGCCATGCCGTGGCATTCGCCCCCGGCCGACAGGCCCAGAACCAGCCCCGGGTTTTCCGGTGTGCCCCGGTAATGATGCGAATAGATGCAAAAGGACCGATGATAATCGCGCAAAAGCGCCTGGGCGCGTTCCACGCAGGTAAAACCGGGCCGCCATAACAGCGACCCATAGCCAAACACCCATTTATCATCGCAGCTTGCATCATCCGTCATTCAAAACCTCCTGCCTGGGCCTGTTATTTATGCGCTTGCCTTCACCCGGGTCCTGACCCTAACGTTTCGACATCACCATTGCCACCCCCAGGGCGGCAACACCAAAACCGGCAAAGCCCAAAAGACCAATCTGTTCATCAAACAAAATCCAGGCAAAAAAGGCCGCCGTGGGCGGTACAAGATAAAACATGCTGGCAACACGCGTGGCTTCGCCCTGTTTGATCAGCACCATCAACAGCATGATGGCCCCGATAGACAACACCAGCACCAGCCACACCATCACCAGTACAAAATCCAGCGTCCAGTCGACATGCCGGGTTTCAAAGCAAAAGGCGGCAATTGCTACCAGTGCACTGGCAGCAATATATTGAATAACCGTGCCGCTGCGCAAATCCATGCCGGTGCAAAACCGTTTTTGATACAGCGTGCCTGCCGTCATCCCCAAAAGCGCACCAAGGGCGAGCACCACACCAACCACCGTAATACCCGAGCCATCGCCAATTTTTGGCCCCAGCACCAGCCCGACACCGACCAGCCCTAAAACCAGCCCCAGCCATTGCCGTGATGTAACCCGTTCGCCCAGCAACGCGCCGACCACCGATGCGGTTAAAACCGGCTGCATGCCAACAATCAAGGCTGAAAGCCCGGCAGGCAGGCCATGATGGATGGCGGCAAACACCCCGCCTAAATAAATGCCGTGCACCAGCATCCCGGCAACTGCAATATGCAGGGTTTCGGCCAGGGTTTTGGGCCAGCGCGCACGCAGCAGCCACACCACCGGCAGCATAATGGCAACCACCACCAAAAACCGGATCAGCAAAAAGGTGAACGGTTCGGCATAAGGCAGGCCAAACTTGGCCCCGACAAAGCCCGTGCTCCACAAAAAGACAAACACAAACGGCATGAACCGGGCAAAGGCCGGGTGGTTTGATATATTTTGGGCGGGCATGGCGGGTTTCCTTGCTGGCAGGACCGTTCTTTATGCGACGGTCTTTCACACGGCCAAACGACATTGGCACCCAAACCGGGACCGGTCAAAGCCGATCCCTTTTAATCGGGCAGATTATGCATCAGAGGTGGGGGTAGGCTCGGCTTCCGTGTCCGCGCCAGAAACACAATCAGAACCCGTGTCGGCTTTCAGCTTTTTGGCTTTGGCACTTTCGTCGGATTTCCGATTTTCACCTTCGGCCGAGAAATTGGTAAAATACTGTCCGGCATCAACAATGCCCCGGCGAATTTCACGGGTGCGCGAAAACAAATCGAACAGCTTGTCGCCCTCGCCCCAGCGAATGGCGCGTTGCAGGGCCATCAGGTCTTCCTGAAAACGGCCTAAAACCTCTAATACAGCTTCGCGATTGTTTAAAAACACATCGCGCCACATGGTCGGGTCCGAGGCGGCAATACGGGTAAAATCACGAAAACCCGACGCCGAAAACTTGATCACTTCCTGGCGCATGGCGTCTTCAAGGTCGGTTGCCGTGCCGACAATGGTGTAAGCAATCAAATGCGGCAAATGCGATGTTATGCCCAAAATGCGATCATGATGATCGGCATTCATGCATTCCACCCGCATCCCGCAGGCTTCCCACAGGGCCTGAACCCTGGCATTGGCGTCGTCGGGCACGCCGGGGATCGGTGTTAAAATGCACCAGCGCCCTTCAAACAATTCGGGAAAACCCGCATCAGGGCCGGAATGCTCGGTCCCGGCCAGCGGATGACCGGGCACAAAATGCACCCCTTCGCCCAGATGCGGGGCAATATCGCGAATAACCGCCTGTTTGACCGAACCGACATCAGAAACGATACAGCCCGGTTTCAAGTGGCCTTCAAGCTGTTGGCCGATGGTTTCGTTAATGCCCACCGGCACGCACAGCATCACCAGATCCGCATCTTTGACCGCGCTTTCGATGTCACAATAGGCATAATTGGCAATGCCCAGTTCCAAAACCCTTTCACGGGTGGCTTCGGAACGTACGGCACAGCTAATCGAACCGGCCAGGCCATCGCGGATCATGCGACGTGCCATGGAAGACCCGATCAGGCCCATGCCAATAAATGCAACTTTTTCAAACAGCGGGGTCGTCGATACGGAACTGGTCATTTTAATTCGCTATAAAATCTTTGATTGTTTGCAGACAAATCTGCATTTCTTCGCGCGTCCCAATGGAAATGCGCAGCATTTGCGGCAAGCCATATGCCCCGATTTTGCGCGGGATCACGCCACGGGCCATCATGAATTCGTTGGCAGCATCGGCGTTTTTGCCTTCGCCTGCGGGGAATTCGACCATGACAAAGTTGCCATAGGACGGATGGGCCTTAAGACCGGAAATTTTGTTAATTTCCTCGCGGAACCATTCCCGGTTTTCCAAATTCTGGCGCACACAGGCATCGAAAAATTCGTCATCATCAAGGGCGGCGGCACCGGCTTCTTGCGACGGCAAACCGACATTGAACGGGTTGCGCAGACGCTGCAAAACATCGGCAATTGCAATCGGCGCATAACACCAGCCCAAACGAATGCCGCCCAGCCCGTAAATTTTGGAAAATGTCCGGGTCATAACGGTATTGCTGCCTGCCGCAACCAGTTCGGCCCCGGCGGTATAATCTTCCTGACCGGTCATAAATTCGGCATAGGCCGCATCGATCACCAGCAAAATATCTTCGCGCAAGCCATCACGCAGGCGCGCAACTTCGCTGCTGTTAATATAGGTTCCGGTCGGGTTGTTCGGGTTGGCCAGAAAAACAATTTTTGTTTTTTCGGTTACCGCTGCCAGCATCGAGTCAACACTGGTGGTCATGTCGGTTTCAGCAGCTGTTACCGGCACGGCCCCGACACCCTTGGCCGCAATCGGATACATCAAAAAGCCGTGCTGCGAATACAGCACTTCATCGCCCGGCCCGGCATAGGCGCGGATCAAAAGCGTGATCAGTTCGTCAGACCCGGCACCACAGACAATCTGGTCAAATTCCAGATCGTATTTTTCCGCCAGTTTCGTGCGCAACAGATCACAGCCACCATCCGGATAGCGATGCAGCCTGGTCGCCGACTTTTGCAATGCCTCAATCGCCTTGGGGCTGGGGCCAAGTGCGCCTTCGTTTGACGACAACTTGATCACGCGAGTGGCACCCGCAGAGCTGGATTTGCCACCAACATAAGGGGCAATATCAAGAATACCGGGACGGGGGGTGGGCGCGGTCATAACAGGAAACTCCCTGGGGGTATGGTCGTGTGTTCGTTCACATTTCGGTCGCAGGAATCGGGACACCATAAGCCCCCAATACCCGCACATCACCACATTTCAAACCATGATCCAAAAGGGTGTGCCGAAAATTTTCGCCCTGATTACAAAGGAATCCGGGAACATCAACAAGGACAAAACAATGGTTTGTCGCATCGGGGCTAAAAACGCCAAGGATTGCCGAACCCGGGCACGCTTTGGCAAAATCTTTGCGCAAGGCAGCCGCGTCACAGGGCAAATCCAGCGTTACCATAAACAATGTGCGGTCATCGCCGCTTTCTTCAAGGTCAATCGCGGCCAGAACAAACCCTTCGGTATCTTCGCCCCGACCAACCGGACGCCCGCCAAAGGGCAGCTTTGAAACCACCTTGACCGCGCTGTCGCGGTCAATCAATGGCCACCAGGAATGGCCTTCGCCCGGCACCGGGGCTGGAAACACACCCACGGCGGCCCGGCCTTCTTCCAGCGCATGAATGGCGTCAAGCTGGCTGTCAAATTCGACAATTTCGTTCAGGCAGCCAAAATTCAGCCGTGCGAGTTCCCAGCAATCCTGCCCGTCAGCATCGCGGCACAGGGCCACGGTATAGGGCGCTTCAAGGCGGGTGCCCGCCGCGATCAGTTCGCGCCAGATCTGAATCAGCGCGGTTTTGGGAAAGGCCCCTTCATGGCGGCGCACCAGGGTGCGCATGATGCGGGCTTCCCGCGCCGGGCGGTAAGGCACATGCACCTTGCTGCCAGCCGCAATCTGCCGGTCTTTGAAGGCACCAACGGCCTGCACCACGCGGGTACGGCGAATGATCAATGCCTGCATCGTCTGATCGATGTCATCGATTTCAGCCCGCAGCTCATTAAGGTCAAGATTTGCCAAATTTTCGTCGTTTTGCGCCATGATCCACTCTTTTGCCAAACGGGGCTCAGTTTTAGGGAACTACCCGGCATTTGCAAAGAAAAGATTGACTAAAAGCACGCCTGTTCCTAGCTAGAACGAACAAAAAAGGCTGGTGCGACGTTTGACGTGCCAGATATTGCCCGGACCAAGGGAGATAACGTTCATGTCCATTTCTGCCCCGCTGTCGCGCCGCACCTTGCCTGGCCATCAGATTATGCTGGGCGAAACCGACAAATTACGCCTCGATAGCGGTGTCGATTTTGGCCCGTTCACGCTGGCCTATCAAACCTATGGCGCGCTTAATGCCGATAAATCCAACGCGGTACTGGTGTGCCATGCCTTAACCGGTGATCAGTATGTTGCCGATGATGTGCATCCGATCACCGGCAAGGAAGGCTGGTGGCGCGCCATTGTTGGCCCGGGCAAAATTATTGATACCGAAAAATACTTTGTTATTTGCAGCAACGTGATTGGCGGCTGCCTTGGCAGCACCGGCCCCAAGGAAACCAACCCGGAAACCGGCAAGCCGTGGGGGCTGGATTTTCCTGTGATCACGATTGGCGACATGGTGCGCGCGCAAGCCATGCTGATCGACCATATGGGCATTGAAACCCTGTTTGCCGTTATTGGCGGCTCCATGGGCGGGATGCAAGTGCTCGAATGGTGCAAAAGCTATCCTGACCGGGTTTTTGCCGCCGCCCCCATTGCCACATCATACCGCCATTCGGCGCAAAACATTGCCTTTCACGAAGTGGGCCGCCAGGCCGTCATGGCCGACCCCGACTGGTGCGGGGGCAATTATTTGCTGGAAGGCAAAAAACCCGCCCGTGGCCTGGCCGTGGCGCGCATGACCGCGCATATCACCTATTTGTCCGAGCCGGTCTTGCATCGCAAATTTGGCCGCAAGCTGCAAAATCGTGGCGCGATCACTTATAGCTTCGATCATGATTTTCAGGTCGAAAGCTATTTGCGCCATCAGGGCAAATCGTTTGTCGACCGGTTTGATGCCAACAGTTACCTTTATATCACCCGGGCGATGGATTATTTCGACCTGTCGGTTGATTTTGATGGCAGGCTGGCCGAAGCCTTTCGTGGCTCAAACACGCGGTTCTGCATCATTTCGTTTTCGTCGGACTGGTGTTTTACCACCGCCGAAAGCCGCCGTTTGGCCCATGCGCTTAACGCGGCATCTTGCAATGTCAGTTGTGTTGAAATCGAAAGCGACAAGGGCCACGATGCCTTTTTGCTCGATGAACCCGATTTTCACATGGTTCTAAGCGGCTTTATCGAAGGGGCCGCCGAAGCGCGCGGATTGAATTAAGACCATGACACAAACATTGAAGCAAACGGCACCGGTTAACAGCAGCGCCGCCCCGTCCGACCGCATTCGTGTTGATTTGCAGTTAATTGCCGACATGGTGGAACCCGGCACGCGTGTGCTTGATATTGGCTGTGGCGATGGCGAATTGCTGGGCTATTTGAAACGCACCAAAAAGGTGGACGGTCGCGGGCTGGAACTGTCAAACGAGGGGGTGCGCAATTGTGTGGCCCAGGGTTTGCCGGTAATGCAGGGCGATGCCGATCGCGATTTGCACGATTACCCCAACGATGCCTTTGATTATGCCATTTTAAGCCAAACCTTGCAGGCCACCAATCGCCCGCGCGATGTCATGACGCAATTGCTGCGCATTGGCCGCAAGGCGATTGTATCCTTCCCCAATTTCGGCCATTGGCGCGCCCGGTTTGATTTGATGTTTCATGGCCGCATGCCGCAAAACCCCAACCTGCCGATCATGTGGTATGAAACCCCCAATATTCATTTCTGCACCGTGCGCGACTTTGTTGCCCTGTGCAAAGAAATGGACCTGACCATTGAACGCTCCATGGTGCTAAATGAAAGCGGCTCAAAGGTCAGTCTGGGCAGCCATTCAAACCTGGCCAATTTCTTTGGCAATCAGGCTTTATTCATGCTGAGCAAAAAGGGCTAACCTCACCTTTCCCGAATGCCATCTGTCACAAAATCCCCGGTATTGCGTCAATCGAACGCAACATGGCGCAATCAGGGGATGCTCGATGGGTTTTTACGGGGTTCAAAAACAGATCCGGCGGGGCTGCATCTGCGCGATGCTGGCCTTGCTGGCAGCCTGTGCGCAAAAGGCCGATGCCCTGAAACTTTCGGCACATCAGTTTGGTGTTGAAACAAATCAGGCGATTTCAGCCCTGGATGATTTACGTACCGCCCAATTCAGTGCGCCCGTGCGCAGCGATGATGCCATGCAGGCCACGTTCATGGCCAATCTGGCACAATTTAGCGGCACTTTGACCGCCCAAAACCTGCCGATCCTGATCAACCCCGATGCCATCACGATTGATCCGGCGGAAAATGCCCGCTGGCAGCAGGAAATGGCAACATTGCGCAACCAATATCAAAGTTTCGCCGCCATTTTTACCGATATTGGCGAGGATGATATTTTTGGGGCAGGAACGATCAAGGCATCGGCCCCCCTGTTGCAAAAGCTGCGCACCCAATTAGCAAAGCTGGCGCAAACATTGGGCACATCACCGCCGGTTTTTCTGGTGCAACGTGATGCCCTGATCGCCAGCATCAATAAAATTCACAACGATAAAACCCTGCCTGATGCCACCCGCACCAGCGAAATCAAAGACTGGTGGCAACAGTGGCAAACCCTGATCGGGGATGAAAAAACCCTGTATCAAAATGCCCTGCACCATTTTGTTACAGCAGATCAATTGGGACACCAACTGCAAAACCAGATCGAAAACTACGATAAAATCAGCACCCGAACCGTTCTGGTCGGCATTGACAAAGGATTGCACATTATAGCGGAAAATCAGGGCCTTAGCGAAAGCCAGCTCACACAAAAGGCCCGTTCCATGATCGACAATATGGCCATGCAGGCCCAAAAACAGCCATAGCGCAGCGATGCGCAAGCTCACCCTTCATATCCCCATAATGCCCGGAGCCACCATGTCCGACCTAACCAACCTGATCAGTGCGGCGATCTCAACCTTTACCGCCCTTGATGCCCAATATCAGGCCGCAAACATCACCCAAAAAGTTGCCCTTGAAAGCGCACGCAACCAGGCGGCCAACGCTGTTATCAAATTACGTGATGCGCAGATTGCCCAGGACATCACGGTAAACGCCGCCGACATTACAAAAATGAATGCGCTTGCCGCCAAAGTGCAAAACGGCGCGGCCCTGCAAACAGGTTTGATGTCGTTTCTCGATATTATGAAAAATTATGTCCCGGTTTAGGGCACTTAAATAACAGCCCGCATTACCAACGCGCCAAATCGTCTTCGTCGCCTTGTTTGGCGGCCACCCATTTTTCACCGTGACCGGTTTCTTCGCGTTTCCAGAACGGCGCGCGGCTTTTTAGAAAATCCATGATGAAATCGCAGGCTTCAAACGCCGCGCGGCGATGGGCTGACAGGGTGATCACCAGCACAATGCGGTCTCCCGCCAACAGGCGGCCAAACCGGTGGATAATCCGCACCCCGTCCAGCGGCCAGCGTTGCATCGCATCATCGGCAATTTTCTCAAGCTGGCGTTCGGTCATGCCGGGATAATGTTCCAGCGTCATCGCACTGACTTTTTCAGACCCGGCAATATCGCGCACCAAACCGACAAAACTGACCGCCGCCCCAATATCGGTGCGTCCGTCGGTTAAGGCCGCAAGCTCGGCACCCGGGTCAAAGTCATGTTGTTGAACGCGGATCATTACCATGAAAAATGCCTGTATCGCTCGATGGCGGGTTTATCGCAGCCAGGCGACACCCGTTCAACGAGAGGCGAAAGGCAAGCACGTCGTCAAGCCTGCCCGCCGTTTGAGGGGCCTGTTGACCGGTTTCGATCAACAGGATTTGTCTTATTCGAGATGCTTAAGACCTGTGCGCAAATAGATATAACCGGTTTGCACCGTTACAAGACCTGCAATCCACAATAACACATCGCCAATCAGGATCGACGGGATCAGATCAGGCGACGCTTCCCCCACCAGCAAAAAGCCGATGGCCAGAATTTGTGCCGTGGTTTTCCATTTTGCCAGCACGGTAACGGGCAAAGGCACCTTAAGCTCGGCCAGATGTTCGCGCAGGCCCGATACCAGAATTTCCCGGCACATAATGATCACGGCAGGCAAAACCGCCAGCCCGGAAATGCGACCAAAGGCCACCATCATCATCAGGGCCGCGGCCACCAGCAATTTATCGGCAATCGGGTCTAGAAACCGGCCCAGACGCGAGGCAACATTCATGCTGCGCGCCAGATAGCCATCAAAAAAATCGGTGACACCGGCCAGGGCAAACAGGGTGAAGCCCAGCCAGTTCGAAACCGGCCCCTCGATGTAAAACGATGCGACAAGTGCCGGAATCACAATAATTCGCGACAATGTCAGCAGATTGGGGATCTGTTTTTTCATTCAAACGGGCCTGTATCCGGAAATTTTACGACAAGATGGCGTACGGCCAATTATTAAAGCCTATGGCCGCGCTTAACAAGCAGCCAGATGGTTATAATACGTCCTGTCACACAACCTTTTTGATCGTTCTGTTTTATGAACGCACAGTTGCCAGATTACCAGCTATCGGCGCACCGCCCGGATCGGTAAGGTCTGTTCATACAACAAGCGAACGTAAACGAAACGAAGGAGGCTGCCCTTGAAACTCCATAGGAATGCAATGTGATATCGTCCTGGCGGTGTGTGCCCATTATGCCGCCTTGGTGACCCTTCCCGACATTGCCTCTTCCCAAAACGTTTTCTCTTTCTCTTTTGTCGTGGTCAAATCCCCCCCCCCTGACCCCGCGACCACGGCAGATTTAGCGGCCCCCTCCCCAGGGGGCCGTTTTTTTGTGTGCAGTGCGCCAATCGAAAAAAGTTTCAATCTTTTTTTTGTGTTTTTTGCAAATGCAGCCACCCCTTTAAGCGAATCATACCACCGCAGTGCGCCGCAGCATTGGTAGGACCTATTGACTTGGTATCAATTTTTGGCATTATTCATCCTACCAATAACAATTAAAAAATCAGTTCTATTGCACTGAAATCATTAGGCCGGAAACATATCCCTGTCGCCAAAGCACCGGGATAAGGAACATGCGATGAAAACAGCAGACCCTGCATGGCGTTCCGGGGCATCGGTTGCCTGTGACAAAATTGGCCGCGCCATTGTTGCAGGCCGTTTCCCTGAACTTGAGCGCCTGCCCAAAGAGGCCGATCTGGCATCTGAATTTGCGATTTCGCGCAATACCCTGCGTGAAGCAATGAAGGCGCTAGCGGCAAAGTCACTGGTGGAAATCGCCCCGCGGCGCGGCACGGTGGTGCTGCCCCGGTCACGCTGGAACATTCTGGATCGCGACGTCGCCGAATGGGCGGCCGAGATTTTTATCAATGATCCCGAATTTCTCGACGAGTTGCTGGTTTTGCGCCGCCTTTTGGAACCTGCCGCCGCCGAGGCCGCCGCAATCCACGCCACAGCCGAGGAAATTGCCGATATTCAAACCGCCTATCAGGCGATGGCGCAGTCGGTAAAAACCGATGATCTCGATTTATGGGTGGATGTGGATATCGAATTCCACAAGGCGGTTTTTCGCGCCTCGCACAACCGGTTCATTCAATCGGTGGCAGATGCGGTTATTCATGCCCTGAAAACCAGTTTCCGCGTGGCCAGCAACCAGCCCACCAGTTACGCCCAGAATTTGCAGAACCATAAACTTCTGGCCGATGCCATTGAAAACAAGGATTCCGCCGGTGCCAAACGTATCGCGGTAACACTGATTGAACGCACCGCCGACGTCCAGAAAAAGGTGTTTCAATAACCGAAAACCAGAACACCCCCGCAAACAGGCAACCGCAAGAGTTGCCCTTGCAACACAAACGATCCAGTGGAGGAAACACAATGAAAAAGATAACAACCCTTGCCGTGCTTGCCGCATCTGTTTTTGCCGCCAGCCCGGCCTTTGCCGAATATCCCGAACGCCCGATCACCCTGATCGTGCCATGGTCCGCCGGGGGTGGCACCGATGCCGTGGGCCGCACCATTGCCCAGGGTTTGCAAGAACAGCTTGGCACGCCGGTTAATGTTGTCAACCGGACCGGTGCGGGCGGCGTTGTTGGCCATACCGCAATGGCCGATGCCGACCCCGATGGTTACACAATTGGTTTGGCCACCGCCGAAATCACCACCTATAAATCAATGGGCACCTCGCAAATCACCTATCAGGATCTCACGGCAATCGGGCTGGTGAACTTTGATGCCTCGGCCTTTAACGTTTCCACCGACAGCGACTGGAACGATGTTAAATCCGCCCTAGATGACATCAAAGCCAACCCGGGCAAATACAAAATGTCGGGCTTCCCGGTGGGGGCGGCTTATCATTTGGCCTTTGCCGGTTTCCTGAATGACAACGGCATTGATCCGCAATCGGTCCCGGTTGTGCCCAGCCAGGGGGCCGCACCGGGCTTTCAGGAACTGGCCGCTGGCGGGGTTGCTATCGTGCCGTCCTCCCTGCCCGAAGCCGTGCCAATGCGCCAGGCAAAACGGGTGAAAACACTGGCTGTTTTATCGGACAAACGCCTGGATGCCTTCCCCGATGTGCCAACCATTGAAGAAGCCATTGGCAAAAAAGCCGTGGGCGGAACGTGGCGCGGCATTGTAACGCCCAAGGGCGTTTCCGATGACGTGGCGCAAAAGCTGGAAGTCGCCCTTAAAACCGTGGTGGCATCGTCTGAATATACCGATTTCATGAGCAAGCGCGGCTTTGGCGTTAAATGGCTTCCGTCGGGTGAATTCGAAGAATTCATGAAAAATGCCAATGAAAGCAACGCGGCCGTCATCAAGAAACTTGGTCTTGGTCAGTAAAACAAAATCGCGTTGATCAAAACCGGTCAACGCGCCCCTTCGTCGGCGGGCGGGCTTAAAACACCCTTGCCTTTCACGGCATAAGCCGCGTGACGCCGTCGCGCCTAACCCCGCGTTTTGGGATGCTGACATGAAAATCAACGATGCCCTTTTCGGGATTATCTTTGTCCTTGTGGCAAGCGCAATCCTGATCACAGTGCAATCGTTTCCGACCCTGCCGGACCAACCCTATGGTCCGGCAACCTTTCCCACAATCATTGCCACCCTCATGATGCTGGGCGGTATTGCATTGTGCATTTCGGGGTATCGGGAACGGGCGCACCAACCCATGATCCGGCTTGCAGCCGTAATGAAAACCCGCGACGGCCTTGTGCACATGGCCTGCGTGCCGGTTTTCATGATCCTTTATATTTTGCTGAGCAAGCCCGTCGGATTTCCCATTGTGGTGCCGGTCTTACTGGCGGCTTTCCTGACCATCACCACCCGAAACTGGCTGAAATCGGTGATTATTGCCGCCATCACAACAACCCTTCTGTGGCTGTTTTTTGTCGATTTTCTGATGGTGTCCCTGCCCCTGGGCCTCCTGACAAAGGTGATTTACTGATGGATGTATTTTATTCCGCCCTTGAGCAGGTCTTTCGCCCCGATGTGTTGCTGATCATCATCGGATCATCGATTTACGGCATTGTCATTGGCGCCATTCCCGGCCTGACCGCCACAATGGGTACCGCCCTTTTGGTCCCGCTGACCTTTTTTATGGACCCGGTTCCGGCCATTGGTGCCATTGTCTCGGCCACCACCATGGCGATTTTTGCCGGCGATATTCCCGGTGCGCTATTGCGTATTCCCGGCACACCCGCATCGGCGGCCTATACCGACGAAGCCTATAAAATGCGTGAAAAAGGACTGGTGGAACTGGCCCTTGGCACCAATGTGATCTGTTCGATGATTGGTGGGCTGGTGGGCGTGCTGGTGCTGGTGATCGCCGCACCGCAAATTGCCGAATTTTCACTGATGTTTTCCAGCTATGAATATTTCTGGCTGGCAGTCCTTGGCCTTTCCTGTGCGATCATGGTGTCGCGCGGATCGGCCATCAAAAGCACATTGTCGCTGACCATCGGCCTTATCCTGTCCATGATCGGCATTGACGTGGTGATGGGCATTAAACGGTTTACCTTTGGCGATACCGAACTTGTCGGTGGTATTTCCATTATCCCCACCCTGATCGGCATGTTTGCCATTACCGAAATTTTGCGCAAAATTGGCGAATTACGTGAATTGCCTCCAGTACCACCGGTTCATATCTCGCGCATGATGTCGGGTGTCGGATCGACAATCTGGAAATATAAGGGCGGCGTTGCCCGCTCGTCCATTTTAGGCACCATGATCGGGGCCTTGCCCGGTGCGGGGGCCGATATTGCCGCCTGGGTTGCCTATGCGGTATCGAAAAAATTTTCAAAAACGCCGGAAAAATATGGCGAAGGCCATATCGAAGGCATTATTTCCGCCTCCAGTGCCAATAACGCCGCCCTTTCAGGGGCCTATGTGCCAACGCTGGTATTTGGCATTCCCGGCGATACCATTACCGCCATCCTGATTGGCGTTTTGCTGATGAAAGGCATCACCCCCGGGCCGATGGTTTTTGTCATGGATGCCGGGTTGGTCAATGCCATTTTCATGGTTTTTGTGCTGGCCAATCTTATCATGGTGCCAATTGGCGTTGGTGCGGTTATGGCATCGCGCCATGTGCTGGGCATTCCCCAGGCCATATTGTTTCCAATCATTTTGCTGTTTTGCGTCATCGGTGCCTATGCCGCCAACAATACCCTGTTTGATGTCTGGGTGATGCTGGTGGTGGGGCTGATTGCCTATGTGCTAGAGGAAAACGACTTTCCGCTGGCCCCAATGATATTGGCCCTGATCCTTGGCCCGTTGATTGAAGAAAACTTCATGAAATCCATGATCAAGGCCGACGGGCATCTGATTGAATTTTTCTCGCGCCCGGTCAGTGGCACATTGGGCGTTGCCACCCTGACCATCTGGGCATTGATGGTTTTCATGTCGTTGCGCCATGCAAAACGCAAAAAAGCCGCCAGCCTGCCGTCATGACCGGTTTAACACCGTTTCCCCACATCTGTTTTGCTTATCCGAGGTTCCCATGACCAGAACAATTGTCGTTATTGGCGGCTCTAGCGGGATTGGCCATGCCATTGCCCACGGCTTTGCCCGGCAAGGCCCGGCACGGGTTATTGCCACCGGTATTGAACCCGCCGCACCGGCAGGTTTTGCCAGTGACATGCTTGAATTTCAAACCCTTGATGTTGCCAACACCCATGAGGTGCAGGCGTTTTTCACGACCCTGAACCGGCTTGATGTTCTGGTCAATTGTGCCGGAATCATTCGCCGCAACGGGGCCGAATTTACCGCCAGTGGCTTTGAACAGGTCATTAACATTAACCTGACAGGTACACTGCGCTGTTGCGAGGCCGCCAAGTCCCTGCTGGCCCAAAGCCAGGGCTGCATCATCAATACTGCATCGATGTTGACATTTTTTGGCAGTGCCTTTTCCCCCGCCTATTCGGCATCAAAGGGCGGCATAGGCCAATTGACCAAATCGCTGGCGAGTGCCTGGGCGGTTGAGGGCATTCGCGTGAATGCCCTTGCGCCGGGCTGGATCAAAACCGATTTAACCGCCGCCCTTGAAAAGAACAGCGAACGCAGCGCGCAAATCATCGCCCGCACCCCGATGCAACGCTGGGGTACACCCGATGATCTGGTGGGACCAGCCTTGTTTTTAGCCTCCGATCAGGCGGGGTTTGTGACCGGATCAATCTTGCCGGTCGATGGCGGCTTTTCGGCCAATTGACCCTGGCGATCATGAAAGGATTTCACCATGACAAAATTTGAAAATGACGCCGACCTTTTTAAAACCCTGAAAACCAGCCTGTTTACCGCCGTGATTGGCGATGTTTTGGACCAGATGGGCCTGACCCGCCAGTTTTTGCCGCCCGAAATTGCCCCGTTGCAAGTGGGCACCAAAATTGCCGGACGGGCCATGCCGGTGCTTGAGGCTGATGTTTTTGATTTGGGCCACCCGGCATCAAACGGGCCACTGGCAAACAAACCCTTCGGCCTGATGCTAGAAGCGCTTGATGATTTGCGTGAGAACGAAATCTATATCGCGACCGGGGCATCGCTGCGTTATGCGCTGTGGGGCGAGTTGATGTCGACGCGCGCCCTGCACCTGAAGGCCGCCGGGGCGATCCTTGATGGCTATGTCCGCGATGCTGCGGGCATTCGGGACCTTGGTTTCCCGGCTTTTTGCCGGGGCATTTACGCCCAGGATCAGGGCCCGCGTGGCAAGGTGATTGACTATCGCTGCACCGTTGAAATTGGCGGCGTCAAAATTGCCCCGGGAACACTTCTGTTTGGCGACGAAGAAGGCGTGCTTGCCATCCCCGCCAAGGCCGAACACGAAGCCATTACCCGCGCGCTTGAAAAGGTCAAAAGCGAAAATGTCGTCGCCGACGCCATCCGCTCGGGCATGAGTGCGACCGAAGCCTTTGCTACCTATGGCGTGATGTAAAGCCGCCTTTAATACCCCCACACGGATCATCAAGATCAAGGAGAGAGCAAAATGACCAAGGACAGCCAGGATCAGGCGAAAATGCCCTATCAACTGGCGATGCCCGCCGAAGCCGGGCGCGATATTGTGGTGGAACATGCCATCCCCAAGGATGACCGCATTTGGGTGCCACAGGCCGAAAATGTGTGGTTTCGCCCGCTTTGCCTGAATGCCAGCCAAGGGTACTGGGTGAATTTGCTCAAAGTACGAAAATCGGGCGTGCTTAGCCGCCACCGCCACCCCAACCCGGTGCATGGCATGGTCCTTAAGGGGCGCTGGCATTATCTGGAGCATGACTGGGTCGCCAATGAAGGCGGCTATGTTTACGAACCGCCCGGCGAAACCCACACCCTTGTTGTTCCCGATGATGTCGAGGAAATGATCACGATGTTTCAGGTTAACGGCGTGATGTATTATGTCGACCCATGGGGAAAACACATGGGCTATGAAGATGTTTTTACCAAAATCGACATGTGCCGCGCCCATTACACCAAAATCGGCCTTGGTGCCGATTATGTCGACCAGTTCATTCGCTAGGCGATTTGAAAATGTATCAGGCAGGCCGTTATTGACCCTGCCTGATGCAAATTTATAGATGCCAGGGCAAAGCTGCCCTTAATCGTCGCTATGGAAATGACCATAGATTTTACGCGCAATGGCGGCACTAATGCCATCAACGGCTTCAAGGTCGGCCAACCCGGCATCGGCGACACCGCGGGCAGAGCCGAAATGATGCAGCAAGGCCTTTTTGCGTGCCCCGCCAATGCCCGGCACATCATCGAGCACGCTTTTGCCTATTTGCTTGGACCGTTTGGCGCGGTGCGTGCCAATCGCCCAGCGATGCGCCTCATCGCGCAAGCGCTGAATGAAATACAGGATCGGGTCTTTCTGGTCCAACCGCACCGGGGGCTTGCCGGTAATGTGCAAGACTTCCTTGCCTGCGTTACGATCAACCCCCTTGGCAACCCCCACCAGCATCACATCTTCAATGCCCAGATCTTCCAGCACCTGTCGCGCCACACCTAGCTGGCCCAAGCCACCGTCAATCAGGCACAGGTCGGGCCAGGTGCCATTTTCACGGTCCGGGTCTTCTTTTTGCGCGCGGGCAAAACGGCGGGTAAGGACTTCGCGCATCATGGCAAAGTCATCGCCCGGTGCGATGTCGCCCTTGATGTTAAATTTACGATAAGCGTTTTTCATAAAGCCTTCCGGCCCGGCAACGATCATGCCGCCGACCATGTTGGTACCTTGAATATGGCTGTTATCGTAAACTTCAATGCGTTCGGGCGGGCTATCGAGGTCGAGTTTATCGGCCAGGCCATCCAGCAATTTGCGTTGCGATGCGCTTTCAGCCAGGCGGCGACCCAGCGCCTCGCGGGCATTGGTCATGGCGTGCTCGACCAGATTACGCTTGCCACCGCGCTTGGGCACATGCAGCTCAACCTTGTAGCCATTATTAATGCACAGGGCTTCTTCGACCAGTTTCTGACCTTCGATGTCGTGGCTTAACAACACCTGGCGCGGGGCGGGTTTGTTGGCATAAAACTGGCCAACAAAGGCCGAGAGAATTTCGGGAATTTCGGCAGACTGTTCATGACGCGGAAAATAGGACCGGTTGCCGTAGTTCGAGCCACTGCGAAAGAAAAACACCTGAACACAGCTTTGCCCGCCTTCGTGATGCAGGGCAATCACGTCAGCTTCTTCCAACCCTTCAAGGTTGATATCCTGATGCGACTGAATTTGCGACAGCGCCCGGATGCGGTCGCGATACATCGCCGCCTTTTCAAATTCCATGTTTTCCGATGCCGCAAGCATGCTGGCCTCAAGCTGCTTGAGGATTACTTTGCTGCGCCCGGACAGAAAATCGCGGCAAATATCGACCAACCCGTCATATTCGGGTTTTGAAATGCGATCCACACAGGGGCCGGAACACCGCTTGATTTGATACAGCAAACACGGACGCGACCGGTTGGAAAAGACGGCATCGGTGCAGGAACGCAGCAAAAAGGCGCGCTGCAAATGGTTAATCGTGTTGTTCACCGCCCAGGCCGAGGCAAAAGGACCAAAACAACTGCCATCTTTGGCGCGCGCGCCGCGATGTTTCACAATGCGCGGATACCCATGATCTTCCGTGATCAGGATATAGGGGAAACTTTTATCGTCACGCAGCAGAATGTTGTAACGCGGCTTCAATTTCTTGATCAGGTTGGATTCAAGCAGCAGGGCTTCGGCTTCGGTGTGGGTGGTGATAATTTCCATCCGCACCGTTTGGGCCACCATGCGGGCAATGCGCAAAGACAAGCGGGCAATATGGGTGTAGCTGGTCACCCGTTTTTTCAGGTTCTTGGCCTTGCCCACATACAGGATGCGTTCCTTCTCGTCGATCATGCGATAAACACCCGGAACGCCCGGCATCGTTTTTAACGCATGGCTGATCGCCGCCACCCCGCGACCGGCTTTGCCGTCGTGAAGGTCTTCCAGCGACAATTCAATGTCGCGCGGTGCAGAGGCGGGCGGTACGGGGGAAGTCATCAAAGGGTCCTGAATTGTGCAATTAACGGGTTTTCAGTCGCAATTGGCAGCATATCTATACAATGGGCTAGCCGAATCAACTGGACCAGGGATCGATTGGCAAGGGAATCGTACCCCTTGAAAAGTTTCCACCAAGACTGTGGATAAGTATGTGGGTAATACGGGGGCTGAACTCTGCAGCCGTTGGGAGTCTTAACGTTCTATGAATTGCCCATATTTTAGGCAAAAACATTAAGTAATTGATTTTATTAACTAAAAATACTGTCAACCTGAAAACATTCCGTAATCTTACCGTAAAATATCTTTTTACCCCTTTGTTTTTGTCGCCAAGAGTGCTTGTGTATAAACAAGCTAAACGATTCGCCCCTTGGGAATCACAGATTCGCCCCCTTCCTTGCCCATGAATCAAAATTAATCCACGCCAAATCGCACACATTAACGCGCAAGGTTAAAGCGTTCAATTTCCACCCCGACCGCACCGACATCGTCAAAAACGTCGAGCTTTTCTACCCGCACGCACACCTTGCGTACCCGACGATCGGTCAGGCACATGGCGGCGATGTTTTCCGACAGGGTTTCCACAAGGTTCACATGCCCGGTTGCACAAATTGCGCGCACGCCGTTGACCAGTTCTTCATAGCACAGCACATTTTGCAGATCGTCATTCTTGGGGCCTTCGCCTTCGACCACGGATAAATCCAGATTAATCCGTACGCGCTGGGGGGCGTCCTTTTCAAAATCATATACCCCGATCGAGGTATTGATCACCATGTCGCGCACAAAAACGCGCCGCAAGCTGCCTGCCTGATCGGCATAGGGCAAGGTGGTGATGTTATCGTCCTGTTTCAGACCTGCGGTCATGTTTATATCCTTCGTCGTGCTGCGCGGGTGGGGACAACTGGCGTAAAAACCGCCAGCAATCGGCGGTCAGGTTATTCGACAGGCATTTCGGTGCTGTCGCTCGGTGCCCAATTGAGGTGTTGTCCACCATCAAGGGCTAACATTTGCCCGGTGAGCGCAGGTGCTGCAAGGAAAAAGCGTATCGCGTCGCAAATCTGCTGCGGCGATGTCCCAATCCCCAAGGGGGTTTTACGGCACTGGGCGTCGAAATCTTCCTGGCTTTGCCGCACGCTGGGCAATACCGGCCCCGGCCCAATGCCGTTCACACGAATGCGCGGTGCCAGTCCCAGCGCCAGGGTTTGGGTCAGGGTCCACAACCCGGCCTTGGACAGGCTATAGGTGGTAAAATGCGGCGTCAGATTCCAGACCCGCTGATCAATGATATTAACGATCAGGCCGGCAACATCGCCGGGCAACTGGCGGGCGAATGCCTGTGACAACACAAACGGTGCGCGAAGATTGACCTCCATATGAAAGTCCCAGCTTTCGCGCGTCGCTGTTTTCACATCGTCATATTCAAAGGTCGATGCATTATTCACCAGCAATCCGACCGGGCCAAGTGCCCCATATGCGGCATCCATGATCCCGGCGGTTTCATCTTCGCGGGACAAATCCGCACTGACCACATGGGCCTTGCGCCCCATATTGCGAATGTCCGCCGCCAATTGATCGGCGGCATCGCGCGACTGGTTGCAATGAAGGACAATATCATATCCCTGCCCTGCCAGATCCAGCGCAATGACGCGCCCAATCCGTTTGGCAGCCCCGGTGATCAGGGCGGTTTTTGGTATAATATCTGTCATCGCCTATCCGTTTTTGCCATTATATTCGTCTTGCGATCCATCCCGGTCGTGCGCGTCATTCGCCCCAAACCGGCATAATCCTTGTTTAATCCGCCCCGAATTACCCGGCAAACAGCATACCGATATATCCAAAATATGCTGCCATAAACACCGCCCCCGCCACGCGGCCAATGCGCCGGCCGGCATAGGCCACCACCAGCACAGCAACCGTTACCACCAGCATGATCCATATATCGGACTGCGCGATTTGTAGCGGAACCGAAATGGGCGAAATGATCGAAACGCCGCCGATAATGACCAGGAGGTTAAACAGGTTCGATCCAAAAACATTGCCCAGTGCCACATTCGAATGCCCCCGAAATGCCGCCACCATCGATGCAGCCAGTTCCGGCAGAGATGTGCCAAACGCCACCAGCGTTAACCCGATGACGGCTTCGGAAACCCCAAATTCACGCGCAACGCTCACACCGCCATTCACCAGCAGATCGGCACCAAATGTCAGCGCGACCACACCAATTACGGTGGCAATAACCGGCCTGGCCCAGCCAGCGGGTGCCTGGCCGATATCGTCGACTTCCTCTTCATGAAGGGCACTGGCATCGCTTGGGCTGTTTTTGTCGTTCTTATAGGTGAAATACCACATGCCAATCAGCACCGCGAGCATCACCAGCCCGGCCCAGCGATCAATCACACCAAACTGGCAAAAGCCGATAAACAGCAACGTGCCAACCAGCATGGCACCGCCATCGCGGATCGTGGTGATGCGACCGGCTGCAACCGGTTTGAGAACCGCAACAGCCCCCAAAATCAGCAAAATATTGGCAATATTCGAGCCAACGACATTGCCCATGGCAATTTCGCCCGACCCCGCCAGTGCCGCATTTAACGATACCACAAATTCAGGCGCCGATGTACCCGCCGCCACAATGGTCAACCCGACAATGACCTTGGAAATTCCCATTCGCAAGGCCAGGCCAACGGCGCCGCGCACAATGAACTCGCCACCGGCGGTTAGCAAAACCAGTCCGGCAATTATTTGCGCATAGGGTATAAACTGTTCCAAAACCGGTCCGCCGTTTATGATTAAAAACAGGGTGCCCTGTTTTCCATCGGGCACTGCCGCGCAAGATGGCATTGACACCTGCCAAACGCAAGCTGTGTCCTGCCCGATGGCGGCGCGCGGCCCTGTTTTTACCGGTTATTATGCTGGCATTGTTACCTGAAACACAGTCCGAACAGGACCGAATGTGGCATTACATATGCTGCATCTGCAAAAGTACAATGCGGCACATGTGACAGGGGCTTTTTCTCCTGTCAGAAACAGGTTAATTGAAATTGTTGTAACTGAGAAAACCACCCGATAAAACCCTGGCACCCCCGAACATACGACCGTGCAAAACCAGATTTACATCGTTTTTTCACACCGTTGCGCTATGGTAAAGGCAACCGGGACCGTTTGTTGACTGGTCGAAAATTTAACGACCCTGGATGATTATTGATGCCCCATAGCAATGTGCTGTTCGAGCTGTTCGTGATTTTAAGCGCTGCGGTCATTGCAGTGCCTCTTGCCCAGCGTTTGCGGGCCAATTCGATCATCGGTTTTCTGGTGGGCGGGCTGGTGATCGGTCCTTTTGGTCTGGGGCTTATTCCCAGCAACAAGGACATATCGACCGTTGCCGAACTGGGCGTGGTATTTTTGCTGTTCATGATCGGGCTGGAACTGTCGCGCGAACGGCTGCACGTGATTGGTGGCAAATTTGCCGCCCTTGGCGTATTGCAAATTGTCGTCACCCTTGCCATCGGCTTTGGCGTGCTTGTGGCAATTGATTTGCCTTTGCCAGCGGCACTTGTCATTGCAGGCGCCCTGGCCCTGTCATCAACCGCGATAATCCTTAAACAGCTTTCCGACGAACGCCAGCTTCATACACGATTTGGCCGGGCGGCCCTGGCTGTCTTGTTATTACAGGACGTCTCTGTTGGCCCGTTCCTGATTATGGTACAGGCGGCGGGTAACACGGCAAGCACCACCAGCCCCTGGGTCAGCATTCTGGCCGGGTTTGGCGCGGTCGCCCTTTTGTTGCTGGCCGGGCGTTATGTGCTGCGCCCGATGTTTCGCGCCATTGCCGCCCTGCACAACCCCGAACTGTTTGCCATTGGCACCCTGTTTGCGGTTCTGGCTGCCAGCATCCTGACTGAAATGGCCGGGTTGTCGATGGCGCTGGGCGCGTTTATTGCCGGTGTGATGCTGGCTGAAACCGAATTTCGCCATCAGATCGAAGCCGACATTGCCCCGTTTCGCGGCGTGTTTTTGTCGCTGTTTTTCATGTCCGTTGGCATGTCGGTCGATATTGGTGTGGTTTATCATCATGCCGTGACAGTTGTTTTGGGTGTGTTGGCCCTGTTGGTGATCAAGGCCGGGCTGTTATTTGTGCTGTCCCTTGCCACCCGGTTTGACCGCGCGGTATCGTTGCGCATTGCCCTTGGTTTGGCCGGTGGTGGTGAATTTGCCTTTGTCATGTTTACCCTGGCCGCCCAAAACAGGGCCATCACCCCGGATCTGGCTGCCATCCTGGTCCCCATCGTTGCCATTTCCATGGCCCTGACCCCCAGCCTGATCAGTTTGGGCAAAAAGCTGGAAGATATTTTGCATCCGCGCGAAACAGACCAGCTGGGCGACATTGAAAGCCATACCGAAGGTATTGAACATCATGTGCTGATTATTGGCTGTGGCCGTGTCGGGCGGGTGCTGGCACGTTTGTTAAAGACCCGAAACATTCCCTTCGTGGTGCTGGAATCCGATGCCCAGCAGGTGGCACGGGGCCGCGCCGAGGGATTGCCGGTTTATTTTGCCGACGGGTCGCGCCCGGAAAGTTTCCGGGCTGCCCATACCGAACAGGCCAATGTCGCCGCCGTTGCCATGGGCACCCCGCACGAAACCGAAAAAACTGTGGCCTTGCTGCGCCAGCATTACCCGCATTTGAAAATTTTTGCCCGCGCCCAGGATATTTCGCATATCGGCGCACTCTCGCGCAGCGGGGCGAATGCCGCCATTCCCGAGGTTCTTGAAACCGGCCTGCGCCTGTCGGATCATGTGCTGTTTGCCTGCGATGTGCCACAAGACGAAATTGACGCCGAAATCGCCAAGTTCCGCCGCGCCGACATGTTGCTGATGAACGAACTGGCCCCGCGCCCGCCGTCACATGCCTCGGCAGGTTCGCAAAAACAGGCAACACCGACCACGCCCGCAAAACCCGATATCGCAAAACCATAATTGCCTTATACTAAAAAGCACTTTTCCTTTAATGCAGTTTGGTATTATGACCCGGCCATTTCCACCACCGGGCCAGCAATTACGCCCGACGCAACAAGGCCCAAAAGCATCAGGAACACGCCCTAAAAAACAAGGCCCCGTCATGTGACAGGGCCTTGTAATTTCAGTGTAAATTGCGAAATTGTGTCACAATTTACTTAAATAAAAATAGCCGGTTACGCCGCCGCATCATCATCAAGCGCGTAGCCCGCCGCACGAACCGTGCGGATCACGTCGCGCGTGCCTTTAACATCATTCAGCGCCTTGCGCAGGCGGCGAATATGCACATCAACCGTACGGGTTTCGACATAGATATTCGGCCCCCAAACGGCGTTAAGCAATTGTTCGCGCGAAAAAACCCGGCCCGGATGTTCCAGGAAGTACCGCAACAAACGAAACTCCGTCGGTCCCAGATGGATTGCCTTGCCGCTGCGATTAACCCGGTGCGCGGCCAGATCCATTTCGATATCGGAATAGATCAACTGCCCCTGTGGTTGCGCCGGGCCGGACCGGCGCAAAAGCGCACGAATACGCGCCAGCAATTCACCAATGGCGAACGGCTTGGTCACATAATCATCGGCACCGGTATCAAGGCCCCGAATACGGTCGCCCTCTTCGCCGCGTGCGGTGACCATAATTACCGGCAAATCGCGGCTTTCTGGTTTGCGACGAATCTGACGGCAGACCTCGATGCCCGACATTACCGGCAACATCCAGTCTAACAAAACCAGATCCACATGGGTTTCAGCCATGATTTTCAAAGCTTCGTCACCGTCGCCCGCTTCGACAACATTCATGCCTTCACGTTCGAGATTATAACGCAGCATCGTGACGATGGCGGCTTCATCCTCGACAATAAGAACCGTGGGATCCATCCTGTTATTCCCCTGCCTCATTGGGTTCGATCACGGCAAAATTGGCAGCGTCATTTTTGGGACGACCATCAACCGGCAAATCTTCGCCCTTGATCCGGTAATAGATCGTTTCGGCGATGTTGGTGGCATGGTCGCCGATACGTTCGATATTTTTGGCGATGAACAAAAGATGGGTCGATGCGGTGATGTTGCGCGGATCTTCCATCATATAGGTCAGCAATTCGCGGAACAGCGAATTGTACATATCGTCAACTTCCTGGTCCCGCGCCCAAACGCGCTGGGCCTTTTCGGCATCGTTTTCGATATAGGCATCAAGAACGTCCTTGATGATTTCCTGGGCCAGGCGCGCCATGTTGGGAATAACCTGGACCGGGCGGATCGGTGGAATCTGGTTAAGAACCTGTGCCCGTTTGGCAATGTTCTTGGCCAAATCGCCAATCCGTTCAAGGTCATTCGACAATTTCAAGGCCGTCACAACCTGGCGCAGGTCATCGGCCATCGGCTGACGCAAAGCCAGAACACGAACGGCAAAATCCTGCACTTCCTGTTCAAGCTTGTCGATCCGAAGGTCCGAAATAATAACCTGTTCGGCCAGTTCGGAATCGCGCTTTGAAATTGCGCGAATGGCCGAAATCAGCTGACTTTCCGCCAGACCGCCCATTTGCGAAATGATATTGTTCAGACGGGTCAATTCATCGTCGAATGAACTGACGATATGATGTTCTTCTTTTTTCATCGTATTACCTCCTGCCCGGCTTAGCCGAAGCGACCAGTGATATAGCCCTTGGTGCGTTCGTCCCGCGGGTTGGTAAAGATTTGGTCCGTTTCGCCGACTTCCACCAGTTTACCCAGGTGGAAAAAAGCCGTGCGCTGCGATACACGCGCGGCCTGCTGCATGGAGTGCGTGACGATGACAATCGTATAGTTCGAGCGCAATTCGTCGATCAGTTCCTCGACCCTGGCGGTCGCGATCGGATCAAGCGCTGAACAGGGTTCATCCATCAAAATAACTTCGGGGCTGACCGCAACCGCGCGTGCAATGCACAGACGCTGTTGCTGACCGCCGGAAAGACCGGTGGCCGGGGATGCAAGACGGTCTTTGACTTCTTTATACAGACCGGCCTTCTCCAGCGAGTTCATGACGATTTCGTCAAGCTCGTCGCGGGAATTGACCAGCCCGTGAATGCGCGGGCCATAAGCCACGTTATCAAAAATCGATTTCGGAAACGGGTTTGGTTTTTGAAAAACCATGCCGATCCGGGCGCGAAGCTGCACGACATCGATAACCTTGTCGTAAATATCGCGGTCATCAAGGGTCACCTTGCCATTGATGGTAACACCGTCGATGGTATCGTTCATGCGGTTCAAGCAGCGCAGAAACGTGGATTTACCACACCCCGACGGACCGATCAGCGCGGTGACTTCACGTTCAACCACATCGAGATCAACATCAAAAAGTGCCTGCGCGGTGCCATAAAAAAGGTTCAGGTCCCGGGCCGCCATTTTCGAGTTGCCCCGCGTTTGCGGTGCGTTCGTCATTGCATCTGCAGTTACAACAGCCATTTTACCACTTCCGTTCAAATTTCTTGCGCAAGAACACAGCCAACCCGTTCATCAAAATCAGGAAGGCCAGCAACACCATAATCGCCGCCGAAGTTTTTTCGACAAAGGCGCGTTCGGGGCTGTCTGCCCACAAATAGATCTGGACTGGCAACACCGTTGCCGCATCCGTGGCCCCCCCGGGGATATCGACAATAAACGCCACCATCCCGATCATCAGAAGCGGGGCGGTTTCACCCAATGCCTGGGCCATGCCAATGATGGTACCGGTCAGAATGCCCGGCATCGCCAGCGGCAACACATGGTGGGTGACCGTTTGCACCGGCGAGGCACCAAGACCAAGGGCAGCCTGGCGAATGGAAGGCGGCACCGCCTTGATTGCCGCACGGGACGCAATAATGATGGTTGGCAATGTCATCAATGCCAGGGTCAACCCGCCCACAACCGGGGCCGAGCGCGGCAAATGCATGACATTAAGATAAAGCTCCAGCCCCAAAAGACCAAAGACGATCGAGGGCACCGCCGCCAGATTATTGATATTAACTTCGATAATCTGGGTGATGCGATTTTTCGGGGCAAATTCTTCGAGATAGATGGCCGCAGCCACCCCGATCGGGAAGGACAGAAGCAAGGTCACAATCAGCGTATAGAACGACCCGACAGCAGCCCCCCAGATCCCGGCCAGTTCAGGTTCGCGGGAATCGCCATTGGTAAAGAACCGGGTATGGAACTTCTTTTCAATGGCATCGCTTGCCTGAAGTGCCTGGAACCAGCCGATCTGATCATTGTCAAGGCGACGGCTGCCTTCCTTGGTCTCGGCACTGATATACCCCTTGTTGAGCATATCAAAATCGTCACCGGAAATAAGCCATATCTTGCGGGTCTGCCCGATCAGCGACGGGTTGTCGAGCACCTGTTCACGCAGATCATATGACGCCCCCCCGGAAACAATATCATAGAGTTTGCGTTTTTCCTGGCGCGACGTGACATCGGGGAAACGGTCACGCAGGGCTTGCTTGATCAGGGCATCATAATTGGCCCGACCGATGACAGCCGGGTCGCGGTTGCCATCCGGGTCAATCTCGGTCGGATCAAAGGTAACTTCAAGCTGCACATAGGTTTGAACAAATGCGCTGTAGCCCTTTGAAATAATAGAATAACCCAGCAAAACCAGCGCCGACAGCGCCAGCAGAATCGCGGTCAAGCCATAGGTCTTGAACCGGCGGTCGGCGGCATAGCGTTTTTTGATGCCGCGCGACATCTCTGCGCTATCCCAGTCAACCGGCTTGCGCAGGTTGGCGTCGTCCGCACGGGCGGCAGCGCGGTCTTCCATCAAGGATGCCATATCAGTCATATTTCTCGCGATACTTCTGAACAAACTTCAGGGCGAAGACGTTCAGCCCCAATGTGACAAGGAAAAGAGCCAGGCCCAGTGCGAAGGCTGACAGGGTTTTTGCACTGTCAAATTCCTGGTCACCGACAAGCAAGGTCACGATCTGCACCGTTACCGTTGTGACCGCCTGCAAGGGATTGGCCGTCAGATTGGCGGCAAGACCGGCAGCCATCACCACAATCATGGTTTCGCCAATCGCGCGCGATACCGCCAGCAGAACCGCACCGACAATACCGGGCAGGGCGGCTGGAAAAATCACATGGCGGATGGTTTCTGATTTGGTTGCCCCCAACCCGTAGGACCCATCCCGCAAAGATTGCGGCACTTGCGACATCACGTCATCAGACAGCGAGGATACAAATGGTATGATCATGACCCCCATCACCAGGCCCGCAGCCAGCGCACTTTCCGAGCTGACACTTAACCCCAGTGTCGCGCCGCTATCACGCAAAAACGGTGCAACGGTCAGGGCGGCGAAAAAGCCGTAAACCACTGTTGGCACCCCCGCCAGAATTTCCAGCGCCGGTTTGGCCCAGGCCCGAAACATCGGCGATGCATATTCGCCCATGTAAATCGCCGCAAACAAGCCAATCGGCACGGCCACCAGCATGGCAATAAACGTAATCAGCAACGTCCCTGCGAAAAGCGGGATCATGCCAAACGAACCGTCGGATGCCACCTGATCGGCACGGATCGCGGTTTGCGGACTCCATTCCAGGCCAAACAGAAAATCGACCGGGTTAATCTTGCTAAAGAAATGCAGGGTTTCAAACAGCAAAGAAAAAACAATGCCAACCGTCAACAGAATGGCGATGCCCGAACAGCCAATCATCAGATAGCGGACGATGCGTTCAACATTGTTGCGTGCCCGCATTTCCGCGCCAATTTTGCGATAGGACAGCGACAGCCCTGTCAGCGCCACAGAAATCAGGACAATAATAAGGGCCGTATTGGAAATGGTATGCAAAGTCGCCAGCCGGTTTCCGGCATCGACAATTTCAGGGGCAACATCAAGATGCTGGCCATTATCTGCTGCAATCAGCGAAATGGCATTCATCGCCAGCGACAACTGACCGGAATCGGATGTAATTTCGACCGGCAGGTCATTAATGATAAAGGCCTCGGTAATCGGACCTTGCAATACATACCATATGATCAGCAATAACAAGGCTGGCAGACCACACCACAAGGCGGTGTATGTGCCATAATGGACCGGCAGCGAATGCAGATTACTGAAACGGCCACCGGAAAGTGCAATCGCCCTCTGTCGCCCAAAAACGAAAGAAAGCGCACATAACAGTGCGACCGTCAGCAACAAAAAAGTCAGGGACATTGTGTAATTCCATTTGCCTGAAAGAACCCGAAAACCCGGTTGGTGCGCTCAGTGCTGGCAGAGTAAAATAATAAAAACAATTCTGAAACAAAGAAACCGGCGGCAACCCCGAACGGGTCACCACCGGTTACACATCAGATTACATGCTAAGCGGGGTCAGGCTTGTTGCTGCTTTGCGAACAGCTTCGCGCTCGGCTTCATCCATCGGGATCAGGCCGCGATCAGCAAGGTAACCTTCCGGGCCCCATGCCTTTTCCGAGGTGAACTCGGCGACATATTCTTCGATGCCAGGAATGGTGCCAACATGGGCATTCTTGACATAGAAGTAAAGCGAACGGGAAACCGGGTAGGACCCATCGGAAATGGCTTCAAAGGTCGGGGAAACGCCACCGATTTTCGAGCCATGCAGCTTGTCGCCATTCTGGTCGAGGAACGAGAAACCGAAGATACCCAGAGCAAGCGGGTTGGCTTCGAGTTTCTGAACGATCAGATTGTCGTTTTCGCCAGCTTCGATATAGGCACCGTCTTCACGAACACCGGCGCAAGCTGCTTTGTGCATGGCTTTGTCGCTGCTTTTCAGGGCAGCAATTGCCGGGAATTCATCACAGGCTTCTTCAAGTACCAGCTCGGTGAAAGCATCGCGGGTGCCTGAGGTCGGCGGCGGCCCGAGAACTTCGATCTTTTCATCCGGCAGGGTCGGATCGATTTCTTTCCAGTTGGTGTAAGGATTGTCGATCAGTTCCTTGCCGTCTTTTGACGGAACGGTTTTGGCCAGCGCCAGAAAGATCTGCTCTTTGCTCAGTTCGAACAAAGGTGCACTTTTGGCATTGGCAAGAACGATACCGTCATAACCGATTTTGACTTCGGTGATGGCTTCAACGCCGTTTTTGGCGCAGGTTTCAACTTCGGACTTTTTAATGCGGCGCGATGCATTGGTGATATCGGCGTTCTGCTCGCCAACACCCGTACAAAACAGCTTCAAGCCGCCGCCTGAACCGGTTGATTCAATAACCGGTGTTTTGAAAGAAGTGGTCTTGCCGAATTCTTCCGCAACAGCGGTTGCGAACGGAAACACGGTGGACGAGCCAACGATACGAATCTGGTCGCGCGCATGTGCGGCGCCGGTCAAGGCAACGCTCGCGAGTGCTGCAATAGCGAGAGTCTTCTTCATGTAAATCCCCATATATTTGTTCCAAGTCGGGAACGGTGCAACGATCTGCGAGGCGGACTCTACCTTTATGCTTTTACCGTATTGCGTCACATTTGTTAAGGTTATGTTACAGTCACCAAAAAGAGAAAAAAGTCAAAAATATCCTTTTATTTTCAATATTCTAATTAAATTCGTCTTTGACCCTTTCCAAGGATACAAACCGCCATTTTCCGTTGCGAACAGCAACCGCAGCCTCAATTGTTACAAACTGTGCTTTCAACTGCAAGATCAACAGGTGACATGATTCGTTGCCTTTCGGGTGAACAAGGTCCCCCGGAGAACCAAACCGCGTTCGCCCCTGCCCAATGCCCGCTTCCGCCCCGGGACCCCGGCGCAAAGATTGTTTTTTCAGCCAGCCCGTCTGCCGTCACACCCGGTTTTGCGCCGGTTTTCAACGGGGCCGGAAAGGCATTTAACGTAATGCATCGATAACCAGATCAGGAAGTGCGCCCCGTGGCATCGTTGCACCCTTTACAAATCCTTAAGAACAGGGGACCCTTACCCCAATGGCAACAAAATTGCCAAATGGGGAAGAAGGCCGACACGAACGGGACGGACGTGCGGCCTGCCGAGGGAGAGAACTGGTGAGTGCGCAAATAGATGACCTTAAAACAAGGCTGGAAAAATTGTCGGGCGAACTGGGCGAGGTCTCGCAGTTGGCCGCGCAGCATTTTGACGAGCTGCACGATGCGGTCAACAGTGTTGCCAGCCACACCTTGGCAATGGAGGCCATTATTTCGGCCATTTTGGTCAATATCGACATTGATCAGAAAGATGTCAGCAACTGGATCCAAGCCAAAACCACGCAGTTTTCATCACCGGAACATGGCGACTCTTATGCCGAAACCATCGCCCGCGACTTTCTGCGCAAACCCTGACAGCCCCATACGCGTTTCGCCCCGGTTATCCCTGTCTTAGCTTTTGCGGGCATGGCCCACCTGTTGCCCAGTCCAGCAATTGCACGGTGTGCACCACTTTCAGATCATCGGCTTCAAGCTGCACCATGCAGCCAATATTGCCCGTTGCCACCACATCGGGCCGGGTATTGCGGATATTGGCCTGTTTGCGTTCCTTTAACTGCCCGGCAATTTCGGGCTGCAACAGGTTATAAACCCCGGCAGACCCGCAACATAAATGACCTTCGCCAATTTCAAGAACCTCAAACCCGGCCTTACGCAGCAAGTCGCGCGGGGGGTGAGTAATTTTTTGCCCATGCTGCATCGAACACGCGGAATGATAAGCCACCCTTATTGCAACCGGCGCACGACCTGGCGCGACGGCATCATTCCGTATAACACCTGCCGCATGTTCTGAAACAGATGCCGGGACCGGCGACGACGGTGATAATACCGATGCCAAATTTGCAGCACCGCGCTCACGTACGAGATCGGGGGTTACATTTTGCCCCGATCTTGCCGAAGGCAGGCCAACCGGCTGCACAAGGTTACCCGGCAGATCAATTTTCGCCAGATATTCGGTAATGTCGCACGCCAGGCTGGAAATACGGGCGGCTTTTTGCGCCCAGGTCGGATTATGGGCCAGCATGTGACCGTAATCCTTTACCGTGGTGCCACAGCCCGACGCAGTAATCACAATCGCGTCCAGCCCCTCGCCGCCGGCATCGGACAGTTCAGGATACCAGGCAGCAATATTGTTCATCGCCTGGGCGTGCGATGCCTCTTCCTTGCCCATATGATGCACTAGCGAGCCACAACACCCGGCCCCCTTGGCCACAACAATTTCAATACCCAACCGGGTCAGCAACCGGGCCGTGGCCTCGTTAATTTCGGTTTCCAAAACCTGCTGGGCACAGCCGGTCAAAATGGCTACCCGCCCCTTGCGCGCCCCTTGCGCCGGAATGACCTGGGGTTTGTCCACCCAACTGGGCGGGGGCAACGGGCGTGCGCCCATTTTTACCATGCCGCGTAACCGCCCCGGCATCAGCCCGGCAAACGGGGCCGCCAGTTTTGCAAGCCCCAGGGCGGTACGAAACAGGGTTGGGCGCGGCACAATCCATGCCAGTATTTTACGCAACCATTTATCGGCCATCGGGCGCTGATATGTTTTTTCAATATGGGCGCGGGCATGGTCGATCAAATGCATGTAATCGACCCCGGACGGGCAGGTCGTGGCGCAAGACAGACACGATAAACACCGGTCAATATGGCGCACCACCCGTTCCGTGGCCGGTTTGTCGTTTTCCAGCATGTCCTTGATCAGGTAAATGCGGCCACGCGGGCTATCAAGTTCATCGCCCAGGGTCACAAATGTCGGGCAGGTGGCGGTGCAAAACCCGCAATGCACGCATTTGCGCAAAATCTGCTCGGATTGCGCCATCATCGGGTCGGCAAGCTGCCGGGTACTAAAACCTGTTTGCATTTACGCCCCCACCCTTTGGTCTGATTGTGCGGCATCTGCCTGCCGCTGTGGGGCCATGCGCCCCGGGTTTAAAATGCCATACGGATCAAAATTTTCCGATATTTTACGATTTATCCGGTTAATTTCCGGCGAAAGTGGCTGAAAAACCGGAATTTCGCGACGTAGTTCCGACGATGCCCGGACCAGACACGCCTGCCCGCCTGCATTCACCGCAATCTGGCGGATTTTGCCTGCCTGTTCAATTTCCCCGCTGGCATCCCCGGCGGCAAATTGCGCCCAGACAAGCCCCCCGGCCCAATCAAGCATAATGTCGGTATCGCCGGTTTGGCGTAACGCCTGCACCACGGCCCCGCCGGATGCGGGCGGCACCGACAGGCGCCATAAAACCCCACCCTGCCCTTGCATCGGTTTTACATCGGCGATGGATCGCCACAACGCCAGACTTTCGGCTGTTTGCACCACCGTTGCAGCACCAATATCGGCCAGCAACCGGCACAGGGCCGCCGCCCGCCAGTCAACCGATTGCTCTGGTCCCTCGACCCGCAGAAAAACCATCGCGGTTGCCGGACTTGCATCACCCAACGCAGCCATCTCTGCCGAACTATCTGCCAATATCGAGGTCGGCGCCCATGCCGCACCCGAAACCTCGTTTTCACTGCCCATCGCGGCGGTCATGGCTTGCACGGCGATCTTTGCATCGTCACAGGGCACAATCACGGTTCGGGTTTTTTCCGGCACCGGCATGGCTTTTAACGTCAGGGTATGCATCACGCCCAATGTGCCAAACGACCCGGCCATTAATTTGGACAAATCAAACCCGGTAACGTTTTTCATCACCCGCCCGCCGGATTTAAAATCTTCGCCCCGGCCACTAACAGCTTCGAACCCCAAAACATGGTCGCGCGCCGCACCCGATTTTAACCGGCGTGGCCCGGAAATGTTGGTTGCCACCAGCCCGCCCAGCGTCCCAAGCGGGCCATCCCCCGCCACACCAATGGTATCACCACCGCCCAACAACAGCGGAAAGTCACCCGGTTCAAACTGGAACTGTTGATGTTTTTGCGCCAAAAGCGCGGTGATCTCGGCAAGCGGCGTGCCCGCATGGGCCGAAATCACCAGTTCTTCGGGCTGATAAAACAAAATGCCGGTCAATTTCGACAGATCAAGCACATGGCGGGCACGCACATCATGGCCATAGGCCCGTTTGCTGCCATGCCCGATAATTTCCAGCGCCACCTTGTCGCCCAAAGCCCATAAAATGGCATCGCGCAACTGTGCCGGGGTGGTTGGGGTTATCATTTCCGCCATGGCGGTTTCCTCTCCTGCTTCGTTGGGCCGGTCTTTGCGGGGGTGCGGCACAACGTCTTGCGGTTTTTTGGTTAGTGATCCGGCTTTTTGCCGGTTAAAATCGCGGAATGTCGGGAAATTTATCGGCAACCGTGCGCGCGTGCAGGGTTTTTAACTCGCCACAACCATGCAACACCGGAAAAACCTTGCCGGGATTTAACAACTGGTCTTCGTCGAAGGCCAGCTTCAGCCGTTCCTGATGTTTCATGTCGTCTTCGGTGAACATTTCGGGCATCAAATCGCGCTTTTCAATGCCAATGCCATGTTCCCCCGACAGGCAGCCGCCCACCTCGACGCAGAGTTTTAAAATATCGGCACCAAAGGCTTCGGCTCGTTCAAGTTCGCCCGGTTGGTTGGCATCAAACATGATCAGCGGATGCAAATTACCATCCCCGGCATGAAAAACATTGGCAACCCGAAGGCCGTGACGTTGCGAAAACACCTGCATCCCGGTCAGAACATCGGACAAGCGCCCGCGCGGAATGGTGCCATCCATGCAAATATAATCGGGTGAAATACGGCCAATCGCCGGGAAGGCATTTTTCCGCCCCGACCAAAACAGGGCACGTTCTTCTTCGGTTTCGGAAATGCGCGAATAGACCGCACCGCACTGGCGGGCAATGTCGCCGACCCGTTCAATCAAATGGTCAACCTCAATCGCCGGGCCGTCCAGCTCGACAAGCAACAGCGATTCAACATCTAGCGGATAGCCCGCATGGACAAAATCCTCGGTCGCGCGAATGGCCGGGGCATCCATCATTTCCAGCCCACCGGGAATAATGCCGTTGGCAATAATTTTGGCAACACAATCGCCGCCCGCCTGATTATCGGGGAAGCCTAACAACATGGCGCGCGCCGTTTCAGGCTTACGCAATATTCGCACGGTTATTTCGGTAACAATGCCCAACAACCCTTCCGACCCGGTAATCACCCCCATCAAATCATAACCGGCACTATCAAGGGCCTTGCCGCCAAGGCGCAAAATATCGCCCTCGATGGTGACCATTTCCAGGCCCAGCACATTATTGGTGGTCAGACCATATTTAAGGCAATGCACCCCGCCGGAATTTTCGGCAATGTTACCGCCTATCGAACAGGCGATCTGACTGGAGGGATCGGGCGCGTAATAAAACCCGCGATGCTCCACCGCCCGGGTAATACCCAGATTGGTCACACCGGGCTGCACCACGCAGGCGCGGTTGTCCCAGTCAATATCGAGCACGCGGTTAAATTTCATCATGCTGATGGTAATGGCATCGGCCATGGGCAACGCCCCGCCCGACAGGCCGGTGCCCGCCCCGCGCGGCACCACCCGTATTTTGTTTTGCTGGCAATATTTTAAAATCGCGGCAATTTGCGCCGTATTTTCGGGCAACACCACAATCATCGGCAATTGGCGATAGGCCATAAGCCCGTCGCATTCATAAGGCCTGAGCGCATCTTCCTCGGCAATGACCGCACCGGATGCGGGCACTATGGCCCGCATCGCTGCAATGATTTCCGTGCGCCGGGCAAGAACAGAGAGGTCCGGCTCAGGCATTTTTAACATCAGGTTACTCCGTCAATTCTACCAGCAAATCCTTGCTGTCCACCTGGGTGCCTGCCGGGGCGTGGATTTTCGCCACCGTCCCGTCTTTTTCGGCATGCACCGCTGTTTCCATTTTCATGGCTTCAAGCGCGCAAATCACATCGCCCGCCTTGATTTTCTGGCCTTCGACCACCGAAACCTCAACCACAAGGCCCGGCATTGGCGCTGCCACATGCATCGGATTGCCATCTTCGGCCTTGGGCCGGGACTTGCCCGAAACCGCCAGCTTGTTATCGGCAACCTTTACGGTACGCGGTTGGCCGTTCAGTTCGAAAAAGACCGTGCGCTGGCCTTCATCATCGCCAAATTCCGATGTGGCCAGATAGCGAATGACAAGAGTTTTGCCCTTTTCGATATCAACCGAAATTTCCTCGCCCTGATTCATGCCATAGAAAAAGACCGGCGTTGGCAAAATCGAGACATCGGCGTTGTGACTGCGATGTTCGGCATATTCCAGAAATACCTTGGGATACATCACATAGGATGCGACCTCGGCATCACTGGTATTGCGATGGGTTTTCTTTTCGATCTCGGCCTTGGTGGCGACAAAGTCAATCGGCTTCATATGCTTGCCAGGGCGGTCGCTTAACGCTTCGCCGCCTTTAAGCACCTTGCGCTGCAAGGCTGGCGGAAACCCGCCCACCGGCTGACCAATTTCACCCCGGAAGAACGAAATCACACTATCGGGAAAGGCAATGTCCTTTTTCGGGTCCAGCACATCGTTCTCGGTCAGGCCTGATGTCACCATCATCAGGGCCATATCGCCGACCACCTTGGAACTCGGCGTCACCTTGACGATGTCGCCGAACATTTTATTGACATGAGCATAGGCCTTGGAGACTTCTGACCAGCGTTCCTCCAGCCCGACGGCACGGGCCTGATGGCGTAGATTGGTATATTGGCCGCCCGGCATTTCATGAACATAAACGTCCGATGTGCCACTGCGAATGTCGCTTTCAAAGCCGGTATAATACCGACGGACCTGTTCCCAATAGGTGGAAACTTCGCGCAGGGCTTCGGGGTTTAACCCCGGATCGCGTTCCAGACCACGATAAGCCTGGGCGATAGAGCCAAGGTTGGGCTGCGATGTCAGACCTGACATCGAATCAAGCGCGCCATCCACCGCATCCACCCCGGCATCAATCGCCGCCATCACGGTGGCGGCTGAAATACCGCTGGTATCATGGGTGTGGAAATGAATCGGAATATTCACCGTGTCTTTTAACGCCTGAAACAAGGTGGTTGCCGCCGCAGGGCGCAGCAAACCGGCCATGTCTTTAAGGCCCAGAATATGCGCACCGGATTTTTCCAGTTCGCGGGCCATTTCGACATAATAATCCAGGTTATATTTCGACCGGTCCTTGTCGAAAATATCGCCGGTATAACAAATGGCCCCTTCGCACAACTTGCCGGTACGAAGAACAGAATCCATCGCCACCTTCATGTTTTCAACCCAGTTAAGGGAATCAAACACCCGGAAAACATCCATGCCATGTTCGGCGGCTTGCTTGACAAAATAGTCCACCGCGTTATCAGGGTAGTTGGTGTATCCCACCGCATTCGAGGCACGCAGCAACATCTGGGTCAGAATATTGGGCACGGCTTCGCGCAGTTTAACCAGCCGGTCCCACGGGTCTTCTTTCAAAAACCGCATGGCAACGTCAAAGGTCGCCCCGCCCCAGCATTCAATCGAAAACAGGTCCGACAGGCCGTGCGCATAATAAGGCGCGATTTTCAACATATCGAAGGTCCGCATCCGCGTTGCGATCAACGACTGATGGGCATCGCGCATGGTGGTATCGGTCATCAAAACGCGCTTTTGGTCTTTCATCCAGCGCGAAAAACCCTCTGGCCCCAGTTGGTCCAGCTTTTGTTTGGTGCCAGGGCGGATTTCCTTGAGATCAATCGATTTTGGCATCACCGGCGGGTTAAAATTGGCAGGTTCGGCACGCCCTGCCACCTCGGGATTGCCGTTAACGCTTACCTCACCAATAAAGCGCAACAGGCGTGTGGCGCGGTCACGGCGGCGGGCAAACTTAAACAGCTCCGGCGTTTCATCGATAAAGCGGGTGGTGTAATCCCCGGCGCGGAATTTGGGGTGATTGATCAGGTTTTCAAGAAATGCCAGGTTGGTGGTGACCCCGCGAATACGAAATTCGCGCAACGCCCGGTCCATCCGGTCCACCGCTTCACGCGGGGAACTGCCCCAGGCGGTAACCTTTTCCAGCATCGAGTCATAAAACGGGGTAATCACCGCACCGGAATAAGCGGTACCGCCATCAAGACGAATGCCAAAACCATTGGCCCCGCGATACACCTTGATCCGGCCATAGTCGGGAACAAAGTTGTTTTCGGGGTTTTCGGTGGTGATGCGGCATTGCAGGGCATGATCGCGCAGTTTGATTTTATCCTGCCACGGAATCCCGGTTTCCGACGGGAAACCAATGCGCCCGCCCTGCGCAATCAGAATTTGCGCCTTGACCAGATCCAGCCCAGTCACACATTCGGTCACCGTATGTTCAACCTGAATGCGGGGGTTAACCTCGATAAAGTAAAATTTGGATGTATCGACATCCATCAAAAACTCGACCGTACCGGCATTGACGTAATTTGCCGCCTTGCCCAGGCGCATGGCGGCCTCGCACAGCTCCGTGCGTTGGTCCTCACTTAAATAAGGAGCCGGGGCGCGTTCAACCACTTTCTGGTTGCGACGCTGCACGGAACAATCACGTTCAAACAAATGCACCAGGGTCCCGTGGGTATCGCCCAGCATCTGGACTTCCACATGGCGGGCACGGCGGATCAGCTTTTCAAAATAAATTTCGCCATTGCCAAAGGCGGCCTCGGCTTCGCGTTTGGCGGCCAGCACCTGTTTTGCCAGGTCCTTGCCATTTTCGATCACGCGCATGCCACGGCCGCCACCGCCCCAACTGGCCTTAAGCATGATCGGATACCCGACCTGCCTGGCGATTTTAGCCACTTCGTCGATGTCATCGGGCAAGGCTGCGGATGCCGGCATCACCGGCACCCCGGCGGCCTCGGCCATGTTGCGCGCCGAAACCTTGTTGCCCAGAGATCGCATTACGTCGGAATCAGGGCCGATAAAGGTGATGCCCGCGTCGGTACAGGCATCGGCAAAGTCTGGGTTTTCCGACAAAAAACCATAACCGGGATGAATGGCATCAACCCCGGCATCGCGGGCAACGCGCAAAATATCCTCGATATCAAGATAGGCGCGAATGGGTTTGTTGCCCTTGCCAACCCCGTAGGATTCATCGGCTTTGAACCGATGCAGGGCAAAACGGTCTTCATCAGAAAAAATCGCTACCGTGCGGATGCCAAGCTCGTTGGCGGCACGCAAAACGCGAATCGCAATTTCACCGCGATTGGCAACCAGAAGCTTACGGATTTTCTTGGGTGCTGGACGTGACATTTACGACCGGACTCCTACCAGATATGAATGGCAAAAGCGGCCCTGAACGCCCCTGCCGAAAGCCAAGAGAAACGTCACAATACGGTCCTGTAGCGTGTTGCGGTGCGGAAAGCCGACAACACCGTATCCTGGGTGACGCATGCAGATATGAACACGCGTTAAACGCGAATAATATACCCGAAGTTCCTGGCGCCTGGTGGGCAGGCGACGCTTTTGATATATGCCCAATGCCCGGCCTCTGTCAAAATAGTTATTTCAACTGGTAATACCAATTTTGCATTTGAGCCGCTACAATCTTTCCACGATGTGAAAACAACTTTCTTAGAAAACAGGTAAAATAGTGATCATTCCGTTACGTTTTTTCGCGATCAAACGCAGACAGACGCTTGTTTTATGCTATGGTCGGCCCGCTTTTGGGGAGCCAATCTCTTTTTCTTGAAGTTAAAGACCGCCGGACCATGCCCAAACTGAATTTGCGCCTGAAATTTCTGTTGCTGTCGATATTGCCGCTGTTGCTGGCGGCAAGTGCGATTTCCGGGCTGGTTTTCGCCCAGGCCGAACGGCTGGCAAAGGCCGAAACGCGCACGTTTGAACGCAACATTGTCGAAGCCCGCAAGGAAGAACTTAAAAGCTATCTTCAACTGGCGATGGTGTCGATCAATCACATCTATTCGGTGGCAAGTCCGCTAGATGCGGTATCGAAGGAACGGGTCAAGGCGATCATTCATGACATGTCCTATGGCAAAGACGGGTATTTTTTCATTTATGACCGCGATGGCACCGCCCTGGTGGACCCGCCCGAACCCTGGCGCGTGGGCAGAACATACTGGAACCTGCGCGATCTGAACGGCAATTTGGTTATTCAGGCCTTGATCCAGAATGCCGAAAACGGTGGCGATTTTTTACATTTCATCTGGAACAAACCCTCGACCGGGCTACCGGCGGAAAAAATCGGCTATTCGCTGATGCTCGATAAATGGGGCTGGATGATTGGCACCGGGATTTATATTGATGATATTTCCCAGCAAGTTACCGAAATTGAAACCGAGGTGGCCGCCCATATTCGTGAAACCACCATTTCCATTATCGGTATAACGATACTTGCGGTGTTGCTGGTGGGGATATCGGGCACGGTGGTGACCCTTTCGGAACGCAAGCTGGCCGATGCCAAACTAAAGGAACTGGCCCACCGGGTGGTCGATGTGCAGGAAGAAGAACGCCTGCGGGTTTCGCGCGAATTACATGATGGCATCAGCCAGATACTGGTTTCGGTAAAATATTCGGTGGAACTGGCCAGCGACCGCATGGCGCAAAATAAAAGCGATGCTGCCATACCCATTGAAAAAGCGGCAAAACGGTTACAGGATGCGATACAGGAAGTTCGGCGTATTTCGCGCGACCTGCGCCCGGCTGTGCTTGATGACCTGGGGCTTAAACCCGCCATCGAAAGCATGTGCAGCGAATTGCAGGACCGGTCGGGGATGCAGATTGGCGTGAAATGCGACCCGGTTGAAAACGCCCTGACACCGGCAAAGAAAACAACACTTTATCGTGTGTTACAAGAAAGCCTGACCAACATCGAACGCCACGCCGATGCCACCCATGTCAGTGTGCGCATTCGCCGCAATGGCAGCACTGTTGTCATGACGGTTGCGGATAACGGTATCGGTTTTGAAACCAAAAGCTATATTCGCAATCGCGATCCACGCGCCGGGATCGGATTGCGCAATATGCGCGAACGAATGGAATTTCACGGCGGTGGATTAAGTGTTACCTCGGAACGGGACGACGGCACCACCATTACCGCCTATGTCCCCGTAACACCGGGCACACCGCCCCTGCCCCCGGCCTTGAAAGCATAATGACCGCAAACCGATATTTCCCGGCTGTGCCACCAGCCTTTTCGTGCCCATTTCGCCTTTTCCCGGCGGCTTTTGCCCCGCAAAGCCGCCAGATCATACCGACAGGGACCGACGACAACGATGACGATAACCAGTGAAGCTATTGTTTTTTCTTCGGATCGCCCGATCCGTATCCTGCTGTGCGATGATCATGCCCTTGTGATGGATGGCATCCGTTCACGCCTGGAATGTTATGCCCATATCGCTATTGTCGGCGAAGCCTGCAACGGGCAGCAAGCTCTTGATCTGGCCGAAAATTTGAAACCCGATATCGTCTTGATGGACATATCAATGCCGGTGATGAACGGCCTTGAAGCCGCCGAAAAATTCCGCGAGACCCTGCCTGGCATCAAGGTCATCATGCTGAGCATGCATGAAAACCCGGAATATTTGCGCACGGCCAAACAGGCGGGTGTGCGCGGCTTTATCCTTAAAGACGTGTCATCAAACGATATGGTTAAAGCACTCGAATCCATTGCTGCAGGCGGTGAAGCCTATAGCCCGTCCTTTGACAGGATCGATAGCACCTCAGATTCAAACGATGACGGTATGCCATTAACCACGCGCGAACGGACGGTTTTACGGCTTTTGGCCCAAGGTGCCAGCAACAAGCATGTTGCCCGCGAACTCGACATCAGCGTTCGGACGGTTGAAACCCATCGCCGCAACATCAAACGCAAACTGGGCATCGACAGTTCGGCTGGTCTGGTTCGCTATGCCATTGAAAAAGGTCTGGTTACGCTGGCCAGTACGGCTGGGTAACATCGACCGTGCTTTGTGGTCCTGGTTCGGTATGATCTGTGCGAAAGGAAACAGTTTATAAAAACCGGCGATTGAAATCGGTTTTGCAAATTCTAAATCATATAGAAGATTGTCATTGTTCAAATTCGAGCTTTATGAAACCACCGGGTGAGACGCAAAACCCGGCTGATTTTTCATAACAAGGAGGTGCCTGTGTCACTAACCGCTTTTAACAAACCCAAACCGGACATGGTGCAGTGCAAAAGCTGTGGTGTGCGGCAACTCGCCCTGTTTACGGACATGACCGCCGAGGATTTCAAGCTGGTTCATCAGCCCGTTGACGAGGTTAAACTTGGCAAGGGCGAAGTTTTGTATCACACGGGCGATACGGCAAACTACATTTATACGCTCCGCTCGGGCCTGATAAAAATGACGCATTATATGATTGACGGGTCGCAAAGGGTCGTTCGTCTGGTGCGCGCTGGTGGCACCATGGGCCTTGAAGCCCTGGTGGCAGGCAGCTTTGCCCATAATGCCGAAGCCCTGCAGCACAGTGTTTTGTGCCGCATTCCGGTTTCGGTGGTGGAAAAGCTGGACCGCGAAAGCCCGCGCCTGCACAAACAAATCCTAACCCGCTGGCATCAAACGGTAATGGATTCCGATTACTGGTTAACCCGGATGTGTACCGGATCGGCCCGGGAACGGATGGCACGTTTGTGCCTGTTTCTGGTCGATGATGATAATGGCAACGAACCGGCATGCCTTTTGCCCGGTCGCGAGGATATTGGTGCCATGCTGGGCATCACCACCGAAACGGCCAGCCGCGTTATTGCCGATTTTCGCCGCCAGGGCTTGCTGACCACCTATTCCCGGCACGAATTTTCCATGAATGTCGGCAACATGCGTTTGTTGGCCGGGATTGAGGATTGTGCCGCCTGGCGACCAGAGACGAAGGCTGACACCAACAAACCTGCTCATTATTTGCGCATGGCGGCAGGCAACGTTGTTTGAAAGGCAGAGTTTGGCCCGCAGGCATGAGACAACCGGTCATATTCAGCGGCGGTATCGATCTTGCCATGATCGAGTTGGCGATTTCTGTCTATTTTCGCCAGCAACAATTTGAAATCGCGGCCATATTTCGACAGAAAATTACGAATGCGCGATGCCGCCAGCCGGGGCGACAGGGGCTGCATTTGCGAAAAATCGCTTGTTACTGCGTCTAAAAATTTTGGCAAGGCATTGCGAATATCAAGTTCCATATGTTGGTTGATCGCCACATGCTGGCCTTCATGGGCATAAACAACGTTATATTCACAACTTCCCCGGGGCAATTCGCTGGCAATGTAAACCAAATGTTCGCTGACTGTGACGGTGGGGTGAATAAGGGCTGGCAACAAACAATAACTGCCGTCCCCAAGGGCAATCGGTTCAATCCGCATTTCAAATTTTGCCTGCATGGCATAACGGGTAAGCCCGGTGACAAACCAGCCCGAATTATGCGACGCCGCCTTGTGGTTTAGCCATTTAACCGACCGGTTGCGATCAAGTTGCGGGGATTTGGGAATAAAATCAAACGTGATTTCCGGGGGATTAACCGCAGGGCAAACCGCCGCCTGTGCCGGGTTTATCGCCAGCGCCGAGGTGCCAACAAGCACACAGGTCGCAGCGAAAACCGCCAGCACCGCACGGGCACGGCGCAAGCATCGACATGGACCCGACAGGAACTTCACCCGAAAACGCCCATAACACAGTGGCAAAAGCGGCCCCCAAAAACCCGTCAAATTACCCGCCAATTTAAACCTGCCCCACCTTCATACCGACAGCTTTGATGCGACATCAACGGGGTTAATATGGGGTCGCAATTTAAACAGGGAAGACATCGGGCACCCTCACGATGGTTCATGCAACCAGCGCCGCAGCACGGCCAATGCCCGGTCGGGTTCGGTATCAACCAGTGCACTGGTGCGATGCATCAGGTTTTGCGCGATCCGCCCTTCAACCCCGTCCAGGGCCAGGGTCACATCATTTTGCAGTGCATGAGGCATCCCGGTTGCGGCCACAGCATTGCTGGCACCCCGATTAGACGTTAATTGCGGCGCACGCCCTGGCAACTGACGCGGCAAGGGTGGCGCAGGTTTACTTGCCATCGGCATGGCCGGAATATTGGTGTCTTCAGGGTTCATAATGAAGTGTTGATCCGATCCCCGTCGCAAACAAGTTAAATCTCGATCATGCTGACGATGCCCCGCTTTTGGCATAAAGGCAAACAGGCAGAGAGATGTTTGCCCCCTGCCCTGCCAATATCAAGCCCGCGGCAACGTGATTGGCGCGTTTGCCCTATGCCTTAATGGACAGTGCGGCGCTTGTTGCTTTTGCTGCAATCGCCACATGCATCGACCAGCTTTTCCATTGCGGCATCGGCTTCGTCATCATCAAGATCATGGGATTTGATGTTTTTCTGGATTTTGCAGCACAAGGCCGAACCTTCGGGGAAGGTTTCGTCGGTCCAGAAACATTTTGACGGGTCGAAATAGCCAATCTCGTCAAGGAACGACACACCGTAATAATAGGCAGCGCCAACCGAATTATAAAAGCTGTCATCGTCAATAAAACCGCCATCCTGCGTCATGGAGACATTCAGGCACCAATCAAGCAGGGTCGACAGGTCGTCGCTGGCCTGCCGGTGTGCCGCATCATCGACACTGGACCAGCCTTCGGCGAAAATCTTGGCAACATCATAATTATTGTGGTTGTTAAAATCTCCATTGTGTTTCCATCCATAAGGATAGGTGCCATCGCGCAACGACAATGTGGTGGCGAATATTTCTGGCCAATAGGCAACTTTGCCGTGCTGATAGGAAATATTGTGAAAGCTCAGGCTCAGATCCGTGCTTTTGACAATCGGCCCGTCTTCCTGCTCAAACCACGCCCCCCAATAACCGGTTTCCGGGTCCTGCCAGGCTTCAAGCCAGATTTTATAAGCTGCGATATAATCATCGCTAAGATCGAAGCCTTTGACATATTGGCGGAAATAATCACGGATTTCGCTTTTGAAGCACATTTCCGACAAGGCCGCACTCACGGCCCCCAGCGCATCACGGCGATCAATGCCATCGACACAAATTTTCGAGGTGCGCTGATCATTCAACCAGTTCTGCATCCCCTCGATGGTGGCAATCGGTGCCAGAAAATCGAACGGATATTGCGGTGCCTCGCCCTGGTCCGCCAGTTCATTGACCGCATCAATCATCGCATCAACCTTCAGGAACCATTGCGTATAGCAAGGCCCCCAGGACCCATCAATCGATGATTGTTCCTCAGCCCAGTCCTGATTTGTGTCTTTTAGCGACTCGGCAAGCTTACCGATAGCCTCCTGAAGCGAATTCCAGTCCGCCGTGTATTGCAAAAGCCACTTGCACTCGATCATCCTTTGGTCTGATGCGGCCATGCTGTTGCCCTGCTCTTGCAAGGTTGAAAGCCGATCTTCCAGAGGGGACAACCTGCTGGCGAATTTTTTCTGTAGTGAAATATAATTTGGATCAAAGATGCAGAATTGCTTATTTATCATACCATTGTAATCTATCATCTATACTTATCCCGCAATGTCGATGCCAGTTCAGCATCATGAATGAAACCACCGTAAACAAATACTGCCCAAAGCTATTGTCATGAATTTTTCGTGAGGATAATCAAATAAACGCTATCAAATCTTTACCTTGGCTCAATTTTTCTCTATTCACCACCTATGGATAGCGGACACGATACGTACCGCTTGCTATAATACCAAAGCATAAATCAGTGGAGCCCTGCGTGCCCCGAAATATTTTCCAGACCTGCACCGTAATTACCGCGGTTGTCCTTGCGTTTGCGATCACCGCGAACAGCAGCCATGCAGCGGAATTCGGGCAGGCTCCCCTGTTTGATGACCTGGTAAAAAACAACCAGTTGCCACCGGTCGAAGACCGGTTGCCCCGTACCCCCATGATCGTATCGCCCGTGGACAGCCTGGGCAACTATGGTGGCACATGGGATATGGCACAACTGGCCAAACGCGACTATGCCTTGTTTATCCGCACCATTGGTTACGAGCCGCTTTTGCGCTGGACCCCACAATGGACCGGTACGGTTCCCAATGTAGCATTGTCTTTTCAGACCAACAAAAATGCCACCGATTTTACATTCCGCCTGCGCCCTGGCATGCGCTGGTCCGATGGCGAACCGTTCAATGCCGAAGATATTTTGTTCTGGTACGAAAATATTTTACAAAACCCGGCCCTGACATCAACCGTCCCTGACTGGCTGACCTGCGGTGGCCTGCCGGTTCGTGTTGAAAAAATCGACGATTATACGGTCACATTCCATTTTGCCGCCCCCTATGGCCTGTTCCCCACCTTTTTGGCCCAACCAGAAGCCGTCGAACCGATTTCATACCCGGCGCATTACCTTAAAAAATATCTGCCGAAATATAACCCCGATGCCGATGCCGAGGCCCAAGAACGGGGGTTCGCCAATTGGCAGGACCGTTTCGTCAATGTCTTTGGCCAGCCTGGCACAATTGACGACCCATCGCGCTGGCGCCATCCTGACGTGCCAACCCTGAATGCGTGGCTGCTCACCGGGGTGTATGGCAAACAGGACCCGCTGATCGCCAAACGGAACCCGTATTACTGGAAAATCGACCCGGCCGGTCGCCAGTTGCCCTATATCGATACTGTGTCGTTCAAACTGGTTGAGAACAAAACCGATGCCATCAAACTGGCGATGGATGGCGGCATCAACATGCAAGAACGCCATATCAGCACCAGCACCGATGAAATTCTGGCGCGCCGCAAAGACATGTCGTCTTTTACACTGATCGAAAGTGACATGAACAAGCTGACCCTGTCACTTAACCTGAACCATCGCGACCCGGTTTTGCGCACGCTGTTTCAGAACAAAAACTTTCGCGTCGGCCTGTCCTATGCCTTTGACCGCGACGCCATCATCGACCAGTTCATGCCAACAGCCCTGCCCCATCAGGCAGCTCCCCGGCCCGAAAGCCCGCTATTTCATTCGGTTCTGGCACGCCAATATATTACATATGACCCCGACCTGGCGCTGGACTATTTTGCCAAAGCAGGGTTGATCAACCGTGATAGCCAGGGTTTTTTGTTGCTGCCAAATGGCAACCGGGTCAGCTTCAACATTGATACCGTTGGCAGCAACCGGTTTGAAATCCTGGATGCTGTTGTCTCGTACTGGCGGAAACTGGGCATCAATGTGACCGCACGCAATATTGCCCGCGACCAGTTTTACGAACAGCGCAAAGACAATGATTTCGATGCCACAGCCTGGGGCGGTGATGGCGGCCTGGACGCCATGCTGTTTCCCATCAACTACTTGCCGATCTCGAAAGATTCCTGGTACGCGCCAGCCTGGGCGGCCTGGTACCTTGATCACACAAGCAAAATGGCAAAAGCGCCACCGCCAATCGTTCAAAAACAACTGTCACTTTATGACCAGTTAAAGACGACAGCGGACGCCAGCCAACAAAACAAACTCATGCGCGCAATTCTCGACATCAGTGCGGATCAGTTTTATGTTATGGGTGTCGCGCTTCCGCCAAACCGCAAGGGAATTGTCGCAAATAATTTCAAAAACGTTCCCAAGGTAATGCCCGCCGCCTGGAGCTTTGCCACACCGGCACCGACAAATCCGGCGCAATATTACATTGAGAACAAGTAATCGACATCAGCCGGGAGACGACCGGATCAGGGGTAGAGGGTAAGTTGAAAAAACTGTTCGACCGGCTGTTTGGTAGCCTGGCGTTCAAAATCGGTTTTGCCATTGTTATTGTCGAAACCATTTTTCTAGGTCTGTTTGGTGGATATTACATCCAGTATTTCGGCGCAGAAATTGATCGTCGCACCGCAGAACAAATCAGTGCTCCTGGCCGTTTGATCCAGGAAGAACAGCTTAAAATTTCAATCCTCAGCGACAAGGATCAATTGCGCCGCCTGCTTGGCCCCCATGTGATTGATGCCATGGCCATAGGATTTGACGGTACAATATACCATTCAATGGACCCGGCCCTGATCGGCGCCAACATCGCCGACCTCAACAAATACCCGCAGTCCTGGTTTGGCTCTGATGTTGTTGAACCGAAACTCTTTACAATCCATGACGACAGCGGCCGGCAAATGATCAGCATTACGCCGCTTTTCAGCCTGAATGCCACACAGCCGTTCATGTTTGTTTATTTAAAGGTCTCGACCGTCGGCCTTGAAGAAAGCCAGAACCGTATGCAGTCGGTTTTGCTGATCGGGTCTTTATTGTGCCTGTTCCTGACATCGGGCCTGATCTTTTTACTGATGCAACAGGCTGTATTGCGCCGCCTGACCGTTGTCGCACAATTTGTCAGCGATATTCAGTTTGGTAAAATTGGCGCCCGTTTACACCCGGCCCGCCAGGACGAAATCGGTTCCCTTGAACGCGGCCTGAATGCCATGGCCGAAAGCCTGGAACGCCGCACCAACCAGCACCAGATTGCACAGGATGCCCTGCGCGACAGCGAAGAACGCTTCCGCGACTTTACCCTGTCCTCGGCCGACTGGTATTGGGAAATGGGCCCGGACCTGCGCATTACCTTTGCATCATACAAATTCTATCAGCTGATCGAGGAACTGCACGGCTCCCCGCAAGGACAACGATTTGACACATTGGGTTTGACCGCACGCGACCACGAAAGCTGGGGCGTGCTGATGAGCCGCCTTGAAAGCCACCTTGCCTTTCAGAATTTTGAATTTTCGTGGCAAGGCAAGGACCGCGAAGATCATTTTGGTCGCATCAATGGTGTCCCTGTTTTTGATCTCGATGGTGTCTTCAAGGGTTATCGTGGTACGGGCAGCGACGTAACCGCACAACATCAGGCAACCGAGGAACAGCACGCCCTGCAACGCCAGCTTGCCACGTCGCAGAAACTTGAAGCTGTCGGCCAGATGGCCGGGGGGGTTGCCCACGAGTTTAACAATTGCCTGGCGGGTATCCTCAGTTTTGCTGAAGTTGCCCGCGCCCGGATCGACGATCATGAGAGGGTCAAGGAATATATCGGCCACATTATTTCGCTTGGCGAACGCGCCACCAGCGTTGCCGACCAGCTTTTAATGTTTTCGCGTCGCAAGGTCGAACAGCCAACCGTTGTTCAGGTTAACGATGCCGTTCTTGATATGGAAAAATTGCTGACCACGTTGCTGGAGCATCGAATAACCCTGGATATTTGGACCTGCGAAACCGCCCTTTATACACGGGTTGACCCGACCCAGCTTTCAGCCTGCATTCTTAACCTGGCGATCAATGCCCGCGATGCTATGCCAAATGGCGGAAATCTTCAAATCAGTTGCTCTTCAGAAATCATACCCGAAGAAGATCAACGCGACCCGCTTGATGAAATCACCAGCCCCGATTGTGCACCGGGCGATTATGTGGTCATTACCGTGCAGGATACCGGAACCGGCATCCCAGATGAAATTCTGGACCATATATTCGAGCCGTTCTATTCGACCAAAGAACCGGGCAAAGGCACCGGGCTTGGCTTGTCGATTGTTCATAGCTGGGTCGAGGAATCAAACGGTTGCATCGATGTGCAGACTGTCGAAGGCGAAGGCACAACCTTTTCCATCTATCTACCGCGCTGCGAACCTGGCCCTGTTACCACCCAGCAAATCGACACCATCAGCTACCACCCGGGCAATGGCGAACGTATTCTGATTGTTGACGATGAGCCATCCCTGCGTACAACGGCAAAAATCATTCTCGAAGATGCCGGTTTTAACGCCATTTGCGCACAGAATGCCGACGAGGCCCTGAAAATTCTGGCCGAGCAGAAAGATGGCGAAAAGATCGATATTATCTTAAGTGATGTGGTCATGAGAGGACTAAGTGGAACGCAGTTAGCGATTGAATCTTTGCGTCAGTACCCACATCTAAGCATTGTTTTCATGTCGGGATACCCGGCGCGAACCCGCCAGGAAATGGAAAAAATGCTCGGCGAATACATTTTCGTCAAAAAGCCATTCCGCCCGGCACAACTGCAAAAGGCAATACATGAGGCCCTGGTGCAAAAAGCAGAACGCCGCCGCACCTAAAGCGAACCTCAAAGCCAAAAAACCGGTCAAAATTCTTAACGCCCCTGCCCGTCAGAGGCGTTTTCTTTGGGGTTTCATATTTTTCTATCGGTTTGTGACAGCCATCACTTCAAATTCGCCAAAACAGACATATATGTTAGTAACACGATGAAAATGCCGTTTGGCGCATGCACGCTTTCGATAGCATCGCGCATCCGGCGCAAAAGGCGAGGACATCATCATGGTCGGCTCAATCGGTTCAGGCTTAAGCTCGGCGCAACAGGCGCTGTCAGACCGGGTCACACCACAACGTGCGGAGGGCGCTCCCCTGAGTGCTGCCGGGTCGTCGATGAAAAAGGCCGAAGGCCTGATGGAAAGCATCGCCTCTATCGTGACAGATTATCAGCCTCTGGAAACCAGTGGTTCCCGTGGCACACGGGTCAATATCGTGACCTGATTCTTTCATCGCCTCCCTCCCCGTTGGCTTCTACTGGGCAGCATAAGTGCTGCCCTCTTTCTTTGGTGGTCATCGAACACCAATGCCAAACGGTGCAAATAAAATGGCAAAAACTGCAACACCTCAACACAACGGTTCAGATTTCGACAAAAACCCCCTAGAATAGTCTCAGGCTAACAAGGGAAGCATAATGGCACTACCACCGCTTGGCAGTTCACGTACCAGCACTGGCGATATTACCGAAGCCCCGCACCGTCATGGTCCGGGCCGGACCAGCAATAACGCCGGGAATCGCCGTTCTGCGACAGATCGTCCCTCGACCGAGCTTGATATCCTCAGCCAGCTTGCCCGCCTGCGAAACCTGATTGCCGCCGACCAGATCGACCATTCGGCACGACGCGGCACCTATCTGGATTTGCTGCTCTAAAGCACTTTTCCCTTAAACACATCCAGACCCAAGCCTTTCCCCAAAAAAGATACCCCGCACCAAGATGCGGGGTAAGTTGGTTTGTCCGGGTGTGTGGACAAGGGAGCTTACGCAAGCTGCGTGACCGAGGTCACGCAGTTGCCTGATTTTCGCTCTGCGAGCGAATAGGGTTTTCCAGCTTGTCGACGATTTCCTTTGGCACAACCTGCCAGAAGTGCCCACGCTCGCGGTCCCAGTTATCAAGGAGGTTGCGTGCGAAACCACTGTCGGTTTCAGCAACATGTTCCTCGATCAGGCTACGGCACAGATCGTCCCAATACGGGGTTTCAATACGCTGATACAAAACCGAACTGTCATTGACTACATCGCCAAAATGATTGTTACGGTCATAAATAAAGGCCATGCCGCCGGTCATGCCAGCACCAAAGTTTTCGCCAACATCGCCAAGGATAACGGCAGTCCCGCCCGTCATATATTCACAACCGTTAGAACCACATCCCTCGACCACCACAGTCGCACCGGAGTTACGAACACAGAAACGTTCCCCGGCCTGGCCCGCGGCAAACAGCTTGCCTGCCGTCGCACCATACAAAACAGTATTGCCGATAATGGTGTTTTCGTTGGTTTTAAGCGCACTTGACGGACGCGGACGCAGAACAATGGTGCCACCGGAAAGGCCCTTGGCAACATAGTCGTTGGCATCGCCGTGGACTTCAATTTTAAGGCCCTGAACCGAAAACGCCCCCAAAGACTGCCCGGCAGAACCGCGCAGACGAACATGCAAGTGGCCGGGTTTAAGGCCGAACATGCCGTATTTCTGCGTGATCAGGCTGGAAATGCGCGTCCCAATGGCACGTTGCGTATTTTGAATATTATACTGCAACTGCATTTTTTCGCCGTCATCAAGCAGCGGACGCGCATCCTTGATCATTTGGGCATCAAGGGTATCGGGCACTTCGTTGCGGCCAACCGTCGTACAATGACGCGGATGCCCGCCAGCATCGGCCTGGGCCAGCAGCGGGTTCAGGTCAAGGTCAACAAGGTCTTTTGCACCCCGGTGAACCTGCTGGAGCAAATCGGAACGCCCGATCACGTCCTGCAAATTATCATAGCCCAGCTCGGCCAGCACATCCTTGACCTCTTCGGCCATGAAAGTGAACAGGTTGACCAGCTTGTCTGCCGTGCCGTTAAACTTGGCCCGCAATGCCGGGTCCTGGGTACAAACGCCAACCGGGCAGGTGTTGGAATGGCACTGACGCACCATGATGCATCCAAGCGCGATCAGGGATGCCGTACCGATACCAAATTCTTCGGCACCGAGCATCGCACCAATCACCACATCGCGACCGGTTTTAAAACCGCCATCCACACGCAGCTTCACCCGGTGACGCAGATTGTTAAGGGTCAGAACCTGGTTAACCTCGGACAGGCCCATTTCCCACGGAATACCGGCATATTTGATCGAGGTTTGCGGGCTTGCCCCCGTTCCCCCATCGTAACCGGAAATAAGGATCACGTCGGCCTTGGCCTTGGCGACACCTGCGGCAATGGTACCAACCCCCGAACGCGACACCAGCTTCACGCACACGCGGCAACGCGGGTTGATCTGCTTGAGGTCATAGATCAGCTGTGCCAGATCCTCGATCGAATAAATATCGTGGTGCGGCGGCGGTGAAATAAGGGTCACACCCGGTGTTGCATGGCGCAACTGGGCGATTTCCACCGTCACCTTAAAGCCCGGCAACTGGCCACCTTCACCCGGCTTTGCCCCCTGGGCGACCTTGATCTGAATTTCTTCACAGTTATTCAAATATTCAGCCGTCACGCCAAAGCGGCCAGAAGCCACCTGCTTGATCGAGGAACGGGCATTGTCCCCGTTGGAACGCGGACGGAAACGTTCGCGCGATTCCCCACCTTCGCCAGAGTTGGACTTGGCACCAATCCGGTTCATGGCAATGGCCAGGGCTTCGTGGGCTTCGGTTGAAAGCGCACCATGCGACATACCAGGCGTTACAAAACGCTTGCGAATTTGCGTGATGCTTTCAACGTCTTCCTGATGCACCGGTTTACGGTCGCTGCGGAAATCCAGCAGGTCGCGCAGATGCAACGGTTCGCGCTGGCGCAGGCCTTCGCTGAATTTGCGGAAGGTATTATAGCTGCCCGTGGTGACAGAAGACTGCAAGGTATGGATCAGCGGACCGGTCCAGACATGGCGTTCGCCACTGCGGCGGTATTTGTACAACCCGCCAACCGGCAGGCTGACAACATTACCGGAAAAGGCATCTTTGTGCTGGGCAATCGTGCGACGCTGAATACCCTGAAGACCAATGCCCGAAATACGCGACGGCATACCGGGGAAGAACTCGGCCACAAGCGAGCGCGACAGGCCGATGCTTTCAAAGTTATAGCCGCCACGATAGGAACTGATGATCGAAATGCCCATCTTGGACATGATTTTCAACAGACCCTGATCAATCGCGGTTTTAAAGCGCTGCATGATTTCGGCCGTGCTGTGAATGTTCGGGAACAGGCCACGGGCATAACGATCCAAAAGGCCTTCCTGGGCCAGATAGGCGTTCACCGTGGTCGCACCCACACCAATCAGAACAGCAAAATAATGCACATCCATGCACTCAGCCGAGCGCACGTTAAGCGAAATATAAGTCCGCAGCGAATTTTTAACCAAAAAGCTGTGAACACCACCAACAGCCAGAACCATCGGAATGGCCGCATGGGTTGCGTCAATGCGCTCGTCGGTCAGGATAACATGCAGTGCACCGCCACGAACGGCTTCTTCGGCTTCTTTCTGGATACGGGTAATCGCATCACGCAGGGCGGTGGCACCAGCATTAATATCAAACGTGGTATCAATCTCGACAGCACTGTCGCCCATGTAATCGCGCATGGCGTCATACTCGCCGGTCGTTAAAACCGGGCTGTCAAGCTGCAGAAGATCGCACTGGTTTTCGTCTTCTTCCAGAATATTGCCAAGGTTGCCAAGGCGCGTTTTCAGGCTCATGACGCGGGCTTCGCGCAAGCTGTCGATCGGCGGATTGGTCACCTGGGCGAAATTCTGACGGAAGAAATGATGCATACCGCGATACCGATCCGACAGGATCGCAAGCGGGGTGTCATCCCCCATCGAGCCAATCGCTTCCTTGGCGTCTTCGGCCATCGGATGCAGGATCAGTTCAAGGTCTTCGTGTGACAGGCCCATTGCCTTTTGCATCCGCAAAAGATGATCTTTGCTAAAATGGGCCGGCTCGGTTTTTTCCGGCGACAACAGGTCATCCAGAACCTTGGTCCGATCCACCCATTTTGACCAGTCACGACGATGTGCCAGCTTATCTTTCAATTCGGTATCGTGATACAGCTTGCCTTCGGCAAGGTTGATCGCAATCATCTGTCCCGGCCCGAGGCGGCCTTTCTCGATGCAGCTTTCCTCGTCGATATGAACCATCCCGGCTTCGGAACCGGCAATCAGAAGGCCATTGCCGGTCACGGCATAACGCAGCGGACGCAGGCCGTTCCGGTCGGTGCCCCCCAAAAGCCATTTGCCGCCATAAGCCGCAAGCGCCGCCGGGCCATCCCACGGTTCCATAACCGCGTTACAATAGGCGTAAAGGTTTTTATAGCTGTCCGGCGTGGTCGCTTTTTTCGACCATGCTTCGGGCACCATCATGGTTTTAACCATCGGCAGATCACGACCGGCACGCACCATCAGTTCAAACACGGCATCAAGGGCTGCCGAGTCTGATGATCCGGGCTGAATAACCGGTTTGACGTCTTCAATCGTTTCCGAAAAAGCTTCATGCCCCATGCGGGCTTCGTGGCTTTTCATCCAGTTGACGTTACCGCGCAGCGTGTTGATTTCGCCATTATGGGCAAGCACACGGAACGGCTGTGCCAAAGGCCAGCTGGGGAATGTGTTGGTTGAATAACGCTGGTGATACACGCAGAAATTCGAGGTAAAGCGTTCGTCACGCAAATCAGGATAGAAAATATCAACCTGTTCAGCCAGGAACATACCCTTGTAAATGATCGAACGGCATGACAGCGAACAGATGTAAAAATCCTTGATCGATTCCGACATCACCGCTTTTTCAATGCGACGGCGAATGACATACAGATCGACTTCAAACTGTTCATCATCAACCGCTGCGGGGCCGCCGACCAGAACCTGTTCGATTTCCGGGCGGGTTGCATTGGCTTTTTCACCAATCACCGACACATTGACCGGCACCTGACGCCAGCCAAGGATCGAATAGCCCATTTTCAGAATTTCGGTTTCAACAATCGCGCGGCAGCGTTCCTGTGCCGACATGTCGATACGCGGCAAAAACACCTGGCCAACCGCAATCATGGAATCGGGTGCTTCCTGATTGATCAGCTTTAGATGCGCCTTGAAAAAGTCCTGCGGCACCTGAAGGTGGATACCGGCACCGTCGCCGGTTTTGCCATCGGCATCGACCGCACCGCGATGCCAGATCGCTTTGAGGGCCTCGATCCCGGCTTCGACAACTTCGCGACGCGGCTTGCCGTCAATCGCACCAATCAGGCCGACGCCACAGCTGCTATGTTCGTCGTCCACATCATACAGGCCGGTTGCCGTCAGGTGTTCGGCGTTACGCTCGAACCGGGCAATTTCTTCGGCACCGTGATCCTTGATCATTTCGTTCATGGCTTAGTTCTCCAAAATGCGGCGGCGGGCTTAAGCGGCGGCTTCTTTCCGCGCCAGCAAATATTCGTCAATGCGATCAGCAGCATCGCGACCATCACGGATCGCCCAAACCACCAGTGACGCACCCCGTGCGATGTCACCGGCGGCAAAAACACCATCCAGATTGGTCATCATCGAGCGGAAATCAATTTTCACTGTTCCCCAGCGTGAAACACCCAGTTCAGGGGCTTCAAACAGAGACGGCAGGTCTTCGGGCTCGAACCCAAGGGCCAGGATCGCCATGTCGGCTTCCATCGTATAGCTGGAACCTTCGATCACTTCGGGGCTTTGGCGACCACCGGCATCGGGGGCACCAAGGCGCATCTTGACCGCGCGCACACCATTTACCTTGTCATCACCAACAAAGGCTTCTGGGTTGGTCAGCCAGACAAATTCAACGCCTTCTTCCTCGGCATTGGCAACTTCGCGCTGCGATCCGGGCATATTGGCACGGTCACGACGATACAGGCACTTCACCGACCTGGCCCCCTGGCGAACAGCAGTTCGCACACAATCCATCGCAGTATCGCCCCCGCCAACAACAACAACATGCTTGTCTTTGGCATTCAGCGTGCCATCGTCATAGGCCGGAACGGCATCCCCCATGCCCTGACGGTTCGACGTGGTCAGATATTCCAGTGCGGGATAGATATTTTTAAGGCCGACACCCGGTACCTTAAGATCACGGGCCTTGTAAACACCGGTTGCGATCAACACGCTGTCATGCTTGCGGCGTAATTCTTCCAGCGAAGCATCACGGCCAACTTCAAAGTTGGTGTGCATCACAATGCCTGCTTCTTCAAGCAGCCTGATGCGGCGTTCAACAATGTGTTTTTCCAGCTTGAAAGCGGGAATACCATAAACCAGCAGGCCGCCCATGCGGTCGTAGCGGTCATAGATATGAACGTCATAGCCTTTAAGGCGCAACTGTTCAGCCGCCGCCATACCCGCAGGACCACCACCGATAATTCCCACTGACAGGCCATTTTCCTGCCCCGGGACGGGCGCCTTGACCCAGCCGTTTTCAAAGGCCGTATCGGTAATGTATTTTTCGACCGACCCGATAGTAACGGCACCGTGGGTCGATTGTTCGATCACGCAATTGCCTTCGCACAGGCGATCCTGCGGGCAAATGCGACCGGTAATTTCCGGCAGATTGTTGGTCGCCGCCGAAATGGCATAGGCCTCTTCCATCCGGCCTTCCGTCGTCAGACGTAACCAGTCGGGAATATTATTATAAAGCGGGCAATGAGCCTGACAGAACGGAACACCGCACTGCGAACACCGCCCGGCCTGATCGGCGGCGGCATCAGGTTCGAAGCTGGCATAGATTTCGTCAAAGTCCGTCCGACGCTCAGCGGCTTCACGCTTCTGCGGATATTTTTGTTCAAGATGAACAAATTTGAGCATCTTTTCTGTCATGGCGGCCCCCAAAAAGGCTGTTTTGTTGCGGGAGTGGACCTTTATATACCCGCCCGCGAAACGAGAATCCAGCACAAAATACACCATAGGTCAATAATACTGACCAATTTAACAAAAAGCCCCGCCGAAATCTCGGGTTTCAAGGCGCTCATACCCGGTCATAAAAGTTTAATTAGTACCGAAATGGTACTAATTCAGGTATTCGCCGAGAGAAAACAAGCTGCTATAAGCAGATCTCCCTTCAAAAATCAGCACCGAGGCAGGTGTGACTCTTCAGCACATAATTCTTCTTGCAGTCGTTCAGGGTATCACTGAATTCCTGCCCATCAGTTCTTCCGGCCATCTTGTCCTGACCCCCGCAATTACCGGCGCAGCCGACCAAGGCCTGCTGCTGGATGTTTCGGTTCATGTCGGAACACTTCTGGCTGTGTTGATCTATTTCTGGCGCGACGTCCTTGCGATGATTGTCGGTTTTTTCCGCCTGTTTAGTGGCCGGATGACACCGGGTGCCCGCATGGCCCTGCACATTGTGGTTGCCACCATTCCGGTGGTCGCCGTCGGCTATTATTTTAAACAATCCGGCATCGAAGAACAGATGCGGTCCGTCGAGATCATCGCCTGGACCACACTTGTCTTCGGTATTATCCTGTGGTTTGCCGACAAAGTTGGCATGACCATCAACCGGATCGAACATATGGGATGGGTTGGATCAATTTTTATTGGTCTGGCGCAGGTCATTGCTCTTGTTCCCGGTGTCAGCCGGTCGGGCATCACCATGACGGCGGCGCGCCTGATGAGCTATGAGCGCTCGGATGCAGCGCAGTTTTCCATGCTGATGTCGATTCCCGTTATTATGGGGGCCGGGCTTTTGGCCGGGCTGGACCTGCACAAAGCCGGCAACATGGAGCTTAACCGCGAAGTCCTGCTGGCGATTGGCTTTTCCTTCATCACCGCGCTGATCACGATTGCGGTGCTGATGTCGTGGTTAAAACGGGCCAGCTTCACCCCGTTCGCCATTTACCGGATCATTCTGGGCATTGCGCTTCTGATATGGGTTTACGGTTACGATACCGCCCCGCTGGGAACGTTGTTCTAACCCCCATCTTCGTTGATTTTCGAATATATTAAAAAAAGGCGCGAATCCTAACAGATTCACGCCTTTTTTGCGGCCCATCATGGGGCTGCTTACCCCCCCCTGAAATACCACACGCCCAAAAGAAAATGAAAATGGTCAAAATCAGTCTTGCACGATCACATAAGTCTGTGCTTATGTGATTTCATGATTGAACATGACATCTTCAAAGCCCTTGCCGATCCAACCCGGCGGACAATTTTTGAAAAGCTGGCACGTACAAACCGCCAGAATGCCAGTTCCTTGCGCGAAGGTATGGGCATCAGCCAACCGGCGATGTCACAGCACCTGACGGTCCTGCGAAATGCAAGACTGATCCGGGAAGAGCGACAAGGCCGGTTTGTTTATTACGACGTTGATCCGACGGGATTGATGCAGATTGTAAATTGGGTCGAAAAATATCGGTCCTATTGGCCTGAACGTATTGATGCCCTCAAATCCACACTGAAGGACATGGACCAATGACAGATAAAAACACCCAAAAACCGGCCCAAAGGCTTGTATTTCAATACGCTCTTGAGGCTCCGCTACAAAAGGTCTGGCGCGCCATCACCATTCCTGCCTTTCGGGAAACATGGCTGCCAGACAATGCTCTTGGCAATCCCGAACCGGCATCCATGATCCCTGACCACGAAGTTTCCTACAAGATGCAGGACAATGAACCACCGTTTCTTCAAAGCACTGTTACATTTCGCATTTCGCCCCTGCCGGACGGCAGAACCTGCCTTTTGGTGGTCCATGACCTTAATGGTTCGAAACCCGACCGCATGACACATGCCGCAAACAACAATAGTTTGGCCCTCATGCGCGCAGCCTGAACCAGAACTTGCGCCACCCCAAAAACCGGAATTTACCAATGCAGAACATGATGCAACTCGTTCCCATGGTTGTCGAACAGTCAAGTCAGGGGGAACGCGCGTTCGATATCTATTCCCGGCTGCTGCGTGAAAGGATCATTTTCCTTAATGGCGAGGTCAACGACACCATATCGTCGCTTGTCTGCGCGCAATTGCTGTTTTTAGAATCGGAAAATGCCAAAAAGCCGATCCATCTTTATATCAATTCCCCGGGCGGCGTCGTCACCAGCGGCCTCGCCATGTATGACACCATGCAATACATCCGCTCACCGGTTCATACGCTGTGCATGGGAACGGCACGTTCGATGGGATCATTTTTATTAATGGCCGGCGAACCGGGCCACCGGGCGGCCCTGCCCAATGCCAGCCTGCATGTGCATCAACCCCTTGGCGGATTTCAGGGCCAGGCATCCGACATCCTGATCCATGCCGAGGAAATGCGTAAGACCAAACATCGTATGATCACGCTTTATGCCGAGCATTGCGCACGCAGCTATGAAGAGGTCGAAAAAACACTGGATCGCGACCGTTTCATGACCGCAGAACAGGCACTGGAATGGGGGCTGATTGACCAGATTCTGGCCCATCGCACGGCAAATGATGACACCCTCAAACCCGTGTAAAGGGGCCTGCCAGAAAACACCCCTCCGCAGGCGTTAATCCTGCCAGATCGGCCCACCCGATAAAATGACATGGGCCTTGGCAGGCATATCTGGCGGGCAGTCAATGGCCTCGACCAGGCGCATTAAAAACGGTTCGTGCGACAATAAAAATTCCAGCACCCCGCGCTGCACATCGGCATGACCAATACCTGCACGCAAATCGTTTAAATCCATGCCGGTTTGCATCAGCAACCCTTGCAACAATTCATCATCGCCCGCCACAAAGGCAATGGCCTGAATAGCCAGGGTTTCGGCAGCATCGTTATTCATGATCTTCGCCTATTTCAACCAGTTGGCCTTGGAAAGGGCCCGCCATATCACCAGTCCGGCCACCACTATAATACCGCTCGCCACCAGGCCCAAGCGGGTTCCTGACAGCAAAACCAGGCCCCAGAAACCGATGGTCCCAAACCCGATTGCCAGGCTTAGAAAGGCGGCCTTGGCCAGGCTATCCTGGCCTTTCTGGGCGGCTTCGGCCCGTTTGATTTCGTCAACAACCTCGTACCATGCCAATTGCTGCCAGCGGTTATATTTCAAACCGCTTTTCGGCCCTTTGCGCAAAAACTCGTCAAGTTGGCGCACGACATTATTGGCGCGTTCTTCCGGGGCAACATATTTGCCAAACCGTTCTTTTTTACGCGGCTGATCGTCGTTGTTTTCCGTCGCACTCACGTCAATAACCCTGTGATCGTCCCCAAACAATGCCGCACAGTGACCGGAAACGCCTTTACATCCGGTAAACCGCCCGACGATTACCCTTGGGGTCATGGCAAGTGATCCACGAAACAGGCGGTTAAACCGTACCGTACCTCACCACGACCAGATGAAGGAGGCCGAATCCCTGCGCGATCAAACAACCGCCAGGAAGGAGTTTTATCTGCCTGCGCATGCCCAAAACCCGCTTTTAGCAGGCAGCATCCTGGCTGATCGGCGCGCATCCCAAACGCGAATCGACATTTTAGGTGCGCGAAAAACCGCAAACCGAGGGAGAAAACAGCAATACGGATTGGAGAAGATGGTGCGGGCGGCCGGACTTGAACCGGCAAGGTCTGTTAGGACCGGCGGATTTTAAGTCCGCTGCGTATACCAATTTCGCCACGCCCGCAAGAACTTGGCAGAAACGTCCGGCGCAATTCGCGCCAAAGACAGGACAGGTTTCTAGCGCGGCTTTGCCCGCGACGCAACATTCTATTGCAGGGATTTATAATTCGGTAACCCGGCCAGGCTATCACCAAAGGCGCCAAAAAGAATTCCGGGCAACAAACCGCCCCACAAAATTGGCAATTTTCGCCGTTATCACGCAAGGAACGGCAGGGAACAAGGTCGACATCTTGCCGCAAAGCCGCGACATGAGAAATAACATACGATGAAACTGCGCTGGAGCCTCATAGCCATCGGCACAGCCTGCGTTGCCGTTTCGGCCCTGGCACCAGACCAGGTTGTTCCACCGTGGATAAATCCTGCCCTTGCCGCACAGGACAAACATCTGCGTACCACCGAATCGCCTATCCTTCGCACCGAAACCATGACCCGGAACAAAAACCGGCTTGAGCACCTTGACCGGCTTTCAGACCGGCTGGATGGCAATTTCATCACCAACACCCTGCAACCCCTGTTTTTAGACGGCAGCATTGCCCCCGAAGACCAGCCCGACGATGCCCTGGCAATGGGCACCGATATTGCATCCCAAATCGAAAGCTATAGCGGGCGGGATGCCCTGGGGTCGCTTGCCGAACGCATTGATTTTGACAGTGCAAACGGGTCCTTTCCCACACAGGACCGCGCCACCGAACGCGCCATGAGCATCTGGGTGCATGGTACGCGTCAAAGCATTGATAACCAGGTTGCCAGCGATGGCTTTAACCCCGGCCTTGATGGTGACGTGATTGCCGTTGACACCGGGGTTGATTACCGCGTCGATACATCCACCATCATAGGCATTGCCATTGGCTGGGGCAGCACGGCAAGCGACGTTGCCGCACGTCAGACCCTGTATCGGGAAAACAACGTCACCTTTTCCCCCTATTTCCTTGCCCGTATGACCGACTGGTTAAAGCTCAATGGCAGCCTTGGCATTGGCAGCAGCGACATCACCCGCACCGGCCTTTCAAGCCGGTATGAAAACACCAGTTCCAGCATGACCTATTCCGGGTCTGTCGGGTTCGATGCGCAGCAAAACCTGGGGCAAACCCCGCTCAGCCTGCGCCTGAGCGGCAATTTGATTTCAGCGCGCGAATCCTATGGCAAACATTTCACCCCCAACGGAGAAATTGTTTCGGGTCATGTTGCAACATCCACCTTGTTTGATTCCGAGGCCGAAGCCCGCTATCGCATTGAAATGGGCGACCATATCGTCACGCCGTTCATGGGCGAAAACCAGACCATGTCCGTCCTTAATGAAGGCTTCGGGCAGAACCAGTCGCGCCGCTATTTCTCGGGCACCGAATACACCTATGCGCCGCTTGGTCTGAATGCGTCGATTGAAGCCTTTCGCAGCTTTAGCCCCGGTGATCTGCCCTATGAAGGGGTAAAGGGAGAGCTTCGCTTTTCCACCCTGTTACCCCGCGATTACGGCACCTTGCAGCCCTTTGTGAATACCGAGAGCGACAGCGATGCCGTCAAACTGGGCGGCGGGTTTGACCATTACTGGACAAGGCTTTCGGGCCATGTTGGCCTGCAAATAAACCAGACCGTGACATTTGATCAAGCCGACAAAGGCCCGCTTTCAGGCTTGCTGACACTGAAATTCAATATGTAAATCACGATGGCAATGACTGTGCAGGCATCTTTAGGGTTTCGCAGACCTGTTATTACATCGACGTTTTTATCAAACCTGGCACCCGGTCAGAACCAGGCGACAAATTTCAACTGATTGCTTCTATTTCACCGCAAAAGCCCCTAGGGTGGACCAGATTTATTTGAGCGCCCCAGGCTGACACGCATGACCAGAAAGGATATTTCCTTGCCCCCGGCAAGCACCAGCAATTCACATAACCCAAAAGGCAGCGAAAACCTGACACCACCGGTGTTTGATCATGCCTTTCAACAGCAATTCATAGATTTGCTGTTATGGCGTCGTGATGTGCGCCGGTTTCGCACCGACCCGCTGCCCCAGGACGATATTGACGGCCTGATCGCCGAGGCCTGTTTGGCCCCCTCGGTTGGCAATTGTCAGCCATGGCGGTTTGTAAAGGTCAATGCACCCGAACGCCGCAAGGCCATTCGCGACAGTTTTGAACGTGCCAATCAGCAAGCCTTGAACGATTATGAAGGCGAACGCGCAAAGCTGTATGCCTCGCTGAAATTGCAGGGTATGGATCAGGCCCCGATGCAGCTTGCGGTTTTTGCCGACGAGGAAACCGAAGCCGGCATGGGGCTGGGCCGCAAAACCATGCCCGAAATGCTCGATTATTCTGCCGTGGCTGCGGTGCAGCTTTTATGGCTGGCCGCCCGGGTTAAGGGCATCGGGGTTGGCTGGGTCAGTATTCTGGAGCCTAAAACCGTACAACAGGTGTTAGAAGTGCCCGAACACTGGCGGCTGATTGCGTATTTATGCATCGGCTATCCCGAGGAAGATCACGTTGTGCCAGAACTGGTCCGCCATGGCTGGCAGGACCGGATAGACCCGCAGGACCTGACGCTGGAACGCTAGAAAGTATGTTTCGTACAATAAAATATCAGGGATAATATCAAAATGACGGGTGAAAAGGCCGGGCAGAAACAGCCTGAAACACAAGAAAAGAAACTGCCAAACGGCCATTACTTCAAGATCATGGGCTATTTGCTAACAGCATGCTGGGTGGGGTATATCGTGATGATTACAAATGGTGACACCAGCGACCCGATGTTTGATTACATCTTTTCCGTGCCGCTGGTCTGCTGGATTGCGGGCATGGTGATTGCGCATTTTGTGCGCAAAAAAAGCAACGCCGACCGCCCCTGAGCACTCAATACAAAATAACGGCACAGCATCAAAACTGCCGTGAACTGCCGTGATCAGAATGACGATGGCGTGTTAAAGCATATTTCCTTTAATGCGCGCCATCGTCATCTTTGTTATAGCGGCGTTCATCATCGTATTTGTCATTGTCGGAAAAACTGCCCAGCAACATCACACCAGCCCCCATGCTGATGCCGCCAAAGGTGATGAACACCCCGAAAAACAACAAAAAGATAAAAATCATCGTGTCGCTTGACGCATTCGCCAGCGTCCAGATGCCGCCAATATCAAAATACAGCGTCAAAACGCCAAACACGATCGAGCCGACACCGCCATACATCATATGCGTCAGCATAAATTTGATGATTTTCCATTCCTCGCCGGGTTTTTGCGGCGGAAGACCGGCTGATTCCAGGTGGTCAGGCATTACCGAAAACCTTTCATGTCGCAGGATCGGATAACGCGGGCAGGTTACGATACCGGTTCGTCGGCAACAACCTCGCGGCCAAAACCGATAATCGCATCGGTAATGCGCAAAACCGCCGCGTCCACATCGGACTGCTCTTCGCCGCGCACCACCAATGTGGTCCCTAGTTTCCCTTCACGCAAGAACGGATAGGACCCTATATCAGTATTTTTGAATTCATCCTGAATTTTACCCAGAACCTCGGCAATCATGCCCTCGGGAATATAGCCGCCAACCGATCCCGACAGCAGGGGCTTTCCGCCCACCAACTGATGTTTGATGCCCTGAAACATCGCCTGCATAATCATCGGCACACCGGCCATGACATACACATTTTCCATCCGGTATCCGGGTGCCTTGCTGACCGGGTTTTCAATCAGTTCAGCCCCGCGCGGAATACGGGCCATGCGCAGGCGGGCTTCGTTCAGATCAATATCGGGGTTGGCATAATTGCTGCGCAGCATTTTAACCGCTTCATCATTCAAGTCTAACGGTACGCCAAAGGCGGCAGCAATGCAGTCCGATGTAATATCGTCATGGGTCGGGCCGATGCCGCCCGTGGTAAACACATAATCAAATTTTGCCCGGCATTCATTCACGGTATCGATAATGGTTTGGCTAATATCAGGAATCACGCGGGTTTCAGCCAGGCGAACACCAAGATCGTTAAGCTGTTCGGCCAGATAAGGCAGGTTTTTATCGTGGGTGCGGCCCGAAAGAATTTCGTTGCCAATAATCAATAAACAGGCGCGAACAGTTTTGGACATAACACCCTCGTATTTTGAAATGAACCGCGCCGGGACCGGCACGCTTTGACATGTAAACAGAGGCTGGCAAGTATTTTCGCCAACCATAAAACAAGCCCGCCTTCCCACATAGCGCCACAGATTGGCACAAGCAACACCACGTTGCGCTGACAAATATCAACCCAACCGCATATCAATGCCATACCGCCCCATTGGCGCAACAATGCTGCGATCAGGATGGTTATAAAAAGTCGCGCAGCATCGCCACCAGCGGCACATCGGCCGGGGGCATGGGATAATCGCCCAGGCGAATGGGCCGCACCCATTTCACCGCCTGCCCTTCCATCGGGCGTAACTCGCCTTTCCAGACGCGGCATAAATAAAGCGGCATCATCAAATGGAAATCGTCATAGGTGAAAGAGGCAAAGGTAAACGGTGCCAGGCAGCTTTCGGTAATATCGATATCCAGCTCTTCTTTCAGCTCGCGCACCAGCGCCATTTCCGGGGTTTCCCCGGCCTCGACCTTGCCACCGGGAAATTCCCACAGCCCGGCCATGGATTTGCCTTCGGGGCGCTGTGCAATCAACACCCGATGATCAACATCTACCAGTGCCACGGCACTGACAAATACGGTACGCTCCGGCACGCGGCCCTGGCGTAAATCGACCGACATGCAGCCGCTATCTGGTTTTTGAACTGTCATAGGGCGTTTTTATCGCGCCAACGATTTTCCGCCAAGAGGGGATGCGATCCTTTCGCCATTTTTTTGCGTATATAACCTTATCATCATAACAACAGCCCGGTATCATGGCCCGTCCAAAACTGTTTATCCTTGCCACCAATACCTTGCTTGCCACCCTGTTTTTAGCAGGCTGCGACAAGCTGGCAGCCTTTAATCGCTTGCAAGCAGGCGATCTTTCCCCCGACCGGGCAGACTTATCCTATGGGCCTGATGCCCGGCAAAAGATGGATATTTACCTGCCCCCGCCCCATCTGCGCCCGGCCCCGCTGATTGTGTGGTTTTATGGCGGATCGTGGGATTCGGGGGACAAGCGCAAATACGCCTTTGTTGCCAAACGGTTTGTCGATATGGGCTATGCCGTTGCCATTCCCGATTACCGGCTGGTACCCGATAGGCAATATCCTGTCTTCGTCGCCGATGGCGCACAGGCCGTTGCCGTTGCCCAAAAATACGCAGCCCGCCACGCCGATAATATTGACGGTCGCAAACTCGTTTTAGCCGGGCACAGTGCCGGGGCCTATAACGCCATGCAACTGGTGGCCAACCCGAAATTTTTGCGCAATGTCGGTATGGCACGCAGCGACATTGCCGGGATCATCGGGCTGTCTGGCCCCTATGATTTTTATCCCTATGATGTCCGCGCCACCCAAATCGCTTTTGGCGATACACCCGCGGCCGACAGCCAACCCGTCCATCAGAACCTGCAGGGCATGCCGCCCCTGTTATTGATTACCGGCGAAGATGACCGCACAGTTTTGCCGCGCAATTCCATTCGCCTGGCAGAAATGGTGCCCCAGGCCACCTTGGTTAAAATTCCCGATACCGGCCATATCGGCACCGTTGTGGGGCTGGGCACGTTTTTAACCGGCAACGAACGCATCCTCAAACCGATCAAAACGTTTTTGCACGATGTTGCCCCGGTTAAAGTATATTAAAGGAAATATACTTTAAAAAATCGACGATCTTTTGGCGTTGGCTTTACCCAAAACCAACAGCCCGTTTTCCCCCATAAAAAAAACGCGCCGTTTTTACACAGCGCGTTTTTGCATCGGAAATGACGGCCCGCGATCAGGCAAGCTGGCCGTGGCAATGTTTGTATTTTTTGCCCGAACCACACGGGCACGGCGCATTGCGCGACACGCGGCCCCAGGTCGCGGGGTCGTTGGCATCAATGGCAACGCTGCCCTGACGGGACTGCACCGTGTCCTGCTGGCGTTCCCCGGCTGCCGTAGCGGCACCTTCAGGGGTCGGGTGGTTTTCCTGCATTTGTTGCTGGCGGCGCGGTTCCAGGTCTTCGGGGCGCGGGGCAGACTGCAATTCAACATGCGATAACATCTGTGTCACACGTTCACGCAACATGCCCAGCATTTCTTCAAACAGGTTAAAGGCTTCGCGCTTGAACTCGTTTAACGGATCGCGCTGGCCATAGGCGCGCAGGCCAATGCCCTGGCGCAAATGATCCAATGCCAGAAGATGTTCTTTCCAAGACTGATCAAGCAACTGCAAAAGCAGGCTTTTTTCGACCTGGCGGATAATGTCGCTGCCGTAATTGGCCACCTTGGCGGCCATTTTCGAATCGACGGCCTTGGCAATGCGCTCATGCACCTGGGCTGGATCGATGCCTTCTTCCTTGATCCAGTCTGATACCGGCAAATCAAGACCGAACAGGCGCAGGCATTCTTCATGCAACGAGGTTGCTTCCCACTGTTCCGGGTAAATCTTTTCCGGGCAATGGCGGGCAACAATGCCTTCAATGACTTCGGCACGCATTTCAGCAACGTCTTCGGCAACGTCTTTGGCCTGCATCAAATCACGGCGCTGATCATAAATGACCTTACGCTGGTCATTCATAACATCGTCAAATTTCAGAAGGTTTTTACGAATATCGAAGTTGCGGCCTTCAACTTTCTGCTGCGCCTTTTCAAGGGCCTTGTTGATCCACGGATGATAGATCGCCTCGCCCTTTTCCAGGCCCAGCTTCTGCAACATGCTGTCCATGCGCTCGGAGCCGAAAATACGCATCAGGTCATCTTCCAGCGACAGGAAGAATTTCGATGCCCCCGGATCGCCCTGACGACCGGAACGACCGCGCAGCTGGTTATCGATCCGGCGCGATTCGTGACGTTCGGTTGCAAGCACAAACAAACCACCAGCTTCCAGAACCTTTTTCTGGTCTTCGATCACTTCCCGGCGAATCCGTTCAATGCCAGCTTCACGTTCGGCATCAGGCACATCGGCCAGTTCCAGTTCGGCCCGCATTTCCACGTTGCCGCCCAGTTTAATGTCGGTACCGCGACCGGCCATGTTGGTGGCAATGGTAATCGCCCCCGGCGCACCGGCCTGTGCGATGATATAGGCTTCGCGTTCGTGCTGCTTGGCATTCAGAATTTCATGCGGAATTTTGCGCTTTTTCAAAAGCGCACTCAGCTTTTCCGATTTATCAATCGATACGGTACCCACCAGGCACGGTTGCTGACGGGCATGGCATTCCACCAGCAAATCGGCAATGGCATCCCATTTTTCTTCGGCGGTCCGGTAAATTTCGTCGTCAAAATCCTTGCGCGAAATCGGACGGTGGGTCGGAATTTCCACCACGCGCAAACCATAAATTTCTTCGAACTCTTCGGCTTCGGTTAACGCCGTACCGGTCATACCGGCCAGTTTCGGATAAAGCCGGAAATAGTTCTGGAACGTGATCGATGCCAAAGTCTGGTTTTCGTTCTGAACTTCAACCCGTTCCTTGGCTTCAAGTGCCTGATGCAACCCGTCGGAATAACGACGGCCTTCCATCATACGACCGGTAAATTCGTCAATGATGACAACCTTGTTGTCCTTGACGATGTAATCGGTGTCGCGCTGGAACAATTTGTGGGCGCGCAATGCCTGGTTGGTGTGATGCACCAGATGAACATTGGCGATGTCGTATAATGTGCCTTCGGTCAGAATGCCCATTTCACTTAAAAGCTGTTCGGCATGTTCGGTACCTTCTTCGGTCAGGGTAACCGCACGGGCCTTTTCATCTTTTTCGTAATCGGCGTCGACCAGTTTCGGGATCAGTTGATCGACCGCCATATACATCGCCGAGCCATCTTCGGCCGGGCCGGAAATGATCAGCGGGGTCCGGGCTTCGTCCACCAGGATCGAGTCGACTTCGTCGACGATGGCATAATTGAATTCGCGCTGAACCATGTCTTCCAGACGGAATTTCATGTTGTCGCGCAAATAGTCAAAGCCAAGTTCGTTGTTGGTGGCATAGGTAATGTCACAGCGATAGGCCGAGCGACGCTGGTCATCGGTCATGCCATGCATGATCACCCCCACCGACATGCCCAGAAAGCCATATACCTGCCCCATCCATTCCGCATCGCGGCGGGCCAGATAGTCGTTGACCGTCACAACATGAACGCCCTTGCCCGACAGCGCATTAAGGTAAACCGGCAAGGTCGAGACCAGCGTTTTACCTTCACCGGTTTTCATCTCGGCGATTTTGCTGTCATTAAGAACGATGCCGCCGGTAAGCTGCACATCATAATGACGTTCGCCGCGCACACGCTTTGCGGCTTCGCGCACCGTGGCATAGGCATCGGGCAGAACCTGTTGCAAGGTTTCACCGTTATTGAGACGATCACGCAGCCAGTCGGTCCGGGCGCGCAGATCTTCATCAGACAGTTTTTCCACCTCGGGTTCCAAGGCGTTGATTTGCTCGACCGTGGCCCGAAGGGCTTTGATTTCACGATCGTTAGCTGAACCGAAAAGTTTCCGGGCAATGACGCCGAGCATTAAAACGTTCCTGGATAAAATGAAAATAACAAAAGACGGGTCACGGTACATACACCGGCCCGATCACAGATAGAACCCTGACTATGATCTGTCAACGGAACGAACCACTAAGATGTGGGTAGAATGCCCGCATTCCTGTCATTACGTCCAAATTTGCTTGTTTTTTGGTCCTTGAGGTGGGCGTAAAAACATATTATGATGAAACCTTAAGTTTTCAAAACGGGCAAGTAGCCCGAACATATCGCCCGATACAGCAATTTTTTGCCCTTTATCGTGCGGTGTTGTGCCTCAGGAGGAGGATAACATGGCGGACATTTCCGCGTTTGGCCCGCTGCGCGGCGGATCACTACCAACCACAGATGCCCGGTTAACCCAGGACCACGGCACCGAATCCGATACCGGATCGCGCCTTGGTCGCCCTGCGTCACAGGCTGTTGACCGGCTGTCGCTTTCGCCGCAGGCCATCAGTGCTGCACAAGCCAGCGACAAACCGGCGGCAACCACCGCCAATCCGCTGGTTTCGACCGACGGGCTGGGCAAAGATGCCCTGTCAGCGTCGCTGGACCTGATCCGCGACAGCGTGACGGATATGTTTGCCCTCTCGGGCATGAGCGCCACCGAAGCCACCGCCGCCACCCAGGCCTTGTTTGATAACATCAAGGATATGGCTGCGGGTTCGGACAATTTTGATTTTTCTTTCAAGCAGGCCATCGCCAGCCACTCGCGCAGCGAGATCGCCTATAGCAACGGCAATTCATCGGCCACTGGCTTTGCCGAGTCTGCCATGGCTGCCACCCAGTCGCTGGATATCAGCATCGACAACACCACCGGCGATTTTTCCTTTAGCTATAACACCACCAAACTTGAAATTTCGCGCGTTTCTGTTTCCGCGATTGGCAACAGTGCCGGGGCAGCAATGGGCGCACTTGGCGCAGCCCTGAACGGTTTGGGCGGTGCAAACAATCTGGTCAACAGCCTGGGCCAGTCGGCCAATGCAAATGATGGCGGTTTGCTGTTTGATCTTAACGGATCGGGCGTTGCCGATTTCATCAAGGAACTGCTGGAAAGCACCACGGGCGATTCCAGTGCCGCCAACAAAACCAGCGATCAGGATGCGGCAGCGGGCGATGGCACGGCTGCCACTGCACCCGCAGCACAGGCAGGACCCAGTGCCGCTGATCTGGCCCTGAAACGCAGCAGCGACCTTCAATCACAGTTGATGAAACAGGCCGCAATCATTGTGCGCGATGTTTCGCACCTGACACAGCCCGACGAAAACGGCAATGACCGCTCGATCACGAAACTGGGGATCGAACTTATGTTGCCGCTGGGCCGGGTTGGGAATGATGGCAACACGCCAACATTCCAGATGCCCGACGGCAACAAGCTGTCAATCGCACCAGAAGATGACGCGACCGGTGTAACGGCCTGAACCGCCGGCCCCCGAAACGCTGTCATTATGGAGACAGCCGATGGTTTCGCTTAATTTCAACACTGCTGCCCAAAGCCGGGCCACGTCCTTGGTTTCGTTACAACAAACAGACAAAACCGCAACCGGACTGACCACCACAGCATCGCGGTCGGTGGCGGCACAAACGGTTGCGGCACGTCTGACGCAATCATCGGTCAGTGCGGGGCATAACAATGCCACCGGCACCGATGCCCCCTCACCCCGTTCGGCGGGTGATGCGGTGTCGTCACAAATTTCCAAATTGCTGCATATTTCCGCTGGCGGTGGCGAAGCCATCAACGATGCGTCGCGCCGGATGAACCGCGACGCCCTGATTGTACTGGCCATGATGGGCATTCCCCCGGCAAAGGCCCGCGAAATGGCCGACCAGCTTACCGGGGCTGCCAATGCTGATGGCATTGGCAAAAATGCGGATTTTGCCGCCTCGTTGAAAAATTCCGGTCAGGCGTCAAGCGGCTTTTCGCTGGTCGCCAGCAGCATCGACCTGCAATTGAGCCAAACCAACCTTCAAGCCAGCAGCAGCAATGGCGGCAGCACCCGGATATCAATCAGTGATTTGCAGGTCCGTGTCGGCCAGATCAACATGGAAATCAGCAACGTTACCCAACAAGACCCGCTGATCCTTGATCTTGATGGCAACGGTATCGACGTTACCAGCCTGCGCGATGGATCGGTTTTTGACCTTGATGGCGATGGCACCACCAACCAGGCCGCCTGGGTCACCGGCAAGGATGCCTTGCTGGCCCTTGATAAAAACAAAAACGGCAAAATAGATGATGGCCGCGAACTTTTTGGCGACCAGAACGGTGCTGCCGACGGCTTTGCCGAACTGGCAATCTATGATGACAATGGCGATGGCAGCATTGATGCCCAGGACAAGGTTTTTTCATCGCTGATTTTGCTCCATGCCGACGGGTCGCAATCAAGCCTGGAAGAAGAAGGCATTGCCAGCATTCGCCTGTCCGCCATTACCCCGCTATCGCAACGTCTGGTTGGCGGCACACTGGCGGCAGAAGGGCAATTTGTGCGCGATGACGGCGGCGTCGGCAAAGTTGGCGAAGTATTTCTCGACATGGAAGCATAACGCGGCCACCTTTGCCCTTATTGGCACGCCAAAGGCATGGCCTGTCCCTTAAATTGCCGTATTATGCGAATATATTACGATCCGGAAATCGTTTCATTATCACGTTTGCGCCAGCCAACCGGTAAAAAACCGTGACATTGGCGGGCTGCCTCTTGTGCCGTGATAAAGGATATGATTTACCGGTTAGATAACAGGAACAGTGCCATCCGGCCCTTAATAAATAAATCTGGAGAGAACATGCTGCGTAAAACACTTCTCGCTGCTTCACTGGCCACCGTCCTTTTCGCATCCCCGGCCATGGCGCAGGATTCTGCCCCGGTCGAAGATAAGGTTCTGGCGACCGTCAACGGCGAAAAAATCATGGAATCCGAAGTGCGCGCCACGCAGCAGGGTCTTCCGGCACAATACCGCCAGTATCCGTTCGAAGCCTTGAAGCCGATGCTTCTGGACCGCGAAATCAGCCAGCGCCTGATGACCATGGCAGGCGAAAAAGCCGGGCTGAATGACGATCCCGAAGTGACGGATCGCGTTGCCGCCATGAAACGCCGCATCGTTGCCGAAACCTATCTGGACCGTGAAATTGCCAAAATCGTCACCGAAGACGCGGTCAAGAAACGCTATGACGAGTTCGTTAAAACCAACGAACCGGAAAACCAGGTTCACGCCCGTCACATCTTGTTAAAAACCGAAGATGACGCCAAAGCCGTGATCAAGGAACTTGATGGCGGGGCCGATTTTGCCGAAGTGGCCAAAGAAAAGTCAACCGGCCCGTCCGGCCCCACCGGCGGCGACCTGGGCTTTTTCAGCCATGACCAGATGGTCCCGGAATTTGCGGATGCCGCGTTTAAAATGGAACCGGGCAGCTATAGCAAGGAACCGGTTAAAACCCAGTTTGGCTGGCACGTGATCAAGGTTGAAGAAACCAAAAAAGGCGAACAGCCGACTTTTGAAGAAAAACATAACGAGCTGGCCGCCGAAATGACCCAGGAAGCCTACAAAAAGCTGGTCGACGACCTGCGCGCCAATGCCAAAGTGGACAACACCCTGGAAACCCCGGACACCAAAGAAAGCAAATAAGCACACGATAACGCCATCTGGCGGTTTATCGGGCTTGATTGCCAAATGACCAGACGGGGTTGGCCAAACGGCCTGCCCCGTTTTTTTAACGATGCCCTGTATATTACAGCATATTTTACCTTCCCGGTTTCGCCCGGCCAGATAAGGGACAAAAAACACATGGCTGCACATACTGTTTCGCCGCTTGCCCCGGCTGCATTTCCCGAATTGCCCGAAATTGGCGGCGTGACGCTGCATACCGCAACCCTTGGCATTCGCTATAAGGGCCGCCCGGATGTTTTGCTGGCCGAACTGATCGAAGGCACCAGTGTCGCCGCTGTTTTCACCACATCGACCACCGCATCGGCCGCCGTACGCTGGGGCCGCGAAGCCCTGCGCGGTGGGTCTGCACGCGCGTTTCTGGTTAATGCCGGCAATTCCATTGCCTTTACCGGCAAGGCCGGTGAACAGTTTGTGGCCGACGAAGTTGCCGCCACCAGCGCCCTGCTTTCGTGCGCAAAAAACGAGGTTTTTACCGCCTCAACCGGTGTGATCGGCGAACCGGCCACGGCGAACCGCATCACCGATGCCCTGCCCGCCATGCTGGAAAGCAAAGCATCCTGGAGCGATGCCGCCCGCGCGATCATGACCACAGATACCTTTGCCAAAGCAGCAACCGCCACTGCTGACATTGGCGGGACCGAGGTTAAACTGGCCGGTATCGCCAAAGGCTCGGGCATGATCGAACCGAATATGGCAACCATGCTGGCGTTTGTTTTTACCGATGCCAAAATTCCCCATGCCACCTTGCAGAAAATGCTCGCCGATTGTAATGGCCGCAGCTTTAACGCCATCACAGTTGATAGCGATACATCCACATCCGACACCCTGCTATGTGCCGCCACCGGCACGGCGGGCAATGCCGAATTTGACAATGCCGATGGTGCCGATCTGGCCGGGTTCAAAACCGCCCTTGAAACCGTTCTGGTTGACCTTGCCCATCAGATCGTGCGTGACGGCGAAGGTGCCAGCAAATTTATCACCATCAATGTCACCAGCGCGCTGAACGATACCGAAGCCAAAACAGCGGCCAAGGCCATTGCCAATTCTCCCCTGGTTAAAACCGCAATTGCCGGTGAAGATGCCAACTGGGGCCGGATTGTGATGGCGGTTGGCAAATGCGGTGTGATGGCCGATCCCAACAAATTGACGGTTTCCATCGGCGGCATTCCGCTGGCCCATAAAGGTGAACGGGTTGCCGATTTTGACGAAGCCCCTGTAACAGCGCACATCAAGGGTCAGTATATCGACATTGATGTTGATCTGGGTTTTGGCAATGGCCGTGCCACGGTTTGGACCTGTGATCTGACACATGGATATATTTCCATCAATGCCGATTACCGCAGTTAAGATCTCGCGCGCGAGCTGACACAATATCTTGTCCAAAGGCGCCATCAGGGCGCCTTTGGTGTATATGCTTGCAAAATACCCCAAACGACAGGCAGGGCTTTGCCCGCAATTATCCGGTTTTGTTCTGCGCCTTGCTGCGCACAGGTAACAATGCAGCCTGCATGTTGCAGCCTTCAAAGTCGGCCCCTTCAACATTGCAGTCTTTAAAGCTGGCCCCCGAAACATTGGCACCGCGAAATTGCGCGTTGCGCAGGCGGGTTTCGACAAATTTTACATTGCGCAAATCGCACTGAACCAGGCTGGTGTCGCTTAAATCCGCTTTCCAGCTTTCGCCGGTCATAGCTCCCGTCGCATCGCGTTGGGCAACCGGGCTTAAATCGGCCCCCATCAACACCGCACGGTCCAGTTTTGCCCCCATCAGACGAATGCCGGTACAATGCGCGCCGGTTAATTTCGCCCCTTCTAGGTTGGCATTGCGAAAGGATGCCAAAATCAGAACCGCATCCATAAATTTCGTCTCGCGCAGATTGCAGTTGTCAAAGCAGGCTCCGGTCAAGTCACTGCCCGAAAGATCAATCCCGGTTAAATCCTCGCCTGCAACATTCAACGGGCTGCCGGTTTGGCCGGAACTGCTGATCCAACTGGCATGCAGATCGATACGTTCCTGAATATGATCGGGCAATTTCGGGCCGCGTTGCCCACCAATCGCCCCCATGATGTTGCACCGGGTTAGATCCACCTCGGACAGATCAACATTGCGTAAATTGACCCCGCTTAAATCAGCCCCGGTCAGATCAACATTTTTCAGGCGCGCGCCCTTCAGGTTGGCATTTTTCAGCTTGGCACCGTTTAACCGGCATCCGCTAAGGTCCGCCCCTTCCAGATTGACCGCAAACATGTTGGCCTCACTCATGTCAACATTATGCAGTTTGGTTGCGCTCATATTGGCGTTGGCAAGATTGGTGCCCCACATCTTTGACCCCGACAAATCAGCACCACTTAAATCGCTGCTCCGGTTAATCAACTGTTCCCGCCCGGCATCAAGAATGATGATCGACCCGGCCCGAAGATCACATTCGCTAAAATCGGTGTTGCACAATCGGCTGCGCGCCATATTGATCCCGCGCATGTCCGCCCGATTAAAAGACGATCCTTCAAGATCGGCTTCGACAAAATTACAGGCAAACAGGTCGGCAAAATCAAACCGCACATCATGCATCATCGCCTGTATAAAATTGGTTCCCGGCAACACGGCATTGGCCAGGGTTATGTGCCGCACCTTAAGACGCGACAAATTGGCATTGCGCAGTTGCAAACGCTTGCCACCCGGTTTTCGCGCAACAAAAGCCTGATGAAGGCGAATAGCTTCATATAGCTGCTCGCGCGTAGCCACTGTCATCCGTCCCCCTTGGCATAGAAAACCCGTTCTTGCGTTGACGGCCCATCATCGCCCCTTGCTTTTTGCGCGTATTTTCACAAAAAAACAGCCTTTTAGTATTGGTAAGATTATATAATACAACTTTTTCCAGACAACGTTAAAGCATCAATAACGTGCCGTCCCCTGGACTGTCGCCAACAAGCGCACAAACCATCAGGGTAAAGGGTTGCGCTGCATCGTAACGCAGCAAGCCCAACCAAAGATAATGGCATGCAGGGTTAATACACCCAAGACGTGAATTTTGGCGTATAACTGTAAAACGGTATTTCACACGTCCTCTCCTTTATATCGTCGCGACAAGACCCCAAATAGAACAACAAGGTTCCGGTCAGCAGGGATATTGAATGAATAACGTTCTGTTCGTCGATGACGACGAAAACATACTCAACGGGCTTCGGCGCCGTTTGCACGCCATAAGGCCCAATTGGAAAACCCATTTTGCCCTCAACGGCAAAATGGCGCTGGAAATGTGTGGAAACACCAGCATGGATGTGGTGGTAAGCGACATGCGGATGCCCGGCATGGACGGATCGTCGTTGCTGGAAAAAATCCGGATCGCCCACCCCGAAACCACCCGCATCATTCTATCGGGTTTCGCCGAAGACGAGGCCGTTTTGCGCACGGTAGGCCCGGCGCATCAATATCTGGCAAAACCCTGCGACGAGATATTGCTGATCGATACCATCGAAAATGCGCTTGAGTTAAAAGACATGCTGCAACATCCGGCATTGCGCGCCCTGATGTCGGGGATCGATGCCATCGCCTCTCCGCCCGACACCTATATGCGCCTGGTCAAGGCCCTGGAAGACCCGATGGCAGGCAATGACCGCATCGTCGCCATTGTATCTGCCGATATTGCCCTGACAGCCGAGGTCTTGAAGCTTACCAATTCCGCCTATTTTGCCATCACACAAAAGATCAGTTCTGTGTCCCATGCGGTACGCATGATCGGCATGGACACCCTGAAATCGCTGGCACTGTTTGTTGGCCTGTTTCAAGGCTTTAAGGGCCCATCACATATCACCGTGCGCCTGAACCTTTTATGCCATCGCAGCCAGCAAATTGGCGTTACCGCCGCTTTGATCGCCGAGGCCGAAAATCTGGGCAAACAGGTTTCCATGATGGTGCCGTCCACCGGAATGCTGAGCCATATCGGAAGCCTGGTTTTATTGATGAACCGGGCCAACGAGATGGAGCAAGTCATGGCGCGTGTTGAAAATGACAATGTATCGATCATTGCCGCCGAGCAAGAGGTGTTCGGGGCCGCACACCCGGAAATCGGGGCCTATTTGCTGGGTTTATGGGGGTTTCCCAGCCCCCTTGTGCAGGCGGTTGCGTTTCATCACCGCCCGGCCGATGTGCCGGAACGGGTCATGACACCGCTATCGGCCCTGTATTTTGCCCAAATGCTGTGCCGCGACATCAATAACGAAAAACGCGCCAAGCCTTATGTCGATCAAATCGACATGGCCTATCTTGAGGAACTTGGCAAAACCGACCGCCTCGAAACCTGGCGTCAAATCGCCATCAAGGTAAACAATCAATACAAAACCCTGACCAGGTAATCCGTCAAGGAGGGTGCAATGGAAACAAACAAGGTTCTTTTTGTCGACGACGACGAAAATCTGTTACGCGGTGTGCGCCGGACCATGCGCGGCAAATTCGATTTGTCGATTGCGGTTGGCGGTACGCAGGCCCTTGAAACACTGGCCGAAGAAGGCCCTTTTGCCGTGTGTATTGCCGATATGCGCATGCCCGGCATGACCGGGGTTGAACTGCTTGAAATCGTTGCCAAAAAGCACCCTGAAACCATTGGCATCATGCTAACGGGCAATGCCGACCAGGCAACCGCGATTGATGCCATTAACCGCGGCAGCATTTTTCGGTTTTTCAACAAGCCCTGCGACGATGCCGTTCTTGAATCCGGCATTCGGGCCGCCTTGCGCCAGCACCAGTTAATAACAGCCGAGCGCAACCTGATCGAACAGTCGCTGGCTGGCAGCGTCAAGGTCCTGACCGATGTTTTGGCCCAGCTTAACCCCACCATTTTTGGCCGCGCCATGCGGGTGAAAGCCTGGTGTGACCAGGTCTGCGCCGACATTGAATATCCCCACCCCTGGGAACTGGGGCTTGCCGCACTGTTATGCCCGATCGGGATGGTGTCCCTGCCCGCTGACTTGCTGAGCCGGATGTCGGGTGACAAACCCTTGCAACCGCTTGAACGGGACATTGTCAAACGCACCCCCGAGGTCGCCGCCAAACTGGTGGCCAATATTCCGCGTCTGGAACATGTTGCCGAAATTATTGGTTTGCAAAACCGCAATTTCGATGGCACCGGCTTTCCGGAAAAAGGCCCGGTGGGCAAGGATATTCCGCTCGGCGCGCGGGTGTTGCGCATATTGAACCATCTCGCCGAACGCACCCGCGGTGATGCCCCGCTACCTCAGAATTTTGATGAATTACTGTATCGCAAGGACCGCTATGATCTGGACCTGCTGGCAAAATTACGATCCCTGCTGGCGGTTGTTGATACCGTATATGACGAAACAGTTTACCCCGATGGCCAGGAACTGGTCATCAATATCAAGGAATTACGGGTTGGCGACTATTTATTGACCGACCTTGAAACCACAGAAGACCGGATATTGCTAACCCATGGCAATTTCATTTCCGAAGTCCAGCTACAGCGCCTCAGAACGTTTGAGCGGCTCCACAAGTTTCGCGAACCCATCGAAGTCCGTCGCGGCGGTAAATCCCTGAAGCGGGGCAAAGATGTGACCTCTGTACCGGCTTCGGAAACACCCCCTGCGCGCACTCTGGCAAAGTCTTCCCAGTTGCAAGAACCAAAGGCCTGAAATCATGAGTGCATCTGCCGTGTCAAAAGAAACTGCCTTTGACCTGTCGAGCGCGGGAAAAACCATTCTCACCCCGAACGACAAGGAAGATTTTGACGTCATCGCAGCGGTTCGCGAACTGGGCCTGCCCGATGATATGGCGGCCCGCGTTGAAATGCTGATCGCAGCCCAGGAAAAACGCCATCGGGAATCATCACAACGCCTGCAAACCATCCTTGATAGTGTCGTGGAAGGCATTCTGATTGTTGACGGGGTCGGACGGATTCAGGATTGCAACAAATCGGCCTGTGTCCTGTTACGGTCAGACCGGCATGAACTGATTGGTTCTGGTACCGATGAAATGTTCATCGACCGCAAAGCCACCGTGCGCCACAAATTGCTCAATCGCTGCATCAATATCAGCAGTGGCATTTTGCGCTATGACTATACCGAAACCATGGGCCAACGCCGCGACGGTGACAGCTTCCCGATGGAGGTCATTGTCAGCCCGGCACATTTCATGGGCGAGACCAGCTTTTTATATATTTTCCACGACATTACCCGGCGCAAAAAATCCGAGGAAACGCACAAAAAACTTGAAGGCGAACTGCGCGAAGCTCTGAAACTTGAAGCCATCGGCCATCTGGCTGGCGGGATCGCGCATGAGATCAACACACCCAGCCAATATATTCGCGACAACCTGAAATTTCTTAATGACGGGTATGGTTCTTTATCGCGCTTGTTGGGCACAGCCCTGCAAACCCTGTGGAAATACCGCGACAACCTGCCAGATGGCACCTTTCGCGATTTTTCCAAACAAATGCGCGATGCCGATCTGGAATTTTTACTTGATGAAATCCCTCATGCCACCCAGCAATCGCTGGACGGGATCAATCAGGTTGCCCGGATCGTACTGTCGATGAAGGAATTTTCCCATCCTGGCAGCAGCGAAAAAACCGCCACCGACATCAACCGGATCCTGTCCAACGTTATTGTGATTTCGCGCAACGAATGGAAACACAGCGCCAGCCTGACCGAGGACCTCGACCCGGAACTGCCGCATATTCCCTGTTTTGTGAACGAAATCAACCAGGTGTTTCTAAACCTGATCGTCAATGCCGCCCAGGCGATTGAATCCTCCGGGCGCGGTGCCGAAGAAGGGCATATTCATATTAAAACAACAGCCATCGATGATCAGATTCTGGTCAGCATCAGCGATAATGGCATCGGTATTGCCAAGGAAAACCGGTCAAAAATCTTTAATCCGTTTTTCACCACCAAGGAAGTTGGCAAAGGAACCGGTCAGGGATTGTCGATCACGCATGATATTGTGCAAGTCAAACATGGCGGGCGTATCTGGTTTGAAACCCAAATCGGTAAAGGCACCACATTCCATGTTTTGCTGCCGGGCGAAGACCGCAGCGGAAAAAAAGCGGCCGCTGCCACCAAATAACTAGCGCGGGGCGAACAAAATAACCATCGCCCCGGCCACGCACATGGCCGCGCCGACCATATCCCAGCGGTCGGGGCGCATCCCTTCCACCAGCCATAACCAGACCAGCGACATGGCAATATAAATGCCGCCATAGGCCGCATAGGCCCGACCGGCAAAGGCCGCGTCAACGCGGGTTAACAAGCTGGCAAAAATCACCAACGCAAGTCCCCCCGGCACAATCCACCATGCCGGTTTATCGCCGCGCAACCACACCCAAAAGGCAAAACACCCTGCAATTTCGGCAAGTGCAGCAGCACTGTAAAACAACAGCGACATTTTGGTGCCCCTTGTCATTGGCACAGGCGAACGGGTCGCCCGCATTACGGCAAAATGGCAATTACCGAGCCTTAAAGCATTTTTCCTTTAATATGACCCATTTTGCCAGCTCAGTCTGCCGCCTGGCAAGGAGAAGTCCGCAGGGCGTAATGGGTTTACGGACAAGGATTTCGACGCGGCCAGGCGGCAGACTGAGCTGGCCCACAGGGTTTGATTTTGGCGGTGTTTGGCGGCGTTACACCGCTCGCCCGATGCGCCGCATCGCGCAGCGCGCTGTGCCTTGCCAAACGACACGCCAAAAACAAACAAAATGGGTCATATTAAAGGAAAAGTGCTTTAAAAGGCCGGCCGCATGTCACCGGCATATTTGCCCGCCCAGTTGGTTAGAACCGGGGTCAGGTAGTCTTTCAGGGTTTCAGCCCGAGCATCATCAATCACACCGTGGCGGCGCAACAAGGCGCCCATTGCCACCTCGGCGCCGCGCTGTGCGCCATCATCAATTTTCAGGGCCACGCCCAGCCCTTGCTGCGGGAATGCGGCACAATAAACCCCTTCCGCCCCGACCTTGACCAAAGCATCCGTGCCACAGACCTCCATCACCTTGGTGCAAAACCGCCCGGTGCCTGCCACCATAAACGGGTCGGCGGCACAGCCCTTGCGAATACGGGCAATTGCCTGCGCGCGTGCGGGTGCCAGCCCGCTGGTATCGGCCATGCGCGCCATTGCCAAACCCAAGTCGCGCAACCGCATCCCGATCACCGGGATACCACAGCCATCAATGCCCCGCGGCGCAGATGACAAATCGCAATCGCCCATTTCTTCCAAAATACGGATCAGGCGTTGCTGCACCGGGTGGGCTTCGTTGATATACCCCGTCGGGTCTTCGCCCAGATGCACCGCCGTTGTCAAAAAGCCCGAATGTTTACCCGAACAGTTATTATGCGCCCTGGTCAGTTGCACATGGTCCACCGCCTGTTCAATCGCCGATGCCAGACGCAGCGAATAATGTGGCGCACATTCCAGCGTATCAACCGAAAGCCCCAGTTTATCAAGCCACGCCGCCACAGTATGGGCATGGCGTTCTTCGCCGTTATGTGATGAACAGGCCAGCGCAATATGCTGGTCTTCCAAATCAAACGCCGCCGCCGCCCCGCTTTCAACAAGTGCTATGGCCAATAATGGCTTGATGGCCGAGCGCGGATACATCAGCGCGTCAATATCCCCGCCCTGTTCAATCACGGTGCCATCGGCCTTCATCACCACATAACGCCCCCGGTGAAAACTTTCGACCATGGTCCCACGGGTGGCTTCAACAAGGATCGGGTTGGCAATCTCGGTCATGACGGGCTCCGCATATGAAGACGGGTTATATCGGGGACGAAATACTGTTCTCTCCTATGCCTGAAATCACAGGCAAAAGGCAAGAACCGTTCACATCTGGCCCTCCCGGTTTTAGGTCTCGTTTAGGTTCCGCATAAACCAAAGGGCATCATACCCGTTCTACGGCCCGGCTATGTTCTTGATAACGAAGTGTCCTTTCAATCAAGGCACCTCTTAAAACAACAGGATTTTTATCATGAAACATACTTTTCTTACCGTTTGCGGCATCGCCATTTTATGTAGCCTCGCCCCCTCTGCCTTTGCCGCAGATAAATGGCTCGACCCGCAAGATGCCATCGCCCAATTATGGTCAGGCCGTTCCCCTGCCGGAGAGGCAAAGGACTGGCCCGTTGATAACTGTAATAACTGGGGCGGGTTACAGGCAAACATACAAGCCGCCTCGACCGACACCTTATCTGGCTTGGTTATTCCCAGCGTCGGACCGGACCGGGCGGTTCTAACCAATGGTCTGCGGCAAATGGCAAAATCATTGCTGGCCTATAATGTGAACGAAATGGCAGCAGGGCATTTTTATCCAACGGCAGATATTGACGGCCCCTTCGATATGAACCCGAAGTTTTGGCAGGATTCGGCACGGTCCCCGCACGGCAATGCCCTTAATCACCTGCCCGTACTTGATGTTGCCGGGTTCAACAATGAACTTCACATGACCGAGGTTCTAAAAACCCTGAACCGGGCCGAAGTTATGAATGAGCTTGATAGCACACCCGATATCAGCAACAGCCAGCGCTGGAACTATTACGCGGCAAGGTTTGCCAAAGTCGGGCAGGAAACCATTCCGCTGACCGGCTATGTCGAATTCACCCAGCAAGAAAACCAGTGGGATAACCAATACGCCTATGCCGCAGCGGATGGCCGTATCGTGTATGATTACATCAATAATCTGGTGTACTTCACACCCGCCCATTACAAACAGTGGAAGAAAGCCGACTTCAAACCCGACGATACAGGCAATTATGGCTGTACCCCAGTTGGCACATGCTGCGATCCGTATTTCAAAATCGCCGCCGAATAAGCATACAAATAAAGCGCATGACTGGCAGGGAAGTAGGCCTGTTGGTACTTCCTTGCCGGGCAACTGTGCAAAAACCCGAAAAGCCCAAGAACAGAGGGGTTAAGTCCCTGCCAACCAATGTCCCTATCCGCGCCTGTGGTGCAGCGGAATGGCGGTTTCGTTCTTATATTCCCTAAGCACCAGACTGGACTGCACATCGCGGACATTGGGCATCGACATCAGCTTATGGGTGACAAAATCGCCAAAACTTTCAATGTCCTGGGCCAGTGCCATTAACAAAAAGTCCTGCCGCCCGGTCATGGCCCAGCACGACAATATTTCAGGCAAATCATTCATCGCCCGGGCAAAATCCTCGGCCCCGGCTTCGGTATGGCGTTGCAGGCGCACCTGCACCGTTGCCAGCACGCCCAGCCCGGCTTTTTTCCGGTCCAGCAAGGCCACGGTTTTGCGGATCATGCCCGATGCCTCAAGCTGTTTCACCCGGCGCAGGCACGGCGATGGCGACATGCCAACAATTTCAGCCAGCGCAACATTGCTGATACTGGCATCATTTTGCAGGGCATTTAAAATTTTAACATCCGTTGCCGATATATCCGGTTCGGTCATTTTTCACCCACTCAAAAACACTTGCAGTCATATCATGACACAAATCACGGCCAAAATCACTCATATCGCCGGGAAATGACCCTGTCTTTGATGTAAAATAGACCCTTCACAAATACCAGAAACCGGCCGGCAGAATGCCGGATATATATCTGTCAGTGAGGACGTCATGAATACGTTTCAGGCCGAAAAACCATCCGCCAGCACCGCCGCGCCGCACTTTACCAAAGCGGCACCCGCCGCATCTGCCCCAAAAGCGCCAGCCCCCAATTTACGCGGCAATTACAGCCACACCCATGATGATTACACCGTTGATCAGAACTGGGAAAAATACAGCGACGCGGAACATGCCCTGTGGCGCGAGCTGTATCAGCGTCAAAGCGCCATCCTGCCCGGCATGGCAGCAGATGATTTTATCGCCAATCTGGCCCGCATGGATGCCGCAGATGGCATTCCACAATTTGATAAAATCAGTGAACAGCTTTTTGCCACCACCGGCTGGCAATTGGTGGCCGTTCCTGGCCTGGTGCCCGATGATGTGTTTTTTAACCATCTTGCCAATCGCCGCTTTCCCGTCACGGTATGGCTGCGCAAACCCGAGGAAATTGATTATCTGGTCGAGCCTGACATTTTCCACGATTTTTTCGGCCATGTGCCCATGCTGTTTGACCCGGTATTTGCCGATTATCTGGCCGCCTATGGCGCAAAAGGACCAGAAGCGATCCGGCACGGGGCGCTAAAACAGCTCGCCCGGCTGTATTGGTACATGGTGGAATTTGGCCTGATCGAAACGACAGACGGTTTGCGCGCCTATGGCGCAGGAATGTTATCGTCGAAAAGCGAGACTTTATATTGCCTTAGCGATCCCAAACCAAATCGTATCGGATTTGCACTGGAACGCGTAATGCGAACAGACTACAAGATCGACGATTTTCAAAAGACCTATTTCGTTCTCGAAAGTTATCAACAACTTTTCGATGCAACGTCACAGGATTTTGCAAATCTCTATACGCATCTTGCCAGCCTGCCTGTGATACCCTCAACGGGCATTCTGGCATCAGATCGCGTGTATCACTTCGGTAACGAAGGATATGCCTTCGAAGGCACCCGCTAAATACCAGGTGCCTGGACAAGGGAGCTTGCCCGCCGGTTGCGATGTGACCGGCGGGTTTTATTTATGGATTAATGACGAAGCACGTTTTCCAAAACGCGGTTCAACTGCGCGATCACCACCATCGGGCTGGAATCCTTGCTGATAAAATCAGCCGCGCCAAGGGCTTCGGCCTGGGCACGGGTGTCGGCGTCGTAATGGGCCGAAAAAAACAGAACCGGCACATCGTTTGAACCGGGATAACGGCGGCGAATTTCGCAAAAGGCTTCAAAACCGCTCATGCCGGGCATTTCCAGATCCAGAATAATGGCACGGGGTGCCATCCCGTCAAGTTGATCAATCAAATCATCGGCGCAATCAAACCCGGCAACAGCATAGCCCGCGCGCCGCAAAACCGTTTCTAGGGCAGCTTTGGCACTGGGGCTGTCGTCGGCAAAGGCCACCAAACCAGGCAGGCTGGAATAAGGCGGCACGGCGCTTAGCGCGTTCATGAATGGCATCACTCCGAATTTCAGGACAGCCCGACCATAGAGACTGAAAATGTCGAATTGGTTAAATGTCGAAATTTTGCCGCATTTCGACGAAAGCCCACCGCAACACCGCGCAAAACCCCGGAAAATCGGTCTTTTTTCAAATTCTGAGGGTGTAACCGATCGTCAACACCATCGAAAATTACTTTTTTTCTTATGCAAAACTTAAAAGACGCGGCAAAAACGCACCTGTTTTCACGTTTTCAGTTCGATCGCTATCGAAGCATTCATTCCTTCCACAATGATAAAATTCCCTAAATCAAAATGTGGAGGCCAGAAATGCTGCTGAACTATCTCTATGCGAACTTTTTTGAAGAAAGCGTTTTCACCGTAAAATGTGACACTTCAGCCGTGAAACTTTCCCGACTGATCAAAAACCGGATATTTCCTGAACCGTCATACATATTCAAAAGCAACAGCAATTCGGTGTCTTTTGTCAGCACCCATCGCGAAGAAACAACCTACCGCTTTCATTTGCAGGGCCATTGCGCCTGGCATGACGCTGTCGAGCGTCTTGGGCTTGATACAGAAGACCGTGCGCGCCATCACTTTTTCAGTCGCTATCACAATACCCGGGAAACATTCCTTGCCAGCAGTCTGGGCCGCCAGCTTTGCGATGTCGCACCAGACGTTGCAGCGCAGTTTGACAACCATCTTGCGGATGCCACGTGGAACTACTTTCTTCAAGGTGTTTACGGCGTTTGCACCCGCGACGGACAGCCCGAATCGATCTTTCTAAAACAGGCCGGGGTAAAGTTTATCGAAAAAATGATCGCAGCAGGGCGGAAAGCGCTGTCTGAACAACAAATGCATTTGCTCAAACGTGCGGTATCATTTCTCGACAGGGTAGAATCCGAATTTGCCCCGCATGAAGTCTCTCAATCTTCTCGCCAGCGATGCATTATTGATGTCAGGGCAAAGTTTTTAGATACCGTGCCCCCCGTAACGGGCCGGGCGGCGTATAACACCAAAGTCTGACGCCCATGTTTCGGCATCAAGACAGTGCCAGTTGTTTATTTCTGATCATAAATTTCAATTACATATTGAATTTAAACATCTTTCGACCATCAACAGCCCCAAAAAACAACGATGCCGCACGTAAATAGGTATTTCCATGCCTATTTACTGATTTAAACGGGAGTGCTATAAACAGGGTCGTCACTGCAAGGTGACATGGAATATTTCCCGGGAATTCGGTGCCGCATCTGCCAAAGCCGAAACTGCCCCCGCAACTGTTGGTTCCGTAACGTCAATCGCACTAAGTGCGGGCGATGATACAGGGACAAGTCAGATTACCGGGATTGTTCCGCTCTCTGATTGTGGCCGGGCGGGGTGTACCGGGCGACGGGGACCCATGGTGCCACGCCCGTGCGCGGTGCTTTATATCGACCGCGACCGGGAGCAACCATGACCGATCAGAGCTTGAAACTGGCATCTGAATTTCCACCTGCCGATTATGCAGCATGGCGCAAACTGGCCGACGCCGCCTTGAATGGCGCGCCGTTTGACAAAAAACTGGTCACCCATCTGCGCGACGGTTTTGATGTTCAGCCCGTCTATACAGCCGATGATCTTGATGGGGACATTGCCCAAATTCACCCCACCCTGATCGCCACCAACAGCCAGCTTGCCGCCGATGCCAGGACAAGTGCCGGTGCCAACGCAACTGTTGCCGCCACCGGCTGGGACATTCGCCAGCTTCATGCCCACCCCGCCCCCAAAACCGTCAATGATGCCATTCTCGAAGACCTGGAAAGCGGCGTGACGTCGATTTTGCTGCGCCTGGATCATGCCGCACGGTTTGGCCGCGGTCCGGATGCGCCGGATGGGGATGATGCCGGGCTGGGCGGTGTTATGATTTATAAGCTTGATGACCTCAACCACACCCTGAACGGCGTTTATACCAATCTGGCCCCCATCGCCCTGGATGCCGGGGCCGCCACCATCCCGTGTGCCGCCTTGCTGGCCGCCCGCATGGCCCGCGAAGACGACGTTTCCGATGCCACACCGGCCTTTAATCTGGACCCCATCGGCACATATGTGGCCGAAGGTTTTTGCCCGACCGACCTGGCAACCGCCCTGAAACAGGCAGGCAGCTTTGCCCGGGCTATTGGCACAAAATTCCCCCATGCCACCGCGATCACGGTTAACAGTACGCCATGGTATAATGCCGGGGCGACCGACAGCAGGGAGCTTGCCATCGCGCTGGCAACCGGCCTTGCCTATTTCCGCGCCATGGTTGATGCCGGTATGGAGGACGCAAAGGCCGCAACCTCCATCACCTTTACCACCGCGATTGGCACCGATTTTTTTGCCGGTATTGCCAAATTGCGCGCCCTGCGCCTGATGTGGCGGCGCATTTTGCAGGCATCCGGCATTGAGGGCTGTGCCATCACCCTCAATGCCGTATCGGCCGAACAAATCATCAGCAAGGTGGACCCGTGGGTGAATATGCTGCGCACCACTGTCACCAGCTTTGCCGCCGGGCTGGGCGGGGCGGACAGTGTTGTGTGCCTGCCCTATGACCATGCCATTGGCCTGCCCGATGGTTTTTCACGCCGCATTGCCCGCAACACGCAGCTGATTTTGCAAGAAGAAAGCAACGTTCACCGCGTGATCGACCCGGCAGGCGGCGCCTGGTTTATTGAAAACCTGACCCGTGACATTGCCCAAAATGCCTGGCGGAAATTTCAGGAAATTGAGACCGCAGGCGGCATCATTACCGCCATTGAAAATGGCACATTGACCGACGACATTGCCACATCCTGGCACGCCCGCGCCGACCGCCTGGCCACCCGCCGCGATCCGCTAACCGGGGTTTCCGAATTCCCCAATATCGACGAGGCCGCCGTTACCTGCGACGTTCCCGATATTAGCGCCTTGCGGGCGGCCGTGCAAAACCGCCCCGGCACACCGGACACAAATATCGGCACCGATTTTAACGATCTGATAACAGCAGCTGCAAAGGGCGCAAGCATCAAACAATTGTTCGATGCCCTGTATGGCGACCTTGCATCGGCAAAGCGCATGGCACCGTTGCCCCGGCATCGCCTGTCCGAAGCATTTGAAGCAAACCGTCTTCGGGCATCGGCCCACACGCAGGAAACCGGCAAGCCACCACAAATTTTCCTGTGTAACATTGGCAAGGTTGCCGACCATACGGCGCGTGCCATGTTTGCCCGTAACTTTTTTGGCGCAGGCGGCATTGAAACCCTCGCCAATAATGGCTTTGCCACGGGCCATGATGCGGCCAACGCCTTTCGCCAAAGCGGGGCAAAAATCGCCATTATTTGCGGATCGGATACGCAATATGCCGAACATGCCGCCGAAATGGCAAAGGCGCTAAACGCGGCCGGGGCCAGCAAAATCTATCTTGCCGGGCACCCCGGCGACAACCGGGCAGCATTTGAAGCTGCCGGTATCAGCGAGTTCATTTTTGTCGGATCGGATGTGGTTGCCCTTACCACCGCCGTCCTTGACCATCTGGGAGTGAAATAACCATGACCCGGATTCCTGATTTTTCCGACCTGCCCCTGTTTGACACCGCCGCAAACACGCCCTCTGGCCCGGTATCGGGCGTGCCATGGACCACCCCCGAAGGCATTGATGTAAAACCGGTTTACGGCGTCGATGACCTGAACGGTCTGGATCATTTGCACACCATGCCGGGGATAGCGCCCTTTTTGCGCGGCCCCTACCCCACCATGTATGTGCAACGCCCCTGGACCGTGCGCCAATATGCCGGTTTTTCCACCGCCGAGGAATCCAACGCCTTTTACCGCCGCAACCTTGCCGCCGGGCAAAAGGGCCTGTCGATAGCCTTCGACCTGGCCACCCATCGCGGTTATGACAGCGACCACCCCCGGGTGGCGGGCGATGTCGGGATGGCCGGTGTGGCGATTGACAGCATCTATGACATGCGCACCCTGTTTGATGGCATTCCGCTCGATCAAATGTCGGTTTCCATGACCATGAACGGCGCGGTGTTGCCGGTGATGGCGCTGTATATTGCTGCCGCCGAGGAACAGGGGGTTAAACACGCCCAGCTTTCCGGCACCATCCAGAACGACATTCTTAAAGAATTTATGGTGCGCAACACCTATATCTATCCGCCCAAACCCTCGATGCGGATCATTTCCGACATTTTTGCCTTTACCTCGCAAAACATGCCGAAATTCAATTCGATTTCCATTTCCGGCTATCACATGCAGGAAGCCGGGGCCACCGCCGACCTTGAACTGGCCTATACCCTGGCCGACGGGGTGGAATATGCCCGTGCAGGCATGGAAGCCGGGCTCGATATTGATAAATTCGCCCCGCGCCTGTCGTTTTTCTGGGCGATTGGCATGAATTTCTTTATGGAAATTGCCAAAATGCGCGCGGCGCGCATGATCTGGGCCAAGCTGATCAAACAGTTTGACCCGCAAAGCACCAAGTCGCTGTCGCTGCGCACCCACAGCCAGACATCGGGCTGGTCGCTGACAGCACAGGATGTGTTTAACAACGTGATCCGCACCTGTATCGAAGCCATGGCATCGACACAGGGTCATACCCAGTCGCTTCATACCAATGCACTGGACGAAGCCCTGGCCCTGCCAACCGATTTTTCTGCCCGCATTGCGCGTAACACCCAACTGTTTTTGCAGCAGGAAAGCGGCACCACCAACGTGATCGACCCATGGGGCGGCAGTTATTATGTGGAGCGCCTGACCCGCGATTTGGCCGAAAAAGCCTGGGCCCATATTGCCGAGGTGGAAGAACAGGGCGGCATGGCCAAAGCCATTGAAGCCGGTATTCCGAAAATGCGGATCGAGGAAGCCGCCGCCCGCACCCAGGCCCGCATTGATAGCGGCCGCCAGACATTGGTCGGTGTGAACAAATACCGCGTCACCGATGACCGCCCGGTGGATGTGTTGCAAGTCGATAACGCCGAAGTCCGCCGCCAGCAAATCGCCAAGCTGGAACGTTTGCGCGCCGAACGCGATGATCAAACAGTTGAAGCAGCCCTGAACGCCCTGACCAACGCTGCCGATGCCAAATCGGGCAATTTGCTGGAGCTTGCCGTGCAGGCAGCCCGGGCCAAATGCACGGTTGGCGAAATTTCCGATGCGCTGGAAAAGGTTTATGGCCGCCATCAGGCAGTTATCCGTTCCATCGCCGGAGTTTATAAAACCGAAGTGGGTGCCGATAACGCCGCCCTTGAAAAAGTGGGTCGGCTGGTCGATGCCTTTGCCGAGGCCGAAGGCCGCCGCCCACGCATCCTGATTGCCAAAATGGGCCAGGACGGACACGATCGCGGGCAAAAGGTGATTGCCACCGCCTTTGCCGATTTAGGCTTTGATGTGGATATTGGCCCGTTATTTCAAACCCCCGAAGAAGCCGCCCGCCAGGCCGCTGAAAACGATGTACATATTGTGGGGGCCAGTTCGCTTGCCGCAGGGCACTTGACGCTGGTGCCGCAATTGCGCACCGAACTGGATAAACTGGGCCGCGAGGACATTATGATTGTGGCTGGCGGAGTTATTCCGCCGCAGGATTTTGACAAACTGTTTGCCGCCGGGGCCGAGGCCATTTTTCCGCCCGGCACCGTCATTGCCGAAGCCGCCAGCGAATTGCTGGAAAAACTGCTGGAACATGAAACACCAACCGCTGCGTAAAAACGCCGTTCCCTTTGGGCCGGACATATAACGCCCGCGTTGTTAAAGCATTTTTCCTTTAATATGACCCATTTTGCCACCTTGACGCACTGAGCTTGCTGGTGGGGCACTGCAAACAGTATGATCAAACTTATGAGGATCGCACCGCATGAACCGGGCGGCCTATAGCATCAAGTGAAACCTGATCGCACGACACGGCATATAAAGGATATCTGGTGAAGGAAACCCTGCGCACCATACCGGGCAAAAACGCCACCACCAATCCGCGCCCGCGTATCAGGCGGCGGGTGCTGGAAACCGGCGAAATTGTTGACGGTGTTCTGGCGGGCAACCGCACCATATTATCACGCGCCATTACCCTGGTTGAAAGCCGCAAGCCCGAACATTTTATTCAGGCCCAACAGGTTCTTGAACAGCTTATGCCCCATACCGGCGGATCGCACCGCATTGGCATTACCGGGGTGCCCGGCGTTGGCAAATCAACCTTTATCGAGGCATTTGGCACCAACCTGACCAAAGCGGGCCACAAAGTGGCGGTTTTGGCCGTGGACCCGACCAGTGCGCGATCAGGTGGGTCCATTCTGGGCGATAAAACCCGGATGAACGACCTTTCCATCGACCCCAACGCCTATATCCGGCCCTCGCCCAGCAGCGGATATTTGGGCGGGGTCAACCGCATGACACGTGAAACCATTTTGTTGTGCGAAGCCGCCGGGTTTGATGTGGTACTGGTTGAAACCGTGGGGGCGGGGCAAAGCGAAACCATGGTTGCGCAAATGACCGATTTCTTTTTGGTCCTGATGCTGCCCGGGGCGGGCGATGAATTGCAGGGCATTAAAAAGGGTGTGCTCGAAATTGCCGATCTGATCGCGGTTAATAAATCCGACGCCGACCCGGCCAAGGCGCGCGAGGCCAAACGCGCATATTCATCAGCCCTGCGCATTTTGCAACCCACCAGCCGCCATTGGCGCCCGCAATCGATGATGGTGTCATCTCTAACCCGCGCCGGGCTGGACGAGGCGTGGGATTTGATCAGACAGCACCGTCAGATCATGGAAACCGAGGGCGAATTTGCCGCCAAACGGGCGCGCCAGCAACATGACTGGATGTGGTCCATGCTGCGCGATCGGCTGCTTGAAACCTTTACCCGACGTGATGACGTTCGTGCTGCCCTGCCCGATCTGGAACAAAACGTTCTGTCAGGTACGATCAACCCGACCCAGGCCGTCGAAGCACTTTTGGCGATGATGGCGCAAAAATAACAAAGAGGACAAAAGGGCCGCGACAACACCGCAGCCCTTTAAACGCCGGGCAACCCAGAGTTACTTCTTTTCTTCTGCGGCAAGCTTGTCTTTAAGAACCTTGAGCTTCGCCACTGCCTCGGCAATTTCGCGATCCACATGGGAATAGCTTTCACGCTCGTCGCGCGGCATGGCTTCAAGCTCGTCCAATGCCTTTTGCACAATATACAGCATCTTTGGTATCCTCCAAATCGTCATTTATGGTGTATTTTATAATCAAACCAATCATCATTCCCCCTTAATTCCTGCGGGGTACAGGTGTCTTTTATCCTTTCGGGACGAACAGATAAATAGGGCTTTACAGCAAAAATAACCACCCTTGATCACTTGGTTTTTACCGTGAAACCCATAGAAGGCAATGTTGAATTCTACCAGATCGTTTTGACAATGGCCCGCACAGTTTCCACCAATGGCGGCATCGCCTGCCTTTCGGGCCGCTAAAAACACGGACTGCCCCCCGCTGCCCGGTTCGCCAGTTTGTATTTTTCGCCAAACTCCGCTTGACGCCGTAATTGAACATCTGCAAAAGCACGATCATAAAATGATTGAAGATTCAATCGAACGCGCAAGGGTCACCGGCCCCGTTCAATCAGTATATCGTATCGATCCGGGCAAAACCGGGGCGACATCAACATCCGTAAAAGGGACAATAAAAACGATGACGCAGTTGGTGCTGGCACCAATGGAAGGGCTGGTGGACTGGCGCGTGCGTCAATTGCTAAGCGCGGTTGGCGGCTTTGACCACTGCGTAACCGAATTTATTCGCGTGTCGCAAACCCTGTTTCCGGCCCATGTGTTTCATCGTTATTGCCCCGAACTGCATCAGGGCGGCAAAACCGCCAGCGGCCAACCGGTTCTGGTGCAATTGATGGGCCATGACCCGGTACTGTTGGGGGAAAATGCCGCCTTTGCCGTGGCACTGGGCGCACCGGGGATCGACATTAATTTTGGCTGCCCGTCGAAAACCGTGAACAAGCGCGAAGCCGGGGCATCCTTGCTAAAATGCCCGGAAAACCTTTATCACATCGTAAAGGCCGTTCGCGCAGCAGTTCCCGCACACATCCCGGTCAGCGCCAAAATCCGCCTTGGATATGCCGACAAGGAATTGTTTTTGGAAAATGCCCGTGCCGTTGAAGATGGCGGCGCACAGCATTTAACCGTTCATGCCCGCACCAAGCTGGAAGGCTATAAACCTCCGGCACACTGGGAATATCTGGCGCGCATCCGCGAGGCCATTTCCATTCCGATGACGGCAAATGGCGAAATCTGGACGGTGGAAGATTACATGCGCTGCCGGGATATTTCGGGCTGCACGTCTTTTATGCTGGGGCGCGGTGCCATTGCCTGCCCCGACCTTGCCGCCCGCATCAAGGCGTTTGAAGCCGGAAAAGAACCGATTAAACAAAGCTGGACCGATGTGTTGGCCCTTCTTCTGGCCTATATCGACTTTCTGGCGCAAGATGGCACCACCGAAAACCATCAAGCCGGGCGGATCAAACAGTGGGTTGCCCTGATGCGCAAGGGCCATGCCCCCGCCGCACAATGCTTTGACGAGATCAAGCGCATTCGTGCCGTCAGCGAATTGCAGGAAAAATTACGGCAAGATCAAATAAAACCGGAATTTCATCGAATGCAATCTGACTTCGCCGCATGAAATTTGAAATAATTTGAAAAACCGCCGAAAAAAAGCCCTCGCCAGTGAACTGGCCAATTTTTGGAAAGCCGTTCACACAGACGAGGGCTTCATCGACAGGCAGAATAATTACCTGCCCCTAAACGTAACGATCAGCGGATCAACTTGCCTTGGCGAGCATCCCGTGCGGGTCAAGAACGAACTTTTTCGCCGCACCCTGATCAAAACTTTCATAGCCCTGCGCCGCATCTTCAAGCAAAATAACCTGCGCATTGACGATATCGGCAATATTTAACCGGCCATGCAAAATCGCCTGCATAAGCTGGCGGTTATACTTGATCACGGGTGTTTGCCCGGTATGGAAGGATTGCGCCTTGGCCCAGCCCAAACCAAACCGCAGTGACAGACTGCCTTGTTTGGCCGCTTCATCAACAGCACCCGGGTCTTCGGTTACATACAGGCCGGGAATACCAATGGAACCTGCCGCGCGGGTAATTTCCATCATCTGGTTAAGCACGATTGCGGGCTGTTCGCCGCCGCTATGCCCACGCGCCTCGAAACCGACGGCATCAATGGCGCTATCTACTTCGGGGCTGCCGGTGATTTCGGCAATCATTTCACCCAATCGGTCGCTTTGTGACAAATCAACAGGTTCAAACCCCATTTTTGCCGCATGGGCCAGGCGTTCTTTGTTGAAATCGCCAACCATGACAACAGCAGCCCCCAAAATCTGGGCCGAAGCCGCCGCCGCCAGCCCCACAGGACCTGCACCGGCAACATACACAATTGACCCGACGCCAACACCAGCCTGCACCGCACCATGAAAACCGGTCGGTAAAATATCGGACAACATGGTCAGGTCGCGAATTTTATCCATCGCCTGATCCCTGTCGGGGAATTTCAACAGGTTAAAGTCAGCATAAGGCACCATCACATAATGGGCCTGCCCACCAATCCAGCCGCCCATATCGACATAACCATAGGCACCACCGGCGCGAGACGGATTAACCGTTAAGCATACACCGGTATCTTGCGATTTACAGCACCGGCACCGGCCGCAAGCGACGTTAAACGGAACCGATACGATGTCGCCGATTTCAAGCTGTTCAACATCACTGCCCTTTTCAATAACCTGTCCGGTTATTTCATGGCCCAACACAAGGCCCGGCTCAGCCGTTGTGCGCCCGCGCACCATGTGCTGATCTGACCCGCAAATATTGGTGGATATAACCTTCAAAATAACAGCGTGGTCAATCTTGCGACCATCTGGCGATGCCATTACCGGGTCTAAAATATTCCGAACTTCGACTTTGCCTGGGCCAACATAAACGACACCTCTGTTCGCACTCATTTGCTTCCTCCACTGATATAAAACCGTCGGAAATTCCGAGGCCTTGATTGTTTTCTTTTGATGGTCGTAATCACCGCGCAAGTGCGCGGCCCGTACTCCGCGGCGAAGTGCTTAAACAGCCCTCTGATCAAAAGGGTACCGAAAAAGTCCTGAAGAAGCACAAAACCTCAAGAAGCGTCGCAAAACCCAAAAATGCCGGTCTTGCGGCATTCGCCTGTTACCGGAGCAACATGCAAATTCGATATCGACGATCTGAACCTGCAAGGCGAAGCACCCACCTGGTGACTTCACACTATTTACTATGCTTCATCCCTTTCAAACGCGCCTTGTAGGAAAGGGCAGCCTGAAAGACGTGTGATGAACAACCCAAAGATTTATTTGGAAACAGTCTAGCAGAACCCAAAAGCTGGAAATGGGAAGTTTGCGACAATTCATCTGTAAGTTTGCGCATATCCGCCCAATACCCGCAATGGTAAGAGAGATTTATAAACCGCAAACCTGCAAACATAACCCAGCTATCAGCATAAGCTGGGACACTGACATAGTCAGCGCCCCTACCGCCGCGCCCGACCTGACACAACAAACCCGCAAATGCCAGGCATCTGCGGGTTTGTTTTATGGTTCAAGCACGGCGGAACCAATTCTCCGGCATGGGGGTCAGTGTCTGGCCCTACAGCATGTTAGCCATGAAAATTGAAATCATCGGCTTTCAGAGTGTGATCAACCCCCATCAACGTGATCGACGCATCCTGGCCCAGATCAATCACCAGATTTTGGCCGCTGGCATCAAGATGCATGTCAGCTTCAATCTGATTAAAATTGCTATAGTTCCATTCGCTCAGATCAATGATGTCTTCGCCTTCGGTGAAATCGGTAATCACATCATGGCCGGTCACATCGCCCGCCACAAACTGATCCCAGCCCGAACCACCACTTAACGTATCGTCGCCCAGGCCGCCATACAGCGTATCGTTGCCCGCCCCACCCGACAGCACATCATCCCCTGCATTCGACCAGATCACGTCATTGCCATTGCCGCCATTGATGGTGACATCGCCATAACTGTGGTCCTGACTGGTCAGATCAACAATGTCGTCGCCATCACCGGCATCAATTACCTCAATGCCGGAAAGACGCGGCGATGTTCCCGGGTCGCTGGCACTATCGTCAAGGATCAGGGCATCGTTACCACTGGTCATTTGCAGGGTATCTGTCCCGTCGCCACCATTAAAAATGTCGTTGGACTGGCTATAGCCATCAAGATTGACGCGGTCGCCGGTGCCGCTATCGCCATCGTCGTCATGGCCCCAGCCCCAACCCCAACCATTATGATGGCCGGAATTGTCGTTCCCCGGCGCACCGTCATTCAGGGCGTACCATTTATTGCCCCAATGATCGTCGGCATTATATTGCAGCACGTCATTGCCCGCACCGCCATCGAGCACATCCTGTCCATCCCCGCCCGACAACACATCGTTGCCACTGCCGCCATGCAGGGTATCGTTGCCCGCCCCACCCGACAGCACATCGTCGCCCGCATTGGACCACAAAATGTCATTGCCGCTGCCGCCATCAATGGTGACATCGCCATAGCTGTTGGTGGAACTGGTCAGATCGACAATGTCGTTGCCGTTCCCGGCGTCAATCACCTCGATACCCGAAAGGCGCGGCGATACGGCCGGGGCCGACAGATCATCGTGCAAAATCAGCGCATCATTGCCCGACGACATCACAAGGGTATCGTGGCCCTCGCCGCCATTAAAAATATCGTTTGACTGATGATAGCCGTTCAGATCGACCTGAACATTGCTGCCATTCGCCCCCGGATCGCCCATATCACGCACAGCATGACCCGAGGACCAGGTGGCATCGTCGTTATATTGCAGCACATCATCGCCAGCGCCACCATCAAGCTGGTCCTGACCCGCACCGCCCCACAAGGTATCACTGCCATCATCGCCGTGCAGAATATCGTTGCCAGTACCCCCCCATAAGGTGTCATTTCCGGCACCGCCCAGCAGGTCATCATTGCCCGCACCACCGGAAAGCAAATCATCCCCGTTCAGACCAGACAGCAGATTGGCCCCGTCATTGCCAAACAGCGCATCGGCAAAGTTCGAACCAATCAGATCCTCGATCGACCTCAGGAAATCCTGCCCGGCCCCGCCCGATGCGGTATTCACCGACAGATCGGCTGCCACCGCAGCACTTGCATTGGCATAACTTGCGGTATCGCGGCCTGATCCACCGTCAAGGCTGTCATTGCCCGCACCACCGCTCAGGGTATCATTGCCAGAACCGCCCGACAGGCGGTCATTGCCGGTGCCGCCGTCAAGAATGTCGTCGCCATTATCGCCGCTCAGGCTGTCATCGCCATTTTGACCATACAGGGTGTCGTTGCCATCCTGACCATACAGGCGATCATTATTGGCACCGCCATCAAGCACATCATTGCCGGTGCCGCCATAAAGCGTGTCATCGCCATTTTCGCCAAGCAGGGTGTCGTTGCCATCGTCGCCCCAGATCCGGTCATTATTATCCTGACCGTTCAGAACATCATAGCCGGTGCCGCCCTTGATCGAATCATCACCCGACCCGCCCAGAATGCTATCGTCACCATCATCGCCATACAAGCGGTCCTGGCCCTGCCCGCCATCCAGCGTGTCATTACCGGTACCACCGATCAGGCTGTCATCGCCATCATTGCCCAGCAATACGTCATTACCGTCGCCCCCTTCAAGGCGATCCTGGCCGCTGCCGCCTTCAAGATGATCGTTGCCAAGATCACCATACAGGCGGTCGTCACCATCATCGCCATATAGCGTATCGTTGCCGTCCATGCCGCGCAGGGTATCCTGCCCGCCAAGGCCATAAACGGTATCGTCGCCTGCAAGTGCTGCAATTGAATCATTATTGCTGGTGCCATACAGCACATCGCGATATTCGGTCGGCCCGCTGCTGCCGCTGACCCCGACAAAGGCATCCGCCGACAGATCGCCAAGGGCCACATCTTGCAGGGTTAATGTGCCTTCGCCGCCCAGATCAATCACAACATCATTGCCAACCTGCGACATATGGCTGGCAAGGTCGTGCCATTCGGTAATGCCCATCGCGGCGAGCGCGATTTTATCCTGACCGATGGTAAAATCGGTTACGACCTTGTTGCCCGCATTGTTGCTGACAAGGATGGTGTCGTTGCCTGCCCCGCCGGTAAAGGTATCGTTTCCTTCGCCGCCATCTAGGGTATCGTTGCCATTGCCACCCAGCAGGGTGTCGTTCCCGGCATCGCCCAACAGCGTATCATTGCCATCGCCACCGGAAATAATATCGTTTCCGGCACCGCCATGAATGGTGTCGTTGCCACTGTCGCCCGACAAAGTATCGTTGCCAGCCCCGCCGTCGATCACATCTTCGTTGTCGCCGCCCGATACCACATCGTCACCGTCGCCCGCCTCGACCCGGTCATTGCCGCCAGAACCCAGAATGGTGTCGTTTTCGGCCCCGCCAATCAAATGGTCGTTGCCGTCCTTGCCATCGATGTAATCCTTGCCGCCTTCACCGTCGATCACGTCGTCGCCCGCACCGCCAAACAGCGAATCGTTCCCGTCGCCGCCGGAAATAACGTCTTCGCCGTCTTCGCCGTCGATCCAGTCATCCCCCGAACCACCATCAAGCACATCGTCCTGATTACCGCCCAGAAGGGTATCGTCACCCGACCCGCCCGAGATCTGGTCATTGCCGTCATTGCCAATCAGGGTGTCGTCACCGGCACCACCTTCAACAACGTCATTGCCTGCCAGCGCATCAATATAATCGCCCGCCGATGTGCCTTGTAAAACATCGTCATAGGGCGTGGCACCGACAAAACCGTCAACATCTTCGAATGTATCGGCGACAATGTCGCGCAAATGAACACCCTTAAGCGTTAACGACCCGTTTTCACCCAGATCAATCACCAGGTTGCCGTTAACCTCGGACAGGCGCGGTGCCAGATCGGACCATTGGGTAATGCCAACGCCCGCCAGCGACACTTTATCTTCGCTGGTGTTAAAATCGGTCACCAGCTTGTGGCCGTCGGTGCTGGTCACAATCACATGGTCGGCACCAGCCCCGGTTTGCATCGTGTCGTCGCCAGAACCGCCATCAAGGCTGTCATTGCCGCCGCCGCCATTCAGAATATCGCGTCCGGCATCGCCATACAGGGTGTCGTTGCCCAGTTCGCCGTGCAGAACGTCGTTGCCTGCCCCGCCATGAACGGTATCGTCGCCATTGCCAACCCAGATGGTGTCATTGCCAAGGCCGCCATCAATGGTATCGACACTTGTATCGGCCTCGATATTGTCAAACACATCGTTGCCATCGCCCAGATCAACAACGTTGTTCTGGCTGTTGCCATAAATATAATCGTCATGGGCCGAGGCAATAACCCGTTCAATACCCGACAAAATATCGCCTGCTGCATCGCCGCTTAGCCCCTGATTGGCCGCCCAGGAATTGCGTGCATTGCCATCAGTTGCACCAAGATAGGCTTCCACACCCTGTGCGGAATGGCTGTAATCCACGGTATCAATGCCATCGCCGCCATTAAGGGTATCGGCACCGGCACTGCCCATCAGGGTATCGTCGCCCGCCCCGGCATCGACCACGTCGTCGCCCGCACCATCATGGGTAATGTCATTGCCATCGCCGCCCAAAATGGTGTCGTTGCCCGCATTGGTCCACAAAACATCGTTGCCGCTGCCGCCATCAACCACAACATCGCCATAGCCATAGTGCGAACTGGTCAGATCGACCACATCGTCGCCCGCACCGGCATTGATCACTTCAATGCCCGAAATACCGGCCTGTGCCGTGCCCCCGGCGTGATCGGCATCAAGGATAATGGCATCATTACCCGCCGTGCCGGTCAGGGTGTCGCTACCATCACCACCGGCAAACACATCGCCCGACAATTCCTTGCCATCCAGCGACACGCCAATGCCGGTACCCGCCACATCGGGGCTTCCGGCGTGGTCGGTATCATCATGGGCCGTGCCGGTGTGATCCCCGGCAAACTGCAACACATCATCGCCCGCGTCGCCAATCAGCGTATCGGTGCCCGTGCCACCTGCAAGGGTGTCGTTACCAGCCCCCCCATCAAGCACATCGTTGCCGCTATTGCCCAGTAAGGTATCATCCCCGGCCCCGGTCGCAACGCTGTCATCACCGCCAAGGGCGTCAATCACGTCATTACCATCGGTCCCGCTCAGGGTATCGTCAAACGCACTGGCGACATTTTCGATGCCGTTAAACTGATCCGGCCCCAGTTGCGATGCCGAAATGCCCTCGAACGTAATTGTGCCGCCCTGCGGCAATGAAATCACCGCATTGCCGTTCACATCGTCGGCAATCATGCCTTTAAGTTCGGACCAGCTACCAATGTTAAGGTCCGGCAGGGAAATGTGGTCTTCGGTCAGGCTAAATCCGCGCACCACATCGTGGTCGCTGCCATCGGCAAAAATCAGGGTATCCGCCCCGGCACCACCGTCGACAATATCGTCACCGGCCCCCGCGATCAGGGTATCGGCACCTTCGCCGCCCAACAGCGTGTCATTGCCATCGCCACCGTCAATCACATCATTTCCGGCATCGCCCGAAAGCGTATCGGCACCGTCACCGCCCGACAGGGTATCGTTGCCTGCCCCGCCATCAAGCCGGTTATCGCCCGCATTGCCGGTCAAAACGTCATCTTTTGACGAACCGGTCACATCCTCGATCGAGGAAAGCCGGTCGGTTTCGCTGGCCCCGACCTGGGCCGTTCCCGAGGCCAGATTAACCGTCACACCACTGGTCGATATGCTGTAATCAGCAGTATCGCGGCCTTCGCCGCCGATCAGGGTGTCGTTGCCCGCACCACCGATCAGGGTATCATCGCCTGCACCGCCGGTCAGAATATTGGCCGATGCATTACCGGTAATCGTATCGTTAAAGTCCGAACCGACAACATTTTCAACATATTGCAACACATCGTTGCCCGCACCACCGGTGGCGGTATTGGCCGACAGGTCAACATTTACGCCCGAAATGGCATCATCAAACAGCACGGTATCAACATCACCGCCGCCATAAATGGTGTCATCCCCCAGGCCACCGCGCAGGGTATCGGCACCAACGCCGCCAATCAGGTAATCATTGCCCGATGCGCCATCAAGCATGTCGTTGCCCGACCCACCATCAAGCGTATCATTGCCCGCACCCCCATAAAGGTTGTCGGTGCCATTGCCGCCCAGAAGGGTGTCGTTACCGGCATTGGCCCACAGGGTATCGTTGCCATTGCCGCCATCAATCACGACATCGCCATAGGTCAAATGATCGCTGGTCAAATCGACCACGTCATTACCATTACCTGCGGCGATGGTTTCGATACCATCAATCTGCGCGCCTGCCGGGGCTTCGGTTACCGCATCAAAACGGATGGAGCGCACGAAATAATCGCTGCTGTCACTGCCTTGCGCACCATTCCCATAAGGTTCGGCGGCAAAAGACAGGTAACGGAAGGAAACCGGGTTGCCGCTAGCGTCCAGCACGGCAATATCGGCTGTGCCCACGCCATTGCTGCCATAATCAACCGTATTGCTGTCCAATTCGCCACTGGCCACAAGGTTGCCGTCGGCATCAAATGCCTGCCAGCGACCTGTTTCACCACCGGATTCCCCTTGCATCAAGTTGGAAACCTGCACGGTCGCCCGAAGCGAATCCGCGCCCAAATCGACAACGATGCTTTCGCTTTGTCCGGTCTGGCCATTATGGTTGATCTGGCTGCCCGCCGGGCTGCCGCCATTATTGCCAATGCCATTGCCGTCATAGGAAATGGCATCATTGCCTGCGGCAAGGTTCAGCTTGCCGTTTTCATCGGTGACAGAAACCCCGAAATCATAGGCATAAAGCCCGGCACCCGACCATGCTGTTTGCACCTGATCAGGGGTGGAAGAACTGGTTAAGCCAAAACTGCGGGTTTCGGTCGCCCCGTCGCCGCCCAGCCCCAGTTTACCGCCATCAAGCACCAGCGCATCATTGCCGTCCGATAATTGCAGCGTGTCGTTGCCATCGCCACCGATAAAGCTGTCAGCCGAAATGGCATGGTTGCCAATATCGGCCAGATCACCGGTGCCACTGACACCCGGGCTGCCCTGATTTTGCGTGGTTGTACCGGCATCGGCCTGATCATCGGCATTAAATTGCAACACGTCATCGCCTGCACCGCCGTCAACCTGGTCAGTACCGTCGCCGCCGCCCAGCGTGTCGTTACCCTCACCGCCTGCCAGGCTGTCATCCCCGGCACCCCCGGCAAGGCTGTCATCGCCCGCACCCCCGGCAAGGGTATCGTTCCCGGCATCGCCCGAAAGGCTGTCATTGCCATCGCCACCGGCAACCGTGTCATCCCCGATGCCGCCAGATAACGTATCATTGCCGCCATCGCCCGACAGGGTATCGTTGCCCGCACCACCGGCAATGGTGTCATTGCCAGCCAGCCCGTCGATAACATCGTCGCCCTCGCCCCCGGCAAGGTTATCGTCATAGGCGGTGCCGCCATCGGCAACACCGACAAAATCATCCGCGCCCAGCGTAGCGAGCGCAACGCCCTGCAAGGTAACGGAGCCCCCCGCAGGCAGGTTAATAACGGTATTGCCATGGCCGTCATTGACCATATGTTCGCGCAATTGCGTCCAGCTGATATAACCGCTGTCAGGCAGGGAAATGGTATCCTGGCCCGGTTTGAAATCGGTCACCAGATCATCATTAACGCCATCGGCAAACCGGAACACATCGTTGCCGTCGCCCCCGGTCAGGGTGTCATTGCCAAGGCCGCCATCGAGCAGGTCATTCCCGGCACCACCGGCCAGCGAATGATCGCCATTGCCGCCCAGCAACGTATCGTTGCCAGCCCCGCCAACCACATTTTCAAACCCGGAAACCGTATCATTGCCGGTACTGCCACTGCTGGCGGTTCCTGCCGCAAGGTCAACCGAAACCGGGCCAATGGCGCGGCTCATATCCAGCGTATCGGTGCCGGACTCACCGTTTAAAATGTCGTTCCCGGCACCGGCATAAACCCAGTCATCGCCAGACCCGGCATCAATGCTGTCATTGCCTGCGGCCCCATCGAGCACGTCATTACCGCTGCCGCCCAACAAATGGTCTGCCCCGGCACCGCCGGTTACCACGTCATGCCCGGCACCGCCATCCAGGCGGTTGCCAACGTCATTGCCTGTAATGTAATCGCGCCCGGCACCACCGGTTACATTTTCAATACCGCTTAGGGTATCGCTGCCGGTTTGTGCCGAAACAGCTGTGCCATCCTGCAGGTTGACCGTCGCCCCCGATTGCGCTTGCGACATATCAAGCGTGTCAAACCCGCCATCGCCCGCCAGCACATCGTCGCCCGCACCAGCCAACAATGTATCGTTGCCATCACCGGCAAAAACCGTATCATTGCCCGCGCCATCGGCAATCACGTCATTTCCGGCCCCGCCCGCAAGACTGTCGTTACCGGCGCCACCGTCCAGGGTGTCGTTGCCTTCGCCGCCGACAAGGCTGTCATTTCCGGCACCACCGGCAAGGCTATCATTGCCGGTGCCGCCATCAATCGCATCATCGTCGCTGCCGCCATCAAGGCGGTCATCCCCGGCACCCCCGGAAATAACGTCGTTCCCGGCACCGCCATGCACGGCATCATTGCCATCCCCGGCGATAATGGTGTCGTTGCCCTGATTGGTCCAAAGGGTATCGTCGCCGCTGCCCCCATCGACAGTGGCATCGCCATAACCAAATTTGGTCGATGTTAAATCAACAACATCATCGCCTGCCCCGGTATTGATAACTTCAACATCAACAATGCCCGGCGCGCCCGTGCTGCCATTGGCATGATTATCATCAAGAATAATGGCATCCTTGCCATTGGTTCCTTGCAGGGTATCAATGCCATCACCGCCATCAAATACATCGTCGCTCAGGCCCGCCCCGTTCAGCGATGCCACATCACCGGTACCCGCAACGCCAGGACTGCCGACATTGTTGGTGCTGTCTGTTGTTGTGCCGGTCTGGTCGGCTTCAAAGCGCAATACATCATCACCAGCACCGCCCAAAACGGTATCGCGGCCTTCGCCGCCCGCCAGTGTATCGGCACCATCACCGCCCGAAATAACATCGTCGCCGCTGCCGCCATCGATGGTGTCATCGCCATCACCGCCGCCCAGCGTATCGGCACCATCGCCGCCGCCAAGGCTGTCATCGCCTGCACCGCCATCAAGGCTGTCGTCGCCGACACCACCGCCCAGCGTATCATTGCCATCGCCACCAGTCAGGGTATCGTTACCGGCACCGGCGTCAATCGTGTCATCGCCGTCGCCACCGCCAAGGGTATCGTCGCCATCGGTGGCAATATTTTCCACACCGTCAAAGGCATCGGCATTCAAATCGGCAAGGGCTACACCGGTCAGGGTGACCGTTCCGCCCTGCGGCAGGGTAATAACAGCATCGCCGTTGTCATTTTCACTCAGATAGGGCTGCAACAAGGTCCAGCTTGAAACATTGACATCAGGCAGGGAAATAACGTCTTCGCCGACGGTAAAGCCGTTTACCACGTCGTGGTCTGTGCCATCGCCAAAGACCAGCGTATCGGCCCCGGCCCCGCCATCAACAATGTCGTTGCCCGCACCGGCGTTAATCACATCATTACCGGCACCGCCCGAAAGGCTGTCGTCGCCAGCGCCCCCCAAAAGCGTATCGGCCCCGTCGCCACCGCTGATCAGGTCATTGCCTGCGCCACCATCAAGCACATCATCCCCGGCACCGCCCAGCACGGTATCAACGCCGTCGCCACCGCTGATCAAATCGTTGCCTGCTCCACCATCAAGAATGTCGTTGCCCGCATCACCCGAAAGCGTATCGGCATCATTTCCACCCGAAAGCTGGTCATTACCTGCACCGCCGTCAAGCACATCATCACCGGCACCGCCCAACAAGGTATCATCGCCCTGGCCGCCCAGCAGGCTATCATTGCCAGCACCACCGGACAAAAGATCGTCGCCAGCGCCACCGTCAATAATATCGTTGCCTGTGCCGCCATCAACCGTATCGTTTCCGGCCCCGGCCGCAACGCTGTCATTGCCTGCACCGGCATCAATAACGTTATCACCATCCGCCCCGGCGATAGTATCATCCCCGGCAGAACCAATAACGTTTTCAAAGCCCGAAAGGGTATCGGTGCCGCTGGCATCGCCTGTCGCCGTTCCGGCGGACAAATCAACATGGGCCTGACCGGCACCGGTCATATCAAGGGTATCGGTGCCATCCCCGCCCATAAGCTGGTCATCACCGGCACCGGCCACAACCGTGTCATCGCCCGCACCAGCATCGATCACGTCATTTCCGGCACCGCCATCAATCACGTCATTGCCTGCCAGCCCGGCAAGGCTGTTGGCGCCGTCATTGCCGGTCAGGGTATCGTTGCCCGCAGAGCCGCTGACATTTTCAATCCCGGAAAGCTGATCAGTGCCGGTCGCCCCCGATGAGGCGGTACCTGTTGCCAGGTTTACCGTCGCCCCGTTGGCCGCCGCCATATCCAGCGTATCGGTGCCATCACCGCCCGCAACGGTATCATTGCCGGAACTGGCAACCAGCGTGTCGTTACCGGCACCGCCATCAACCACGTCATTGCCCGCACCGCCATTCAGGGCATCATTACCGGCACCACCCAACAGGGTGTCGTTGCCCGCATTGGCCCACAAGGTGTCATCGCCCGCACCACCATCAATCGTGGTGTCGCCATAGGCATATTTGCCGCTGGTCAGGTCAACGACGTCGTTGCCGTCACCGGCATTGATCACTTCAATATCACTTAGCGCCGGGGCATCGGTGCCCCCGGCATGATCGCCATCGAGGATAATGGCATCATCGCCCGATGTGCCCAGCAGGGTATCGGTGCCATTACCGCCATCAAAGCGATCATTGCTTAATCCTTTGCCATCGAGATCGGCAATTGCACCGGTGCCCGGCATACCGGGGCTTCCGGCATGGTCGGTCTGATCGCCCGTTTGGCCCTGTCTATCGCCTTCAAACTGCAACGCATCGTCGCCAGCGCCGCCCGAAAGGGTATCGGTGCCGGTGCCGCCGCTCAGATGGTCGGCATCGTCGCCGCCATCGAGCACATCGTCGCCGCTGCCGCCATCGATGGTGTCACTGCCACTGCCACCGGCCACGGTGTCGTTACCGCCACCTGCCGCAACCGTGTCATCGCCGCCAATGGTATCAAAGCTGTCATCGCCGTCGGTGCCCGTCAGGGTATCGTCGCCCGGTGTGCCAACATTTTGCACCCCGTCAAACTGGTCGGGGCCAAGCTGGTCAAGCGCAACACCCTGCAAGGTTACCGTGCCGCCCTGCGGCAGGGTGATAACCGCATCCCCGGCATCATTGCTGCCCAAAAGCGGCTGCAATTCGCTCCAGGTGGTAATGTTGCTGTCGGGCAGCGAAATCACATCCTCGCCCGGGGTGAAATCGGTTACGACATCATGGTCAGTGCCATCGGCAAAGACGAATGTGTCATTGCCCGCACCGCCCGAAAGCACATCGTTACCCGCCCCGCCATCAAGGGTATCGTCGCCAGCATCGCCAGCCAAAACATCGTCCCCGGCGCCACCGGCCATCACGTCATTGCCCGCACCACCGTCAAGGCTGTTGGCACCGGCATCGCCGGTTAAACGGTCGTCGGCAGCAGACCCGGTAATATTTTCAAAGCCGCTAATGCTGTCGGACCCGGTTTGATCGCCGGTTGCCGTGCCCGCCGCAAGGTCAACATCAACGCCGCCTGTCGCGCCGGAAAGATCAAGGGTATCAGTGCCATCTCCGCCTTCAAGGGTATCGTTCCCGGCGTCCATTGCCACGGTATCATCGCCGCTTCCGGCGATCACATGATCATCCCCGGCACCGGCCAAAATGGTATCGTTGCCCGCACCGGCATCAATCCGGTTGGCGTCATCATTACCAATAATGGTGTCCTCGCCATCGGTGGCGGTAACATTTTCAAAACCGTCAATGCGGTCGGTTCCGGTCGCGTCGGATGTGGCGGTACCATTTGCCAGGTCAATCTGCGCGCTGCTCGCCCCTGACATATCAAGGGTATCGGTCCCAGCACCCCCCGACAAAACATCGTCGCCCGCACCGGCACGCACAACGTCATCGTCGCCCGCACCGTCAATCACGTCGTTACCAGCACCACCATCCAGCACATCATTGCCATCACCGCCCGAAAGCGTATCGGCACCCGCACCGCCCGAAAGGCTGTCATCACCGGCACCCCCCAACAACGTATCAACGCCGTCGCCACCGTCGATCACGTCGTTACCAGTGCCACCATCCAGCACATCATTGCCATCACCGCCAAAAAGCGTATCGGCATCGGCACCGCCCGAAAGGCTGTCATCACCGGCACCGCCCAGCAACGTATCAACGCCGTCGCCACCATCGATCACGTCGTTGCCAGCGCCACCTTCCAGCACGTCATTACCGGCACCACCCGAAAGCGTATCGGCACCATCGCCACCGCTGATAGTGTCATTGCCAACGCCACCATCAAGGGTGTCGTCGCCTGCGCCACCGCGAATGTTATCATCCCCGGCACCGCCGGAAATAACATCACTGCCGTCATTGGCCCACAGGGTATCGTTGCCCTCGCCACCATCAATGGTGACATCGCCATAACTGAATTTTTCGCTGGTCAGATCAACGACGTCATTCCCGCCACCGGCCTGAATATTTTCAATATCCACCAGCGAGGGCTGATCCGCCCCGCCATTGACGTGGTCGTGATCGAGAATGATGGCGTCATCCCCATTGCCCGCCACCAGCGTATCAACACCAGCCCCCCCAACAAAACTGTCCGATGACAGGTTTTTGCCGGAAATATCGGCGACTTCGCCGGTTCCAGGCGTGGTCGGGCTGCCGACATGATCGGTGCTGTCGCTGGCATTGGCGATACTGTCGGTTTCAAAATGCAGCACATCGTCGCCCGCACCGCCATCGATCAGGTCCGCGCCCAGCCCACCGGCCAGCGTATCGTTGCCATCGCGGCCAAACAGGCTGTCATCACCGGCCCCGCCGACAAGAATATTATCGCCATCCGACCCGGCCAGCGTGTCGTCTCCGGCCCCGCCGGTGACACCTTCAATGTCACTCAGGCTGTCATTGCCTTGTGCGCTTTGCGCCGTGCCATTAGCAAGGTCAACCACAACCGATGCGTCGCGGTCGCTGTAATCGGCCATATCGGTGCCCGCACCACCGGCCAGCGTATCGTTTCCGGCACCGGCATTCAGGGTATCGTTACCATCGCCGCCCAAAACGGTGTCATTACCCGCCCCGCCAGACAGCACATCATCCCCGGCACCGCCCGAAATGACATTGTCCTGTGCGTTGCCGGTTATGGTGTCGTTAAAATCGGAACCTTCAACATTTTCAAACCCGGACAGAACATCGTTGCCTGCCGCACCACCTGCTGTGCCTGCGCTCAAATCAACATCAACGCCGCCGTCAGCATCTTCGTAAGACAGGGTATCGTTGCCAATGCCACCGATCAGGGTGTCATCACCGCCTGCACCCAAAACGGTATCATCGCCCGCACCGCCATCCAGAATATTAACGTTATCGTCGCCAACCAAAACGTCATTGCCGTTGCCACCGGTGGCATTTTCAATGCTGTCAAGCACATCATTGCCCGCAGCCCCGGTGGCTGTGCCTGCGCCAAGATCAACCGAAACGCCAGTACTGGTATCGCTATAATCAGCGGTATCATTGCCCTCGCCACCGCGCAGGGTATCGTCCCCTGCGCCGCCAATCAGGGTGTCATCCCCGGCACCGGCATTGATGACGTCATCGCCGTTTTTACCATCGATAATATCATTACCATCCAGCGCATTGATTTCATCATCAAGCTGGCTGCCATTCAGAATATCGTCGTTTTCCGTGCCTTCGATGGTGACATAACCATAGAAATTTCCCGGCCCAAGGTCGTTGATGTCAACGCCTTCCAGCGTCAGGCTTTCGCCCGGGGCCAGTGAAATAACCACATTGCCCGACGCATCATTAAACATGCGATCTGACAAATCTTCATAGGTGTCGATGCCATAGGCAGAGAGGTCAATTTTGTCGTGTGCGGGATCAAAATCGGTAACATTATCGCTGCCACCACCCGGTTTGACGACAACCATGTCCTCGCCATCGCCGGTGATGATCACGTCATCGGATGCCCCGCCGATCAGGGTATCATTGCCCGATCCGCCATCGAGTGTGCTAACACCATCGCTGCCAATCAGGGTATCGGCATAGTCGGTGCCAATAACATGTTCGATGTTGCGCACAATGTCGTTGCCTGCGGCACCGCTGGCATACTGGTTCACCAGGTCAACAACCACCGCACCGTCAACTTCGGAATAATCCGCAACGTCGTGGTTGCCATCGCCGCCATCGATAATATCGTCGCCCGCATCACCGTAAATCAGATCCTGCCCGGCATTGCCCTGCAACACATCATCGCCATCCCCGCCGCGCAGGGTATCGTTACCCTCACCGGCATCAATTGCGTCGTCACCCGCACCACCCAGAATAATGTCATTCCCGGCACCGGCATTAATGTCGTCGGCACCGCTGCCCGCATCGATCACGTCGTTACCAGCACCACTGTTAATGGCGTCATTGCCGCCACCTGCGGTAAGGGTATTATCGCCCTCAGTGCCCGTGATCACGTCGTTAAAGTCCGACCCGATCACGTTTTCAATGCTGTTCAGGCTGTCGGTGCCCTGGCCGGTTGCTACACCGCTTGCCAGGTCAATATGTGTACCGTTGGTGGCACTGGAATAATCCGCCGTATCGCTGCCATCCCCCCCCAAAAGGGTGTCGTCGCCAGCACCGCCGGCCAAAACATCATCGCCCGAAAGACCGGTCAGAACGTTATTGCCCGCATCGCCGCGCAACACATCGTCAAACAGGGTTCCGGTAACATTTTCGATGCCGCCAAGGGTGTCTGCACCATCGCCACCGGTGACGGTGTTTTGCGACAAATCGGCATCAATGCCCTTGCTTTCGTTGGAATAATCGGCGGTATCATTGCCGTCGCCACCGCGCAGATCATCATTACCCTGGCCACCGGCAAGGGTATCGTCCCCGGCACCACCATCCAGCGTATCGTTACCGGCACCGCCAATGACGCGGTCATCGCCCAGCCCGGCTGAAACGGTGTCATCACCGTCAAGGGCATTGATAATATCGTTGCCACTGGTGCCGGTCAGTTCATCGGCATGTTCCGTCCCCAGTTCAACATCAACACCCTTGAAGTTATCCGCACTCAAATTTGCAGGATTAACGTTTAAAAGCGTGATGCTGTCTGTGCCGTTCAGGCTGATGGTCAAATTGCCATTGGCATCGGTGCCAAACAGCGATTTCAAGGCATCATAGCCGCCAATATTAAAGGCGGTCAGGTCGATCACGTCGCCGCTGGCCTGAAAATCGGTAATGGTGTCATTACCATCGCCGGGGTTAAACACAACCGTGTCATTACCCGCCCCCAGCGTTAGGCGGTCATTACCACCCCCGGCGTCAAACCAGTCATCCCCCGCCCCGCCAACAAAGGTGTCGCTGCCGCTACTGCCGATAAAGCTATCGGCGGAATCTGTGCCCTCAACAATTTCAACATTGGTCAGGGTATCGGTTCCGGCACTGCTGCCACTAACCGTTCCGGCCGCCATATCAACGGTGACAGAACCATCGACATTGCGATAGGACGCGGTATCAACACCGGCCCCGCCGTCGATCTGGTCATCGCCCGCCCCGGCCATAATGATATTGGCCCCGGCATCGCCGGTAATAACGTCGTTTCCCGCACCCGTGGTGATGTTTTCAATATTCACCAGGCTGTCGGTTTCACCATCGATGGTGACGGAACCTTGCGCCAGGTCAACCACCTGGTCGCCGCCCTGTGCCGATATATCGACAGTATCAATCCCGGCACCGCCATCAAGCGTGTCAACACCCGCACCCCCCGAAAGCGTATCGTCGCCAACACCGCCCAAAAGCACGTCATTGCCCGCACCCCCTGCCAGCACATCGTTGCCTGCTGCACCATTCAGGACATTGTCGCCAGCATCGCCGGTCAAAACATCGTCTGATCCGGACCCGGTAATATTTTCAACATTCGTCAGTGTATCGGCATCACCACCGCTGACCGTGCCGGTCATAAGGTTGGCATTAACACCCGATGTCGCAGTGTCATAACTAACGGTATCAATACCGTCGCCGCCGTCAATCGTGTCGGCCCCGGCCCCACCGCGCAAATAGTCATCCCCGGCATCGCCAGACAACACATCATCGCCCGAACCACCCAGAACCGTATCGTTCCCGGCTCCGGCATGCAGGGTATCCCCCCCGTCGCTACTGGTCAGAGTATCGGCATAATCAGAACCTATAATTTCCTCGATCCCGGAAAAACGGTCTTGTCCAATGTCGTCGCCGCTTGCTGTTAATGTGGCAAGATTAACGTTCAGGCCACCATTCGCCGCGCTGTAATCAAGCACATCATGACCGTCACCACCGATATAAACATCGTCGCCCGCTTCGCCGAGGAAACGATCGTTACCGGCCCCCCCATCAAGACTATCGTTGCCCGCCCCGCCGGTCAGGGTATCGTCGCCCGCACCGCCAGACAGCGAGTTATCGGCACTATTCCCGGACATGGTATCGTTAAAGGCAGATCCGGTAACGTTTTCAAACCCGGAAACCGTATCGTTTCCATCCGCACCACGGGCAATTCCCTGTGCCAGATCAACCGTTACACCACCGGCAGTTTCACTGTAATCCAGGGTATCAGTCCCGGCACCACCCGCCAGCGTATCGTCACCGGTGCCACCGCTCACCACGTCATCCCCGGCACCGGCGTCAATCACGTCATCGCCAGCCCCGCCCGACACCGTATCATTGCCACCAAGAGCATTAAGGGTATCGTTACCGGCACCGCCGCGCATAATATTGTCAGCACTTGTGCCCGATAACTGGTCGTCAAACCTGCTGCCCGTTACGTTTTCAATGCTTTCAAGGGTCTGGTTGCCCAACGCACCGGTCGCGGTGCCATCGGCCAAATCGACAGTAACCGCAGAATTGACATTGCTGAAATCAACCGTATCGGACCCGCCCCCGCCCTGAAGCACATCATCGCCCGCACTGCCCAGCAAGGTGTCGTTGCCTGCACCACCGATCAGGGTGTTGGTGGCATAGTTACCGCCAATAATATCATCTGCGGCCGACCCGATAACATTTTCAATGTTTGTCAGGCTGTCGGTACCACTGGCCGTCACCCCCATGCCGGTAGCCAGATCAACCGAAACGGCGTTGCCCAGTTCACCGGCATAGCTAACGGTATCAACCCCGTCACCGCCGTCAATCACATCCGATCCGCTGCCACCATCAAGCAGGTCATCCCCGGCGCCGCCCAGCAGGGTATCATCGCCGCCCCCGGCAGAAATTGTATCATTCCCGGCAAGACCACTTAGCGTATTGGCAACACTGCTGCCAGTAATGATATCGTCATATTGCGAGCCACTGACATTTTCAATTAAATCAAGACGATCAGTCCCCATGCCAGTGGCTGACCCCTGAGCCAGATTAATGGCCATCGCACCGCTGGCATTGCCATAGCTGACAGTATCGACACCAGCGCCGCCCCGAAGGGTGTCATTGCCCTCGCTGCCAATGAAACTGTCGTCGCCATTTTCGCCCGACAGAACGTTGGCAACACTGCTGCCAGCAAGGGTATCGGCATATTGGCTGCCATCAACATTTTCAACATCAACCAGACTGTCATTGCCTGCGGCACCCGTGGCCGTCAGATGTTGCAAATCAACATTTACCGCACCGCCGACCTTGCTATAATCCGCCGTATCAGTGCCACTACCGCCAAACAGGGTATCGTCGCCAAGGCCCCCGCTCAGGGTATCGTTGCCAACACCCCCGTCGAGAATGTTGTTGGCCCCATCACCGCGCAAGCCGTCATTGCCTGCACCCCCAACAACGTTTTCAATCCCCACCAGCGTGTCGCTACCCGCCGCACCGGTCGTCGTCCCTTCGCTCAGATCAACGTTAACGTCACCGTTGGCATCATCATAATGGACGGTATCGGTCCCGGCACCGCCATCGATATAATCGTTGCCCGCACCACCACTCAGTTGGTCATTGCCATCGCCGCCCAGCAAATAATCATTGCCATCCAGACCGCTAATCGTGTCGTTGCCTTCCAGCCCCGACATGGTGTCGTCCGCTGAAGTGCCGATCAGAATATCGTCGCCCGATGTCCCGGAAATGTCGTGAATGCCGACAAAATTGGCTGCCGAAATATCATCCAGGCCAACCCCCTGCAAGGTCATGCTGGTGCCGTCACCCAGATCAATCACCAGGTTGCCATCACCATCGACCGTCATATTTTCGCGCAGGCGGCCATAGGTATCGATATCAAGTTCGCCGACATCGATGCGGTCGGTGCCAACATTAAAATCGGTAACCAGATCATGCCCGTCGCCCGGCGCAAGCTTGTAAAGGTCCGCCCCGTCACCCCCCGAAAGGGTATCGTCACCAGCACCACCGCGCAGGGTGTCATTGCCATCGCCACCGGAAATCAGGTTGACGCCGTTATCGCCGGTTAAAACATCGGCCCCGTCGGACCCGGTAATGTTTTCAATGCCATCCAAACGATCATTGCCAGCGGCCCCGCTGGCCGTTCCCTGCGACAAGTCAACCGTAACGCCGTCGCTGCCCGCATCGGCATAGCTCACGGTATCGTTGCCGTCGCCGCCCGAAAGGGTATCATCGCCAAGGCCGCCCGAAAGGCTATCGTCACCGCCCTGCCCGGATAAAACATCGTCGCCCGCGCCGCCTTGCAGGATATTGTCCTGCCCGTCGCCCGAAAGCACGTCATTAAAATCCGAACCGGTCAGACTCTCAACATTGACAAGGCGATCCACACCATCGGCACTGCTGGCCTGACCCGTGGCAAGATCGGCGGCAACACCGCCTGTGGCGTCGTCATATGTAACGGTATCGTTCCCGGCACCGCCATCAATTGTGTCGTTACCGGCCCCGCCGCGCAACACATCGTCACCAGCACCACCGGTAACAATGTCGTCTCCGACCCCGCCGCTCAGAACATCATTATCCGCGCCACCATCAAGGGTATCGTTGCCCGTACCGCCCTCAAGGCTGTCCGCGCCCGCCCCGCCAGAAAGCACGTCGTTGCCGCCCCCCCCTGCCAGCACATCGTTGCCGTCATTGCCGCTCAGGCTGTTATCATTGCCATCGCCGATGATGGTATCGGCAAATGCCGACCCGTTAATATCCTCGATCGATGTCAGATGGTCGGTTTCACCGCCGGGCTGGGTGGCGGTGCCATTTTCAAGGTCAACCACAACACCTTTGGCGGCGGAATAATCGGCCATATCCCGGCCTGCACCGCCATCAAGGCTGTCATTTCCGGCCCCACCGATCAGCGTATCATCGCCTGCCCCGGCCAAAATCACATCATCGCCGCCACCGCCGGAAATCACGTCATTTCCGGCCTTGCCGTCAATCAATTCGGCAAAATCGGTGCCGGTTACAGTGTCGGCATTTTCGGTTGTGCCCAGCGAAGCAATGTCATTGAAATTCGCCGCACTCAAGGTATCGGGGGAAACCCCGGTCAATGTCAGTTCCTGACCATTAAGGCGAATAACCGCGTCGCCCGCGTCATTGGTGCCAATAGCAAGGCGCAAGGCTTCCCAGTTGGGAACATCAAACCCCGACAGATCGATCAGATCGGCTGACCGATCAAAATCGGTAATGGTGTCGTTGCCCTGATCGGCGCCAAAAACAAACGTGTCGGTACCGGCACCGCCGGTTAAAACATCATTGCCAACACCGCCATTTAAAATATCGTCGCCCGCCCCGCCGGAAAGGCTGTCATCGCCCGCCGCGCCGGAAAGAACATCGTTGCCAGCCCCGCCAGACAGAATATTGGCGCTGTCGTTACCCGAAAGGATATCGTCACCCGCACCAGCGGTAACGTTTTCAATGCCTTGCAAAATATCGTTGCCAGCCGCACCTTGGGCACTGCCCGCTGCCAGATCAACCGCTACCGAACCGTCGGCGTCACTGTAATCGGCGGTGTCGACCCCACTGCCGCCTTGCAACACATCGTCGCCCGCACCGCCATGAAGGATGTCGTTACCCGCATTGCCCGAAAGGGTATTGGTCCCGTCATCGCCCGTCAAAACATCGTCGAACTTCGACCCTTGAAGGTTTTCAATCGCATTCAAGCTGTCATTGCCTGCCGCACCTGTGGCGGTGCCCTGGCTCAGATCGGCATTTACGCCGCCGGTGGCATCGCCATAATTTGCGGTATCGGCCCCGTCGCCGCCATCAAGCACATCGTCCCCGGCTCCGCCGGAAAGAACATCGTTACCTTCGCCGCCAAGAACGGTATCAGCACCAGCACCACCCGACAGCAAATCGTCACCGCTGCCGCCATTAACAAGGTCATCCCCGTCGTCGCCGGCAATCGTATCATTGCCGTCGCCGCCCAACAGGGTATCGTTGCCTTCATTACCACGTAAATTATCTGCCCCGGCACCGCCATCGATCTGGTCATTGCCTGCGCCACCGGTAATAACATCGTCGCCCTCGCCACCGCTGATGCTGTCATTGCCATCAAACCCGTTAATGGTGTCGTTCCCGGCCAGGCCGTCAATCACATCACTGCGGCTTGTGCCGTCCAGCACATCGGCATCCGGTGTGCCCTCAAGCGACCGAACACCAGCAAAATTACGGTATGTCAGCTCATCGGGGCTGACATTTTCCAGCGTAATCACGCTATCGCCAACGGTAATGGTGGCGAAGCCATCGGCATTTTCACCAATCAGGGGTGCCACATCACCAAACAGTTCCAGCCCGTCGATCCCCTGAATATCAAGGATGTCACTGGCCGGGTCAAAATCGGTAATCAGGTCATTGCCACTTGTTGGCGAAATAACAAAGCTGTCCGCCCCGGCACCACCTGCAAGCACATCGTCGCCCGCACCACCATCAAGGGTGTCTTCACCCGCACCGGCACGGATGGTATCGGCACCATCGCCGCCAATCAGAGTGTCGGCACCGGCGGATCCTTCAAATTGCTCAAACCCGGTAAAGCGGGTGGTATCATCGCCAATGGTTGCCGTGCCATTGCCAATATCAAGCGTTATGCCGCCGCTGGTCTCGCCAAAGGACAGGGTATCGGTGCCACTGCCGCCGTCGAGCTGGTCAGAACCGCTACTGGCATAAACCGTATCATTTCCGGCCCCGGTATCGATTGTATTGTCGCTGCTATTGCCATGAATAATGTCATCACCATTCCCGGTAACAACATTTTCGACCGATTGCAGCGTATCAGTTCCGTCCCCGGTCACTGTTCCCGTGGCAAGATCAACCGACATAGCGCTGTTATTGGCCGAATAATCTACCGTGTCGCTTCCGTCGCCGCCAATCAGCGTATCGTCGCCGCCAGCACCAACCAGCACGTCGTCACCGGCCCCGCCATTTAGAATATTCGCGCCATCATCGCCGGAAATATGGTCATCCCCGCCCGACCCGGTCACATTTTCAATGTTTGACAGGTTCTGGCTGCCCGATGCCAGATCGGCATGTCCGGCGGCCAGGTCTACCTGTACGGCGCCATCATCGGCGTAACTAACGGTGTCGTTTCCGGCACCACCATCAAGAATATCATCACCACCGCCGCCTGCCAGTATATCGTCGCCCGCACCGGTTTGCAGGTTATTATTGCCCGCATCGCCCTTCACAACATCATTGCCATTGCCGGTAATGATGTTTTCAATGCTGCTAACACTGTCGGTTTCGCCGGTTGCGGCATCGGTGGCTTTGCCATTGCCAAGGTCAACATTCTGGGCGGTATCGCGCGCACTTAAATCAAGGCTGTCGGTACCACTGCCACCAATATAGCTGTCATTGCCAGCTTCGCCGACAAAGCTGTCATTTCCGGCGCCACCATCCAGCACATCATCGCCAGCCCCGCCGGTGATCAGGTCATTACCCGCACCACCTTCAAGCTTGTTTGCGCCGTCATCCCCGGTAAGGGTGTCGTCATATCCAGACCCGATAACATTTTCGATACGGTCCAGCACATCGTTGCCAGCTGCACCCGTGGCCGTTCCCGCTGCCAGATCGACATTTACGCTACCATCGGCATCGGAATAATCAACGGTATCAATGCCTTCTTCGCCACGCAGGGTATCATCCCCCGCACCGCCACTTAAAACATCGTTGCCATCCCCGCCCGACAGAACGTCATTGCCCGCCCCGCCTTGCAACGTGTCATCGCCCTCAAAACCATAGATGGCATCGTCGCCGCCCGTACCGGCCACGCTATCATTGGCATCATCGGCAAAGATTCGGCCAAAGCCGCGGAAGTTATCCTGTGTCAGCGATGCTGCATCAACATGTTGCAGCGTCAACGTGCCTTCATCGCCAAAATCGATCACGGTGTTGCCGTTGCCGTCATCGCTCATCATGCTTTGAAGCGTGGTAAAATCGGGCACAGCCAGACGCGACAAATCAATAATGTCCGCACCGGTTTCAAAATCGGTAACGGTATCCTTGCCAAAACCTTCGGTCAGTTGGATGTCGTCAACACCGGCCCCGCCGGTCAGGGTATCGTCGCCCGCACCGCCCGTCAGAGTGTCAATGCCATCGCCGCCCGACAAAACGTTATTGCCGTCATCACCGGTCAAGTGATCATCAAACGACGACCCTTCAACATTTTCCACCATCTGAACAATGTCATTGCCCGCCCCGCCGGTGGCAGTTTCATGGGCCAGGTCAACCCGCACCCCGGCAACGGCATCGCTATAATCGGCTGTATCCGTGCCTTCGCCGCCCTGCAACTGGTCATCGCCCAGGCCGCCACGCAAATAATCGTCTCCGGCACCACCTTGCATAACGTCGTCGCCAACGCCACCGATCAGGCTGTCATTGCCCGCACCACCCTGCACAATGTCGTTACCAGTGCCGCCATCCAGCACATCGTCGCCATCGCCGCCCTGCAACACATCATCGCCTGCATCGCCCGTCAGGCCATCATTCCCGGCACCCCCTTGCAAAATGTCATTGCCCGTGCCGCCATCAAGCACATCGTCCCCGTCGCCACCTTGCAAGGTATCATTACCAGCACCGCCCGCCAGCGTATCCACCCCGGCGGTGCCATGCACAATGTCACGGCCCACCGTTGGCACATTGTCACTTACCTGGGTGTCGTCGGTTTCGTCTGTTCCGTCGCCGGTTTCACCGGTGCCAGTATCGTTGCCAGTCTGCCCGGTTCCGCTATCGCCACCGCTCGTATCATCCCCCGATGACCCGCTGGTATTGTCAGAACCTGCACCGCCCGAACTGTCGCCATTCGTGGCCGTGCCGGTACCATCACCGGTCGATCCGTCGCCCGTTTGGCTGTTGCCCGTTGTATCCCCGGACGTCTCCCCTGATCCATCCGATCCATCCGTTGATCCGGTTTCATTCCCGGCCCCGCTCGTCGTATCGGTGCCGGTTTCCGTGTTGGTGTCGCCGCTGCCCGTGTCGGTCTGGCCGCTGCCAGTGTTATCCGTTGCGCCACCATTACCCGTCGTGTCATCCCCCGATGACCCGCTGGTATTGTCAGAACCTTCACCACCCGAACTGTCGCCATTCGTGGCCGTGCCGGTACCATCACCGGTCGATCCGTCGC